>JOKI01000004.1 GCA_000722615.1 Pseudorhizobium pelagicum | reverse complement strand
CAGAAACAGGACATTCTAACTTTGCGGCTACACACGAAGATCGCATAAGATAGATTATGGAACTTATCTGCTGTGGGTATTAGCGATATGGCTGGTGCCGATGTCGACCACTGTGCGGATATTTCCAAGCGTCCTGCTCCCCAACGACATCAAGTTTCATCGCCATACTGTTGAACCATATCAGCTTTTGAAGCAGATCTGCGCCAAAAAGAAAATTGATGGCGATGATGTCCCGAAGGTCTGCTGCCGGTTACACCTCCTCTGCATTACACTTTTCCAAGTGCGCAAATCCCGGTGCACACCACATGGTTCGGGTGCCAGGATCCGATCAATGGTCACGGGTCGAAGCACCATGCAAGCCTGCAGGATCGAGTTCCAGATCTCGACCTGTTGCCGGATGCTTATTTCCACGAAGTTCGAATAACCACTTGACGTCCGGGTCCGATCGTAGCAATCTATTTCCATGAACATAGAAACAGCCGCATCACAGATGGAATCGCTGGGAAGCCCGACGCGTCTGCGCATTTACCGGACGCTGGTCCGCGCGGGGCTGGATGGACTGGCCGTCGGTGCGCTTCAGCAGAAGGTCGACATCCCCGCATCGACGCTGTCGCACCATTGCCGCAAGCTGATCGAGGCCGGCCTCGTGACTCAGGAGCGTCAGGGCACGACACTGATCTGCAGGGCCAACTACAAGGCGATGTCGTCGCTGATCGGTTATCTTGCCGACGAATGTTGCGCCGACGGCCGCGCCGAGGAAGCCGCGACAACAGAAGACTGACGCGATTGGATTTGCCTGCAAATTTCGAAACTTCTAAGATAACGGAAGGAGAAATGCGATGATTGCCCACCAGGAACTTCCGGTCGCCATCGTGGGCGCTGGCCCCATCGGGCTGGCGGCGGCGGCACAACTTGTTCGGCGAGGCCTGCAGCCCCTGGTGCTGGAGCAAGGTGCATCCGTCGGATCCGCTTTGCGGGCCTGGGGACATGTCCGGGTCTTTTCTCCGTGGCGATATGTGCTCGAGGCCGCCTCCGTCAATCTTCTGACCATGCACGGGTGGGAGGCGCCGAACCCGGACGAACTGCCGACCGGAGGCGAAATCGTCGACCGATACCTCCAGCCCTTGGCAGCCCTTCCAGAGATCGCCCCGCACATCCGCGCCGGCTGCACCGTCACCGCGATCGGCAGGCTGGGCATGGACAAGATGACGACGCCAGGGCGCGATACGACGCCCTTCCAGATCCGGTATGTCGACGGACAGGGTCAGGAGCACTCTGTCCTGGCCGGCGCTGTCCTTGACGCTTCCGGCACCTGGAGCCGTCCCAACCCGCTTGGCACGGACGGCTTGCCTGCGATCGGCGAGACGGGCGCCGCCAGCAGAATAGCCTACGGGCTCCCCGACGTCCTGGGGACGGAACGCGAGCACTATGTCGGACGCTCGGTCCTGGTGGTCGGCAGCGGGCATTCGGCCATCAACGTGGTGCTGGCACTCATGGAGCTGCGGCGGATTTCGCCGGAGACACGCGTCCTGTGGGCCCTGCGCCGCAACCGTATCGAGCGGCTCCTGGGCGGCGGACTGAACGACCAGCTGCCTGCGCGCGGAAGCCTGGGCCTGGCGGCGCAGGAGGCCATCGCTGCGGGAGATGTCGAACTGCTTGCACCATTCGCCGTTCAGGCGATCCGTCAGGACGGCAGCAGACTGCAGGTCGACGCTCTCCACGACGGCAGGCCGGACCAACGGGCGGTCGACCGGATCGTGGTCGCCACCGGTTTCCGGCCGGATCTCGATATGCTGAGAGAGGTCCGCCTCGATCTGGACCCGGCGGTGGAAGCCCCTCGCCTCCTTGCACCGATGATCGACCCCAACCTGCATTCCTGCGGATCGGTGCCGCCGCATGGCGTGGTGGAGCTTGCACAGCCGGAGCCCGGCTTCTTCATCGTCGGCTCCAAATCCTACGGCCGGGCACCGACGTTCCTGATGGCGACCGGCTACGAACAGGTTCGTTCCGTGGTCGCCGAACTGGCAGGCGATCATGACGCCGCCCGCCAGGTTCACCTTGTCTTGCCGGAAACCGGCGTGTGCAGCGCGGCACCATCATCGCAGACATCGGCCAGCTGCTGCGGTGGCCCCGCTCCCGCCGGCACGGATGCCTGCTGCAAGGCGGACCTCGAGGCGAAGCAGGAGGGCAAGCCCGGCTGCGGATGCAGTGACGCCGCGCCTCACCCGAGCCAGATGGAACCTGCCGAATGACCGACCGAAAGGCCCCCGCGCTCATGATCTGGGCGCTCGGGGCAACGCAGATCATCGGCTACGGCACCCTCTACTATTCCTTCAGCATTCTGGCACCCGCCATGGCGCAGGATCTGTCCCTGCCATTGGACTGGCTCTTCGGCATCCTGTCGCTTGCGCTGTTGACGGGAGGCCTGCTGGCACCCCAGGCGGGCAAATGGGCCGATCGCTACGGCGCTGGTCGGCTGATGGTTCCGGGATCGATCGCGGCAGCCGTCTCGCTGGCCTGTGCGGCCATGTCGTCCCACCCGGTGACATTCACCCTGTCGCTGGTCGTCATGGAACTCGCCTCCTGCTTCGTGCTCTACGGCACGGCGTTTGCGGCGATCGTCCAGGTCGGCGGCAGCCGCGCACCGGCAAGCATCACCCATCTGACGCTGATTGCCGGCTTTGCATCGACGCTTTTCTGGCCGCTGACGGCGGCACTCCATACCCACTTCGACTGGCGCGAAATCTACCTCCTGTTTGCGGTCCTGAACCTTGGTCTCTGCCTGCCAATCCACTGGTGGATATCCCGGCTTCCGCGGGAGGCGGAAAGCGCCCGGCCGGTGTCGACAACCGTTTCACCATCGAGAGAAAACAGACCCGTGGGCCCTGCCGTCTCCAGCCAGAGCATCTTTCTCCTGATGCTGGCGGGCTTTGCCGTCGAAGGTTTCGTGCTGGCCTCCATTCTCGTCCACATGGTGCCGCTGCTCGGCGCATTGGGTTTGGGAGCCTCAGCGCTGATGGTGTCGGCGCTGTTTGGACCTTCGCAGGTCGCGAGCCGTCTTCTGAACATGGTGTTCGGCGGGCGCTTGTCGCAAACCGTGCTGGCGACGATCTCGGCCGGCCTGCTGGCACTGGCGCTTACGGCGCTTCTGTCCACGACGCCATGGCTCCCGGGACTGGCGCTATTTGCCATCCTGTTCGGTCTGGGGTCGGGTCTTGCCAGCATCGTAGGCGGCACGCTTCCGCTTGAACTCTTCGGCCGCGCCGGATACGGCGCCCGGCTGGGCTGGGTCACGGCCGCCCGCCAGTTTTCGTCGGCGCTCGCACCCTTCCTGTTTGCGGTCGGGCTGGAGGCGGCGGGACCGGAGCGTGCCGTGACGCTGACGGTCATCGGCGCTGGCGTTGCCGTCGCTCTCTTCGGGCTGATCGCGGTGCAGCGCTATCGCGCTGCCGCTGCGCCATTGGACGCCGCGACGGAACCATGATCCGTCGCACACGGCTCGCGGGCGGCGGGCTTAGATGGCAATGGTCGCTTCAAAGACGAGACCATCATAGGCCGGCTCGACATGGTCCGGCGTCGCTTGCATGACGGCGTCGTAATCCAGCGGGATGTGCATATGGGTCAGAATGGCCCGGCGCGGCGAAAGCTTGCCGATCCAGTCGAGCGCCTGACCGAGCGACAGATGGCTGGGATGGTAGCTGTGCTGCAGGGCATCGATCACCAGCATGTCGAGCCCGCGGAGCCTGCTCTGGCTTTCGGGTGGAAAGTCGCTGACATCGCTGCAATAGGCGACGTCGCCGAACCGGAAACCCAGCGAATGGATGTCGCCATGCTCCTGATAATGGGACAGCACCTCGATCGGTCCGCCGGCACCGTCGATGACGATCGGTTCGTCCAGCGACCCTATGATCCGCGGCTCGACGATCGGCGGATAGCTGCCGCCCGGCGGCGTTTCGAGGCAATAGCCGAAGCCCAGCCGGATCCGATCCATGGTGAAGGCATCGGCATAGATCGGGATCCTGTGCTTCTGCAGGATGAAATAGCCCCGCAGGTCATCGATGCCGTGCAGATGGTCGGCATGCGCATGGGTAAACAGAACCGCATCCACACGCTGCACCTTGGCCGCGATCATCTGCTCCCGGAAGTCTGGCCCCGTGTCGACGACGACCGTCGTGCAACCGCCGTCCGGCGCGAACTGCTCCACGAGAAAGGCTGCCCGCGTGCGGCGATTGCGGGGGGTGGCGGGATTGCAGTCGCCCCAGTCGCCGTTGATCCGCGGAACACCCGGCGAAGAGGCACAGCCAAGGATCGTGAACCGGCGGCGATATTCCATGGGATCAGAGCCTGGGCATCTTGGAGAAGACCCGAAGAGCATTCTCGGTGGTGATGCGCGCCATCTCCTCGAACTCGACGTCCAGCGTCTCCGCCAGGATTTCGGCCGTGTTGACCACATAGGACGGCTCGTTGCGCTTGCCCCGCCATCTCTTCGGCGCCAGATAGGGTGCGTCCGTCTCGACAAGCAGCCTGTCGTGCGGGATGGTCTTCGCGATATCGCGCAGTTCCCCGGACTTCGGGAAGGTCAGGATGCCGGAGAACGACACATAGCCGCCGAGCGCGACACCGGTCTCGGCCAAAGCCTGGCCCGCTGAGAAACAGTGCAGGATGAAGGGGAAAGCCCCCTTCCCTGTTTCCTCCGTCAGGATCGCCGCCATGTCCTCGTCGGCGCTGCGGCTGTGGATGACGAGCGGCAGCTGCGTCCGGCGCGCAGCCTCGATGTGCCGGCGAAAGCCCGTCTGCTGGTCTTCGGGCTTCTGCGTGTCGTAGAAATAATCGAGGCCTGCCTCGCCGATCGCGACGATCTTCTCGTGGCTTTCAGCCAGCCGCACCAGCTCGTCGGCGGTGATGTCCAGCTCTTCGGCAGCATTGTTCGGATGTGTTCCGACGGAGCAGAAGACCGAGGGATAGCGGGCGGTCAGCGCCAGCAGGTTCTCCAGCTTGCGCACCCGCGTCGAGATTGTCACCATCTGCTGCACGCCGACCGCATGGGCGCGCGCGATCAGATCGTCGCGCTCATCGGCGAAATCGGGAAAATCCAGATGGCAGTGCGTATCGATCAGCATGACGGGCTTCTTAGTCGTTGACCTCGGGGGCGACATAGCGCGGAAAGACGGGCGTCGGGGCCGAAAGCAGCGTACCCGGCACGAGGCGACCAGCCTCTCCCAGAGCCGCGAAATCGCGCTTGTCGGCAGGGGCTGCAACCAGATCGAGCAGCTTCGCCGCCGAATCCGGCACGAAGGGCTGCAGCAGTATGGCGATCTGGCGCACCACTTCTGCGGTGACATAGAGAACCGTTCCCATCCGCTCCGGATCCGTCTTCTTCAGCGCCCAGGGTTCCTGGCCCGCAAAATAGCGGTCCGTCTCGGATACGACGGCAATGATCGTTGCCACGGCCCGATGCACGAGCTGCTTGCCCATGTCCTCGCGGCAGGCACCGATCATGGCATCGGCAGTGGCCAGCATTGCCGTGTCTTCCTCCGTCAGCGCGCCGGGCTGCGGAATCTTGCCGTCACAGTTCTTGACGATCATCGACAGCGACCGGCTGGCCAGATTGCCGATGCCGTTGGCGAGATCGGCATTGATGCGGGTGCCGATGGCCTCTTCGCTATAGCTGCCGTCCTGTCCGAAGGAGACTTCGCGCATGAAGAAGTAGCGCACCTGATCGAGCCCGAAGTGGTTCACCAGGTTGACCGGATCGACCACATTGCCGAGCGACTTCGACATCTTCTCGCCCTTATTGAGCAGGAAGCCGTGGGCGTAGACGCGCTTCGGAAGCGGCAGGCCCGCCGACATCAGAAAAGCCGGCCAATAGACCGCGTGGAAGCGGATGATGTCCTTGCCGATGATGTGCGCATCCGCCGGCCAGTACTTCGCCCGCGGCCCATGCGGGTCCTCGAGGTAGCCGGTGGCGGTGATGTAGTTGGTCAGAGCGTCGACCCAGACGTACATGACATGCGCCGGATCATTGGGAACCGGGATGCCCCAGTCGAAGGTCGTCCGCGAGATGGAAAGGTCCTTCAGGCCGGACTTGACGAAGGAGATCACCTCGTTGCGGCGTTCGGCCGGTCCGATGAAGTCCGGATGCTCTTCGTAGTACTGCAGCAGCTTGTCCTGATAGCCGGACAGCTTGAAGAAGTAGCTCTCCTCCTCAACCCATTCCACCGGCGTTCCCTGGGGTCCATAGCGAACGCCGTCGCGGACCTCGGTCTCGCCTTCCTGATAGTAGGCCTCGTCGCGCACCGAGTACCAGCCGGCATAGCTGTCCTTGTAGATGTCGCCATTGTCCGCCATCCGGTTCCAGATGGCGCGGCAGGCCTCGTGATGCCGGGGCTCGGTGGTGCGGATGAAGTCGTCGTTGGAGGCGTTCAGAAGGCGCGCCATCTCGCGGAATTCGCTGGAATTCCGTTCCGCCAGCGCGGCAGGCTCGATGCCTTCGGCGCGCGCTGTCTGCTGCATCTTCTGGCCATGCTCGTCGGTGCCCGTCAGGAAGAAGACGTCCTTACCGTCGAGGCGCTGGAAGCGTGCCATCGCATCCGTCGCGATCAGTTCATAGGCATGGCCGATATGCGGCTTGCCGTTCGGATAGGAGATCGCGGTGGTGATGAAGTAGGGTGTCTTGTCCGGCATCGTTTCACTCGAGCACTATGATTGTCGTCAGGCTCTTAGCGCATGTTTCGCAGCAGCGAAACCCAAACTTCGCCGCACTGCACCGTACCGCAACCCGTTCCCGGACCGATCAGCGGTGGGCAGCCTCGAGGATCGACAGGATCGTCTGCTTGCGGTCGAGGTTGTAAGCCTGGGAGACGGTGATCTTCTCGTCGATATCCGTGGCAAGCCGGGCGTAGCGATCGGCCGAGCCAATGTCGCCGGCAAATGCCGCGGCGCGCGCCCTGTCCACGAGGTGTTCGCCGAGGTGTTGCAGGAAAAAGCCGAAGATCACGTCGCTGTCCTTGGCCGACAGCACGTCAGCCAGGCGGTGCATCGCCTTTCGGGCCGTGGCCCCCTCGGCGGCCAGAAGGTCGGTGAAGGCGGTGACGATTTCGGCGCCGCCATAGTTCAGGAGCTTCAGTGCCTGCGACACGCTTCCCTTCGACATGGCAAGCACCGTCTCCGCCGTCCGCCCTCCTTCGAGCGGCAGGCCGAGTGCTGCCATTGCGCTGGCGAGATCCGTGTCACTGAGCGGAGACAGCCGCAGCGGCAGGCAGCGGGACCGGATCGTCGGAAGCAGTTTTCCCGGTGCATGTGACAGCACCAGGAACAGCGACCGCCGCGGCGGCTCCTCGAGGATCTTGAGGATGGCATTGGCAGCGTTGCGATTGAGGTCGTCTGCGGGATCGATGATGACGATGCGCCAGTTCCCGGTGCCCGACGTCTGGGCGAAGAAGTGCCCGGCGCGGCGCACCTCGTCGACGGTGATGGCCGTTTTCAGCTTGCCGGATTTCGCGTCGACCGGCCGCGTCAGATGCAGCAGGTTATGGGATGCGCCGGATGCGATCTGCCGCGTCACGGGAGCGTCGAGATCGGGCGCCACCATGTGATCCGGCGCCGTGGCAGGGTCTGGATGCGTGAGAACATGATTGGCGAAGCGGAAGGCCAGGGTCGACTTGCCGATCCCCTCGGGCCCTTCGATCAGGATCGCATGGTGGCCCTTGCCGGACTGGTAGCTGCGGGCCAGAAACGCTTCGGCCGCCTGGTGGCCGAAAAGGTTCGGATTGCGCGGGGGCGGTATCGCGCCGTCCAGGACATCGTGCGCTTCCTCGCTCATTCGACGGTTTCCACGCCGGCAGCAGGTCTTGCCGACAGTTCGTCCACCAGTGGCTCGACGAGCGCGAGGATGTCCGCGGCGATCTCCTCCTCAGAACGATCGGCATTCACCACCCGACAGCGGTCTGGGTCGGCCGCGGCGATCTCCAGATAGGCCTCGCGGCGCTTCTCGTGGGTCTGCAACTCTTCGCGCTCGAAGCGGTCCGGCGCACCCGAACCGCCGCGCTTGCGGGCGCGTGCCAGGCCCTTCTCGGCGGGAAGGTCGAGGATCACTGTGCAGTCCGGCTCGAGACCATCGATGGCGATCCGCTGCAAGGCCTCGAGAAAATCCGGTTCGAGATTACCGGTGACGCCCTGATAGACGCGCGAGGAGTCCATGAAGCGGTCGCAGAGCACGACGGCACCGCTGTCGAGCGCCGGACGGATCACCTCTTCCACATGGTCGTTGCGGGCTGCGGCAAACAGGATTGCCTCCATGCGGACGCCGAATTCCTCGGCCGCCCCCGACAGCAGCACATGCCGCACGGCCTCCGCACCCGGCGACCCGCCGGGTTCCCGGGTCACCCGAACATCGCGGCCACGCCGTCGCAGGCTCTCCGCAAGCCGGCGAATCTGCGTGGACTTGCCCGCCCCTTCGCCGCCTTCAAACGTCACAAACAAACCTGATCGTCTTGCCAACCGATGCGCTCTTCATTCTTCCGGCACGCTTGCCGTTCGCCTTTTGGCGAGGCCGAAACTCTTGCGCTGTTTATCGCATGTCGTCGGCTTGCGAAACCGCGATCCGTTCAAAGCCAGAAGAACATCAACTCCAGCAACGCGTCGGTGGCGCGTGAACTCAGACTTCCGGTGGCGACCGGCTGGGAGGTGAAGAGATCGACCTCCCGGACGAGTCGGTCGCCGGAAAAGATGCGCAGAGAGCCGACCCCCTGCCCTTCGGCCACCGGCGCCCGCAACGGCCATTTGTAGACGATCCGGCCCGTCAGCCGCTCCGGATTGTCCGTCGGCACATAGATGTCGATCGGCTCCTTGGCCACCAGGTCAATGTAGCGGGCTTGGCCGCCATAGACGCTCGCCTGTCCGATGACCTCGCCGGCCTGAAAAAGGATCTTCGTCTCGAAGGCGGAGAGCCCCCAGTCCAGCAGGCGGCGTGCCTCGTCCAGCCGCTCCCTGTCGTTTTCCAGTCCACCGAGTGCCAGAAAGAGCCGCGTCCCATCGCGCTCCACGGAGGCGACCGCGGCATAGCCGGCACCCTCGGCATAGCCGGCGCCCAGGCCATCGACGCCGATGCCGAGCGACAGCAGCGGGTTCTTGTTGCGCTGGAAGATCTTGTTCCACTCGAAATCCGGCTGCGCGTAGAGCGGATAATATTGCGGATAGGTCCGGTGGATATGGCGGGAAAGCTCCACGAGGTCGCGGGCAGTGGTGAAGCTCTGGGCGCCCGGCAGGCCGGTGGCATTTCCGAAGGTGGAGCGTCCGAGGCCGAGATCCTTGGCCCGCGCCGTCATTCGGGTCGCAAACTGCGCCTCCGACCCACTGATGCCCTCCGCGAGGATGATGCATCCGTCGTTGGCGTTCTGGATCACGACGCCGCGGATGAGATCGATGACCGGCACTTGCGAGTTCAGGGCGGCGAACATCGTCGTCGTCCCGGAGGGAGCACCGCCATTGCGCCAGGCATATTCCGTGACTGGAAACATTGTCTGCTCGGTGATCTCGCCGCGCTCCAGCGCACTGAGGACCACTTCCACCGTCATCAGCTTGGCCAGCGACGCGGGTGAGAAGGCCTGGTTCTCATTGACCGCAAGCAGGACGGTACCTGTCTTCGCCTCGACCATGTAAAGCTGCTTGGCCACTGTCTCGATGGCCGCTGAACGCTCCTGCGCCAGCACGGGTTGGAAGAGTATCGGCAACTGCAGAAGTGCCAGGACCGAAAGAACCAGAAACCGCATCATTGCCCCATCACCCACGAGGCGACAGGCGTAGCAAGATGCTTGCGCACGGGCAATTGCGTTTCGATCACTCGACCGGGTTTTTGACAGAACGACGCTTCGCATGGGAGAGGATCGACTGCTCGGTCAGACCGTCATTTCGAACCAGCACGGCGTCGAACACCAGATCGACCGTCGATACCGGCTCGACCGTATAGGCCGCGGACAAGGTTCCGCCGTTGGCAGCAAGACCGTAGTTGGGTCGCTCGGCCGGCACGGGGCCTACCTCGGGAAGGACGGCGAATTCTACCGCCGTCGTAAAGCCATCGAAGGCCTGTGTGGTTGTCGTGACAGGTCCGCTGGGCGTCGGGCCGCTGAGGGCCATCGGAACGGGAACGGGCGCAGAATAGCTCTGCAACTGATCGCCAAGCGGTTCGTTCGAGGCCACCATGACCCCTGTCGCAATCTGCCCTTCCGGATAGAGCGACGGCAGACGATCGCCCTTGCGGGAATAGGAGGCCATCAGATAGGGCATGTCGTGTCCGTCCATGCGGGCTCGCCCCACGTACTGAACATTGACCTTGCCGGTGCCCGCACGCTTCATGTCGAGAAGCTCGGCGGCCTTGGACGAGACGTCGATGATACGGCCGGGATGGAAGGGGCCGCGGTCGTTGACGCGCACGATGACGGAGGAGCCGGTCTCGACATTCGTCACGCGCGCATAACTCGGCAGCGGAAACGTCGGATGGGCCGCCGACAGGTGCTCCTTATCGTAGACCTCGCCATTGGCCGTAAGCCGTCCATGAAATGCGGAGCCGTACCAGGAGGCAAGTCCGCTCTTGTTGTAGGACGGATCCTCCTTCGGGACGTAAGTCTTGCCTTTGACGTTGTAAGGCTTGCCGACCATGAAGCGGCCGCCGCCCTTTGGAACGGTACGACCCTCCGCCGTGACGCGAGGGCTTGCCTTGACGCCGTATTCCTTCTCGGAAAAATATTCCTTGCTGCGGGGTTTCTTCGTGGGCGGTTCAGTCGTTGCACAGGATGCAACGCTCAATCCGACCATCGTGATCCCTAGCCATTTCGCCGAAAGCGAAAGCGCGCCGCTGCTGAATTTCAAACCCGTAAGCCCCTCAAGTCTTCGCTGCAGACATCCCATTGATGCAGCCGTTGCTCGCTTCCGGCACAGGCAGCACGGAAGCGATGATGCAACGGTGCCACTCTTTGGTTCGAACATGGCGAAAATGCGAATGATTTCTGGGGATAGTCCGCGGATTGCTGCGACGTGGTTAACCAAGAGCTAATGCGCATCCACTCGTCGCCGGGCTCGCCGTGCGGCGTCTTCCGATGCAATGGACGGGAGGCGCGAAACGGGTATGACCTTGATATTTTTTAATACCCATGGGCTTTCGGTTATGCTCCAAGCCTTGTTGTATGCACCATGGTGGAGATTCAGGAGTGTTTCCAGTGAGGCAGCCGAAGAGGAAGACGGTATGATCGAAACCCTGTTCAGAAACCTCGAACGCCGCGACGTCCTGCCGGACAGCTATAGAACGAGGCTGAGTGAGATCGTAATCCGCGAACGCCGGTTTGCGAAAGGGGAGGATATTGTCGCTGACGGTTCGCGGCCGACCTATAGCACCCTGCTCGTGGAGGGATTTGCCGGCCGCTACAAGCTGACACACGAAGGTGCCCGCCAGATCACCTCGCTGCACGTCCCCGGCGATTTCGTCGACCTGCATGCCTTCCTGCTGAAGACCATGGATCACGGCATTTCCGCCCTCTCGCCCTGCACGGTGGTGCTGGTTGATCACGCCGGTCTCAAGAGAATCACCGAGCAGGTCCCGCATCTGACCCGCATGCTGTGGCTTGACACTTTGATCACCGGATCGATCCACCGGTCATGGATCGTCGCCATGGGGCGCCGCTCCAAGTCGTCCCACCTGGCTCATATTCTCTGCGAACTCTACGTCCGGCTGCAGGCGATCGATCGGGTTGATGGCCGGAGCTTCCATTTCCCTCTGTCGCAGGGAGAAATGGCCGACGTGATGGGCCTGTCCCTCGTGCACATCAACCGTGTTATCCAGGCGCTTCGACAGGAGAATGTCATCTCCTGGACCAATCAGACGATCACCGTCCTCGACTGGGACCGGCTTCAGGCCATCGCCGAGTTCGACCCGACCTACCTCAACCTCTGGAGCGAGCCGCGGTAGCGGTCGAGGGCCAAAACTCGACCATGCCTGTGACGTCCCCCGCTCTGGGTAATCCGATCCTCCTGCGGTTGACGCCTTCCCGCCCAGGCTGTACAGCCATTTCGGCCCGAGGAAGAGTGTCCGAGTGGTTTAAGGAACCGGTCTTGAAAACCGGCGTGCGGGAAACCGTACCGTGGGTTCGAATCCCACCTCTTCCGCCACCAGCACGGCCGCGTTGCGCGCCAGATCTCAAAGCATATCGCCGGAAAGACGCTTGAAGGTTTGCCCTTCCGGCCTTCGCGTCAGCAGGTATTGACGCTTGCCGATCCTGTTCCCGTGCCGGAAGCTCCGATGTCGGCGATGCCGGTGCTTCCGGCGGTACCGGTGCCATGCATCGAGGTGTCGGCGCCGCAGTTCGAGATGCCGGTACCGGTTCCTGCGTCACCGGTTGCGATGCCGCTGGCTGTACCCGGAGTGGCGCTACCTGCCGCGCCGGGCGTCAGCAAAGTGGTACCGGTTGCGCCCGCAGCGCCGGATGCTTCGGTCGTACCCGTCACGGCAGCGCCGCCGGATGTCTGGGCGATGGCCGCTGTGGCGAGCGTGAAGGCGACGGCAGTTGTGGTCAGCACTCTTGCGAACATCGAATTCCTCCTTGTCTGTTCGGAGGAACTAACTGCGTGATGCGGTTAAAGGTTTCCTCGTGCACCAGTTCGGTGCCGAAAGATCGGCCGCACGCCATCCCTCACGAGCGGACTGCCAGCCGTCTCTCGACTGCGGAAAATCCGTCGTAGATCAGCACCGCCAGCGCCCCGACAATCAGGCCGCCCTGCACCACATAGGCCAGGTTGTTGGACTGCAGTCCGGCGATAATGACTTCACCGAGCGTTCGCGCCGCGACCGTCGAGCCGATGGTGGCGGTCGCCAGGCTGATGACGACGGAGAGACGGATGCCGGCGAGGATCACCGGCATGGCCAGCGGCAGCTCGATCTTCACCAGCCGCTGCCAGCCCGTCATGCCGGTGCCGCGCGCCGCTTCGACAACCGCGCGGGGCAGCGTCGTCAGGCCCGTCAGCGTGTTTTCGAAGATCGGCAGCAGCCCGTAGAGAAACAGGGCAATCAGCGTCGGCTTCTCCCCGAAACCGACCACCGGCACGGCCAGCGCCAGAACCGCCACCGGTGGAAAGGTCTGGCCGATGTTGACGAGGCTGCGCGACAGCGGCAGGAATTCCGCGCCGATCGGGCGGCTGACCAGCACCGCCAGACTGACCGCAACGATGGTTGCCGCCAGCGTCGCGGCAAACACCGTGGCCAGGTGCTGCAGGGTAAGCGACATCAGATTGCCCTGGGCATAGATCACCGGCGCGTTCTGCTGCACCAGCGGCCGCAGCAGCGGCTCGAAGGTCTCGGGCGCCAGCAGGAATGTCACGAGCAGGGCGAGCAGAAGCGCGCGCAGGAGCGTGGGGGTAACCCTGCTCATGGCGCGCCTCGGGCACGCTTCAGGAGGGCGTCCAGTGTCACGCGCCCGGTCATGGTGCCATCGGCGGAGACGACAGGGGCCGCAGGCCGGCCGGACCACATCAGTTCCGCCAGCGCATCCTGCTGGTTCATCGAGGCCGCCAGCGCCGGGCCACTCGCCTCACCCGCCTCGGCGGCATCGGCGACGCGGCGCATGGACAGCAAGCGGAAGGGCCTGTCCCCGGCACCGACCATGGCTTCGACGAAGCCCGTTGCCGGCCGGCGCACCAGCTCGTCCGGCGGGCCGAACTGCAGCAGGCGACCCCCATCCATGACGGCGATCTTGTCGGCGAGATGGAAGGCCTCGTTCATGTCGTGGGTGACGAGGATGATCGTGGTGCCGAAATGCTTCTGGATCGCCAGCAGGTCGTCCTGCGCCTTGGCGCGAATGATCGGATCGAGCGCGCCGAAGGGCTCGTCCATCAGCAGCACATTGGGCTCGGCTGCAAGCGCCCTGGCCACCCCGACCCGCTGCTGTTCGCCGCCCGAAAGTTCATGGGGATAGCGGGGTCCGAACGCGTCCGGGTCAAGCTGGAAGAGCGAGAGAAGCTCCCTCACCTTCTCCGTCGTCCTGCGCCGGTCCCACCCGTTCAGGCGCGGAACCGTCGCGATGTTTTCCGCCACCGTCCGGTGGGGAAAGAGGCCGTGTCCCTGGATGGCATAGCCGATCCGGCGCCGCAGTTCGTAGCCCGGGATCGTCCGATTGTCTTCGCCGTCGAGCCGGACCATGCCGGCATCGAGCTCCACGAGCCGATTGATCATCCGCAGGAGCGTCGTCTTGCCCGATCCGGAGGTGCCGACGATGACGGCGATCGTGTGCGGCTCGATCGTCAGCGAGATGTCGTCGACGACGGTCTTGCCGTCATAGACCTTGGACACATGGTCGATCTCGATCATCGGGTATCCTTCCTGGGCGGGGCAACGGCATTCATGTCGATCAATGCGTCGAGTACCACGGCCGACGCGAAGGCCAGCGCCACGGTCGGCAGCGCCCCGAGCAGCACGAGGTCCGTCGCCGTCTGGCCTAGCCCCTGGAAGACGAAGGTCCCGAACCCGCCGCCGCCGATCAGGGCCGCAATGGTTGCCAGGCCTATATTCTGCACCAACACGATGCGGATGCCGGTCAGGATCACCGGCAAGGCCAGCGGAAATTCGACCCTGATCAGCCGCTGCGCCGACGTCATCCCGAGACCGCGCGCCGCCTCGCGTGCCTGCCGCGGCACGCCGGAGAGACCTGCGACGGTATTGGCGACGATCGGCAGGAGCGAGTAGAGAAACAGCGCCACGAACGCCGGCGCTACTCCGATGCCGCGCACGCCGATGGCATAGGCGCCGGGCACATTCGCGGCAATCCAGCCGAGCGGCGCGATCATGATTCCGAAGAGGGCGATCGAGGGTATGGTCTGGACCAGGTTCAGCGTGTTGAGCACGGCTGACCGGAGCGCGGGAACCCTTTCGCAGAAGATGCCGATCGGCAAGCCGACGACGGCGGCGGCAATCAGGGACCCGAGCGCCAGCAACAGATGCCGCGACGCTTCCGTCCAGAACACGTCGGCGCGCGCGGCATATTCCTTCATCACCGAGAGATCGGTCCAGAGTCCCGACAGCAGGATGACCGAGACGATCCCGATGGCCAGGGCGAGAAAGAGGAGGCGCACGGACGGGCGCGGGTTCATCCGGCTGATGCCGTCCGTCGCCAGCAGGGAGAACGTGAAAAGCAGAATCCAGAAGCCGGAGGCCGGCGAAACTCGCGCATAGCTGTTGTCCGCCGGCGTCAGATAGGCTGCGGCAAGGCCGACACAGGCAAACAGCGCGGCCAGCACGACGGACGCCGACAGCAGCCGCCACAGGGCTTCCCGGCGCAGCAGCGCCATTGCGGCCCCGCCAACGACAGCCAACAGCATCAGCCGCCCGAAGCCGCCAGGCAGGGCTTCGAGGATGTCGAACCCCTCCCCCGGCACGATTCGGTTTGCCTTAAGCGTGGCGAAGGGAGACAGCACGCCGTAGATGGCAAGGACGACGATCAGGACGCCGAGCTTGTCGATGCGAAAGGTCAAGGGCATCCCTCAGTGCGGTTTCGCCGATTCCGGCATGTTGGCACCGGCGAAACCACCGGGCAACTACTTGAGGAAGCCGTTCTGGGTGAGAAACTCCTCGGCGACCGCCTTGGCGGGTTCGCCGCCGACCTGAACGCGACCGTTGAGATCCTGCAGCGTCTCGAGATCGAGTTTCTCGAAGACCGGCTGCAGCAGGGTCTCGATCTCGGGATGCTGCTTCAGAACCTCTTCGCGGATGATCGGCGCGGGCTGATAGACCGGCTGCACGCCCTTGTCGTCCTCAAGCACCACGAGATTGGACGGAGCGATGCCGCCGTCGGTGCCATAGACCATCGCTGCATTGGCGCCATTGGTCTGATTGGCCGCGGCGGCGATGGTGGCCGCTGTATCGCCGCCCGAGAGGGTGATCAGCTGCTCCGGCGTCAGCGTGAAGCCGTAGGTCGTCTGGAAGGCCGGGAGTGCCGCGGCTGAGTTGACGAATTCCGAAGACGCCGCCAGCACCACGTCGCCGCCCCCAGACACGTACTGCCCGAAGTCGGAGAGCGTGCTGAGGCTGTTTTCCTGCGCGACATCCTCACGAACAGCAATCGCCCAGGTGTTGTTGGCGGGCGACGGCGTCAGCCAGACGATCTTGTTGGCGTCGTAATCGAGTGTCTTTGCCTGCTGGTAGGCTTCGGCCGCATTCTTCCAGGCCGGGTCGTCCGCCTTCTCGAAGAAGAAGGCGGCATTGCCGGTGTATTCAGGATAAATGTCGATCTCGCCGGCGGTGATGGCGGCACGCACCACGGGCGTGGCGCCGAGCTGGATGCGATCGGTCGTTTCGATGCCGTTGGCATTCAGGACCGCCAGGATGATATTTCCCAGAACGCCGCCTTCGGTGTCGATCTTCGACGAGACGACCACCTGTGCGCTGGCCGCGCCGGCCGATACGACGATCGCAAGCGCGACGCCTGCGGTTTTCCTCAGGATGTGCATGTATGAACCCTCCGTAACTGAACCCCCGGCATGACCGGTTCTGTCATAGCTCTATGCCTCGATCGACAATATGGATCACCCGCCCGGGAAAGGGAGAGCGCCGACCCGAATTTTTCCGGCGCGCCGGATCGCTTCCCGCTGCCGCTTGGCGGAAACGGCAAAGAGCCCGGCGCAAATGGAACGGTGCGGCCCTGCAGGCCTGCAAAACTCCTGTGCGATGAGAAGGGGCAGAAGACCCCTCGCTTCAGGCATCTACCGGCGTGGAGGAAACGCCGGCGAACGTCCGTCCTGCGGCGGACATCAACCAGGGGAACGCCATAGATGAACAGATTGCTTGCCTCCACCTGCCTCGCCTTCGGTCTCTCGGTCACGGGGGCGAGTGTCGCCGCCGCCGAATGCGGCGACGTCACCATTGCCAGCATGAACTGGCAGAGCGCCGAGGTTCTCGCCGCGCTCGACCAGCTCATTCTCAACGAAGGCTTCGGCTGTGATGCCGAGATCATCGTCGGGGATACCGTCCCCACCCTTACGTCCATGGTCGAAAAAGGCGAACCGGATCTCGCACCGGAAGGCTGGGTCGATCTTCTTCCGGAAGTCGTCGGCCGAGGCGTCTCGGAAGGAAAGCTCGTCGGAGCCGCAGTCGCCCTGTCCGATGGCGCCGTTCAGGGCTGGTGGATCCCAAAGTACATCGCCGACGCCAACCCGCAGATCCAGACGATTGAGGATGTTCTGAAGCATCCGGAACTCTTCCCGGATCCGGAAGATGCCAGCAAGGGTGCGATCCACAACGGACCTGCCGGCTGGGGCGGCACCGTCGCCACCGCTCAGCTCTACAAGGCCTACGGCGCCGAAGACGCAGGCTTTACCCTCGTCGATACCGGCTCCGCTGCAGGTCTCGATGGCTCCATTGCCAAGGCCTACGAAGGCGGCAAGGGCTGGGTCGGATACTATTGGGCGCCGACGGCTCTTCTCGGCAAGTACGAGATGGTCAAGCTCGGCCACGGCGTGCCGTATGACGACGCGGAGTGGAAGCGCTGCAACACCGTGGCGGACTGCGCCGACCCGAAGATGAACGACTGGCCGAAGGACACGGTCCAGACGATGCTGACGACAAGCTTTGCCGAGCGCGCCGGTCCGGACGTCATGGACTACCTGAACAAGCGCGCCTGGAGCAACGCCACCGTCAACGCGCTGATGGCATGGATGACCGACAACCAGGCGACCGGAGAGGACGGCGCCAGGCACTTCCTGAAGGAGAACGAGGACCTCTGGACCACCTGGGTCTCGCCAGAGGTGGCGGAAAAGGTGAAGTCGTCGCTGTGATCTGCCGCTGACGGCGCCGGCGGTCTGCCCCGCGCAGATCGCCGGCGCCGCGTCGCCGTTGGCGCGGCCGACGGCCTTCCTCTAACATCTGGAGACGTCTCGATGGAGTGGCTGTCCAGCTTCCCGCATATGGACGACGACGTGCTGCGGGGCCTCAAGAAGACGATCGACGAGGGATTCCGCGCGTTCACCCGGGCCTATGGCGACAGCATCGAATCCTTCTTCGATCCGCTGCAGTTCTTCCTGATCGAGTCCGAGCGGTTCCTGACGCGGACGCCCTGGCCGCTGATCATCCTGCTGATCGGCGCCATCGCGTGGCTGGCCAGCCGCAACTGGAAGATCGTCGGAGGCTGCGTCGCAACCCTCCTCGTGATCGGCTACTTCGACATGTGGGAAGACACGATGAAGACGGTCTCGATGATCTTCGTCTGCACTGTGATCTCCATCATTGTCGGCATCCCGATCGGAATCGCCATGTCCCGGTCCGACCGGCTGCAGAGCATGGTCAACCCGGTGCTCGACGTGATGCAGACGATGCCGAGCTTCGTCTATCTGATTCCGGTGGTGATGCTGCTGGGGATCGGCAAGGTGCCGGGCCTGATCGCCGTGGTGATCTATGCGCTTCCGCCGATGATCCGGCTCACCAATCTGGGCATCCGGCTCGTGGACAGGGATGTGCTGGAGGCTGCGGACGCCTTCGGCTCCTCGAGCTGGCAGAAGCTCCGGAACGTGCAGATGCCGCTCGCCCTCCCGACGATCATGGCCGGCATCAACCAGACGATCATGATGGCGCTTGCCATGGTGGTGATCGCCTCGATGATCGGCGTCCAGGGTCTTGGGCAGCCGGTGCTGCGGGCGATCTCGAACCAGTATTTCACGCTGGGGCTCTTCAACGGCCTGGCGATCGTCGGCATCGCCATCATCTTCGACCGCATCAGCCAGGCCTATGGCCAGCGGCTGCAGCGGCACCGCGAGACGCTGCACGGATAGTCAGTCGACAGGGCCGTCGGTCTCGACCTGCACATAGGCGGTGCGCCCCGCGCGCCAGCCGCACCAGGCCGCGCCCAGACCCAGCGCGACGAAGAGCACGCCGCAGGTCGCAAAACTGCCGGTCCAGCCTCGGATGAGGCCGACGATCAGCGGCCCGATCGAGGCCAGCAGATAACCGACGCACTGCGCCATGCCCGAAAGATGCGAGGCGATCAGCGAATCTGGCGACCGGAGCACGATGGTGGTCATGGCCGCCGCAATCAGTCCGCCCTGCCCGATCCCCTGCAGCACGGCCCAGATCCAGACGGTCGACAGCGGTGCAAACAGCAGACCGAGGAGTGCGCCGACCGAAAACAGGCAAAGCACCGCGTTGATCACGCGCTGGTCCCTGCCCCGCACGGCAATGTGGGGCACCACCAGGCAGGCGGCCGCCTGCACCATCACCGAGACCGAAACGATACCGCCCGCAGCAACGCCGTCGAGCCCCCGTTCGCGCAGGATCGGCACGAGCCAGCCGAAGACGCAGTAGGCCAGGGCGGACTGAAGGCCCATGAACAATGTCACCTGCCAGGCAAGCCTGTCCGTCCAAAGCCCCCGCACCCGCACCCTGCCTGCCGTTACGACGGTCTTCGACATCAGCACCTGCGGCAACCAGACCACGGCGGCAATGGCCGGCGGCAGCGCCCAGACGGCGAGTGCTGCGCCGAGGGAATTGCCGAGGGCATGCTCGATCGGCAACGTCAGCCCCGCGGCCCCTGCCGCGCCGCCGCACAGCGCCATCGTGTAGAGGCCGGTCATCAGCGCGGTGCGGTCCGGGAAGTCCCGCTTCACCAGACCGGGCAGCAGAACATTGCCGACGGCGATGCAGGCGCCGGCTATCGCGGTGCCGAGGAAGAGTAAAGTGAGCGACGGCACGCCGCGCATGGCGGTCCCGAGGGCGAGCATCAGCACCACCGCCAGCAGGGTCCGCTCTGTTCCCAGCCGCTGGGCAAGACGCGGCGCAAGCGGCGAAAAGGCGCCGAGGCAGACGACCGGCAGAGTTGTCAGGAGGCCGGCACCGACGGCGCCAAGCCCCAACTCCGAGCGAATTTCTGGCAGCAGCGCGGAAGCGCTCGAGAAAAGCGGCCGGAGATTGAACGCGATCAGGACAAGGCTCGCCCCCAGCAGCAGACGTCTCGAGGCGCCGCCGGCGTCGGATTGCGCAGGTCCGGAGGTATCGGCCGACTGCACATGGGAAGAGGTTTCATTCACGGCGGGGTCCATTTGCAATCGGTCGCCGGCAGATTGGTGCCGATCGTCTGCATGCTGATCCGCCCTCCTATCAGCTGCCGGAAGGGGCGCCAATGTCAGAACCGGCGCCTGCGGTACGGCGGCAACAAGCGCCGGACCAGCCTCGCCCCTTGCCCGACTCATCGGAACATGGTTGCGCTTGCGCACATCATCAGCGGATACCCATTCCCATGTCCTCCACTGCCGTCCCGTTCGCCACCATTGGTCTTCTGGTCCTTTCGAACGTCTTCATGACCTTCGCCTGGTACGGGCATCTGAAGTTCAAGACGGAGGCGCTTTATCTGGTGATCCTCGTCAGCTGGGGGATCGCCTTCTTCGAATACTGCTTCCAGGTTCCCGCCAACCGCATCGGCTACGGCTATTTCAATGCCGCGCAGTTGAAGACCATCCAGGAAATCATCACGCTTTCCGTCTTCGTCCTCTTCTCCGTCTTCTATCTTGGCGAGGCGTTCCACTGGAAACAGGGCGTCGGCTTTGCCTTCATCGCCCTCGGCGCCTTCTTCATCTTCACCAAATAGGCGCCGGGAACATAGCCGCGCAGACGACGTTTGATTGACCCGAACGACGTCGGGGGATCCGGCTGCTTTTGTGGTGAGACGTGGGACGGCATGAGCACGGCAGGCGCTATTCGCATCGGCATCTCCGGCTGGACCTACAAGCCCTGGCGGGGCGTGTTCTATCCGAAGGGCCTGACCCAGAAGCGGGAACTCGGCTATGCCGCATCGAGTTTTCCGAGCATCGAGATCAACGGCACCTTCTACGGGCTGCAGATGCCCCGGGACTTCGACACCTGGCGGGAGACGACCCCGGACGACTTCGTGTTTGCCGTCAAGGGATCCCGCTACATCACCCACATGAAGCGCCTGCGGGATGTCGAGATCCCGCTTGCCAACTACCTTGCCTCCGGCCTCCTCAACCTGCGTCACAAGCTCGGTCCTGTCCTCTGGCAGTTTCCGCCCCGCATGCGGTTCGACCCGACGCGATTCGAGACCTTTCTCAAGCTGCTTCCAAAGGATACGGAGGAAGCCGCAGCTCTTGCCCGCAAGCACGACGCGCGCCTCGACGGCCGCTCCGCGACCGAGACCGACACCAGCCGTCCTCTGCGGCATGCCTTCGAGATCCGACACGAGAGCTTTGCCTGTGCGGAGTTCATCGAGATGCTGCGCCATTACGGTGCCGCTCTTGTCGTTGCAGATACGGTGGAATGGCCGCTGCTGATGGATCTCACTGCCGACTTCGTCTACTGTCGGCTGCACGGCGCGCAGGAGCTTTATGTCAGCGGATACGACGACGGTGCGCTGGACAACTGGGCCGCGCTGGTAAGCGCGTGGGCGCGTGGCGAGGACCCAAGCCAGGCAAAGCGCGTGCTACAGGCCTCATCCCCACGGCCTGGAGGCCGTGACGTCTATGTGTATTTCGACAACGATGCCAAGGTGCGGGCGCCGGCCGATGCGGCCTCGCTGATCCGGCGTCTCGGCTTAAATCCCTAGTCAGCGCGCAAAGTGCCCGCCTCACCCGCTTTTGCATTCGCATGCCTTCAATTCTGTCATGGATTGTTCTAGAGACAGTCGATCATCCCGCCTGATCCGGCGGTCGGACATGTTGTAAGGTACGTAGGCAATGCTCAATTCCCTCCGAAATGCTTCCCGCACCTGGGTCGCCAAGGCTCTTCTTCTGCTCTTGGTCGCATCCTTTGCCGTCTGGGGTATTTCCACTTCGCTTGTCGCCACCGACGCCAACACCGTCATGACGGTCGGCGACCAGGAGGTCTCGACGCAGGAATTCGCGATTGCCTATCAGCGGCAGGTTGCCGGCATCAGCCGCCAGTTCGGCATGCAGCTGACGCCGGACCAGGTGCGCGCCTTCGGGATCGACCAGCAGGTCTACTCGCAACTCGCCGCCGGCGCCGCACTCGACCAGCTGTCGGAAGACATGGGGCTCGGCCTGTCGCAAGACCGGCTGGCGATGCTGATCGCGGAAGACCCCGCGTTCCAGGGCAGCAATGGCCAGTTCGACCGCAATCTCTTCAGGTCGCGCCTGAACAATGCCGGCCTTCGCGAAGACGACTACATCATGGAGCGCAGCAAGGTGGCGGTCCGCAGCCAGGTCGTAGAGGCCGTCTCGGACGGCTTCCAGCCGCCACAGGTCATGCTCGAGGCGCTGAAGCAGTACCGCGACGAGACCCGCAGCGTCGATTACCTGCTTCTGTCGAACGCCAATATCGATCCGGTGAAGATGCCCACCGACGACGTTCTCGCCGCCTGGTTCGAGGGGGTGAAGGCCCGCTACCGCGCGCCGGATTACCGCACCTTCACCTATGTGACCCTGGAGCCGTCCGATCTGGCCGACGCCTCTTCGATCACGGAGGAGGAAGCCCGTGCGGAATATGAGCGCCGGAAAGACAGCTTCACCACCCGTGGCACGCGCACGATTGAACAACTGAACTATCCGAACCGCGAGATGGCCGAAGCCGCTGCAGAACAGTTGCGCGACAGCAGCAGGACGTTCGATCAATTGGTCGCCGATCAGGGCAAGACTGCAAGCGATGTGCTCCTCGGCGACTTCAGCCGGGAAAACATGCCCGACCCTGCCCTCGCCGAGGCCGCATTTGCAGTGTCCACCGAAGGCGGCACCACCGATGTCATCGACGGCGCCTTCGGCCCGGTCATCCTGCGCGTCACCAACATCACTTCGGAGACGACCAGCTCGTTCGAGGATGTTGAAGGCGACATCCGCGAACAGATGGCACTGTCCGCGGCGTCACAGGAAGTCATGAATGCCCATGATCGCTTCGAGGACATCCGCGCCACGGGTGCCACTCTCGAGGAAGCCGCGAAGGAACTGAACCTCAACGTCGCGACAGTGACGGTCGACGCATCGGGCAACGACCAGCAGGGCGACAGGCTGGAGACCCTGCCGGCTGCGGAGACGCTTCTGACTGAAGTTTTCCGGACGGAACCGGGCGCGCAGCCGCTCCCGGTCTCGCTCGGCAATAACGGCTACGTCTGGTTTGAAGTCAAAGAAGTGCTTCCGGAACGCGACCGCACGCTCGACGAAGTTCGCGAGCAGGTGGTCACCGACTGGACGGCGGAACAGCAGAGCGAAGCGCTTGGCGCCCGCGCCACCCAGCTGAAGGAGCGGGTCGAGGGCGGCGAGACGCTTGCAGCCGTCGCGGA
Source organism: Pseudorhizobium pelagicum (assembly GCA_000722615.1). Classification (GTDB taxonomy): domain Bacteria; phylum Pseudomonadota; class Alphaproteobacteria; order Rhizobiales; family Rhizobiaceae; genus Neorhizobium; species Neorhizobium pelagicum. The sequence continues at coordinate 236,181 of JOKI01000004.1, read as the reverse complement.
AGATCTCGGCATTGTCGTCGAGACGAAGCAGGGCCTGCGCCGCAACGGCCAGGACGCCATCTTCGGTCCGGAAGCCGTCTCGGCCGTATTTGCCGGCCCGGTCGGACTGGTGACGACAGCGGTGGGTGCCGATGGTGGAAGCCGGCTGCTGATCACCGTGACAGACGCGCAGCAGTCGCCGGCAGAAGCCGGTGCCGATGACCAGGCACTGCAGCAACTGGCGGAAGCCGCCGGCGACGACATGCTCGACCAGATGGTCAACCGTCTTCAGAACGACTACGGCGTGTCGATCAATCAGGCGGTCGCCGATCAGGTGACGAGCACGATCCGCTGAGGAAGGTGAGGACGACATGGCCGAACTGAAGCCACTGATCGCCAAGGTCGCCGACGGCCACAGCCTCACCCGCGACGAGGCACGCCAGGCCTTCGAGATCCTGATGTCGGGCGAAGCGACGCCCGCACAGATCGGCGCCTTCCTGATGGCGCTGCGCGTGCGCGGCGAAACGGTCGACGAGATCGCCGGCGCCGTCACCACCATGCGTGCCAAGATGCTTCCGGTGAAGGCACCGGCACATGCCGTCGACATCGTCGGCACGGGCGGCGACGGGACGGGCACCTATAATATCTCGACGCTGGCATCGCTGATCGTCGCCGGCTGCGGCGTGCCCGTCGCCAAGCACGGCAACCGGGCCCTGAGCTCCAAGTCAGGCGCCGCCGATGCGCTCTCCGCGCTCGGCGTCAACCTGGAAATCGGCGCCGACAGGATCGGCCGCTGCATCGCCGAGGCCGGGATCGGCTTCATGTTCGCCTCGATGCATCATTCGGCCATGCGCCACGTCGGCCCCACACGTGTCGAACTCGGCACGAGGACGATCTTCAACATTCTCGGCCCCCTCTCCAACCCGGCAGGCGCCAAGCGTCAACTGCTCGGCGTGTTCTCGCCGCGCTGGCTGATGCCGATTGCCGAAGTGCTGCGCGACCTGGGCTCCGAGCGCGTGTGGGTCGTCTACGGCGACGGCATGGACGAGATCACCACCACCGGCACCACCAATGTCGTGGCCCTGGAGGATGGTCAGATCCGCAGCTTCGACCTGACACCGGCGGACTTCGGGGTTCCTCACGCAGTACTCGCAGACCTCAAGGGCGGTGACGGCACGGCCAATGCCGCAGCACTTCGCGCGGTGCTCAGCGGCGCCCGCAACGCCTACCGCGACATATCGCTGTGCAATGCCGCAGCTGCACTTGTCGTGGCAGGCAAGGCGGCCGACATTGGCGAAGGCATGCAGGTTGCCACCCGCGCCCTCGACAGCGGCGACGCTGCCGCAGCGCTCGACAGGCTGGTTGCCGTTTCCAACGAAAAACACTGAGGTCGGTCGATGACGGACATCCTGAAGAAGATCGAAATCTACAAGCGTGAGGAAATCGAGGCCGCAAAGGCCACGACATCGCTTGCCGACCTGAAGGCCATGGCCGCGGACCAGACGGCGCCGCGCGGATTCTATCGGGCGCTGAAGGCCAAGCAGGCCGACGGTTCCTTCGGCCTCATCGCCGAGATCAAGAAGGCCAGCCCGTCCAAGGGATTGATCCGCCCGGACTTCGATCCGCCGGCACTGGCGGCGGCCTATGCCGAGGGCGGCGCGACCTGCCTCTCCGTCCTGACCGACGCCCCGAGCTTCCAGGGCGCGCCGGAGTTTCTCGGTGCCGCGCGCGAGGCCTGCTTCCTGCCGGCTCTGCGCAAGGATTTCATGTTCGACACCTACCAGATCCACGAGGCGCGCGCCTGGGGTGCCGACTGCATTCTGCTGATCATGGCCTCTCTCGGCGACGATCAAGCGCGGATGCTCGAAGATGAAGCCTTCGCTCTCGGGATGGACGTGCTCGTCGAGGTTCATGATGAGCAGGAAACCGAGCGGGCGCTCAAGCTTTCCTCACCGCTGATCGGCATCAACAACCGCAACCTGCGGACCTTCGAGGTGAGCCTCGACACCTCGGAAAAGCTTGCAAAAATGGTTCCCGATGACCGGCTTCTGGTCGGCGAAAGCGGCATTTTCACCCATGCCGACTGCCTGCGCCTGCAGAAATCCGGCATCGTCACCTTCCTCGTCGGCGAGAGCCTGATGCGGCAGGACGATGTGGCCAAGGCCACACGGATGCTGTTGAACGGTGACACGGCCTCCGTGGCGGCCGAGTGATGGCGAAGAACGGCACCCTCACCCATCTCGGCGCTTCCGGCGAGGCCAATATGGTCGATGTCGGCGGCAAGGCGGACACGGAGCGGAGTGCGACCGCGGAAGGCTGCGTGCGGATGCTTCCGGAGACGCTGGCCCTGATCCGCGAAGGCAATGCCAAGAAGGGCGACGTCATCGGCACGGCACGGCTTGCCGGCATCATGGCTGCCAAGAAAACTGCCGACCTTATCCCGCTCTGCCATCCGCTGATGCTGACCAAGGTGGCCGTCGAGATTGTCGAGGATCCCGCCCTCCCCGGTCTGCGGGTCTCCGCCACGGCAAAGCTGACCGGCAAGACCGGCGTGGAGATGGAGGCGCTGACAGCCGTCTCCGTCGCCTGCCTGACGATCTACGACATGGCCAAGGCCGCCGACAAGGGCATGGCGATCGGCGGCATCCGGCTCGTCGAGAAGACCGGCGGCAAGTCCGGCACCTACAATCGGACGGACGGCTGACGTGGCCCTGCTCCCGGTCTCCGAGGCGAAAGCCAGACTGTTGGCGCGGGCCCGCCCGGTCGAGGCCACGCAGGATGTCTCGCTCGCCGACGCTAACAGTCGCGTGCTGGCCGCACCGCTTGCGGCACGCCTGACGCAACCGCCCTTCGACGCCTCGGCCATGGATGGCTATGCGCTGCGCGCCGCCGATGCGCCGCAGATCGGTGCCGAACTATCGGTGATAGGCACTGCCGCCGCCGGCCATCCCTTCGAAGGAAGCGTCGATGCCGGACAGGCGGTGCGGATCTTCACCGGCGCTCCGGTACCGGAAGGCGCCGACACCATCCTGATCCAGGAGGATGCCGAACCGCTCGACGGTCAGAGGATCCGGACGAAGTTTGCCGTTACCGTCGGCCGGCATATCCGTCCGCGTGGGCAGGATTTCACCGAAGGCGAGACGGTACTGCCGCAGGCCACCCGGCTCGACTACACGCATCTCACGGTCGCCGCGGCCATGAACCATCCACGGCTCACGGTCTACCGCAAGCCGCTGGTGGCCATTCTTGCCACCGGCGACGAACTCCTCGTTCCGGGAAGCATCCCAGCCGCAGGCCAGATCATCGCCTCCAACAGCTTTGGCGTCCGGGCGCTGGTTGAGGACAATGGTGCCGAGGTTCTGGATCTCGGCATTGTCCGCGACAATCGCGACAGTATTTCCGCCGCCGTCGATATGGCCCGCAAGGCGAATGCCGATGTCCTCGTCACGCTCGGCGGCGCCTCCGTCGGTGACCACGACCTCGTGCAGTCGACCCTCAAGGCGGCCGGCATGGAGCTCGACTTCTGGCGGATCGCCATGCGTCCCGGCAAGCCGCTGATGGTGGGGTCGCTGGGCGAGATGCAGGTTCTCGGCCTGCCTGGAAATCCGGTTGCCAGCCTCGTCTGCAGCCTCCTGTTCCTGGAGCCGCTGGTACGGACCCTGGCCCACCTTCCTCAGCGACGACGCGAGGCGCAGGCTTTCGCAGCCCGTGAGCTTGCGTCCAATGATCAGCGACAGGACTACCTTCGGGCGACACTGACGCCGGACGAAGGGGGCAATCTGGTCGCGGATCCCTATCGCAAGCAGGACTCCTCGATGATGAAGGTGTTCGCGACGTCGGACGCGCTGATCGTCCGCCCGCCGCACGCCCCGGCTCTGGCGGCAGGCGCGCCCTGCCCCATTCTTCTGCTAAGGCCCTGATCTGTCTCGATCCTCCCGGCGTAGTCGAGAGAGAGCATTCGATGGAGACTATCTTGGCTGACGACACCTCCTCGCCCGTTATCGTCTGGTTTCGCCGTGATCTCCGACTTGCCGACAATGCCGCCCTGTCCGCGGCCGTCGAGACCGGCAGGCCGGTCATCGCGCTCTTCATTCGTGAGGCCGCGAGCGCCTCGTCCATGCCACAAGGCGCCGCACAGGCATGGTGGCTGCATCACTCACTCACGGCGCTTAAGGAGAGGCTGCAGCAAGCGGGCGGCGATCTTCTGCTTCTCTCCGGCCCGGCCGACGACGTGCTGACACAGGTGGCGGCTGAGGCGGGTGCCGAGACCGTCTACTTCAATCGCTGCTATGAGCGCGACGAGCGTGACCGCGACATCGCCCGCGCATTGAAACAGGCGGGCGTCGCAGTCCAGGCCTTTCATGGCCAGCTTCTGAGCGAACCGTCGGCCGTACGCACCGGAGCCGGCAAGCCCTTTCGCGTCTTCACGCCGTTCTGGAGGGCCCTGCAGGCGCTGGGCGAGCCGCGGGAGCCGATCGCGGCACCGGAGGCAATAGCGGGACATTCGGTCTCCACGGCCTCCGAGAAACTCGAGGACTGGAAGCTGCTGCCGGTCAGTCCGAACTGGGCGGCACCCTTCGCCGATGTCTGGACGCCTGGCGAAGCCGGGGCCCACGAGCGCCTTAACATCTTTCTCGACCAAGGCCTCGGCAACTACAAGGCGGGCCGCGACGTTCCGGCACTGGAGGTCACCTCCCGCCTGTCGCCTCATCTGGCCCACGGCGAAATCTCGCCGGCCCAGGCCTGGCATGCGGCAAACGGTCTTTCCAACGTCGATCCAGCCCAGATCACGCACTTCCGCCGCGAGCTCGCCTGGAGAGACTTCAGCTATACGTTGCTGGTCGAGTTCCCGGAGCTTGCAACCCGGAACTGGAACCCGAGCTTCGACGACTTTCAATGGACCTTCGACGAGCGGCAATTCCGGGCCTGGACGAAGGGGCAGACCGGCTATCCAATCGTCGATGCCGGCATGCGTCAGCTCTGGCAGGAGGGCTATATGCACAACCGGGTGCGGATGATCACGGCGTCCTTCCTGATCAAGGACCTGATGATCGACTGGCGCAAGGGCGAGGAATGGTTCTGGGACACCCTCGTCGATGCGGATCCCGCCAACAATGCGGCGAGCTGGCAATGGGTGGCCGGCTCCGGCGCCGATGCCTCGCCCTTCTTCCGGATCTTCAATCCGCTGCTGCAGGGCGAGAAATTTGATCCGGATGGGCATTATGTCCGCAAGTACCTGCCGGAACTGGAAAAGCTCGACAACAAATACATCCACCGTCCTTTCGAAGCGCCGGAGGACGTGCTGCAAAAGGCGGGTATCGTGCTGGGTGAGACCTATGCCAAGCCGCTCGTTGACCATTTTGAAGCCCGTGACCGTGCGCTCGCGGCCTATAAGGATCTCGGGTAGGTGGCCATCGGCAGGCAATGCTATGACGTCTCCGAGCAGTCCTCTATGTCTTGTGTGACAAAGGAACAGCGATGCCATTCACGATAAACCTGCTGGACGACACAACGCGCCCGAAAGCCCCAAAGATCGAGGGTGTGACCGCGCCGCAGCGGCAGCACGGCCGGCGCCTGGCGATGATCCATGCCATGCATCTGCAGCAGATGCGGGAGGTACGCCAGGTTCTGGACAGGGTCGCCAGCGGGCTAGGCGCCGCAGGCGACGTCGCGGCAGCAGTGGCATCACTGGACATGACGCGCAATATCCGCGCCTCGGGAAACATCTGCGGTCAGGAATGTCAGATGCTGACCTTCCACCATACGGCGGAAGACCAATGGATCTTTCCGGCCCTGATGGGCCGCAGCGAGGGCCTGACCAAGGTTGTCGAGCGGCTGGCGGAAGAGCACCTGATCATCCATACCCTCATCGAAGGCTTGGAAGCCTCAGCCATCAGCGCCATTGAAAATCCCTCGGCGGAAGCTTTCGGTGAACTCAAGGAAATCTATGATCTGCTCGAGACGGTGGTCCAGTCTCACTTCGGTTACGAGCAGGAAGAGCTGGAAGAGGCGCTCGGGTTCTTCGAAGTGGACGTGTAGCAGGATCAGAAGCTGGTTGCCGCGGTGACGCCGGGCGAGCCGGCAGCCGGTTTCAGCCATCCGGCCGCGCGCAGCAATTGATGGTCGGCATGGGTTCTTGCCGCAAGTGCCAGGACTTCACGCGTGGCCCATTCCGCTTGCTCTGTCTGGCCCATGCGCCTGTAAAGCTCGACGCGATCCATCTGGATCTGGACGAGCAGTGCCACGAAGATGTCCGTCTCCCGCGTGCAGCTCTTGTGGGCCGACGCCATCCACTCGGCCGCCAGCGCCAGTTTGTCTGACGCCATGGCACACAGACCGATGGCGCGCGCGACGGCCCCTTCCCAGCAAGGGTCGCGCAGATGACAGCTCAGCGCAAACGCCTGTTCCAGCTCCGTCACCACGACTTGCGGGCTCTCTCCCAGACGCAGACGCGCCTCGGCGCGAAGCGCGACAGGAAAGGGCCGGAAGGCGATCCAGTTCGAGCGATCGAGCAGCATGAGGCACCGGTCCAGGCACTGGAGTGCGTCATGGGGTCGGTTCGCCGTGATCAGTCCCCATCCGGCAACCCCATGGCTCCAGATCTCTGCGCGCCAATCCTGCTCCTCGACGGCCGCGGACAGAGAAAGCCCATAGGCCGCCAGCCCCTCGTCGAGCCGGCCCCAATCAAAAAGGTTCAGGGCGGTAACCCCGTGGATCTTGGCCACCCTGCCGACGGTCGTGCCGATCTCGAGGCCCGCCTTCAGATGAAGGGCCGCGGAGGGGCGTCGGCCCGCCAGGGCATCGACATAACCGAGTTCGCAAAGTGCCCGTGCCGCGATCGAACCACTGCCGCTGCGCCTCGCCACCTCCAGTGCCTCACCAAGCGTGCAGGCCCCTTCGTCGTCATGGCCGCGCACCGAGTGAACCAGAGCGTACCCCAGCTCCAGCAGGGCCTCCGCCTTCAGATGTTGCTCACCGGCATGGTCCGCGTCGCTGACCGCCCGTCGCAGCAGTTCCAGCCCACTGTCCGGCACCCCCGCATCCACCGCCACCCTGCCCGCCTCGATCAGTGAACGCAGACTGGCGGCGCTGGCACTCGTGGCGGATGAACGCGGCGGCGGCGCGAGTGCCGCACGCAGCGCCGAGGAAGGTCTTTCGCCGAGTTCAGCGAGAAATCTTCGCTCCGTCTCTTCCACATGCGCACTGGCAAGCCCTGGCTTTCCCGCTTCGACCAGGGATCTGACGAGAAGTATCTGGGCGCCTTCGTCATAGGAATTGCGGGCTGACGCCTCCTGGGCGCAGCGAATGGCGCGTTCGAAATCGCGCGCCGCTAGCGCGTCCAGCGCGAACTGCCTGAGGCGCTCGTCCATCAAGCCGGCGATCCGGGCCCTTTCGATGAGAAGCCAGGTGGAAAACTGGGCGCTGCTCCTGGGCTCGATCCCCTCCAGAAATTCGCCGTTGCACTCGACATCGCCGAGTTTTCCCGAGCCCAGCAGAAGGACGTCCACCGTCGTTGTCACAGGGAGATTGAGTTCTATCGGATCACCGGTCAGTGCCTGGGGTGCATCAAGTGCCCGCCTGAGGGACGCGAGACACCATCGCAAGGCGGCCAGTGGATCCTGTGCATCCGGAAAGAGATCAGCCGCGAGGGACCGTCGTTCGACCGGACGCCGTGACAGCAGGACCCGGGCCAGCACAGCCCAGACCTGCAGGCCGCGGATCGGTCTTGCCTGTCCTTGATTATCCAGAATGGCGGGACGCCCGATAAGTCGAATTTGCAATGAACAGCCTCCGCCGCCTCGATCGCCAATCGCCCCTAGCCGTTTGATCCTGCGTTTGACCGCAGGCGAAATACTTCAACTGCTGCGTCCATTCCCTCGCGGTTCTCCTGAGCCCATCGACAACTTCAACAGGAGAACGAACATGAAAAGAATTTCGATTGATCAGGGTATCGCTGGAGGGAGCAGGCTGACGCCTGAGGCATCGATCGACATCTCACCCCAGCCCGAAAGCGCCTCTGAAAATCAGGGCGCATCCTACATCTGGCACAACGTGCACGCGGTGGACGAGGTACGCAGCCGCATCAACGAGTCAGACGACGCCGATACGATCAACCGCCATGAAGGAAAGAGCGGGGATCTGGACGACCTTTTCACCGACATCGCCGCTGACAGTGGCCCGCCGGCTGCCATCAGGCGCCGAATTATAACCCGAACCTTGGCATCTCTCAAGGCGTACTACGAAAGCCTTCTGGAGTGGCGCGATGAACGTCGGGCTCAACGGGCGCTTGACGCTATTCCACTGGATCTCCGGAAAGATCTCGGGTGGCCGGATCTGAGCAGACACCGGCGGAGAAAATCTCTTTAAAGCAAAAAGACCCGGCGTTTCCGCCGGGTCTCGAACTCCTGTGGGCCGGGCCTATACGAGGCGGCTCTGCTCCAGGGCCGCTTCGATGAAGCTCGCAAACAGCGGATGCGGGTCGAGCGGCCGGCTCTTCAGCTCGGGATGATATTGCACGCCGATGAACCACGGGTGATCCGGGTATTCGATCGTTTCCGGCAACAGACCGTCCGGCGACATGCCGGAGAAGACCAGGCCGCATTCCTCCAGCCGGTCCTTGTACTGGACGTTGACCTCGTAACGGTGGCGATGCCGTTCCGAAATGCCGGCCAAACCATAGATTTCGGCGATCTTCGTGTCTTTCTTCAGGGTGGCATCATAGGCGCCGAGCCGCATGGTACCGCCGAGGTCGCCGGCAGCCGCACGCTTCTCCAGCGCATTGCCCCTCACCCACTCGGTCATCAGCCCGACGACCGGTTCGGCGGATGGGCCGAACTCCGTCGACGAGGCCTTTTCGATCCCGGCCAGATTGCGGGCCGCCTCGATGACGGCCATCTGCATGCCGAAGCATATGCCGAAGTATGGAACCTTCCGCTCACGCGCGAAACGGGCGGCGTTGATCTTGCCCTGTGCGCCGCGCTCGCCGAATCCGCCCGGCACCAGGATGCCGTGGACCTTCTCCAGATAGGGAGCCGGGTCTTCCTGTTCGAAGACTTCCGACTCGATCCACTCGAGCCTGACCTTCACATGGTTGGCGATGCCGCCATGATGCAGGGCCTCGATCAGCGACTTGTAGGCATCCTTGAGCCCGGTATACTTGCCGACGATGGCGATGGTCACCTCGCCCTCCGGCGTGTGGATCCGGTTGCAGACCTTCTCCCAGGCGTCCAGACGCGGCTTCGGCGCCGGCTCGATCCCGAAGGCGGCCAGCACTTCCGAATCCAGCCCTTCCTTGTGGTAGGCCATCGGCACGTCGTAGATATTGGCGACATCAAGCGCCTGGATCACCGCCGACGGACGGACGTTGCAGAACAGCGAAAGCTTGCGGCGCTCGGCTTCCGGAATCTCCCGGTCGGCGCGCACCAGCAGAATGTCGGGCGCAATGCCCATCGCCTGCAGCTCCTTAACCGAATGCTGCGTCGGCTTCGTCTTCAACTCGCCAGCCGCCGGAATGAAAGGCATCAGCGTCAGGTGCAGGTAGACGGCAGCGCCGCGCGGCAGTTCGTTGCCGAGCTGACGGATGGCTTCGACAAAGGGCATCGCCTCGATGTCGCCGACCGTGCCGCCGATCTCGCAGATGACGAAGTCGTAGTCGTCATTGCCCTCGACGATGAAATCCTTGATCTCGTTGGTGACGTGCGGGATCACCTGGACGGTTGCGCCGAGGTAGTCGCCGCGGCGTTCCTTGTCGATGATGTTCTTGTAGATGCGGCCGGTGGTGATGTTGTCGGTCTTCGTCGCCGAACGCCCGGTAAAGCGCTCGTAGTGACCGAGATCCAGGTCGGTTTCCGCGCCGTCGTCGGTCACGAAGACTTCGCCGTGCTGGGTCGGGCTCATGGTGCCCGGATCAACGTTGAGATAAGGGTCCAGCTTGCGAATGCGAACCCGATAACCGCGGGCCTGCAGCAAAGCTCCGAGTGCGGCTGCAGCAATCCCTTTACCAAGGGAGGAGACCACGCCGCCTGTGATGAATACATATCGCGCCATGGGAGTCACCGAGTACCTGTTCAAAATCGATTCCGCCAGCCCTATTCTTCACTTTGCTGAAGTGAGCCACTGAATCCGGACAAAAGAAAACCGGCAGGCTTTAGGCCTGCCGGGAAATGTTCGCGTGACCCCGCTTACTGACCGGTCGGAACGCCCGTCGGATCTGCGGGTGCGGCCGGTGCCGGAGTGGCGGCGTCGCCTGCGGGTGCCGCTGGCGCCTGGGTTCCGGCTGCAGGCGCTTGCTGCGCCGGTGCGGCAGCACCCCCCGTCGGCACGCCGCCTTCGGCTGGTGCCTGTGCAGGAGCATCGGTCGGGGCCGGTCCGAGCGAGTCGAGGATACCGTTGCCGGTCCCCTGTGTCGCAGGGATGCGGTCGAGGATGTCGGTCGGACGCGATTCGTAACGCGCCAGAATGCCGAGCGTCATCGATGTCAGGAAGAACAGTGCGGCCAGGATACCCGTGGTGCGGGTCAGCGCATTGGCCGTGCCGCGTGCCGACATGAAGCCGGAGCCGCCGCCGACGCCGAGTCCGCCGCCTTCCGAGCGCTGGATCAGAACGACGCCCACGAGAGCGAGCACGATCATGAGATGGATGACGATCAAAACGGTTTGCATGGCAAAATCCCTGCCCTCCGCAGAAGGCAATGCTTGTAAGATTGGCGGCTCTTTACATGAGGCGGCCGCGCATTCCAAGCCCTCGCGGAGCGGTTTACGCGGTCAGCTCTTCGTAGACCCGGTAGATGGCGAGGAAATCCTCGGCTTTCAAGCTTGCTCCGCCGACCAGGGCGCCATCGACATTGTCGACCGCCATCAGTTGCTTCGCGTTCGAAGGATTGACGGAGCCGCCGTAGAGGATGCGCATCGCCTTTCCTTCGGCTCCAAAGCGGTCGGTCAGTTCCCGGCGCATGAAGGCATGTGCTTCCGCAATATCCTCCACCGTGGGGGTCACGCCGGTCCCGATCGCCCAGATCGGCTCGTAGGCGATGACGGTCCGCTCTGCCGTGGCCCCATCCGGCACGGAACCGACGAGCTGGCGCTTCAGCACCTCGAGCGTCTGCCCGTTTTTGCGTTCGTCCGCCGTCTCCCCGATGCAGATGATGGCGGTCAGATCGGCAGCATGAGCGGCCTCGGCCTTGGATCGGACGAGAGAATCGCTCTCACCATGGTCGCTGCGGCGCTCGGAATGGCCAACGATGACGAATGTGCCGAAGCAGTCGGCGATCATCTCGGCCGAAATGTCGCCGGTGTGGGCACCGTGCGTCTCCGGATGGCAGTCCTGGCCTCCGATCATCAGCGGGCTCTCGGTGCAGATCGCCGTCGCGACATAGATCAGGGTTGCCGGAGGGCAGAGCAGAGTTTCGACCTTCTCCGACAATTCATTGCGCACGCCTTCGCTGATCGCCTTGATCTGGTCGAGCGACGAACGGGTTCCGTTCATTTTCCAGTTGCCCGCCACCAGCGGCCGCACATCGGGTGTCATCGGTTGGTCTCCTTCCCTTCGGGCTTTTGTGCCCGTGCTCTTGATCAGCGGTTTAAGTGCGACGGACACCAAACGCCACGAAAAACGAACGATTGGGACGAAGGTTCAAGCCTCAGTCGGCCGTCAGCAGGAAATTGAGAAGCTTGCGCCAGTCGGTCATGCGGATGGGCGTGCCATGACCGCCGGTGTTGAAGACCGTCAGTCGGACCGGATATCCCGCCGCACGCAGCTTCCTGTAGACAGCCGCCTGCCCCTCGACAGGATAGACGCTGTCGGCGCTGCCCTGCGACAGGTAGATCGGCATGCGGCGCTTGGCAGCGGGCGTGGTCAGGAAGCCGGCGTCGGGAGGGCCCCCGATGACGGCCATTCCACTCAGATAATGGACTGCCTCACGGTCTCGGGCGATCCCCGAGCAGATCATTCCGCCCATGGAGGCACAGGCCAGCAGGACCGGCCGACCGCGAGATTGCTCAAACGCATGGCGGATCAGCAGGGCGATCTCCGCCGTTCCGCTGGCGTCGAAGGAGACGACGCTCGGCGCGTAATAGGTGCCGCCGTTCCTGACGGCGAGGTTCTTCAGCCGATTGAAGTTGCCGCCGAAACTGTAGTCGTTAACGCCGAGGCGTCTGTCTCCGCCCCGCCCGTGCACGAAGATGACCGTGAATGCCGCATCCCGGGGTTTCCCGACACGCGCCACCTCGATGGCGCGGCCACCGATCTGCAGCATCTCGTTTTCCTGCACACGCCTGACGGCAGTCGAGACATAGGTGGATTTCACCCGCCGCTCGGGCTCCTGATCGCGCTCATTGATGTCGCGCAGTTCCTGGTAGTCGATGACCTCATAGGCACCACCGTCGGCACTCTCCAGGACCCGAAAACGGGAAAAGAGGTCGTCCTTGTACGGCTTGATCGGCCCCTGCTGCGCCAGCGCCTGCCCTCCGGCAAAGGTTGCCGCGACCAGAAAAACTGTGGCTAGAGCGAAATGAACTGTGGACACGGCTCTCTCCCGTCGGTCGATCCGCTGTCGGCACCTTGCCAATGCGAGCTGAGCAAAGCATTGCTCGGTGAGCACATTCCCTGCCGCATCGCAGAAACGCCAGCTTTCTGGCAGAATTGCCGGTGATTCGAAACAGCATGAGGTGGACATGGCATCCCCTTCAGCCCCTCGACAGGTAGTACCGACTGACCCGATGGATGACAACAACGACCTTTTCTCAGACCTTCCTCTGGCCACGCCAGTCGCTTTGGAGCCCAAGCCGCCCGTGACCGCCGCCAAGCCCGTGGAACAGCCCCGCCATCCTGCGACCTCCGCCGACGACTACGGAGCGTCCTCGATTCGCGTCCTGGAGGGGCTCGAACCCGTTCGGATGCGTCCGGGCATGTATATCGGTGGCACCGATGAGAAGGCCCTGCACCACCTCTTTGCCGAAGTCATCGACAACTCGATGGACGAAGCCGTTGCCGGCCACGCCAATTTCATCGAAGTCCATCTGGATGTTGAAGGCTGCCTCACCGTCAGCGACAACGGACGCGGCATTCCCGTCGAAAACCATCCGCAGGTGCCGGGCAAGTCGACTCTCGAAGTGATCATGACCAAGCTGCACGCCGGAGGCAAATTCGACGGCAAGGCCTATGAAACCTCCGGTGGTCTCCATGGCGTCGGCGTTTCCGTGGTCAATGCGCTCTCCGACCTCCTCGAGGTCGAGGTCGCCCGCGACCGCAAGCTTTACCGACAGCGCTTTTCGCGCGGCGTCCCGCAAGGCGGTCTTGAGGAACTGGGGCCGGTCCACAATCGTCGCGGTACCCGCGTGCGCTTCCATCCGGATCCACAGATCTTCGGCGACCACGCGAAGTTCGATCCCGGCCGGATCTTCCGAATGGCGCGCTCGAAAGCCTATCTGTTCGGCGGCGTTGAGATTCGCTGGTCCTGCGATCCGGGCCTCGTGCCGCCGGGTGGCGAACTCCCGGAGAAGGCCGTCTTCCACTTCCCGGGCGGGCTCAAGGATTATCTCGCCGCAACGCTCGGCAAGGACTTCACCGTCACCCGCGAGATCTTCGCGGGCCGCACCGAGAAGACCGGCGGTCATGGCGCCATGGAATGGGCCATCACTTGGTACGGCGGCGACCCGCAGGTTCATTCCTACTGCAACACCATCCCGACCCCCGAGGGCGGCACGCATGAGGCTGGCCTGCGGATTGCGCTTCTCAAGGGCCTGAAGAACTATGCCGACCTGACGCAGAACAAGCGGGCGGCGCAGATCACCACCGACGACGTGATGATCTCGGCCGTCGGCATGCTGTCGGTCTTCATCCGCGAACCGGAATTCGTCGGCCAGACGAAAGACCGGCTCGCCACCGTCGAGGCCCAGCGCCTCGTCGAGAACATCCTGCGCGATCCGTTCGATCATTACCTGACCGGCAATCCGGGTGAAGCGGACAAGCTGCTCGACTGGGTGATCGAGCGGTCCGAGGAGCGCCTGCGCCGTCGCAAGGAAAAGGAAGTCAACCGCAAGACCGCGGTGCGCAAGCTGCGTCTGCCCGGCAAGCTCGCCGACTGCTCGCAGAACACGGCCGAGGGTGCGGAACTCTTCATCGTCGAGGGCGATTCGGCTGGCGGCTCCGCCAAGCAGGGCCGCAATCGCGCCAACCAGGCAATCCTTCCGCTGCGCGGCAAGATCCTCAACGTCGGCAGTGCCAGCCGCGAGAAGCTTTCCGCCAACCAGCAGATCGCCGATCTGGTCCAGGCGCTGGGCTGCGGCACGCGCACCAAGTATCGGGAAGAGGATCTCCGCTATGAGCGCGTCATCATCATGACCGATGCCGACGTCGACGGCGCTCATATCGCGTCGCTGCTGATCACCTTCTTCTACCAGGAGATGCCGGAGATGATCCGGGGCAATCATCTCTATCTCGCCGTACCGCCGCTCTACGTCATCCGCCAGGGTGCCAAATCGGTCTACGCCCGCGATGATGCACACCGCGCCGAACTGATGGAGACGGTCTTCAAGGGCAAGAAGGTCGAAATCGGCCGCTTCAAGGGCCTTGGCGAGATGATGCCGGCGCAGCTGAAGGAAACCACCATGGACCCGGCCAAGCGCACGCTCCTGCGCGTGGCGATCGACGATGTGGATTTCGAAGGAACCCGCGAGGCCGTCGACAACCTGATGGGCACCAGGCCGGACGCCCGTTTCCGCTTCATCCAGGACCGGGCGGCCTTCGCCGAAAACCTCGACATCTGACTCACGGCGGCGCGAGCTTCAAGCGTCGCGCCGCCGCCGACCGCTGTCGTGTCAGCGGGAGGCGAGTATCTTCCCAAGAGCGTGGATCAGCGCCGATGTCTCGTATGGCTTGCGCAGTACCGGCACGTCGAGATTTTCCGGGATGATCGAGCGGTCGCTGTAGCCTGTTGCAAAGACGAAGGGGATTTCCCGGCGAAGCAGCTCCTGCGCCACCGGCATGGATGTGCCGTTGCCAAGGTTGACGTCCAGAATGGCGATGTGCGGCGTGTAACGCTCGAGATGGCGCAAGGCCTCCGCTGCCGATGGCGCGGTCGTCACCCTGTCAAACCCGTGATCCGCCAGGATGGTTTCGACGTCGGCGGCAATCAGCATCTGATCCTCGACCAGAAGCAGCTCGACCTCCGAAAAATCAGGGCGAGCAAAGGTTTCGTCGTCCGCCTCCACTTCGACCGACTGAATCTCGTCGTCGTCGCCACCGGCCTGGATATGCCTCGGCGGAATGCAGAAATAGCCTTGAAGGCCGCCCTCGTGGTAATCGATCTGGCTCCTGCCGCCGAGTTCGTAGGAAACGCTGCGTCCAATCAGGACGCTGCCGAAGCCTTTCCGCACCGGTGCAGTCACCGCCGGGCCGCCGCTCTCGCTCCACCAGATTTCGCAGTCATCGGTCTCGCCCCGGCACCAGCGAACGGAAAGATTGCCGCCGGAAACGGACAGGCCGCCATATTTGGCAGCATTCGTCGCCATTTCATGGAGAACGAGCGCCATGACGGAAAACGAGCGCGCGTCCAGCCACACCGGCGGCCCCTGCAGCAGGATGTCGCGATCTCCCGTCTGATAAGGGCGAAGCTCTGCCTGCAGCAGCTCACGCAGCATGCCGCCGTCACCGCTGCGGACGATCTGGTCGTGTGCCAGGGACAGCGCCTGCACCCTCCCCTTGAGCGATTCGACATAGCTTTCCAGGTCCTGCTGGGTCTCCGTCGGACTGCCGATCAGGGACTTGATGACCGACAGGATATTCTTGACCCGGTGGTTGAGCTCCTCGTTGAGCATCCGCTGGCGGACATCCGCCTTGCCACGCTCGTCAGCGATCAGCTCATTGTGGTGCAGCACGATCTCGACGAGCACGGAGCGGATCGCGTCGGCGACCTCCATGTCTGCCTCTGACCATGGCTGCGCCTGGTCGCGCACGGTCTCTTTCCACAGCGCAAAGCTCTTTCTTGGGGTCAGCCGGTCGCCCAGCGGCCCGACGCTATAGGATTTATCGGGGTTTCCTGCCCAGTTCAGCGTCTGCACCACTTCGCGGCGGAAGAAGAACAGATAGTCGCGGGATCGCTGCGACAGCGGAACGGCGACAACACCGCAGATCCCGTCTGGCGGCCTGACGGGATCGGGGAGATCCGCCGACAGCTTGTGGCTCTGCCACACCTTGCCCGCAGAAATCTCCGCCAGCATTTCTGCGAGCACGGCGGCCTCGTCCTGCCGGGGCGTGGCGCCGATTGCGGTCCATACGCCGCCAAGCCATAGCCCAACGCCATCGGATGGCAGCATGGCGCGGAACTCATCCAGAGACGTCCGGAACAATGCGCGGATGTCCGCCTGGTGGGACGCAACCTGGAGGAAGCGGTCCAAGGCGACGCGCACTTCACGACTTTTCTCGCCGACTTCCTTCTGCCTCAGGGCGCTGAGATGCAGCGAAAAGAACTCTCCAAAGGTCTCCGCCGCAATGCGCTGCGGCATCGACAGCGACTTTGGCGAATAGTGATGGCAAGCGATCAGCCCCCAGAGCTCGCCATCGACGATGATCGAGATGGACATGGAAGCGGAAACGCCCATGTTGCGCAGGTACTCGCAGTGAACCGGCGAAACGCTGCGCAGATGCGCAAACGAAAGATCCAGAGGATGCCCGGCCTCGTCCAGCTCCGGAAGGATGTTCACCCGGGTATTGTCGGCGTTGGAAATCACCCGGATGGTGTTCTTGATGTAGAGGATGCGCGCCTGTTTCGGGATGTCGCTGGCCGGAAAATACTGGCCCTTGAAGCTCTCCAGGTCGCGCCGCTTGTGCTCGCTGATGACCTTGCCGGCGCCATCCTTCTCGAACCGGTAGATCATCACCCGATCGTAGCCGAGGAGGGCGTGGATCAGCCGCGTCGAGCGCTCCACCAGCTGATCGACCGTGCCGATGTTGCGAACGCGGCTGATCAGCATGCGTGCGACTTCGAGCGGTTGATCGGTATCGCCCATCACCGGCTCGAACTCCAGGATCGCATTGCCGTCGAAGACATGGATCGAGACGTCGAACCGCTGGCCGCAAGGCAGCAGCACGTTGTGGCGCAGAGCCGGCCGAGCCGGATCGGACGATGTCGCAATGGCGTTGCGCAGCGTATGTGCGACCTCACCGCCGAGAACCTCGTCGAGGCGCTGGCCGTTCAGATCCTCCGGAATCTCCAGCATGGCCGGTGCATTCGCGGAATGACGCAGCACCGAGGTCCCGGAGGGATCGCAGGCGATAAGACAGCCATGGGGCTGGATGCTTCCGGGGACGTGGATTGGCTCACGGTCGCAGTTGCTGAGGTCGACGGTCTGGCTTTCAGGCATTCTTCATTTCCTCGAAAGCTTGACCGACGGCGAAGAACATCGCCTCGGAGGCTTCGACTGTTCGGTCAAGGTCAAGCTCAGGCGCTGCTTCCAGCAGTTCCAGGAGCCGCTTCCAGCGCTCCCCGGACTGCGCCTGTGCCGCAAGATGGCGCGCCCCGAAGACCTCGGTCAGACCGAGCTTTTGTGCGCGGCGATAGAGCACGCGGGCTCCAAGTGAAGATCCTTCGATGACGTAGAGGGCGCCCAGAAGGCTTTCCAGGTCCGGACCGATCGCGGGCATCGTCTGGATGCAGCTCAGCCCTGGCCGCGGCATGTCGAGATCATCCATATCCCTGCGCATCAGATCCGTCAGCAGATCGGGCCCCTGCCAAAGGGACAGCTGCGAAGGCAGGCTGACGCCGGTCATGCTCTCGTCAAGGGATGCCCGGAAGATATAGGTGCCGGAGAGGTAGCGACGATACGCATCAAGCGTATCGAAAGAGCCTACCGTCGCCTCTACCTTGGCGTGGGACAAAGAGGTCCGATCCCGCACAAGGAACCGACGCGATGATGATGTCATGAAGAATATTCGGTCTGTTTGAATTCCATCATATTTATCGCATAGGTATGGCAGGACAAGGTGTGCGGGCTCCTTTTTGGGTTCTTCGCCGTTATCTTGTGCAATTTGTCGTGAAGGCCATATGCTTGGCGACCAACGGAGTAGTGATGACGGTGAACGGATCCCCAAAACCGCAAGATGCGCCGCGCTGGCTCGGGCCGGTCGCCCATAGCCGCTCCGCATTGATTCCGCCGATTTCGGCCGCCCGGTGGTTGCTGGTGCTGATCGTGATCGCGGGGATATACTTCTTCCACGGCTTCGTCGTCCCGGTCTTGGCCGCGCTGGTGATCGGCTTTGCGAGCTGGCCTCTCTACCGGAAGATGCTGCAGAACATCGGCGGCAACACGACGATCGGGGCAACGCTTGCCATCATCTTCATCATCGCCTTCCTCGTCGTGCCGATCGGCATCGCCGTTTCCTACACGATCGGCGAGGTGCGCGAATGGGTCGCATGGATCCTCGAGGTCAATCGCGACGGTGCGGCGGTGCCCGCCTGGATTGCTGCCCTGCCCGGCATCGGACCGTGGTTGACCGAGCAATGGGACAGCCATGTCGGCGCTCCGGGCGCCGTCGGAGAACTGATCCAGATCGTCAGCGGCGCCAATATAGGCAACATCTACCGTGCGGTGATCGCAGCAGGAGACGGCGTCTTCCACCTGTTCCTGACACTGCTCTTCATGCTGATCGCGCTCTTTTTCGTCTACCGCGACGGCGCCTCCTTCACCCGCCAGATCGATCTTCTCGGCGAACGCATCCTTCCGATTCGCTGGGAGCGCATTTCACGCGTCGTGCCTGCAACGATCAGCTCGACGGTGACAGGCATGACCCTGATCGCCATCGGCGAAGGCATCGTGCTGGGCATCGCCTACTGGATCGCCGGCGTTCCGTCACCCGTCACGCTCGGCGTGATCACGGGCGTCATGGCGCTGATTCCGGGTGGCGCGCCCCTCTCCTTCACACTGGTTTCCATCTACCTCCTGGCCAGCGGCTCCTATTTCGCGGGCATTGCGCTCTTCGTCTGGGGTGCCGTCGAACTCTTCATCGTCGACAAGACCGTCCGTCCGCGCCTTGTCGGCGGCCCGATCAAGCTGCCCTTCCTGCCCACGTTCTTCGGTCTCGTCGGCGGTGTGAAGACCATGGGCTTCCTCGGCCTCTTCATCGGCCCGGTGCTGATGGCGCTGATCGTCTCGATCTGGCGCGAATGGATCCGGGAAGTGCGCCTTGCCGATGCCGGCGAGATTCAATCCGCGGATCTGGCCAAGGAGGAATACCAGCCGGTCCCGCCGCCCGTCAGGACAGCCTCTTCTCCATGAAGAGGCTCAATGGGTCAGGCTTGTAGGCACCGAACGGCGGGATGTCGGTGAAGCCATACGCCCGGTAAAGACCGATCGCCTCCGGCTGGTGGATGCCGGTCTCCAGCCGGATGGCATCAAGTTTGGACTGGCGAGCACTGTCGATAATGGCGGCAAGGAGGAGCTTGCCGATTCTCAGCCCCCGCCAGGCGGGATCGACGAACATGCGCTTGATCTCCGCCGTGCCATCGCCGGCATCGGCCAGGGCGCAGCAGCCGGCAACTGCTCCATTCGTCCTTGCCACCAGGAAAAGAACGGAAGGCCTCTCCAGGCTCGAGATATCCACGAGGTGATTGCTTTCCGCCGGGTAGAGCGAGGCCGCATAGGCGTCGGAAAGCGCCAGGAGCCGGAGGATTTCCGGCTGGCGAGGAGGCTCGATGGCGATTGTGATGGTCACGGATGGATCAGGCTCCCATGGTGTCTTCCAAACCGCTATAGCTCAGGCGGAGATGACCGGAAAGTCGCCCTGATTGGGTCACCTTTGTCGGCATGATCGTCAGGAACCGGGGGACCGAACATGAACGCAGCCATCATCATCCTGACCATCCTCGGCTGCGACGACAGCGGCACCGAGTGCCACTACGTCGCCACCTCGCAGAAGCGGTGGACGAGCATTGAGATGTGCAGCGCAAGCTCGGAAAGCGAACTGGTCAGCCACGCCAATGCCCCCTATCCGGTGGTGATCGCGGTCTGCCAGGAGCCGCAACAGACGGAAATCGTGGAAAGACCGCAGCAGCCAGCCTCGCCCACCCCGGTGGTTGCCACCATGGACGTTACGGAAGACGGGGAGCGGAATCTTGCCATGCGGGCGATCTCGCGCGTCAAGGCCGTCCTGCCGACGACCGAAGGCGTTCGCACCCTGATGCAGAAACCCGTCCGTCTCGTGGAGGAAAGCTACTCCTGGGTGGCGCGCAAGTTCTGACGCTCAGGCCGCAAGCAGCGCACTGCCTGCGTAGGAACGGGCGGTGGCCCGCAATTCGCTGCGCTGCAGCTTTTCCACCAGGTCCAGAAGCAGGGCAACGGGCGAATTCGGATCCGCCGGCCTGCGGCATGTGTCCAGCAGACGATCGCAGATGCTCTGCGTCGTTAACACCTCGCCCGCCTGGCGCCAGAGCAGGGTTGCCTCCACAAACACCATGGCGATGTCGCGCTGCAGGCCGGCAGCTTCAAACAGTGCCCTCACCGCATGCATGCGGCCGGAGGCCAGCAGGGAACGCACCCGTCGCTCCTCCAACCCTGACAAGGCCACCATCGCGTGGGAGAAAAAGTCGCTCTTGCCGCTGCAAAGCGCATGGATCAGCAGCGCCGGCGTCAGCTTTCCCTTGCTTCTGAGGTGCTCCACCAGGGCGGGCAGTTCCGCGACCGAGACGTCCCCGGCAATGGCGACCGACGCCGTCTCGCAGGCGTCCAGGGTCAGTCGCTCGAGGCGCGGTCGAGCCAGCACCATGCGAACGAGATCGGAGCCGGCCAGCGCCGTACTGACCTGTTCCACGAGGCTCTGACGGGCATCGGCAGGCAGGTCGCCGCGCTCCAGCAGCAAACGCCGGATGGCCGCGCAATGACCGAAGCGCTCTGCGATGCGGCTGACGGAGCGGCTGGAAATCGAAGCGGTCTCGTTTTCAAGGAGAATGAGGGCAGCACCTTCGTCGCCAACTTCAGCCAACGCGGCGGCGACCGAGCGGCTGAGCCCTCCCCTGGACGCAACGAAGCCGCCCAGGAGCGAACCGCCCGTGGCTGCGAGGTCGATGAGATCCGCATCCGTGAGCACCGGTGAAAGAGCCACCACCGTGCAGGCGATTTCAGGCTGATCTTCAGCCAGCGCAATCATGATGGCGCGCGGCGCAAGCGAGGAATGCGCAAGAGCCTGGGCCAGACTCAGTCTCACCTGGGGTGAAGGATCATCAAGAAGGTGTGACATGGCCAGAAGCGCTGCCTGGCGCTGCTCGTCCGCCAGATCGGGACGTAGGAAGGCTCTCGCCAGTGCTGCGGCAGCATTGGCCCTGTCGGCGGCCCGTGCCGTTTCGATCCAACGAATGAAAGCCTCTATGATCACTACGAACCCCGGCTGACGAACAGCGTCACCTGAAACACTTAACTGCCGTCACGCTAGGGGCAAAACGTTTAAGATTGGTTCACCATGTTCGCCAACCTTCGGCGGCGGACGCCGGCGATCCAGCAGACCTCTAAGGCCCGGACGGCCTTGTGAGTTCGAAGACCTCGGCGCCGCCATCGCTGAAATCGCGGTAGCCCATGCGCGCGATTGGGCGCAGCAGCGCCATGTCGATCCGCCCGTCACGAATGACCTCTTCACGGATATGGATGCCGACGACCTCACCAAAGACCATGTAGGAGGGCGCCTTGCCACCCTTCAGCGTGTGCGGCTGGAGGATCTCGGTGACCCGGCATTCGAGCGCAGTATAGGCTTCTGCCACATAAGGCGCATTGACGAGAGTTCCCGGCGCCGGTGTGACGCCTGCGAGCGCAAATTCGTCGGTGCCGTAGGGCACCGTCACGGAGGAGGCGTTCACCGCTTCGGCAAGGTGCCGGCTGGCGAGGCTTGCCGTGAACACCCCCGTCTCCTCCGCATTGCGCAGGCTGTCCTTGCGCCCGGTCGACGAGAACATGATGATCTTCGGGGTGTCGGAAACGATGTTGAAGAAGGAATAGGGAGACAGATTGATCGAGCCGTCCCTGCCCCTGGTGCCGATCCAGCCGATCGGTCTCGGAGCCACGATCGCCTTGAAGGGATCGTGGCTCATGCCATGGGCATTGGTCTCGGTGTCGTAAAACATCAGGACCTGTCCTCGCCCGCAAAGGTGACGATATCAGCGAGGTCGGGACGCGGACGATCGGGGACGGGGAAATCGCTGGACCCTATGTGGATCAGGCCTGCCACCTTCTCCTCCGGCTTCACGCCAAGCGCTGCCAGCGCCCGGTTGTCGTAGGCGATCCATTCCGAACGCCAGTTGGCAGCATAACCATGAGCATTGGCGGCCATCAGTATGTTGAGGCAGACGGCGCCTGCTGAGAGCACCTGTTCCCATTCCGGGATCTTGACGTGCGGTGCTGCGGTGCTGACCACGGCGACCACGACCGGCGCCCGCAAAAGGCGCGACAACTCCGCCTCGCGCGCCGCGTCGGTCAGGTCCGGCGAATCGTGCATCATGATCTCGAGGAAGGTCTCGCCCAACTGTCGCCGGACCTCGCCGCGGTAGACGATGAAGCGCCACGGAGCGAGCTTGCCGTGGTCGGGCACCCGTGACGCAAGCGTCAGAATCGCCTCCAGTTCCTGCCCGCTCGGACCCGGTTCCCCGATCTGGGCAACCGGTGTGGAATGACGTGCGCGCAGATAGTCGACGAGTTTGATATCATTTTGCATACTTGAGTCGTCC
Source organism: Pseudorhizobium pelagicum (assembly GCA_000722615.1). Lineage (GTDB taxonomy): Bacteria > Pseudomonadota > Alphaproteobacteria > Rhizobiales > Rhizobiaceae > Neorhizobium > Neorhizobium pelagicum. Next base: position 213,500 of record JOKI01000004.1, on the reverse strand, counting down.
TTCACGGGGAGATAGGCCGGGTAAGCCTTGAATTCGCCTTTGGATTGTTCTTCAAGTGATGCTTGGAAATTCAAGAGTCAACGGTTCAGCAAAGATGACAGGCAGATCGAAAGCCATGCGCTTGGCCCTCGTTGGAGCGATGGTTTTTGCGCATGCTTATGGCGCCATGGCCCAGGAGGCGTTCAAGAGCTTCAAGCAGTTGGACAGCACGGCCAAGATGCCGAAGCTGAATGCTTTCTCGGCCACGTCCCTGGAGCCTGCAGCCGTGCTCGGCAAGGATGTCACCCTGGAGGCCAAGCTGACGGCGACCGACGAGGAGCCCGTGCAGGAAGGCCTCGCCTGGAGGGTGTTCAGCCCCATATCAGGAGAAGACGGCAAGCTGCCGCTGGTGGCCAGTGCCGAAGGCGGCGACGCTGCATTTCAGCTGGCACCCGGCGACTACTTCGTCAATGTCGCCTTCGGTCGTGCCGGCGTCACCAAGAAACTGACGGTACCGGTCGATGGTGAGGTCGAAAAGCAGGTTCTCGTGCTCGACGCCGGTGGCGTGGTGCTCAGCGCCACGTCCGGCTCCGAGGAGCAGATCCCCGAAAAACAGCTGACCTTCTCGATTTATTCGTCCGAAGTCCGCGAGGACGGTGAACGCGGACTGCTGATGGCGGCCATCAAGCCGAACACGATCGTCCGACTGAATGCCGGCACATACCACGTGGTCTCCGAATATGGTGACGTGAACGCCGTCGTTCGTGCCGACATCCAGGTGGAAGCCGGCAAGCTGGTCGAAGCCACGCTTCAGCATCGGGCTGCCCAGATTACCCTGAAGCTCGTGTCGCAACCGGGCGGCGAAGCGGTGGCCGACACCGCATGGTCGGTGCTGACTGCCGCCGGCGACATCGTCAACGAAAGCGTCAGCGCATTTTCCACCATGGTGCTTGCCGAAGGCGACTATCTTGCCGTCGCACGCAACAAGGACAAGATCTTCCAGCGCGCCTTCACCGTCGAATCGGCGAAGAACATGGACGTCGAGGTGATGATGAAGGAACAGCCCGCCAATATGGACCTGTTCACGGACGCCGTCCTGCGGGATTGATCGACGCCGTTCACCAGAGATGAAAACGCCCGCTGCGAGAGCGGGCGTTTCTGATTCAGGCGGCTGCAACCTTGCTCTTTGCCTTGCGCAGCAGGTCCGGCGGCGTCGCCTCCAAAGTGAGGCTGGCGACCGCCTCGTCGAGCGACATCGAGGTTTGCGCTTGCGACCCCAGCCGGCGGATGTTCACCGAGCGCTCCTCGGCTTCCTTCTTGCCGCAGACGATGATCACCGGCACCTTGGTCACCGAATGTTCGCGGACCTTGTAGTTGATCTTCTCGTTGCGGAAGTCGGTCGCCACATGCATGCCGGCATCGCGGAGCGCCTCGGCAACCTCGCGACCGTAATCGTCGGCATCCGAAGTGATCGTGGCGACGACGACCTGCTGCGGCGCAAACCACAGCGGCATGTGACCGGCGAAGTTTTCGATCAGAATGCCGAGGAAGCGTTCCATGGAGCCGCAGATAGCCCGGTGGATCATCACCGGCTGCGTCTTCTCGGAGTTCTGGTCGATGTAGAAGGCGCCAAAGCGTTCCGGCAGGTTGAAGTCGACCTGGGTCGTGCCGCACTGCCATTCGCGGCCGATGGCGTCCTTCAGAGTGTATTCGAACTTCGGTCCGTAAAAGGCGCCCTCGCCCGGCAGAATGCCGGTCTTGATACGTCCGCCGGACTGCGCCTCGATCGTCTGCAGCACCTCGGTCATGATGGCCTCGGCACGATCCCAGAGATCGTCCGAGCCGACCCGCTTCTCCGGCCGGGTGGAGAGCTTGACGACGACTTCCTGGAATCCGAAGTCGTCGTAGACCGAGAGGATCAGGTCGTTGATCCGAAGGCATTCCGCCGCCAGCTGCTCGTCCGTGCAGAAGACATGCGCGTCGTCCTGGGTGAAGCCGCGCACCCGCATCAGGCCGTGCAGTGCACCCGATGGCTCGTAGCGGTGGACGTTGCCGAATTCGGCAAGCCGGATCGGCAGGTCGCGATAGGACTTCAAGCCATGCTTGAAGATCTGCACGTGCCCCGGGCAGTTCATCGGCTTCAGCGCGAAGATCCGCTGGTCAGCCTCTTCGTCATCGGGGTTCGTGAAGGCATGCGCGGATTTCACCGCGAACATGTTCTCCTGGTACCAGCCCCAGTGACCGGAGGTTTCCCAGAGCGACTTGTCGAGGATCTGCGGCGCGTTCACCTCTTCGTAGACGCCGGCCAGGCGGCGGCGCATGTAGGCCGTCAGCGTCTGGAACATGCGCCAGCCCTTGCCGTGCCAGAAGACGACGCCCGGGCCTTCTTCCTGGAAATGGAAGAGATCCATCTCGCGGCCGAGCTTGCGGTGGTCGCGCTTCTCGGCCTCCTCCAGGATGTGGAGATAGGCGTCGAGCTCTTCCTGCGTCGCCCAGGCGGTGCCGTAGATGCGCGTCAGCATCGGCTTCGTCGAATCGCCGCGCCAGTAGGCGCCGGCGACCTTCATCAGCTTGAAGGCCGTGCCGATCTGGCCGGTCGAGGCCATGTGCGGGCCGCGGCAGAGGTCGAACCAGTCGCCCTGACGGTAGATCTTGAGATCCTGGCCCTCGGGAATCATGTCCACCAGCTCGACCTTGTAGGCCTCGCCCTTGTCGGCGAAGACGTCACGGACCTTGTCGCGCGACCAGACTTCCTTGGTGAAGGCGGCGTTCCTCTGGATGATCTCCTTCATCTTCTTTTCGATCTTCGGCAGATCGTCGGGCGTGAAGGGCCAGTCCTCGCGGCTGTCCGGATGGACGCGCTTGAAATCGTAATAGAAGCCGTTCTCGATCACCGGGCCGATGGTCACCTGTGTGCCGGGCCAGAGCTCCTGCACCGCTTCCGCCATCACGTGGGCGGCATCGTGGCGGATCAGTTCCAGCGCACGGGGATCGGTCCGGGTGACGATCTCGATCCGGCCGTCGACGACGGGATCGGAGAGATCGCGCAGCGTCCCATCGAGGGCAATCGCCACGGCCTTCTTGGCGAGCGACTTGGAGATCGACTCGGCAACGGCAAGACCCGTCGTGCCGGCGTCATAGGCGCGAACGGAACCATCGGGGAATGTAAGGGAAACGGACATGTCTGATGCTCCTGATCCAGTCCCGCCAACGAATGCGGGTGGTGGTTGTCAAATCACGGCAGATGCCGGACGGTCCGCAGATAATGGCTTTTGCCGGAGGAGTAAAGTCAGGCGACACGGCCCTGCGGCTCCGTCAGTGGTGTCACCAATAGCGCCACGGCATCCACCAGCGCTGGCGCTCGTCCAGGCGTTCCGGCACCGGATCCAGCCCGGAGGAGCCGCCGGGACCGCAGCGACCGAACCGAAACAGCGTCATCCAGCCGCCGCTCCAGAAGCCGTGCCGGGCAATTGCCTCGTAGCCGTATTCGGAGCAGGTCGGGATATGACGGCAGGAATTACCGATGAAGCCGGAGAGCGTCAGCTGATAGAGACGGATCAGCCCCATGCCGAACAGCCGGCCGGGGGTTTTGCGAAACGGGCCCTGCCAGTTTCGCGACCTGCGTCCCGTCGATGGAGGACGGCAGTCCGGCGTGCCGCACATCTCAGGCAGAGACCGCGGCGTCTTTCGCCTTGATCTGGTCGAGGCAGTCCACCACCGCTTCGAACGTGAGCATGGTGGAAGCGTGTCGCGCCTTGTAGTCCCTGACCGGCTTCAGATAGCGCATGTCTTCGAAGCGTCCGCTCGGCCCCTCGCCGCCGGCCGTCAGCATGGCGAGCATGTCGTAGCGCGCTTGCCGCACCTCCTCGATGGATGCACCCACCACATGCCGTGCCATCACCGAGGACGAGGCCTGCCCCAGCGCGCAGGCTTTCACCTCGTGAGCGAAATCGGAGACTTTACCGTCTTCCGTCTTGATGTAGACGCGCACCCGCGAGCCGCACAGTTTGGAGTGCTTTTCGGAGGTCGCCTCGGCATCCGGCAGCGTTCCTGCCCGGCTGATATTGCCGGCGAATTCAAGGATCTTGCTGTTATAGATATCGTCCATTGTACTGGCCCGTCCGGCGTCATTCCTGCGGTGGACGCTGCATGCACCGCAAAACAGTGAAAATCTGTCGTCACGACACTATATGTGAGCCAGGGTCCAGGCGTTCAAGAAATGGATGATTTTGGGCATTTGGTTTTTAAAATAGGCACGCATATCTTGTCAAAGTGGCTCCAAGGGGTCAGAAAGCGCCGGATTGCTGAGGATCGGCTGCCCAAGCCACCTCCGTCAACGTGGAATGAAGGTGCGGCGTTTGGTCGTCCCGGGAGACAGCAATGGATGCAATTGTGAAGAATTTCCCGACTTCCGGCCATGCCGAAAGCCGTCCGACGCGTGAACAGGCTGAAGAAGCGGTTCGCGTGCTGTTGCGTTGGGCGGGCGAGGATCCGCAGCGGGAAGGACTTCTCGATACACCTAAACGCGTGGCCACAGCCTACCGCGAACTCTTCAGCGGTTACGACCTTTCGCATGAGGAGGTGCTTGGCCGCACATTCGAGGAAGTGTCGGGATATGGCGACCCGGTGCTGGTGCGGGACATCCCTTTCTATTCCCATTGCGAGCACCACATGCTGCCGATCATCGGCAAGGCGCATGTCGCCTACCTGCCGAATGACCGTGTTCTGGGTCTGTCGAAAATCGCCCGCGTCGTCGACATCTTCGGTCGCCGGCTGCAGACACAGGAAAACATGACGGCTCAGATTGCGCAGGCGATCGATGAGACGCTGAAGCCCCGCGGCGTGGCCGTGATGATCGAAGCCGAGCACATGTGCATGGCCATGCGCGGTGTTCAAAAACAGGGCTCCACGACGCTCACCACCACCTTCAAGGGCGAGTTCAAGTCAAACGCTGCCGAACAGGCGCGCTTCCTCACGCTCGTGCGCAACCGCTAAGGCGAAAGCTCCATGTCACTGAATTTTGCCTCCCCCTCGCCTGACAAGACGACCCAGGAGAGCGAAGGTCCGTTTGCACCGCTGTTCGGAAGCGATGGCCTCGTCACCGCCGTCGTCACCGATTGTGCCGACGGGGAGCTCTTGATGGTGGCCCATATGAACCGGGAGGCGCTGGCCTTGACGATCGAGACGGGGGTGGCTCACTACTACAGCCGCTCCCGCCAGAAAATCTGGAAAAAGGGAGAGACCTCCGGTAATCTGCAGACCGTCAGCGAGATGCGGACCGACTGCGATCAGGACGCCATATGGCTGAAGGTCTCCGTTGCCGGCCACGAAGCGACTTGCCACACCGGCCGGCGTTCATGCTTCTACCGCGTGGTCAGCACGCAAGACGGAAGCGTGTCACTGAAGATCCTCGATGACGCGCGCCGGTTCGACCCTGCCCAAGTCTATGGATCTGCAGGAACCGACCGCTGACTGTTCCGTTGTTACGGCGATGCGCCTGCCGATATACAATTTGGAAACCTATATCTGCACTAATGTTCGTTGATGCAGCGTTCAGCTTGGAGGGTGTCGATGCTGAACTGGACTAGAAATCGGAATGAAGCGACCGCGAATGCAGACGCTTTGTCAGGCACCCACACACCCGAACCGACAAAACCCGTAGAGGCTCCCGCCAAGGCGAAGCTTGCTCTTGCGCTCGGCGGCGGAGCCGCACGCGGGTGGGCGCATATCGGCGTCCTGCGGGCACTCGACGAAGCCGGCATCGAGGTCGGCATGGTCGCCGGCACATCGATCGGTGCTCTCGTCGGAGGATGCTATCTGGCTGGAAAGCTTGATGAACTTGAAGCCTTCGCGCGATCGATCACCATGCGCCGCCTCGTCGGCCTGCTGGATCTGACCATCGGTGGCAGCGGTCTTCTGGGCGGGATGCGGCTGACCAAGCGCATGCAGGAACACCTCCAGGATCTGTCGATCGAAGACCTTGACCGGCCTTTCGTCGCCGTTGCGACGGAGCTTCACAGTGGGCACGAGGTCTGGATCAGTGCCGGCTCCCTGATCACCGCCCTGCGCGCCTCCTATGCCTTGCCGGGAATTTTCGAGCCCGTCACATGCAACAACCGCACGCTTGTCGATGGCGCCCTCGTCAATCCTGTGCCGAGCTCCGTCTGCCGCGCCTACGAGCAGCCTCTGGTCGTTGCCGTGAACCTCAACTATGAGATCTTCGGGCGCTCCGCCGTCGTCAAGCACAGCGCCAGCTTCCAGCCGACGGACGAACCGCGCAAGCCGCGCGAACCGCATCACCTGGGGCTTCCCGGCGTCATGGTCCAGGCGTTCAACATCATCCAGGAACGGATCTCGCGCGCCCGTCTTGCCGGTGATCCGCCGGACCTTACTCTTCATCCCCGCATGAGCGACATCGGCCTGTCGGAGTTTCACCGCGCGGGCGAAGCGATCGACCGCGGCTACAGCGAAACCATGAACCAGATCGCTGCGCTGCAGCGAATGCAGGAAGTCTTCGCGCGCTAAGACCGCCCGGCTCCGCGTTCAGCTCGCGATATACGCCTTGATCTGCTCTGCCTCGAGCTCGATTTCGCGGATGCGGGACTTGACGACGTCACCGATCGAGATGATGCCGACCAGACGACCGGCCTCTTCCACGGGGACGTGACGGAAGCGTCCCACACTCATCATCTGCATCAGTTGATTGACCGTCGTATCTTCCCGACAGGTCTGCACATTCACCGTCATGATCGTCGAGACCGGCGCGTCGAGCACGGCAGCTCCCTTCTCGGCCACGGCACGCACGAGGTCGCGCTCGGTGAAGATGCCAGCCGTACGCCCTTCCCCGCCGGCGATGACGACAGCCCCGATGCGCTTCTCGTGCAGGATACCCGCCACCTCCAGCAGGCTCTGCTCCGGCGCGACCACAACCACCTCGCGGCCTTTGGCATCCAGCATGTTCTTCACGGTCATCGACATGGCTTTCTCCTCAAAGCTCTGCTCGGTCGCAGTCCCTCCCGGAGCAACGACCATGTCGGATCGTGCCCCCGCTCCGCTCTCTTTGCAACACGCTAGTGCGCCCGCGCCGCGTCCTCGTCGTACCGTGGCAAGGGATCGAAGAAGCCGAACAGCAGAAATCCGAACAGGAAGCCGCCGATATGGGCATCCCAGGCAATCTCTCCGGCCCCGGCGCCGATGAGCGGAAGCCCGACCGCGATCATCAGATTGCCGAAAAACCAGAGCGCGGTGAATACCGCGACGGTGCGGTTCCGAAACGATCCGAGGATCGTCTGTCGCGGTTGAAGATGACCGTCGATCCGGTTGAAGCCGCCACGCGACGGAAAGGCGAAGCGGCAGGCTGCGCCCATCAAGGCCGAAACCACGCCGGAGGCGCCGATCAAAATCGTCTGGTCGCCCCAGTTCAGGAAAGCATGGAAGAAGGCGGCAGCGGCAGCCGACAGGATCCAGAACAGGATGTAACGGAAGGTGCCGATCCGTCGCACCACCGGAGCTCCGAAGGCCAGCAGCCAGAGGCCGTTGAAAAGCAGATGCTCGATACCGCCGTGCAGCAGGGAATAGGTCACCGGCGTCCAGATCCACTCCAGTCCCTGATCCGCCAGGGAATAGACATATCGCAGTGGCGTGAAGGCAAAATAGAAGAGCAGCATGCTCCTGGCTTCGCGATCGAGCAGCAGCGCGTCGATAAAATAGATCCCGGCGAGCAGCGCGATCGTCACCGTCAGTGCCCCAGGCAGATTGAAGAAGGGCTGCGGCGGCAATGGCGGTGGCGTGTCGCGACCTTCCCGAACGTCGTCTGTCGGCTCGCGCTGGTGGTCCATTCTCAAATCCTCGCTACCATTCCATTCCAGCCATATAGGTCGACCCACACGATGGAAAGAGAACGGTGGTGTTCGGCACCTGCGGAAGTGTCCGACCGTCGGCCGCAGGCTTAGCGACCGGTCAAGAACTCCTGCACAAAGCGCAGCTTTGCCATCACGCAATGTTAACTCCGGTCCGGTAAGAATGAGTGACTTTCGGACGGGAAAGCCAGACGATGTTTTCATTCCAGCCAACTCAGACACCGCCACCTGCGGCGGCAACCCGCGCCTTCCAGCGCGTAACCGTCAATCTCGGCGGTCGTCTGATGCTGGCCGACTATGAGGAATATCCGTGCACGGCGACGGAGATGTCGCCAGGCGATGTGGAGTTCAACTGCGCTGCCCGTCCCCGCGTGGACGAGCGCATCATCGCCTATATCGACAATCTCGGCCGCCTGGAGGGCAAGGTCACAGCCGTCGGCAAGACCGGGTTCTCGATGGTCATCAACGCGTCCGAGCGCAAGCGAGAGAAACTCGCCGCGCAGCTGACCTGGTTTGCCAACAAGCACGAGCTCGGACTGCCGGAGGATCGCCGGCATGATCGCCTGACGCCGCGTCAGATCCAGACGGAGATCATCCTTGACGATGGTCGCCGCTACGCCTGCCGTCTGATGGACCTTTCGCTCTCCGGCGCCGCAGTCGATATCGACGTGCGCCCGCCGCTGGGCACGCCGGTCAGGCTCGGCAACATGCATGGCAAGGTGGTGCGTCATTTCATGGAAGGCGTCGCCGTCGAATTCAACACGGTGCAATCGCGCGATACGCTGCGCGAGTTCCTGTAGCTCTCCTCTCAGTCTTGACGACAGAAGCGGCCGATGGCCGCTTTTTTTGTGCGTTCGGCCCGTATCGAAGCGGTCCCCGCAGCCACGTCGGCGCATTTCGCGACAGTCGAACGAAAAAAAGATGTTCGATTTCGGGATTTTTTTTCGGCCGCCATTACCTCCGTAATTGGTCTATCGGGGGCAAAAAGCCGCTCCTCAGGCTCACGAAATCGCTCAAATCATCCGCCCTCGCCCACGTCAGTCGGTCGACCGCAATGGCGACGGCTACCTTCATCTGCGCCTGGACGTTAACCGGACCGCACCGACACGCCCTGAAACCCCGGGATGACGTGCTGGCCTTGCGTCTGCTGTGTTACCGCGTTTGACCGTACTCAAATCAAACTAGATCGGCATTTGCCTCAAACTTTATCAGAATTCGACGCAAATTTGATTCGTATTCCAATCAAGTTTGCTTCAATTAAGACATTGATTTTACGACGCATTTTCGCATCCAATCAAACGCTTGATGTCATCTTGGCTTCCACAACGGGGAGACAAGAAAATGACTCATCGCCAGGCCCTCAGCGTCGCCATCGCATCCGCCTTCTTCATGCTGTTTGCTGCGTATTCATCTTCGGCCATGCCGGGCATGCAGGTGATCGGCAAAGCCAATCCGCCGATCGGCCACTACGAATTCTGCCGGATCTACACCAGCGAGTGCCAGCCGGCCTCCCATGATGCGGGCCCCATGACGCTGACCGAAGACCGCTGGCGCGCACTGCTGGACGTCAACTACACGGTCAACACGTCGATCATGCCGCTGACGGACCAGGAGATCTACGGCGTGGAAGAGCGCTGGGCCTATCCCCGAACCGTCGGCGACTGCGAAGACTTCGTGCTCCTGAAGCGCAAGATGCTGATCTCCCAGGGCTTCGACGCCTCAGACCTCCTGATCACGGTGGTCCTGCAGCCGAACGGCGAAGGCCATGCCGTGCTCACAGTCCGCACCGACCACGGCGACTTCGTGCTCGACAACATGCGCAACAAGGTCCTTCCCTGGTCGGAAACCGAATATACCTTCCTCAAGCGCCAGGCGGCCGACAATCCCGGCCAGTGGGTCAAGCTCCAGGACGGGCGCGCCACCGCCGTCGGCAGCGTCGGCCAGTAAGCCAACCCACCAGATCCGTGTCGTCCTGAAACGCCGGCCAGCTCCCCCTGGCCGGCGTACTGCGTTTGGGACCCATGCCGGAGCCTGGTCGTCATCCTGTCCGATAGCGAGACAGATCGACCTGCTTTTTAGAACCAGATCATATTGATGCCGCGATTATTTCCTTTGTGGCAACCGGTTGGTGGACGCTACTTCGGCACCGAAATCCGCAGTCGTTCAAATGCGATTCATTTCGGAAGCTCGTCGTACATCATAAACCTCTTGGTAACGCTGTTGCCCTAACTTGAGGGGTAACGGCGTGGCGGGGGCGCGTCCGGAAGGTGTTCAGTTGTGCAAGCGATGAGTGCGGTAGTGTCGAAAGCAAATCTCTCTATCTTCCTCCCCAAGCCGGATGACAGGCGTACGGGCCTTCTCCTGGGATTTTTCCTGACATGCTTGGCGGTGTTGAGTCTGGCTGCGTCGCCCGCTCATGCGGCGCCGAAATATGCGGGGATTGTCGTCGACGCCAACACCGGCAAGGTGCTGTATGGAGATGATCCGGACGGCCTGCGTTATCCGGCCTCGCTGACCAAGATGATGACCCTGTACATGACGTTCGAGGCTCTTGAGTCCGGTCGGATTCGCCTGGACTCCAAGGTTCCCATCTCCGCCAATGCGGCCAAGGAGCCGCCATCGAAGCTCGGCGTACGTGCCGGCGGTTCGGTCACGGTCGATCAGGCCATCAAGGCGCTGGTCACCCGCTCGGCCAACGATATTGCAACGGCGCTTGGCGAGTTCGTGGGTGGTTCGGAATCCCGCTTCGCTCAGCTGATGACCAACAAGGCCCGGGCGCTCGGTATGACGCGCACCACCTACCGCAACGCCCACGGCCTGCCGAACACCGCGCAGATGACCACGGCACGCGACCAGGCTCGCCTCGGCATGGCACTGCGTCAGCATTTTCCGCAGTACTACGGCTATTTCTCCACACGCAGCTTCAAGTTCGGCAAGCAGACCATCGGCAACCACAACCGCCTGCTGGGCTCCGTGGACGGCGTGGACGGCATCAAGACCGGCTATATTCGTGCGGCAGGCTTCAATCTTGTGACCTCCATGCAGAAGGACGGCCGTTCCATCGTCGGCGTCGTCATCGGCGGGCGCAGCGGCGCAAGCCGCGATGCACAGATGCGCAAGCTGGTAGCGGAATATTTCCCCAAGGCCTCCCGCGGCGGCAAGGGGGCACTGATTGCCCAGGCGCCGTCCGCTCCGGTGGGCGATGCACTGGCTGCAGCTGGCCGTTTGGCTGCCCTGGACCTTCCCACGAGCGGCCCCCTACCGCAGGTCCGCTATGAGGAACAGCAGGTCGCCGCGGCCTATGCCCCGTCGCAGAAGCGGTCGGGCGAAGCGTTGAAGGCACTCGCCGACGTCGCTGTTCCGATCCCTGCTCCTGAGTACGTGCCTGCCGAACAGGGCGATGCAGGCAGCGATGAGGTGGACGCCGTCACCACGGCCTCCACGACCGCAAATATCCCGGCGGCAACCGTCTCGGGCTGGGTCATCCAGGTTGGCGTATCGCCGAACCAGGCACTGGCAAGCGAACTCCTGCAGAAGGCGCAGGACAAGGGCGGAAAGGTACTGCGTACCGCCAAGCCTTTCACGGTCGCAGTCAACGCCAACGGCGAGCAGCTCTACCGCGCCCGGTTCGGCGGCTTCGAAAGCCAGAAGACGGCGGTCAACACCTGCAACGCTCTCAAGAAGCAGGGCGTCAACTGCTGGGCGTCCCAGCAGTAGGAATTCACCCAGGCCGTATGCCTGGACAGCAAATGGTGTGGCGTCCTCGTAGGGCGCCGCATCGGGGGACGAGTAAGGTCCCGTATCACCTCGATTGTACTGCGTTTACGAGGCCAGAAATGACTGTTTATGAAAACATCGCGAATACGCCGTTCGCGTCCGGTGTCAGACGTCCAGCAAAAGGCGTTGCACTGCATCCCATCCACGAAGCTGCCATGCGGCTGGCCGGAGCCGGGATCTCCAAGTCCCGCGGCCGCACCCGCGACCTGGTGGCGCTGTTGCTCAGCCACGGTGCCCGCGCCTGGCGGCAGTCGCAGCCCAGCGCCCAGATCCACATTCATGTCAGATCCCAGGCGGGCCATCTGCCGGTGCGGCTGAAGATCAGCTGAGAACAGCAATGTCTGGGGCGCCTATAGCAGCCCCAGGTCCGCGAGCTCTCGGCGCAAATCCTCCGGCATCGCAGCGACACTTTCGCCCATGCCGATGAGGTCCCGAGGCACTTCTTCCGCCTTGTAGTACCGCCACCCCTGGAAGGGCCGCTTCGGTTGCGGAGCGGTCTCGATGATTTCAGGGCCGAGCACGAGCTCGCACCGGGAAATACCGTCGCCCCCCGTCACCGAACGGACGTCGAGCAGCATCTGCCGGGCAAGAACCTGCCCCTTGATCACCCAATAGAGCGATCCGCCATCGAGAAGCTCCTCGATACGCTTCGGCATCATCCGGGTCGTATGCACCGAGTGTGGCTCCAGGCCGGCGGCAATCGCCATCATCGCGCGCTCGCCGACCCAGTCCCGGAGATCCTCCAGCGAGTCCGCGCCGACGCAGAGTTTGATCATGTGAAGAGCCATGCCGCGTTTGAGCGCTAACCGCCATTCAGGTCAAGAGGTCTGATGCCGCACCGGTCCCGTGGAGCTCAGCATTCCACCACATTCACCGCAAGACCGCCGGTTGAGGTCTCCTTGTACTTCTCGCTCATGTCGTTGCCGGTCTGGCGCATGGTCTCGATGCAGGCGTCGAGCGGCACGAAATGCGTTCCGTCGCCCTTCAAGGCGAGAGAGGCTGCGGTAACGGCCTTCACGGCCCCCAGGGCGTTCCGTTCTATGCAGGGCACCTGGACGAGCCCGCCCACGGGGTCGCAGGTCATGCCGAGATGGTGCTCGAGCGCGATCTCGGCGGCATTCTCGATCTGCTCGGGGGAGCCGCCCATGACGGCCGCAAGCCCGGCGGCGGCCATCGCTGCGGCAGACCCCACCTCCCCCTGACAGCCGACCTCCGCCCCGGAGATCGAGGCATTGTGCTTGATGATGCCGCCGATGGCGGCCGCGGTCAGCAGGAAGGTGCGCACATCTTCGGGCGTCGCATCCTCGTGAAAATGCAGAAAGTAGCGTACGGTCGCCGGAATGACGCCGGCCGCGCCATTGGTCGGCGCTGTCACGACCCGTCCGCCGGCAGCGTTCTCCTCGTTGACGGCCATGGCGTAGACGCTCAGCCAGTCATTGGCGAGCAGCGGATTGAGACGGTTGCTCCGCCATTCCTCGTTCAGCTTCTCGTGGATCGCCTTCGCCCGTCGGCGCACATTGAGGCCGCCCGGCATGATCCCGTCGACGCGCAGGCCGCGCTCGATGCAGCCGTTCATCGCGTCCCAGATGCCGTCGAGTGCGGCATCCAAATCCGCGGGCGACATTTGCGTCTCTTCGTTTGCACGCTTCATCTGTGCGATCGTCAGACCGGAACTGCGCGCCATGTCGAGCATCTGACGTGCCGTTGCGAACGGATAGGGGATGCGTGGTCCGCCCGCTTTGTTCGCCGACGTGCGCATCTCCGCAAGCTCGGTATCGGTGACGACAAAGCCGCCACCGATCGAATAGAAGATCCGCTTGAGAAGCAGCCGCCCCTTTGCGTCGAAGGCGGAGAACATCATGCCGTTGGCATGCCCGGGCAGCGGCTGGCGCTTGTCGTAGACAAGATCATCCTTCGGCTGAAACAGATAGGGCGGGTGTCCGGCAGCGGCGACCTGCCCGCTCCTTTCCACCTCGGCGATGATGGCCTCCATCCGGTCCGGATCGGTGGTGTGCGGCTCCTCGCCCGTCAGGCCCAGGACCACCGCCCTGCCGGTGCCGTGACCGATGCCGGTATAGGCCAGCGATCCGTGCAGGCTCACCTTCAGGGCTGCAACGCGTGCGCCTGCCGGCCTCGGCCACTCGTCGGACAGGATCAGGTCCAGGAAGCGCTTCGCCGCCGACATGGGTCCCATGGTATGGGAACTCGAGGGGCCGACGCCGATCTTGAACACGTCGAGGACGGAAAGAAACATGGAGCGAGCCTCCTGGAAGCGACCGTTCGAGGCTATGCCGGAGCCTCGCGCCGGCATAGCGGCAGTCCGACATCGAGTGTGGTCGGGGCGACATCGGGGTCTTCAAACAGAAACAGCGCGGTTCAATTCCGCGCTGTTTCTCAAAATCGATCTAGTTGCGTGAAAGAATCAGATGGTGCCGAAGAGATAGGCCAGTGCCAAAATCCCGGCAAATCCTGCAAGCGCCTTGAAGGTCACAGCCCAGCAGGACTTCTGAATGGTTTCTTCCATGATGACTCCGAATGAATTGGATCGTGCGGTCCCATTAAAGGCGACCATGGTAAATGATATATTAAATTCGGTTGGATCTCGCAATTGCAAAACGTGGCCGAAGCAAGGCGATACCACAGGACTGCCATTCACTCCGTGCATGGCATCCCCAGGAGGCGGTGCGTATAGGCCTATTCCTTCTGGAGGACCAGCCCCCATTCCGCCATAGCTGTTAATTTCCACCCTCTTGCTGCTTCACGGGTTGAGGCGCATATCCCTAATCCCAAACGAACACCGGGGAATCGAATGACGGCAGCGGACTACATTGCTCTTGGTCTCTTTGTCCTCCTCTGGGCGGGCTACTCCTGGATCTCAGCCGGGGGCGGAGCCCGGTTCTTCCCGCGCGCCAGCCTCAACAGGTCCATGGCCGAGCGGCGGAAGCAGTGGATCTACAACTCGCTCGAACGCGACCTGAAGATGATCGACACGCAGATCATGGCGGGGCTGCAGAACGGCACCGCCTTCTTCGCCTCGACCTCCATTTTCGCGATCGGCGGCTGTTTCGCCCTTTTGGGTGCGACGGATCAGGTGGACGCGATGTTTCGGGACCTGCCCTTCGTCGCCTACGGCGGCCGCACCGTCTTCGAGCTGAAGGTCATGGGCCTGACGATGCTGTTCGGCTATTCCTTCTTCAAGTTCGGCTGGTCCTACCGCCTTTTCAACTACTGCACGATTCTGTTCGGCGGCTTGCCGATGGTAGATCGCGCTCAGTCGGACATGGTTGCTGCACGCCGGTCGGCCGATCAGGTGGTGAAGATGAACACGATCGCCGCCAAACACTTCAACGACGGCCTGCGGACGATTTTTTTGTCGATCGGCTATCTCGGTTGGTTTGTCGGGCCCTATATGTTCATGCTGGCGACGGTGGTCGTGATCTTTGTCCTGACGCGGCGTCAGTTCTTTTCCGAAGCCCGCAAGGCAATCATGGACACCGGCGCGCCCTGACTGCCGTAGCACCATGCCGACACCGCATTTGAAAGGTCTCTCTTGACCCTCGCCGAAAGCCAGAAGCCCTCGCCTGCCGTCCCGCGCATCCTGATGATCGACACCCTGCGCGGTGTGGCGCTGCTGGCGATGGCGTCCTACCACTTCACCTGGGATCTCGAATTCTTCAGCTACCTCGATCCGGGGACAGCCACGCAGGGCCTGTGGAAGGTCTATGCGCGATTGATCGCCAGTTCCTTCCTCTTCCTGGCCGGCATCAGTCTCGTGCTGGCGCATTACCCGAACATCCGCTGGCGCTCGTTCTGGAAGCGGTTTGCCATCGTTGCCGGGGCCGCGGCGGCAATCAGCATTGCGACGCTGATCGCGCTGCCCAACGAGTGGATCTTCTTCGGCATCCTGCACGGCATTGCCGTCGCAAGCCTCGTCGGCCTCGCCTTCGTGCGCCTTCCACCGCTCGTCTCCGGCGGCGCTGCGGCATTGATCGTCGCTCTGATGGTGATCGATGGGTATGTCGCGCCCGGAAGCCTGCGCTCGGCAGTCTTCGATCCGAAGTATCTGGCATGGCTCGGGTTCGCCCAGACGCCACCGCGGTCCAACGACTTCGTGCCGCTCTTTCCGTGGCTGGCCGCCCTCCTGGCCGGCGTCTTCGTCGCCCGCCTTGCGATCCGGCGCCAGTGGCTGACGACCCTCAGCCGGGTCCAGGCACGGCCAAACCTGCTGACGCGCGCCGGACGGCACAGCCTGTTGATCTATCTCCTCCACCAGCCGGTGCTGATCGCGATCGTCTACCTCCTGTCGATCGCGGTCCCGCCGCCACAGGCAGACCCGCGCGAGAGCTACATGCGCGCCTGCGAGAGCGGCTGCGTCGGGAGCGGGAACGGTGAGGCGCTCTGCCGGAGCTTCTGCAGCTGCACCGCAGACGGGCTCCAGGCACAGTCGCTGATCACGCCGATGCAGGAGGGTAGCATCAATCCGCAAACGGATGAAAGGGTTATAGCCCTGGCGCAGGAATGCTCGATGCTGAACCAGTAGCGACGCCGGTCAGGTGCTGACGCCGATCTCCGCCAGCCGCGTCAGGCAGGCCTCTTCGGCATTGTCGAGTTCCTCGAGGGTCTCTTCAATGTCCTTGCGCTTCTGGCGCAGCTCGTTGCGCTTCTCGTCGATGCGGTTCATCATCAGCTTCAGCTGCCCGAGTTCACCCGGGGGTTCCTTGTAAACCTTGATGATTTCGCGAATTTCGGCGATCGTGAAGCCGATGCGCCGGCCACGCAGGATCTCCTGCAGGAGACGGCGGTCGGCAGAGCGGAACAGTCGGGTGCGACCGCGTCGCTCGGGCTGGATAAGGCCCTCGTCCTCATAGAAACGCAGCGTGCGGGTCGAGACACCGAATTCCCGCGTCAGCTCCGTTATCGTATAATATTTGTTCACGGCCATTCCCTGTACTGGCCGGTCAGAATAATTGACTTTTACGTAACAGTCAATTTTGACGCACCCTCACCGCAGGAGCCACCAGGTCGCCAGCCCCAGGAAGCTGAAGAAACCGGCAATATCGGTGATGGCGGTGACGAAGACCGCGGAAGACACGGCCGGGTCCGCACCCGTCCGGTCCAGCACCATGGGAATGGCGATCCCTGCCACGGCAGCGGCAAACATGTTGATGATCATGGCGGCGGAGATGACGAAGCCGAGATTTGCGTCCTCGAACCAGAAGCCGGAAACCACGCCCACCACGATGCCGAAGAACAAACCGTTGATCAGGCCGACGCCCGCCTCGCGCCGGATGACGCGCCAGGCGTTGTGGATATCGAGGTTGCGGGTGGCAAGCGCGCGCACCGTCACCGTCATCGTCTGGGATCCGGCATTGCCGCCCATGCCGGCGACGATCGGCATCAGCACGGCAAGCGCCACGATCTCCTGGATGGTTCCTTCGAAAAGGCCGATCACCGAGGCGGCCATGAAGGCGGTGACGAGGTTCACCATCAGCCAGGGCACGCGCGAACGAGAGGTGTCTATGAGCGAATCGGACAGTTCCTCGTCACCGACGCCGCCGAGGCGCATGAAATCCTCTTCCGCCTCTTCCTGGATCACGTCGACCACGTCGTCGATCGTCAGCACGCCGACGAGGCGGCCGTTGTCGTCGACAACGGCGGCAGACAGAAGGTCGTACTGCTCGAAGATCTGCGCGGCGTCTTCCTGGTCCATTTCAGCCGGGATCGGATAGTTCGTCTCGCGCATGATGCTCTCGATCCGGACCAGGCGCTTGGTGCGCAGGATACGGTCCAGATCGACGATGCCGAGCAGCTTGAAGGTGGGATCGATGACGAAGATCTGGGTGAAGCTCTCGGGAAGCTCCTCCTCCTCGCGCATGTAGTCGATCGTCTGCCCGATCGTCCAGAACGGCGGCACCGCGACAAACTCCGTCTGCATGCGCCGACCGGCCGACTGCTCCGGGTAGTCGAGCGCCCGACGAAGCCGCACCCGCTCCGTGAAGGGCAGCTGCGCCAGGATCTCCTCCTGGTCCTCCTTGTTGAGGTCCTCGAGGATGTAGACCGCATCGTCGGAATCAAGCTCGCCGATCGCCGCCGCGATCTGCGCATTCGGCATCTGCTCGACGATCTCGAGGCGGATCGCCTCGTCGACCTCGGTGAGCGCCGTCAGGTCGAAGTCGGCGCCAAGCAGCCTGATCAGCGCCATGCGCTGGTCGGGCTGGATGGCTTCCAGAAGATGGCCGAGCTCCGATTCGTGCAGGCGCACGACATGCTGGCGCAGGAAAAGCACGTCCCTGTCGGCGATCGCCGCGCCGACGAGCGCCAGGAAATCGGCCCGCACCGATCCGTTTTCGGCATAGATATCGTGGGTGGCGTCGTCGTTGCGGTTGCGAGCGCGGTCTTCGTTGTCGATGTCACTCATCTGCCGCCCCCGCCTGATCCGCACAGGCCTGAGAATGGCCGCCGGAACCGTAATGTCAACAACCGGATAGAGGTGCGCCAGCTGCCCGCACCGGCTCCTGCTAGACGAAATGCCGGTGCCGGTCCAGCACCTGTGCCGCAGATGGTTGAGGGCCGAGCGATGCCGGCGTATGAAACCCGCAAAGTGCAGCAGAGGCAGCCATGGCCATACGTCTCATCCTCCGATATCCCGATTCTCGCCTGTCTCAGCCGGCAGAGCCGGTGACGTCCTTCGACCCCGCCCTCCGGCAACTCGCCGACGACCTGCTGCAGGCGATGCGGGCCGCGCCGGGCGTCGGCATCACCGCTCCGCATATCGGCGTGCCGCAAAGGCTCGTGGTGCTGGAGCTGCCGGAAGAAAAGCCGCGGACCTATGTGAACCCGCAGATCCTCTCCGCGTCGCAGCAGACCGCCCGCCACACGGAAGGGAGCGTCTCTATGCCGGGGGCAACGGAAGAGGTGGAGCGACCCGCAACCATCCGCCTCCGCTACCAGGATCTCGACGGCGCCGTCCACGAAGAGGATGTCGGCGGCTTCCATGCCGTCTGCATGCAGCACGAGATCGACCAGCTGGACGGCATCTTCTGGCTGAAGCGCCTGTCGCGACTGAAACGAGAGAGGCTGATCCGCCGCTGGCAGAAGCAGTCAGCCGGCTGATCGTCTCGAACCATTCCTCCCGCCGGACGTTAGGAAACCGAAACGTCCGAAAGGAGACCGTGATGACGACCAAGAAAATCCCCGGCGACACGACCCGCGAGGAAGACTACCGCGACTACGACACCCGCAACATCGATGACGGCTGGCCTTACGCCGACGCGGCCGGTGCCGCCGCCAAGCCCGTGGGCAATGCCGCCTATGGCGATCCGAACGCCAATTTCGACCGCGAGCGCAACCGCGGCTATCACGTCGACAATGTCGACAAGGAAGGCTTCGAGGAGCGCACGCCCGACAGCGTCCTGCCCGGCACGGACGGCTTTGTCGCATCGGACGACATCGAGGAACGCGTGACGGAAGCGCTGGACAATCTGGGCGACGTGCCGATGGACAGCATCGACGTCCATGTGCAGGACGGAACGGTGACGATCGAGGGCATCGTCGACGACGCCGACCTTTCGCACCGCATCACAGCAACCGCCCGCCAGACCAAGGGCATCCGCCAGGTGATCAACAACCTCCGGCTCGCTGGTGTCGATACCCATATTCCGACGGACGATTGAGGCAGTCTTCAGCGTCGCGCAAGGGCCTGCCGCGGCGCTGAAGAACTTACTTGGTGTCGTTCCGAAGGACGTGACGTTCGTCCGTCATGTCGCAGCCTAAAGAAACGGATTTCCATTAGGCCAATAGGCGATGAAGCTGAACCGCTCCTTGCCGTAGGGGAACGCAGACCTCCGGACTGTCATCGTCCTGCTCCCCGATTTATCCGTGATCAGTATTCTTGCAGTGCTCCCAAGGGCCTCTATGGAGACGGCCTTCGTGAGACCAAGCTCAAGCTCTCTTACTGCTTCGGGGCATTTACCTACCGCGTAGGTGAATGCCCATTTTTGTGCAGGTCGCTGAACGATTTCGTCGCCGAAGAAGAGAACTCGGCATCCCGGCACAATCTCCGCCACGCGGAAGGGACCTTCTCCATTTCTATCTGGAGACACGCATCCACTAAGGGATGATACGACCAACAGTAAAGCGAGCAATCTAATCATCTAAAACTCCTAAATCCGACATTCCGCGATAACAAAACAGAGATGACGCAGATAAGTCAACGCAACTCTCTCGACACTCGAACCTGCAAAACATAGGATGAGGCTCCTGTTTGGCAGAAGAGGTATGATATGCGGATCTCTGCAGCATTACTTGCATCCACGCTCCTATTGAGCACCTCGTCGTTGCATGCGCAACCCATCAGCACCCCCTCGACTGAACCTGCGCAGGCGGCAGATCTAGCTCCTTTGATGCCTCTCGAGGAAGTTCGTTCCATCGTGTACGGTGAAGATCAAAGCCGCTCAGAAGAAGCCTTAGAGGCTTTGGAAGCCTATGCAGAACGGGGTGACGCAGCTGCTATGCAGATCCTGGGCGACGTCTATGCTCTGGGAAAGTTTGCGGATCAGGATAAAGATCGTGCGGTCGAATACTACGAGCGCAGTATCGAAGCAGGCGGGGCGTTTGCAGCCTATCGCCTCGCGGAAGCATACAGAAGCGGCAGTCTCGTAGATCAGGATCAGACGAAAGCGGTTGAACTTTATCGATCCGCTGCGAAAAAAGGCGTCGAAGATGCCAAGGTGAAACTCGCTGAAGCGATGCTTTTCGGCGATGGTATTGAGCAGGACGCCGATCAGGGGCTCGCAGCACTCAATGAGCTGGCCGTTGCCGGCAACCAAACCGCACTCAATACACTTGGCAACGTCTATTCAATGCCATCCGGCCCTGTTGATCAGGATGGCGAAAAAGCGGTTTCGTTTTTCGATCAGGCCGCCAAAGCTGGAAACCTCTTTGCAAAGGTCAGACTTGCGGAGCTTTATGCAGACGGCGAAATTGTACCGGAGGATAATAATGCTGCCTTGCAAAATTTGCAGGAAGCTGTCGATGGTGGGCTTGAATACGCAAGACTGGTCTTGGCCACCGGGCACTTGAGCGGTCGCTTCGGCGATGAATCTGATCCGAGCCTAGGGCTCTCGCTGCTGACCGAACTTGCTGAGGGTGGCAACTCCCAGGCCCTAGTCACACTCGCAAATGCATTTTACTGGGGTAGCGGAGCGCCCGAGGACCCGAACCGCGCTGTTTCCCTGCTGCGAACAGCCGCAGAGAACGGCAACGTCGCTGCGACACAGCGACTTGCAATGTTGCTTCGCGATGCTCCGGGCGAACGGATTGACGAAAATCTGGCTGAGGCTCGTACGTTGATTAGCAGCACATCCGAAAATCTCCCTCCAGCCGTAAGAACAAGAGAATATGCTCTGCTGGCTGCCGCCGATGCACGCAAGTCAGGTGAATTCGCGCAGGTGACTCAGTTTCTGACAGAAGCACCTGCGCCCGCTCGCCCGGAGATCCTGAGGGCGATGTTCCAGACGAATCCGAATGCTTTTGTCTACGTGGCGCAGACGAAACTCCGGGATCGCGGTGTTTACAACGGCCCGCTCAATGGCCTGCTAACGGGCAGCACGATCAGAGCCATCAACACGATATGCGATGACGTTTGCCGTCGTGGCCCTATGAGACAAGAAGCGGTTCAGCATCTGTCTGATCGTCTGGCTGAGTAAGCAGCCTGTGTCTCGCTTGTAGTGGTGATGCCAGTTGCAGAAGCATGACAAGCGAGAACGGCGCGCCCAGATTGATATAGATCGGTTCCAGCGCCCAGATGAACAGTGCTGCCACCAGAAAACTGAACGCAATCTGGTTGCGCCATCTTTCGTTACCCTCACCGTGCCATATCTCACGCAAGCGCCTGACCATATTCACGATGATTAGCCCGAGCAAAATGCAGCTCCCAACCAGTCCGATGTCCAGGATCATGTTCAAGTAGCCGCTGTGCGCGTTGAAGTCGGGAGACGAGATCGGGTCGATCGTAAACGGTCCTCGCGTCCGCAGACCGTGACCGAACAGCAGGTTGTCGGAAATGATCTGGCTGGCAACAATCCAGTGATCAAGGCGTCCGGTCAGGCCTGAGCCAAGCCCTCGTTCGGCGTCATCCAGGAGAAAGATCGAATCGAGCAGGCCGCCAAAGAACCTGCCGTCGCTTAGAATTTGGTCGGATATCAGCACCATACAAGCAACGCCGGTCCCGCCCAACAAAACGGTGAGCTTCATCACGCCGAAGCGTCCGGTGAACCACAAGAGCCCCCAGAAAATCCCGAATGCAATAAGCGTCCCTCGAGACTGCGTTACGAGGATAAATGCAAGACCGATGAGCATACCGACAAGCCGTGTTCGCTTGTGTCCAAATGCACAAAATACGGACCCCACCATGGCAAGCTTCGCAATATCATTGGGGGGCATGAAACCGAAGGTTCGCTGGCGAAAGCCCAGGTGGATGCCCAGCATCACGAGGGCCGCGAAAACTGCAAAGCCGAGGAGCGGTAAGAACCGCTCTACCGCCTCAGGCCGCTGCCACATCACGACGAAGCACCCAAATACCCCAAGGTGGAGAATTGTGAACAGCATTGATGTGACGGGACTTATTGACCAAAATGCCAGAATGCCCGTGTAGATGCAAAACACGACAAAAAGGGAGCGCGTTGTTCCCAGTTTGTCGAGCGAGATCGCGTTGAAGAAATCCCGCGAGCTGAAAAGCAGAACCGTCCCACAAAACAAGCTCACGCCAAGCGCCTGGTAGATCACAGGAGGACCGGCTGCCAGCATGGTCGAGTACTGTTGAAAGGAACGCATCGACAGATACGGCACCAGCATAAGCAGCAACCATCCGAGCAGCGACAATAACATCACGAATGAAATGTTGATGCGGATCATCGTAGCCCCTCGCCTGTCGATTCAGATCATCGACAGAACTGTTGAGTTTGCGCAAGAGTTTAGTAAGCTAAGTGGACAATCGATAACGGAATTTGCTCTACGGCTGCTAAATTACGCATCACGTGCAAGCCGCCGGCGACAGCAGTTCCTGGCAACAAAAAAACCCGCCGAAGCGGGTTTCTTTGGTGCGGTCGAGAAGACTCGAACTTCCACGGGTTGCCCCACAGCGACCTCAACGCTGCGCGTCTACCAATTCCGCCACGACCGCATCGTGGTAGAGCCGGACGGGTCCGGCGGGGCAGCATTTAGCAAAAGGAATTGACCGGCACAAGAGCGCCGTGACAGATTTTTGAAGGATAACAATCCGCTCGCGGACATCCCATATGAAAGCCTTGTTCCGGCTGCCATCCCGCCCAGAGGATCGCTTCCTGTATTGCCCGCAACCGGGGGATTTGCCAAAAGGCCGGAGAAGGAGTTTTCCATGCTGGCGCGCACCGATCTCGACCATCTCATGCACCCCCTGCCCGGCTCGCCGCCGGTACGCTGGAGAATCACCGAAGGTCTCGTGCCCTACGAGGCGGCGGTCTCGGCCATGGAGGCAGAGGTGGCGGCCATCGCCGATGGTCGCGCCGACGAACTCGTGTGGTTGCTGGAGCATCCGCCACTCTATACCGCCGGCACCAGCGCCGATGCCGGCGACCTGATCGAGCCGGATCGCTTTCCCGTCTTTGCGACCGGCCGCGGCGGCGAATACACCTATCACGGCCCCGGCCAGCGGGTCGCCTATGTGATGCTTGACCTGAAGCGCCGCCGCCAGGACGTACGCGCCTATGTCGCCGCGCTCGAGGAACTCATCATCCAGACGCTCGCCTCCATGAATGTCCGCGGCGAACGTCGGGAGGACCGCGTCGGCGTCTGGGTCCGCCGTCCGGACAAGCCGCCCCTTCCGGACGGATCGCCCACGGAGGACAAGATCGCAGCCCTCGGCATCCGCCTGCGCCGCTGGGTGAGCTTCCATGGCCTGTCGCTGAACGTCGATCCCGACCTCACCCATTTCTCCGGGATCGTCCCCTGTGGAATCAGTGCCTACGGCGTCACGAGCCTCGTCGATCTCGGCCTGCCGGTGATGATGTCGGATGTCGACATGCGCCTGCGCGATGCCTTCGAAGCGGTTTTCGGACCGACGGTGGCAGACGCGCACTGAAGCCCCAGCTTTCTTCCCACAGTGATACGGTCGCGCTGATTGATCGCATTTGGTCAGCACCCGCTGTCGCCTTCAGACCTTATCAACAAGTCAAAAGCCGCGCAGCCTGATCGCCACGCTGCAACCGATCGTGATCCCCGGCGCCAACGTGGCAACGCTTGTCGCTTGAGCCTTGTTTGCCGGCGTGCGAAGGTCGCGCGGATTCGCATTGAGGAGAGATATCATGGATGTCCGCGCCGCCGTTGCCGTTCAGGCTGGCAAGCCGCTTGAAGTTATGACCGTGCAGCTGGAAGGCCCGCGCGCAGGTGAAGTTCTGATTGAAGTCAAGGCGACAGGTATCTGTCATACCGACGATTTCACCCTGTCAGGCGCCGACCCGGAAGGCCTGTTCCCCGCCATTCTCGGCCATGAGGGCGCGGGCATCGTGGTCGATGTCGGCCCGGGCGTGACCTCGGTGAAGAAGGGCGATCACGTGATCCCGCTCTACACGCCGGAATGCCGCGAATGCTATTCCTGCCTCAGCCGCAAGACCAATCTCTGCACGGCGATCCGCTCGACCCAGGGCCAGGGCCTGATGCCGGACGGCACCTCGCGCTTCTCCATCGGCAAGGACAAGATCCACCACTACATGGGCTGCTCGACTTTCGCCAACTTCACGGTCCTGCCGGAGATCGCCGTGGCCAAGGTCAACCCGGACGCGCCCTTCGACAAGATCTGCTACATCGGCTGCGGCGTGACCACCGGCATCGGCGCGGTGATCAACACGGCCAAGGTCGAGATCGGCTCGACCGCGATCGTCTTCGGTCTTGGCGGTATCGGGTTGAACGTGTTGCAGGGTCTGCGTCTCGCCGGCGCCGACATGATCATCGGCGTCGACATCAACAACGACCGCAAGGAGTGGGGCGAGAAGTTCGGCATGACGCATTTCGTCAATCCGAAGGAGGTCGGCGACGACATCGTGCCCTATCTCGTCAACATGACGAAGCGCAACGGCGACCTGATCGGCGGTGCCGACTACACCTTCGACTGCACCGGCAACACCAAGGTCATGCGCCAGGCGCTCGAAGCCTCGCATCGCGGCTGGGGCAAGTCGATCATCATCGGCGTCGCCGGCGCCGGCCAGGAGATCTCCACCCGTCCGTTCCAGCTGGTCACCGGCCGCAACTGGATGGGAACCGCCTTCGGCGGCGCGCGCGGTCGCACGGATGTGCCCAAGATCGTCGACTGGTACATGGAGGGCAAGATCCAGATCGACCCGATGATCACCCACACCATGCCGCTCGAAGACATCAACAAGGGCTTCGAGCTGATGCACAAGGGCGAGAGCATCCGCGGCGTCGTGGTCTACTGATGCTTGCCCGCCCCTACGAGGTCGATCTGCGGAGGATGGAGGCATTCTCCGCAGTCGATCTCTACGCGATGCTGAAACTGCGCGTCGACGTCTTCGTGGTGGAACAGGAATGCCCCTATCCGGAGCTCGACGGCAATGACGCCGACTGCCTGCATCTCCGGCTGATCGCGGATGGCGAACTGATTGCCTGCGCCCGCCTCTGGCGGCCGACGCCGGAGCACCATCCGCGTATCGGTCGCGTGGCGGTATCGCCCGGCCACCGCGGCAAGCGGCTGGGCGAGGCCCTGATGCGCGAGGCGATCGAGGCATGTGAGAAGCTTTATCCGGGCGAACCGATCGCTATTTCTGCGCAGAGCCATCTGCAGGCATTCTACGGGACGCTCGGCTTTGCCGCGACCTCGGCGGAATACGTCGAAGACGGCATCCCGCATGTGGACATGGAGAGACCGGCCTCGTGATCTATGTCGATGCAGACGCCTGCCCGGTGAAGCCTGAGGTCCTGAAGGTCGCGGAGCGACACGGGCTGGAGGTGACGCTGGTCGCCAATTCCGGCCTGCGCCCCTCGCGCGATCCGATGATCCACAATGTCATCGTCTCGGGCGCCTTCGATGCCGCCGATGACTGGATCGCCGAGCGCGCCGGACCCGGTGACATCGTCATCACCGCCGATGTGCCGCTGGCCGGTCGCTGCGTCCGCGCAGGCGCCCTCGTCACCGGCCCGACCGGGCGCGTGTTTGACGAAAGCAACATCGGCATGGCGACCGCCATGCGCGATCTCGGCCAGCACCTGCGCGAAACCGGCGAAAGCAAGGGTTATAACGCCGCCTTCAGCCCGCGCGACCGATCCAAATTTCTTGAGGTGCTTGATCGCCTCTGCCGCCGCGCCAAAAGCATGACACCACCCGGAGACACGCCATGAAAGTCCTTTCCCAGAACACCGCCTTCGGCGGCATGCAAGGGGTCTTCTCCCATGACTCGGACGCCTGCCAGGGCGAGATGACCTTTGCGGTCTATGTGCCGCCGAAGGCGACGCAGGAGCCCTGCCCGGTCGTCTGGTATCTCTCGGGCCTCACCTGCACCCATGCGAACGTCATGGAGAAGGGCGAGTACCGGCGCATGGCCGCCGAACTCGGACTGATCATCGTCTGCCCGGACACAAGCCCGCGCGGCAACGACGTTCCCGATGAGCTCACCAACTGGAAGATGGGCAAGGGCGCCAGCTTCTACCTTGATGCGACGGAAAAGCCCTGGGCCGAACACTACCAGATGTACACCTACATCACGGAGGAGCTGCCGAATTTCATCGCCCAGCATTTTCGCGTCGACATGGATCGCCAGGGCATCTTCGGCCACTCCATGGGCGGCCATGGCGCCATGACCATCGCGCTGAAGAACCCGGACCGCTTCCGGAGCTGCTCGGCCTTTGCCCCGATCGTGCAGCCGTCGACGGCCGATTGGTCGGCTCCGGCGCTGGAGAAATATCTCGGCGCAGATCGCTCTTCCTGGCGCCCCTACGATGCCTGCACCCTCGTGGAAGACGGTGCCCGCTTTCCCGAGTTCCTGATCGACCAGGGCAAGGCCGACAGCTTCCTCGAGGACGGCCTGCGCCCATGGCTCTTCGAAGAGGCCATCAAGGGCACCGGCATCGGCCTGACGCTCCGGATGCACGAGCGCTACGACCACTCCTATTATTTCATCTCGACCTTCATGGACGACCACCTGAGATGGCATGCGGAGCGGCTGGCATAGGCAGGTTCGGCAAACCTTGCCTTCCCGCCGACCGGCACCATATCGACCTTGGCAGACGGCTGCCGCCGGGTTTCCCGGTCACGATCGCGGGGACGGCCTCGCTCCCTTCACACGGAGTAAGACATTGGCCTGGATCCTTCTCACCCTCGCGGGACTGTTCGAAATCGGCTGGGCGATCGGATTGAAATATACCGAGGGCTTCACCCGTCCGATGCCCACCGTCCTGACCATCGTCGCCATGGTGATATCCGTCGTGCTTCTCGGCCTTGCGGTCCGCACCTTGCCGGTCGGCACCGCCTATGCCGTCTGGACCGGCATTGGCACCGTCGGCACCGTCATCCTCGGCATGGTCCTGTTTGCGGAACCGGCAACGGCGCTCCGTCTCGGCTGCATTGCCATGATCGTCGCCGGCATCATCGGGTTGAAGGTCGCCGCCGGCTGATCTCTAGCGGCCGGAAGACAGCGCCGTCGCCAGTGTCGATCTGCGCTCGCCCGAAAGCTGGAATTCCGACGCAACCCGTTCGGCGATGCGCTCCGCCAGCAGGAGATCGATACCACCGGCGTTCAGCGAATAGACGGTCACGCTGAAGCTGCCCTCGGCGATCACCTCGCCATTGGCCACGGAAACCGCCTTCACCGAGACGGCAGCCTCGCGCTTTCTGCCCAGAATCACCGGAAACTTCATGAGGCGATGGATCCGGACGGTAAGGATCGTCCGCGGCAGGACCCGCTGGCGGACGGTGGAGATGATCGCCTCGTTCACCAGCCGGTCTGTTTCGGCGACAAGCAGCGGTGGGATGTCCGACTTTGCCGCAACGAATGCACCGCGCACATCATACAGCAGCGACTCCGGGTCGCGCGCCGCCGTCTCCAGCCGGAACGCCATCAGAAGCGGCAGAGCTGCCATCAGCAAACAGAGGGAAAAGAGGCGACGCATCGGGGTGTCCGGAATGATTTCCCGGATGATGCGGCCTACAGAGTTAGCGAAGACTTAAACTGCCGGCCGAAGGCTGAGGAACGCTGCCGCCGACGCCTGAAGCTCATCCTGCCGCTTTGCCCGGCGCTGTTGCGCTTCGGTATCGACGCCCCAGTGCTCGTCAGTCCAGTCCTCGTCGAGATGGGCAAGCGACCAGGCTTCGTCGGCCGAGAGGCGGTCTTCTGCGAAAGCCAGTGCCAGGATCGCGGAACCGGTCAGCGTCGTCACCGTGTGGAGACAGGCAAGCTCGATCGGCGTATCGTATTTGCGCAGTGTCACGGCGAAGGCGGCGATCGCCTCGCGCGGCTGGTCCTGCGGCATGATGCCTTCAATGAGAATGAAACGGGCGCCAAGGTCGTTGGCCGCCCAGTCGATCAGCGGGTCCCAGCGCTCCGACTGGCGTGCCACGAGCTCTTCCGGGCCATCGGCCCGGTAACAGAGGAGATCGCTCGAGGAAAAACGCAGGATGTCCTCGAAGACCGCCTGCGGATCGATCGCCACTCCGTCGATTGCGGTATTGACGAGCTTCGTCACCGGCATGGTCCCCGGATCGATATGCTCCACCTGGCCATCCCATTCGGCGCGCATCAGCTCCGCCAGGGCAGCGGTGGGCGCCACCAGCGGGCTCTTCGCCGGCGTCCGCACCG
Organism: Pseudorhizobium pelagicum; assembly: GCA_000722615.1. Lineage (GTDB taxonomy): Bacteria > Pseudomonadota > Alphaproteobacteria > Rhizobiales > Rhizobiaceae > Neorhizobium > Neorhizobium pelagicum. Next base: position 185,044 of record JOKI01000004.1, on the reverse strand, counting down.
GGCGCCCGTCGAGGTGAATGGCGTAGCCGTCGTCCCCCTGGTCGACCGAGACATTCGTATAGAACCGCTTCGGCAGCGGGCGCTTCATCTGGATCTGGGCCCGGCGGGTGGGATCGGGGTGGCTCAAGCCTTCCGGAAGTTCGAACAGTTCACGCATGGAATACCTCAGCCGATGTGGACAAGCAGTTCGCTCGGATGGTCAACGATGGCGTCGGCTCCCGCGTTCCAAAGGTCGTCCACCGAGGCATAGCCCCAGGAGACGCCGATGGCTGTCGCGCCGGCCGCCTTTGCCATCTGCATATCGTAGATGGCATCACCGATCACAAGGGTGACGCCTGCAACGAGACCCGTCTCGTCACAGCACTCTGTCACCATGGCTGGGTGTGGCTTGGAGGGGCACTCGTCCGCCGTCCTGGACACGACGAAGTGCTTGTCGAACCCGTGGATCTCCATCAGGTGGTTCAGCCCCCGCCTCGACTTGCCGGTGACGGCACCGATCCGCAGGTCGTCGCGAGGTCCGATCGTGTCGATCAGCTGGCGGATGCCATCGAACAGCGGTTCATGGAAATCGAGATCCTTGCGCACGACTGAAAACAGCGACTTGTAGTAGGCCATCATCTCGACCTCTTCGTCGCCGGCATGCGGTCTGCCGAGCATTCGCGCAATGGCGATGTCGAGCGTCAGCCCGATGATCGCCTTGGTCTGCACAAGCGTCGGCTCCGGCTTCTCGAAGTGCAGGAAGGTTCGCCGCATGGTCTCGTGGATGAGGCTGGCACTGTCGACAAGCGTGCCGTCGCAGTCGAAGAGGACTAGCTTCATTCGTCGTCTCTCCGCCCGTTCTCCATGTCGAGACCCAGCAGGTTCCAGCTCTGCACCATGTGCGGCGGCAGCGGCGCGGTCACACGCAGCCGTCCGCCCGATGGATGGGGAACGTCGATGTGGCGGGCGTGCAGGTGCAGGCGCTTCTGGATGCCGCCCGGGAACGGCCAGTTGATGTCGTCGTCTTCGTACTTCGGATCGCCGATGATCGGGTGGCCGATGTGCAGCGCATGCACGCGCAGCTGGTGCGTGCGGCCGGTATAGGGTTCCATCTCCAGCCAGGCCATCGTCTGTGCGGCGGTTTCGAGAACGCGATAGAAGGTGACCGCGTGATCGGCGCCGTCCTCGCCGTGCCTGGCGATCCGCATCCGGTCACCGTCCGGCGTCTGCTCCTTCACAAGCCAGGTCGAAATCTTGTCTTCGTGCTTGCGGGGCACGCCCTTGACCAGCGCCCAGTAGGTCTTCTTGGTATCGCGCTCGCGAAAGGCCGCCGTCAGCTTCTGGGCAGCACCACGGGTGCGGGCGATCACCAGCACGCCGGAGGTGTCGCGGTCGAGCCGATGCACGAGCCGCGGCTTCTCGCCCTTAGGGCTTGTCCAGGCATCGAGCATCTGGTCGATGTGGCGTGTAACGCCCGAACCGCCCTGCACGGCAAGGCCGGATGGCTTGTTGAGCACAATCACCTTGTCGTCCTCATGCAGCACCATGCGCTGCAGAAGCTCGTAGTCGCTGGAATGCTTGAGATCCTTGCCGGCAATCGGGCCGGCCTTCTTGGCATCGACCTCGAGCGGCGGTATGCGCACCGTCTGTCCCGGCTGAACGCGGGCATCCGATTTCACCCGGCCGCCATCGACACGCACCTGGCCGGAACGCAGCAGCTTCTGGAGCGACCCGAATGCGAGGCCGGGATAATGGACCTTGAACCAGCGGTCGAGGCGCATGCCCGCTTCGTCCGCCTCAACGCGGATGTGCTCGATGCCTGCCATGATGTTCTTTCTTGTTCTGTCGCTTTTTCAGGCTGTTTAGAACATCGCCCGGCCAAGCGCCAGCCCGCCCATCACCGCAACGAGCGAGACGGCGACGCTTGCGACCACATAGGCGACTGCCGTGGTCACAGCTCCTCGTTCAAAGAGGAACAGGGCATCCAGCGAAAAGGCCGAAAAGGTCGTGAAGCCGCCGAGAAAGCCGGTGACCAGCAGGAGCCGCATCTCTGCCGGTGCGTTCATTCGGCGCGCGATGAACTCGGCCAGAAAGCCGATTGCGAAAGAACCGACGATATTGACGATCAGCGTCCCCCAGGGGAAGGCCGGACCGAACTGCCGGAGGCTCCAGTGGCCGACGAGATAGCGGAGAACCGAACCGGAAGCGCCGCCGAGCGCGACGAGGAACAAGTTGGACATGAAGACGACCCAGACCACAGAAAAATGACAGGTGGTTAAAATGCTGGCGACTTCCTTAACAGGGAACCAAGCTGCCCTGCACTAGGTTTTAAGCTGGAGTAGTGGATTTAAACGATGACCTTGGTTCTTTCAGTTTCAGCCAACACGGCCGCCTACGCGTCGGACGCAATGAAGCCGGCCCGGCGACTGTCATTGAAGGATCAGGTGGAAGACATCCGCCTTTCCGCCGACCGGAATGCTTTGCGTGCAGAGACAGGCGATCCAACCATCGAACAATTGATTCCAGCCGCCGCTGTCGGTCTCGACCTTCTGTCGCCGGAGCAGCAGCCTCAGCAACAGCACACGACGCTTGCGCAGGCGCAGGCTGCCTACCGCGATCTCGACGACTGATTTCTCCGCCGATTCAGCAAACCTGCGCCTCATCGACAGCGGATGGAGACAGCCCGCAGCAAAGGCTGCGAGCGTCTTGGTCGAATGCACAATGGCTTTAGTTGTGCGAATGGCCGCCAGGCGCTGCCGATGTCACCGGCAGGGTGAGCTCGATGTCGCCGGCCTTTTCGAACGTCAGGGTTACCGGGACCGCATCGCCTTCTGCAAAGGGGGTTTTGACCTGCATGAACATCATGTGCAGTCCCCCGGCCTTCAACTCCACCGTTTCGCCGGCTGGCACCGGAATGCCGCCGTCGAGCTTGCGCATCTTCATAACCTCGCCCTGCATTGCCATCTCGTGAAGCTCCACCGCCCCGGCGGCCGGCGACGAGACCGACACCAGCCGGTCATCCTCGTCGCCAGTGTTCTTGATGGTGACGAAGCCACCACCGACAGGCTGGCCTGGCAGCATGGCCCGGGCATAGGCTCCCTCCAGCTCGAGGTCGCCGGCCCCGGAAGCTCCAGCAACCGCAGCTTGATCATGGCCGCCGTGCATGGCGTCATGACCGGTAGCCTCCTGCGCAACGACCGTGACGGTCGGTGCCGGGCTTTCCAGCGAATGCGGATCGGTGCCAGGCGCGGCAACCTCGGTCCAGGCAACACGCGCATCGCTGCCGCACAGCTGCGTTGAGGGGAAGGCCAGGACCGTGCCGCCTTCGATGCCTGAGACTTTGCCGCGCACGACGAAGGTGTCGTAGTATTCGTCCGCCAGGTCACCGCCCTTCCAGCGGACTTCCACCGGTCCGCTGGTCACAGTGGTCCCGTGGTTGTCGTAGGAGTTCTGGTACTCGCCCTGAATGATCTCAAGGTCCCAGCCTGGCTTTGGCTGCGGCTTGGCGAAGACGAAGCCTTCCGGCAGTTCGATGCGAACCTCGTTGGTCGACTTCCCGCCGCAGCCATGCGGCACCTGTAGCGATATGACGGCATAGCTGTCAGCCTTGACGCTTTGTTCGGCAAAGGTGGCATGGGCCTGGGCGGTGCCTGCAGCCGCGGCACCAAGAGCGGCGGACATGAGAAGTGTCTTGATCGTGGTCATGATGATGGTCCCCATCCGGTTGCGGCCTCTGCCTGCACCGGGAGCAATTACTGAACGAGTGACGGTCGATCAGATTGCGGAGGGTGGCCCCCGGGAGGTCGCGCGCGACAGTGCGGTGAAGCCGAAATTCAGCGAGGCAATGCGAAGCGGGTTGTCCAGGAAGGCCGGATCGAGCGGAAGATCTATGCCACCGGCCGGTGCCGGCAGGACCATCGAGGAGGCCAGCCGGCAGACCTCGCAGGCGGGAAGCTTGCCATGGTCCTGTTCGTCATGGTTGGCGGCGCAGATATCCGCAAAGCTGCCGTCCGGCAGCCGGTATTCTTCACCGTAGGCCTCCAACGGCGCTGCGGCCTGAACGGGCGTGTGACCGAACCCGAGGGACAGGAACAGCACGGCGCAGAAGACGCGCAGGATGTTCGCCGATGTCCAGTTGCTCGTGATCATGTCGGGTTCCGAAACTCTCCGCTTGCGATATCCCACGAGGTGGCAAAGCGCAATTCGCGCCGGCTGCTTCCTTGCGCCGCAGCAGGCCGCAAGATCAAGCGACAAGAATCTTGCTGGCAGCGACATTTGACGCTTGCCAAGCAGCCGGCCTCACGGATAATGGGCGCCACGTACGTTGGGAGAAGCCGCTTTGGTGCGGTGCCGAAGGAGCAACCGCCCCGGAAACTCTCAGGCAAAAGGACCAGCGCACGGCCTAACAGGACTCTGGAGAGAGGCCCCGTCGTCAGACAGGGCACGCCGAAGGGATAACAATCTCAGGCGACAAGGACAGAGGGGGCTCATGAACCGGGCGCATTCGCGCCTATGATTGAGCGACCGCGCCATGCGCATACCCTGGAGGCCCTTGTTCTTGGATACCACCCCTGCCCTGAAAAAGACCCCGTTGCACGCCCTGCACCTGTCACTCGGTGCGAAGATGGTCCCCTTCGCTGGCTACGACATGCCGGTGCAATATCCGGCAGGCGTGATGAAGGAGCACCTGCAGACGCGCACCGCTGCCGGTCTCTTCGACGTGTCCCACATGGGTCAGGTCATCGTGAAGGCCGCTTCCGGCACCTATGCCGACGCGGCCATGGCGCTTGAACGGCTGGTGCCCGTCGACATCCTGGGGCTCAAGCGGGGCCGCCAGCGCTACGGCTTCTTCACCGACGACAATGGCAATATCCTCGACGACCTGATGATCGCCAATCGCGGCGACCATCTGCTTGTTGTCGTCAACGCCGCGTGCAAGGAGGCGGATGTCGCGCATATGCAGGCGAATCTTGGCGGCTGCTCGGTCACGCTTCTGACCGACCGGGCGCTGCTCGCGCTGCAGGGCCCCAAGGCCGAAACGGTGCTCGCGTCGCTTGCTCCAGATGTCTCGACCATGAAGTTCATGGATGTGCGCGAGGTCAGCCTCGTCGGTTCTCCTTGCATCGTCTCCCGCTCCGGCTATTCCGGCGAGGACGGGTTCGAGATCTCTGTTCCCGCCGACAAGGCAGAGGAACTGGCCCAGGCTCTTCTCTCCCACCCCGACTGCGAGGCGATAGGCCTTGGCGCGCGCGATTCGCTGCGTCTCGAAGCGGGCCTCTGCCTCTATGGCAATGACATCGACACGACTACCTCGCCGATCGAGGCGTCTCTCGAATGGGCGATCCAGAAGGTCCGCCGTTCGGGCGGCGAGCGCGAGGGCGGCTTCCCCGGCGCAGAGCGCATTCTTGCAGAACTGACGGGTGGGACCTCCCGCCGCCGCGTCGGCCTGCGACCGGAGGGCAAGGCGCCCGTGCGCGCCCATGCCAAGCTCTATGCGGATGCCGAGGGGCGCGACGAGATCGGCGAAGTGACGTCCGGAACATTCGGCCCGACAGCAGAAGGGCCGGTCGCGATGGGCTACCTTCCCACGGCGCAGTCGGAACCCGGCACCCAGGTCTTCGCGGAGGTGCGCGGCAAGTATCTGCCGGTCACCGTCACCGCCCTGCCCTTCATCACCCCTACCTACAAACGCTAAAAATCCTCCGGAGAGAACCATGTTGAAATTCACCGCCGAACACGAATGGCTGAAGCTTGAAGGTGATGTTGCCACCGTCGGCATCACGACGCATGCCGCCGAGCAGCTTGGCGATCTCGTCTTCGTCGAACTGCCGGACGTCGGCACCGAGCTCACCAAGGACGGCAATGCCGCCACGGTCGAGTCCGTCAAGGCCGCATCTGATGTCTATGCACCCCTCGACGGCGAAGTGACCGAGGTCAACCAGGCCATTGTCGACGACCCATCCGTCGTCAACTCGGACCCGCAGGGCGCCGGCTGGTTCTTCAAGCTGAAGCTGAAGAACACCTCCGATCTCGACGCTCTGATGGATGAAGCCGCCTACAAGGATCTCATCGGATGAGCGACAGCACCGACTTCCATTTCACCGATTACCAGCCCTACGACTTCGCCAACCGCCGCCATATCGGCCCGTCGCCTTCCGAGATGACCGAGATGCTGAAGGTCATCGGCTATCCGACGCTCGACGCGCTGATCGATGCCACTGTGCCATCCTCCATCCGCCAGACGGAACCGCTGGCCTGGGGCGCCGCCCTGTCCGAGCGCGAGGCGCTCGACAAGCTGCGCGAGACGGCCAACAGGAATCAGGTGCTGACCACGCTGATCGGCCAGGGCTATTACGGCACCATCACGCCGCCGGTGATCCAGCGCAACATTCTCGAAAACCCAGCCTGGTACACGGCCTATACGCCCTACCAGCCGGAAATCTCCCAAGGTCGCCTGGAAGCTCTTCTCAATTTCCAGACGATGATCTGTGATCTGACCGGCCTCGATGTCGCCAACGCCTCGCTGCTCGACGAGGCGACCGCGGCTGCCGAAGCCATGGCGCTCTGCCAGCGCCAGGCGAAGTCCAAGGCGACCGCCTTCTTCGTCGACGCCGCCTGCCACCCGCAGACCATCGCGCTGATCGAAACGCGTGCAGCGCCGCTCGGCTGGACCGTGATCATCGGCGACCCCTTCACCGATCTCGATCCTGTGGATGTCTTCGGCGCCATCTTCCAGTACCCGGGCACCCACGGCCACGTCCGTGATTTCACCGGTCTCATCGCCCGCCTGCACCAGACCGGCGCGGTCGCTGCCGTTGCAGCCGATCCGCTGGCGCTGACGCTCCTGAAGTCGCCCGGCGAAATGGGCGCCGATATCGCCATCGGTTCCTCGCAGCGCTTCGGCGTCCCGGTCGGCTACGGCGGCCCGCACGCGGCCTATATGGCCGTCAAGGATGCCCACAAGCGCGCCATGCCCGGCCGTCTCGTCGGCGTCTCCGTGGATGCCCGCGGCAACCGCGCCTATCGCCTGTCGCTGCAGACCCGCGAACAGCACATCCGCCGCGAGAAGGCGACCTCCAACATCTGCACCGCCCAGGTGCTGCTCGCGGTCATGGCCTCCATGTACGGTGTCTTCCATGGTCCGGAAGGCTTGAAGGCAATCGCCCAGCAGGTCCACAAGAAGGCGGTGCTGATGGCCAAGGGGCTGGAGAAGCTCGGCTACGCCATTGAGCCCGAGGCCTTCTTCGACACCTTCACCGTCGAGGTCGGCCACATGCAGGCCCTGATCCTGCGGGCAGCCGTGGCGGAAGGCGTCAACCTGCGCAAGGTGGGCGAGACGAAGATCGGCATGTCGCTGGATGAGCGTACGCGACCGGCGACACTGGAAGCGGTCTGGCGCGCCTTCGGCGGCAACTTCAAGGCCGGCGATTTCACGGCCGACTACCGGCTGCCGGGCGAACTCCTGCGCAAGTCGGAGTACATGACCCACCCGATCTTCCACATGAACCGCGCCGAAAGCGAGATGACCCGCTACATCCGCCGTCTCTCGGACCGCGACCTGGCGCTCGACCGGGCGATGATCCCGCTCGGCTCCTGCACGATGAAGCTCAATGCGACAGCGGAAATGCTGCCGATCACCTGGCCGGAATTTTCCGACATCCATCCCTTCGTGCCGGCCGACCAGGCCCTCGGCTACAAGGAGATGATCGACGATCTGTCGGCAAAGCTCTGCCAGATCACCGGCTACGACGCTTTCTCGATGCAGCCGAATTCCGGCGCGCAGGGTGAATATGCGGGACTTCTGACCATCCGCAACTACCACATCGCCCGCGGCGACACCCACCGCGACGTCTGCCTGATCCCCACCTCCGCGCATGGCACCAATCCCGCCTCGGCGCAGATGGTCGGCATGAAGGTGGTACCGGTCAAGGCGAAGGAAAACGGCGACGTCGACCTCGACGATTTCCGGGCCAAGGCCGAACAGCATGCCGACAGTTTGGCGGCCTGCATGATCACCTACCCGTCAACGCACGGCGTCTTCGAGGAGACCGTCAGCGAGATCTGCGCGATCACCCACAAGCACGGCGGTCAGGTCTATCTCGACGGGGCCAACATGAACGCCATGGTCGGCCTGTCCCGGCCCGGTGACATCGGTTCCGACGTCAGCCATCTCAACCTGCACAAGACCTTCTGCATTCCCCATGGCGGCGGTGGGCCTGGCATGGGGCCGATCGGCGTGAAGGCGCATCTGGCGCCGCATCTTCCGGGTCACCCGCAGTGGGATGGCCGCGAGGGTGCCGTTTCGGCAGCCCCGTTCGGTTCTCCGTCCATCCTGCCGATCTCCTGGTCCTACTGCCTGATGATGGGTGGCGAGGGACTGACGCAGGCGACGAAGGTGGCGATCCTCAACGCCAACTACATCGCGGCCCGTCTGAAGGGTGCATTCGACGTGCTCTACAAGTCGGAAGCGGGACGCGTGGCGCATGAGTGCATCATCGACACCCGCCCGCTCAACGCATCGGCCGGCGTTACCGTCGATGATGTCGCCAAGCGGCTGATCGACTGCGGCTTCCACGCACCGACCATGAGCTGGCCGGTGGCCGGCACGCTGATGATCGAGCCGACCGAGTCGGAGACCAAGGCGGAGATCGACCGTTTCTGCGATGCCATGCTGACCATCCGCGAGGAGGCCCGCGCCATCGAGGACGGACGCATGGACCGGGACAACAACCCGCTCAAGAACGCGCCGCACACGGTGGAGGATCTCGTCGGCGACTGGGATCGGCCCTATTCGCGCGAACAGGCCTGCTTCCCGCCCGGTTCCTTCCGGGTCGACAAGTACTGGTCGCCGGTCAACCGTATCGACAACGTCTACGGCGATCGCAACCTCATCTGCACCTGCCCGCCGATGGAGGACTATGCCGAAGCGGCGGAGTGAGTTCGACAGATGACCGGAGGTGCCGCCTGCCAAGGCGGCGTCTCCGGTGTCCATCGTTCAACGCCGCAGAAAGTCAGGCTTGCGCGATCCGGGGTGGAGATGATAGGGCAAGAGCCTGCGCACAAGGGCGTTTTTATTTCCTGACGGCACTTGTCTTGTAGAGTTTTGGCGCTATGTTAACGCTATCGAACTTTGCTAGCGACTTTTGTAGCCCCTAAACGGCCGTTTCAGATTTCCTCGTCATCGTCGATTTTCAGATCGGTCTCTAAGACCGGGCCCATCCGCGATAGTAAGGATATCGTTATGAACACAGGTACCGTTAAGTGGTTCAACAGCACCAAGGGCTTTGGTTTTATCCAGCCCGACAATGGCAGCCAGGACGTTTTCGTCCATGTTTCGGCCGTTGAGCGCGCCGGCATGCGTGGCCTGACCGAAGGTCAGAAGATCAGCTACGACATCGTCCAGGACAAGCGCTCGGGCAAGAGCTCTGCAGACAACCTGCAGGCCGCTTAAGGTTTTCATTGCCACGCGCAACCACGGATGTACTGGCGCGTCGAGGTAATGATAATGGAGGTCGGGAGCAGTCCCGACCTTTTGTTTTTGCGCACGGGGAAGACCGGCATGCCATCGCCGTTGATCCCTCGGCGACAATGGTTTGAAAAGCGGCACCGCCCATAAGGCGGAGCATCCGCATCTTTCCATTGACTCGGTCTTGCCGGAAGCGCAGAGCCTAGCACAATACACGCGTCCGCTTCGAAGACGGAAGTCTCGGGCGGCGCATCATCGAAGCCGAGATTGATTGTCGGTTTCATCCAAGCTGAAGGGGCAAGGAAGACCCGCTTCCCCTTCAGCGACATTCTCCTGGGTCGATCCAAAGGCGATTTGGATCAAGAAGTGACGGCCGATGGCCGGAAAGGAGCTATTTTTGCAGGTACTCGTCAGAGACAATAATGTTGATCAGGCACTGCGCGTCTTGAAGAAGAAGATGCAGCGTGAAGGTCTGTTCCGCGAAATTCGGGCACGCACTGCCTATGAGAAGCCTTCTGAGAAGCGGGCTCGCGAAAAGGCGGAAGGCATCCGCCGGCAGCGCAAGCTGGCGCGCAAGCAGATGCAGCGCGAAGGCCTGCTGCCCATGCCAAAGAAGAAGATCGTCGCCGGTCGTCCCGCCCGCTGACGCTATCACGACGCGGCCCTAGCGGCCGCGTTCACCGTTCATGCAGAGGAGCATGCCATGACCGCGACCAAGGACGAATTCTTCAAACCGGCAAAGATGTCCGCCCAGGCGAAGGCTGAGCAGACCAACTCTGTCGTCCGGGACATTCTCGATGCCGAGACAACCGAGCGCGAGAAGAAGACGGAAAAGCTGAAGGCGCTGCGTCTTGCCCAACCGGCTCCGTCCGAGACTCCAAAAAAGCGCGGCCGCAAAAGCTGAGGTCGCACGACCGCACCACGGGTAACTGAAGACCCTTTCGGTGCATTTACCCTGAATTGTCCGTCTTCCTTCCCCGGCCCGTCATCTTCCCATTGACAGCGCAGTCCGAGGAGCTATTCGCAAAGACTGCATCGACGACAGGAGAGAGACCATGGAACATCACGATCAGAACGCGTTCTGGGACAAATTCTTCGATACGGACTCGCAGTCTGGCACCGGCCGGTTCGTTGCGCTCGTGGCCGTGTTCGTTGTGCTTGGCGGCGGCATATCCTGGCTGCTATCCTGACTCCTGCAGCCGCGCCGCAAGGCTGACTGCGTTACCCAGCATCGCAGGAAGCGCCGAACTCCGTCTTTGCCAGCGTTGCAAGCCAGATCCGTTTCCGATCTTCCGGGACACCATGTCCTCGCCGTTCGCGTCTGTGGTGAACTGGCAAATGATCGAGATCCGACACCTGTCGCTCGAAATCGCTTTCGAGGCCATCGCATCGTTCTGGCTCTGTCTGAAATGGGCACGTCGGCTCTGGCGCCCCCTTCCCCTGGCAGCCGCTCCATCCTAGGGTTAGCCATGGATCACACCCTCCCCAACCTGCAGCCCCGCCGTCACGCCTCAGTTCTGTTCGCAGCACCTTTGCTGGCAGCTCTTGTCGCGGCGCCTTCTTTCGCGACAGAGAGCAGCTTTCCACCTGCGCCCTTGCCGCCCGCATCCACCTGGCAGCCGCTCGAGGAAGTCCGGGCCTATGCCGTCAGCGGCAGCACCGGAATAGACCTCTACCGCTCGATCGGCGAACGCGGCCCGGCGGCCGGGGTCGGGCAGGCCGTGGCGGTCACGACCTTCAAGCTCACCTGGACCCGAGATTATCGCCCACAACCGGACGGTGCCTGTGTTCTCGCCGTCGCCAAGCCAAGGCTCATCATCACGTATACCTTGCCTAGGGCGCCGAAGAACCTGACCAGCGCAGTCGCTGAAAGCTGGCAGCGGTTCATCGATGGGGTGGAGAAGCACGAGCGGGTTCATGGAACACAGATCATCGACATGGTCCGAGGCATCGAGACCTTCAGTCGGGGACTGAAAGAAGAGAACGATCCCAAGTGCACGAAGGTCCGCCAGACGCTTCAGGCTCGCCTGAAGCAGTTCTCCGACGAGCGCGTGGCGCAGAGCCGCGCCTTTGACCAGGTTGAACTGACGGAGGGCGGCGCCGTCCACCGTTTGATCCTGGCACTGGCGAACGGCCCCTGAATTCCAGAAGTTCATCTCAGGACACGGGACGCAAAAAGGCCCCCGCAGAAAACTGCGGGGGCCGAAGTCGAGACATTACCGATGCGGAAGTCTTTATTATTCCTGCATCTCGCCGCGAACACCTTCAAACGCAGGGGCGTCTTCGAGCTGCTGGCGGGTAACATTCAGAACGATACGGTCCGGAAGACCATCATCGCCGATCTGGATGGTTTCACCACCGGCGTTGGCGGCCATCTGGGCGTCATCGCCGGTTGCCGGCATGCCAGTACCCGTGGTCGTGTTGCCAGTGGCGGCGGTGTCGTTGGTCATGGCTGTACCGGTGCCGGTCGCAGCCGTACCAGCGACTGGTGGGGTCGCGGTGGTATCCGTCGAAGCGGTCGTTTCGGCCGAGACGTCATCGTTCATCGTCGAGGCGGCCTGGTCTGCTTCCGCCTGGGTTGCACCCGGGCCGAGCTCGAGGGCCGTCATGTCGACCGCGACATCCTTTTCGCCGATTCCGAGGAAGCCGCCGACGCCGATGATCACGGCATTGACAGAACCGTCCTGGCTGACGAGTACGTCGTTGATCTCACCGATGCTTTCACCGTCGGTGCCGTAGACTGCCTTGCCTTCGAAATCGCTGACGCGCCATGCGCCGCTTTCCGGAACGGTCACGAACGGACCTTCGGTCATGCTGGACGCGTCTGCAGTCTGACCCATCGGCGCAGCATTCATACCGCCGGTGGCATTGTTCTGGTTCGTCATCGAACCTTCCTGCGCGGCACCAGGTGCGGCGGGAGCAATGGTCGTAGCGCCGTCGTTCGTCTGTGCATAGGCACCCAGCGGGAAGGCCGCGGAGAGAAGAAGGATGGAAAGCATACGCTTGGTCATGTTAGGCTCCTTTGCCGTGAATAGGACAGTGGAAGAACAATTTCGGCGGCGGATGGTTCCCTAATCGACCCGGTCGAATTCGACCTGCAGTTTCTTCTCCGCCCTCAGCCGGCCTGACGCTGCTCTGCCGCCTGGTGCTTCGGCCCGGCTGCAATGTCGACCGCCGCGAAGGCTGCGTCGATGACTTCGACCCCTGCGCCTGGCTTTGTCGACTCCGTCGACAGGATCTGCCGATACCGCCGCGCGCCGGCAAATCCCTGGAACAGGCCGACCATGTGGCGGGTGATATGGTTCAGCCGTCCACCCGATGCCATGACACTCTCTGCATAGGATTTCATCGCGTCACGGACCGCCAGCCAGTCTGTCTCCCGGTGGGGAGCGCCAAAAAGCCTCTGGTCGACTTCAGCCAGAAGTCCGGCATTCTGATAGGCGGCACGACCGACCATCACGCCATCCATCCGCGCCAGATGTTCGGCAGCCTGCTCTAGGTCCGTGATGCCACCGTTGATACCCAGGAACACGTCGGCGTTTTCCTGCTTCATCCGGTGAACGAGCGCATAGTCGAGCGGCGGGATGTCGCGGTTCTCCTTCGGCGAGAGCCCCTGCAGCCAGGCCTTGCGGGCATGGATCCAGATGGCGTCCGCCCCGGCCCCGACCACCCGCGCCAGGAAATCCGGCAGCACCGCCTCAGGCTCCTGATCGTCGACACCGATGCGGCACTTGACCGTCACCGGCACGGAGGTCGCCGCCTTCATCGCCGCCACGCAATCGGCGACAAGCTCCGGCGTGCGCATCAGGCACGCGCCGAATGTACCCGACTGGACCCGGTCTGACGGGCAGCCGACATTGAGGTTGATCTCGTCATATCCGTAATCGCTCGCGATCCTTACCGCCTCGGCAAGCTTGGCGGGATCGGATCCCCCCACCTGCAGTGCCACGGGATGTTCCGCCGGCGAGAACGACAGCAGCCTGTCCCTCGGCCCATGAATGATCGCATCGGCAACCACCATCTCGGTGTACAGCAGCGCATGACCGCTCATCTGCCGATGGAAATAGCGGCAGTGCCTGTCCGTCCAGTCGATCATCGGGGCAACAGCAAAGATCTTGCGGCCGTTCTTCAGCGCATCAGCGTACATCGGCTACCTTTCGTTCGCGCCGCTCATACAACAAGTGCGGCATCATCGCCAGTTTTGCCAACGCTGGCAGAGGCGCTAGTATCGGAGATCTCGTCGGCAACATGCCCGATCGCGCCACGGAAGGAGAAAACATGCCGCTCTACGCTCTCGGCCAGACTGTGCCTAAGACCCCTGCCCCCGGCAGTTACTGGATCGCTCCGAATGCGACCGTGATCGGCGACGTCGATATCGGTGAGGATGTCGGGATCTGGTTCGGAGCAGTCCTGCGCGGCGACAACGAGCCCATCCTGCTCGGGGCAGGCACCAATATCCAGGAAGGCGTGATGATCCACAACGATCTCGGTTTCCCGGTCAGCATCGGTCCCGGCTGCACCATCGGCCATCACGCCATCATCCATGGCTGCACGATCGGCGAGAACTCGCTGGTGGGCATGGGCGCCACCATTCTGAATGGCGCACGCATCGGCAACAACTGCCTCGTGGGCGCCAATGCGCTCGTTACCGAAGGAAAGGTGTTTCCCGACAATTCACTGATTGTCGGTTCGCCCGCAAAAGCGGTCCGTCTCCTGGATGAAGCGGCCGTCGCAGCACTGCAGAGATCTGCCGCCCACTACGTGGAGCGATGGAAGGTGTTTGCGCAGGATTTGCGCGCGATCTAGAATTACGGTTACCGTTGTCGCAAGCGACAACGGTAACCGTAATTTCCGTCGATGCTACTTGATCTTGAGAAGCAGGATCTTGCCGGCCATGGTGATGCCATGTGCCGACTCCTCGGGAGCGATGTCCGGATCGACCGGCTTCAGGAGCCCGTGCTCGCGAAGTTCCGTCAGCGTCGTGGTGGTCAGGAACTTGATCTTCTGCGGTCGCTCCTTGAAGCGGTCGGTCCTGGCATAGGTGATCTCGGCGTTGAGGTGCGTCCACTTCTTTCCGACCTGCGGATAGACATCGCCGTCCTTGGCAAGTTTGAGGCCGCGAATCTGGGTCGGCGTTAGTTCAATCATGTTCTCGTCTTTCGTCAGTCGGATCGGTTATGGCCGTCCGGCGATCGTATTGACCGGCCGAAGCAGTCGGTTAGGCGCGCGCCGCAGACGTCAGGGCTGCATCGCGGAAGGAAACAAGCTTCTGGCGCTGGTCGTCCCAGAGGACGAGCTTCACGCAGCGAAGGCTGTCGCGGATGGTAATGCGGCCGATATCCGCCAATTGCGGGTGGTCACGCAGCACCTCCGGCAGACGGTAGTACGGAATGCGGCTGGCAAGGTGGTGAATATGGTGGATGCCGATATTGCCGGTGACCCAGCGCAGCACCGGAGGCAGGTCGTAATGCGAAGCCCCATGCAAGGCGGCCTTCGGGAACTTCCAGTCCTCGCCAGCAGACCAATGCGTTTCTTCGAACTGATGCTGGACGTAGAAGAGCCAGATGCCCGCAGCGCCGGCCAGGAGAACGATCGGCAGGTGAATGACCAGGAACGGCACGACGCCGATCGCCCAGATCATCAGGCCAGCCAGAACCGCGACCGCAAGGTTCGTCGACATCGTCGAAACCCAAGGCTGTGCACCGGACTTCATCATCCCGAACGGCAAGCGCTGCTTGAAGAGAAACAACCAGGCCGGGCCGATGCCGAACATCACCAGCGGGTGGCGGTAGAGACGGTATCCGAGGCGCCCGAAGGGTGACAGTGCCTGGTATTCGGCGATCGTCAGCGTCGTGATGTCGCCGATGCCGCGCTCGTCGAGATTGCCTGCCGTCGCGTGATGGGCAGCATGCGCCCGGCGCCAGTAGTCATAAGGGGTGAGTGTCAGCACCCCGAGGACGCGTCCGGTCCAGTCGTCGAGCTTGCGGCGGCCGAAGAAGGAGCCATGACCGCAGTCGTGCTGGATCATGAACAGCCTCAGAAGTGCTGCACCGGCCGGGATGATGGCCAGGAGCCCGACCCAGAAGCCGTAGGCGAAGGAGAAATAGGCGATTGCCCAGAAGATCGCAAAAGGCACGACCGTGACAAGGAGCTCGAATGCACTACGCCCGATATCAGGCTGCCGATAAGGCGCAAGAATCTTCAACCATGCCCCGGCATTGTCGTCGGAGGGTGGAGCAGATGTCTGGACGCGGGCGTTCATTTGCATAATTTTCCGGTATTTGATGGATCGGCAGCTGCCTGCCAGAATGGTTGATTGCGCCCGACGTGCGGGCGCAACAGCAATGGATCAGGACTTGCGGGCCTTGCGGGCAGCATAGCGGCGGTCACGTTCCGCCTTGCGGGCTGCTTCGTCTGCCACGACGCGCGAAACGCGGTCGGCAACCTCAGCCTGACGGGCTTCCGCAACTGCCTTTTCCTCGGCCTCGGCCGCAGCCGCCTCGGCGCCGGCCTCGGCCAGCAATCGCTCGTTCTCCGCTGCCTTCTGCGCTTCGCGTTCGGCACGCCGTGCTTCGCGGGCGAGGCTCACTGCTTCGCGGGCAGCCAGCTTTTCCTGCATTTCAGGATCGGTGGGCTTTGGAGCCGATGCAAACTTTGCCAGAAGCTGTCGCTTCGCTTCTGCAGCCGTGGTGCGGCGTTCAGCAAAGCCGTTATCGTTAGGGTGTTTCAACAGATATTCCTTTGGATCTCGTTTAGGTTGGCTCTTCTGGCTCCCACCGCTTCCGGGTGGAACCGACGCAGATCACCGTCCGGCAGGGACTGGTGAACGCAAAAAGGCCAGACTTGCGCCTGGCCTTTCGAAACTTATTGCCGCCACGCCAGTACATTCGTGGTCATCGGCGGCCAAAAGCCTTAGGCAGCGCGGAGCTGGCCTGCGGACATCTTGCCCGACTTGTTGTCGCGCTCAAGTTCGAACGCGAGCTTCTGACCTTCAACGATCGAGCCCATGCCTGCACGCTCTACGGCAGAGATGTGAACGAAGACGTCGGCACTGCCGTCGTCAGGCTGAATGAAGCCGAAGCCCTTGGTGGCGTTGAACCATTTAACTGTGCCAGTGGCCATAACGAACCCTTTCTTAGCAACATTGATCACCGCTGAGCGACGCCCAACGGAGTTTTCGACTTTTGAGAGAAGGAAGTTCGTTACGGAGCGCAGAGCGCATCAAAAACAAATATCGCAAACAAAGTATCGATGTCTCTCTATACGCCCCCAGGTCTCTCACGTCAATGTCTTGTTTTGGGAGAAAGGGGGTCGCATCCGGAAGCGGCGCTTCTCAGAACGCCGAAGATGGCGTCCCGGCGGCGGTCGTTACAGGACCGACCGCCCGCTTCTTGTTGCTATAGGCTGCGGCGAGGAAGCGGATAGGCTTCCGATTCATAGAGCCTCTGCATCTGCTGGCCGTCGTAGCGTGCTTCTTCCACTTCGAGCACCGATCCGCGCAGCAGCCCGGACGGCATGTCTTCCATCGCGAAGCGAAGTGCTTCCGCGACCGAATCGAACCTGCGGTAGCGGAGCCGGCTTGTTCGCTTTACCGTCTTGCAGGGGTACAGTCCGGCGCTGGCGTTATAGTCAAACATCCGCATGGGTCGGCTCCTTCTTGCTGAACACGCCGTCGCCAGCGCTCTGCGTCCGCCTTTGCAAACGTTCCTGCCGCTCCGCTGGCTTGCGCTCGCGGCTCCTGAGCGTCTGCCGAGCACGAACTTCTTCGAGCTTGGCCGCATTGGAGCCTTCCGCAACCGGTCGCCGGAACAGGCTTTCCGCCGAATGGCGGGTAATGTCGGTCATAAGTGTATCCTAAAATCCAGGTGAGGCCTGCGCTTGGCGAGGCCTGTCGTGCACTCCGCATCTCGCGGAGCCGTGAGTTTCGCAGGCAACAGAACCAAGATGATGGTTCATTCAGACTTGGCAGCGCCAGCCTGAAGAGCGAAGCATGAGTTTATAAGTGGTGGTGGTCGGCGCCGCGTGCAAGGCGGCGCTGAGCGAAACCGGCAACCATCAGATACAGGCTGCAAAGGTTATCGGCATCAGCCGAGGCTACTTCTTCTTCCCGAAGTCGCCCGTGCTGTTGGCAAATTTAACCTGCGAACCCGGAGCGGCAACGGCAGCTGCAGCTGTCTTGTCCTTCTTCGGTTTTCGCACTTCCTTGTTGCTTTTTGCCTGACCCTTGGCCATTTGGCTCTCCTGATGATGTCGTGTTGAACGGTCGTTTGCGGACTGCTCCTCCCCAACGCGGCAAAATACCGACCATTGAGCGCTCCGCCACCGGCGGAGACAGAAGCGTCTTGTTCAGAGAATGGAAGGCATCGGGCTCGCACCCAGCTTTGCGAGAACAATCGTATCGGACAGCGGAAGCGTGATTCGAGGCCCCGCAGCGGAAACATCGACGCGCTGGTTTGCCCAGGTCGACGACTGCACCGAGTGGCGGTCCTGTCGATCCTGAATGTTTTCGCGGTAACCGAAGCCGCTGATACCAGCGAGGTTACGGGACAGGCTGTAAAGATGAAGGTCGGAAGACATCTGTCCTCCTTTCGTTGGGGCCAGGGCCGTGAACCCCGGAGCAGCAGCGCCCTTGATCCGGCTGCTGACAATTAACCTTGCGCCAATTCGGTGGAAAACGCAAGGTTTATCAGGTGCCGAACGGCAGACCATTGGCGTCTGTCACCACAGCAAGGCAGGCGCCTATGCGGAGCACGTCTCGCAAAGGCCGCGGATCTCGATCGTCGTCTTCGCCGGCTTGAACTTGCGCTGCTTGGCCCAATCGTCCAGCCGGTGATCCACCGCGTGGTCATGGAATTCGACGACATGTCCGCAGCTCTCGCAGATCGCAAAGGCAACCGTGCCATGGCCATGTGCCCCGCAGCAGGCCTTCTCCTGGTGGGCACACGCAACGAAGGCGTTCAGGCTTTCCAGCCGATGGATCATGCCCCGCTCGAGCAGCTTGTCGAGCGCACGGTAGACCTGCAGCGGCGCGCGAAACCCGTGGTCACGGAGCTTGTCGAGAATCGTATAGGCGCTGAGCGGCCCATCCGAGTGCGACAGCACGTCGAAGACCAGCGTCTGGTTCTTGGTCAAAGCGGGCGCAATCATGGGCGCACTCCTCTGTTGGCCGCCGCCTCGGCCCGGTTCCCCCGGCTGCCCGGCAGAAGGCTGAGGATGAACAGCAGCAGCGCGGCGACGACGATGGAGGGACCCGACGGCGTATCATAATGTAGGGATCCGAACAGTCCTCCGACAACCGCCAGCGCTCCGATCAGCGACGCAAAGACCGCCATCCGCTCCGGACTGGCCGAAAACCGTCGAGCCGTGGCTGCGGGAATGATCAGGAGGGCTGTGATCAGCAGGATGCCGACGATCTTCATGGAGATCGCGATGACGAGCGCCATCAGCAGCATGAACAGAAGCCGCGCCCGCTCCGGCTTCAGCCCCTCCGCCTCGGCGATGTCCTCGCTGACGGTGGAGGCGACGAGCGGTCGCCAGAGCCAGACGACGGCGGCGAGGACGACGAGACCACCACCCCAGATCAGCGCAATGTCTTCGCGCGTCACCGCCAGGATATCGCCGAACAGGAAGGCCATGAGGTCGATCCGCACCCAGCTCATGAAGGCGACGAGAACAAGCCCGATCGCCAGCGTCGAATGCGACAGAATGCCGAGAAGCGCATCCGCAGAGAGCGCCTGGCGCCGCTGCAGGAACAGAAGAAGCAGCGAGACTGCCACCGCTACCGCAAACACGCTGAGCAGCAGGTTGAGATCGAAGAGCAGCGAGATGGCAACGCCGAGCAGCGCCGAATGCGCCATCGTATCGCCGAAATAGGCCATCCGCCGCCAGACGACGAAACACCCGAGGGGGCCAGTCGTCAGTGCAACGCCGATGCCGGCAACCATGGCGCGGACGAAGAAGTCGTCAAGCATGGCGGTTCCCCTCCCCGGCTGGCGTGGCATGGTCGTGGCCATGGTGGTCGTGACCGTGATGGTCGTGTTCCTGATGATGATCGTGGTCGTGATGCCCGTCGCCGGGATGGCAATGATCGGTGATCGATCCGTCGCCGTGCAGCACCCGCCCGTCGTCGAGATGGGTATGGTCGTGGCGGTGGCTGTAGACCGCAAGCCCCCGGGCATTGCCGCCGAACAGGCGCTGGTAGTCCTCGCTGCGGCTGACCGCCTCGGGCGTACCGCGGCAGCAGACATGGCCGTTCAGGCAGATGACGGTATCCGTGCCGGCCATGACCATGTGCAGGTCGTGCGAGATCAGCAGGATGCCGCATCCCGTGGTCTTGCGGATGTCGCGGATGAGATCGTAGAGCGCCGTCTCGCCGGCGAAATCCACGCCCTGCACCGGCTCGTCGAGCACCAGCAGATCGGGCTTGCGGGCGATCGCCCGGGCAAGAAGCGCCCGCTGGAATTCGCCACCGGAGAGATGGCGCACCTCCGCCTCGACCAGATGGGCAATGCCGGTCGCGGAAAGCGCATCCGTCAGATCATCGTCGGCAAGACGGCCGGTCAGGCGCATCAGCCGACGCACCGTCAGCGGCATGGTCCAGTCGATGGAGAGCTTCTGGGGAACATAGCCGATGCGCAGATCCTCGGCGCGCTGGACCGTGCCCTCGTCGGCACGCAAGACGCCGGTGACGAGCTTGGCCGTCGTCGACTTGCCGGCGCCGTTCGGGCCGATCAGCGTCAGGATCTCGCCGCGGCCGATGGAGAGATCGACGCCACGCACGAGCCAGCGCCCGCTGCGGCGGATCCCGGCCTGCCGGAGTTCAACGAGTTGATTTCGGCCCTGTGGACCGGCCCTGGTATCCATCAGCATCTTTTTCTGCAGCCCTGTTGCCTGAGGCTATGACACACGTTATAGCATTACGCAATTGATGTAATAACATTACAGTCTCAGACAAGCCTCACAGCAAGGACGCAGCGATGAAAACCCCGGCCCTCCTCCTGGCATCTTCCATCCTTTTCGGCGCAACGGCCGCATGGGCCGCCCCTGACGTGGTCGTCTCGATCAAGCCGATCCATTCGCTGGTCGCCGCCGTCATGCAGGGCGTCGGCGAGCCGACATTGATCGTCGAGGGGGCGGCCTCGCCGCACACCTTCACCATGAAGCCGTCCAATGCCCGCGCCGTCGAAGGCGCAGATCTGGTCTTCTGGATGGGCCCCGGCATGGAAGCCTTCCTGGAGAAGCCGCTGCAGGCCCTCGCATCGGACGCCACGGTCGTCGAGCTTGACGACGTGGACGGCCTGACCAAGCTGCCCTTCCGCGAGGGCGGCGCCTTCGACGCCCACGATCATGACGATGAGGGGCATGAGCACGAAGAGCATGCCGAGGGCCACGACCATGCGCATGACGAGACGGCGGAGGCCCGCGAAGACCATCACCACGATCACGACGCGTTCGACACGCACCTGTGGCTGGACCCGACGAACGCCAAGGCGATGGCGTCCGCGATCGAGAAGGCGCTGGTCGACGCCGATCCGGACAATGCCGCGATCTATGCGTCCAACCTTGAAACCTTGAACAAAAGGATCGACGCGCTCGACAAGGAGATCGCCGAGACGGTGGCGCCGGTCAAGGACAAGCCCTTCGTCGTCTTCCACGACGCCTATCAGTATTTCGAGGCACATTATGGCGTGCGTGTCGCCGGCTCGGTCACCGTCAGCCCGGAAGCCATTCCGGGCGCCGAACGGGTGCAGGAAATCCATGAGAAGGTAAAGGAGCTCGGCGCGGCCTGCGTGTTCGCCGAGCCGCAGTTCGAGCCGAGACTGATTCAGGTGGTCACCGAAGGCACCAACGCCCGCTCCGGCACGCTCGACCCGGAAGGGGCGACGCTGACCGATGGCCCGGACCTCTATTTCGAGCTGATGCGGTCGATCGCCACAAACCTCAAGACCTGCCTGTCAGGCGCTTGAGGCAAGCGGCAGACAGACTGATTGAAAGGGCGGCCCGTGCCGCCCTTCATATTATGCACGTCATCGCGCGGCGATGATGCTCGAAAATGATCCTCGAGGTAATGCCGATCAGCAGGAAATCATTGTCGACCTTGACCCAGCGGTGCCCACGCGGCGGCGCAGACAGCCGGTAACGGTGATAGTCCCTGACATCGCGCAGGTGGCGGCGTTCGGCGGCGGACAGCCTGTGCCCCCTGTTCCACCGGTGCTTCTTGACCACGACCTTCTTCTCGACCTTGACCTGCCGCTCGACATTGCGGCTGCGATCGTGATGTCGGTGATCGTCCCGCGCCTGAGCCATCGGAGCAGCCAGAACCGTGGCCGCGAGCATGAGTGTAACAAGCTTCTTCATGGTCATTCCTCGTGTTGTCGACGAGGATGAGGCTAGGCTCCGCCGATGAATGCCGGCTGAATTTTAGGTTACACTTATGTAATGGCCCCAGCATGTTATGCAGCAGCGCTAATGTGGCACATCAGGATTCAATGTGCTCATAGACGAAGCGGCTAAAGTCGGCCGGATGGGCGCGTCCAGACGTGTCGAAGGCAAGCATGCCGGCAAAGGCACCGGTGAACGAGCCGTGCTCGCCCCGCCCGCCCTCATCCGAGATGACGCCCGCATCGAGCACCGGACCGAGCGGCAGCCAGCCGCCACCAGATGCAGGGCGCCAGAAGAACTGCAGATCATTCTCCTTGATCTCCATCGCCAGGTCGACCGCTCCGTCTGGCACCGCAACGCCGCTGTCGACCGGAAAGACCATCCGGCCATGGGGGAAATCACCGGCGCAGGAGAAGATCGTGACGACGCGGCCGAGCTTTTCGTGAAGCGTCACCACCAGGGCATGAAACTTGTGCCGGTTGTAGTAATGGGTAAGGCCCGCCACCTGCTGGTAAGTGTCGGGAGAAAAGTCGATCGTCGTTTCGGCGCGGAAGGAGTGATGCTCCTGCCGCCGCGCGACCAGCGCCTGCTCGAACCATGAGCCGATGCTTTCGCGGCCGTAGAGACGCAGGTGGCCCGGCCGCTCCGAGAGGCTGAAGATACGCTCCGGCTTTGGCGTGCGCAGCCACTGGAACTCGGTCGGCAGCAGACCCGGTTGGAAGCGGGTCTCGATGCGCGCGGGTTGTTCGATCAGGTCGACATCGGTCGGTGGCGGAACCTCGACGTCCGGCACGACGCCGCCCTGGGCGAGATAGAGCCAGCCGTCGTCCTTCCAGACGCATTTCTGCAGCGCCGTTTCCCGACCGAGCGTACAGCGGCGCTTCGGCGGCATCGGACGGCTGCAGAGGTGCGTATGATAGGCTTGGCCGTCAGGCGTCTCGACATACTGCCCATGCCCTGCCCTCTGCAGCATCGCCTCGGGTGCGTCCTTGGACGTGATGAGATGCATGTTCGGATGCATCTCATAGGGACCGTCTATCGCGCGCGAGCGGGCCATGGTGACGGCGTGGTCGTAGCCGGTACCGCCCTCGGCCGTCGTCAGGTAGTACCAGCCGTTCCGCTTGAAGAGATGCGGCCCCTCGACCAGTCCGAGCGGGCTGCCGGCGAAGATGTTCTTGATCGGCCCCTTCAGCGACTTCGTCTCCGGATCCCATTCCTGCAGCAGGATACCGTCGAAGGCCGGGCTCTTCGGCGCGCCGCCATAGCTCTCGGTGCGGTGGTTCCACTGCATGTTGACGAACCACTTGCGGCCGTCTTCGTCGTGGAAGAGCGATGGGTCGAAACCGGAGGAGTTCACGTAGATGGGATCGGACCAGTCGCCCTCGATGGTGGGCGACGTGACGATGTAGTTGTGGGCGTCCTTGAAGTTGCCGTCGTAGCGCTTGACGTCCGTATAAACGAGCCAGAACAGGCCGTCGGCATAGGACAGACATGGCGCCCAGATGCCGCAGCTGTCGGGGTTGCCGCGCATATCGAGCTGGCTTTGCCGCTCCAGCGGCCGGCGCACCAGCGTCCAGTTGACCAGATCCTTGGAGTGATGGATCTGCACCCCCGGGTACCATTCGAAGGTGGAGGTGGCGATATAGTAGTCGTCGCCGACACGGCAGATCGACGGGTCGGGATTGAACCCCGGCAGGATCGGGTTGCGGATCATGGTGTCACTCCTCCAAAGTCGAATATCTGCAAATACCCCTCATCCGCCTGCCGGCACCTTCTCCCCATCAAAAATGGGGAGAAGGACGAACGCGGTACCGTCTCCATCCGATCGACGCTCCGGCAGGGCACGTCCCCTCGCCCCGCTTGCGGGAAGAGGGTTAGGGTGAGGGGCAGCTCTCGCTGTCAATCAGCGAGACGGCCCCTCGCGCTCGGCCGACGCCGCCCAGAGATTGATGTCGGCGTCCCTGGCGAAGCTGTCGATTTCCGCCAGTTCCTCCGCCGTGAAATCGGGCTTCTCCAGTGCCCTGACGCAATCCTCGACCTGCTCCGGCCGGCTGGCGCCGATCAGGGCGGTGGTCACTCGGCCGCCGCGCAGAACCCAGGCAATCGCCATCTGCGCCAGCGTCTGCCCGCGCCGTTCGGCGATGGCGTTGAGCGAGCGCAGGTTCTCGATGTTGCGGTCGTTGAGGAAGGCCGGGCGCAGCGACTTGCCCTGGGCGGCCCGGCTGTCGTCCGGAATTCCCCCCAGATATTTGGAGGTCAGCATTCCCTGCGCCAGCGGCGAGAAGACGATCGAGCCTATGCCGAGGTCCTCCAGCGTGTCGAGGAGCCCGTCCTCCTCCACCCAGCGGTTGATCATCGAATAACTCGGCTGGTGGATCAGGATCGGCGTGCCGAGGTCCTTCAGGATCGCCATGGCCTCGCGGGTACGCTTCGAATTGTAGGACGAGATTCCGACGTAGAGCGCTTTGCCCGACCGCACGATCTGGTCGAGCGCGCCACAGGTCTCCTCAAGCGGCGTGTCGGGGTCGAAGCGGTGCGAATAGAAGATGTCGACATAGTCGAGCCCCATGCGCTTCAGGCTCTGGTCGCAGGACGAGATCAGATACTTGCGGCTGCCCCATTCGCCATACGGGCCCGGCCACATGTTGTAGCCGGCCTTGGATGAAATGATCAGCTCGTCGCGATATCCGGCAAAATCGGTGCGCAGGATTTCGCCGAAGGCGGTTTCCGCGCTGCCGGCCGGCGGGCCGTAGTTGTTGGCGAGGTCGAAATGGGTGATCCCGAGGTCGAAGGCCTTGCGGCAGATCGCCTCTTTGCGCTCATGCGGCGTGTCATGGCCGAAATTGTGCCACAGCCCGAGCGAGATTGCCGGGAGCTTCAGGCCGGAATGGCCGCAGCGGTTGTACTTCATGGTGGAATAACGGTCGTCCGCCGGTTGCCAGGCCATGATATCCTCCTGTCTTTGGAAATGCGACGCGGGCGCGAGCGGCCCGCATCGCATACATAGCCGATCAGCGCAGCAAGGCCAGCGCCTCGTCGATCCCGAGCGGTTCCGGCTGGGTGCAGGTCGTCGTCATGTCGATGAAACGCCCCTCCTCGCCGGACTTCAGGATCGAGGTCAGCACGTCGATGCCGTGCAGCGAGCGGTCGAGCGAGCAGCGCGGATCGCGCTTCTCGATCAGCGCCATGGCCATGTCGGCAAGACCGGCCGCCCGGTAGTTGGCGCGCGGACCGTTAGGGTGTTCCTGGTTCGCCTTCGAGAACGGATGATCCCATTCGGGCAGCGGCTTGATGTCCTTGTCCCGCCCCGACGCCTCCACGAGACCGCCGAAGAAGTTCGGATCCGGCACATAGAGAGACCCTTCCGTGCCGTAGAGCTCCATGTTGGCATGGCGATGCGACCACACATCCCAGCTCGCCGACATGGTAATCGTCGCACCGTTTGCGAACTCCAGGAGGGCATGGATGTTGGTCGGCGTCTCCACCGGGATCGTCTGTCCGGCGAGCGGCTCGCTGGTGATGGTCCGGCTGGCGCTGGCCATAGAGGTCAACGCCCCGACGCGCTTCACCGGGCCGATCAGGTTGATCAGGTTGGCGACATAATAGGGCCCGAGATCGAGGATCGGGCCGCCGCCCTTGAGGAAGAAAAAGCCCGGATTGGGGTGCCACATCTCCATCCCTGCGCTCATCACGTGGCAGGTACCGGAGGTAATGCGCCCGACGCCGCCCTCATCGACATATTTGCGCGCCAGCTGGTGGGCGCCGCCGAGGAAGGTGTCGGGAGCGCAGCCGATCGCCAGGTTCTTCGCCTTCGCGATCCGCCGCAACTCCTCGCCCTCCTCGAGCGACAGCACCAGCGGCTTTTCCGAATAGACGTGCTTGCCGGCTTCCAGGATGGCCTTGGAGACCAGGAAATGCGCGTCGGGGATGGTCAGGTTGACGATGACGTCGAGTTCGTCATTGGCAAGCAGTTCCTCGATCGACTGCGCCTTCACGCCGTATTCCTTCGCGCGCAGTTCGGCTGCACTGCGGTTCAGGTCGGCGCAGGCCAAAATCCTGAAGCCGTTGAACAGCGGCCCCAGCGCCAGATAGGTGATTGAAATATTGCCGCATCCGATGATGCCGACACCGAGTTCCTTGGCCATGCGAGGCTCCGATCAGAGTTTTCAGTAGGTCTTGAAGGCCGCGATCGAACGCGAGATCAAACGTTCGAGATCATTGGGATTGTCGTGTTCAACGACGTAGTGCTTCGTCTGCGTCTTGCTGCGCAGCGCCGCCATCAGCCCCTTCCAGTCGACGGTGCCGTGGCCGACATCCGCCCATCCGTCCTCGTCGGCGTTTTCAGCCGCTGGAGCGATGTCCTTGACGTGGACGGCGGTGATGCGGTCGCCGTAGCGGTCGATCCAGGCCATCGGATCGGCACCGCCGCGGATGACCCAGGCGATGTCGGCCTCCCAGGCGAGATCGGGCCCGCCTTCGAGGATCTGCTCCTGCGCGGTCGTGCCGTCTTCCAGCGTCTTGAACTCGAAGTCGTGGTTGTGCCAGCCGAAGGTGTAGCCGGCATCCTGGTAGCGCTTGCCGGCTTCGGACAGGCGCTTGCCGAAAGCGCGCCAGCCGGCGGCGTCCGTCGGCCGCAGATCGGCCAGCAGATGCGGGCAGTAGATCGCCTCAAGCCCAAGCGTCTTTGCGATCAACAGAGCCTGTTCCGGCTCCTTTTCCAGAAGGTCGAGGCCGAAATGGCCGGTCGGCATGGTCAGCCCGTTGGCGTCGAGATCGGCCTTCATCGCCTTCAGCTGGCTCTCGTCGAAGGTGGCGTAGAGAGCGCCATAGCCCTCCACCTCCGCATAGCCCGCCTTGCCGAGTGCGGCGAGTGTATCGGCGAGCGGCGGGAAATTGCGGGCGCTATAGAGCTGGAAACCGAGTTTCGTCATGTCATCCTCCTGGGCCGGCGGCCCGTCTGCTGAAAGGTCAATCTGCCGACTGGCAGGAATAGAGGTCGTATATGCGGAATACGGGGCCTGCGGCACTCGGCGCCGAGGGCGTGAAGGTGATCCGACGGCTCTCGCCGGCGGCAAGGTCGAAGGCGTTGTCGGAATAGCGGCCGGGCGTATCGCTCTCGACTATCACGAAGAGGGCGAGGCCTGACGCCTGCACCACGAGGTCGATCGCGCCATCACCCGCCGGCGACACGGAGACCTCCAGGCCCGGCGGCGTGAGATCGAGCGCCTTGTAGGTGCCATGCACATAGTGCCCCTCGCCGCCCATCCCGTTCGTCGCCGTGAAGCTCCAGAACAGGATCGCATCCGGCGGAAGGTCGGCCGCAGACAGGGTGACCGCCGTCACGGCCGCATCCGGGGAAGAGAAGGCATCGACGCTCTTCAGCGGCGTGCGGATACCGTCCAGCGAGACCGTCGAGAGGTTGATCGTCACGTTGACGGCATCCATCGTGTCGTTGACGAGCGAGATACGGATTTCCGCACCGTCCTCCGACGGAATGGCGGCCACCGCCACCGGCTGGAAGAAGCGCCGGGCGACATAGTGCAACATTTTCCAGCCGCCGCCATAGTCGAGGCTCGACCACGAAGCGACCGGCCAGGTGTCGTTGAGCTGCCAGTAGAGCGTGCCCATGCAGTGGGGCTTCAGGGAGCGCCAATAGTCGACCGCGGTGCGAATGGCGAGCGCCTGCTGCACCTGGCTCAGATAGACGAAGTTGGCAAAATCCTTCGGGAACCGGAAATACCGGAACATGGTCGCCGCGATCCGCTCGTTGCCACCGGCGTTCTTCTGGTGGTGCTCCATCACCGGCGAGGCGATGTTCAAGTCCTTCGGATCGGCATAGGTCTGGATGACCGGCAGCGAGGTATAGGACTGAAAGCCGAACTCCGAGCAGAAGCGGGGGCGGACGGAGCGGTAGTTGTCGAAGCTCCTGTTCTCGTGCCAGACGGACCAGTAGTGCATGTCGCCGGAGCCGTCGGCATGCCAGGCGTCGCCATAGTCGAGATAGCCGGAGGCCGGGCTGGACGGCCACCAGATCGCGTCCGGCGCCGCCTTTCGGAGCGCCTGCTCGATCGTGCGGTTGAGACGGTCGTAGGACACGAGATAGCGGTCGCGGTTCTCGATCGATTCCTTGAACCAGGTCAGCGCACCGACCAACTCGTTATCGCCGCACCAGAGCACGATCGACGGATGCGTGATCAGCCGGCGAACCTGGTAGTCCACCTCCTCTGCCACATCGTCGAGGAAATCCGGCGTCGACGGATAAAGGTTGCAGGCGAACTGGAAGTCCTGCCAGACCATCAGCCCGAGCCGGTCGCAGAGGTCGTAGAACCAGTCCGCCTCGTAGAAGCCGCCACCCCAGACGCGGATCATGTTCATGTTGGCATCGACGGCCGACTGCAGCAGGTCCTGCGTCTTCTCCGGGCTGGTGAGCGAGAAGAGAGCATCCGCCGGTATCCAGTTGGCACCGCGGCAGAAGATCTCCCGGCCGTTGATGCGGAAGGCGAAACGGCTGCCCGCCTCGTCCGGATCGGTGAGCAGTTCGACCGTGCGCAGGCCGATCTGGCGCGCCACCGTTTCGCCCGGGATGTCGACCGTCAGCCGATAGAGGTGCTGGTCGCCGCTGCCCGCCGGCCACCAGAGCCGTGGCTCGTCGATCTCGAAGACATGATGGACCTTCGTCTCGCCCGCCGCGACGCCGCAGTCGAGCCTGATCCGATCACCATCCAGATCGAAGTGCACAGGCACGACCGTCGGTTCTTCGGCATAAAGGGTCAGCGCCACATGCAGCTCGACCCTGCCGTCGACATGTCTCTGGCTGGTGACCACATGCTCGATGCGCGCCGGGTCGAGGCGCTTCAGCGCAATCTCGCCGTAGAGGCCGAGGGGAGCGATCGCGATGTTCCAGTCCCAGCCGAAATGGCATTGCGGCTTGCGCAGCATGTTGCCGTTCGGGATCGGCGAATTGCCGGGGTGATAGGGAACATAGAAGGGCTGCCGCGCCTGGCGCTCGGCGCCGGCGGCAATACTCGAATGGAAATGGATGCGAATCGTATTTTCGCCCGCCTGCAATGCCGCTGTGATATCCGGTCTAAAGCGCCGGAAGCAGTTGTCGGCCGAAAGCACCGGAACATCGTTGATGAAGACGATGGCGACGGTGTCGAGATAAGTGATGTCCAGATACCACCTGCCATCTGGATCATCGACGACGAACTGCCGCTCGACGACCCAGTCGCGCTCGGCGACCCACTGCACCTGTTCCTCGTTACGGCCCTCATAGGGATCCGGGATCAGTCCGGCGACCTTCAGGGCCGTGTGCACATCGCCCGGAAGCGGCATGTCGGCCCGATGCACCGCGTCCGCGGACGCGAGGCTCCAGACACCGGAAAGGTCGAGGTTGGAGGATGGCATGGCTGAACTCAGACCCGCTCTTCCGTCTCGGCGTCGAACAGGGACGCCACCGTCATGTCGAAGGACAGCTGCAGCTTGGCGCCGGGCGCGTAGCGTTTCGCCCCGCCGATTCGAACCGACATCGTATGCCCGGCGTGCTTCAGCCAGAGCAGGTTGTCGGCACCCATCGGCTCCTCGATGTCGACGACCGCATCATGCATCTCGGAACCGACCTGGTGATTGTCGACATGGATGTGTTCGGGGCGCAGCCCCAGCACCACCTTGCGGCCCGGCGTGAGCGGCGAGTCTGCATCATATCCGTCCAGAGAGAAGGAAACGCCGTGGGTCTGAAACACGGTGCGACCGCCCTCCTCCGCCAGTTCGCCGCGCAGGAAGTTCATCGACGGCGAGCCGATGAAGCCCGCCACGAAGAGGTTCACCGGCCGGTTGTAGATCGTCATCGGCTCGTCGAGCTGCTGGATCTCGCCGCTCTTCATGATGGCGATCCGGTCGGCCAGCGTCAGCGCCTCGATCTGGTCGTGGGTGACGTAGATCATGGTGTTCTTCAGCGCGTGGTGCAGCCGCTTGATTTCGACGCGCAGCTCCGAGCGCAGCTTGGCGTCGAGGTTGGAGAGCGGCTCGTCGAACAGGAAGACGTCGACGTCGCGCACCAGCGCCCGGCCGATCGCCACGCGCTGCCGCTGGCCGCCGGAAAGTTCCGCCGGCTTGCGCTTCAGCAGCGGCTCGATCTGCAGGATCTCGGAGGCGCGCGCGATGCGCCGGTCGATATCGTCCTTCGGCACCTTGGCGACGCGCAGCCCGAACGAGAGGTTCTTCTCGACCGTCATCTGCGGGTAGAGTGCGTAGGACTGGAACACCATGCCGATGCCGCGGTCCTTCGGCTCCTCCCAGGTGACATTCTTGCCCTTGATGAAGATCTGCCCGCCGGTCGGCTCCAGCAGGCCGGCGATGCAGTTGAGAAGCGTGGACTTGCCGCAGCCCGAGGAGCCGAGCAGCACGAGGAACTCGCCGTCATGCACTTCGAGATCGAGGTTCTGCAGCACCTTGACCGCGCCGAAGGAGAGCGAAAGGTCACGGATGGAAACGCTGTTGGTCATGAATTACCCCTTCACTGCGCCTGCGGCGATGCCGCGGACGAAAAGCCGGCCGGAAACGAAATAGACGATCAGGGGAACGGCGCCCGTCAGAAGCGTCGCGGCCATGTTGACATTGTACTCCTTCACACCCTGGACGGAGTTGACGATGTTGTTGAGCTGCACCGTCATCGGATAGCTGTCGGGCCGGGTGAAGATGACGCCGAACAGGAAGTCGTTCCAGATACCGGTCACCTGCAGAATCATGGCCACCACGAAGATAGGCAGCGCCATGGGCAGCATGATGCGGAAGTAGATCTGCCAGAATCCCGCACCGTCGATGCGCGCCGCCTTGAATAGCTCCACCGGCAGCGAGGCGAAGTAGTTGCGGAAGAGCAGCGTCAGGATCGGCATGCCGAAGATCGTGTGAACGATCACCAGCCCCGTCAGCGTACCGTAGACACCGAGTTCGCGCAGCGCGATGACGACCGGATAGATCATCACCTGGTAGGGAATGAAGGCGCCGATGATCAGGATCGAGAAGAACAGTTCCGAGCCCTTGAAGCGCCAATTGGCCAGCGAATAGCCGCTGACGGAGGCCACGAAGATCGACACGACGACGGAGGGCACGAGGATTCGCACGGAATTCCAGAACCCGCGCGACAGCCCGTCGCAGTTGAGCCCTGTGCAGGCCTCTCCCCAGGCTTTGACCCAGGGTTCGAAGGTGATCTCCATCGGCGGCGAAAAGATATTGCCCATGCGGATTTCAGGCATGCCCTTGAGCGACGTGACGACCATCACGTAGAGCGGCACCAGGTAGTAGAGTGCGGCGACAAACAGCGTGCCGTAGAGGATGATGTTGCGGCGCGAGAGCGCCCGCTTCGGCCGGCGACCGCGGGGGCCGGAGACATCGGCGGCAACGGCGTCGAAGCCCGCGGCGGTGGTGTTGAGTGTCGAGATGTTAGCCACGCTTCTTGCCTCCGAACTCGAGATAGGCCCAAGGAATGATGATGATCGCCACGGTCAGCAGCATCATCGTCGAGGCGGCAAACCCCTGCCCGAGGTTCTGGGCCTGGAACATGTAGTCGTAGACGTATTTGGCAGGCACTTCCGACGCATTGCCGGGACCGCCGCTGGTCTGGGCAACGACGAGGTCGTAGACCTTGACGATGCCGCTCGCGATGATCACCAACGTCGTGATGAAGACTGGCCGCATCATCGGGATGACGATGAAGAGATAGGTGCGCCACATCGGGATGCCGTCGACGCGCGACGCCTTCCAGATGTCCTCGTCGATGCCGCGCAGGCCGGCGAGCATCAGGCACATCACGAGCCCCGTACCTTGCCACAGGCCGGCTATCAGGATGCCGTAGATGACGATGTCGGGATTGTAGAGCGGATCGAAGGTGAAGCTCTCCCAGCCGAGCGAACGGACGATGCCCTGGACGCCGAACTCGGGATTGAGGATCCACTGCCAGACGAGGCCGGTGACGATGAAGGATAGCGCAAACGGGTAGAGGAAGATCGTCCGGAACGCACTCTCGAAACGGATCTTCTGGTCCATCAGCGCCGCCAGCATGAACCCGATCAACAGGCTGAAGATCAGCGACAGGATCCCGTAGATCGCCAGGTTCTGGATCGAGATGATCCAGCGCGACGTGCTCCAGAGCCGCTCGTACTGGTCGAGTCCCACGAAGGACATCCGCGGCAGAAGCTTGGAATTCGTGAACGAGTAGATGATCGTCCAGATCGAGCCTCCGAAGAAGATTCCGACGGCGATCAGGATCATCGGAATGGAGGCAATCTTGGAATTCAGATTGCGGAAAAGCTGGTTGGGGCGTTTGGCAGGCGCGTGACCTGTCATTGTCGTGTCCTCCTCGAGCGCGACATCGCTGGACCGCAGGCAGGCGGACCGGATGCCTGCCGGCGGGATTTTAACGTGAAAGAGCGGTGGGCCGGCCGACACCGCGAACAGTGCCGGCCGGATGCGGCCGCTTGGGATCAGTCAGCTGAGGAGATGATGTCGGCAAGCCGCTCCTGGGCAGCTTCCGGGCTCATCGACGTGCTGGCGAAGAATTCCGTGAGGAGATCCTCCTTCTGCTTCTGGCTGTCGGCCGAGAGCAGCTGATCGGTGCTGGTCAGGGCATTGCCCTGCGCCACGATCTCCAGACCCTTCTTCATGCAGTCGTTGGCGGCAGCCAGATCGACGTCACCCCGGACGGGCAGCGAGCCCTTCTTGAGGTTGAATGCGACCTGCGTTGCAGGATCGAGCATGCTCTGCGCCAGGACATCCTGCGCCTTAGACTTTTCCTCGTCGTCGAGAATGGGGAAGTAGAAGGCATCGCCGCCGGTGGTGATATAGGGGCTGACGCCGAGACCCGGCAGGCAGCTGTAATCCTCGCCGGCAACCTGGCCGGCGATCTGGAATTCGCCCTGCGCCCAGTCACCCATGACCTGACCGCCCGCCTTGCCGGTGATCACCATGTTGGTGGCCTGGTTCCAGTCCTGGACATTGCTGCCGGCCGCCATGTCGCGCGCCTGGGCCGCAGCCTCGAAGACCTTCGCCATTTCCGGTCCGGCCGCCACGTCGGCGTCCTTGTCGACGTAGACGGACTGATAGACCTCCTTGCCGCCGAGAGACAGGACGAGCGTGTCGAACAGGCCGCCGGCCTGCCAGGCCTGGCCGCCGAGCGCCAGCGGCTGGATCCCCGCCTCCCTCAGCTTGGGAGCCGCAGCGACGAACTCGTTCCAGTCCTTCGGCACGGGGACGCCCGCCTGTTCGAAGGCAGCATTCGAGAGCCAGAGCCACTGCCAGGAGTGGATATTGACCGGGACGCAATAGATCTTGCCGTCGAGGGTGCAACTGTCGAGCAGGCTCGAAGGCTTGATCACCTCTTTCCAGTTGC
The DNA here is from genome assembly GCA_000722615.1 of Pseudorhizobium pelagicum. GTDB lineage: Bacteria > Pseudomonadota > Alphaproteobacteria > Rhizobiales > Rhizobiaceae > Neorhizobium > Neorhizobium pelagicum. The sequence continues at coordinate 151,832 of JOKI01000004.1, read as the reverse complement.
CCTCTTCGGCAACTGCCGTCAGATCGCGCATCAGGCCGGCTTCCACCAGTTCCTGCGCCTGACGGCCGTGGTTGAACTGGGTGGCGGCCATCGGATCACCACCGGTGATGCGGCTGATCATGATCGGGCGGGCTGTGCTGCCGGCGCCGGCGATAGCACCGTCGATCCATTTGTTGCCGGTGGCGTCGAACGCCTTGGCGAGTTCGGCGACCGCAGCAGCCTCCCCGCCGGACGTCCACCAATGCGTCACCTCCAGATCCGTTGCCTGTGCGGCACCGAGTGGCAGCACGACGGTAGCCGCCAAAGCGGCTGCAAATGCACGAGTAAACATGAGTCTCCTCCCTCACTGAAACGTTGCCGTAAAAAGCTAGGCCAAAGCTTTCCCTCACGCAACAGCAGTGGGTGTAAAAATTTCGGGAGACAGGAAAATACAATCTGAAGTCGCTAAAGAAGAAGAACACTAACGACGGTCAAGATCTGCTCATACCCCTTAATGGCAGTCTATTCAGCAATTTTATGGGTATCGACATCTCGCAAGCGCAAAAAAAGATGCTGCGTCTGCGTTGTGCAACTCTAGGGAAATGCTGGCACCGGGAAGTCGGAGAATTCGCTCGACATTTCCACTGCATCGTTTCAGTTTACAGCCTTGCGGCGCTGATCGACGGGTGAATGCACAGTGTATTCAAGTGCTGGAAAGATCTCTATAGATCCACGCCTTACTCGGATGGTGGTGGCAGGCAATGGACGATAGCACGACGAAGAGGACCGCAACTGCGCCGAGAGCGGCGCAGGAGCGACCGACTCTCAAGACGATCGCCTATATGACCGGGCTGGGGATCACCACCGTGTCACGGGCGCTGAAGGACGCGCCGGACATCGGCGCCGACACCAAGGAGCGTGTCCGCCTTATCGCCAATCAGCTTGGCTACCAGCCGAACCGCGCCGGCGTGCGCCTCAGAACCGGCAAGACCAATGTCATCGCCCTCGTCCTCAGCATCGAAGAAGAACTGATGGGCTTCACCAGCCAGCTGGTGTTCGGGATCTCGGAAGTGCTGGCCGGCACGCAGTATCATCTCGTGCTGACGCCGCACTCACACCAGAAGGACCCGATGGTGCCGGTGAAGTATATCCTCGATACTGGCTCCGCCGACGGCGTCATCATCTCCCGCATCGCGCCCGATGATCCGCGCATCCGCCTGATGACCGAACGAAACATGCCGTTCGCCGCACACGGTCGCAGCGACATGGGCATCGCCCACCCCTATCACGACTATGACAATGAGGCCTTCGCCTATCAGGCCGTGGAGAAGCTTGCCGGCAAGGGCCGCAAACGCATCGCGCTCCTGCCGCCGCCAAACGCCCTGTCATTCTATCTGCACAGCCGCAACGGCTTCGAGCGCGCCTTGATCGATTATGGATTGACGGAGGTCGCCATGGGACGGGTGACGACCGAGACGTCCCTTGGGGACATCCGCGCTCATGCAGAAGCGATGATGCGCTCCGCCAGTGCACCGGACGGAATTATCTCTCTGAGCGGCAGTTCGACGATTGCCCTGGTGGCCGGTATCGAGGCCGCCGGCAAGGTGCTTGGGCGCGACGCCGATCTCGTCTCCAAGCAATCGGCGGAATTCCTGAACTGGATCCGCCCGGAGATCTATACCGTCAACGAGGACGTGCGGCATGCCGGGCGCGAACTCGCCAAGGCAGTGATTGCACGGATCGACGGCGTCGCGCCGGACCTCCTGCAAAGCATCAGCAAACCGGCTTGGTCGCCGATGGGCCCGCACGGCTGACACCGCCTTCCATGTTTTAGCAGGACATGAAAAACCCGCCACAAGGGCGGGTTTTTGTTATCGTTCCGGCTCAGCCCTGGTTGAGGCCGCTGCCCCAGGGGCCGTGCGGCCGGTCAAGGCCATCGACGCGCTCAAAACCATGCGCACCGAAGAAATCGCGCTGCGCCTGGATCAGGTTGGCGGTGCCGCGGCCACGACGGTAGGCGTCGAAATAGGCGAGTGCCGAGGACAGTGCCGGTGCCGGCAGACCAGAAAGCGCGGCATAGGACACGACCCGACGAAGCGCACCATCTGTCTCCTTGACCATCTGCGAGAAGGCCGGCGTCACGATCAGGTTGGCGACGTCCGGATCCTTCGTGAAGGCCGAGGTGATTTCATCGAGGAAGGCCGAGCGGATGATGCAGCCGGCGCGCCAGATGCGGGCGATCGTCGGCATCGGCAGGTTCCAGCCGAACTCGGTGGAGGCTGCGGACATCACCGCGAAGCCCTGCGCATAGGCGCCGATCTTGGCAGCAAGCAGAGCGTTTTCGAGATCGGCCAGGAATGCCGCCCTGTCCTTCGGCGCTTCGGCCAGTGTCGGAAGACCGAGGATGGCTTCAGCCTCTTCACGTTCCTTCTTCTGCGACGACAGGATGCGCCCGGCCACAGCCGCCTCGATGGCCGTTGCCGCCACGCCCATGTTCTGGGCTTCGATGACCGACCACTTGCCGGTGCCCTTCTGGCCGGCGCGATCGACGATCATGTCCACCATCGGTGTGCTGGAGACCGGATCGGTTGCCTTCAGCACCGTCTCCGAAATCTCGATCAGATAGGAGTTGAGACGGCCGGTGTTCCACTTGCCGAAGACTTCGCCGATCTCGGCTGCACTCATGCCGAGGCCGTCACGCAGGATGCCGTAGATCTCGGCGATCATCTGCATGTCGGCATATTCGATGCCGTTGTGGATGGTCTTCACGAAGTGGCCGGCGCCGTTTTCGCCAAGCCAGGCAACGCAAGGCTCATCGTTGAACTTGGCGGAGATCGAGGTCAGCACCTTGTCGACACGCTTCCAGCTCTCTTCCTTGCCGCCGACCATGATCGAAGGGCCGTGACGGGCACCCTCTTCACCGCCGGAGACGCCCATGCCGATGAAGGTCAGCCCGCTGTCCTTCAGGGTGTCGAAGCGGCGCATGGTGTCGCGGAAGTTGGCATTGCCGGCATCGATCATGATGTCGCCGGCCGACAGATAGGGCTTCAGCGCCTCCATCTGCTGATCGACCGGGTCGCCGGCCTTGATCATGATGATGATCGGCCGCGGCGGACGGATCGACTCCACGAATTCCTCCAGCGTCTCGCACGGGATGATCTGGCCCTGCAGATCACCGGCTTCGGCATAGAATTTGCGCGTTGCTTCCGGGCTGCGGTTGAAGACCGCGATCCGGTTGCCTTTTTCGGCAATGTTGAGCGAGAGGTTCGAGCCCATGACGCCGAGCCCGATGAGGCCGATTTCTGCCTGTTCCACGCTTCTGTCTCCATTTGAATTCCGGTCGCTGTTTTGGCACTGCGGACGTCAAACGGCAAGGCTGAAACGGGGAAAAAGCAGCTGGTTGTCAGACAGCTGGATGATCGTCATCATCCTCGATCGCCCGCCATGCGGCGCCGTCGAGGTCGTCGTACTGGCCGCTCTTCAGCGACCAGAGAAAGGCGAAGAGGCCGAGTGCGCCGAGAGAAAGCGCGATAGGGATCAGATAGACGAGCATGTTCATGCCAGACGTGCCTCCGCCGGAACAGGGCCGGAGTCCGCGACCTTCGAAGCAGACACATCCGGCCGCGAAGCGCGGTTGAGGCGCAGGGCATTGGCGACGACGATGATCGACGACGTCGACATGGCGACCGCGGCGATCAGGGGCGTTGCATAGCCCGCAAGCGCGATCGGCACGGCGATGACGTTGTAGCCGATGGCAAGCGCGAAATTCTGGCGGATCAACCGCCCCGCCTGCCGCGATACGTCGATCGCAAGCGGCACCGCCGAGAGGCTGTCGTGCATGAAGACGAAGTCCGCAGCCTGCCGGCCGACGTCCGCAGCCGTCGCCGGTGCAATCGAGACGTGGGCTGCCGCAAGCGCAGGTGCGTCATTGATCCCGTCACCGACCATCAGCACACGTGCGCCCTGCGCGCTGAAGTCTGCGACGGCATCCACCTTGTCGCGCGGCGCAAGATCCGCCTTCCATGAAGAGATCCCGAGTCGATCCGCAAGCGCCCGGACGACCGGTGCGCGGTCACCGGAAAGAATGCCGGTGCGAATCCCTGCACGGTCGAGCGCCCTGATCGCAGCAGATGCGTCCGGCCGCAGCGTGTCTTCGAAACGAAAGCAGGCGAGTTCGGCACCGTCGAGTGACAGCACCACTTCCGACGTAGTCCCCGCGCCGGCCGAGGCACCGCAGGCAAAGCGACGGTTGCCGAGCCGATAGACGCCCTCCTCGGTGTGTGCCTGAAGCCCCTGCCCCGGCAGCTCCTGGATATCGTCGAACCGCGGCAGAGCGTTTCCTGCACTTCGGTAGAGCGCCTGAGACAGCGGATGGCGCGAATGCATGGCGAGACCACCGGCTAGCGACAGATGCCCGGCGCCGATCTCGCGGCCGTTGACCAGCCGGGGGCGGCCGAGCGTCAGCGTCCCGGTCTTGTCGAAGAGCGCCGTGTCGATCTCGGCCAGCCGTTCCATGGCCGAACCGTCCTTGACCATGATGCCGTCCTTGAACAGCCGTCCTGCCGCCACGACCTGCACCACCGGCACTGCGAGCCCGAGCGCACAGGGGCAGGTGATGATCAGGACGGCGATGGAGATCAGCATCGCCTGCTTCCAGTCGCCGCCGAACACGCCCCATCCGAGAAAGGCAAACAGTGCCAGAAGGTGGACGGCCGGCGAATAGAGCTGCGCCGCACGGTCGGCGATGCGCCGGTAGCGCGCCCGTCCACCCTCGGCCGCTTCCATCAGCGATATCACCTCAGCCAGGAAGGAATCCTTTGCGCCTGCCGTCGCCTGCACGACCAGCGGGCCGGTGAGGTTCAGCGTACCGCCCTGAACGGGATCGCCGACACCGATGCCGACGGGTGCGCTCTCGCCGTTGACGATGGACAGGTCGAGATCACTCCTGCCGCTTTCCACCAGGCCATCGACGGGGACGCGCTCGCCGGCTGCGATGATCAATCGATCGCCGGGTCGGATCTCCTCCACCGGACGGTAGTCACGCCCACCATCTGCCGTCATCACCATGGCCCCACGCGGCGACAGGCGGGCAAGCCCGCTGATCGCGGCCCGCGCCCGATCGCGCATGACGTGGTCGAGCGTGCGCCCGATCAGGAGGAAGAACAGCAGCGAGACCGTGGCATCGAACCAGACGTGCTCACCGTGGTGCATCGTTTCCCAGAGAGAAACGGCATAGGAGAGCGTGATGGCGAGAGCGATCGGCACATCCATGTTGGTTCGGCCGTGGCGGATGGCGGTCCAGGCGGAGCGATAGAAGAAGCGCCCGGCGTAGACCAGTGCCGGCGCCGCAATCATTGCCGAGATCCAGTGGAAGAGATCGCGGGTCGAGGCCTCGGCCCCGGACCAGACGGAGACGGAGAGCAGCATGATGTTGGCGGCGGCGAATCCGGAGACGGCGACGGCGCGGATCAGGTCGCGCTGCTGCCGGTCTCCGGCCTCCTCGGCGTTCGTGAAGAGATGGGCATCGTAGCCGGTGGCGTCGACGATCGTCTGAACGAGACGGACCGGGTCGGTGACATGGCCGTCGCAACTCTCCTTCCAGACGATGGAAACACGCTTGGTGGACAGGTTCACCCGCGCCCGCTCGACCTCCGGCAGTGCCGTCAGCGCCTTCTCGATCGTCGTGATGCAGGCGCCGCAATGGACGCCGGGAACGCTGAGATCCGTCTGGCGCAGCCCCGGCTCGATCGTTCGGCTGGAGAGCAACAGTTCCTCCGGCGACGGCAGGGCATGGCTCAGCCGCTCAAGCTCCATGGCACCTTCTGTGCCGGGCGCGCAGCAGGTTGTCATCGTGCTGCTCCGCGAACCAGGACCCTTTCGGTATGGTGCAGGATCCGCTCGCCGGCTTGGCTGGCGTCTGCCTCGATGATCCAGGTGCCGGGGAGCACGTCGTGAGCTATCGCGAACAGTCCGCCCCCCAGAGGCGCCAGCGTGACGTCGAAATCCTGGTGCTCTCCGACCGGTCGCCGGAAGTGCAGCGTCAGCGTGTCGACCGCGACCGGGTTGCCGAGCGTATGGCTGATCCGGTAGCGGATTTCGCCGCCCTCGATCTCCACCTTGCCCGTCAGCCCCGTCGCCGCAAGCGCCTTCGCCTCGGCCACCTTGCCGTTGAATTCCTGGCTGGCAATATAGGTGTTCGGGACGACCAGACCGCTCCAGCTGTGGGTCGCCTGCCAGGCCATGTAGAAGTTGACGGAAATGATGGTCCCGAAGAACATCGTCATCACCACCACCATGTGCCAGCCGGTGAAGACAAAGGATTTTGTTCGCATGGATCTCATTTCCTTGCCTCCGGGGCATTGAACGTGGCGCTGTAGGAATCGCGCTCGTGGCTGGAGCGGTCCTGGGCGATGAAGCTGAAGCTTTCGTGCGACTGGTCGATCGCAGCAGCCGGCACGGTCACGAACACCTTCAGTGCCGTCGCCTTGTCCGGATCGACCGACACGGCGAAGGTCCGGTCGTCGTCGCTGACAAGTCCGTTGATCTTCATCGACGCCTGCGGCAGCCCCTCGAGTGACAGCAGGATCGTGCGCGGCTCAGGGATCATGTTCAGAAGCCGGATCGTATAGCCGTTGCGGATCGAGCCATCCGATTCCAGCACATATTGCGGATTGCGGTCATGGATGACGTTGACCTCCAGCCGGTCGCGGCTGAGCAGTGCCACAAGGAGCCCGATACCCACCGCGCTCCAGACCGCCATGTAAAGCAGGGTGCGCGGCCGCAGGATGATGCGCCAGTTGAAATGGCGGACCTTGTCGGTGAAGGAGCCATCCGCATTGCGCACCCGGTCCGGATTGATCGACGTTGTGCCGTTGTCGGTCGCAAGCGCCATGTTGGCATCATATTCGTTGAGCGTCGCATAATCGATCAGGCCCCGCGGCTTGCCGATCTTGTCCATCACAGCATCGCAGGCATCGATGCACAGGGCGCAGGTGATACAGGCGAGCTGCTGTCCGTCGCGGATATCGATCCCCATAGGACAGACGGCGACACAGGCATTGCAGTCGACGCAATCGCCCACCGGCTGTCCGGCGGCCGCTGCCTTCTTGGCATGCTTGGACCTCGGCTCTCCGCGCCAGTCGTTGTAGGTGACGACGAGCGAGTTATCGTCCAGCATGGCTGCCTGGATGCGCGGCCATGGGCACATGTAGATGCAGACCTGCTCGCGCATCAGCCCGCCGAAGACATAGGTCGTGGCCGTGAGCACGGCGACGGTGGAATAGGCGACGAAGGCGGCATTGCCGGTCGCAAAGTCATAGGCGAGCGTCGGGGCATCGGCGAAGTAGAAGATCCACGCGCCGCCGGTCGCGACCGCGATCAGCAGCCAGATGCCGTGCTTGACGACCCGCTTCCTGATCTTCTCCAGAGTCCAGGGCCCGGCATCGAGTTTCATGCGCGCATTGCGGTCGCCTTCCATCCAGCGTTCGACGACCAGGAACAGGTCGACCCACACCGTCTGGGGACAGGCATAGCCGCACCAGGCGCGCCCGACAGCCGACGTTACCAGGAAGAGACCGAAGCCCGCCATCACCAGAAGCCCTGCCACGTAGAAGAATTCCTGTGGCCAGATCTCGATGAAGAAGAAGTAGAAGCGGCGGTTGGCCAGATCGATAAGCACGGCCTGGTCCGGCGCATACGGGCCGCGATCCCACCGTATCCAGGGTGTCAGATAGTAGATGCCGAGGGTAATCAGCATCACCAGCCACTTGAAGCGGCGGAACCGACCTTCAGCCCGCTTCGGGAAGATCTTCTTGCGAGCCTCGTAGAGGCGTTCCGGCGCGGCCTCAGGCTCGCTCGGTCCAGACTTGCGAGCGTCGTTGCTGGCGTTTTCCATGCCGTTTGCGGTGTAGAGATTCATGGGCGCAGATCCACTTCTGTGTCTGCTTTCTCCCATGTGTCGCCGCAAGTCTCCTTGACATAAATCAAGACAGACGGAGGTCCGGCGGCGCTCATTGTCGCATCCCCGAGGCACGCCATGGCAGCAGCAGCCGCTGTCGGCAATGTGCCTCCACCTTCCCAATTGTCAGAGCCGCCCTACCATGAGGGTATCAATGCCGCATGCGGGAGGGCGAAATGTCTGCGATCATCGATTTTCTGAACCTGATCCTTTGGGAATATGTCCTCGTCTATGGGTTGCTCGCCGTCGGCATCTATTTCACGGTCCGGCTGCGGCTCATCCAGTTCCTCCAGTTCGGCGAGATGTTCAGGGTCCTGAAAGGCGGCACCTCCGAGGATGCCGCAGGGATCAGCCCCATCCAGGCCCTGACCGTCAGCCTTGCCTCCCGCGTCGGTACCGGCAATATCGCCGGCGTTGCCGTCGCACTCTACCTCGGCGGTCCGGGAGCCATCTTCTGGATGTGGATGGTGGCGCTGGTCGGCATGGCAACGGCCTATTCCGAAAGCGCCCTGGCGCAACTCTACAAGGTCAAGAATGCGGAGGGCCGGTATCGCGGTGGCCCCGCCTTCTACATCGCCAGAGGCCTGCGCGCGCCCTGGGCGGGAGCCGCCTTCTCGGTTTGCCTGATTCTGTCCTTCGGACTGGTCTTCAACGCGGTGCAGGCAAACTCCATTGCCGATGCCATGGAAGGCGCCTTCGGCCTTCCCAAGCTCGGTGTCGGCATTTTCGTCGCCATCCTCGCCGCCGTTGTGATCTTCGGCGGCATTCGCCAGATCGCGCGGGTGGCGGAACTGGTGGTTCCGCTCATGGCCGGCGCCTATCTGCTGACGACCCTCTACGTGCTGGTCATCAACTGGTCGGAGATCCCGACCGTCTTCGGCAGCATCTTTGCCGGCGCATTCGGACTGCAGGAGGCAGCCGGAGGTGTGACCGGCGGCGTCATGGCGGCGATGATGAACGGCGTGAAGCGTGGCTTGTTCTCCAACGAAGCCGGCATGGGCTCCGCGCCCAATATCGCCGCCGTTGCCACGCCGGAGCCGCACCACCCATCATCCCAGGGCTTCGTGCAGGCGCTCGGTGTCTTCATCGACACCATCGTCGTCTGCACGGCGACGGCGCTCATGATCCTTCTCTCCAGCGCGCTCGTTCCGGGAAGCGGCCTCACCGGGGCGCAACTGACGCAGGCGGCCCTTCAGGAACACCTCGGAAGCTTCGGATCCTATTTCATCGCAACGGCCATCTTCTTCTTCGCCTTCACCTCGATCATCGGCAACTACTCCTATGCCGAAAACGCGATGACCTTCCTCGGCGCCGGATCGGGTATCGGACTGTTCATCCTGCGCAGCGCGGTCCTGCTGATGGTGGTCTGGGGTGCCTATGAAACGGTGGCCACCGTCTTCAATGCAGCTGATGCCTCGATGGGCCTGATGGCGACCATCAACCTGATCGCAATCGTGTTGCTGTCAGGCACGGTGGCAAAATTGACGTCCGATTATTTCAGACAGCGCCGATCCGGCAAAGAGCCCGTTTTCCAGGCCGCCGATTATCCGGAGCTTGCCGGGAAGATCGACAAGGCGATCTGGACACGCGACTGAAATGCATTTGCACCAGGCCGCACCGAATGAGCGGCCTGGTGCTGTTCGAATTCAGGAAAGCCTATTCCCCACCGCCCAGCGAGTGCACATAGACGGCCAGCTGCTTCACCGTCTCGTTGCTCAACCGGGCGCTCCAGGCCGGCATCATGCCATGGCGCGGTTGTTGAACCTGACGGGCGATCTCTGCTTCGCCGTTGACCTTCAGCCAGATCGCATCCGCAAGATTGGGCGCGCCGAACTCCCGGTTGCCCTCCGCGTTTTCTCCATGGCAGGCAGCGCAATTGTCGGCAAAGATCTGCATGCCGGGTTCCACCATGGCCGGATCCCGCGGTGTCCCGCTGAGGCTGACGACATAGGCGGCCACCTGCCGAACCTCCTCCGGCTGCAGAATGTCGGCATAGGCCGGCATTTCGGAGAAGCGGCTATCCTCGTCGACCCGGTCACGGACGCCATGCGCGATGGTATGGTAGATCGCATTGATGTCGCCGCCCCAGAGCCAGTCGTCATCGTTGAGGTTGGGATAGCCCTGACCGCCCGCAGCTCCGGTGCCGTGGCACTGGACGCAGTTGACCCGGAAGGCGGATGCGCCGCCGGCGGTGGCGTATTGCGCAAGCTGCGGATCGGCCAGGATCTCCTCAAGCGATACCTTGGAAACCTTTTCGAGGATCTCGCCCTGCGCGATCCGCGCGCCGTCCAGTTCGCCGGCGAGCTCGGCACGGCTGGAATAGTTCAGCACGCCCTTGGTTGCCTGCGTTACCATCGGCCAGGCCGGGTAGAGGATCGTGTAGCCGATCGCCCAGACGATCGTGGCATAGAAGGTCCAGACCCACCAGCGCGGCATCGGGTTGTTCAGTTCGCGGATGCCGTCCCACTCGTGACCGGTGGTCTCGACGCCGCTGATTTCATCAATATGTTTGTCCGCCATCTCTCAATCCTCCTTCAGAGGGATCTGGGCAGCCTCATTGGCATGAGACTTCGAGCCAGGGCGCAGGGTGAACAGAACGACGCCGAGGAAGAACAGGGTCATGCCAAGCAAGGCCCAGCTGTCGGCGAAATGGCGAAGTGCAGTATAGGCTTCCATTGCGTTCTCCTCAGCGGTAGCCGGCGGCGTCGTCATAGGTCGAGAAATCGACCAGCGTACCGAGCATCTGCAGGTAGGCGACGAGCGCATCCATTTCCGTCAGAGCGGCCGGATTGCCGTCGAAATCGCCGATCTTCGCCTTCGGATATCGACCCTCCACGCCGGACGTGTCGGCATTCGGATCCGCCTGCGCCGCGATATCCGCGGCAGCGAATTCCACCATTTCGTCGCTATAGGGAACGCCAACCCTGCGGTTCGCGACAAGCTCCATGCCGACATTGCGGACCTGCAGCGGCGTCTCCTTCAGGAAGGAGTAGCTGGGCATCACCGATTCCGGCACGACCGAGCGCGGCTCGGTCAGATGCTGCACGTGCCAATCGTTGGAGTAACGGTCGCCGACGCGGGCAAGGTCCGGACCGGTCCGCTTCGACCCCCACTGGAAGGGGTGGTCGTACATGGATTCGGCCGCCAGGCTGTAGTGACCGTAGCGCTCGACCTCGTCGCGGAACGGCCGGATCATCTGGCTGTGGCAGACATAGCAACCCTCGCGGATGTAGATGTTGCGGCCTGCGAGTTCGAGCGGCGAATAGGGCCGCATTCCCTCGACCTTCTCGATCGTGTTCTCCAGGTAGAAGAGCGGCACGATCTCGACGATCCCGCCGACCGCCACCACCAGCAGAGACCCCACCAGCAGCAGCGTGGCATTGCGTTCGATGAACTTGTGTTTGTCCAGAAGAGCCATCTTTCTGCTCCCTATTCTGCCGGCTGCAGCGCCGCCGCGGGTGTGGCACCCGGGACGTTCTCGCGCCGCTCATAGCCGAGGATTGTCATTGTCACGTTGTAGGCCATGATCAGTGCCCCCAGGAGGAACATCCCGCCGCCCACGGCGCGCAGCACGTAGTAGGGGAACATCGCCGCGACCGATTCCGCGAAGGAATAGACGAGGAAGCCCTGATCGTCGTACTCGCGCCACATCAGGCCCTGCTGCACGCCGGCCACCCACATCACGGCCGCGTAGACGACGATGCCGAGCGTTGCGAGCCAGAAGTGCCAGTTGACGAGTTGCAGGCTGTAGAGACGGTTGCGGTTCCAGAGCTTCGGGACGAGGAAGTAGATGGCACCGAAGGTGATCATGCCGTTCCAGCCGAGTGCGCCGGAGTGCACATGGCCGATCGTCCAGTCCGTATAGTGGCTGAGCGAATTGACCGCCTTCACCGACATCATCGGGCCTTCGAAGGTCGCCATGCCGTAGAAGGCGACGGCAATGACCATCATGCGGACGATGGGATCGGTACGGATCTTGTCCCAGGCGCCCGACAGCGTCATCAGGCCGTTGATCATGCCGCCCCAGGAGGGCATCCAGAGCATGATCGAGAAGACCATGCCGAGCGTCTGCGCCCAGTCCGGCAGCGCCGTGTAGTGCAGGTGGTGAGGACCGGCCCAGATGTACATGAAGATCAGGGCCCAGAAGTGGATGATCGACAGCCGGTAGGAATAGACCGGGCGGTTCACCTGCTTCGGAATGAAGTAGTACATCATGCCGAGGAAGCCGGCGGTCAGGAAGAAGCCCACCGCATTGTGGCCGTACCACCACTGGGTCAGCGCATCCTGGACACCCGAGAAGGCCGAATAGCTCTTGACCCCCAGGAAGGAGACCGGAATGGCAAGGTTGTTGACCACGTGCAGCATGGCGATGGTCACGATGAAGGCGAGATAGAACCAGTTGGCCACATAGATGTGCGGCTCCTTGCGCCTCAGGATCGTGCCGAGGAAGACGACGAGATAGGCGACCCACACCAGGGTCAGCCAGATGTCGACATACCATTCAGGCTCCGCATACTCGCGGCTCTGGGTGATCCCCAGGAGATAGCCGGTGGCTGCCATCAGGATGAACAGCTGATAGCCCCAGAACACGAACCAGCCGAGGTTGCCGCCGAAGAGCCGTGCCCGCGAGGTCCGCTGCACCACGTAGAACGACGTGGCGATCAGCGCATTGCCGCCGAACGCGAAGATGACCGCAGAAGTGTGCAGCGGGCGCGTGCGGCCGAAGTTGAGATAAGGCTCGATGTTGAGATCGGGGAACGCCAGCTGCAGAGCGACGACGACCCCCACGAGGAACCCCACCACACCCCAGAAGACGGTGGCGATGACGCCGTATTTGACGACCTCATCGAAGTATTCCGATTGCCGGAGTGCTTTTTGAGCGGGACTGGCAGGAGCGAAGTTCGCCCGCCGCACCAGCAGGACGGCACCGGCAAAGAGCGCGAAGAACAGCACCCACATATGGGCGGCAAACTGGCTGTCCTGCGCGAACGCGACGCCAAGCAGCGCAAGGAAGGCGCCCACCGCCAGCGCCACAGTTTCGATGGTATAGTTCATGTTGGACATCCCCCAACGGCCTGATTGCAATTCACGTCCGCTCGGAAACGAGGCGAATCCCTCGTGGGAGCATCCCGCGATGGGGGGAGGATTGGCACCCTGGCGGCTACCCGGCCTTGATTTGGATCAAGGCGAGCGTCCATCTCATCGCCGATTCTGCAGGCAAGGGACGAGGTGGGGCAATGCTTTGGGAGATGCCGCATGAAACAGGCACGCAACGGTCATCGATCGGAGATATGCGAAGGAGCGATAGCAGACGCAGAGATGCTTGCCTGGTTGCAGGACGCTCAGGTCGAACAGCTGGCACTCTGCGATGAATTGGAGGAGATCGCCGATTCGCTGCCGGCAAACGTCAACCGGCAAAAGTGCATCTATGCCGCCAAGGCGCTCGCGCCGATGATCCGGAGCCTTCACCACTACGAGGAGACCATCCTCTTCCCGAGGATCAAGCAACGGCCCAGCGGATCCGCCGACGATGAAACGCTGTCGCGGCTGAGATACGAGCATCTGGAGGACGAAGGTTATGCCGAGGAACTCACGGAGGCTCTTTTGAAGCTCGGCTCCGGCGAAACTGTCAACATGGAGGCCGTCGGCTACATGCTGCGCGGCTTCTTCGAAGGCATGCGCCGGCATATCGCCTTCGAGCGGCTGCACCTGCTGACGTATTTTCCGGGCCGAACTGCGGAGGCCTGACGGATCAGTTCGACGGGCGTGGGCGACGGCGGTCCGGCATCTCCTGGATCACCACCAGAGCGCCGACCTGGGTCGACGTATTGGAGAAGCAGGGCGACATCCTGCAGCGAACGACCACCGTCCCCTCCTCCCGCTGTTCCGCATAGGTGAGCGAAAGGCTTTCGCCGAGCAGGCAGCGGTCGATCGGCTCCCGCAAATCCCGCTGGAAGTGATAAACCCCCACGAGATCCGCGAAATGGCGCCCGAGAAGCTTTTCCTTGGTCTGCCCGAACCTGAGCGCATTGGTTTCGTTGGAATAGAAAATCCGGTATCCTGGAGCCACCACCATGATGCGCTCCGGAATACGGTCAAAGAGCACCGTATCGAGAACTGCGTTGGGGTTGCTTTCGAAGACGGCAATGCTGCCGGTCTCGCCGGCCGCCCTCACTGTTGCCGCACGACCCAGCTGCGGGGCGAGGTATCGTTCAACCAGAGTCTGCAGAAGGTGTCCGTTGCGATGCACGCATCCGCTATCATCTGCTTCCTCCTTCAGGAGGTCCAGAGCAAACTGGAACTGTGCCTGGATGCTCGCTTGATCAGCACCCTCATGCTGGAAGATCGCCTCGAGAAGTGGATCGAGTTGTCGGTCCAACAAAAGCACTTTGGCGGGGTCGTCTTTGTCCACGGCGGACTGCAGGTCGCGGTACTTTGACCAGAAGAGATCGATCAGTGCTTCCATTCGACTTCCCAAGGCCCGCAGAGAACCTCTTCCCTCGCAGTCTCGTGCCCTTCATCTTGTGAGTTCAATCAATAGCGACAATGTGTCAGATTAACCTTGCGCGAGCGTTGTTCAAGATGCGGCTCGAAGTAAACATGGCTAAATGTTCAACTGTTTCTTGATCTCCCACCGGTCGTGATACCAGAGCCACTGTTCAGGGTTTTGACGGACCCAGCTCTCGACCTTGTCGTTCAACATCTGCGCGGTTGCCTGAACATCAACGTGTCCCCTGGCATCACGCGGAACGTCGATCATCGGCTCGATCTCGAGACGATAGCGATTGTCGGGAAGGCGGACGCAGCGGGCGGGATACACGTCCGCATCGAACTGTCGCACGAGCTTGGCAAGCAAGGGATTGGTGCGGACGGGACGGCCGAAGAAGGTGGTCGTAAGACCCTTCTTGAACTTCTGGTCGACGAGCACCCCGACGCCGCCGCCGGCTTCGAGTCGGCGCGCCAGAGCGAACGACGATCCCGCATGCGACGGCACGAGCTTGCCCATGCGCGTGCTCCGGAAATCGAAGACTTTCTCGGCGATATAGGGATTGTTGGGCGGTCGGAACAGAACCATCACGTCGAGGCCGAAGCTCTTGCCCGCAACGGGCAGAAGCTCGAAGTTGCCGGAATGGGCCGTGAAGACGATGAAGGGCCGCGGATTGTCGCGCAGGGCGAGGAAAATTTCGGTACCCGAGACCTCCACGCGCCCCGGCTCCGCTTGCTCGGGATCAAAGTCGAACAGCCGGTCGAGGAAGACGTATTCGGCGGCGAGCCGGCCCATGTGGCCCCAGCTCCTGACCGCAATATCTTCGATCTCGGCATCGGTCTTGTCGGGATAGGCATTGCGCAGGTTGGTCAGCATCAGCCGGTGGCGGCCAAGCTTCGGCCCGAGCCAGCGGGCAGCCCGGTCTGCGAAATTCATCGCAGGATCGGCCGGAAACAGCTTGAGGAGGTTGAGAACGCCGAAGGCCGCCTGCGCCACCAGCCACTGCTGGAAGCGCCGGAGAGCCAGCACGATCCTCGTCAGGAACATCTTCAAGGCGTCAATCCATGCGCAGGACGATCTTGCCGAACACCTGCCGCGTTTCCATCCGCTCCAGGGCCCGGTCGATATCGTCGAACGTCACTTCCGTGTCGATGACCGGATGGACCACACCGCGGGCCATCTTCTGCATCGCATCGGCCATGTTCTCCATACGGCAGCCGAAGGAGCCGAAAAGCTTCAGCTGCTGCTGGAAGAGCATCATCAGGTTCATGCTGGTGGAGACGCCGGAGGTCGAGCCGCAGGTGACGAGACGCCCTCCCCGCTTCATGCAGAGCATCGACCCCGCCCAGGTATCGGCACCGACATGCTCGAAGACCACGTCGACGCCCTTCTTCTTCGTCAGCTTGCGCACGACACCTTCGAAGCGATCGCTGCGGTAGTTGATGACGTGATCTGCACCGAGAGCCTTGGCGCGTTCGATCTTGTCGTCGGAGCCGACCGTGGTGATCACGGTACAGCCGGTCTTCTTGGCAAGCTGGATGGCAGCCGAGCCGATGCCCGAGCCGCCCGCGTGCACGAGGATCGTCTCGCCCGGTTCGAGCTTGGCGTTGTCGAACAGCATGTGCTCGACCGTTCCGAAGGTGACCGGCGCGAGTGCTGCCGCGACCGCATCGACACCCGGAGGAGCCGGGACCAGCAGGCGGGCGGGCAGATTGACCTTCTCCTGCGCGAAGCCGTCCAGGTGGAAGCCATGCACGCCGGAGACGTTTTCGCAGAGATTGTCGCGCTTTTCGCGGCAGGGCTTGCAGAGACCGCAGGTGCGCGCACCGTAGATCGCCACCAGCTGACCCGGAAGAACGCTTGAGACACCGGGGCCGATCGCCTCGACGACGCCGGAGGCTTCCGCGCCGATCGTCAGCGGCATCTTGCGCTTGGCAAAGGCCATGCCGCGCCAGCCCCAGACGTCGATGTGGTTAAGCGCCACAGCCTTGACCCTCAGCGTCACCTCTCCGGGACCGGGAGCATCCGGTTCGGGAATGTCGACCGTTTCAAGCTTGCGGTCGTCGATCAGCTGGAGAGCGCGCATATGGATTTCCTTCGCCCGGAGGACGTTCAATCGGCCAAAATTCTGTGTTGGCTGTCTCTAGGCTGGTTCCAGCGCCATGACAAGGCTGGCATTCTGCCCGCCGAAGCCGAAGGAGTTGGACAGCACCGCCTGGACCTGCTGGTCCCGCTTCTCGTTTGGCACCACGTCGAGGACGATCGTCGGGTCCGGATTGACGTAGTTGATGGTCGGCGGCACCGTGCCCGTCAGCATCGTCTGGATCGAGAAGACCGCTTCGACCGCACCGGCGGCCGTCAGCGTATGGCCGATCATCGACTTGTTCGACGAGACGGGAATGTCCTTCAGACGGTCACCGAAGACGGCGAGCATCGCGCCATATTCCATCTTGTCGTTTTCCGGCGTCGAGGTGCCGTGCGCGTTGATGTAGCCGATGCCGGTTTCGGCCATGCCGGCATCTTCGAGCGCCGCCCGAATCGTGGCGATGGCAGGACCGCCATCCGGCGAGGAGCGCGTGCGGTGGAAGTGATCGGCCTTCTCGCCGCAGCCCTTCACGATCCCCAGGACCTTCGCCCCGCGGGCAATGGCCGCTTCCAGCGATTCCAGAACCAGGGTTGCGGCACCCTCGGCTATGACGAAACCGTCGCGATCCTTGCTAAAAGGCTTGGACGCCTTTTCCGGCGGATCATTCTGGGTGGACAGCGCCGAAAGAAGCGAGAAACGGATCAGCGCCTCGGCGCTGACCGAGCCATCGGTCGCGACCACGAGGGAGCGGTCGGTGCGGCCCTGGCGGATGGCCTCGACGCCGAGCTGGATGGCCGTCGCGCCGGAGGCACAGGCGGTCGACAGCGTCACGGGCAACCCGCGCGTACCGAATTTGTCCGACAGCCGCTCCGAGATTGAACCGAACTGGACAGCCTCGAGGAAGGCCGGATCGGGACGGTCGCGCATTGCGGCGAGGAAGCGGTCGTAGGCATCGCCTTCGACCTGCGATGGCGGCGCGCGGTCCGCAAGTGCAAAGCGGGCCGACCATTCCGGCTCCACCGGCGGCGCCGCAAGAAAAAGCGGTCCCGCGAAGTCTCCGGAAACACCGGCCTGGGCCAGTGCTTCGGCCGTGGTCTCGCGGGCGAAGGCATAGGAACGCTCGACCGCATTGTCGGCGGGAACGTCGATGAAGTCGACCGTCCCGCTGATGCGGGTCGACAAGCCTTCTGTCGGGAAACGGCTGATCTTGTGGATACCGGACGTGCCCGACGTCAGAGCTGCCCAATTGTCCTGGAGACCCTGCCCGAGAGAGGTGATCACGCCCATGCCGGTGACGGCGATGATCGGCCGCCCGAGATGATCCTTGAAACGGTTGTCGCTCATGTGTGTCTCCTCACGCGCCGGCCGAGAGGACCGCCAGGCCCTCGCCGCGCGTATAGCCGACCGTCGTCACCACCGCCTGTCGGGCGGGCGCCGGCATCGGCTGCTCCATGCTGGAATCGAAGGACGGCACCCGCAGATTGCCGTCGAGGGCGAGTGCGGCAAGTGCCAACCCGAGCGGGAACTGTGCCTCCATGCCATGGCCGGTCATGCCGCCATAGCCGCGAAGCGTCGCGCCGGCAAAACGTTCCGCCAGCAACTGGCGCTCGCGTAGCGAGGTCTCGACCATGCCGCTTGCCCCTGAAAATAAAAGGGTTTCCGACGGGTCTGCGTCCATGGCCAGCCCCGAGAGCCGGGAAAGGCGCTGCTCGAGCCTATTGTCGTCGCGGTTGCCGCGATCGCCTTCGACCGCATCGATCGTCGCATAGATGTGGGCGCCCCGTTCCACGGCATGAGCCCGCGACTCAAGCACCAGGAAGGCACCGACCGACCCCATGATCATGCCGCCGCCGTTATCGGAGGACCGCTGCCAGAGGGGGTGCCAGTCGCCCGTGGCATGGGCACCGATCCCTTCGACAAGCAGAAGAATGTCGGCGCGCTCCGCCACGAAGGCGCCGCCGACCAGAGAATGGCTGGACTGACCCGACTTGATGCGGTGGAACGCGGTTTCAACCGCCGAAATGCCGGCGGCCTCCTCGCCCATGAAGGTTCGCGATGAGCCGGTCACCTTGTGGACGATCGAGATATTGCCGGCAAGCAGGTTGGACAGCTGCGCCAGAAACAGCGTCGGACGCAGCTCCGTCGTCAGCTTCTCGTTGAGCAGCGTCTCGCGGTCGTTGCGCTTCAGCGCCTCGTCGACAATCAGGGAATCGACCTTGATGTCCCGCTCGCCGCCGCCGGCAGCCACGATCATATCCATCGAGGCGCAGGCCTCGGCATCTGTCTTCAGGCCGGCATCATCGAGCGCGAGACCCGCGGCGAATACGCCGAGCCGCTGCCAGTTCTCCATCTGGCGCTGATCGCCACGCTTCGGGATCTGCTGCGACCAGTCAATCTCCGGCATCGGATGGACCGGATAGGGCTTGAAACGTTCGGTCTCCACCCGAGGAGGCTCGACCTCGGCGGACGACAACAGCGCCACGTGCGGCTCCTTGCCGACGCCGTAGCAGGTGACGATCCCGACCCCGGTGATCACGACATCATTGTCAGACTTGCTCATTCTGTCCTCATTGCCTGGCGTTCACGCGCCAGCTTGAAGCGCGTCCATGAGCCCGACTTCTTCTGCACGCTTGCGCACGATATCGGCAAGCGGCACTTCACTGAACGGCATGGTGCGAAGCTTCAACTGGGCGTCGCAGACCTTCTTGCCGTCGGCGGTGATCTTCGCCTTGGTGACGGCATAGCCGGACCCCTCATGCTCCAGAAATGCCTCGATGTCGAGTACGGCATCCGGGCCGACGAAGCTGCGCATCTTGGCGCCGTCGACGGACATCAGGAACGGCATGGCGGCGAAATTTGTCGCCGCCAGCACCAGGAAACCCGAAGCCTGCGCCATGGTCTCGATCAGCAGGACGCCCGGAACGAGCGGCATGCCGGGAAAATGGCCCTCGAACACGGGGCTCTTCGCCGGGACGACCGACCGTGCCCGCAACACCTTGCCGGGGAGGTCCACGCCCTCCACCCGGTCGATCATCTGGAAGTATTCAAGCAGCATTCATGCGTGGGGAACGGCGTCTCAGCCCTTCGCCGCCCTCAGCTCGTCGATCTTGGCGCAGAGGTTCTTGAGGACGAAATACTCCTCCGTCGAGACCTTGCCGTCGTTGACTTCCTGCGTCCACTGCTCGAGCGGAATCTTGATGCCGAATTCCTTGT
This sequence comes from Pseudorhizobium pelagicum, assembly GCA_000722615.1. Classification (GTDB taxonomy): domain Bacteria; phylum Pseudomonadota; class Alphaproteobacteria; order Rhizobiales; family Rhizobiaceae; genus Neorhizobium; species Neorhizobium pelagicum. Next base: position 132,110 of record JOKI01000004.1, on the reverse strand, counting down.
CGATCGCGAAGACGATGTCGAGGAAGTCCAGGCTGTCGATGCCGAGGTCGTCGATCGTGTGGCTATCCGGCGTGATCGTCTCGCGGTCGATCTCGCTGGTTTCCGCGATAATGTCGGCAACTTTGTCGAATGTAGCAGTCACGCCAATGTCCTCTGAAATAATCAATTCAGCGTCCCACATAGGGAATACGTCGGCAAATGCCAATCCCCGTGTTCCCGCGCCGACCAATTGCGCGCCAACTGTTGCTCAAACAGCAATCGAATGCCGCCCGACGCCGGTATCGAGGTAGCGGTCGAAGACGGCAGCGACGCTGCGGGCAAACGGCTTGCCGGCCTCCGTCAGATGGAAGCCGTCGCCATCCGCAAGACATATGCCGTCGAGGTTGTGGCGGGCATAGTGCCCCGCTTCGGCAACGACTGCCTCCGCGATGTCGCCAAACCGCTCCCGCAGCGACCGGAAGTCGAAGCCGAAGTCGCACATGATGCGCTCGATGACATCGGCCCTGAGTCGATCGTCGTCGGACAGCTCTATGCCGCGGACTGCCGCAAGGCCTCCGGCCTCCACCGCCCGCTGGTATTCGCCGGTCGCCGGCATGTTCTGGACATATCCCTGCGGCAGCTGGCCGATCGAGGAGGCCCCCATGCCGATCAGCGCATCGGCGGCATCATCCGTATAGCCCTGGAAATTGCGGCGCAGCGTGCCGGTCCGGGCGGCGACGGCCAGCGCATCGGCCGGCTTGGCGAAATGGTCGATACCGATGGCTTCATATCCTTCCGCGATCAGCATCTCCGAGGCCCGCGCCATCTGCGCAAAGCGCTGCCGCACATCCGGCAGAGCTGCATCCGGGATCATCGTCTGGTGCTTCTTCATCCACGGTACATGGGCATAGCCGAACAGCGCGATGCGGTCCGGGTCCAGCGAGAGGATGTCCAAGACGGTCCGCTCCAGGGAGGCGAGCGTCTGATGCGGAAGCCCGTACAGCACGTCGCAATTGACCGATTGCACCCCGCGCGCCCGCACCGCCTCGACCACCGAGCGGGTCTGCTCGAAGGTCTGGATGCGGTTGATCGCCTTCTGCACCGTCGGGTCGAAATCCTGAACCCCGAGACTCGCCCGGGTGAGACCGATCGCGGCAAGCGCGTCGTAGCGTGCCTCGTCGAGATCGTTGGGATCCATCTCGACGCTGATCTCGGCGTCCGACGCGATCGTGAAGGCCTGGCGCAGACAGTCCATCAGCCCGATCATGTCCTCGGGCTTCAGCATCGTCGGCGAACCGCCGCCCCAATGGATGGCGGTCACCCGTGCCGCCTTTGGCACCCGGGCGGCCACCGCGGCGATTTCCGCCTTCAGCGCCACAAGATAGGTGGTGATCGGATCATAGCGCAGCGTCTGCTTGGTATGGCAGGCACAGAACCAGCAGAGGCGGTCGCAGTAGGGAATATGGAGATAGAGCGAGATCGTGGCATCGTCCCGCAACTCGCCGAGCCACCGCGCATAGATGTCGCAGTTTACCTGAGGGCCGAAATGCGGTGCAGTCGGGTAGCTGGTGTAACGCGGTGCAGCGCCGGTGTATTTCAGGAGCAATTTCTCGTTCATCACAGACCTCTTTTATCCGCCGATGGCTAGCAGGACAGATTTCCGCAACCTTGATGCAGATCAATTCGCATCCGGGCGAATTGACGATGATCAACATCATCTCGCAGCCGCGCATACGGAATGACACTATGGACACCCTGAGCAGTCGAATACAAAATGGAGATGTTCCGGCCGTCTGCCGCTCCTGTGAAGCCCGCCATGGCGGGGTCTGCTCGGCACTTACACCGGCCCAATTGGTGGAACTCAGCAAACACTCGTCGCGCCGCACGATCGACGCCGGCACCGAGTTCATCGGCCAGGGCGAGAGTATTTCGTCCTACAGCAACATCCTCAAGGGCGTCGTCAAGCTTTCCAAGGTGATGGCAGACGGGCGCCAGCAGATCGTCGGATTGCAGTTTGCGCCGGATTTCATGGGGCGGCCCTTTCTCGGCGAAAGCCGGATGGCGGCAGAAGCTGCAATCGACACCGAAATCTGCGTCTTTCCCCGCCGTGCCATCGAACGGCTGATCGCGGAAACGCCCGGGCTGGAGCATCTGCTGCACAGCCAGGCCCTCAAGGAGCTCGACGAGGCGCGCGACTGGATGCTGACGCTCGGCCGCAAGACGGCACAGGAGAAGGTCGCGAGCTTCCTGGCGCTGATCGCCAGCCACAGCGACCCGGAGGCCGAGGAAAAGAGCATGTTCGAGCTCCCCTTGTCGCGCGCAGACATCGCTGACTTTCTGGGGCTGACGATCGAGACCGTCAGCCGTCAGATGACGAAGCTGCGCAAGGAAGGCATCATCCAGATCGAGAACAACCGCCATGTGACGGTGCCGGATCTCGGCCGGCTGGTCGCCGCGGCCGGCAACGATTGAAGGCGCGGCTCCTCAGCCCGCCCTGCCCTCGACGATTGCTGCACGAATGATATCCAGCACACGCTCCGGTTCCACATCGATGCAGACCAGCTGGCTCGGATGCCCGTCCCAATGTCCGGCCGGGAACACGCGGCCATCCGGCTTCTGGATCGTCTGGCCATCGGCAATGCCGCCGCAGACAACCCGAACCGGCCCGCTGCGGGTCTTGAAGAGTTCGGGCGCCACGAGATAGACGCAGGCGCAGCTGTCGTGGACGACCATGCCGTCGCCGACGCGATGCCGGTAGAAGTCGATATAGAACTGCGAAATGTCGGAGAGAAGCTGCACCGGCGCGCCGCCGGCAGCGGCCATCTCGGCCAGGAAGCCGCTCGTCATCACCGTCTTCAGCGTCACGTCGAGCCCGACGACGGTGACCCGCCACGGCGCGGTGAACACCACGTCGGCAGCCTCCGGGTCGCCGTGGATATTGGCCTCGGCCGCCGGGCTGACATTGCCGTTCAGATCGAAGGCGCCGCCCATCACGACAACCTCCTTCACAAGCGCGGCGAAATCCGGATCCGCCTTCAGCGCCAGCGCCAGATTGGTCATGCGACCGACGGCCACCAGCGTTACCTCGCCCGGCTGCGCCCGCACGGTGTCGATGATGAATTGCCAGGCCGGGCGGTCATCGACAGTCCTGCCGATGACGGGGGGAATGTCGACATCGCCGAGACCATTCTCGCCATGAATGAAGGTCGGCCAATGCCCCTCGGGACGCGAGGGGTCGAAGGTCACCCCGGCTCCCTGGGCCACGGGAGCCGAAATTCCCCATGCCTGCGCCAGGAAGAGCGCGTTGCGGGTGGTCAGGTCGATCGGCGCATTGCCGAAGACGGTGGTGATCCCGATGAGATCGATCTGCGGATGCCGGTGCAGGAAGAGAAGTGCCATGGCATCATCGATGCCGGGATCTGTGTCGAAGATGACCTTGTGCATGCTCACGCTCTGGTGTTTTGAACTGCCGTGTTTGGTGCCGGCACCTTATCGCCGATTTGCGGCCGGGCAAGTCCGCAGCCAAGGGTAATTCGCCGGTTGCAAGCGTCGCCGTTCGGTGGCAGAGAGCGGCTCTCGTCCTGCCCCCGCATCCCCATCTCCCGGTTCCTCCCTTGCACGATCTCGCCTTCCACCTTCTGGTGCTGCTCTTTGCAGCCGCCTGTATTGCCGGTTTCGTCGATTCCATTGCGGGCGGCGGTGGCCTGATCACCATCCCGGTGATGCTGATTGTCGGCATTCCGCCGCTTGAAGCGATTGCCACCAACAAGCTGCAGGGCCAGTTCGGCGTCGCGTCCGCCACTCTTGCCTATGCAAGAAAGGGCCATGTCGACCTCAGGAAGCAGTTGCCGATGGCGCTGATGGCAACCTTGGGCGGCATCCTCGGCGCGTTTCTCGCCTCCGTCGTTCCGGCGGCAGCGCTTGCCGCGGCCATCCCCTTCCTCCTGATCGGCATCGCACTGTTCTTCGCGCTGAAGCCGAACCTCAGCGATCTCGACAGTCACCAGCGCGTGACACCCTTCGTCTTCGGACTCACGATCGTGCCGCTCGTCGGTCTCTACGACGGCGTCTTCGGCCCTGGCGCCGGCTCCTTCTACATGCTGGCCTTCGTGCTTCTCGGCGGCTTCGGACTGTTGAAGGCGACCGCCCACACGAAGCTTCTCAATCTCGGCTCCAATTTCGGATCCTTCCTCGTCTTCGCCGTCACCGGATCGATTCTCTGGAAGGTCGGACTGGTTATGGGGGCGGGTCAGGTGCTGGGTGCACAGCTGGGTTCGCGCGTGGCCATGCGCGGCGGCGCCAGGATCATCAAGCCGCTGCTGGTGGTGTCCTGCCTCGCGCTGGCCCTGAAGCTGATGTCGGACCCGGCGCATCCGGTCCGGATCTGGCTGGGATTCTAGTCGTCTCTCAAGGGGAGCGGACGCTACCCCTTCATCTTCAACGGCAGCCCGGCGGCGACGAAATAGACCTCATCGGCAACGGCGGCGATCCGCTGGTGCAGCCGCCCGGCATGGTCGCGGAATTCCCGCGCCATCCTGTTGTCGGGGACAATCCCGAGGCCGACCTCGTTGGAGACCAGAACGATCTGCCCCGGCCAGCCGGACAAACGCTCGACGAGGAGACCGCCGGCAGCATCGACATCGGCCTCGGCCATCATCAGGTTCGTCACCCAAAGCGTCAGGCAATCGACGAGCACCACCCGTTCGGCCGCCGCCAGAGCCTGGAGATGGGTGGTCAGGTCGACGGGAATTTCATGGGTGCTCCATCCATCGCCGCGGTCGGCGCGGTGGCGGGCGATCCGCTCCCGCATCTCCGAGTCATAAGCCTGCCCGGTCGCCACATAATGCCGCTGAAGGCCGCTTTCGCGCACCAGCCGTTCGGCAAAGGCGGATTTTCCTGATCGGGCACCGCCAAGGACAAGCGTGACGCGACGGGCGGAACTCACAGCGCACCTGCGCGGTGGATCGAGGACTGGGTGGGAAAAGAGGAAAACGCGACAGCGCAAATCCTGAAAGCACGGACGATTCGTAGATGCATGAGGCGTCCGCCTTGGTTCATCAGTTCGCGCTGCCGCTGCACAAAAGTGGGGGCACTGGCGGGGCGAGTCAAGCCGGGACCGGCTCGATCGCCGGATTCCCTGCCGCCTTGCGAAAAAACAAGCGGCGGGTACGCAATACCTGGCCCGACGCTGCAGGCCGGAGCAACCGTCTGCAAAGCGATGATTAGCGGCACATTGTTACTGGAAAGTTGATGGCGCTCCCCCTCATCTCGCATTTCCGCCTTCTCTTGCGCGAAGATATCGCAAGCGCGTGAAGGTACGGGCAGGACGGTTGATTTCGCAACGCATTACCCTACTCTCCTGAAGACACCGAAATCGCCGACGGTCGATCAATTTACGACGTTCGGAGGAGCAGCCGGGAGATCCCTGTGCTGGTCCGTTTATGGATGTTTGTCATGCGCTATCCCCTTGCCGCAGCCGCGCTGGTTCTCGGCTTCTGCCTTCGCCCCGGGGCAGCCGAGGCCGCCTGCGGCGCAGTTTCCATCGCCAAGATGAACTGGGGATCGGCGGCCGTCGCGGCGCAGATCGACAAGATTATCCTGGAACGGGGCTTCGGCTGCACCGTGACGCTGGTTCCGGGCGATACCCTGCCCACCTTCACCTCCATGGACACCGCCGGCACTCCCGACATGGCGCCGGAATTCTGGATCAACGCGGTCCGCGGCGAACTCTCGCGGGCGACGGCGGAGAACCGCCTGGTGATCGGCGCGGAGATCCTCGCCGATGGCGCCGTCGAGGGCTGGTGGGTGCCGAAATTCATCCTCGACGCCAATCCGCAGATCCGCACGGTCGATGACGCCCTGGCTCGTCCCGATCTGTTTCCCGCCCCCGCCCAGCCCAGCCGGGGTGCCGTCCATGGATGTCCGCACGACTGGAGCTGCCAGGCCACGACCGCCAATCTCTTTCGCGCCTTCGGTGCGGGCGACAAGGGGTTCGAGCTGGTCGAGCCGGCAACCGCCGAGGAACTCGAGGCATCGATTGCAGCCGCCTTCGAAACGCAGACCGGCTGGCTCGGCTATTACTGGGCGCCCACCGCGATCCTTGGCAAATACGAGATGGCGAAGCTCTCCTTCGGCGTGACGCACAGCAAGACGGAGTGGGACGCCTGCACCACCGTTGCCGGTTGCGCCAACCCGGAGCGCAACGCCTACCCGACGTCCCAGGCCTTCACGCTCGTCACGCAGGCCTTCACAGAAAAGGCCGCCGAGGCCATGGACTATGTCAACCGCCGGCAGTGGTCCAATGCCACGATCAGCAGCGTCCTCGCCTGGCAGATGGAGAACCGGGCCTCCGATCAGGAGGCCGCCGAGTTTTTCCTCGACAGCCATTCGGATATCTGGTCGCAATGGGTGGCGCCGAGCGTGGCGCAGAAGATCACGCGTCAGGGCTGACGGCTCCGCTTGTCCCTTCGGCGTCGCAAATCGCGCATCGGAGCTTCCGCCGATGCTGTAGTGGCAGAACATGCCTTCCTCGCTCATCCGGCGGAGGGTTCGGCCAGACCGGCATGCAAGGGGGACGCATGAGACAGGAAGCGCATGGCTAGCCACGGCATAGAGATCAGGGGGCTCTACAAGATCTTCGGTCCGCGGGGGCAGGATCATGTCGCACAGGTTCGCGGCGGCATGTCGAAGACGGAGCTGAACGAGAGGCACGGCCATGTGCTGGGGCTGCGCGACATCAACATCGCCATGCCCGCCGGACAGATAACGGTGGTGATGGGGCTCTCCGGATCGGGCAAGTCGACGCTGATCCGGCACATCAACCGGCTGATCGAACCGACCGCCGGCGAGGTGATCTACGACGGTGCCGACATCTGCCGCATGAACGCTCGCGACCTGCGCGAGTTTCGCCGGCACAAGACGGCCATGGTGTTCCAGAAATTCGCGCTCCTGCCGCACCGGACGGTGATGGAGAACACGCTCTATGGTCTCGATGTCCAGGGCGTGCCGCGCAGCCAGAGCAGGAAGAGCGCGCAGCACTGGATCGAACGTGTCGGCCTTGCGGGGTTCGAGAACCACTATCCCAATCAGCTCTCGGGCGGCATGCAGCAGCGCGTCGGACTGGCGAGAGCGCTGGCCAATGACGCCGACATCCTGCTGATGGACGAGGCCTATTCGGCGCTCGACCCGCTGATCCGGGTGGACATGCAGACCGTGCTCCTCGACATCCAGAGCGAGCTGAAAAAGACGGTGGTCTTCATCACCCATGATCTCGACGAAGCCCTGCGGCTCGGCGACAAGATCGTCATCCTGCGCGACGGCCAGGTCATCCAGCAGGGCACCGGCCAGGAAATTGTGCTTTCGCCGGCAGATGATTACATCGCTTCCTTCGTCAAGGAGGTGAACCGCAGCCGCGTCATCCAGGCCCGCACGGTGATGAAACCGGCGGTGGGAACGCTGGAGGGTGTCAAGGTTTCCGCCGACGAAACGCTGGAATCGGTGGCCCAGCGGCTGACGCGGGCGGAGCGTTCGAGCGCCATCGTCGTCGATGAGGACGGCATCGAGATCGGCATCCTGGACCTCAACACAATCTTGGCGGCCATGGTAAATCCGGTCGGGCATCATGCCACTCCCGCCGGCCCCCGGTAGGCAGGCAGATTGTATTTCCCGCACCGAGCGCCTATAGCCAGAAAACTCAAGGAGGCCCCATGACCGCCGCAAATCCACTCCGTGACCTGCTCGCCGAAAAGGGCGTCCTGCTCGCTGACGGCGCCACCGGAACCAATCTCTTCGCCATGGGCCTGGAGGCCGGCGAAGCACCGGAACTCTGGAACGAAACGCATCCGGAGCGGATCGACAAGCTGCATCAGGACTTCGTCGATGCGGGCGCCGATATCATCCTCAGCAACTCCTTCGGCGGCACGCGCCACCGGCTGAAACTGCATCATGCGCAGGACCGCGTCTTCGACCTGAACAAGCGTGCAGCCGAAATCGCCCGCGCCGTGGCCGACCGTGCACCGCGAAAAGTGATCGTCGCCGGCTCCGTCGGCCCGACCGGCGAGCTTCTGGTGCCGCTCGGCGCCATGACCTACGAAGATGCGGTCGCAGCCTTCGTCGAGCAGATGGAAGGCCTGAAGGCCGGCGGAGCGGATGTCGCCTGGATCGAGACCATGTCGTCCGCCGACGAGATCCGGGCCGCCGCGGAGGCGGCAACCACGGTCGGCCTGCCCTATACCTATACCGGCTCCTTCGACACGGCCGGCAGGACGATGATGGGCGTTGATCCGAAGGACATTCACGGCATCGCGAAGGATATGGGCGATGGCCCGGTGGCCGTTGGTGCCAACTGCGGCGTCGGTGCCTCCGACATCCTGTCCAGCCTTCTCGACATGACGGCTGCCGATCCCGATGCGATCACCATCGTCAAGGGCAATTGCGGCATTCCCGAATTCCGCGGCGCCGAGATCTACTATTCAGGCACCCCACCGCTGATGGCGGAATATGCCCGCCTGGCCCGCGACGCCGGCGCCCGGATCATCGGCGGCTGCTGCGGCACTTCCTGCGAACATCTCGCAGCCATGCGCCATGCGCTCGATGACTATACGCCGCGGCCAAGGCCGACGATCGAGGAGATCGTCGAGCGGATTGGGCCACTCCGCAACAAGATGGCAAGCGAATCGGGCGGCGACGGCACGCGCGATCGGCGCCGGCGCAGGACCTGAACCATGAGCAACATTGCAACGATCGCCAACCGCGACACCGTCGCCGACAGCCTGTCGGGCCTTACCGACGAGAACCAGTCCTGGCTCGGACTGCTGATGCAGAACCCCTCCGCCGACGAGACACTGTTCGATGGACTGCATCTCTTCCTCGACCGTCAGGCGGAAGCGCAGTTTCTGAATGCCCTGAAGCTGCAGAGGTGCGGTGAGTGGCTGGGCAACAGCGCGCCGCCCCGGCTTCAGGTCAGGCTCATGGAAGCGGCCAAATCCAGCCAGCACGCGGCCTACACAGCCTTCCGCGAGGGATTGGTGAGTTCCGGTGGGCTTGAGCGCGCCTACCCCAAGGCGCGCATCTAGCGTATCTGCAACCGCCTAGCGCGGCTCATTCGGCTTGTAGTGCGGTCGCCAGACTTCAGCCTGGATGAAATCGGCAACGGCGGCCGCGCCGCCTTGCTCCCTGGCGGCCTCGGGACCCTTTCAAGTGAAAGCGTCGGGCATCGACTCCTTGCGGTGCGCGATAAAGGCAAGCAGTGCCTCGTCGATCGCCGGATCGAGAGCCGGCGCCTCGTAACCGTCGAGCCACGAACGGCAGAGCGCATTTGCACGCTCCTCGATCCGCTTCTGGCCCTCGACCTCCCACTGTTCGTAGGAATTGTTGTCGGCCAGCGCCGAACGGTAGAAGGCTGTCTGGAAATGTGCCTGGGTATGGGCACAGCCGAGATAATGGCTGCCCGGACCCACTTCGCGGATGGCATCCAGCGCCTGGCCGGCCTCGGAAAGGTCGACGCCATCGGCAAGCTTCTGCATCATGCCGAGCTGATCCTGGTCGATCATGAACTTCTCGTAGGACGAGACGAGCCCGCCTTCCAGCCAGCCGGCCGCGTGCAGCACGAAGTTGGTGCCGGCCAGCAGCGTCGTGTTCAGCGTGTTGGACGATTCATGGGCCGCCTGGGCATCGGGAACCTTCGAGGCACAGAGCGAGCCGCCGGTGCGGAACGGCAGGCCGAGGCGCCGGGCGAGCTGTGCTGCGCCATAGGAGACCAGCGACGGCTCCGGCGTGCCGAAGGTCGGCGCACCGGATTGCATGGAAATCGACGCGGCGAACGTGCCGAACAGCACCGGCGCGCCCGGACGGATGAGCTGCGTGAAGGAGGCCCCGGCCAGCACTTCCGCCAGGATCTGGGTCAGCGTTCCGGCGACAGTGACCGGGCTCATGGCGCCCGACAGGATGAACGGCGACACGACGCTCGCCTGGTTGTGCCGCGCATAGACCTTGAGCGCGCCCAGCATTGTCTCGTCGAAGACCATCGGCGAGTTGGCATTGATGAGGTTCAGCGTCACGCAGTTGTTCTCGACGAAGTCATCGCCGAAGACGAGCTTGGCCATGGCGATCGTATCTTCCGCCCGCTCCGGTGCCGTCACGGACCCCATGAACGGCTTGTCTGAGTATTTGACATGGCTGTAGATCATGTCGAGGTGGCGCTTGTTGACCGGCACGTCGACCGGCTCGCAGACCGTGCCGCCGGACGAATGCATCGACGGTGCCATATAGGCGAGCTTCACGAAGTTGCGGAAGTCCTCGATCGTCGCATAGCGGCGCTGGCCGTCGAGATCGCGCACGAAGGGCGGTCCATAGACGGGGGCGAAGACGGTGGCCTTGCCGCCGATATGCACGCTGCGCTCGGGATTGCGCGCGTGCCAGGTGAATTCCTTCGGCGCCGTCTTCAAGAGCTCGCGGCACAGGCCCTTCGGAAAGTGGACGCGCTGCCCGCGGACATCCGCGCCGGCCTTCGCCCACAGCTCCAGCGCCTCGGCGTCGTCCCGGAACTCGATGCCTATCTCTTCCAGGATGGTGTCGGCATTGCGCTCGATGAGTTGCAGCCCCTCCTCGTCGAGGACCTCATACACGCCGATCTTCCGGGTGATGTAGGGCAGCGACGCGTTCGGACCACCGCCGGCCCGCGAGGCGCGCCGACCTGCCGCCCCACGCTCGCCGCGCGAACGGCGTCCGCCTGCTGCCGCTTCCGTTGGTTGATTGACCTCGTCCATGCTCTTCCTCGCCATTGCACCTGCCGGTGCCTGCCATCATCTGGGTCCCATGCTAGGACGCCAGGCAGGGCGAACCCTGCCTCTCTGCGCCACGCATTTGCGCAGAACAGACATCGGGCCGCCCTTGCGGACACGCCGTCGCTTTTTCAACAATCCGAAGTCGTTTTCAAGGAAGTCGAAAAACCATTTGCGTTTCATCATGTTCGCGGAGCACGCTGGGTTTCGTGCCGCAATCGATGGGAAGCATTATGTCCGAAGACGACATCATCCTGGCCGAACTGTCCGACGAGGAACTGGTGCAGCAGATGCACGACGATCTCTATGACGGACTGAAGGACGAGGTTGAGGAGGCCACCCGGATCCTGCTTGATCGCGGCTGGGTCCCCTACGACGTCCTGACGCAGGCGCTGGTCGAGGGCATGCGCATCGTCGGCATCGACTTCCGCGACGGCATCCTGTTCGTCCCCGAAGTGCTCCTGTCGGCCAACGCCATGAAGGCCGGCATGAACATCCTGCGCCCACTGCTGGCGGCCACCGGCGCGCCCAAGCAGGGCAAGATGGTCATCGGCACCGTCAAGGGCGACATCCACGACATCGGCAAGAACCTCGTCGGGATGATGATGGAGGGTGCAGGCTTCGATGTGATCGACCTCGGGATCAACAACCCTGTCGAAAACTATCTCGAGGCTCTGGAGCGGGAGAAACCGGATATTCTCGGAATGTCCGCACTGCTGACCACGACCATGCCTTACATGAAGGTCGTGATCGACACGATGAAGGAAAAGGGCATCCGCGACGATTACGTCATTCTCGTCGGAGGCGCACCGCTCAACGAAGAGTTCGGCAAGGCAGTCGGAGCCGATGCCTATTGCCGCGATGCGGCGGTCGCCGTCGAGACGGCCAAGGAATATATCCGCCGCAAGCACAATTCGCTGTCAGTCGGATAAGAAAAAGCCGGCTGACAGCCGGCTTTCTCTCGCTGTCGTTAGCGCGAAGCGGCGCGGTCTACGTTGCGGCCGGCAGCCTGCGTCGCATCTACAGTGTTGGCTGCGTCTGCGCCGACGCCGCGGATGGTGTTGCCGCAGGAGCTGAGAGCAGCAGCCGTGACAAAGAGAGCGGCGATAACCGTGACTGTCTTGGACGTCATGAGAAAGTACTCCGATGGGTTCCGATCAAAAAAAGGCAGAAAATCACCTTCCGACACAGGAACGCCCCAATCGCGAAAAAGTTCACGTAATTGCGTGCGGCGCCATCGCGAGGGAAATATTAGCGGTTTGTGCGCAGCAAGGCCTGCACCATGTGGAGATACAATGCCTGCCCGCAATCTGGCATGCCTACCCGCAGAAGATCGTGCCGGGTCTTGAAAAAGCGCTGGCAGACGCACGCAATCAGGGCATCGAGAAGATCTTCTTCGCCTATGCGGATTGCGGCACCGGCGGCGACATCGACCGTCTCTGCGCCCGCGAAGGCATCGCCCGCATCGCCGGACCGCATTGCTACTCCTTCTTCTCCGGCAACGACACTTTTCAGTCGCAGGCGGACGACGATCTCCTCAGTTTCTTCCTGACCGATTTCCTTGCGCGCCAGTTCGACGCCTTCGTCATCGAGCCGCTTGGCCTCGACAGGTATCCGCAGCTGAAGGAGACCTACTTCGGCAATTACCGGAAACTCGTCTACCTCAGCCAGGTGCAGGACGAAGCCTTGCAGGAGAAGGCCAGGGGCGCAGCCGCCTATCTCGATCTCGACTACGAGTATCGCTTCACCGGCTACGGTGACCTCTCCTCCTCGCTGCAGAACCTGTAGCGACCGGCTCCGTCCGTGAACCATCCGTCATCGTCGCCAGCGTCGCTTTTCACGCTGTGCGACGTCGTGGCAAGCGCAGTCCCGCCCCGTCGGCGCGTGCATGCTGCTGGAAAACAGGAGAGTGCATTGGCCGATCGCATCGTCGTGTACTGGCGGGATATTCCGGCGCAGGTGATCATCAAGAAGGGGCGCCAGACCGCCAAGCGGGAGCTTTCGCTGCGCTTCACGGAGGCCATCGACATGTGCGCCATGCGCACCGGCGCGGCCGAGACCGACGACTATCTGGCGGACTGGCGCAAGGCCGATCCGGTGCCGGTCAGCGACGAGCTGGAGGCGGAGGCGGACAAGGCAGCTGCCGAACTCGAGGCGGCGTATGATCGGGAGCGGCTGGTGGCCCTGGTGAAAGCCGGAGGCCGCGAGAATGGCTGAGATTGACCGGGCCGCCAGCAGCAACACCGGAGCCGCGGCAGGCACCGGCTCGAAGCCCGCCATCGGCAACGCCGGCGCGGCGCGCAAGGCGGCCACCGGCGCCTATGTCCCGAGCGACGTGTCGCCCAACCGCCGGGTCCAGCGCCGCTATTCGATCCGGCTCTGGTCGATCCGCCATGCACGGATGCTCGAATGGTTCTACGCCCGCTTCGCCAGCGCCTTCCTGCTGCTGCATCCCCTGTGGAAGGCGATCGGCTACAGCCGCGCCGAGGCGCCGGTCACCTTCGTCGAGAAGCGGGTCAAGGGCCTGCTCTTCGACTGCCGCATGTGCGGGCAATGCATCCTGTCGTCCACCGGCATGTCCTGCCCGATGAACTGTCCCAAGCAGCTGCGTAACGGACCCTGCGGCGGTGTCCGGGCGAACGGCAACTGCGAGGTGGAGCCCGACATGCCCTGCGTCTGGGTCAAGGCCTGGGAAGGGTCGCGCCAGATGGTGAAGGGTGATGCGATCCTGAACGTCCAGAAGCCGGTCAACCAGTCGCTGCGGGAAACCTCGTCGTGGCTGCGCGTCACTGCCGAGGCTGCAGCACGCAACGAGATTGCCAAGGACACCGCGGCATGAGCATCGACATCAATCCCAAAGATCTCGGAGGGCCACTAGATCCCCTGCCCGGCCATGCATCGCGGGGCCGGCTGGAGCGCATTCTCCGTCGCGGCGAGTTTGCCGTCACCGCCGAGCTCAATCCACCCGACAGCGCCGATCCGCAGGATGTCTACGACCGTGCGGCGATCTTCGAGGGCTGGGTTGATGGCATCAACGCCGTCGATGCCTCCGGCGCCAACTGCCATATGTCCTCCGTCGGCATCTGCGCGCTGCTGACACGGATGGGCTACGCGCCGATCATGCAGATCGCCTGCCGCGACAGGAACCGGATCGCCATCCAGGGCGACGTGCTCGGCGCCTCCGCCATGGGGGTACAGAACATCATGTGCCTGACCGGCGACGGCGTGCAGGCCGGTGACCAGCCGGGTGCCAAGCCGGTGTTCGACCTCGACTGCATGTCGTTGCTGGAAACGGTCCGCACCATGCGCGACGAGGCGAAATTCCTGTCCGGTCGCAAGCTCACGTCGCCGCCGCAGGTCTTTCTCGGCGCCGCGATCAATCCCTTCGCCCCACCCTATGATTTTCGCCCCTACCGGCTGGCCAAGAAGATTGAGGCCGGCGCCCAGTTCGTGCAGAGCCAGTACTGCTTCGACGTGCCGATGTTTCGCGACTACATGGCCAAGGTCCGCGACCTCGGCCTTCACGAAAAATGCTTCATTCTCGTCGGCGTCGGCCCGCTCGCCTCCGCCAAGACCGCCCGCTGGATCCGCTCCAACGTGCCGGGGATCCACATCCCCGACAGCGTCATCGCCCGCCTTGAGGGCGCCAAGGATCAGAAGAAGGAGGGCAAGCAGCTCTGCATCGACATCATCAACGAGGTGAAGGAGATCGAGGGCGTCGCCGGCATCCACGTGATGGCCTATCGGCAGGAGGAATATGTCGCCGAGATCGTCCATGAGTCCGGCGTGCTGAAGGGCCGCCGGCCATGGAAGCACGAGGCCAATCCGACCGATACGGTTGTCGCCGAGCGCCTGGAGGAAATCCGCCAGGGCAAGGAAGAACACCAGCAGCAGCTTGCAGACATCGCGGCACACAAGCCGCACTGAACAACCGGCCTCGGCAGATGCCGGGGCTCGACCAGTAGAGACCCACCGCCATCAGGCCCCGGAGACCCGCATGACCCGCACCATCGTCGCATCCGCCACCCGCGAAGTGATCATCGGCTTCGACCAGCCCTTCTGCGTCATCGGCGAGCGGATCAACCCGACCGGCCGCAAGAAGCTCGCCGCCGAGATGATCGAGGGCAATTTCGACACCGTCATCAGGGATGCGCTGGAACAGGTCGCCGCCGGCGCCACCATGCTCGACGTCAACGCGGGCGTCACCTCCGTCAACCCCAACGAAACCGAACCGGGCCTGCTGGTGAAGACTCTGGAGATCGTCCAGGGCCTGGTCGACGTTCCGCTGTCGATCGATTCGTCTGTCACCGCTGCCATCGAGGCCGCACTCAAGGTCGCCAAGGGCCGCCCGCTGGTCAATTCCGTCACCGGCGAGGAGGAAAAGCTCGAAGCGATCCTGCCGCTCTGCGCCAAATACGATGTTCCTGTCGTGGCGATCTCCAACGACGAAACCGGCATCTCGATGGATCCGGACGTCCGCTTTGCCGTCGCCAAGAAGATCGTCGAACGCGCCATGGACCACGGCATCAAGCCGCATGACATCGTTGTAGACCCGCTGGTCATGCCCATCGGTGCCCTGGGCGATGCCGGTCGCCAGGTCTTCCAGCTCCTCTATCGCCTGCGCAACGAACTGAAGGTCAACACCACCTGTGGCCTCTCCAACATCTCCTTCGGCCTGCCACACCGCCACGGCATCAACGCCGGTTTCATTCCCATGGTCATCGGCGCCGGCATGACGTCCGCCATCATGAACCCCTGCCGTCCGCAGGAAATGGAAGCCGTGCGTGCGGCAAACGTTTTGAATGGCACCGACCCCAACTGCGGCACCTGGATCATGACCTATCGCGACCACAAGCCGGCGGACGCCGGTGCCACCCCCTCCACGACACCGCCCGGCGCCTCGTCGGGCCGTCGCGGCGGTCGTGCGGCGCGCGCCGGCGCGGGGGCGGCGACGGAGTGAACCACGGCGCCTGACGCTACCCTTCTCGCCAGCGGGGAGAAGGTGGCGCGAAGCGCCGGATGAGGGGGGCGAAGCAACGCTGATTCGACCAGCCCCCTCATCTGCCCTTCGGGCATCTTCTCCCCGCTGGGGATAAGAGAGATGTCGCCCAGTGCCACCACGATCACTCGCCCCCTATGCGAGTTTTAGACAGAACCTGGGGCACAGGCCCCTTGATGAAAGACAGAAATGACCGAGACCGCAGATCCCCTCGTCCTCTTCATGCCGTCCGGCAAGCGCGGACGCTTTCCGGTGGGCACCACCGTGCTGGAGGCCGCCCGCTCGCTTGGCGTCTATGTCGAGAGCGTCTGCGGCGGCCGCGCCACCTGCGGACGCTGCCAGATCCAGGTTCAGGAGGGGCATTTCGCCAAGCACAAGATATCCTCCTCGCTCGACCACATCTCGCCGGTTGGCGCCAGAGAACGACGCTATGCGGAGGTGCGGACGATCCCTGAGGGCCGACGGCTGTCGTGCTCGGTGCAGATCCTCGGCGACCTCGTCGTCGACGTGCCGCAGGATACGGTGGTCAACGCCCAGGTGATCCGCAAGGCCGCCACCGACCGGCTCTTCGACCGCAATCCGGCAATTCAGCTCTGCTATGTGGAGGTCGACGAGCCGGACATGCACAAGCCGCTCGGCGATCTCGACCGGCTGAACGTGATGCTGGAGAAGGACTGGGGCTGGAAAGACATCCTGATCTCCCAGCATCTGCTGCCCGACGTCCAGAAGATTCTGCGCAAGGGCAACTGGGGCGTCACCGCCGCCATCCACCGCGATCTGGAAGGCGCCCGTCCGAACCTCATCGCCCTCTGGCCGGGCCTCCACAACGAGGCCTACGGCATTGCCTGCGACATCGGCTCGACGACGATCGCCATGCATCTCGTCTCCCTGCCCTCGGGCCGGGTGATCGCATCCTCCGGAACGTCCAACCCCCAGATCCGCTTCGGCGAGGATCTGATGAGCCGGGTGTCCTATGTGATGATGAACCCGGATGGGCGGGACGCCATGACCAAGGCGGTGCGCCAGGCCGTCAACGAGCTGACGGTTCAGGTCTGCCACGAAAGTGGCGTCGACCCGAACGACATCCTCGACGCGGTCTTCGTCGCCAATCCGATCATGCACCACCTTTTCCTCGGCATCGACCCGACCGAGCTTGGTCAGGCGCCCTTCGCGCTTGCCGTTTCCGGCGCCGTCCACACCTGGTCGCGCGAAATCGACCTCGCCATCAATCACGGCGCCCGCGTCTATCTGCTGCCGTGCATTGCCGGCCATGTCGGGGCTGACGCCGCCGGCGCGACGCTGTCTGAAGGTCCGCACCGCCAGGACAAGATGATGCTGCTGGTGGATGTTGGCACCAATGCGGAAATCGTCCTTGGCAACCGCGACCGCGTGGTCGCCGCCTCCTCCCCGACAGGCCCAGCCTTCGAAGGCGCGGAAATCTCCTGCGGCCAGCGGGCAGCACCCGGCGCCATCGAGCGGGTGCGCATCGACCCGCAGACGCTGGAGCCGAAATTCCGCGTGATCGGCGTGGATCATTGGTCCGACGAGGAAGGCTTTGCCGAAGAGGCTGAAAAGACCGGGATCACCGGCATCTGCGGCTCCGCGATCATCGAGGTGGTCGCCGAGATGTTTCTCTCCGGCATTATTTCCGAAGATGGCGTCGTGGATGGCGACATGGCGGCCAGAAGCCCGCGCATCCTCGCCAGTGGCCGCACCTTCTCCTATCTGCTGCATGACGGCGAGCAGCGGATCACGGTGACCCAGAACGACGTGCGCGCCATCCAGCTCGCCAAGGCCGCGCTCTACGCCGGTATCAAGCTGCTGATGGAAAAGCAGGGCGTGGACACCGTCGACACCATCCGCTTCGCCGGCGCCTTCGGCTCCTTCATCGACCCGAAGTACGCCATGGTCCTCGGCCTCATCCCCGACTGCGACCTGTCGGAAGTGAAGGCGGTCGGCAATGCGGCCGGAACCGGCGCATTGATGGCCCTGCTCAACCGCGATTACCGCCGCGAGATCGAAGAGACCGTCAGGCGGATCGAGAAGATCGAGACGGCTCTGGAACCGAAGTTTCAAGAGCACTTCGTCTATGCCATGGCCTTGCCGAACAAGGTCGACAGCTTCCCTCAGCTCGCAACCGTCGTCACCCTCCCAGCGCGCAAGGTGCCGGCGGACGGCGGAGAGCCCGGCGGGAGGAGAAGGCGGCGCGGGCGGGATTAAGTCGGCCCAGGATCAGGCGGCGGCGCGCGTCAGCTGGCCGTAGAAGGCGCGGATGCTTTCAGCAACCGCCTTCGAGGGGATTGCCAGCTGCGGCGTCGTCAGAAGGCGCACGTCGAAGCTGAAAAGCTCGGGCAGTCCCTCCTGCGGTCCCAGCACCACCATTTCCTCGGTCAGATAGGACCGTGGAAACGGCGCGATGGCAAGATCGGCCAGCACCGCCGCGCGCTGCGCCATCGAATGGGCGCTGGCATAGGCGACACGATAGTGCCGCTTGTGCCTCTCGAGCTGTGTAATCGCGTCCTGTCGCCAGACGCATCCCTCCTCCCAGACGGAAATCGGCAGCGGATCGCGCAGATGGGCATTGCCGCATTTGGCGCCGGCCCAGACCAGCTTTTCGGTGTGGATGACCTCGCCGAAATTCGGGAACGAGCGCGGGTGGCAGTTGAACAGCGCCAGATCAAGCCGCCCTTCCTCGACACGCTTGCGCAGCGACGAGCTCATGTCGACCGTCACATCGACCATGATGCTCGGGAAGGTCTCGGCAAAGTCCTTGAGTATCCTGGGCAGCAGGCGCTCGGCGATGTCGTCCGGGGCGCCCAGCCGCACGACACCGGCCAGATCCGGCATCACGAAGCGGGCGACTGCTTCATTGGAGAGCGCCAGCATCCGGCGGGCATAGGAGAGAAGCACCTCGCCGTGCTGAGTCAGCGTCACGGATCGCGCGTCGCGCAGGAAGAGGGTCGTCTTCAGCTGCTCCTCCAGCTTCTTGATCTGCATCGAAACGGCCGACGGCGTGCGCAGCACCGCTTCGGCTGCCGTCGAGAAATTTCCCGTCTCGGCAATGGCGACAAAAGTGCGCAGCACGTCGTTGTCCAGAACCGGCAGCGGCGGGCGGAAGGGAGAAGCCATGTCATCCTCAATCAATAACATTGAACTTAAGCACCATATCATTTCGTTTGATTGATCGTCAACGGGCGCCCAAGATGCCGGACATGGAAGGTGACGCAAAGCAATTGCATCACAGAATATCATCAGACGTATCTCCAAGATCACGTTGATTGATGATGAACCTGTGTCACCCTGACCCGCAAAGGAGAAGCACATGACCTTCACATCGACCCGTTCCGCTGGCTCCGGCTGGCGGCTCCCGAACCTGACCGCCCCGATCTTCCAGCTCGTCGCGCAAGTGCAGGCACACCGGCGGCACCGGCAGACCGAAAAGATGCTGGAGTCGCTGCCGGCAGAGCTCCGCAAGGACATCGGCTGGCCTGCAAGCGACGCCACCGACGCCGCAGCCCGCAGCCCGCGCTGAACTCTTCGGCGCCCCCGTGTCTCGACCTGCAAATCATGCGGGTCGAGACATCGGAACCGGACCTTGCGAAGGCGCCGAAAGCCCTTCAATCTCATGTCGCAAAATAGTTATGGCGTCCCCCGTAGCCCCCCCTTCTCGCCTTCAATATTTCATGGCAGTGTCGCAATTGAAGTATCGGAACCGGCAGGACTTGAGGAGCGGAGGCATGAATGTGATCAGCAGGCAGCCGACAGTAAAGCGGACCCTCGTCTTCTTTCTCGTGCCGGACTTTACCATGCTGCCGTTCGCGGCGGCGGTGGAGACACTGCGCATTGCCAACCGCATGCTCGGGTACACCGCCTACAACTGGCGGCTCTGTTCCGCCGACGGCGAGAGGGTCTGCTCCTCGGCGGGCATCGCGGTCGAGGTCAACAGCTCGGTGGCCGACGAGCGCAAGAACCTCGGCGGCGAGAGCCGGCCCAACATGGTGCTGGTCTGCTCCGGCATCGACATCGAGCAATACGGCAACAAGACGGTCAACGCCTGGCTGCGCGAGACCTATAACCGCGGCATCGCAGTCGGCAGCCTCTGCACCGGCGCGCATGTTCTGGCCCAGGCCGGGCTGCTGAACGGAAAGCGCTGCGCCATCCACTGGGAGAACCTGCCCGGGTTTTCGGAAGCCTTCCCGCAGGCGGAGGTCTATGCGGACCTCTATGAGGTGGATGGCAATATCTATACCTGCGCCGGCGGCACGGCGTCACTGGACATGATGCTCAATCTGATCGGTCAGGACTTTGGGGAAAACCTCGTCAACCGCATCTGCGAGCAGCAGCTCACCGATCGCGTCCGCAACCCGCATGATCGCCAGCGTCTGCCACTGCGCGCCCGTCTGGGCGTTCAGAACACCAAGGTGCTGTCGATCATCGAGTTGATGGAGAACAATCTCTCCGAGCCTCTGTCGCTCGTGGAAATCGCCGACGATGCCGATCTCTCACGCCGGCAGATCGAACGGCTGTTCCGCCAGGAAATGGGCCGCTCCCCTGCCCGCTATTATCTGGAAATCCGCCTCGACCGGGCACGGCATCTGCTCGTGCAGTCGTCGATGCCGGTGGTGGAAGTGGCCGTGGCCTGCGGCTTCGTCTCCGCCTCGCATTTTTCCAAATGCTATCGCGAGGTCTACAACCGCTCGCCGCAGCAGGAACGCGCCGAGCGCAAGCTGACGATCGCCAGCTCGCGTACCAGCGTCGCCGCCTGAGATGCGCCTTCGGACCGGTTGCGAAAACCGGTCCGAGCTTGGATTAAGCTGCTGCAGTCTTGCGATCCGAGCGCATGGAGCGGATCTGGATCAGCGTGTCCAGGTTCTGGTTGACGCGGCAGTAGAACTCCTCGTCGATGAACGGCCGCAGCATGAAGTCGTTGCCGCCGGCCTTCAGGAACCGGGCCGACAGCAGCCGGTTGGACGAGGACGACACGCCGATGATGCGCAGCTCGTGCGAGCCGCGAACGGAGCGGATGCGCCGCGTCAGCTCGAACCCGTCGATGTCGGGCATGTTGTAGTCGGTGACGACCAGACCGACGTCCGGATTGTTCTTCAGGATTTCCAGCGCCTTGGCGCCGCAATCGGCCGCACTGACCCGGAAGTTGAAGCGCTTCAGACGGCTCGTCAGGAGCGCGCGCGCCGTCGCACTGTCGTCGACGATCAGCACGTGGTGGCGATGATTGGTGAGGAACCGGGCAACCGACTCCGCCAGCATGTCTACCGCAAAGATGTTGTCTTTGAGAATGTAGTCGACGATGTCCTTGGACAGCAGCTGATCGCGCATCCCCTCGTGGAAGGTGCCGGTAAAGACGATCGTCGGGATGCTGAGATCGATCAGATACTCCAGCGCCTCGCCATTCTCCGCGCCCGGCAGATTGATGTTGGAAATCGCCAGCGTCACCGGCTCCGGAGAGCGATCATAGGCAAGCTGCAGCTCTTCGAAGTTGCGACAGACCTCGACCTCGATCCCGAACAGCTCCTTCAGGCGCGTTCCGATCATGGAGGTAAAGACGTTCGAATCTTCCGCAAGCAGAATGCGTGCATCTGCCAGAGATTGGCCGGAATACTGCATCCCGGATATGCCAAAGAAAGTCATGATACCCCTCAGTCGGTTACTGTCCCCTGCTGGTACAGTTACTCTCATGGCTTTGCAGAACCGTTAATGCAGCTGCTATCTCCTTGCGAAAACAACAAAAGGCGGCCCAGAAGCCGCCTTTGAGGTAAATGGGGCGTTACTGCGATCAGGCCCTGAGCACGGCGTTATCCGGATCGAACGGACTCTCCGGAACGACAGTTGCCGGATAGAGCTTGCCGAGGATCTTGATCTTCAGCCGAGTGCCGGCAGCAGAATATCCGGGCTGCACCATGGCAAGCGCGACGGACTTGCCGATCCGCCAGCCGAAGCCTCCGCTGGTGGCACGACCGATGAGCGCACCGCCCTCGTCGTAGATCGCCTCCGAACCCCGCGCGTCGACGTCCTCGTTGCCTTCCAGGATCAGCGTCACGAAGTTCCAACGCAGCCCCTGCTCCTTGTAGGCCAGCATCGCTTCGCGCCCGAGGAACGGCTTCTCCGGGCGGATGAAGCGATCGAGCGCCGACTCGTAGGCATTGTATTCGATCGACAGTTCGCGCCCCATGTTGCGATAGGATTTCTCCACCGCCATGGCGCTCATTGCGCGGATCCCGAAGGGCTTGATACCGAACTCGGCACCCGCTTCCATCAGCCTGTCGAAGATATAGGCCTGCATCTCGATCGGATGATGCAGTTCCCAACCGAGCTCGCCGACGAAGTTGACCCGCAGCGCATGCGCCGTCGCAACACCGACGGAGATCTTCTTTGCCGTCAGCCAGGGGAAATCCTTGCTGTCGAGGCTGGTGCGAGTGAGCTTGCGCAGCACATCGCGGGACTTCGGGCCGGCCAGCACCAGCACGCCGTATTTCTGCGTGATCGGCTGCAGTTGCACCGAACCGTCGGTCGGTGCCAGCCGGGCGAGCAGATCGTGATCATGAGCCTCAAGCCCGCCTGCCGAGACGAGGTAGAAGCGGTCGGGCGCCCATTCGTAGACGGTGAACTCGGCCTTCACGCCGCCGGCGGGAGTCGGCAGGTGGCAGAGCGCGATGCGACCGCGCTTCTTCGGGATAGCATTGGCGAGGATCGAGTTCAGCCAATTGCGCGCGCCCGGTCCGCTCACCTCCATCTTCGCGAACGGCGACATGTCGAGCACGCCGACATTCTCGTGAACGTTCTTCACCTCGTTGCCGACATGCTCGAAGTAGTTGGAGCGCCGGAACGACCATTTCTCGACGATCCGGCCGTCGTCCAGCGGCGGGGCATGATTGTGATTGGTAATCACATCTGCGCCGACACCGAGCTGGTCCTCCGGAACCTCGTAACCCTGAGGCGCGTACCAGTTGGCTCTCTCCCAGCCATAGACCGAACCAAACACGCCGCCGAGCTTCTTGAGGCGATCGTAGACCGGCGTCGTCTTGAGCGGCCGGGCAGCCGAGCGCTCCTCGTCCGGGTAGTGCATGGTGAAGACGTTGGAATAGGCCTCCTCGTTCTTGGCGATCAGATAGCCTTCCGTTGCGTAAGGACCGAAGCGGCGCGGATCGACACCCATCATGTCCACCGTCGGCTCGCCCGCGACGATCCATTCCGCAAGCTGCCAGCCGGCGCCCCCGGCGGCGGTGATCCCGAAGGAATGGCCTTCGTTGAGCCAGAAGTTCTTCAGCCCCGGCGCCGGTCCGACGATCGGGTTACCGTCGGGAGTATAGGCGATGGCGCCGTTGTAGACCTTCTTGATACCCACTTCCCCGAATGCGGGAACCCGGACAATGGCAGCTGCGATGTGCGGCATCAGGCGATCGAGATCCTCCTGGAAGAGCTCGTATTCGCTTTCGTCCGAGGGGCCGTCGACATAGCAGACGGGCGCGCCGACTTCGTAGGGGCCGAGAATCAGGCCGCCGGCCTCCTCACGCATGTACCAGGCACTGTCGGACTCGCGCAGAACCCCCATTTCCGGAAGCCCCTGGCGGCGGCGTTCCTGGATCGCCGGATGCGGTTCGGTCACGATGTACTGGTGCTCGACCGGGATGACAGGCACGTCGAGCCCCACCATCTCGCCCGTCTTGCGGGCGAAATTGCCGGTGCAGGAGATCACGTGTTCGGCGGTGATCTCACCCTTGTCGGTGGTGATCTTCCAGAGACCGTCCGGCTGCTGTTCGATCGCGGTGACGGTGGTGTTGCGATAGATCGTGGCGCCGCGGTCGCGCGCGCCCTTTGCCAGTGCCTGCGTGAGATCAGCCGGCTGGATGTAACCATCGTCGGGATGCTGGATCGCACCGAGCAGGCCATCGGTCTCGCAGAGCGGCCAGATCTCCTTTACCTGTTCCGGCGTCAGGACATTGACCGTCACGCCGATCGTCTCGGCGATCCCGGCGTAATACATGTATTCGTCCCAACGGTCCTTGGTGCGCGCCAGCCGGATGTTGGAGACCTTGGAGAAGCCGACGTTCATGCCGGTTTCTTCCTGCAGCTCCTCGTAGAATCGGACGGAATACTTGTGCAGCTGCCCGACCGAATAGGAGAGATTAAAGAGCGGCAGCAGCCCGGCCGCATGCCAGGTGGAGCCTGACGTCAGTTCCTTGCGCTCGATGAGAACACTGTCGGCCCAGCCCCTCTTGGCCAGATGGTAGAGCGTCGAGACGCCCACCACACCGCCTCCGACCACCACGGCACGCGCATGTGTCTTCATCGAAACGAACCCCTCGGAACAGCCGCCCTGTCGCAAGTGCGGCGCATGATCTGTTGCTTGCGGGACTATGCAATCCCGGACCGCCGACCAAACGCCTGATTACGACATGCGAAAAGCTTGCCGCGACGGCTCCCCTGGCGTCTCAGACACCGGCGCCATCCTGGATGAGATCGTCGCTCGCGCCGGGAGCCGGCTGTCCGCTGCGACCTGGTCGCGGCAGGATCATGATATCCTGGCGGGCATAGGGGATTTCGATGCCCTCCAGTTCGAAGCGCTTCAGGATCGCGATCCGGACCTCGGCACGAATTCGGATCCCGTCGGAATAGTCCGCCAGGCAGAAGCGAAGCTCGAAATCGAGGGACGATGCACCGAATGCCAGGAAATCCACATGCGGTTCCGGATTCTGGAGGGCATCCGGCACCGCCGTCGCAATCTCCAGCAGGATGGCAATCACCTTTTCCGGATCGGTGCCATAGGCGACCGAGACCGGAATTTCCGACCGCTGAACCCTGTTCCGGTGCGTCCAATTTCCGACAGGCGAATTGATGAGATCCGAGTTCGGGACGACGATCGATTGCTTGCGGAACGTCTCGATCTCGGTTGCGCGCACGGAAATGCGCTTGACGATCCCTTCAGTTGTTCCGGTCACGATATGATCGCCCACCTTGAAGGGCCGTTCGACGAGCAGGATCAGGCCCGAAACGAAGTTCGACACGATGTTCTGCAGCCCGAAACCGATACCGACCGACAGGGCAGAGGCGACGAGCGCCAGACTGGACAGGTCGATGCCGGCGGCCGACACACCGACGATCACCGCAAGCCCGACGCCCAGATAGCCGATGCCGGTCTTGACGGAGTTGCGCACGCCCGCATCCACCTGGCTGCGGGCCATGACGTTGCCGTCGATCCACCTCTGCACCCAGCGGGTGACGATATAGCCGACCGCAAAGAGCAGGATCCCGCCGATGATCCCGACGAGCGAGATGGTGATGTTGCCGATCGTGATCGCGGTGAAGAACCGGTAGAACCAGGACTCGATGTCCGCGATCTGGAAACCCCATGTGAGCAGGATCAGCGGCACGCCGATCATCAGGGCAAAGGCATAGATGGCCAGACCGGCGACGAGGCCGACCTGATCGAGCGTCACCTCACCCCATTTGAACCGCTCCGCCAGCCGCTCGCCGAGGGCCGTACGCCCAAACACCTCCTGCTTGGACACGGCCTTGCCGGTCAGCAGGCCGATGTAGACCGTGACCAGCACGGCGCCCGTCAGGACGATCTGCGTCGAGATGAACCGTGCAAAGCCGATGTATCCCGCAATCACCGCAAACAGGAGCAGACCACCCATGAAACGCAGCAGAAGCGGCAGGAACCGTGGCCATGGCTTGCCCGTCGCCGCAGGGTCGCCGTCGGTGCTCATCACCGGACGTATGAAGGACAGCGCAATCAGCACTATCCCGATGATGGACGAGGCGATGACGCTCTTGGTGATGGTCAGAACCAGCGGCGAGTTGAGCGTCTCGCTGATCGTACCGAGGAGGTAGTCGAGGCCATTGACCACGGCCATCAGGATG
This sequence comes from Pseudorhizobium pelagicum, assembly GCA_000722615.1. Classification (GTDB taxonomy): domain Bacteria; phylum Pseudomonadota; class Alphaproteobacteria; order Rhizobiales; family Rhizobiaceae; genus Neorhizobium; species Neorhizobium pelagicum. The sequence goes on along the minus strand of JOKI01000004.1, from coordinate 106,472 downwards.
ACGGCCCAGCCGATCAGCCGCGCTCCCTTGTCCGTCAGCCGCACCAGGCGCCAGTCCGGCTCGTCCGGAGCCAGAACCGCATGCGTCAGGCGTGACACGAAGTAGACGAACCAGATGAATCCGAAGAGCCCCGAGATGATCGGCGCCACATCGGGCCGCAGCACGCTGAAGCCTTCGAGGAGAAGATAGGATGCGGCAAGGAAGGCGGCCAGCGACATGGTGCGGATGACGGTCGACCAGAAGGCGACCGTCAGCCGCTTGAGGTAGGAAGGTCGGCCCTCGCCGTTTTCCCGCCAGATGAAGCTTCCAAACAGCCGGTACCCTCCCGACAGGATGACCAGACCGACGACAAGCGACAGTCCGATGGCTCCAAACAGCGAGGGTGCCTTGAAGCGCCAGGCAAAGCTGAGCCAGCCGCCGATGGTATTTCCGAGCCTGTCGACCTCAACGACGAGCGCCTCGCCGGCCTCGCTGAAAAGCGCCAGTGAAAGCTCGGTGTGCCGGAACAGCGTCTGGGTGAAGAGGTTGCGGCGGATGGTGGTGATGCTGTTGGCGAGGCGATCGGCCCCGCTGGAAAGGTTCTCAGCATCCTCGACGATCGCATTGATCTCGGCGCGCTCGTTGAGCAGGCGATTGCGTTCTTCGGTCACCAGCGGCGGTTCGGGCGGCTGACCGGCTGCCGGTGGCTCGCCGATGACATCGAGGCGACCCTGGATCTGCTGCACCCGGGTGGCGAGCGTATCGGAGGCCGCACGCATCTCGGCGAGGATCTCCTCGGCCTGGGCGCGCAGTTCCGCCAGACGCGCATCATCGCTCGTATCCTGCTGCACGGCGGCGCTGAAGCTGTCGAGCTGCTGCCGGATGGTACCCAGTTTCTCGCGCACTTCCGAATTGACGGAGTCTACTGTCACCTCTCCGGCAAGATCCTGTGCGGCCGCAGAAGCCGCAAGCATGGAGCTGCCGCTCAGAACCGAGAGGATCACCGCGGCGCGGGCTAGGATCGACAGCAGAGCGGAAGTTAAAGCGGCCATTCGGGTCTCGGATGCAGGAGAATCACAGAGCGAAACTAAATCCGCTTCGCGACGAAAGGAAGGAACAGAAAATCGGCCGAAAATCTTCATGGAACTCTGGAACATTCTGCTGCGTTACCATGCGCAACCAACACAGAGGGTAAGGTTATGGAAGACGCAGGAATCGGCTGGATTGCAGCCATCATTATTGGCGGTGTCGCAGGCTGGCTCGCTGAACAGTTCATGAAGAGCAACATGGGCATCTTCATGAACATCTTGCTCGGCATCGTTGGTGCGATCATCGCCAATGCGTTGCTCGGCCTCATTGGCGTCAGCCTCGGCGGCTGGATCGGCTATCTGATCGCAGGCTTCATCGGTGCGTGCATCCTGATCGCCATTGGACGAATGTTCCGGCGTTAAAGACTGCCAACACCTAATTTAAAAACCGGCGCCGGGCTTGGATAGATATTCTAGCTCGGCGTCGGTCGTTTTGCGTCCCACGTAGGCGTTGCGATGCGGGAAGCGGCCGAACTCCCGGATCACGGCCAGGTGCCGTTCCGCATAGTCCAGATATTCGGCGTCCCCCAGAGCCTGAAACAGTGCCACCGACCTTTGCTGATCTTCCAGCGCTTCCGAATGCTCGAACGGCAAGTAGACGAAGGCCCGGCGCTCGACGGCAATGGCCGCGTCGGCCCCCGCATCGACCGCAAGTCTCGCCTCCCGCAACGCCATCCAGTCGGTGGCAAAGGCGAGCGGTGTCGCCCGGTAGATGTTGCGCGGAAACTGATCCAGCACGATGATGGCCGCGAGGCGGTGCTCCGGCGTATCCCGCCACTGTTCCACCTCGCCGCGCGCCAGCGCCAGATGCGTGTCCCGGAAGCGCCGCTCGATCTCCCGATCGACGGTGTCGGAGGACTGGAACCACTGCTGCCGCGTCAGCCGTCCAAACCAGAAATCCAGTATTTCCTGTGGCGTCTCAAGTGTCATCGGAATTTCTCCTCAAGCGAGCCGCAGGGCCGCATAGTCCTTCCCGAGCGTCCGGCAGAGAGCTTCGACCACGATGTTGTGATCCTCCCGCTGCGGCAGACCGGAAACCGTCACGGCTCCGATGCAGCCTGTCCCCTCGACGAAGATGGGAAAGCTGCCGCCGTGCGTTGCATAGTCCGCAGCCGTCAGCCCATATTTTTCTTCGATCGTCGTCTGCTGGTGCGAGAGTTTCAGGCCGATACCGTAGCTCGAGGTGAAGAAGCGGAGCGCCACCGCCCGCTTGCGCCGCACCCAGGAGGCATTGTCGGCGGTCGTTCCCGGCAGGGCGCAATAGAAGGCCGGCATGGCGTGAAGATGAACGTCGATGGCAACCGCCAGTCCGCGTTCGATGGCCATGTTGCGCAGAAGCGAACCAAGCTCCCAGGCGGTGGCTGCATCGAAGCGGCTGAAGCGCAGGGCCTGCTCCTGCTCGGATATACGGGTAAGGTCCTGTTCGATCGTCAAGGGCGTCTCCTCTCAGTGCGGCTGCATTGATGACCAGTCTGAGCAGGATGTAAAGGTCGCCGACCGGCCTCGCAGGCTTGCCGCTAGTTCTGCAGCAGCGAGTGAACGGCCGTCAGGACCGTATCGTGCTGGTAGGGCTTGGGCAGGAAAAAGGTTCGCGTCGGCAGCAGCATCGGATCCAGGCGGACGACGCCCGACGTGATGATGATCCCGATATGCGGTCGCAGGGCCCGCACCCGCTGCGCCAGCTGAATCCCGTCCATCGAGCCGGCCATGTTGACGTCGGTGAAGACGATATCGACGTCGGTCCGGTTGCGCAGCAGCACCATCGCCTCGTCTGCATTGGCGGCCTCGAGCACCACGTGACCGACTTCCTCCAGAGCATCGAGCATCGTGAAACGGATAAGCGGCTCATCCTCGACGATAAGCACGACGGCCTTTTGTGTGGACATGTTCAACTCCAGAGTCTCGATCACGGACGGGCAGCGCTGCAACCAGAACCAGGCCTGTGATGCTTTGCCGTCTACACGCTGGCGCGCCATATAGGCAAACCCGTCGGACTTAGCCACCCTCATTCACGGGATCAGCGGCAGTGAAGGCTGGAATAGCCGGAAATGTCGCGGATCCCCGACGTCCTCGCCGCGCCGATTTGAGACAGTCCGCAGAAGTCTGCTCACCATCCCTTGCTTTTGGTCGAAGCGGATGTTGAACTTCGAACTCAGGACACGTTACCTCGCCTCAGCCGACCGCAGTCGGTCAGGGGCTCGCGGACCCCCCGCTCGCAAGAGCTGGTGAGCCCCGCCAACAACAACGAGGCGGCCCATGACGGACCACGACCACGACCATTCATCCTCGGTTCCCGACTGGCGGGAGCATGGGGTCAAGGTCATTCCCGGAACGTCGCTCGACCCGAACACCGCCCAGACGCCCGGGATGAACCGCGCCACCGCCATCAACAACGCGCGGGCCGGCGCAGAGAAGATCTGGGCGGGCACCGTCACCATCCACGCGAATGCCAAGACCGGCGCCCACCACCACGGCGACCTCGAGAGCATCATCTACGTGGTGAAGGGCAAGGCCCGCATGCGTTGGGGGGACAAACTGGAGTATGTCGCCGAAGCAGGTCCCGGCGATTTCATCTACGTACCACCCTACGTGCCGCACCAGGAAATCAACGCCAGCCGTGACGAGACGCTGGAATGCGTCCTGGTGCGCTCCGGCCAGGAGCCGGTGGTGGTCAATCTCGACATCGAGCCGGTCGAAAAGCCCGAGGACGTTCTCTGGCAGGACCCGATCCACCGCTGACGCCTGTCACACGGTGCAGCCGCAGTGATCCGGACGTGGCGGAAAACTAACGGGCGACGATCGTCAGCCGGCCGTCCGCAGTCGTCTTCACCGCAATCTGCCGATAATCGAGAAGTGTCGGGTGCTGCGTGGCCAGCACATGCTGATGGGTGGCGGTGATCACCATGACGTCGGCGCCGGCCGCCTCGCCCGCCGTGACACCCGCCTGGACATCCTCGAACACCAGCATCTCCGAAGCGCTGGCGCCGATCCGCTCCGCACCGAGCAGGTAACCCTGCGGATCGGGCTTGCCGACCGAAACATCTTCCGCCGTCACCATGATCGTCGGCTGCGGAATGCCCGCTGCCGCAAGCCGTGCGCGGGCAAGGTCGATGGGTGCGGAGGTCACGATGGCCCACCGGTTCGGCGGCAGCGACGCCAGAAAATCCGCTGCGCCATCGATGGCGATCACGCCCTCGACATCCTCGATCTCGCCGCGCAGGATCTCCTCTGCCTCTGCGACCGGGTCGATGCCGGGCAGGTTGAGCCCCGAGATCGTGTCGATCCCGCGCTTTCCGTGCATCGTCGGCAGGAAGGCTTCGAGGTCGAGCCCTTGGCGCAGAGCCCAGCGGCCCCACACCCGCTCGGCGGCGGCAATCGAGTTCAGGATCGTGCCGTCCATGTCGAAGAGGAAGCCGGCGTAGCTTTTGATGAAATCAGGATGGGACAAGACGGTTCCGATCGGTCGCGCGGGTCTGAAGGTCGAGCCCCGGCTTACCGCCTGATCCGTCCGCCGACAAGCTTCCGTGTCGTCAGGACGCTGCCGCCGAAGCCTCGGCGTCCCGTCGCATCCGCGCCATCCACTCCGTTCCCGCCTGGATGCCGCCCAGCGGAAAGACATGAATCTGCTCGATCAGGCTCTGCGGGTGCTTCGTCTTGTAGGCGGCAAGATCCCCAAGCAGATCGGTTGGCTCGTAAGGGACCAGCAGCTTGCGCAGGTCAAGCGCCCGCTTCTGCAGCACCCCGAGCGACGGGCCGACGCCGCAGGCCATTGCGAATTTGATGAGGGTCTGGAGCTTGGTCGGGCCTGCGACACCGACATGGATCGGCAACGTGATGCCGGCCTCCGCCAGCCGCTCCGCCCATGCGATCACAGGCCTCGCCTCGAAGGCGAACTGGGTGACGATGGCCATCTCGGCATCGGTGCGCTCGGCATAGGCCTGCTTCCACCGCAGCGCCGCATCCACAAGCCGGCTGCCGCCATCCCTGTCGATGTCCTTGTTGCCCTCCGGATGGCCCGCGACATGCAGTCTTTGATATCCGAGGCGATCGAAGATCTCCGTCTCCAGCATGGCCATCGAACTGTCCAGTTCACCGGCCGGTTCGGAAACGCCGCCGCCGAGCAGCAGCGCCTGGGTGACACCCGCCTCCTCGCGATAGCGCCGCGCCCACGTCTCAAGCGTTGCCCGGTCCGGAATGATCCGCGCCGGAACATGCGGCATCGGCTGGAAACCCGCGTCCGACAACCGCCGCGCGGTCGCCACCATGTCGTCAATCGGCGTGTCGTGGATGTGGGCGATATAGACCCGCGTCCCGGCAGGAAGCAGAGATCCCAAATCGTCGATCTTTGCCGCCGTCCGCGGCATCACCTCGATGGAGCATCCCCGCAGGAGATGCCACGGGTCGGTAGGCGCGGCAGAGGCCTCGTCCTTGCGCAAAAAACCAGTCATTCCCATGGCCTGTCCCTCGGCGTCCGCCATCACGGATGCCTTGAATGAAGAGAGCGAAAGGATGGGCGGACGCCTGGAGGCGTCCGCCGCCGGTCTTCAGCCGACGCGCTTGGTACGCCAGCTCTCGGCGTAGTTCTGACGCGCTTCGGCCGCATAAGGCGTCGGAGAGACGCGGACCCGGATTTCCGCCTGTTTGTGCCGCTCCGTCGAGGTCTTCTGGCTGCCACCGTTCGGCTCGCCCCAGATCATGGTCAGGACGTCGCCTTCCTGGATATCGGCATCGACGACACCGAGCGAAAGCATGCAGCGCTCGTTGTAGCTGTAGCCGTTGAACATCGACATGCCGACCATCTTGCCGTCGTGCATGACCATGTCGGCGCTCGTCGAGGCGTAGTTCGGCTGCGGGAAGTCGATCCACTTGTAGTGGTCCTGGCCTGGCTGGAAGGCCGAGGCGATGACCTTGACGACGTCTTCGGCATTCCACTCGAAGGTGACCTTCTTGCGGTTCTTGGCATCCTTCAGCTTCTCGAGCGCCGGCTTGCCGATGAAGTCGGACTTCCAGCCGATGTAGAAGCCGTAGCCGAGTTCGAACGGGTTGACGTAATAGTCCTCGATATTGCTGGACACGAAGCTGCCGCCGATCGCACCGGTTGCCTCATAGCTGTCGGCGCCGAGCCAGTCGCGGTATTCCTTCATCATCCCGTCGCCGGTGTAGATGCCGGGCAGCGGCGACGGTATCCATCCCGATTCCAGCGTATTGGTCGAATAGGCGCGGCTGCCGACCTGGTGCAGATCAACGCCTGCCTCGCGTGCCGACTCCAGGATGACGCTGCGCACATACTCGAGGTCCGCATGAGGACCCCAGATCTCGAGGCCCGGCGCACCGGCCATGCCGTGCCGCAGGGCCTGCACGCGCTTAGAACCCACATTGATCCAGTCGACGTGAAAGAACTTGATGTCCGGTACCGGGCCGCCGTTCATCTTCTCGAAGATCTTCGGTGCATCCGGCCCCTGGATCTGGAAGCGGTAATGGGTGCGGTAGACGGCCTTGCCGTCCGGGCGCGACGGGGAACGCGGGTCACGGTGAAGACGAACGTTCCACTTGCCGATCGCCTGCTGGAACAGCACCCAGTTGGCGGTCGGCGCGCGCCCGACGAGGATGAACTTGTCCTGCCGCTCGCGGAAGATGATCATGTCGCCGATGACATGGCCGGCCGGCGTCACCGGAACGAAGTGCTTCGCCCGGTTGAGATCGAAATTGGCAAAGCTGTTGATGCCAACGTACTCGAGGAATTCCGCTGCCTGCGGGCCTTCCACGATCACCTCGTCCATGTGGTGCGACTGGTCGAACAGGACCGCGGATTCGCGCCAGGCGCGCTGCTCGTCGCGCCAGTTGGTGAACTCGGGTGCGACCACCGGGTATACATACATGCCCACGCGTGAGTTGCGCAGCATCTCCACGACGTTGCCGTTTGCATCAATAACGTCGGATAGACTGGATTTGATCACGTTCTCTCCTCCCTGAGATATGGTATTGATGTATACATCAACCTATTTGTCAGCAAAACTCAAGGGGAAAGTGACCGGCGTTCGCCTGAAGGCACGACTGCCGGCGGCTCCACGATCAGAGGTGGAGGAAGCGAGGTCAGCTGTTGAGAAGACCGAGACCGGGCACCCGCATGATCAGGTCCGGGTTTTCGAGAATGACATATTCCAGATTGCGGCGCGCGATGCGCGCGTGCTCGCGCGCAACGAACTCCGCACGCGTCCCCTCCCGCGACGAGATGGCCGAGACGAGCGCCCGATGCTGCTCCTGCGCCACATGCAGCGACTGCCGGAAGATGTCGATGTTGGTCTTGTCGGAGAGGAAGGCCGAGGGAGAAGCAAACGGCAGCCGCGTCGCCCGGTCGATCTCCCGCTGCAGGACGACGCTCCCGGCGAGGTTCACGAGGATGGCGTGGAACTGGGCATTGAGGTCGGAGTAGGCTTCGAAATCCACGTCGTCCGAGGATGCGCCAAAGCAGGAATCGAGGCGGGCGAGCACCCCCTGCATCTGCGCCAGGCCCTCAGGCGTCACGCCGCGTTCCGCCGCAAGCCGGGCTGCGGTGCCTTCCAGCACACCGCGCAGCTCGATTGCATCCAGAACATCAGCGAAGGTGAAGCTGCGCACGACGAAGCCGCCATTGGTCAGTCGGTCGAGCAGCCCCTCCTCTGCCAGCCGCGACATCGCCTCGCGGATCGGCGTGCGCGAGATCTGCAGGGTCTCGGCGAGTGGGACTTCGAAAAGCCGCGTGCCTCCCGGAAAGTCGCCGTTGAGAATGCGCTTGCGCAACTCCATCAGCGCCACTGCCGTGTGCGTTGTCCTCCCGGTGTCCTCCACTGCCAAGCCTATCATCTCCCACAAAACATGTCGCAATCTTATCGCGCCCATGTCCAGCCCCGCAAGCGAAACCGGAAATCTGTATACAGCCTCAACCATTTGACCTTCGCAGTCGCCGTTACCGCTCTCACACGCTCCGCTTCAAGGTCGGCCGCTTGCCATCCGCCGATGCAGCCCCATCTGGTTCAGGATCAAGGAGAAGTGCAGCATGAAAACATCAGCAATCACCCTTTCCGTCATCGGCCTGATCTGCCTCACCGCGGCGGGCTGTGTCAGTGAGGGCGGTCCCCGCACCGTCTATGATGCCGGCCCCCGCTATGACCGCATCGACAGGAGCGACCGAAACGACCGACGTCCCGACTATGAGCGTCGAGACCGCCGCGATTATCGCGACGACGACCGGCGCGGCGGAGACGGCCGATGGGATGGGCGCCGCGGGGATGATGACCGCAGAGAACGTACCGACCGCGACGATGGTGGTCGTGACGGCCGCTGGATCATTCGCGACGGACGGCGGATCTGGGTACCGGAGCGCCGCTAGCAGCCACGCCGGATCACGACGCGCGCAAATAGACATGAATGAACGAAAACAAAAGCAGTGCGGCGGCGCTTGGCGACGCCGCACTGCTTCTCCACGCATTGATTGCGACAGGCGCATCAGGACGCTGCCGGACAGCACAGTCGCAGCCAGGCCCTGCTTGGTGGCAGCTTTCAACAACATCAACAGGTAAGGAGATTTGGCGACCCCGGCAGGATTCGAACCTGCGACCGTTCGCTTAGAAGGCGAATGCTCTATCCAGCTGAGCTACGGGGTCAACCGGCGCCGGAGCACCAGCAGTGTCAGTGCGTCCAGGGCTGGATGCGGTTGTAACGGAAATTGTCGGTGTAGGAGAGCATCTGCCGCGCCACTTCCTTCGGCGCAATCACGCGGTATTCGATACCTTCGCGCTTGGCATAGGCTTCCGCCTGCTCCTGGCTCTCGAACATCAGGCGAACCTGCTGGCGCATGTCGGACGACGAGGTGTAACCGAGGACGGGATCGATGCTGCGCGGCGCTTCCTGATGGAATTCCAGAACCCAGAGATGGGTCTTGGCCTTGCCGGACTGCATGGCGTTCTTGGCAGGACGATAGATCTTGGCGGACATTCGCGACGACGCTCCCTGAATGGACCGGAATTGTGGCCGCATCCGGCAACGTGGTCGGAGTGGAGAGATTCGAAATCGAACCTGCCGTTGAAAAACAACGACAATTTCCGCTCTTTGTAACGCCGTAACAGCCAACATTCCGTCCCTGTTGCCCCTTATAACGCCCGCATATGCGTGACGCAACCATCTTATTATTTAGAGTGTCTGCAGGACTAATCGCTTCAATTTTTGACATGTTGGAGCCATCTTTGATGGACCTCACCTCTAGGAACCTCCTCTCCTAGCGAAGCGATATCCTCGTCAGTCAGACAATTGTGAATCTTGTTGCCGTTCGTTGCGGCCAATCCCGAGCCTACGAGATTGCAGTCATAGAACTCGCACTCTTGGAACTGACTACTTGAGAAGTCAACAAACGACAGATCGCACTGCCTAAAGTCACACCTAAGAAATTTACTTTCATGAAACAACATTCTCGACTGGCGCCAAGATGAATGAGAAGGAGGAAAGAAAGAGCAATCTTTAAAACTACTTCTAACAATATTACTTACTTGCGCAAACTGTATAGTTGTGATAGTTGCCTCCACACTATCGACGTTTACATTTTTGAAGTTCCCCTGCAAATGAGAATTCAGTAATGACGCCTGTAGTATCTGAAGTTTCTCCACATCCCCACCGACAACATTGAACACGTGGGCACTCGCATTATTCAAGGAAATGTTTCCAACCTTGCAATTAACGTAGGACACTTGCTCCAGATCACTTTCGTAGGTCGCACTTTTCTGGCTGCATACGTTAAATTGGACGCCTCTTATGCCATCCTCAAACAAAAACACGTCCGGAAGATGTAAGCCAACAAACTCGTATATCGGACTCTCCTCCTTTTGGGAGGCATAGCGACTCATGGCGTAGATAACTTCTACAAGATCAGAGTCATTCTCTCGTGCGGGCTTCTCTTGCAGATCAACAAGTGCGGGTGGGGCGTTATTCTGGAGATATGCGCAAAGCGTTAGGTAGATCGGACGGGAATCTCGGTGGCTGTCTTGAGCGATCCTTTCAAGCGCATATATGGCGCCGAGACGAACCTCGTAATTATTTACTGTGACCTCCAAGCTTTCATATTCGCCGACAGGATCACCCGTCGCTGACACAACGGGAACAGGCCGCCCCCTTTCCAGGACGGGCTGGCCAGTGTCGGCATTCAGTTTGAACGCTTGCTTAAAGTTTCTGCGTTTGACGGTTTTCTCAGCTCCAAGCTGCTCCACCGCTTTGGTAAATAACGCTGTATAGTGACTTTCGCGATTGATCTCAGTCTGCTTAGCCGCAATCAAGGTGCGCCAGACGAGAAACGGCACGCCGATAAGAGCGCCAACAGCGAGTAACGAGTTGCGCACCTCCTCTGAGGTGCCGCTGTAGACTGCGATGATGGTCCTGAAGATCAGATAGGGCCACGTTACCAGCGCACCCACGAACGTCATGAACAGAGCAATGAAAACCAACAGTGTGATAATGTCTGCTGATAGTTGAAGACCGGGTGTAAATTCCCACGTGCTAGGAGGCCACCTAAACGGCCGTTGCCACTTCCTTCTTATTCTATCTGGCATAATCAGACACGAGTTCCGGCTGATTGCCGTTTTCGAGCGAAGTCTTGCTGCGAAATGATACCATCATTCCGTATCCTTCTTTTTCAGACATGAGGAAAACAGCGCGCTCGCCATCATCGCCCTGGCATCGCCTGTCTGGTCCGTCAGCCCGCATTCGGTGACTGCTAGACAGTATTTCTCATCTAACCTGCGGCGCGTCATCTGAGCGTCCGGACTCATGAGCGGCCCGGCAGCATCAAAAAGCTTAGTCGTTGCCGCTAGGTGAGTATCGAGTGCGGAGCTTAGGCACGCGGTCTGCTGGTCATCGGCATAGCCGATGCTCGCGCCGGAGAGAACCACAAAAGCGCAAATCACCGTCCGCTTCATGTCAGTCCTGCCGGGCGTCGGTCTGGGTCTGGCGAAGTAGCGTGGCCTTCTCCCTGCCTACGCCTACACGGTTGCCGACGAGGCCGAAGAACAGCGTCATGATGAAGACGGCGAACCACCACCCGGCGAAGGCCGTGCCGAACACTGCTATTCCGAAGCCGGGCATAACCAACGTCGCAAGCGTCAGCCCCACGACGACGAATGAGGTCGTCCACTTCTGTTGCGTGGTCGTCCACGCCAGCCGGACCGATTGACGAGCCATGAAGCGCGCAGTGGCGCGATAGTCGAATTGCATTGTTGTTTCCCCTGCCTACGCTTGATTGTGCAGCCATTCGACACGCTAGACAAGAGAAACCCGCCGAAGGTCTCGGCGGGTTGTTTAGTTTTGAAGAGTGATTTAGCCGGCGCTCACAGGCGGGCCATCGAGAGACATGCCCGTTTCGATTTCGATAAGATCGAGGATAGAACCTGCGAGGCTGACCGGGCTAACCGCATCGACGGACTTGGCCGCTTCCTCGATAATGCCCGCGATCTCGAATTCCAGTTCGTCGCGCCGGGTGAGCTTCGGCCTCTCAGGGATGATGATCGCCATGTTACGCGGCCTCCGAAGCTGCCGGGTGACGAAACCGCATTTCGTCGCCGTCATCGTCAAGAACCAAGGCATCCTTGATGCGCTCGAAAAGATCGCGAACCCGCTTCAGGTTCGCGAGGTATGCCTCGATATCTTCGATGAAGCATTCGAGTTCACCGGTCGGGTCATCAGCTTCTTCCACCGCGTCCGAGAGAGTCGAAGAGAGTTCTGCGGTATGGCCGTAGCTGCCCGGATCGCGAAGCAAATCTTCGGGCTTGCAGCGTTCGACAGTCGGGCCCATGCTGAACGTGGTCTGCCAAGCGTTGGCAACGAAGATCGCCCAAAGCTCCTTTTCGGAGAACGTTGCGGGAGGTGCCAGGGTCGTGATATTTTCATTGGACATTGCGATTTCCTTCTAGCTATCGCGGTGTGAGATTGAGGGGCGGCAAAGTTCGGCGACCAAACTTCGCTTTGCCGTTCCCATTCTTGAAGGGCTATTCGCCCGTAGCATCGACGCTAAGCAGCGTGTGCCGCGTCGGCTTCCGAAGCTCCGACTGGATCGCCCTAAGGCGCTCTATCTCGGCAAAGGATTTCTTGAGAGCTTCAACATCGCCGCGAGGCAATGAGGCACTGACCTCGTGCGCTGCATCGATTGCTGCGCCGACCTCTTGAAGCTTGTATTCGTTGATGAGCGCAGCGAGTTCTTTCGCTGCATCGAGGAAGACGCCCATCATTCCCCGTGCCCTTTCGAGCGAGGTAAACGACTTTTCCCACGGCGCTTCGGTGTCGAACTTCTGCACCGCCTCGCCGAGATCGGTCCCGCTGATATGGACTCCGTAGGCGTCAAGGTTCTCTTCGAAGTCTACGTGCCGCCCATCCATAAACGCGTAGAAAGGCGTGACGACGTATCCCGGTTCGGGAACCGGCTCTAACAACGCCTTGCGCGCTGCCTGCCTCTGTCGTTCGCGATACTCTTTGACTCGCTCTGCTGAAGTCTTCGCCATGGCGATCTCCTTTCGTTACCGCTACTTGTAACGATATCTGTAACGACTGTCAATAGGTGATAGCCGCCGGTGCCTCATCCTCGCCGCTGAATGCCGTGACCGGCCAAACGCCAAGCTCGTCGCCAAGGGCCTGAATGATGTCGCTGCGCACCATGTCGGGCGCTGCCGGATCGAACGCCCGGACGATGGCCTCAAGCTTGTTGATGGCGTGGAGGTAGGTATCGGCGTGGAAGTATGCGGATGCTTGCATGTCTGTGTGTCCCCTGCCCATGATCGGGCACGGCTTTTGTGATTCAGCACCAACGATTTGGCAAGCCTGAAAACGCCAAAAATGCAACAAACTCAATAAGTAAGCGCTTACTTATCTCGTTGTTGGATATGAAAAAAGCCCCTCACGGCGACGAGAACGTGAGGGGCTTAGGGGTGCCGGTCGCACTAGATGGAAGCCATTGCGACCGGCGTTATCAAACAGGCAACCGGCAGCATGACCAAACACCACCGGCTGATAATTGAGTTATAGCGGGATCGCCGGGCGAGCGCGGTGGGTTATCGAAAAAAGTTAGGCTGCCGCCTTCTGTGCCACGCGGTCCAGTTCGCGCGCCTTCTTCGCCTCAAGGGCTGCTGCGATCTTCCGGCGCTTCTGAAGCTCGAAGACAGTGATACCACGACGCTTGGCCTCGCTCGCCTCCTTCGCGTCGAACTGCGCCTTGCGGACTGCGGCCTTCTGCCGAGCATAGAAGTCGCCGGAATAGAACTTCGCCAAGCAAAGCTGCCGATGATGCTCGTAACGTGCCTGATAGGCAGCAGGCGTTTCGTCCGGGAGCGGAAGGACACTGCTGTCCAGAGGAAGCCGCTGCCTCTTCTCCCGCTGCCAAAAGGCAATGGGTTCGATCATGTCGCGAAACTTGAGGTCGCGAAGCTCATCAACGAATTCGACCACTTCCGGGGAATCCGGGGTGAGCATGTCCTTCTTCTTTGCCATTTCGCGTTCTTCCTTCTCCTTCTGACGCTTCCGACGCTGGCGCTCATCGGCCTGCATCTTCTTGCGGGCCTTCTTCGCTTCCGGCGTCCAGTCGCTCAAATTCATCCTTGCCATGTCGGGACTCCCGTTTTGTGCGCGCAACGGAAGTTATAGCGGTCTGCCGGGGCGACTGCGCAGAAAGTCGGAAAATCCTGAGGGAGCGTGACGGGAAAGAACGTTCTAGCTAAACGTGACCGGAAGCAGCGTTCTAGCTCCCGGAAGCGTTACCTTCTGAAGCGTTCAAGCAATGTTCCGATAGCGTGACAAAATCCCGCGTTCGTAAGTAAATAGTTATTACTCTTTTCTAATTGATAATCATAAATAGCTAGAACGCTCGCCTTCGTCACGCTTGCGAGAAACATGCTCCCGGTCATTCGTTAGCGCGTCCGGGCGGGAAGTATTCGACGCCGATCTGAGAGAGGTTCCGGCCAGTCGCTTCGCTCCCGGCGCGGAACAAGTCTCGGGTCGGATATGAGACGTTCCGCGTTTCCGCCATAGCGAGTCACTGAGAGGGTTCCGGGCGCGGAGTGAGTGAAGACGCATCCGGGCGCACGAAACGCGCCAGTGACTCACTATGAGTCTACTAGCGCGCCCTCTGGTTCATATAGTTGCCAACCTTCGTCTGACGGCGAAGCTCGTCAGCCACAAGACCACGCATCTGCTGTTCGACCTGCTTGCCGACGCGGGCCGCAAGGTCGGCGTTCTGCGACGGCTCGCCACCGTTGGCGTTAACGGTGATCGTCGGCGCGATGGTGACGACGTTCGTGGCGTTGCTGTTCGCGTGCCTCAGGTCCGGCTTGCGGATGGTCGGCGCGCTGCCGACATAGCCACCGTCCGCGAACCCGCCAAGCGCGTTGCGGTGCATGGCCTCAAGGTTGCCGACGCCGATCCGGCTCGTTGCCTCCTTCGACATGACGTATTCGCCACGATGGACCACGCCTGCGGGCTGATACTTGCCACCGTCGCCGGTATAGCCGCCCTCGCTGAAGCCGAACAATGCGCCGAAGATGCCGGTGCCAATGCCAGCCAAGCCAGCAAGCGGACCCTTGCCGAGAAGCGCGGCCTGCAAGGTCGCATCGATCAAGCTCGAAAGCAGGTTCTGCAATGCGCCGTTCAAGGTCTGCGTGCCGGACAACAGGCCGGACAGGGACGACGTGAAGCTTTCAGCAAAATACTGCTGTGCATTCTTCAGGCCATCCGCCGAAGCGGCAACCTGTTGATTGGTGCCGTCAAGCTGCTGGGTGAGCGCGATCTTCTCGCGAAGCTTGGCAAGTTCCTGATCGGTGAGAGTGATGCCCGCCCGCTTCGCTTCCTGCTGGGCCTGATACACAGCAAGCTCGATACGCTGCTGCGATGCCGACATGCCGGAAATCGACTGTTCGAACCGGGCGAGGTCAAGCCCTTCCTGCACCGACTGGTTCAAGCTCTTGCGGGCCGCGTCCTGCTGCTTGAGCAATTCCGTCCGCTCGCGTTCGCTGTCGGTCGGTGCAAGCGGCTGGGCTGCGGTCGGCGTCCCGGCATAGGCGTTGCGAATGGTGCCGTCATCGACGCGGCGCAAACCTTCCCATTCGTTGCGAAGGCCAGCCGGATCATTGCCACGACGGCGAAGAAGGGCGCGCGCAAGTTCGTCCTGGGTGTCCTGATCGAACAGACGATCACCGGAAAGGCCAAGCTCCTTCATCAAACCTTCAAGCGTCCTGCCGGTGATCTGGTAGCGGCCAAGTGCCGAAGATCCCTGCCCGTCACCATAGAGGGCGCGGTTTGCCGGGTTCGCCAGCATATAGCGCTGAAGGTCACGAACCTGATTAAGCGTCATGCCGGTGAGGTTCTGCGCTCCGCCGGTCCACCGGCCATTGTCGAGGGTCGCGTTATAGTCCCCGCCACTTTCGACGCTGGCGATGAGGTCAAGAATGTTGTCGTGCTTGCCGAACCGGGCAATGCTCTTGGCGCGGTTCGCGAGGTCGGTCGCGCTCATGACCTCGCCCATCGTGCGGGCGTTCTGCACGGCCTTGGTATAGGCCGCGTCGATGCCGTCCGTCGTGGCGAGGGTGTCGAGTTCGGCCGTCAGTTCCGGCACGAGGTTCTTCAGTTCGACAAGGGCGTTCTTGAAGTTCGCCGCTGCCGCGACGTTACCGCCGAACGCGCCGGACAGGCTGTTGCTTGCTGCGGACAGTTCCTTGAGCGCCTGCTTGAATTCGTCGCTACCGCCCGTGACTTCATGAATCTGGTCATCGACGGCAGACAAGGCCGCATTAAGCTGGCGAAGTTCGGCCTCCTTCATGACGTTCAACGGGTTCGCTTCGGTGTCTGCGATCTGCTTGGCGATCTTCGCCCGCTGTTCCTGAAGCCGCTTAAGCTGGGCCTCCGGCGAGTTGTAGGCGGCAATGGCACGGTCACGCGCGCCTCCCGAAGGATCGTTGATATAGCCGATGATCTGGGATGCGACGTTGACGCCTTCGACTGCCGCCTGCTTGGCGTAGACGGTGAAGTTGCGCCACATGGTCGAAAATTCGCGATCGATCTTCTTCGCGGCTTCGATCTGCTCGTCGGTGAAGGTCGCGGCCTCGCTGCGCATCTTCTGGATTTCGGCGACAGAAAGCCCAAGAACCTTCGCCATCTGTTCCGCGCCGGTTCCGCCGAAGACCTCATCAAGGATGCGGGTCTGTGCTGCCGCGTCCATCTGCTGAAGCTTGCCGATGATCTCATCAAGGAAGCGGCTAGGATCCTTGAGCTTCTGCGCAACGTCGGTTGCGGAATAGCCGAGACGCTGGAAAGCCTCTTCGGCGCTCCCCTTCCCGGTCTTGGCGAACTCGTCGCCGCGAATGTTCAGTTCCTTGAGGGCGTCGGTCACGCCGTCGATGCTCATGCCGGTTCCGGTGGCGACGTAGGTCCACTGCTGCCAAACCTTGGACGACACGCCAGCCTTGCGGGCTTCGCGATCCACTTCGGCGATGCTGTTGGCGATTTCCTTCAGGGCAATTGCAGCGCCACCGACGCCAGCGACAACCGCGCCGCCCTTCATGAGCGGGGCGAACATGCCCTGAAGCTTCTCGCCGATAGATGCCGACGCCTTTCCCATGGTCCGTTCCATGTTCTGGGCAGACTGCCGGGCGCGGCCTTCCATCTTCCTGAAGTTGTCGTTCGTCGCGTTGCGGGCGCGTGCCATGTCCCGCTCATACTTCGTAAGCCGGGCCTCAAGGCTCACGACAAGGCGCTGCGTATCATCCATTCGAGAAATTCCTTATGCTGCCTCATCCCACATGGCATCCATGCGGGCGGCGTATTCGTCGGGATCAAGTTCATGAAGGGCGGGCTGGTTATCGTTCGCCGCTGCCCGAAAGACGGACAACGCTGACGCAATCGCGCCGTCGATGTGGTTCGAATGGCGGGTGCCCTTGTGCATCGTGGTCAATTCGCTGGCACTGGTCGCGCGCTTCACGACGACGCTTTCGAAGTGGTTGCGAAGGATCGGGTGCGCGCCGTGCCGGATGCGGCGACCATTCACGATACGCTCAAGGTCGCAAATCGGCCCGTGCATGTGTTTCGCTGTCTGCGGAACCTGAAGGACGTTGATGCCGTGATCCATGAGCTTCGACATGAGCGGCCCGGCAAGCGACGGGTCGAAGACGACTTCGCGCACGTCATAGGTGCCGCAAAGGTCAATGATCCGGTCGGCGATCACGTCCGGCTCGATCACCGGGCCGTCAATGACGTTCAACAGCCCTTCATCGCGCCACCGGGTATAGGGCACTTGTTCCCGCTTCCCCTTGTCCTCAAGACCTTCAGACGGCAGGAAGAACCACGGGTGAACCGTGATCCGGCCATCCTCGTGACGCCACGCGCCTACGATAGCCGTCAAGTCGCCGGAACGGGAAAGGTCCACGCCAAGCCAGCACGGCAGGCCCTCAAGGTCAGCGAGGTCGAAGTTCGGATCGCGGCCCGCGTCATAGACGGCCATATCGAACAGCGGGTCGCGGGAAGCGGCCTGCCACATATTCAAATGAAACTGCTGAAAGGCGAACCGTTCGGCGGGGCGGTGTTCGGCCTCGTGTGCCATCGTCCGCAAACCGCCAAGATCGGGGAAGCCATGGGCAAGGCCGGGATTGACCTTGTGCCACACGGCTTCGTCGCGCCAATCGTCGCCGGGTTCGGCTTCGAAGATGATCGGCAGGAACGACGGGTCTTCGATCTCGCCGGTCGCGACCTTTCGGGCGTAGTCGTAAATCTCGAAACCGATGTTCTCCTGTCCACGGCCTGCGGTCGTGGCGATGATCATGAGGGTGTCGGGAACCTTCGCCATGCCGGACTTGAGGGCTTCCCAGAGGTCGCGGCCCTTCCAAGCGTGGATCTCATCGACAAGGACGAAGGAAGGCGTCTTGCCATGCTGTGCAGCGCCGTCACTGGAAACGGCGAGCAGTTCTGCCTTGTTCGGGCGTGCCATGATCTTCTTTGCCGAGTTATGGGCGTCATAGATGCGGGTCGCGGCCACGATGCGGCGATCTTCGCGCACGATGTTCGCGGCCTCCTTGAAGCCGATACCAGCCTGTTCACGGTCGGACGCGGCAAAGATGGCCTGCCCGGCCGAACGCGCTTCCGGGCCGATGGTATGCAGTAGCGCCCATGCTGCCGCGATACTGGTCTTGCGGTTGCCACGGGGCAGCATGAGGAAGACCGTGCGGACGATCCGGCTCCCATCGGGATTGCGCGGGCCATAGATGCGCCGGGTCATGCGCTCCTGAAAATCGTATAGCTGGAACCGGCCCTTCGGCGCGGTGCTTGCCGGGTGCTTCAATGCCCGGATAAAATCGACGGCTTCCTGTCCATAGCCTAACGGGTCATCGATAGGGCTGCCGTCATTGATCCACTGCGGGAACGCGCTCTTAGGCATGGGCACGGTTCCTGCCGATGCTCATCGGATTGTCGTCGTCATCGTCGCCACCGGCTGCACTGCCGACACGGGCGCGCGATACCGGCGACAAGCCATATTCGGCGGCAAGCTGCCGGGCGGTCTGCATTGCCTTGTCCTGAAGACGGCAAAGCTTCATGTCGATCTCGCCGGATGGGCGAAGGGTGTCTTCGATCTCCCTGACAAGACCACGGGCGCGGCAGTAGTCTTCCACCCCGCCGAGGTCGCCGCGCGTGATGATACCGCGTTCGATGAGGCCGGGCATAATCCGCTTCCATTCGGCGCGCGCATAGGCGGAAAGCTGCTTCGGCGCTGCCGGTGCCTTCGTGAGGGCGTTGCTGTCCCGGTCGATAGGCGGCTTCACGCCGCGAAGGTGGGTCACTTCAGGGCCTCGCCACGAAGTTCTAGCGCATCGCGCCTGCCAAGTTCCTTGATCTCCTTGATGCCGTAGGCCGTGCCCTCGTAGGTCACGCGGTCGGCGGTCGTGATGCCAGGGCGATAACGGACACGGAAAACGACGGTGCCGGTTTCGGCCTCGCCGTAGCCGGTGAAGAATTCGCTCGCCGACTGCTGAAGGACTTCGGCCCATACCGTGGCGACGGGTGCCCATCCCTTCACGACGCTGCCGGACGGATTCACGGTTTCCGTCTCGCGTTCGATGGTGATGCGGCGATCCATGCTTCCGATATTCAGCATTAGACAATCCACCGAATGAGGGCTTCGACGGACAGGACGCCATGCCCATAGGCAGGGTCAGGATCGCGCGGGAACCGCGACGCCGTGACCTTGAAGTGATCGCAGTAGCCGCCTTCGATGGTCAGGGTCTTATCGAGCGCGGTCGTCACGGCGAAGGCAATTTCCTTCACGGCATCCTCGCCAGCGTCGAGCGTCCAGATATGCAGGTCTAAGTAGACCCACGCCGCGCGCTGGGCGGTGTAGTCCTGACCATGCAAGGCGGTGTTGCCGTCGCTCATGATGACGCACGGCGTCTTGTCAGGGCGCGAACCACCGGCCCGGATATGGTCAGCCGGGACAAGGGCACTCACTGCCGGGTTGGCGACAAGCGCGGCGCGGATAGCAGTCTGAAGGGCAAGGGTCGGTTCAATCATTTCGCATTCCAAGAGTCTTTGACGGCCTTCTTCGCGGCGCGGTTGATGCGGTTTTGCAGGCGCTTGCGGAGAAGGCGAAGGGCGGGCCAAAAGAAGGGCTGGGCTTCGGCGTTCGCCGTGCCGTATTCGACAAGGTGCGCATAGCGCACGTCCTCGTTGCCAACGGTCACGAGAACTTCCGTCTCACCGGCAACACGGGAACCGCCCGGTTGACTGAAGGGCGGGGTATGCTGGCCCGGTGCGGTGACTTCGATGCTGTCGATCAGCGCGCCGGTATCGCGGGAGGTTTCGGCAAGCATCTTCTGGTGACGGGCAAGTTCCTCGCCGGACTTCATCAAGGCAGGAATGACGGCCTCGCGCGGTGCGCGGGCGATCCGGTCAAACGCTGCCATCGTTTCGGCGAGACCGTTTCCGCTCTTATTCGCCATCGCCGAACCACCTTTCACGGTAGCTGTCGAGGATCGCGGTCACGCCCTGCGGTGCCATATCGACGGAAAGGCCGTAGGTCGCGATGCTGCGCACCTCGTAGTAGAAGGCGACGAGCTTCAAGACGGCGTGCTTCACGTCTGCCGGGATAGGATCGAAGTCGGCGAGCGGCTTCCCGATGTAGTTCGCGGCCCACGTCTCTGCGGCGTCGATGTAGAGCGAAATCAGATCATCTTCGGCGGTTCCGTCCACCTTCATGTGCTGCTTGGCGAGGTCGAGGCTTAAGGCGCTCATGCTTCACTTCCTGAAAAAGTTAAATTCGGTGTCTCTTGCAAAGTGCTCCCCGCGCCGGTCCCCTTCAAAGGCGCAAAGTCTCTGGATACCCCCCTCGGTCCCTTGCGGGTAAAGCGGCATCCCGACTAGATTGTCGGCAGAGAGAACGGCAACCGGGGATTCCGCACGATGGATCTGACGCAGGTCAATGAAGTGATGGGGCTTGCTTCCAGCGCAGTGGGCCTTACCGGTAAGGCGGCGGGAACGATTCAGGCGATTAAAGCGCTGTTTGACTCCGGCAATCCTGGTCAAAGCGGAGAAGCAGGGAAGCTGATAAACGCATTGGCGGCAGAGTTGACTGCGGCCAACATCATGAACGTTCAACTGAGCGAAGGTCTTCGAGCGCTTAGCCAAGAACTTCGGCGACTTGACGAGTTCGAGACGGAAAAGGCCCGTTACGAGATATTCCATACGCGACAGAATGATGTCGTTTTCAGACTTAAGGCCGAGGTCGCCAATGGAGAGCGGGAGCATTTCATCTGCCCGGTCTGCCTTAACCGGGACAGACTCATTAGCTTCCTGCAAGGAACCGGTGACTACAGGCGATGCCAAACGGATAACAACCACGTATTTCAATTTGCCGATACCCCGTTGCCCAGCAGGGGTGGAGGCAATTGGATGGCTTGACGCTCCTGCCGCTGCTTAATCGAGTTGTGGCAAGGGCCGCAAAGGGGCTGCCAGTTGGCGCGGTGCCAGAACAGGCGCTTGTCGCCACGGTGCGGAATGATGTGATCTACGACGGTTGCAAGGCGGGTGATGCCGTGGGTGCTGCACTCCCGGCAGTGCGGATGCGAGGCCAGGTATTCGAGGCGGGCCTTGCGCCACTCATGGTTATAGCCACGGGCACGGGCCGAAGGACGGCGCGCATCATGGCGGACGTTGCGCTCACGGGTCCGGGTGCGCTGGCACTCACAAAGAACGCCATGGGCGACTACACGGCCACAAGAACAGATGCGGGGCGGCAGGCTCATGATCCGCTCGCAATCTTCGCCTTGAGGGCGCGAAGCCCTGCACGATCAAATTCGGGGTCGAGGCCAGCCGCAACATTGTGCGCGGCCTGTTCGGGGTCCGGTGCCTTTGCGGTCGGCTTGTCATCCTCGCCGCTGCCATGGATCGCCTTCAGCTTGGCTACATGTCCTGCATAGGCGCGGGTGATCTCGATCGGGGTCGCGTTCCATGCCTGTTCGGGCGTCCAGCCAAGCCAGCCGGTCGCGTTTTCGTAGAGGTCAGCATAGAAGTCGGACCAAGCGACGGACTTGCCGGAAGGGCGAACATCGGTCGCCTTCGGATCGGGCGCGGGCATAAGCATAGAAACGAGTTCGGCGAGCGGCATACGTGCCGGCCCGATGAAAGAGGAAAGCGGCTTTCCGGGTATGCCAGCCAAGAAAGCCGCCGCATCCTGCACGGGGGACGAAGCCGCGCGGATGATCTCAGAGATAACGGTGAAGTTGCCTTCCTCAAGCGCCCGGAACATCGCCGGGAAGCCGAAGCTGGCTTCAAGGGTGACAGCGGCCCGCAAGGAAGGCCGAAGCGTCACGGTGTTGCCACCGTGCGCAAGCGTTACCTGTTCATATGCGGGCCGCTGGTAGGTCTCCATTAGGCCGCGACCTTCAGCTTCGTGAGGGCTTCGCCCATAACCACGCGACCACCGACACGACGGCGAGCGTGAAGCTTGATGATGCCGTTTGCAGCACCGGTCAGTTCGTCGCGAATGATGTTGAAGCCGACACGGTCGGCGACGGCGTAGCCGCTTGCGAAGTCACCGAATACAATCGGCGTATTGCCTGCGACGGCGTCCGGCATGTCCACGGCCTCATAGACCGGGCGGCCAAGCAGAAGAGGCGGCTGGCCTGCGGTGATGGACCGTTCCCAGAGATACGCGCCGTCGGTGTCCTTCAGCTTGCGAACCGCTGCCATGGTCTTGCGGTTCATGAGCCACGAGCCGTTTGCGGAATAGGCCGTCTTGATGCTGTAGAACAGGTCAATGAGGTCGTCGGCTGCGATCTCGGCTTCGACTTCTGCAACGTCGTCGGACGTGAGGACGCCTTCTGCCTGCGTGGTGCCATTGCCGTTGACGAACCAACCGGCCTCCTTCTGTCCGAACCGGCGAGCGATGTGATTGCCGAGATAGCTGGAAAGATCGATCTGGGCATCCTCAAGCAGGATGCGCGTCACCGGGACGATAACGGCCATTTCGAAGGGCTTCAGGTCGATCTGGTCGAACGAAGGTTCGCTTTCCGGGCGTGGCGCGGTTTCCGCAACTTCGCCAACCGTGATTTCATCGACAAGGCGGGGAAGCTGAAGAAGCGGGCCGGACATGGTGATGGTCTGGGCAAGGCCACGAACCGGCGAAAACTCTGCGACCTTTTCGAGGATCGAGGTCGAGACGGCTTCCGGTGCCAGGATGCCGCCCGTTGAAGGCGTGGCGTAGCCGAGTGACTTCACCTCGTTTGCATCCCCGGAACGAACGAAGTCGGCGAATGCCTTCTTCTCGCTGTTGTCGTTAGCGCCTGCCGGATGGTTGTTGTTCGCGGCAAGCGGGCGGTTGGCCTTCGCTTCCAGCTTGTCCATGCGGGCCTTCATGGCCTTGAGTTCATCGGCAGACACAACCGGGTCACTCTTCGTTTCCGGGACGTTCTGCATATCTTCGTTTTCCATAAGTTCTTCCTTGAGGTGTGATTTGACGACGGTGACGTGCGCGCCGGGATGGACCGGGCGACGGCAAAGGCTGATTTCGTTGACGGTGATGGACTTGAAGACGCGGCCACCTGCGGCGCGCGGTTCGAAGCCGGTGTGACGGAAGCCGATGGACAAACCGGCGATCTTCCCGGCCTTCAACTGCCGGTGAGCATCGCGGGCGGGTCCGATACCTTCCACGAACAAGCGGCCCTTCACTTCAAGGCCGCTGTCGGTTTCGGTGCAGGTTTCCCAGACGCCGACAACCTGTTTCTGATCGTGTTCAATGACCATGGGAACGCTGTTCGCGAAGGCAACGGTGCCCTTTTCGATCACGTCGCCGACGCTGTCCGGCGAGCCGAAGGGCCAAGCGATGCCGGTCACGGTGCCGGTGTCGTCAATGGAAACGTTCGCCTTGATCTCGAGGTTCTGCGTGTCCGTCATTCGGCCACGTCCTTGTAGGCTTCGCGGATTGCGCGAAGAAGAAGACGATTGGAGCGGGCGACGAACTGTTCGACCTGATCAATGGAAGGCGTCACAAATACCGGTTCACGGTCATAGGACTTCGAAGGCTTCTGGATATTCGGCGCGCTCACAGAACTGCCTCCTTGGCGGTTTCGGTGTCCGGGGTGCCGGAATAGCGGGCGTCGAGAATGTCGAACGCCAGCAGATACAAGTCAGTGATGAGCATCGAGCGGCTGTAGATGCTGACGAGCTTATGAGCCGCGTCCGGTGACATGCCGCCCCCGATAAGGCCGGTGCGGATGACTTCGGTGAGGTCAAAGAAGTGCGCGGCCATCGACCGGAACCGGGTGTGCAAGGCCAAGATGCCGACGCCGGTCGTTCGCTCAAGTTCAAGAATCATCTCGGTCGTGAGGGCGAAGGTCTTTTCGCCATCACCGAAAAAGGCGGTGTGCTGCATGTCAGGAAGCTTCCTTCGGCGGCTGGCGTTCTGCCGGGCCGGTCGTGGTCGTCGTGGTGTAGGGGTTTGCGAGTTCGTCGCCGCCCGGCAGTGCGGGCAGGTTCATCGCGGCGCGGACTTCGTTCGGGGTCATGGCGCGCATGGCGACAAGCTTGCCGAAGATCTCGGCACGGCCTGCGGCATCGGCGCGCTGAAGGTCGTCAATGACGAACTCGAAATAGAGGGTGTCACGCTCTTCGTCGGTGAGAAGCACGGTCGCATAGGCGTCCTGCCACTTGTCGAGCCAAGGGCGAAGGCAAACCTGAAGGAAGCTTGCGGCCATCTGTTCCGCATTGCTCCAGGTCGCACGCTCAAGCTGATACAGCATATGCGGAGGGACGCCGAAGACGCGGGCAATCTCGTTGATCTGCTCAAGGCGGTTTTCGATGAACTGCGCGTCCGTGCTGGCAAGGGCCATCTGCTGGTAGCGGAAGCCGTTAGGCACGATGAGCGGGCGCGATTGCTTGCCGCCGCTGAATGCCGCCCGGTAGTCCTTCAGGATGTTGGCAATGACCTTCGTCCCGGCTTCGGTGTCGGGAACGCTGTTCTCGCTCCAGAACATCGCGGACGGACGTGCGCCGTCGCTGAAGAGGTTCGAAGTGTGCTTTTCGAGGGTGAGGCCGATGCCGATGGCTTCACGGCCAAGCTTGACGGGCGAGACGCCCGCGAAGGCCGGGACATAGAGAACGTCACGATAGGAAAGCCGGACCTGCCCGCGTTCGGTCGAGACAAGATAAAAGGGTTCGCCATCGTCCTCGCAACGGCGCTGCACCTTCGACGGGTCGAGGCGGTGAAGCTCAAGGGGGCGATCATCGGACGCGCGGACAACCTGCGCATAGCCAGCGCCATGAAGCAGGGCGTCAACGGTGAGGTCTACACGAAGCTGTCCGGCGCTGGTCCAGTCGTTCGCGCGGCTATGGGTGATCTTGTGGCCGGGGTGATCCTTGGCCGCTTCCTTGCTGTCGTCGGCTTCGCGATAGAGTTTGCAAGGCAGAGAGCCGATAGTCTCGGAGATAAGGCGCACGGCCTGAAGCACTGCCGGAACGTGCATCGCGGAATTGCCAGTAACGACAACGCCGGATGCGGTCGGGATCACGCCGAAGAGTTCGCTGATCGCGGGATCGGTGAGGGAATACGCCTTCTGTTCTACCGAAAGGCCAAGGACCTTCTTTGCACTCGAAACAATGCCGGTGAAGTTCATGCAATTCCGTCCTCAATTAACTTGAGGACAGAATCTCATATCAGGACTCGCTTGTGAATCCCTAGTTATGATAATTTTCCTATTATATAGGATTTTTTGCCTATTCATGGTGCAAAACGATATCCCGCACCTTGTCCATCTGCTCCGCAATCGAGATCAACCGTAAGTCGCTCCCGCCGTAGTCATCTGCCGAAGATCCGGAGGCTCGGCCTGTGATGTAGAGCGCCGCCTTCTGGCTCACTCCAGCGAACAAGGCATCCTCGAACAGATGCCGGAAGCCGTGGTTCGGGGGCGGCATATCCGTCCGGTTCGGAAAGACCTTCTCATGAATCCACTCGCGAAGGCGCTGGTCCTCGTTAGCGCCGCCCGGAAACAGCTTTCCGTCAGGCTGCGCTTTGACGAACTCAATAAACCCTTCACGGATCAACGCCCGATGCACTGGCACCTTCCGGGCTTTGCCTGTCTTCGTTGTCCGGCCATGGCCGACGCGGATATGAATGAACCAATGCCCTTCAAGCTCGAACACGTCGCGCTTTTCCAGCACGGTTATCTCGTTCACGCGCGCGCCGGTATGGGCTACGATCCAAGGTATCCAGCGGAAGCTTGAACGGGTCGCCGTGCGGGATGTCACCAACAGGTGACGCGCATCCTTAAGGGTATAGGTGCGGTCGGCGCTGTCCTTCGTTTCGCCGACAGGAAGTTCTAGATAATCGAACGGCGTCCCCTTCGGCGTGGCGGGAAAGAGCTTCCCACGGCACTGCTCCTGACCCCATCCAAGGATTGCCCGGATGGTCGCCAGCTTATCCTTGATCGTCTTCCGAGAGAGCTTGCCAGCGTCAAGCATGGCGTTCCGCCACGCCTCCCCTTCCTCAAGGGTCACGGTCGCCATGCGCTTGCTTCGGCGGTGATGTTCGAAGTCATGCACAACGCCGCGATACTTTTCCAGCGTCGTCGCTGACTTCACCTTGCCGCCTAGTCCCATACCGGTCAGGCGCTCTTTCTCTGCAATCACCATTTCGAACGTGAGCGAATTGAAGTCAGACGTGGCAACGTCTTCGGCAACCTCATCCGCTTCGGCGGCTTCGGCAAGCATGGGGTCTTCAGGCTTCCCGGTGAAATCGCCTTCATCACGTTCGGCGACACGGGCAAGAGCCTCAAGTTCGGACACACACAAGGCCCGTGCAAGTGTTCGCCATTCTATGGTGCCCTTGACGACCGTCGTGTTACCGAGGCGACGGAAGCGATCGATTTGCCGCCCTACAAGCGCTTCAAGGCCATCGTCAGCAAGCCCGCCCGCAATACCCTGTCGCAAGAGTTCAACAAGCCTGTCGTCAACAAGGCCCATCGCGTGGCGATTGTCCATGTTCCGCAGTTCGGTGTCGAATGCGATCCGATCATTGTAGTTGCGCAAGGCCAGTTGACCGACCGGGAGGGGATAGCGGCCCGGCGTGATTGCCTCACCCTTCGCTAGCTGCTTCCGCCGTTCGGCTACAGCGATCTTGGCTTGAAGTTCGGCAACAGCAGTATGAAGCCTTGCAAGCGCGGTTCTGCGATCCGCTCCTAGCGGTTCGCGAAGCTCATGCTTGTTTTCGAGGAAGGGCCGAAGTTCTTTCGGGATCACGATGCGGGCGAAATATCGGCCATCGCGATTGAGTAGGTAGCGGGGATTAGATGGCATGTCCAACATCCGTTTTGTTACATCGATTGTAACAGAAAGTTGGCCAAAAGTCCTTGAAAAGCAGCATCTTCAGCGTTTTCAGGGGTTAGACGTGGTCGGAGTGGAGAGATTCGAACTCCCGACCCTCTGGTCCCAAACCAGATGCGCTACCAGGCTGCGCTACACTCCGTATTCACGTTGACCAGCGAGATACACGCTTACCCCCTGGCCTGCAACAGCAAAATCGAACCGCAGGACGAAAGGTTCCGCCGTTACCGTCCTGCCTCGATGCGCGGGCTGATGACCCGGTCGCCCGAGGTGATGCCCAGAGCGTCGGCGCGCCCGCCGTTCAGCTCCAGCACGTAGCTCACAGGACCGCGGGAATCGATGATGGCTTGCGAGAAAGGCACTGCCATCTCGTGAATATGCGAGATCGTTCCGTCCTTCTGGATGAACAGCATGTCGAGCGGCAACGGCGTGTTCTGCATCCACATGGAGACGGGGCGCGTGTCGTCGAAATCAAACAGCATGCCGTGGTCGGGCGGCATGCTCTCGCGATGCATCAGGCCCTGCGACCGCTGCTCCGGCGTCAGCGCCAGCTCGACATCGAAGGCATGCCGCTTGCCGTCCTGGGTCTCGATGACCAGCTCCTCCCGGTCGAACTGCAACTGCGCCGAGGCGACACTCGCCAGAAGCACAAAAAGCGCCGCAAGGGCGCCTTTTCGGAAGAAGGACATGGCTGTTCTCATCATCAGTGAGCCCGGCTGACCGGATTCGGGTTGTCGGGGTGAATCTCCGCCGCCATCAGCCCCTTGTCCCCCGGGCCGAAACGCACCAGCACCACCTGACCCGGTCTCAGCTCGGTCAGGCCGAAGCGGCGCAGCGTTTCCATGTGGATGAAGATGTCTTCCGTTCCCTCGCCGCGCGTCAGGAAGCCGAAGCCCTTCGTGCGGTTGAACCACTTGACCAATACCCGCTCCAGGCCGCTGGTCGGCGTCACCTGGACATGGGTCCGGATCGGCGGCATCTGCGAGGGATGAACGGCTGTCGACTGATCCATCGACAGGATCCGGAACGCCTGATAGCCCCGCTCCCGCCGCTGGATAAGCGCGACGATGCGCGTGCCCTCCAGGATGGTCTGGTATCCGTCACGCCTCAGGCAGGTGACGTGCAGCAGCACGTCCTGCATGCCGTTGTCGGGAATGATGAAGCCGAACCCCTTGGCCACGTCGAACCATTTTACGACACCGGTAATCTCAATCAGATCGACAGGCTCGCCAGCGAGATCCTCGATCTCGTCAACACCTTTCGATGACAGTCTGTCAGCCATGTCTGTCGGCCCCTTGATTACGCGCTACTGAGTCGGTTAACTGATTCTGAAGAGTAGATTAACATCCTGCTAACCGTCCAGCGCAAGCCCCCGCTCTGGATTTATCCGGACCATTTCTATGTTCCATGCCTTGCCCGTGGCTGGTGCTTGAACACATATACGAGCCGGAACAGGAGATCTCCACTGATGCGCTATCTACACACCATGGTCCGCGTGAAGGACCTCGACGCCTCGATGCGATTCTACACCGATCTGATGGGACTGCAGGAAGTCCGCAGGATCGAAAACGACAAGGGGCGGTTCACGCTCATCTTCCTGGCTGCGCCGGAAGACGCCGAGGCGGCAAAGTCACTGAAGGCCCCATGCGTTGAACTGACCTACAACTGGGACCCGGAAGACTATACCGGTGGCCGCAACTTCGGGCACCTCGCCTACGAGGTCGACGACATCTACGCCTTCTGCCGCAAGCTGATGGACAATGGCGTCACCATCAACCGCCCGCCGCGCGACGGCAACATGGCCTTCGTCCGGTCGCCGGATGGCATCTCCATCGAGATCCTGCAGAAGGGGGCGGCCCTTGCACCGACGGAACCCTGGTCGTCGATGGAAAATACCGGCAGCTGGTAAACCCTGTCGACCGACCGGCTTGCTCTCGCAGGCCGGTCGGGGCACCCTTGTCCGGCGATTCGCAAGCGAGCCGGATGGGAAGAAGAATGCCGAACAGATGGCAGAATAAGCGGCGCTTCGGTGCGCTCCTTGCCTTGAGTTTGGCGATCGTCAGCCTTTCCGGCTGCGCCACCAGCGGCAAGTCCGACGGCGACACGGTGGCAGCGGACGCCGCGGAGCCCGAACCCTCCGCGAAAGACCTCCTTGCCAAAGGTGGCACCACTGCCTCCAACCGTTATGTCGACCCCGCCCTCGTCTCCTCGGCCTCGGTCGCAGAGGACGCCTCGACGCCTGACGCCTATGGCGTGCCGGCGCAGGAAGCTCCTGATCTGGCAGGCGCGGTGTCTCAGCCGACGGGCATCCGTGCCGGCAGCGTCAGCATCTTCTCCGCGCCGGCCCCGGTGATGGGCGATGCGACGACGTCCGGAGCAGTTCCCGCCCATGCTGCGCCCGGTCGCGTCAACGCTACCGCCGGCAGCGTCTTCAGCGCTCCGCCCGCCGCAGCCGTCTATGACGGTGCCGGCTGCGGGACGGCTGCCGACGGAACGCCATTAAGCTGCTGATTCCTATTCGTTAATCTCGATTATCCACACCGAGATGATGCTGTCATTTTTTTGCAGAAATTGCCACATTCACGCTTGCGGGTTGGAAATCACCCCTCTATAAGAGCGCTCACCGCACGCGCCCTTCGTCTATCGGTTAGGACGCCAGATTTTCATTCTGGAAAGAGGGGTTCGACTCCCCTAGGGCGTGCCATCTACCCTCACGTAAATCACTGAAATCATTCCATTTGCGGAATCAGGCGTGGCCTCGTCACGCTTCCGTCTCGGCTTCGGTTTTTTTGTTGTTTTCGGTCTAAAATCTTCAATTTCCCGCTTGCGGGGAATCCGGCTCCTGACTATAAGGGCGCCACAACGCACGCGCCCTTCGTCTATCGGTTAGGACGCCAGATTTTCATTCTGGAAAGAGGGGTTCGACTCCCCTAGGGCGTGCCACTTCCCCTCGTAATTTGAAGAACTTATGGCGCCGGCGCCGCATCGAGGATGCGCAGCTGGATGCGTCGATTGCCCTGCCATTGGTCGCCGGTCAGACAGCCGGCCACATGCAGCTGGACGCCGCGCGAATTGAGCAGCAGATTGCCCAGCGGCGTCTCGGCCGCGCGGAAGGCTATGGCGTCGAGCGTTGTTCCGTCCGCGGCCTGCAGCACGGCCTTCACATGCGCCGTCCCGACCAGGCGCGCATCCTTGATCCGATGCGCCGGAATGGCGAAGATTGGCTGCGCATGACCGGAACCATAGGGGCCGGCCTGCTCCAGCTGATCGAACAGGGCCAGCGTCGCACCGGATGCCGAAAGCGCGCCGTCGATCTTCAGCACATGGTTGCCGACGAGCTTCGGGACGATCTCTCCGGCGATCTCGTCGAACAGGGCCCGCAGGCGCCCGAGGTTGGCCTTCTCGACCGTCAGTCCGGCCGCCATGGCGTGTCCGCCGCCCTTGACGAGCAGCCCCTGATCGACGGCAGCGCGCACCATCTTGCCCATGTCGAAGCCGTTGATCGACCGGCCCGAGCCTGTCCCCTTGCCGGAAGGATCGAAGGCGATCGCGAAGGCGGGACGCTTGAACTTCTCTTTGAGTCGCGCCGCCAGCAGCCCGACGATTCCCGGATGCCAGTTGTCACGGGCCGTCACCAGCACGCTCGCGCCCTCGCCATCCCCGTATTCCGCCATGACCTCGGCCTCCGCCTCGGCGAGCATGGCCTGTTCCATGGCCTGGCGTTCCCGGTTGAGGTCGTCCAGGCGCGCAGCGATCTCCTCGGCCTGGGCGGGGTCGTCGAGCGTCAGGAGTCGGCTGCCCAGTGCCGCGTCGCTGATGCGGCCGCCGGCGTTGATGCGCGGCCCGACCAGAAATCCGAAATGATAGGGCGTTACCGGTCCGCCGAGGCCGGCCTTCCGGAAGAGGGCGGCGAGACCGGCATTGTTCATGTGGCGGGCCGCAATCAGCCCCTTCACCACGAAGGCGCGGTTGAGCCCCTTCAGCGGGACCACGTCACACACCGTGGCGAGCGCCACGAGATCCAGCCACTGCAGCAGATCGACCGACTTGGCGCGCGCGTCGCCCCGCTCGCGCAGCATCCTCGCCGTGGCCACCAGGACCATGAAGACGACGCCGGCAGCACAGAGATGCCCCTGCCCCGACAGATCGTCCTCGCGATTCGGATTGACGAGCGCCAGGCACGGCGGAAGCGCTTGACCAAGCTGGTGGTGATCGATGACGACCACCTCACATCCCGCGTCGCGCGCCGCAGCCAGTGCGTCGTGGCTGGTCGAACCGCAGTCGACGGTGACGATCAGGCTGGCGCCATTGGCGATCAGCTGGCGGATGGCCGCCGGATTGGGGCCGTAGCCCTCGAAGACGCGGTCGGGAATGTAGATTTCCGGCTCTAGGCCGAAATGCGCGAGGAACCGGTAGAGCAGCGCCGACGATGCGGCTCCGTCAACGTCATAGTCCCCGAAGATCGCCACCTTTTCCCGCCGCTGCACGGCCGCCGACAGACGTTCGGCCGCCTTTTCGCAATCCGTCAGCGTGAACGGCTCGGGCATGAGCGAGCGGATGGTCGGATCCATGAACGCCAGGGCATTGTCCAGTTCGACGCCCCTACCCGCCAGCACGCGAGCCACGAGATCCGGAACGCCGTGGACCTGCGCGATGGCCAAGGCGCGGTTCTGCGCCGCCTGATCGAGGCGCGAGATCCAACGTTGAGCCGACACGGAACGCTCGACATTCAGGAACGCCCGCGGCACGGGATCGACCTGGCCATCAGCAATTACAATGGTGGGAAGGTGCCTTGCCGTCATGGAGCCTTATTAGACCATCGACGGTTGAAACGGTATCTTTTTCGCAGCCAGACAGGCGGCGGCGCAACCTACCCCACGACGAGCTGCGTTCCCCTGCGCTCGGTCTTCAGAGGAATGCCAGCAGCACGCAGCCGACGGCAAACACGGGAACGCTCAGCACCAGGACGGCTGCCCAGTTGCTCCGCTCGTCCCGATCCTCGTGGTTATCCTGATCGTTGGCGGGCAATATCGCCCGTCGTTCCGAAGAAACGGACGACGAGCCCCGATAAGCGACCCGAAAGGATCTACTTTGTGATCTTTGGCAAATCACGCTGACGCCTCCCTGCGACAGTGGTGTGACAATGCAATGTAACCGGAAACCTCCCGGCTGGCCAGTGGCCTTCGGATTGATCTCGTCGTTTTGAACGGCGCGTGTGGGCGGGCAGTCGGCCGCGCTCAGAACGCCTTCGGTCGCTCGATGCGGATGACCTGTGGTTCACCCACCAGATAGCTCTCCGCTTTGATCGCCGCGACGGCGTTGCGAACCGATTCCTCCGTCGTCGCATGGGTGACGAGGATGATGGTCTTGGAGTCCCGCGCCTCGGCAACCGTCTGCGAAGCCGCCCGCTGCACGATCGACTCAAGCGAGATGTTGTTCTCCGCCATCCGGCTCGCGACGCTGGCGAAGACACCGGTGCGATCGGCGACGGTCAGGCGGATGAAGTAGCCGCCTTCATGGCTGCGCATACGGGCCCGCACATAGGGCGCCAGAGCCTTGGCCGGCGTCCCGAGGACCGGCACCCGCTGCTCGCCGGGGCGGCTCTTGGCGATGTCGGCGATGTCGCCGAGCACCGCAGAGGCCGTGGCGTCGCCGCCGGCGCCAGGGCCGACCATCAGCAGTTCGCCGAGAATGTCCGATTCGATCGCCACGGCATTGGTTACGCCATCGACCTGAGCGATGACGGAATCGCGAGGCACCATCGTCGGGTGAACCCGCTGCTCTATCCCCGATTCCGTTCTCTGCGCAACGCCCAGCAGCTTGATGCGGTAGCCGAGGTCAGCCGCCGCTCCGATGTCCTCGATGGAGATGTTGCTGATGCCTTCGAGGTAGATTTGATCCGCGGCGATCTGCGTGCCGAAGGCAAGCGTCGTCAGGATGGCAAGCTTGTGGGCCGTGTCATTGCCCTCGATGTCGAAGGCAGGGTCTGCTTCGGCGTAACCGAGCCGCTGTGCCTCCTTGAGGCAGTCCTCGAAGGTCAGCCCCTCCTTCTCCATACGGGTCAGGATGTAATTGCAGGTGCCGTTCATGATCCCGTAGACGCGCGAGACCTTGTTGCCGGTCAGCGATTCCCGCAGCGCCTTGATCACCGGAATGCCGCCGGCGACAGCAGCTTCGAAGTTCAGCAGGACGCCTTTGTCTTCCGCAAGCGCGGCAAATTCCATGCCGTGTCGCGCCAGAAGCGCCTTGTTTGCGGTGACCACATGCAGGCCGCGCCGCAGCGCCGCCCGCACAGACGTGTCGGCTGCACCCTCGGCCCCGCCGATCAGCTCGACGAAGACATCGATGTCGGCCTCTTGCGCCATGGCGTCGGGCGTATCGAACCAGGTGATGCCCGACAGGTCGACGCCGCGGTCGCGGGAGCGATCCCTTGCGCTGACGGCGGTGATCTCTATGGCACGCCCGCAGGTGATCGAAAGTTCCTTCGCCCGCGCACCAATGATCCTGACCAGCGACGCACCGACGGTTCCAAGACCCGCAATGCCAACTTTAAGGGCATCTGCCATCATACTCTTCCTGCGATTTTTGGGGTGGCGGCCCTCGCCGGGCCGCCTGAGACTAGCGGCGGGTGTTCAACGAAATCACATTGTGCATCGTCTCGTCCGCCGTGGAGAGGAACTTCTTGATGTTGCGGGCCGCCTGCCGGATGCGGTGCTCGTTCTCCACCAGGGCCAGTCGAACGTAATCGTCGCCCATCTCGCCGAAGCCCACGCCCGGCGCCACGGCCACATCCGCCTTTTCCACCAGGAGCTTGGAGAATTCCAGAGAGCCCAGGTGCCGGAATTTTTCCGGGATCTTAGCCCATGCGAACATGGTCGCTGCCGGCGGCGGCACTTCGAAGCCCGCCTTGCCGAAGGTGTCGACCATCACGTCGCGGCGGCGCTTGTAGACCGCCCGCACTTCCGCGATATCGGAACCGTCGCCGTTCAAGGCATGGGTCGCCGCCACCTGGATCGGCGTGAAGGCGCCGTAGTCCAGGTAGGATTTGACGCGGGTCAGCGCCGAAATCAGCCGCTCGTTGCCGACCGCAAAGCCCATGCGCCAGCCCGGCATCGAGAATGTCTTCGACATCGAGGTGAATTCCACGGCAACGTCCATCGCGCCCGGAACCTGGAGGACCGACGGTGGCGGTTCGCCATCGAAGTAGATCTCCGAGTAGGCCAGATCCGAGAGAACGATGAGCTCATGCTTGCGGGCGAACTCGATCACGTCCTTGTAGAAATCCAGCGACGCCACGTGGGCCGTCGGATTGGAGGGGTAGTTGATGATCAGTGCCAGGGGCTTCGGGATCGAATGCTTCACCGCCCGCTCCAGCGGCCCGAAGAAGCTGTCGTCCGGCTCCACCGACATCGACCGAATCACGCCGCCCGCCATCAGGAATCCGAAGGCATGGATCGGATAGGTGGGATTGGGGCAGAGAATCACGTCGCCCGGCGCCGTGATGGCCTGCGCCATGTTGGCAAAGCCCTCTTTCGAGCCCAGCGTCGCGACGACCTGAGTGTCCGGGTTGAGCTTGACGCCGAAGCGTCGCGCGTAATAGCCGGCCTGCGCACGGCGGAGGCCCGGAATGCCCTTGGAAGAGGAATAGCGGTGCGTGCGCGGATCCTGGACCACTTCACAAAGCTTGTCGACGATCGCCTTTGGTGTGGGAAGGTCCGGATTGCCCATGCCGAGATCGATGATGTCGGCGCCCGCCGCTCGCGCGCTGGCCTTCAGACGATTGACCTGTTCGAACACATATGGCGGCAGCCGCCTAACTTTATGAAACTCTTCCATGTCTCTCCCCGTGGAAGCACGCGCGGCCCAGGCCAGCGCGGGGATATCGCCCAATCGGCGATTTGGTGATTTGCGACCAAACCGCCCGAAAGGCAAGCGCTAATTGGCGATGGCGGTTTCCGCATCCTGCCCGTGGTTTGCGGCAAGGCTGCGCAGTTCTGCGACCCGGCGCTGATACTCGGCGTCGGAGACGCTGCCATTCGCGCGCGCCTGCGAAAGGGCGGTCAGCTGTGCCTCGGTTCCGGCCGCATCCTCGTCACCGATCTGGGTGTTGGCGGCGGTCAGGCTGCCGTCGAAGGTCGGATAGCTGCCTGTCTGGCGCCGCACCAGCGGCCCGGATGGCGCCGTCGACTGATTCGAAACGACCGTGGACGTCGGCGCCGTGTTCGGGATGCCGTCGTCGAGAGCAAAGCTGTTGCAGCCCGCCAGCAGCATCGGCAGTCCGCCTACACACAGGATAAGGGGCAGAGTTTCCGCCCAGCGCCTTAGTCGTTCCATCACACCCGCCCATTTCCGGCGTTCAAAAAGTCGACGCCGTCAGCGTCAATCGCTGGCACTTGTATTCAACTTCCGGCACTATGTACAAAGGAAATCAAACAGCAAGAACAGTTCTGTTCGGAGGAGCGGTTGACCGACACGAGGGAGGAGAAACAGTCTGGAGCGGAAGGTTTTGCCGGCTTCGACCCGAAGTCCGTTGAATCCTACATGGTCAAGGACCCGAACACGCTCGCCCTCAACCTCGCGCGCGCACTCGAGCACCTCGGTCAGGGCGCCTCGGAATGGATCAAGGCCCGCGAGCAGTCAGGCGTCGCCGACCCCGCAGCCGACCCTGTCACCGATCTGGTGAAGACCCTGTCGCAGGTGGCGCACTATTGGGTCTCGGATCCGAAGCGAACGCTGGACGCGCAATCGCTGCTGTTCTCCAGCTACATCGGCATCTGGACGCGCACGCTGTCGCAGTTCACCGGCCAGCCGGTTACCGAGGTCGAGGAACTGCCGAAGGACAAGCGGTTCGCCGACGAGGACTGGACCCGCAATCCGTTCTTCGCCTTCCTTCGCCAGGTCTATCATGTGACCGCCTCCTGGGCGGAGAAGCTGGTGGCCGAGGCGGAAGGGCTCGACGAGCACACCCGTCACAAGGCGGCCTTCTACGTCAAGCAGATGACGGCGGCGCTCTCGCCCGCCAATTTCGCGCTGACCAATCCGGAAGTCTATCGCCAGACGGTGGCCAGCAGCGGCACCAACCTCGTTGCGGGCATGCGCATGCTGGCCGA
Source organism: Pseudorhizobium pelagicum (assembly GCA_000722615.1). Lineage (GTDB taxonomy): Bacteria > Pseudomonadota > Alphaproteobacteria > Rhizobiales > Rhizobiaceae > Neorhizobium > Neorhizobium pelagicum. Next base: position 70,441 of record JOKI01000004.1, on the reverse strand, counting down.
GGACATCGCAGCCGGCGGCGGCGACCTGCGCCTGCGCCACACCGACCTCACGAAGTTCAAGGTCGGCGAGAACCTCGCGACGACGCCCGGCAAGGTGATCGCCCAGAGCGACCTCTGCGAAGTCATCCAGTATGATCCGAGCACCGAGACGGTCCTGAAGCGGCCACTGCTCATCGTGCCGCCCTGGATCAACAAGTTCTACATCCTCGACCTGACGCCGCAGAAGAGCTTCATCAAATGGTGCGTCGATCAGGGACACACGGTCTTCGTGATCTCCTGGGTCAATCCCGATCAGCGCCACGCCGCCAGGGACTGGGAAGCCTATATCGAGGAAGGCGTGGAATTCGCGCTCGAGACGGTGGAAAAGGCGACCGGCGAGACGAAGGTCAACGCCATCGGCTACTGTGTCGGCGGAACGCTGCTCGCCGCCGCACTGGCCCTGCATGCGCAGCGGAAGGACAGCCGCATCGCGTCGGCGACCTTCTTCACCACCCAGGTCGACTTCACCCAGGCAGGCGACCTGAAGGTCTTCGTCGACGAAGAGCAGCTCGAGGCGATCGAGAGGCAGATGCACAAGAGCGGCTATCTCGACGGCTCCAGGATGGCCAATGCCTTCAACATGCTGCGCGCCTCGGAGCTGATCTGGCCCTATGTCGTCAACAACTACCTGATGGGCAAGGAACCGCCGCCCTTCGACCTGCTCTACTGGAACGCCGACTCCACCCGCATGGCAGCCGCCAACCACGCCTTCTATCTGCGCAACTGCTATCTCGACAACGCATTGAGCAAGGGCGAAATGAAGCTTGGCGGCCAGGTCATCTCGCTCAAGGACGTGAAGATCCCGGTCTACAATCTTGCCACCCGCGAGGACCACATCGCCCCGCCGCGGTCGGTGTTCAAGGGCTCCTCGCTGTTCGGCGGCCGTGTCGAATTCGTGCTGAGCGGCTCCGGTCACATCGCCGGGGTCGTCAATCCGCCGGACAAGCAGAAATACCAGTACTGGACGAACGGCAGGCCGCAGGGTGATTTCGACGGCTGGATGAAGAAGGCCCGCGAAACCAAGGGCTCCTGGTGGCCGCACTGGGATGCCTGGGTCAAGAAACGCGCCGACGAGCGCGTCGCGGCCCGCAAGCCGGGCGGCGACGCGCTGAATGCCATCGGCGACGCGCCCGGCACCTACGTGCTGGAACGGGTGTAAACGCGGCTGATGGTCTTCGATCCGCCGCTCGTGCCAGCAACCCTCGTCCAGCGCTACAAGCGCTTCCTGTTCGATGCCATCCTCGACGACGGCACGCCGATCACCGGGTCCTGCCCCAACACCGGCTCCATGCGGGGACTGACGACGCCCGGATCGCGCATCTGGCTTTCGCTCCACGACAGTCCGACACGCAAGTACCGGCACATGCTGGAGATGGTGGAGGTGAACGGCACGCTGGTGGGCATAAACACCGGGCTTCCCAACCGGCTTGCCGAGGAGGCGATCACGGCCGGCCGCGTGCCGGCGCTGGACGGTTACGGCACCCTCCGCCGCGAGCAGCGCTACGGAACGAACTCCCGCATCGACTTCCTGCTGTCCGGAGCGGGACGGCCGGATGCCTATGTCGAGGTCAAGAACGTCCACTTCATTCGCGAGGAAGGACTCGCGGAGTTTCCCGATACCGTCACCAAACGGGGCGCCAAGCACCTCGACGAACTGTCTCAGATGGTGGCGCGCGGTCATCGCGGCGTCATGCTCTACGTCATCCAGAGGCCGGACTGCGCGTCTTTCAGACTTTGCCACGATCTCGATCCAGCCTATGCGGCAGCCTTTCGGCATGCGGTCGATCGCGGAGTCGAGGCTTACGCCCTGCGCTGCCGCGTCACGCCCGCAGAAATTATCGCTTGCGATCTGATCACAATGGACGAAATGCGTTCGGGTGCATTAAGAACGGGGATATTGTGAGAAAGACCCCATGGTAAATTATGTTGACGCGGTGCAAGCCCCGCTCAAGAACACGGGCGCCATCCGCCTTTACAGCGCAGACGATTTTGCCGGCATGCGCAAGGCGTGCCTGCTGACGGCACGCTGCCTCGATGAACTGGCGTCGATCGTGAAGCCCGGCGTGACGACCAGCGAGATCGACCGCATCGTCTTCCAGTTCGGCATGGACCACGGCGCCCTGCCCGCGACGCTGAACTATCGCGGCTACAAGTATTCCGTCTGCACCTCCATCAACCATGTCGTCTGTCACGGCATGCCGGACGACAAGCCGCTGAAGGAAGGCGACATCGTCAACATCGACGTCACCTATGTCCTCGATGGCTGGCACGGCGATTCCAGCCGCATGTATCCGGTCGGCCAGATCAAGCGGGCGGCGGAACGCCTGCTGGAGGTGACCTACGAATGCCTGATGCGCGGCATTCAGGCGGTGCGCCCCGGCGCCCGCACGGGCGCCATCGGCCAGGCGATCCAGACCTATGCCGAAGCCGAGCGCTGCTCCGTCGTCCGGGATTTCTGCGGCCACGGCGTCGGCCGGCTGTTCCACGACACGCCCAACATCCTGCACTACGGCAAGGCCGACGAAGGCCCGGAACTGCGCGAGGGCATGATCTTCACCATCGAGCCGATGATCAACATCGGCAAGCCGCACGTCAAAGTCCTGTCCGATGGCTGGACCGCCGTCACGCGCGACCGGTCCCTCTCGGCCCAGTATGAGCATGCCGTCGGGGTCACCGCGACCGGCTGCGAGGTCTTCACGCTCTCTCCCGCAGGGCTCGACCGGCCCGGCCTGCCACCATTGGAAGGATAGCAATGACCAACCGCGCGGTCCCTCCCAATGACGGCAATCTGCCAGCCATGGACGAGGGCACCGACGAACGCGGTTTCTTCGGGGAGCAGCCGCCGAAGACGGCATCGCTGAAGCGCAGCGGCGTCTTGGCGAAGGAAGAGGACAAGCAGGCGCATTATCACGGCCACCGTGATCGCCTGCGAAGCCGCTACCGCGATCATGGCGATGCCGCCCTCGCCGACTACGAGCTTCTGGAGCTGTTGCTCTTCAGGCTGATCCCGCGCAAGGACACCAAGCCGATCGCCAAGGCCCTGATCGACCGGTTCGGCACGCTCGCCGGGGTCTTCGGCGCGCCGACCGGCCTGCTGCAGGAGGTCAATGGCGTCGGCGAGGCCGTAGCGCTCGACCTCAAGCTGGTGGCCACCGTCGCCCACCGCATGCTGAAGAGCGAGCTGCGCGGCAAGCAGGTCCTGTCGTCCTGGTCCTCGGTCATCGACTACTGCCATGCCGCCATGGCCTACGAGTCCCGCGAGCAGTTCCGCATCCTCTTCCTCGACAAGCGCAATGCCCTGATCGCCGACGAGGTCCAGGGCCGCGGCACCGTGGATCATACGCCGGTCTATCCCCGCGAGGTGGTGCGCCGCGCCCTCGAACTTTCGGCGACGGCGATCATCCTCGTGCATAACCATCCAAGCGGGGACCCTACCCCCTCGCGCGCCGACATCGACATGACCCGGACGATCGTCGAGACGGCGAAGCCGCTGGGCATCACCGTCCACGACCACATCATCATCGGCAAGGACGGCCATGCAAGCCTGAAGGGCCTGCGTCTGATTTGAACGCAACCACCGATTTGGCCCGTTTGTTGCACGTTCTTGTGAAACGGAAGTCTATGCATCGGTGTTTGTCAGGATGCCTCAATCAAACCGTAAGACAAGGCTGATAGATCATGCATCTGGCAGCAGGAAACGCCGCCGAATTGAGCAAGCGGAGCAATCCATGAACCACTACGACCTCATCGTCGTCGGCAGCGGCCCGGCAGGACGCCGCGCCGCCATCCAGGCCGCCAAGCTGGACAAGACCGCCCTGGTGATCGAACGCGGGCGGCGCGTCGGCGGCGTCTCGGTTCACACCGGCACCATTCCCTCCAAGACCCTGCGCGAAACCGCCCTGAATCTCACCGGCTGGCGCGAACGGGGCTTCTACGGCAAGTCCTACCGGGTCAAGCAGGACATCAGCGCCGACGACCTGCGCCGCCGACTGCTGATAACGCTCGATCACGAGGTTGCCGTTCTCGAGCACCAGTTCGATCGCAACCGCGTGCAGCACATGCTCGGCACCGCCCGCTTCATCGACCCGAACACCCTGGAGGTGGAGAAAGGCGATGGAGAACTGCTGCGGGTGAGCGCAGACTCCATCCTGCTGGCCGTCGGGACTCGACCCTACCGCCCGACCACCATCCCTTTCGACGGCAAGTCGATCATCGACAGCGACGAGCTGCTGGAGATCGCCTCGGTCCCGCGGTCGCTCATCGTGGTCGGTGCCGGCGTCATCGGCATCGAGTATGCGACGATCTTCAGCGCCCTCGATACCCAGGTCACGGTCGTCGAGCCGCGGCAGACGATGCTCGACTTCATCGACAAGGAGATCGTCGAGGATTTCACCTACCAGCTGCGCGACCGCAACATGAAGCTGATCTTCGGCCAGACCGTCGACAAGGTGGAGAAGGACGACAACGGCAAATGCCGCATCGAGCTCAGCAACGGTCGCGTCCTTCAGTCTGAAATGGTGCTGTTTGCCGCCGGCCGCGTCGGCGCGACAGATACCCTGAACCTCTCCGCCGCCGGCCTGGAGGTCGACAGCCGCGGTCGCCTGAAGGTGAACCCCGAAACCTTCCAGACGGCGGTGCCGCACATTTATGCCGCAGGCGACGTCGTGGGGTTCCCGAGCCTGGCCTCGACATCGATGGAGCAGGGGCGGATCGCCGCCCGCCATGCCGTCGGCGCCCCCGCCAGCGAACCGCCGCAGTTCTTCCCCTACGGCATCTATGCCGTGCCGGAGATTTCCACCTGCGGCCTGACGGAGGAGGAAGTCGTCCAGCGCGGAATTCCCTACGAGACCGGCATCGCGCATTTCCGCGAGACCTCCCGCGGCCACATCATGGGCCTCGACAGCGGCCTCCTGAAGATGATCTTCTCGCGCAAGACGCGCCGGCTGCTTGGCGTCCACATCGTCGGCGAAGGTGCAACCGAGCTCGTCCACATCGGCCAGGCGGTGCTCAACCTGAAGGGCACCGTCGACTACTTCGTGGAGAACACCTTCAACTACCCCACCCTTGCGGAAGGCTACAAGATCGCCGGCCTCGACGCATGGAATCGCATGGGCGAAGGGCCAAAGGAAGCACCAGTCGCAACCGGCGAGTCGCTCGACAAGACGCTCTCGGCCATGAAAAAAGCCGCGTCGAGCTGACGCGGCTTTCTGAATGTCTGACAGGGCCCGCTTTGCGGGCCCTTTTTATTAGCGCGAGTAGAACTCGACGACCAGGTTCGGTTCCATGATGACGGCGTAGGGAACGTCGGCAAGTGTCGGAACGCGCACGAAGGTGGCGACCATCTTGTTGTGGTCGGCATCGATGTAGTCGGGAACGTCGCGCTCTGCGAGCTGGACGGCTTCCAGAACCGTGACGAGCTGCTTCGACTTCTGGCGCACTTCGATAACGTCGCCGGCCTTGCAGCGGTAGGAACCGATGTTGACCTTGACGCCGTTGACGGTCACGTGGCCGTGGTTGACGAACTGGCGGGCAGCAAAGACCGTCGGGACGAACTTGGCGCGGAACACGATGGCGTCGAGACGCGACTCGAGCAGGCCGATCAGGTTCTCGCCGGTGTCGCCCTTGCGGCGGTTGGCTTCGTCGTAGATGGCGCGGAACTGCTTTTCACGGACGTCGCCGTAGTAGCCCTTCAGCTTCTGCTTGGCGCGCAGCTGCACACCGAAGTCGGAAAGCTTGCCCTTGCGGCGCTGGCCGTGCTGGCCGGGGCCGTATTCGCGACGGTTGACTGGGGACTTCGGACGACCCCAGATGTTTTCGCCCATACGGCGATCGATTTTGTACTTGGACGACGCGCGCTTGCTCATCGTATTTCCTTCTTAACAGGTGTCACCCGCCCGTTGCCGGACAGGATCAAGGAAACACGCCCTCCTCTGAACTCCGATTGGGGAGTCCTGACAGGTTTCTCACGGAAGCGTCCGGAGAACACCACGGGACATGTCATGAAAACACCGGGCGTTACCACCCGGCGATGGCGGGTCTCTACTCGGCGGGGAGCCTATTGTCAACGCCTCGGCGCCGGAAAGCCATCCGCCGCCGCGGTCGGGAGGCTTCTTCCGTCCCGATCATCCGGCAGAGCCCGATCTCGTACAGCCTGACACATTTCCCTTGAAGCCCATCCCGGCTAGGCTCCCTTTCTCGCCATGCCAGAATCGGATCTCGCCCATGCCTCTCCCCACCGACACCGTGCTCGACCGCTTCCTCCGCTATGTCGTCATCGACACCCAGTCGGACGGAAGCTCCACCACCCAGCCTTCGACGCAAAAGCAGCTGACGCTCGGCCGCGTCCTGGAGCAGGAGCTCAGGGCGCTCGGGCTGGACGATGCGCATCTCGACGAACACGGCAATGTCTATGCGACCCTGCCGGCCAACACCGAGAAGCAGGTCCCGGCGATCTGCTTCTGCTCCCACATGGACACGGCCCCCGATTTCTCCGGCACCAACGTCAAGCCGCAGATCGTTCGCAACTACCAGGGCGGCGACATCCGGCTCACCGGTGACACGAGCCGCGTGATCCGCGTCGACGAGCATCCGGACCTGAAGGACCAGATAGGCCACGACATCGTCACCACCGACGGTACGACGCTTCTGGGCGCCGACGACAAGGCCGGCATCGCCGAGATCATGACGGCGGCGCAGTTCCTGCTGGCGAATCCGCAAATCAAGCACGGCCCGATCAAGATCCTCTTCACCACCGACGAGGAGATCGGTCGCGGCGCCGACAAGGTGGACCTCGAAAAGCTCGGCGCCGCCTTCGGCTATACGCTGGACGGCAGCACGCTCGGCGAGATCCAGAGCGAGAATTTTTCCGCCGACGGCGTGACCATCGAGATCGCCGGCGTCGCCATCCATCCGGGCACGGCCAAGGACAGGATGGAGAATGCCATCAAGATCGCCAGTGCCATCGTCGCCCGCCTGCCGCAGGATCAGGCCCCAGAGACGACCGAAGGCCGGCAGGGGTTCATTCATCCCGTCGGCATCAGCGGCGCGATGGAAGGAGCCCGGATCAGCTTCATCATCCGGGACTTCGAGGAGAAGGGCCTGGTCGAAAAGGAAGATCTCCTGAAGGCGATCACGCAGGATGTCCTTAAGAACTATCCGGGCTCGACCTGCAACATCCAGGTCAAGGAGCAATACCGCAACATGAAGAGCGTGCTCGACCGGCATCCGGAAGTCATGGACAATCTCATGGAAGCGACCCGCCTGATCGGGCTGGAGCCGAAGATCGATGCCATTCGCGGCGGCACCGACGGCGCACGCCTGTCCTTCATGGGCCTGCCCTGCCCCAACATCTACACCGGCGGACATGCCTATCACTCACCGCTGGAGTGGATCAGCGTTCAGGACATGCAGGTTGCGGTCACGGCGATCGTCGAGCTCATCAAGGTATGGGAAGAACGCGCCGCCGCTTGAGGCAGCGACAGCGGGAAGAGGCGGCGAAACCGCCCTTCCCTATTCGGCAGCGTGCTGCCGTTCCACGGGTTCCTCATCCTGTGCATCGGGCGCGCCCGGCGAGGTCTGCACGTCGAGATCCGGGAAGGCGACGATGCGCTTGCCGGAGAAATCCGAGTGCACGACGACGAGGCCCTGTTCCTCGAAATAACCGAGAAGCCGGCGGGCGCGGCGCGCCGAATGGGTGCCATAGGCCTTGGCGATCCGCATGTCCGATGGGCAGGGTTCAGCCAGCAGCGCGGCGCGCGCCAGCAACAGAAAGACACCCTGCAGGTCGTCGGAGACGCGCACGGAGAGCTCCAGCGCCGTCTGCCAGCCGGGCGTCTCGGCCGTTTCCTTGTCGACGCCCGCCCGCGAGATCGCGACGCGCCGCCGGAATTCGCGCATCGCCATCGGCGGGCCGGGCAGCCGGCGCATGCGCAGGCGCACCAGGAAGTCCTGATAGAGCACGGCGTCGGTCCGATAGGCCGCCTGCGGATCGTCGATGATCTCCGACAGGACGGCGTTCAGCCGTTCCTCGCGCGCCTCCGGCGAAAGCTCCGGCTGGGCGGGACGCTGGCTTTGCTCCTGGGCGGCCGGGCTGGCTGCAGGCACGGAGCGCGAGAGCTCGGCGAGGATATCCGTCGTCGGCCGCGGTGCCGGCGGTGCGCGGCGGGTCATCGGACGGGTGAACTCCTCCGGGTCCGGCGTGAAGATCAGGTCCTCCACATCCTGCGGCGCATCCGGCAGCGGCATCAGCTTGGGCGAGGAGGATCGCGCCGAGGTCTCGACGCTGCCGATGACGATCGGCAGCGGACGGCGCGACAGGGCCGGACCGAGCGCGACGAAATTGCCGCGCTTCAGATCGCGGAACATCTCCGCCTGCCGCCGGTCCATGCCCAGCAGATCGGCGGCACGCGCCATGTCGATGTCGAGGAAGGTGCGGCCCATCAGGAAGTTCGAGGCCTCGGCCGCGACGTTCTTGGCAAGCTTGGCCAGCCGTTGCGTGGCGATCACGCCGGCAAGACCGCGCTTGCGGCCGCGGCACATCAGGTTGGTCATGGCGCCAAGCGACATCTTGCGCGCATCTTCGGAAACATCGCCGGCGACCGAGGGCGCAAACATCTGCGCCTCGTCGACGACGACGAGAACCGGATACCAATGCTCGCGATCGGCATCGAACATGCCGTTGAGGAAGGCCGCGGCTGCGCGCATCTGTTCTTCGAGGTCGAGCCCCTCCAGGGTGAGCACGCAAGAGACGCGGTGCTGGCGAATGCGGTTGGCGATGCCGACCAGTTCGGCCTCCGTCCGCTCGCCGTCCACGACCACGTGGCCGTATTTGTCGGCCAGCGTGACGAAATCGCCTTCGGGATCGATGATGACCTGCTGCACCCAGGGTGCCGACTGCTCCAGGAGCCGCCGCAGCAGGTGCGATTTCCCCGAACCGGAATTGCCCTGCACCAGGAGGCGAGTCGCCAGCAGCTCTTCGATATCGAGCTTGGCCGGAGCGCCCCCGGACACGGTCCCCATATCGATTCCGACCTGCAATGCACTTCCCTCGTATGATCAGTCTCTGGATGGTGACGCGGCTTGCGCGATTCCGGTGCTGTAGCAGGTTTACGGATTCGTTTCGCCCCGTCACGACCGAAATGCACAGGCTTTGCTGTGAGGCCGGATCAGGCCGCTGCGGCGCGCTTCCAGCCGAGGGCGAGAAGGCCGGCGCCGATCATCAGCGACCCGCCGGTGCGGTTCACCGCACGCTGCACCTGCGGCTTGCGGATCTGGTTGCGGGCGAGCGCTGCCAGCAGACCGTAGAGCGTCGCGTTCAGGGTCGCCAGCGTCAGAAACGTCAGCTCGAAGATCAGCATCTGCAGGAAGAGCGGTTCGCCAAGGTCGAGGAACTGCGGCAGGAAGGCCACGAAGAAGATGATGCTCTTGGGATTGAGCGCCGTGACGGCATAGGTGTGCAGGAAAATCCGCGAGGCTTTTACCGCAGGAGCCGGCGCCTCGCCCTCACTCCCTGCCCCGTCGGACACCGGCGACCGCCAAAGCTTGATGCCGAGGTAGATCAGATAGGCGGCGCCCACCCATTTCAGCAGCGTGAACAGTGCCGCCGACGTGGCCAGCAGGGCGCCGAGACCCAGCATCGATGCGGTCATAGCCGTGAAGTCGCCGAGCGCCACGCCGGCAACGGTCGCCGTCGCCACCTTGCGGCCATGGCTCAGCGCATAGGAGATCACGAGAAGGATCGTCGGTCCGGGGATCGCAAGCAGCACCGCCGACGCAGCGACGAAGGCAAGCCAGTTTTCGATGGGCATCAATTTCGCTCCAGTGAATGTCGGGAGCAAGCCACCGATTTGTCAGGTTGGCAATAGCCTGTGCGGCGACGGTTCGACGCGCAGGCCAAAGCCCTGCATCAGCCGGCAGGTGGCAAAGTCCGGATTGCCGGAGGTGAAGATGGCGACATCCGGATCGGGCAGCTCCGGCGCCTGCAGTCCCTGCTCCTCGGGCATCAGGGACAGCGCCCGGCGCGCGATCGCTTCGGCGGGATCGATCCAATCGACCGGCCAGGGCGCGGTCTTGCGCATCCGGTTCACCAGGAAGGGGTAATGGGTGCAGGCAAGCACGACGATGTCGGTCCGGCGCCCCTCCTGCTCGATGAAACACGGGGCGATCTCCTCGCGGACAGCGTCCTCATCGACGAAACCCTGGCGCATGTAGGTTTCCGCCAGCCCCGCCAGTCGCTCGCTGCCGACGAGGCGGACATGCACCCTGGAGGCCCATTCGCCGATCAGGTTGCGGGTATATTGTCGCTTCACCGTACCGGGCGTCGCCAGCACCGATATCAGGCCCGACCGCGTCCGCTCCGCCGCCGGCTTGATGGCGGGAACGGTTCCGACGAAGGGTGTATCGGGAAACGCGGCGCGCAGGTCATCGAGCACGAGTGTCGAAGCGGTATTGCAGGCGATGACCGCGATTTCCGGGTCGTGCTCGGCAATCAACCCTCGGAACAAGGAGACGATGTGGGCGCGCAGACGATCCTCTTCCCAGCTGCCATAGGGAAAGCCTGCGTCATCGGCCACATAGACGAAACGGCGCCCGGGCATCAGTACGCGTGCCTCGCGCAAAACGGTCAGGCCGCCGATGCCCGAATCGAACATCAGCACCGGCTTCTCACGCTTCGTCGTCATTCTCCGGCGGCTCCACTCTCCCGGTCGTCTTCGACCACCGTCGCGGGAACCGGTCGAGTGAACGGATCACACCACGAAACACGCTGATTTCCTGCTCGGTGAAGCCGCGACGCGAAATCACCGCGCGGAGGTTGTCGACCATTTTGGGCTTTTTGGCGGGCGGATGGAAATAGCCGCGCGAATCCAGCGCCTCTTCCAGATGCTCGAAAAGGCCGAACACCTGCTCCTTGGTGGAGGGCCTCTGTTCGACCGCCAGGAAGGGCGTCGCCGCCACGTCATCGAGCCCGGTCTTCATCCACTCGTAGGACATCAGCAGGACTGCCTGGGCGATGTTGAGCGAGGCGAAGGCGGGATTGACCGGAAAGGTGACGATCTCGTCGGCGAGCGCCACTTCCTCGTTCGTCAGTCCCCAGCGCTCCCGCCCGAACAGCACGCCGGTTTTCTCGCCCGCCTTGAACTTCGCCCGCAGCGTTTCCGCAGCCGTGACCGGCGAGCGGACCGGCTTGAACCCGTAGCGTTCCCGCGCCGTCGTCGCATAGACGAAGTTGAGATCGGCGATCGCCTCCTCCAGGGTGTCGAACACCTTGGTCGCGTCGATCACGTGATCGGCTTTGGACGCGGCCGCGCGCGCTTTCTCGCTCGGCCATCCGTCACGCGGTTTGACGAGACGCAGTTCCGCCAGGCCGAAATTGGCCATCGCCCGGGCCACCATGCCGATGTTCTCGCCCAGCTGCGGCTCGACCAGAATGACGGCCGGTCCTTCGGCTATGAGTTCGCGCTCGCTGTTCGTACCTGACATTGCTCAATCCGATCCTTCGCGCGCCGCAATAGCGGGCAACGGCCGGATCGGCAAGAGCCGTGAGATCGTCAACAACCCTTCAGCGGTCGGCCAGCGCGAGTTTCGCGCCCATGGCGACAAAGGCGGCCGCAAAGGTCCGGCGCATCCAGGTCACCACCGCCGGTCGCGAGATGACATGCCTGCGCATGGCGGCGGCAAAGACGCCGTAGCCGACGAAGACGACGAAGGTCAGCGCCATGAACGCGCCGCTCAGGACCAGCATCATCGGCAGCGCATCCGGCTGCGTCGGGCTGACGAACTGCGGCAGGAAGGCGAAGAAGAAGATCGACAGCTTTGGATTGAGGATGTTGAGGAGGATACCGGAGGCGATCGTCTGCCGCACCGAACGCGGCGCAGCCTCCTCGTCGACGCTGAGCGCGCCCCGGTCGGTGATCGTCTTCCAGGCCATGTAGAGCAGATAGGCGACGCCGAGATATTTGATGATCTCGAAGGCGAGCGCGCTTGTGTGCAGCACGGCGGCAAGCCCCGTCACGGCGGCGGCGATATGCGGCACGATGCCCAGAGTGCAGCCGAAGGCGGCGATAACGCTGGCACGGGCGCCGCGCGAGAGGCCGGCGGCAAGCGTGTAGAGCACGCCGGTGCCGGGCGACGCCACGATGACGAGGGAGGTCAGAAGGAATTCAAGGCTCATGCAGGCATTCCTTTCGGTCCTGCCGCCCCGATCGGTTTACTGGGCGGGCTGTTTCGGATCGCAGTTGGGCCTGTCCAGAAGCTCCAGCCGGGCAAGGGTCCCGCTCAGCACGAACTCACCGTAGTCCATGGTCAGATCGCGCGTGATGCCGTTGTCGTAGAGCTTGAAGGACATGGTGTAGACCGGCGTCGCATCCCCTTCTCCGCCTTCGCCGAAGTAGGCGATGGTGACGGGCCAGTAGGTCGCGTCGGCGAATTCTCCGGCCTTCCCGGCATCGTCATCCGCGGATGTTCCGTCCGGCGTCTGCTGCGGGCCGATCACCGTGTTGGTGATCATGCTCTGGTCGCCGTTTTCCGAACCGTCGAAGATCCGGGTTTCGAAAAAGCGGATACCGGCCCGGGCGTTCTTGATCACTTCCAGCATGTGTTCCGTGGGGAAGGCGCTGGCAACGAGTTCGAGCTGCCGCGGGTCCGGGCGCTCGATCTCCACCACCACCTTGGAATCGTCTTCCCGCGCCTCGCCCACCACTTCCTTGTCCATCTGCTCGTCGGTGAAGGACTTCGTCTCGAAGCGGAACTGGCCAGCCTCTGTATCCTCGAACGTCGTCGTCTGCTGATCCGTCAGACGCGTCTCCTCGCCGGAGTTGATGCGCGTCACGAAGCGGAAATTGGTGGTGAAGCCGGTGCAGGCAGAGCCGGTGAACTCATAGACCATCCGGCCGCTCATGCCCTCGATTCCGGAGCGATCCGAGGCATCCTTGAGCTGCAGGTCGTAGACTGCCCGGTGCGGCAGAAGACCTGCCGCGCCCTCGACGCCAGCCGACGCCGATCCCGCTCCCACGGCAGCAAAACCGGCGGTCAGGATCAGTGCGAGTGCCGAATAGTTCATTCATTATCTCCTGTCGGACTCACTGCCGATGTTATAAGAACGCCATCCAGCAAGGGTATGTCCCTGAATGCAGGATTTTTGAGACGTTGACAACAAAACTGGAGTGGACCATGTCCGAAGCCATCGAGGCCCGCCTCAAGGAACGGGGGATTTCCCTTCCCGCAGCCGCAGCACCGGCTGCCAATTATGTCCCTTTCACGATCTCCGGCAACATGCTTTATCTTTCCGGGCAGCTGCCGATGGAAAACGGCAAGGTCGCGGTCACGGGACTGGTGGGGCGTGACGTCGATGTCGCCGGCGCACAGCGCGCCGCCGAACTCTGCGCCATCAACATTCTCGCCCAGGCCAAGGCAGCGCTGAACGGCGACCTCGGCCGCATCCGGCGCATCCTGAAGCTGAACGGCTTCGTCGCCTCCGTACCGGAGTTCACCGAACAGCACCTGGTCATCAACGGCGCCTCGAACCTGATCGCCGATATCCTTGGCGACGCCGGCAAGCACGCCCGCGCCGCCGTCGGCATGGCGGCGCTGCCGTTCAATGCCTCGGTCGAGATCGACGCCATCATCGAGATCGACGCATGACATCGGCCGCCTGGATCAAGGACGTCCCGGTCGCCCATCGCGGCTACCACGACATGAACAAGACGGTCTGGGAGAACACGCTGTCCGCCTTCTCCCGCGCAATCGATGCAGGCTTTGCGATCGAATGCGACCTCCAGCTCGCCTCCGACAGCGTGCCGGTCGTCTTCCACGACCATACGCTGGAACGCCTCTGCGGCATCGCCGGCGACGTGCGTGAACGCACATCCGGCGAACTCGGCATGCTGACCGTCGGTGGAACTGCCGACAGGATCCCGACGCTCAAGCAGATGCTGAAGCATGTCGCGGGCCGCGTGCCGCTGGTCATCGAGGTCAAGGGTCGCAAGAACGAGGACGACGGCTTTGCCGAGGCCGTCCTGGAAGTCCTCGAAGGCTACGAGGGCGAGGTCGCGCTGATGAGCTTCGACCTTCACATCCTCAAGGATCTGAAGGCCGCCGGCTGCCCCTATCCGCTCGGCCTCACCGCCGAGGGAACGAAGCCCGAGGATTTCTTCAAGCATGACGAGGCCATGCACCTCGGCCTCGACTTCATTTCCTATCAACACGCCCATCTGCCCAACAGCTTCATCACCGCGCAGCGACAGGCAGGCATTCCCGTGATTACCTGGACCGTCAGGGATGAAAATGCCCGGGCGCATACCTATTCTCATGCAGACCAGATGACCTTCGAAGGCTTCGACCCACGGGAGACTGCGGCCCCCTAGAATGACAGCATCTCTTACCATCCGCATCGAGCAGAGTATTGCCGCGATCGCGCCGGAGCGCTGGTCGCGGCTCACCGGCGCCTCGAAGTCCGGACCGGGCGGATACAATCCCTTCGTCTCGCACGCCTATCTCTCCGCCCTCGAAGAATCCGGCTCGGCCACGGCGAAGACCGGCTGGATGGGGCACCACACGCTGCTGGAAAGTGATGGCACCCTGCTCGGCGCCATCCCCGGCTACCTGAAGAGCCACAGCCAGGGCGAATATGTCTTCGATCACGGCTGGGCCGATGCCTTCGAGCGCGCCGGCGGACAATACTACCCCAAGATCCAGTGCAGCGTCCCCTTCACGCCGGCCACCGGTCCCCGCCTGCTGGTGGCAGAGGGCCAGGACGCCGATCTCATGCGCCAGACGCTGGCGACCGGTCTCCAGCAGGTGACACGCCAGCTCGGCGTCTCGTCCGCCCATGTCACGTTCCTGCGGGAAGACGAACTGCCGGCCTTCGACGAGGCGGGCTATCTGCACCGCACCGACCAGCAGTTCCACTTCATCAACGACGGCTATGCCAACCACGACGCCTTCCTGGAGACGCTTGCGTCACGCAAGCGCAAGGCTCTGAAGAAGGAGCGGCGGGCGGCCCTCGAGAACGGCATCACCATCGACTGGCTGACCGGCAGCGACCTGACCGAAGACATCTGGGACCAGTTCTTCGCCTTCTACATGGACACCGGCAGCCGCAAGTGGGGGCGTCCCTATCTGACGCGCAGCTTCTACTCCCTGATCGGCGAGCGGATGCCCGAAGACATCCTGCTGGTGATGGCCAGGCGCGACGGCCGCTACGTCGCCGGCGCCATCAACTTCATCGGGTCGGACGCCCTTTACGGCCGCCATTGGGGCTGCAGCGAGGATCATCCCTTCCTGCATTTCGAGGTGTGCTACCACCAGGCCATCGATTTCGCCCTGTCAAAGGGACTGAAACGCGTCGAAGCGGGGGCGCAAGGGGAGCACAAGCTCGCCCGCGGCTACCTGCCGGTCACGACCCATTCGGCCCATTACATCGCCCATCCCGGACTTCGGAAAGCCGTCGCGAGCTATCTGGAGCGCGAGCGCGAAGAGGTCGAGCAGATCGGCGACTATCTGGAAGCCCACAGCCCCTTCCGGAAGGGCGAGCGGCAGGATCCGGGAAAGACAGACGAAGGAGAGGAACCCCAATGAGCGGCCAGAGCTACGACGACAACAACATCTTCGCCAAGATCCTGCGCGGGGAGATCCCCGCTCACCGGGTCTACGAGGACGACCATACGGTCGCCTTCATGGACGTGATGCCCCAGGCCCCCGGCCATCTGCTGGTGGTGCCGAAGTCTCCCTCCCGCAACATGCTGGACGCCGACCCGGCCGTGCTCGCCAACACCGTCCAGGTCGTTCAGAAGCTCGCTAGGGCTGCCCAGGAGGCCTTTGAAGCCGATGGTATCACCATCATGCAGTTCAACGAGCCGGCGGCGGGCCAGACGGTCTTTCATCTGCATTTCCACGTGGTTCCCCGTCACGAGGGGCAACCTCTGAAGCCGCATAGCGGACAGATGGAGGATGGCGAGATCCTGAAGGCGAACGCCGAGAAGGTCCGGACGGCGCTTGCCGGCTGAGCCGGCTCAGACGCCGAGCCAGTAGAGACCGAAGCCGAGCAGCAGCGTGGAGGTGACCACCGCCACGCCCACCCGCTGTCCCGCCAGCAGGAAGGCGAGGAAGCCGATGCCGGCAGCCCCGATCCGCAGCCACAGTGGCGAGCCGGCCAGCGTTCCGGTTGGAAACACGATCAGCTTTGCGGTGACGGCCATGACAAGCGCCGTCGCTACGGCCCTCACCCAGTAGAGCGCTTCGGAATCCTCGTCGAGACGATTGCCGATCAACACCCCGAGCCATCGCCAGATGTCCGTCGCCAGCCAGCCGGCCACGGCAATCACCACATAGGTCCACCACCAGTCGCCGTTCATCGGATCGCGCCTTCACCGGCGGCCCGGCGCGGCCGGATCCAGAATCGGTCGACGGCATAGGCAAGCGTGCCGCCGCCGATGCCGGCATAGAGGACGTCGAACCCCGGCGCCACCAGCGCCATCAAGGGCCCGCCGACGACGCCGATGACGAAGGCGAGCCTCACCACGGTATGCCGGGCCGTCGCCCAGATCGAAGCCAGGAAATAGACCGGCGTCAGCATGAACAGCGCGCCGGAGACCACCGGTGGAAACGCCTCCACGACGCCGTAGCAGACGGCAACGATCAGCGTGTTGGTCAGCGTCAGTGTTATCCCGAAGCCGGCGAAGAAGGTCGTCCGGTATTCACGCGGCACGTCCTTCAGTCGCTGGATCGCGAAGACCCAGGCGGTGATGGCGACGAAATGCGACAGCAGCAGCAGGAGCCAGGTCGG
The DNA here is from genome assembly GCA_000722615.1 of Pseudorhizobium pelagicum. Classification (GTDB taxonomy): domain Bacteria; phylum Pseudomonadota; class Alphaproteobacteria; order Rhizobiales; family Rhizobiaceae; genus Neorhizobium; species Neorhizobium pelagicum. The sequence goes on along the minus strand of JOKI01000004.1, from coordinate 53,622 downwards.
CGTCTTCTCGTTGCGCATTTCCGGCACGATCGACGCCACCATCGGCATCATCCGGATCGAGGAGAGCGTGACTGCCAGGAAACAGGCGGCGATATGCGCACCGCTTGCCATCATCCCGACGAGGATCATCTTCGCCGGAAGCGCCCAGATGGAGATCGTCATGAAGATCGCCTCTCCCCGCGAGATGCCGGATTCGAAGGCAAAGGCACTGAAGCCGACGAAGGAGGTCATCAGGATGACGGCGGGCAGCGAAGTGATACCGCGCATTCCGGACAGAAACCAGAAGATGGCGGGCCGCATATCACTGGTTGGGGACATCAAGATTTCCGAAAACGACAACGCGCAGGCCGTAGGCATAACGCAGAAATGCCGGGCGATGAACCCGGCATTTCTTTTTCTCTGTCAATTACTTGGACTTGGGCACGCGCGGCACGATGCTGCCCTTGCGGGGCGGCGTCTTCGGCGCCTCCTCGGAAACGGCCACATCGGCCTCGACCATCGGTCGAGCCTTGTCCTCGCCACTCGCCTTCTTGGAAGACCGCGGCTTCTTGGCCTTCGCCCCGCCCTCTTCGGACGCCTCTTCCACCTCGGCCTCGCGCTTCGGCTTGACAGGCACCGTCTCGGGCACGCAGTCGAGCAGCAGCCCGTTGGTGCCGTCGTCCTTCTTGCCCACGGTCACATGCACGACACCACCCTTGCGGAGTTTGCCGAACAGGATCTCGTTGGCGAGCGGCTTCTTGATATACTCCTGGATGACGCGCGAAAGCGGACGCGCACCCATCTTCTCGTCGTAACCCTTCTCCGCCAGCCAGGCGATCGCATCGTCCTGCAGGTCGAAGGTGATGTTTCGCTCCGAAAGCTGCGTCTCGAGCTGCATGACGAACTTCTGCACCACCTGATGGATGACATCCGTCGGCAGCGGCGCGAACGGAATGGTCGCGTCGAGACGGTTGCGGAACTCCGGCGTGAACAGGCGGTTCAATGCCTCCTCGTCTTCGCCGGTGCGCTTCGACGAACCGAAGCCGATGGCGGCCTTGGCCATTTCCGAAGCGCCCGCGTTCGTCGTCATGATCAGGATGACGTTGCGGAAGTCGATCTTCTTGCCGTTGTGGTCCGTCAGCGAGCCGTGGTCCATCACCTGCAGCAGGATATTGAAGATATCCGGATGCGCCTTCTCGATCTCGTCGAGCAGGACGACGCTGTGCGGGTGCTGGTCGACACCGTCGGTCAGGAGACCGCCCTGGTCGAAGCCGACATAGCCGGGAGGCGCACCGAGCAACCGCGAGACCGTGTGCCGCTCCATGTATTCCGACATGTCGAACCGCAGCATTTCCACGCCGAGCGACGCGGCCAGCTGCTTGGCGACCTCGGTCTTGCCGACGCCGGTGGGGCCGGAGAAGACATAGGAGCCGATCGGCTTGTTGGGTTCGCGCAGGCCGGCACGGGCAAGCTTGATCGCCGTCGACAAGGCCTCGATCGCTGCATCCTGGCCGTAGACAACCGAGCGCAGTTCCTTCTCCAGGTTGGCGAGAACCATCTCGTCGTCCTTGGAGACGGTCTTGGCCGGGATCCGGGCCATCGTTGCGATGGTGACCTCGATCTCCTTCTCGGTGATCAGCTTGCGGCGCTTGGAAGCCGGCAGCAGCATCTGTGCCGCACCGGTCTCGTCGATCACGTCGATCGCCTTGTCCGGCAGCTTGCGGTCGGAGATGTAGCGCGCCGAAAGTTCGACGGCCGACCGGATCGCCTCGTTGGTGTAGCGAAGCTTGTGGTATTCCTCGAAGTAGGGCTTCAGGCCCTTCATGATTTCGATCGCATCGTCGATCGACGGCTCGTTGACGTCGATCTTCTGGAAGCGGCGGACCAGCGCCCGATCCTTCTCGAAGAACTGGCGATACTCCTTGTAGGTGGTCGAACCGATGCAGCGGATCTGCCCGGAAGACAGCGCCGGCTTCAGAAGGTTCGAGGCATCCATGGCACCGCCCGACGTCGCGCCCGCACCGATCACGGTGTGGATCTCGTCGATGAACAGAACCGCACCCGGATAGTCCTCAAGTTCCTTGACGACCTGCTTCAGGCGTTCCTCGAAATCGCCGCGGTAACGGGTGCCGGCGAGCAGCGTGCCCATGTCGAGCGAGAAGATGGTGGCATCGGCGAGCGCCTCGGGCACCTTGCCTTCGACGATCCGCTTGGCCAGACCTTCGGCGATCGCCGTCTTGCCGACGCCGGGATCGCCCACGTAGAGCGGATTGTTCTTGGACCGGCGGCACAGCACCTGGATGGTGCGGTTGACCTCGGAATGGCGCCCTATGAGCGGATCGATGCGCCCGTTCTTGGCCTTCTCGTTCAGGTTGACGCAATAGGCCTTCAGGGCATCGGCCGGCTTCTTGCCGGGACCTTCATCCTGTTCGCGCGAGGGCTTGGCGTCTGCGTCGCTCTCCTCGGCACCGCGAGGCGGACGCACCGTCGAGGACCCGGGCCGCTTGCCGATCCCGTGAGAGATGTAGTTGACGGCGTCATAGCGCGTCATCTCCTGCTCCTGCAGGAAGAAGGCGGCATGGCTTTCCCGTTCCGCGAAGATCGCCACCAGCACATTGGCGCCAGTCACTTCCTCGCGTCCGGAAGACTGGACATGGATGACGGCGCGCTGGATGACGCGCTGGAAGCCGGAGGTCGGCTTCGAATCCTCGTCGTATCCGGTGATCAGGTTGGCAAGTTCGTTGTCGACGTAGTCGGCAACGGTCTTGCGCAGGGCATCCAGGTTGACGTTACACGCACCCATGACCGCTGCAGCATCGGCATCGTCGATCAATGCCAGCAACAGATGCTCGAGCGTGGCATATTCGTGATGCCGCTCGTTCGCAAACGTCAGTGCCTGGTGTAGCGCCTTTTCAAGACTAGGCGAAAAAGTTGGCACGTGGATTCCTCACTTCTTTTCCATCACGCATTGAAGGGGATGCTGGTGCTGCCGGGCAAAATCCATGACCTGACTGACCTTCGTCTCCGCCACTTCATACGTAAATATTCCACACTCCCCCACGCCATGATTGTGCACGTGGAGCATGATCCGCGTCGCCGCCTCAAGATCCTTCTGGAAGAACCGCTCCAGGATATGAATGACGAATTCCATGGGAGTGTAGTCGTCGTTCAGGAGCAACACGCGGTACAGGTTCGGTTTCTTCGTCTTCGGCTTGGTGCGGGTGATGACGGACGTGCCGCGATTTGCGTTGTCTCCGTCGCCGTTCTTTTCGTCTTGCATCAAGATCGGCGCTGCGATCATTTCGTTCATTCCCCAATCATCCGGCGGGTGACCATCTGGTTTAAGCGGCGGACATCAGATGCTCTTAACTTAGTGCATTTGACCCTGATTTTAAGCCCCCCGCGCTGTGGCGCAATCACTATTCCTTGCGCGGCCGGATCATTCGAAAAAGCAGCCGTCGGAATCGAAAGACCGGCGAACGGGCGTCGCCGGTCTCCAATCAAATATAGTGCAGAAGCGCCGCGCGACAAAGCCGCGTCTGAACCCGGGGCTACAGATCGACGTCGAGGATCGCCATCGAGAAATTATAGGAGCGGTCGCCGTCCTCGTCGTCGATGTAGACGACGCCCAGGAACTCGTCGCCAATATAGACTTCCGCCGAATCGTCCTTGCGCGGGCGCGCCTTGACCGCCATCTGCGGGTTGAACGTCCGCTTGAAGTAGCCGTCCAGCTTCTTGATTTCTTCTGGCTTCATGATTTTTTCTCCGTCAGCGGTTCGATTTCGGGGCTTGTGCCATGGCATCGCAGCCAAAGTAAAGGCAACGGTCGGCCACCCGGCATTTTTCGTGCCGGTGCCGGGAGGGGGATCGTCGAGGGTCTATTCGTCGGAGCTGAGAAGCTGGTCCATCAGCCGTGCGGGCTCCGAGCAGCCGGCCTCGCCGACAACCTTCGCCGGGACGCCCGCAACGGTCGTCTTCGGCGGCACGGGCTTCAACACGACCGAACCGGCAGCGACCCGGGAGCACGAGCCGATCTCGATATTGCCGAGAATCTTGGCGCCTGCGCCGATCAGCACGCCGTTGGCGATCTTCGGATGACGCTCGGCGCCTTCCTTGCCGGTGCCGCCCAGCGTCACGCCGTGCAGGATCGAGACATTGTCGCCGATCACCGCCGTCTCGCCGACGACGAGACCGGTGGCATGATCGAGGAAGATGCCCTTGCCGATGCGCGCGGCCGGATTGATGTCCGTCTGGAAGACGCTGGAGGCGCGGCTCTGCAGGTAGAGCGCAAAGTCCCGCCGCCCGCGCGACAGCAGCCAATGGGCCAGCCGATGCGTCTGGATGGCGTGAAAGCCCTTGAAGTAGAGGACGGGTTCGAGAAATCGCAGGCATGCCGGATCGCGGTCATAGACAGCCTGGATGTCCACCCGCAGGACCGAACCCCATTCCGGCCAGTCGGCCAGCATCTCAGCGAAGGTCTGGCGAAGCAGAACGGCCTGCAGATCGGCATGATCGAGTCGCTCGCAGATGCGATGGATCACGCTGTCTTCCAGCGAGCGGTGGTTGAGAACCGTCGAATAGAGGAAGGCCGCCAGCAGCGGGTCGCTGTCGGCCGCAGCGCGCGCTTCCTGCCGCATCGTATCCCAGATCGGATCGACGCTGGCCACCGGGTCATTGGGGCGAATTTCGGTTCTCGCGGCCATCGCCGTCTCCTCGTTCTCGATGGAGGATAATATATATAAGAACATTACAGGAAGACCAACGCCTCCAACATCGCATTTCGCTGATCTTTATCGTCAGGGCGGATCGTTCGCCCCTCAGAGTTCTTCGTAGAATTCGAGCACGGCCTTCTTGAAGACCCGGTCGCCGACCGCCAGCATGTGGTCGCGGCCCGGAATGTCGAGGGCTGTCGCATGCGGCATCAGGGCGGCAAGCTTCTGCGGAGAACCGGCGATATCGTCCTTCGTTCCCACGCCGATCAGCGTCGGCGCCTCGATCCGCCCCATGTCGTCCTCCGACACCAGGTCCCGGGAGCCGCGGATGCAGGCGGCAAGCGCCTCGCGATCGCTCTTGGTCTGGTCGGCGAAGGCGCGAAACATGCGCCCGCGCTCGTGCGAAACATCGTCGAGCGACGGCGCCATCAGGGCATCGGCAATCGGATCCCAGTCGCCGACCCCGTCGGTCATGCCGCTCCCGAGCCCGCCCAGCACCAGCGACCGTACCCGATCGGGATGGTTGAGCGCGAGGAAGACGGAGATGCGGGCACCCATCGAATAGCCCATCACATGCGCCTGCGGGATGCGCAGATGGTCGAGCAGTGCGGCGGCGTCTTCGGCCATGACCCACGGCCGGTAGGCCTCCTGATCGCGCGGCTTGTCGCTCCGGCCATGACCCCGGTTGTCGATCGCGATCACCCGGTAGCCCGCCTCGCCCAGCGTTTTCAGCCAGCCCGGGTGCACCCAGTTGACCAGCGCGCTCGAGGCAAAGCCGTGGATGAGCAGCACTGGCTGCCCCTCCGGATCGCCCTCGTCGAAGTAGAAGAGATCGAGGCCATCATGGGCGAAGGAGGAAAACGCGGGGGCATTGAGGTTCATGAACCGGCTTTCTGATCAGTTTGGAGCCCGCAGGCAGAGCGAGCGGATTTAAACCGCCGGCTGCGCCGTTTCCACCCCGCCGCGTCAGTTTTTCCCACTACACATTCCGCCATCGGGGAGATAATGTCCGGCGCAACGAAAAAGCATCGGAGACGACAATGGCTGGGCACGGCATCCCTCACTTCCAGAACGACGGCGGTCACAGGCTGATCCAGATCGGCGTGAAGGAGTTCATGTGCACCGGCGCGTCGGTTCCTTACGACCATCCGCACATCTACATCGACATGGGCGACGACGTCGAAAAGGTCTGCTCCTACTGCTCGACCCTCTACCGCTACAATCCGGCCCTGAAGCCCGAGCAGACGGACCCGCCGGGCTGCGTCTTCCACGTCAGGGCGGCGTAGTCCTCCGATCGGCATTGAAGATGCCGACAGACAGGATCGCCATTGTCGGCGCCGGAATGGCCGGGCTGACCGCTGCCCTCGCATTCGCACGAAAGGGCATTGCCTGCGATATCTACGAACAGGCACCGGCCCTGACGGAAGTTGGCGCTGGCCTGCAGATCTCGCCCAATGCATCGCGCATTCTCGATGCGCTCGGCGTGCTGGAGAAGATCGAAACGGTCTGGACCGAACCGGAGCGCATCAACCTCCTCTCCGGCACCAGCCTGCGAGCCATCAGTCATGTCCCGGCCGGCAGTTTCGCGCGTGCGCGCTGGGGGGCGCCCTATGGCGTTCTGCACCGCTCGACGCTGCAGAACGCGCTGCTGGAAGCCGTGCTGGCGCAACCGCTTTGCAACCTGAAGCTCGCCACCCGCCTGTCGCCGGACGACATGCCCGACCTCATCGGCGCCGGCAAACCCTACAAACTTGTCGTCGGGGCTGATGGCGTCTGGTCGCAAATGCGCCACCGCGTTTCCGGCGGACCGGAACCCGAGTTTTCCGGAAATGTCGCCTGGCGCTTCACTGTCCCCGCTGCAGAGGCCCCCGCCTGGCTGACACCGGATGCTGTCTCGGCTTTCCTCGGCCCCTCCGCCCACCTCGTCTCCTATCCCCTGAAAGACGCCGGCGGCTTCAATGTGGTCGCCATCGCTTCAGGCATCAGTCCAGGCGAGACCTGGGAGGCGAAGTCGACGCAGGCGCAGCGGCAGATGCTGCTCGACCAGTTCCGGAGCTGGAACCGCCAGATCGTATCTGTTCTCGAAAGGGCCCCTGCCCCGACCTTCTGGCCGCTTTACCAGATGATTCCGGGGCGCTGGCAGAACGGCCGCGACACCGTGCTGATCGGCGACGCCGCCCACGCCATGATGCCGTTTGCGGCGCAGGGCGCGGCGATGGCGATCGAGGATGCCTTCGCGCTCGCGGCCCATGTGGCGGGCGCCGCCTCGATTGCCGAGGCGCTCGACACCTTCGAGGCGGAGCGCCTGCCGCGCATCGCCCGGGCCCGAGCCCGCGGCAAGTTCAACCGCTTCGCCTATCACGCCCGTGGACCGGTCCGGCTGGGACGCGATCTCGTCCTGTCGCTGAGGCCGCCGCAGTCGCTTGCGGCGGATCTCGACTGGCTCTACGGCTACCGCAGCCGCGACTGATCAGACGGCCGCCGCGGCAGCGAACCCGGCTTCCAGATCCTTCTTCAGGTCGGCCACATCCTCGAGGCCGATCTGCAGGCGGATCACCGGCCCATCGGTCGGCGCCGTGCGGATGGTGCGGTCCGAGAGGTTGACCGGCACGGCAAGGCTCTCGTAGCCCCCCCAGGAATAGCCGAGACCGAACAGCGACAGCGCGTCGAGGAGCGCATGCGCCTTGGCCTTGAACCGGCCCGCCTCATCCACCTTGAGGACGAAAGAGAAGACGCCGCTGGCGCCCTTGAAGTCCCGCTTCCAGATCTCGTGGCCGGGAAAGCTCGGCAGCGCCGGATGCAGCACACGGGAAACGTCGTCGCGTCCCTCCAGCCACTGGGCGATAGCGAGCGCGCTGCGCTGGTGATGGTCGAGCCGCACGCCCATGGACCGCAGCCCGCGCAGGATCTGGTAGGAATCGTCCGGCGAGCCGCAGATCCCCATGCTGAGCGCCGTCTCCTTCAATTGCGGCCAGTGGGCCGCATTGGCCGACACGGATCCCATCACGATATCGGAATGGCCCGACGGATATTTCGTCGTCGCATGGATCGAGACATCGACGCCGAAATCGAGCGGCCGGAAGAACAGCGGCGTCGCCCAGGTATTGTCCATGGTGACGACGCACCCATGCCGGTGGGCGGCCTCCGAGATGGCCGGGATATCCTGCATCTCCATGGTGTTGGAGCCGGGCGCTTCCGTATGCACGAGCTTGGTATTGGCCTTGATCAGCGTCTCGATCCCGGCGCCGATCTCGGGATCGTAGTATTCGATCTCCACCCCAAGCCGCTTCAGCACCGTGTCGCAGAACTGCCGGCAGGGCGCATAGACCGAATCGACAATCAGCGCATGGTCGCCGGTCGAGAGATAGGCAAGGAATGGCACCGAGATCGCTGCGAGACCGGACGGCACGAGGATCGTCCCGGCCGAGCCCTCGAGCGCGTCCAAAGCCTCGCAGAGCGCGTCGGTCGTCGGCGTTCCGCGGGTACCATAGAGGTATTTCTGCTCCCGTTTCTCCATCGCCTGGCAATCGGGGAAGAGAACGGTCGACGCATGCACGACGGGAGGATTGACGAAACCGTGATAGCTGAAGGGATCGTGACCGATATGGGCGAGACGCGTGTTCACACCGGCCTCGGCGGGCAAGGATGCCTTGTTTTTCATCTGCGGAAAGCTTTCTTTGCAATGCGAGAAAGCGATGTTGCCGCCTCGTACGGATCCGGTCAACCCTTTGGAACCAGCGAGCTATCTGCACAGCAGGTTCGGGTTTCGCGTGCATTTGCAAGCATTTTCGGCATCGTCCGCCTAAAAATTGGGTCAATGGCCGACAAGCGGGCAAATTAAGCAACTTTGACCTTTTTCGGACACAATCTGAAGCGTGCCGACTTGACCATTAGCCCTTTTCCGACTGTGATGGCCGTCTCCGCACCGGGAGGTCCGCGGAGGTTGCGCTCGTGTTCACGAATGTGAACGGCAGGGCGACGAAGTCACAAGAACACAAAAGATAAAGGTTGGGAAAATGAAAAAGACGCTTCTGTCAGCTACGATTGGCGCAGCAGTCCTCGGCTTGGGCTCGGCTGCCTCGGCTGCCACGCTCGATGACGTCAAGGCAAAGGATTTCGTTCAGTGCGTGGTGAACACCGGTCTTGCAGGCTTTGCCGCACCGGACGCCTCGGGCAGCTGGACCGGTTTCGACGTGGACTACTGCCGCGCCGTTGCTGCCGCCATCTTCAATGATCCGTCGAAGGTGAAGTTCACGCCGACAACCGCGCAGACCCGTTTCACGGCGCTGCAGTCGGGTGAAGGCGACGTCCTGTTCCGCAACACCACCTGGACGATCAGCCGCGACACGGCTCTCGGCTTCAACTTCCGCACCGTCAACTACTACGACGGCCAGGGCTTCATGGTCCCGAACGCCCTCAACGTGAAGTCGGCTCTGGAACTCTCGGGTGCCGCCGTCTGCGTGCAGTCCGGCACGACCACCGAACTCAACCTCGCCGACTACTTCAAGGCCAACAACCTTGACTATCAGCCGGTCGTTTTCGAAAAGCTCGAAGAAGTGAACGCCGCCTATCAGGCCGGCCGTTGCGACGTCTACACGACCGACCAGTCCGGCCTTTACTCGCTGCGCCTGTCGCTGTCGAACCCGGATGACCACACGATTCTCCCGGAAATCATCTCCAAGGAGCCGCTTGGACCGGCCACCCGCCAGGGCGACGACCAGTGGTTCGACATCGTCAGCTGGACCCATTTCGCGCTTGTCCAGGCTGAAGAGTTCGGCATCACCCAGGCCAACGTCGACGAAATGAAGAACTCCGAGAACCCGGACATCCGCCGCTTCCTCGGCGTTGAAGCTGACACCAAGATCGGCACCGACCTCGGCCTCACCAACGACTGGGCCTACAACATCATCAAGCACGTCGGTAACTACGGCGAAGTCTTTGAACGCAACATCGGCAAGAGCACTCCGCTTGAAATCGAGCGTGGCCTCAACGCCCTGTGGACGAAGGGTGGCCTTCAGTACGCACCGCCGATCCGCTAAGATCGCACGACTTCAGATGAGGCGGTTCGCCGCCTCATCTCTCTGCATAAAAATTAAAAGCAAAAACAAAAGAAGAGACCTTAAAAAAGGTCACAAGGGGATAGGGCCGGCATGACCGATCACGCTGTAACTGCGCCGCCCTCCGGACGATCTTTGGCATCCTACATGTACGATCCGAAGTTCCGGGGGTTGTTCTTCCAGGCGCTGACACTCGCAATCATAATCATCTTTGGCTGGATGATTTTCGACAACACCACTGAAAACCTCAGCCGGTCGAACACGGCTTCAGGCTACGACTTCCTCAATGGTCGCGCAGGCTTCGACATCGGTCAGTCGCTGATTCCCTACAGCAGCGATTCAACCTATGGCCGCGCCATCATGGTGGGCTTCCTGAATACGCTGCTGGTGGCCATCGTCGGCATCTTCACGGCCACGGTCATCGGGTTCATCATCGGCCTCGGGCGACTGTCCCGAAACTGGCTGATCGCCAAGCTCTGCACCGTCTATGTGGAGGTGTTCCGCAACGTTCCCGTGCTGCTGGTTATCTTCTTCTGGTACAAGGGCGTCCTCGGCGCACTGCCCCAGGTGCGGGACTCGCTCGCCCTGCCCTTCGGCATGTTCCTCAACAATCGCGGCCTCGCATTTCCGAAGCCGATCTGGGGCGAAGGCGCCTGGTTGATCCCGGCAGCACTGCTGATCGCCATCATCGCATCAATCGCCGTGGCCCGCTGGGCAGCCGCCCGACAGGCCGCCACCGGCCAGCAGTTCGGCACGGCACGGCTGGTGATCGCCCTCGTCATCGGATTGCCGCTGGTGGCCTATTTCCTCGGCGGCATGCCGCTGACCTTCGATTTCCCGGAAGCCGGCCGCTTCAATCTCACCGGCGGCGCCACCGTGGCGCCGGAGTTCGTGGCGCTCTACCTCGCGCTGTCCTTCTACACCGCCTCCTTCATCGCCGAAACGATCCGCGCCGGCATCGCGGGCGTGGCGAAGGGACAGACCGAAGCCGCCTCGGCACTGGGCCTGCAACCATCCATGACCACGCGCCTCGTCGTCATTCCGCAGGCGATGCGCATCATCATACCGCCGCTCACAAGCCAGTATCTCAACCTGACGAAGAACTCGTCGCTCGGCGTTGCGGTCGGCTTTCCGGAGCTGGTTTCCACGGGCGGCACGACCATGAACCAGACCGGCCAGGCCATCGAGGTCGTGTCGATCTGGCTGGTGGTCTATCTCAGCATCAGCATTGCCACCTCGATGTTCATGAACTGGTTCAACGCCCGTATGGCGCTGGTGGAGAGGTAAGGTCATGAACACGCGTAAGATTGGGTTTGTCAGAACCGAGCTTCTCCCGGCGCAGCCTGCACCGGAGCATGCCGGAAGTGCGACCCGCTGGATCCGGGCCAATCTCCTGGCCACGCCGAAGGACATCATCCTGACCCTGGTGGCGATGGCCCTCCTCCTCTACACCGTCCCGGGCATGCTGAACTGGCTGTTCTTCGACGCCGTCTGGACCGGTGCCGACCGCGAGGCTTGCCTGACCGTCGCACAGGGGGGCGCCAAGCCCGACGGTTGGAACGGCGCTTGCTGGGCCTTCGTCGGCGACCGCTTCCAGCAGTTCATGTTCGGACGCTATCCTCTCGAGGAGAGATGGCGCCCGATCCTCGTGGCGCTGATGTTCATCGGCCTCCTGACGCCCATCATGATCCCCAGGCTGCCGTTCAAGGGCTGGAACGCCCTGGCGCTCTTCGTGATCTTCCCGGTGGTCGCCTTCTTCCTGCTGCACGGCGGCAGCTTCGGCTTGGAGCAGGTCGAGACCCCGCTGTGGGGCGGCCTGATGGTAACGCTGATCCTCTCCTTCGTCGGGATCGCCGTCTCCCTTCCGGTGGGCATCCTGCTGGCGCTCGGGCGCCAGTCCAACCTGCCGGTGATCCGCATCTCCTGCATCACCTTCATCGAGGTGGTTCGCGGCGTGCCACTGATCACCGTGCTCTTCATGGCCAATGTGATGCTGCCGCTCTTCCTGCCGACCGGCTGGACGATCGACAACTTCCTGCGCGCGCTCGTCGGCGTGGCGCTGTTTGCCTCCGCGTACATGGCCGAAGTGGTGCGCGGCGGCCTGCAGGCCATCCCGAAGGGCCAGTACGAGGGCGCCGATTCGCTCGGCCTCGGCTACTGGCAGAAGACCCGGCTGATCATCATGCCCCAGGCGCTGAAGCTGGTCATTCCCGGCATCGTCAACACCTTCATCGGCCTCTTCAAGGATACCTCGCTCGTGTCGATCATCGGCATGTTCGACCTTCTTGGAATCGTCCGGCTGAACTTCACCGATACGACCTGGATCACCCCCGTGACACCGATCACCGGGCTGATCTTCGCAGGTTTCCTGTTCTGGCTCTTCTGTTTCGGCATGTCGCGCTATTCCGCCTTCATGGAAAGCCATCTCGAAACCGGCCACAAACGATAATTTAGGGGAAAACAATGGCTGACGCCCAACCCAAGATCCGACCCGGCTCCGCAACCGACGTGGCCGTCGAAATCATTGGCATGAACAAGTGGTACGGGGACTTCCACGTCCTGCGCGACATCAACCTCAAGGTGATGAACGGCGAGCGCATCGTCATCGCCGGTCCTTCGGGATCCGGCAAGTCGACGATGATCCGCTGCATCAACCGCCTGGAGGAACATCAGTCCGGCACCATCACCGTCGATGGCATCGAGCTGACCAACGATCTGAAGAAGATCGACGAAGTGCGCCGCGAAGTCGGCATGGTGTTCCAGCACTTCAACCTCTTCCCGCATCTGACGATCCTCGAGAACTGCACGCTGGCGCCCATCTGGGTCCGCAAGATGCCGAAGAAGGAAGCGGAAGCGATCGCCATGCACTACCTGGAGCGGGTGAAGATCCCCGAGCAGGCACTGAAGTACCCGGGGCAGCTCTCCGGCGGCCAGCAGCAGCGTGTGGCGATCGCCCGCTCGCTCTGCATGAGCCCAAAGATCATGCTGTTCGACGAGCCTACCTCGGCGCTCGATCCGGAGATGATCAAGGAGGTGCTCGACACCATGGTGAGCCTTGCCGAAGAAGGCATGACCATGCTCTGCGTCACCCACGAAATGGGCTTTGCCCGCCAGGTCGCCAACCGGGTGATCTTCATGGACCAGGGCCAGATCGTCGAGCAGAACGAACCCGCCGAATTCTTCGACAACCCGCAGCACGAGCGCACCAAGCTCTTCCTGAGCCAGATCCTGCACTAGCTGCCAGTTCTGTTCTCAGACTCACAAAAGATCGGCCGGAACCGCCAGACGCGGTTCCGGCCGATCTTGCGTTGAAGCCTGCAGCAGGCGCAAAAACGCCGTCGCGAGCCCACGTTGAAAACGTCGGCTGCGATGCGGCAAGATTATGAAATCTGGAAAGAATGGTGGGTGATGTAGGGCTCGAACCTACGACCCGCTGATTAAGAGTCAGCTGCTCTACCACCTGAGCTAATCACCCGAGAACCGTTCGTTGCGGCCAGCGCCCCGTCGGTGTGAGCGCGTATAAAGGGGATCGAACGGGTTGTCCAGCGCTTGCGTGAAAATAATTGCTTCGCGTCGCGCAAGCAGCGCTTGAGCGCGATTTGCAAGGCAAATCAGAGCTCAAGCGTACCCCGGGCAAGCCGGACGGCCTGGCCGCCGATGCGTGCCTTGGCAATGGCTCCCTCTTTGACGTCGATATGCAGGTGGATGTAGGAGGGCCGCCCGATCTCGACGCCCTGCTCGACGAGGAGCGGATGATGGCCATCCGGAAGGTCATCGAAATGATGGATCGCACCGGCCAGTGCCGCAACGGCAGAGCCGGTGGCCGGATCTTCAGCAATGCCCATGTCCGGGGAAAACATCCGCGCATGGAAGCGGGCCTGGTGATGCACGCCACCGCGGCAATAGACATAGGGTGAGGCCAGCCCGCCGTCGGCGAAGGGCGCCACCTTTTCCCACAGGGACGCGTTGAACTCCAGGCTCTGGACGCTGGCCAGATTGTGCACCGGAATCAGGACGAAGGGTACACCGGCACTCCAGACCGAAGCGCGGTGGTTTTCGAACCCGATGGACGCGGCATTGAGGCTCAGGGCATCCGCGAGTCCCTGCCGGTCGAGCGGCAGGTCGATGGGAACCGGCGTCCTCGGCAGGTCGAACTCGGCAAAGCCGACACTGGCTGCGCGCAGGCGCACGGCACAGCGCACCGGCCCGACGTTCTCCTCCAGCACGCAAACCATGTCGAGGTCGCCATCGCTGCCGGTCTGAAGCTCCGCCAGGGCCACCGCGGTCCCTACCGTCGGATGGCCGGCGAAGGGCAGCTCCCGGCTGGGCGTGAAGATGCGAAGCTTGGCGGTGTGGGCCGGGTTCGTCGCCGGCAGCACGAAGACGGTCTCGGACAGGTTCATCTCGCGCGCCACGGCCTGCATGACATCGTCATCCAGTCCATCGCCGTCGAAGATCACCGCCAGCGGATTGCCGGCCAGCACCGTGTCGGTGAAGACGTCATAGATCCCGTAACGCCGCGTCAAGGCCCCCTCCCGTCGTGGTATGCTCCTTGCGCAACCTGCACGACGGCTGCCGTCCGCGCAACAGCTCCATCAGATTATCCTGAATCTCGCGCGTCGCCTCAGAGGCTGAGCTCCACCACCACCGGGCAATGATCGGAGGCCTTGGGCCGGTCCCAGCCGATCCGCGGGTAGCGCTCCACCTCCTGCCCCGGCGGAAAGGGCGTCCGGTATGGCTGCCCGTCGCGGATGATCTCCGGGATCATTTTCGCATTGCGGGTGGCAAGCGCCGACGACAGCCAGATGTAGTCGAGCTGGCAGAGATGCTGCTCCTGCGGCCCGCGGGAATGATAGAGCGTCCAGCGGTCGAGCTCGCCCCGCCGGCGCACGACGTTTTCGGCAAAGCCCTCAGCACTGAAGACGTCGAGCGCGCTGTTCTCCTCGCGCTGATAGGTGAACGCATGGCCGGAGCGGCGCGTCCCGGAGACCACCACCTTCTCCTGGTAGTCGTTCATGTCGCCGCAGATCGCGAAGTTCTTCCTGGCTGCGTGTTCGGCCCCGAACCGCTGTTCGATGATCCGCCGCACCGCCCTCGCCTCAGCCATCCGCACCGGCATCGTGCCGAGCCGACCGTCGCCGCTCTCGCGCGCGTTGCCCATCGACTTGAAGTGGACGACATAGAGCGTCAGCGGGCGCCCGCCGATGCGGATGTCGAGTTCCAGGCAGTCGCGCTTGAAGACCTTGTCGTGCGGCTTGACCATTGCCGCCGCCAGCGTCTCGTCGAAGACATCGAGGTCCTGATAGGTCTGCATCGCGTGGCTGCGGATGTCGACGAGCTCGATCGTCTCGCCATGGCGGGTCTTCTCCCGCATCAGCACGGCAACATCGATGCCGCGCGTGTCGTTGCCCTCGATCAGATACTTCTGGAGGTAGCCGTTGCCGACCATCCGGAACAGATAGCCGTATTCGAAGGCGTGCAAGGCGGGCATGTTGTCGACCTCCTGCAGGCAGAGGATGTCGGCATCCGCATCGGCGATCGCCAGAGCCGACAGCTGCCGCGTGTCGTCCGTGGCGGCGATGACCCGCGCCTGCTCCATCTGCTGGTAGGCGTCCTTGTCGGCCACGTCGTAGAGGCGCAGCACCCGGTCCTGCCGCAACTGGTTGCGGAAGCCGGAAAAGTCGAAGCGTGTCACGAGGTTTTCGATGTTGAAGGTGGCGAGGCGGACGGACATGAGCTCTCCCGGTTGAGGCGACAGTTATGCCCGCTGGCGGACCGGCCTACAATCGCCATCCACTGGCCAGCACCACGCTGGTCGTATCCCCCGCTCGCACCGGCTGCCGCGAGAAGGCGCGAAGCGACTGGCCGTTCGCCAGCTCCAGCCGCAGGGCGTAGCGCTCACCCTCGAAGAACGAGGAGGTGACGCGGGCGGCAAGCCCGGTCGCGTCGAGGACGACGTCCTGCGGCCGCACCAGCACGTCGGCGGGCATCAGGCCCTCCTCCGTCCCCTGGAACGCATCGCGCAGGCGCGGCCAGTCCAGCAGCCGCCCCGAGCCCGGCGGCAACCGCAGCGACAGGATCGATCCCTGCCCCACCAGTCCGCCGACGACGAGGCCCTCGGGCCGCGCGTAGATCTCCTCGGGCGACGCCATCTGCAGCAGCCGCCCCTCCGACATCACCGCGACGTCGGTGGCTAGCGCCATCGCCTCGCTCTGGTCGTGCGTCACATAGATCATCGTTGCCCCGGAGCGGGCATGGAACTCGCGAAACGTCTCTTCCATCTCCTGGCGCAGGTGGCGGTCGAGATTGGCGAGCGGCTCATCGAGCAGCACCACGTCCGGCTCCGTCACCAGGCATCGCGCCAGCGCCACGCGCTGCCGCTGGCCGCCGGAAAGCGCTGCCGGTCGCCGGTCGGCATAGGCCTCGAGCCGAACCGCAGCCAGTGCCTCGCACACCTTCTGCCGCGCCCGTTCCCGGTCGACCTTGCGCACCTTCAACGGATAGCCGACGTTCTCGGCGACCGTCATATGCGGCCACAGGGCATAGGACTGGAAGACCATCGCCATGTTGCGCCGTTCCGGCGGCACCATGGTGGCAGCATCGGCGAGCAACCGCTCGCCGAGCAGGATCGACCCGTCGGTCGGCTGCTCGAAGCCGGCGATCATCCGCAGCACGGTCGTCTTGCCGCATCCGGACGGCCCGAGCAGCGCCAGGAACCGGCCGTCGCGCACCGTCAGCGACAGATCGCGCACGGCAGGCGCTCCGGGTCCGAAGCGCTTCTCCAGGGCATGGAGGATCAGCGGCGCCATGGCAGGGCTCCTGCAGGCAGCCGGCGCGCCATCAGTTCGAGTATCAGCATCAATATGACCACCATGATGACGACGAGCACCGAGAGTGCCGCGGCCAGGTCGAAGCTGCCGCTGTCGTCGAGATTGTAGATTGCCACCCCGAGCGTCTGCGTCCCGGCCGACCACAGCAGCGCGGAGACGGTCAGTTCGTTGCAGGCAATCAGGAAGACCAGGATCAGCGAGGAGCCGGCCGCCGGGGCAATCAGCGGCACCAGCACGTCGCGCATCCGCCGGTAGAACCCTGCGCCGGACAACCGCGCCGCCTCCTCAAGAGAGGGATCCAGCTGCCGGTAGGCGCTGACCACCGGCTTCAGGCTGACCGCCAGGAAGCTCGACAGATAGGCGAGCAGAATGATCCAGATCGTCCCGTAGATCGAGAACCCGAGGATCGGAAGCGGCGCTGCCAGCAACAGGATGAAGGCGACCGCCAGAACGATCCCCGGCAGCGCATAGGGAATTTCGGCCATGGCCGAGATGGTCGCCGCCGTCCGGCTCTTCGTCTGCACGATGTAATAGCCGAGGAGAACCGAGATGACCAGCAGACCGAAGGCGCTGGCGAGCGCCAGCGTGACCGAGTTGGAGAAGGCCGAGCGCGTCACCGACTGCCGGAACATGACCTCTTCGTAGGCATGCAGGGTTGCCGTCTCCATGTTGAGCGGCACGCCATAGGCCGGTGCCAGCGAACTTGCCAGAAGCGCCAGGAACGGCAGGACGAGGATCACGAAGGTGACCAGCCAGAGCAGGATCTCGGCAGGCAGCCGCACTTGGCCAAGCCTGAAGACGGCCGCCTGCCCGGACAGTCCGATGGTGCGGAAGTCGCGTCCGCGCAGCACCCTCGCCTCCACCGAAAGCCCGGCGACGGCCAGCAGCGTGATCAGCGCCGAGATGATCGAGATGTCGGCAAAGGTCGTCGGGCCGAAGCTGGCAAACTTCGAATAGATCAGCGTCGGCAGCGTGTAGATCGAGGCTGGTATGCCGAGGATCGCCGGAATGCCGAAGTTGCCGACGCCGGAGACGAAGGCGATCGCAGCACCTGCGACCAGTCCCGGCAGGGCGAGCGGCAGGACGATGTCGAGCAGCACCCGCAGCGACGAGGCGCCGGAAAGCCGTGCAGCTTCCACGCCCTCCTTCGGCAGCGCCAGCAGTCCGGAACGCATGGCCAGATAGACGAGCGGTGCATGCTGCACCCCGAACAACAGGGCAATGCCGCCGATCGAATAGAGCGGCTGCGGGCTGCCGAGCGGCGGCGCCATGCCGATCGCCTTCAGAAGCGTGCTGGACGGCCCCGTCAGCCCGATCCAGGACAGCGCCGTCACCTGCGGCGGGATCATCATCGGCAGCATGAACAGAAAGCCGAGCAGGCTCCTTCCCCGCACGTCAAACAGCGTCAGCAGCACGGCGAAGCTGCCGCCGAGAACGACGGCCGCGATCATCCCCAGGAAGGAGGTCGTCAGCGTGTTGAGCGTCGCGCTCCAGAGGGCAGGATCCGCCAGCAGCTGTCCTGCGTCCCCGCGCAGGGCGGAGACAACGCCCGTCCACGCCAGCCGCGCCAGCGGCAGCACGCTCAGAACGAGGATGACGAGGACGACAAAAGGAAACAGCCAGCGCGGCTGGCTGTTTCCCGACTTTGCGGAATATCGCATGTGCGGCTGACGGATCAGCCGGCGGTGCCGAAGATTTCGGAGAAGGTCTTCAGGTCTTCTTCCGAGGTCTTCAGGGCGTCTGCAGGATCGACCGACAGAACCTTGACCTGGTCACGTCCCGGGAAACCGGCAGGAACGGCAAGGCCGTTGCGGGCAGGAATGTAGCCGAGATCGAGCTGAACCTTCTGGCCATCTTCGGACAGGATGTAGTCGATGAACTTCTTGGCGGCATCCGCATGCTCGGTCGAGGAGAGGATGGCGACCGGCTCGGTGACGGCGGAGACGCCCTCTTCCGGGAACACGAATTCAACCGGCGCGCCCTTGGCCTTCTCGCGGATCGGCATGAAATCGACGACCATGCCGTAGGCCTTTTCGCCGGAGGCGACGGACTTCAGGACGGCACCGTTACCGCCGGAGGCGATGGCATCATTGTCCTTCAGCGCCCGGTAGTAGTCCCAGCCGAGGCTGTCGACGCCGGTCAGTGTCTGTGTGTGGATGAGCGCTGCACCCGAGGTCAGCGGGCTCGGCATGGCGACCAGTCCCTTGGCTTCCGGCTTGGTCAGGTCCTTCCAGCTGGTCGGCTTCATTCCGGCCTGGGTGTTGTACATGATGCCGGTGGTGATCAGCTTGGTGGAATAGTAGTGACCGTCGGCGTCATAGAATGCGGGCTCGAAATTCTGGGCTTCCGGCGACTTGTAGGCCATCAGCTGGCCGGCCTGCTTCATCCGCTCGAGCGTGACGGTGTCGGCGATCAGCAGAACGTCGGCAACCGGGTTGCCGGCCTCGATCTCGGCCATCAGCTTGGCCATGATCTTCGGCGTTCCGTCGCGGACCCACTCGACGTCGAGACCGGGATTGGCGGCCTTGAAGCCGTCGACGGTGGCCTGGGCGTCTTCATTGGGCTGGCTGGTGTAGATCACCAGGTCGGCGGCTTCGACGGCGCCGGCAAGCAGTGCCGTGGCGGCGAGAGCGGAAAAGGCGGAGACGATCTTGTTCATGGGATGGTCCTTCCTGCTGGGATTGCCCTCGCTAGACCACAGGCATCTGACAGGCTTATGACAATCGGCCGACGTCATTGTGGATGAGGTGGCGGCGGCAGGCTTTCCACACGCAGAAACGCACCTTGCAACCTGTCAGGCGTACCGCCCTGGTGGACGGCTGCCAAGCGCGAGCCTGGACATTACCTCGGCGACGGATTGCTCCACATCCTGCGCCGCAGTGTCGATGACAAGTGGGCTTTGACCCCAGTCTTCATAGTGTCGGTTGGTAATTTCGTCCCAGCTCGGATTCCTCGCTCCCGGACCGTCGGTTGCTCTTGCTTCCGCCCGTCGGCGATGCTCGTCCTTGTCCGAACAGATGATCTCTATTTCGACTGCCGGGACCCCCGATCGTGCTGCAACCGAGAGCCACGCATCCCTGGTGATTTTGATGCAGTTCACCGAATCCGCGACCACGGTGTTGCCGAGCCTCAGATTGTCTTCGGCAACCCCGTAGGCGACCATGTAGCCCGCCGGACCAACCTCGGATTTCAACACGTCAGAAGCTCGTATCGCCTGCTCGGCGGTATCGACACGGACATAAGTCCCTCCGGTCTGCTTTGCCAGGGCCCGAGCGACCGTGGTTTTTCCGGTGCCTGGCAGACCGCCAAAGATGATCAGCATGGATACGAACCTCCCCTTCGGACAAACAAAACCGATCGCTTCGATCAGCGATCGGCAGACTTCCGGGAGGCCCGTATCACACCTTTATGCAGCTTCGGCGACAGCCTGACCGATCAGCCGGCCGAGCCGCTGGATGCCCTCCTCGATCATCGCCTCGTTGGCGCAGGAGAAGGACAGCCGCAGGGTGTTGTTGTTGGAGCCGTCGGCATAGAAGGCCCGGCCCGGCACGAAGGCGACCTTCTCCGTCTGGATCGAACGGGCCAGAAGCTCGGCACCATCCATGCCCTCCGGCAGCCGCACCCAGACGAACATACCGCCCTCCGGCTTCGTCCAGCTGGCGCCGGCAGGCATGTATCTGGCAAGGGCTGCCAGCATCGCATCGCGGCGCGCGCTGTAAGCCTTCTTGATCTTCGCCACCTGCTCGGGAAAGATCGTCTGCGCGACGGTGGCGACCGCCATCTGGTTTATCGTCGAGGAATGCAGGTCCGCCGCCTGCTTCATCAGCACCAGCTTGCGGATGACCGGCATGGCCGCAACCACGAAGCCGACGCGCAGGCCCGGCGCCAGCGTCTTGGAGAAGCTGCCGCCGTAGATCGTGCGGGTGTTCTCGATGCCGCCCTTGCGGGCGATGTCGAGCGCCAGAACCGGCGGCACCGGCTCACCGTCGTAGCGCAGGTTCTGGTAGGCGCCGTCTTCGATGACGGCGATGTCCAGCTCATCGGCCAGGTCGAGCAGCTTTTCGCGCGCCGCGCGGTCGACCGTCTCTCCGGTCGGATTGGCGAAGTCGGGCGAGAGATAGGCGAACTTCACCGCGCCACCGGCCTTGGCGGCTGCCTCGCGGTAGCCTTCCGGCGTCCGGTTGCCGTTCAGCGACAGCTGGTCGTAGGTGGGTTCATAGGCGTTGAAGGCCTGCAGTGCGCCGAGATAGGTCGGCCAGGTCACCAGCGCCGTGTCGTTGGGCGAAATGAACAGCTTGCCGAGGTAATCGAGCGCCTGCTGCGAGCCCGAGGTGATGAAGACGTTGTCGACACCGCACTCGATCCCGATCCTGGCCATCTCGCCCACCAGCCATTCGCGCAGCGGCTTGTAGCCCTCGCTGACGGAATACTGCAGCGCGGCATTGACCTGCGGCCCGGAAAAGATCGACGCATAGGCCTCCTGGAAAGCCTCATGCGGAAACAGCGCCGGATCGGGAATGCCGCCGGCAAACGAGATGATGTCCGGCTGCTCGAGCAGCTTCAGCAGTTCACGGATTTCGGACGCACGCATTCTGGTGGAACGGGTGGCGAAGATATGTTCCCAATCGAGCACCGGATGTTTCCTCATCTTTCAATTTTGTTGGCCGAAGCATTACAGAAACTTCGACAGGTCAGCAATACTGACCTATCGAACTTCTTCAAATTTCTGTCTGCTCCGACTTCGTTTGAGATCGGCGCAGCGCTCACTTATGGCTGATGCAAAAGCGAACGCCGCGTCTTCCATCAGGAAAACGCGGCGCAACCATGTCTATTTGTAGTTGTTAGTTGACCGACTTGTCGACCAGCTTGTTCTTGCCGATCCAGGGCATCATGCCGCGCAGCTTGGCGCCGACTTCCTCGATCTGGTGGGCGTCGTTCATGCGGCGGATGCCCTTGAAGCGGGCGCCGCCGGCACGGTATTCCTGCATCCAGTCGGATGTGAACTTGCCGGTCTGGATGTCGGTGAGCACGCGCTTCATCTCGGCCTTGGTTTCCGCCGTGATGATGCGGGGACCGGAAACATATTCGCCCCATTCCGCCGTGTTGGAGATCGAGTAGTTCATGTTGGCGATGCCGCCTTCATAGATCAGGTCGACGATCAGCTTCACTTCGTGCAGGCACTCGAAATAGGCCATTTCCGGTGCATAACCGGCCTCGACAAGCGTTTCGAATCCGGCACGGATCAGCTCGACCAGACCGCCGCAGAGGACGACCTGCTCGCCGAACAGGTCGGTTTCGCATTCTTCGCGGAAATTGGTCTCGATGATGCCCGAACGGCCGCCGCCGACGCCGCAGGCGTAGGAGAGCGCGAGCTCGAGCGCATTGCCGGAGGCATTCTGGTGGACGGCGACCAGGCACGGCACGCCGCCGCCCTTCTGGTATTCGCCGCGAACCGTGTGGCCAGGGCCCTTCGGTGCGATCATCACGATGTCGACGGAGGCCTTCGGCTCGATCAGGCCGAAGTGGATGTTGAGGCCGTGGGCGAAGGCGATCGCCACGCCGTCGCGGATGTTCGGAGCGATCTCGGACTTGTAGATGTCGGCCTGCAGTTCGTCCGGCGTCGCCATCATCATCAGGTCGGCCCAGCCGGCCGCTTCGGCAACGGTCATCACCCTGAAGCCGTCGGCTTCGGCCTTCTTGGCCGTCGGCGATCCGGCCTTCAGGGCGATCGCCACGTTCTGCGCTCCGGAATCCTTCAGGTTCAGCGCATGCGCGCGCCCCTGGGAGCCGTAGCCGATGATGGCGACCTTCTTGGACTTGATCAGGTTGAGATCGGCATCGCGATCATAATATACGCGCATCGTTTGGTCCTTCCCTATGCGTTTTTGCTGTTGCTGGTCTTTAACGTCCCGAAGAGAGGCGCAGCGCCTCCCCCGATTCCTGTCGCACGCCGTAGAGCGCGAGAAAGGCGGACACCGCCCTCTCCGCCTGGCGCGCCGTGTCTTTCAGCCCCGGCTCTCCGAGCAGCATGCGGACATGCAGGTCGGAGACGGCAAGGCCGTAAAGCGTGTGATAGGCGGCATCCGCATCGTCGAAGCGCAAGAGGCCCGCGCGCTTTGCCGTGTCCATCAGCGCGACCGCGCGCCGGTCGATCTGCCGACGGCCGTGCTCCACCAGAAGCTTGCCGAGCTTCGACCCGTCGCGGCTCGACTGCCCGATCGCCAGACGGTTGAGCGCCAGAGAGATGTCGCCCGAAAGAACCTCGATCAGGTCCCGCGCGAAAGTCTCCAGATGCTCGCGCAGGTTTTCCGCCGTCAGGCGCTCCTTGCTCCGTTCCAGCGTGCGCACCTTGCTGGCCTGATGCGCGATCATCGCCGCCAGCAGCCCGTCGCGGTCACCGAACCACTTGTAAAGGCTTTCCTTCGAGCAGTTGGCCGCCCGTGCCAGTCCCGACGTCGTCAGCGCCCTGTCGCCGCCTTCCACCAGCAGGCGAAGCGCCTGCTCCAGAACCTCGTTCTGTCGCGGTGTAAACTCCGGCATCTGGCTCGCGTCAGCGATCAAGGCAACCACTCCAACAAAAGTACCGTACGGTACGGTTCTTGATGCTGTTATGCTGAACCCGGTGTCCGCCGTCAAGCGGATTCTTGCGCCACGATCCCGAACGGGAGCAGCGCGATGCGGCGGCATCCGCCGGCTGCGCACCCGAGTTCGCAATCTCGGAGGATCGTGCAAGAACCAAGTTGCATCGAACTACCACCCGGCAACTCTTCCGGTGCATAAGCGTTGTCTCACCGCCCTTCCCAACCATCAAAGAACGGAGCTGTCCCATGGCACTTGCACGAGGCTATGCCGCCACTGACGCGTCGAAACCGCTGGCACCCTTTACCTTCGAACGGCGCGAGCCGAACGCCGACGACGTGGCGATCTCGATCCAGTATTGCGGCGTCTGCCATTCCGACATCCACACCGTCCGCAACGAATGGAAGAACGCCGTCTATCCGATCGTCCCCGGCCACGAGATCGTCGGCGTCGTCACCGCCGTCGGTTCGGACGTCACCAAGTTCAAGGTGGGCGACAAGGTCGGTGTCGGCTGCTTCGTCGATAGCTGCGTCGGCTGCGCCAGCCGCGACCTCGACAACGAGCAGTACATGCCGGGTCTGGTGCAGACCTACAACAGCGTCGAAGCCGACGGGAAGACCGCCACGCAGGGCGGCTATTCCGACCACATCGTCGTCAAGGAAGGCTACGTCCTGTCGATCCCGGACAACCTGCCGCTCGACGCCACCGCGCCGCTGCTCTGCGCCGGCATCACGCTCTATTCGCCGCTTCGCCACTGGAACGCCGGCCCAGGCAAGAAGGTAGCGATCCTCGGCATGGGCGGCCTCGGCCACATGGGCGTCAAGATCGCTCATGCCATGGGCGCCGAGGTCACCGTCCTCAGCCATTCGCTCTCCAAGAAGGAAGATGGCCTGAAGCTCGGCGCCGATCACTACTATGCGACGAGCGATGCTGAAACCTTCACCAAGCTCGCCGGAAGCTTCGACCTGATCATCTGCACCGTCGGCGTTGCCATCGATTGGAACGCCTATCTCGGTCTCCTGAAGGTCGATGGCTCCATGGTCATCGTCGGCGCGCCGGAAGATGCCATTCCCGTCCACGCCTTCTCGCTGATCCCCGGCCGCCGCAGCCTCTCCGGCTCGATGATCGGCTCCATCAAGGAAACCCAGGAAATGCTGGATTTCTGCGGCAAGCACGACATCGTCTCCGAGATCGAGACGATCGGCATCCAGGAGATCAACGAAGCCTACGAACGCGTCCTTAAGAGCGACGTCCGCTACCGCTTCGTCATCGACATGGCCTCGCTGGCCGCCTGATCCGGCACCCCGGTGACACCTTCCAGAGGGCGGCAGCATCTGCCGCCCTCTTTCGATTCAGGCGAGGCCCGCGTCGTCGAAGGAGCGCCTCGCCGCGCGAACCGCATCATGGTTCTCCGCCGCCCACGCCAGCACTTTGGACAGCGGCCCGAACAGCGAGCGTCCTAGCGGCGTCATCCGGTATTCGACGCTCGGCGGCTTGGTCGGAAACACCTCCCGCTCGATATAGCCGTCCCGCTGCAGGTCTCGCAGCGTCTGCGTCAGCATGCGCTGCGAGATGTCCGGCACGAGACGCCTGAGCTCACCGAACCGGTGCGGCTTTTCGGCCAGCGCCTCCAGAAGCAGCGTCGACCATTTTCCGGAAATCCGGTTCATCACATCGCGCACGGGGCAGTTGCCCGCATCCCAGGCGTTGCGATCGCAGTCGGCGGTCGCAGCCTTTACGGCTGAGCGGACGGCTTGGTCCATGGCAGGTGGTTCCCTCAAGGTAACGATCTCCCCGAAAACTGCCTCCTTTACAGCCGAAGATCAATTCCCTTTATAGTGCTGGTCTATTTTTGAGACTGACATCGTCACCGACCCCTGAATGGAGCCCACGCATGACCCGTCTGTTCGTTACCGGCGCCAGCGGCCATCTTGGCCGAGCCACTCTCCGACACCTGCTGGAGACACAGAAGATCGCGCCGTCCGACATTGTCGCCGGCAGCCGGGATCCGTCAAAACTGACAGAATTCTCCGACCTCGGCGTCGAGACCCGCAAGGTCGATTTCGACGACAGGGAGGGTCTGGTAACGGCCTTCACCGGCATCGACCGCCTCCTTATCGTCTCGACGGACGAACTGGCGACGCCCGGAAAACGCCTCAAGCAGCATCGCAACGCAATCGAGGCTGCGGTTGCAGCCGGCGTCGACCACATCGTCTATACCTCCATGCCGAACCCCGACCGCTCGCTGGTCACCTTTGCTCCGGATCATCTCGGCACCGAGCAGGCCATCAAGGCGAGCGGCCTCCCCTACACGATCCTGCGCAACGCCTGGTATGCGGACAACCATCTGATGGCCATGCCGCACAACCTGCAGGCCGGCAGCTGGTACACGGCCATGGGCGACGGACGGGTGTCCAACATCTCCCGCGACGACTGCGCCCGCGCCGCCGCTGCAGCCCTCGCAAAGCCGCCTGTAGGCAATGCCACGCTCACTCTCACCGGTCCAGAGAGTTTTACTGCCTCCGAGATTGCCGCGATTGTATCCGCCGTTGCCGGCAAGCCGCTGCAGGTCGTTCCGGTCTCCGACGAACAATTGGCAGAGGGGATGACGGCCGCCGGTCTGCCCGGCTTCGTGGTCACGATGCTGGTCTCGGCGGACGCCAACATCCGTGCCGGCAATTTCGACCTTGTCACCAACGACTTCCAGGCACTGACGGGTGCCACGCCGCAGTCCCTGAAGGCGTTCTTCGAAGACCATCGCGCCGCTTTGGCCTGACCCGGATGCGGGCGCCGCTCGTGGCGCCTGCATCCTCACACGGCATAATCCACCGGCAGCGTCTGGCCGCTCTTCAGCACCTCCATGGAAATGAAGGCCGAGACGTCGAAGAGCTCGATGCGCTTGACGAGGCGTCTATAGACGACGTCGTAGTGCTCGACCCGCGGCAGCACCACCTTCAGGATATAGTCGTAGCTGCCGGTCAGCCGGTGCGCCTCGACGATTTCGCCGATGTCGCTGATCGCCCGCCGGAAATTTTCGATCCAGTCGTCGGAATGATGCGCCGTCTTGATCAGCGCGAAGACCGTCGTCGGCACGCCGATGCGCTCCCGGTCGAGAACGGCGATGCGCCGCTGGATATAGCCCGCCTCTTCCAGTCGCTGGATCCGCCGCGAACAGGCCGAGGCCGAGAGCGACACCTGCTCGGCCACCTCCGCCACCGGAATGGCGGCATCCTTCTGCAGCAGTTCGAGGATTCGGCGATCACGCTCGTCCAGCATCGATTGTCTCCCAGAGTCTGCACACAACGTGCATCATTACAACGATGCGCGCAATCCGGATGCAGCGGAATCCCAAATCACCACTGACATCGCACGCATCCACCGCCCGACGCGCCATATCATCCTGCCGTTCACCAGAGGGAGACCAGAGATGAAGACGATTGGCCTGATCGGCGGCATGAGCTTTGAGAGCACGGCAGTCTACTACCGCATGATCAACGAGATGGTACGTGAACGCATCGGCGGTCTCGCCTCCGCAGACGTTCTCCTGCATTCGGTCAATTTTGCCGAGATCGTCGCCCTCCAGAAGGCCGGTCGCTGGGATCTCGCGGCCGACGCCCTGACGGCCAGCGCTCGCCGCCTGCAGGAGGCCGGCGCCGATTGCGTGCTGATCTGCACCAACACCATGCATCTGGTCGCGCCCGAGGTGGCCGGCGGGATCGACGTGCCGCTGATCCACATCATCGACGAGACCGCCAAGGCGTTGGCCGCCAGGGGCCTGAAGCGCCCGCTCCTGCTCGCCACCCGCTATACGATGGAGCACGGTTTCTATGCCGAGCGCATGCGCGAGGCCGACATCGAGGTGATGGTACCGGAGGCCGATGACCGCGGCGCCATGCACGACATCATCTTCGACGAACTCTGCGCCGGCGTCGTCAAGCCCGGCTCCCGCGAGCGCGCCATTGCCATGATCGAGGCGGCCAAACGCCAGGGCGCCGACAGCATCATCCTCGGCTGCACCGAGATCTGCCTCCTGCTCGATCCGCAAGACCTGCCGCTGCCGGGCATCGATTCCACTGCCGTCCACGCCTGCGCTGCAGTCGAATTCGCGCTGGCAGAGACCGTCGCCAAGCGCGCCGCTGCCTGATACTTGACTCAGTCAATATTTTATTGGATGGAGTCTCCGAAGGGAGGCTCCATCCATGCTCGACGACACGACGGCCGACACCATTCGCGCCTTCAACCGCTTCTACACCAACAAGCTCGGCCTGCTCGACAAGGGTTATCTCGAGACGCCCTACACGCTGACGGAAGGACGCATCCTCTATGAGATGGGTGCCCGGCAGTCGGTCTCGGCCAGCGAACTCAACCGCGATCTCGGGCTCGATCCCGCCTATCTCAGCCGGATCGTGAAGAAGTTTCGCGAAGCGGGCTTCATCGACAGCACGTCCGATCCGTCAGACAAACGCAGCCAGATCCTGCGTGTCACCGCCAAGGGACAGGAGGTCTGCGACATGCTGGGACAGCGCTCCCGCCAGCAGATCGCCGGTGATCTTGCAGGCGTCAACGAGGGCGACCGCGGCAGGCTGATCGAGGCTATGCGTACGATCCGGGCGATCCTCGACTCTTCGTCGCAACCGGCGAGCCCCGCCCCCGTGATCCTGCGCCCCTACCGGATCGGCGACATGGGCTGGCTCATCGAAAGCCAGGCGACGGCCTATGCCCGCGAATACGGGCTGAACGAGAAGTTCGAGGCCTTGATTGCACAGGTCGCGGGCAAGTTCATCGCCGACTTCAACCCGCAGCGCGAACGAAGCTGGATCGCCGAACAGGGCGGCAAGCGGGTGGGCTCCGTGCTGGTCGCCGACGGCGGCGGAGACACCGCAAAGCTGCGCCTGCTCTATCTCGACCCGCAGGTGCGCGGGCTTGGCCTCGGCCGCACGCTGGTGGAGGAATGCATCCGCTTCGCGATCTCGGCCGGCTACGCCAGGCTGTCACTCTGGACGAACGACATGCTGACGGCGGCCATCCGCATCTATGAGACCGCCGGCTTCAAGCTTGTCTCCGAGGAGAGACACGCCATGTTCGGGCCGGAATGCGTCGGCCAGACCTGGGAGCTCGACCTCGCCGAAGCGAAGCTTTCGACCACCTAGACCGTCGCCTAGACTGTCTGGCCGCAGGCGCGACGGAAGCGCCGCACGGTTTCCGCCATGCCGAACTCCAGCGCGTCCGCCGTCAGCCCGTGACCGATCGAGACTTCCGCAAGATCCGGAATCCGCTTGACCAGAAGCGGCAGGTTGGCGACCGTCAGATCATGTCCGGCATTGACGCCCATCCCTTCGGCGCGCGCCGCGTCGGCGGTCTGTCCGAGCTTCTCCACGATCTCCGCTGCCCGTTCCGGGGCGTCGTAGCAGCCGCCATAAGGGCCGGTGTAAAGTTCAAGGCGATCGGCACCCGTCGCCTTTGCAAGCCGGACAGCCTCCACATCGCCATCGCCATCGGCAAACAGCGAGACGCGCATGCCGCCCGCCTTCAGCCGCGCCACGATCGGCTTCAGCATCTCGCCCTGGGCTCTGAAATCGAAGCCATGGTCGGAGGTCGCCTGGCTCGGATCGTCCGGCACCAGCGTCACCTGCTCGGGCTGCGTCCGTTCGCAGAGCGCCAAGAAATCCTCGCTCGGATAGCCCTCCATGTTGAACTCGGCCTGCGGAAACTCGTCGTCGATCAGCGCCCGGATGACCGGCAGGTCGGAAAAGCGGATGTGCCGCTGGTCCGGCCGCGGATGCACGGTCAGGCCGCTGGCGCCCGCCTGCAGCGCGATGCGACCGAGATGCTCGAGGCTCGGCCACGGCAGGTCGCGGCGATTGCGCAGCATGGCGATGGCGTTGATGTTGACCGAAAGCGTCGTGGGCATGGCGAAATCCACTTCAGAAGATGCGCTTCCTGCTTATGCCAAGCCGCCGCCGATGACCAATGGCTTTCGCAGATCCGGCCATTGAAACTTTTGATGGGCCGCTCGCAGAAAGCCCTATCGGACGATGGTGATCGTCTCCGCCGCGCGGGTGATGGCGGTATAGAGCCAGCGCTCGCGAGTATCGCGAAATGCCCAGCTCTCGTCGAACAGCACGACATTGTTCCACTGCGAACCCTGCGCCTTGTGGACGGTCAGCGCATAGCCGTAGTCGAACTCGTCGTAGCGCTTGCGCGTCGACCACGGGATCTCCCCCTCGACGTTCTCGAAGGACGCCTTGAGCAGCTTGATCTTGGCGGCGCCGCGATCCATGTCGTCGTCTTCGGGCCGGATCATCAGGTTGATGCCCGGCTTCACCGTCTCCTTGGACGAACTCATCACCTGCCACAGCGAACCGTTCAGCAGACCCTTCACCTGGTCGTTGCGCAGGCACACCAGCTTGTCGCCGGACTGCGGATATTCGGTCGCAAACCCTTTGAGCTCGCGGAGCCGCTGGTTGTAGCGCTTGCGGGTCTTGTTGGTGCCGACCAGCACCTGGTCGGCCTCCAGCACCAGCTCCTGGCTGACGTCGCCGCGGGAGATCACCTGGGCGGTGCCATAGTCGCCGTGCATGATCTCCTTGCCTTCGCGCACGTTCATCGCGAGCTGGATGATCGGATTGTCGCGCGCCTGGCGATGGATGTCGGTCAGCAGGTAGTCGGGCTCCTGCTCGGTGAAGAAGCCGCCGCCGGACACGGGCGGCAACTGCCCTGGATCGCCGAGCACGAGGATCGGCGTCCCGAAGCTCATCAGGTCGCGACCGAGCTGCTCGTCCACCATCGAGCATTCGTCGATGACGATCAGCGGCGCCTTGGCGAGCGGGCTCTGCCGGTTGATGGAGAACATCGGCGAGACCGAAGTCTTGCCGGTCTCCTCGTCGGAGACCTCTTCCTCGCCGCGCGGCCGGTAGATCAGCGAATGAATGGTGCGGGCGTTCTTGGCACCGCGCGAGCGCAGCACCTGCGCCGCCTTGCCGGTGAAGGCGGCAAACAGCACCTCGCCGTCGACGTTCTCGGCAAAATGCTTGGCCAGCGTCGTCTTGCCGGTACCGGCATAGCCGAACAGCCGAAAGACCGGGCTGCGGCCTTCCTTCAGCCAGCGCGAAACGGCTTTGAGAGCCTCGTCCTGTTGCGGTGCAAATTGCATGGCTGCGACATGGCAGGATTCTGGAGCTCACCGCAACCGAAAAGAACGAAAGAGGATCAAAAGGGCCGGCAAACCGTGGTCAGCGCTCCGGATCGTTCGCCAGCTCGATCGGCTGCCCGTGCGGCGTCGCCTCCGCCGCCCGCTGCCAACTCCGCTGCAGCCCGAGGATCTGGTCGGCATCGGCGATGCCCTTGGCGGCAAGCAGCGCCGAAAGCGCCTCCACCCAGCAGTCGAAATAATCGCTGCCGTCCTCGGCACGGCCCGGCCTGTGCACTTCGGCAGACAATGCCGCGGCCCATTCCGTCCAGGAGAAGACGCCCCGCGCATGCAGATGCACCGTCATCGCAAAGGCTTCCGCCGCCCAGGGCTCCGGAAACACCGGATCTCCCTCCGAGGACATCGGCAATCCCGGCGACCGGGCCAGGGGAGATGGGTCGACCGGCGATCCGGTCTCACAGGCGCTCAAGATAGCTCTCCCAGGCATCGATCGAGACGGTCAGCGTCGGGTCGGCACCCTCGCCCCAGATCTCGGTCCCGTCGAAGACGAGAGTATAGAGCCATTGCGGGTTCTCGCCGCGGCCATGGGCATTGTCGTCGGCAAAGACGAAGGAGCCCTGCACCGCCTCTATCACGCCCGCCTTGGCCCGCGCATAGCGCGGCAGCCGCGTGTGCGTCTCCGGATTGAAGTTCTTCGTCCGCACGCGGTCGCCGACGGCAAAGCGCGGCGCCGTCTCGACGGGCCGATCGCAGGGCCCGCCGCGTGCCAGCACGCCCGCCACCATGTCTGCGGTCAGCACCCGCTTCGGCGTCGCCGGCGCCCGCAGCATCCGCCCCGCCTCGATCTCGTCCTGGCCCGCGAAACCGTGCCGCTCCAGCAGCACCTCCAGCGCCCGGATCCAGATCTCGTAGTAGCTCGCCGACAGATAGTTCGCCGGTGGGATGGTTTCCCGCGCATGCCGGCTCTCGTCGATGGTCCAGGCGCCGAAGGCACCGCAGGACAGCGTCAACCCAAGCGCCCGCTTTTCCCATTCTGCGTGGAAATAAGGTTCATGCGGCTCCGGCGCCACTGGCCCGAAACCCATCTGGCCGCCGAGATCATGCGGGCCGTTCATCGCCCGGCCTCCGGCGCCAAGGCGAGCCCCGTGCCGATCATCGAATCGCGCGTCACGAGGTCCGCCAGTTCGGCCTCGCTCATCCCCTCCGTCCCGGAGGGTCGCTGCGGCACCACGAGATAGCGAAGCTCCGCCGTCGAATCCCACACCCGAATCTTCTGCGTCTGCGGCAGCGTGACGCCGAACTCCGCCAGCACGCCGCGCGGGTCGATCACGGCGCGCGACCGATAGGCCGGCGCCTTGTACCAGACGGGCGGCAGCCCGAGCACGGACCAGGGATAGCAGGAGCAGAGCGTGCAGACGACGAGGTTGTGCGTCTCATCGGCATTGAAGACCGCGCGCATGTGCTCGCCCTGCCGGCCGGTGAAGCCGAGGCTGGCGATCGCCGCCGTCGCATCCCGCCGCAGCCAGTCGGCAAAATCCGGATCGCTCCAGGCCTTCGCCACCACGCGGGCGCCGTTGCGCGGCCCGACCTTCGTCTCATAGGTCTCGACGATGGCATCGATGGCAGCCGGATCGACCAGCCCCTTCTCCATCAGGACGGTTTCGAGCGCCCGCACCCGCGCCTGCATGTCGCTGTAGCGGTTGTCGTGGTGATGATGATGATCGTCGTGGGCGTCGTAGTGGTGGTCGTCCATCGGTTCTTCCTTTACTTCAGCATCGGCCACAGGCTGATGACGAGCAGGACTGCCATGGTGATGTTGAACCATTTCAGCCGCACCGGCACCGACAGCCACTCGCGCAGGGCAGAGCCGAAGCCGGCCCAGGTGGAAACGCTCGGCACGTTGACGAGCGCGAAAGCGAAGCCGACCAGCAGCACCGTCGGCACATAGGAGGCTGGATTGGTATAGGTCGCCATCGCCGTCACCGCCATCACCCAGGCCTTTGGGTTGACCCACTGGAAGGCGGCAGCCCCCAGGAACGTCATCGGCTTGGCGCCGGCCTTGCCTTCCGACAGGCTACGCGAGGTGCCGATCTTCCAGGCGATGAAGAGCAGATAGGCGCCGCCGGCAAATTTCAGCACCGTATAGGCGACCGGCACCGCCTGCATCAGCGCGCCGAGCCCCAGTCCCACGCCGATCAGCAGCGAAAAGAAACCGACGCCGATGCCGAGCATGTGCGGAATGGTCCGGCGGAAACCGAAGTTCACGCCCGATGCGAACAGCATCATGTTGTTGGGGCCTGGTGTGATCGAGGTCGTGAAGGCGAACAGAACCAGGGCCAGAAAGGTTTCCAGCGGCAAAGGAATCTCCAGGCGCCAATGAGAGGATGGTTTTACGGCAATCTCGCTCGGTGGATGGCCTTGGATAAGGTTTAGGCGCATTCGCAAGTCGCTTCAAGCGGGCTTGGCAGCGTAGCGGTACGCCTTATCTATGGGGTATCGAGAAGGAGCGACCCCATCATGATCGACGACACCCTGCCCACCGTCACCCTGTCTTCCGGCGCAACCGTCCCGGCACTCGGGCTCGGCACCTGGCACATGGGCGAGGACCCGGCGCAGGCGGCCCAGGAAGTCGCGGCGCTCAAGGCGGGCCTGGATCTCGGCCTGACGCTTGTGGACACCGCGGAGATGTATGCCGAGGGCGGCGCCGAGGAGATTGTCGGCGAGGCGATCGACGGCCGCCGCGACGAGGTCTTCCTCGTCAGCAAGGTCTATCCGTGGAACGCCAGCCGAGAGGGCACCATCGCCGCCTGCGAGCGCAGCCTCGAGCGGCTGCGCACCGACCGGCTCGATCTCTATCTGGTTCACTGGCGCGGCGAACATCCGCTCGCCGAAACCGTGGGCGCCCTCGAGGAACTCCGCAATCAGGGGAAAATCGGCGCCTGGGGCGTCTCCAATTTCGACGTCGACGACATGGAAGAGCTGATGGATGTGCCGGGCGGCGAGAACTGCACCGTCAACCAGGTGCTCTACAATCTCTCGCGGCGCGGCGTCGAATACGATCTGCTGCCCTGGTGCCAGGAGCGCGGCATCGCCGTCATGGCCTATTCACCGATCGAGCAGGGACGGCTGATCCGCAGCGAGGCGCTCGCCCGCATCGCCAAGGCCTATCAGGCAAC
Source organism: Pseudorhizobium pelagicum (assembly GCA_000722615.1). GTDB lineage: Bacteria > Pseudomonadota > Alphaproteobacteria > Rhizobiales > Rhizobiaceae > Neorhizobium > Neorhizobium pelagicum. Next base: position 20,139 of record JOKI01000004.1, on the reverse strand, counting down.
CCCGGCGCAGGTGGCACTGGCCTTCCTGCTGGAGCGGGAGGGCGTCATCGCCATCCCGAAATCCGCCAACACCAGCCGGGTCGCGGAAAACTGCGAGGCGGCGCGCCTGGAGCTGACGGAGGAGGATCTACAGGCGCTCGACGCCGCCTTCCCGCCGCCGGCAAAGAAGACGCCGCTCGCCATGCTCTGATCACATCCCTCCGATCACATCCCCTGGGGCCCGCGGTTCATCGCGGCAATGCCGGTGCGGCAGATCTCGATCAGTCCGAGCGGCTTCAGGATGGCCACGAACTGGTCGATCTTCGACGACTTGCCTGTCATCTCGAGGATGAAATGCTCCACCGTCGCGTCCACCACCTTGGCGTGGAAGGCATCGGCAAGGCGCAGCGTCTCGGCGCGGTGTTCGCCCGATCCGACCACCTTGATGAGCGCCACCTCCCGTTCGATCGGCCGCTCCTGGCCGAGGCTCTGGGCCCGAACCGTCAGGTCGACCACCCGGTGCACCGGCACGATGCGCTCCAGCTGCGCCTTGATCTGCTCCAGCACCGCCGGCGTTCCGCGCGTCACGATGGTGATCCGCGACAGATGAGCCTCATGTTCGGTCTCAGAGACCGTCAGGCTCTCGATGTTGTAGCCGCGGCCGGAAAACAGGCCGATGACGCGGGCCAGAACGCCCGGCTCGTTGCTGACGAGGACGGAGAGCGTGTGGTTCTCCGCCTTGGCGGTCTCCGGCGCGATGAAGTAGGCGGAGCCGGTCGGTTGTTGATGCGCATTCATGATCTTGCGTCCATTCTATGAGAAATTGCTTTAGAAGACAGCGCTCAAACGAGCTGCCGTCCCTTGGCATCGATGGCATTGGCGACCGCGTCGTCTGTGGCCTCGTCCGGCAGCAGCATCTCGTTGTGCGCCTTGCCCGACGGGATCATCGGGAAGCAGTTGGCGAGGTTGGCGACGCGGCAGTCGAAGATCACCGGCTTCTTGACCGCGATCATCTCCTCGATCTTTCCGTCCAGCTCCCTCGGGTCGTCGCAATACATGCCGATGGCGCCATAGGCTTCCGCCAGCTTGACGAAGTCCGGCATCGCCTCGGTGTAGGAGTTCGACAGCCGGTTGCCGTGCAGGAGCTGCTGCCACTGGCGCACCATGCCCATGTACTGGTTGTTGAGGATGAAGATCTTGACCGGCAGGTTATGCTGGATGGCGCAGGACATTTCCTGGATGCACATCTGGATCGAGGCATCGCCGGCAATATCGATGACCAGCGCGTCGGGATGCGCAACCTGCACGCCGATCGCCGCCGGCAGGCCGTAGCCCATCGTGCCGAGACCGCCCGAGGTCATCCAGTGGTGCGGCTCCTCGAAGCCGAAGAACTGGGCTGCCCACATCTGGTGCTGGCCGACTTCCGTGGTGATATAGGTGTCCCTGCCCTTCGACAGCTCGTAGAGCCGCTGAATGGCGTATTGCGGCATGATGACGTCGTTCGACATCTTGTAGGCGAACGAATTGCGTCCGCGCCAGCGGGCGATGCCCTCGTGCCAGTCCTGGGTCTGGCTCTTCTCCGGCTTCTGGGGCAGTGCTCGCCACAGGCGAACCATGTCCTCCAGCACCCGGCCGACATCGCCGAGGATCGGCACGTCGACGCGGACGTTCTTGTTGATCGACGACGGGTCGATGTCGATGTGGATCTTGCGCGAGTTCGGCGAGAACGCGTTCAGTCGCCCGGTGATGCGGTCGTCGAAGCGTGCGCCGATGCAGACCATGACGTCGCAGTCATGCATTGCCATATTGGCCTCGTAGGACCCGTGCATGCCAAGCATTCCGAGCCAGTTCTTGCCTGATGCCGGATAGGCGCCCAGCCCCATCAGCGTCGAGGTGACGGGAAAATCGGTGAGTTCGACCAGTTCGCGCAGCAGGCGGGTGGCTTCCGGACCCGAATTGATGACGCCGCCGCCGGTGTAGAGAATCGGACGGCGCGCGCCGGCCATCAGCTCGACAGCCGCCTGGATGGCAGTCAGGTCGCCCTGCAGCTTCGGCTTGTAGCTGCTGTTGGCCGGGGTCTCGCCCGGCGGCGTATAGGTGCCGGTGGCGAACTGGACGTCCTTCGGGATATCGACGACGACCGGGCCCGGACGGCCGGCCTGGGCGATCCGGAAGGCCTCATGGATGACGGCCGCCAGATCGTTGACGTCCTTGACCAGCCAGTTGTGCTTCGTGCAGGGGCGCGTGATGCCGACGGTATCGCACTCCTGGAAGGCATCCGAACCGATCAGCGTCGTCGGCACCTGGCCGGTCAGACACACCAGCGGGATCGAATCCATCAGCGCATCCTGCAGCGGCGTCACCGCATTCGTGGCGCCCGGACCGGAGGTGACCAGCATGACACCGACCTTGCCGGTGGAGCGGGCATAGCCCTCGGCCGCATGGCCCGCACCCTGCTCGTGGCGCACGAGGATGTGCTGGATGTCGTCCTGCTGGAAGATCTCGTCGTAGATCGGGAGCACCGCCCCGCCGGGATAGCCGAAGATATGCTCCACGCCATTGTCTTTCAGCGCCCTCAGAACGATCTCCGCGCCGGTCATCTGATTGTTGCTATCCGTCATGTCCTGGTCCATTTGCTGCTGTCTGCTGGATGGTCTTGCTGTGCTTCGGGCATAAAAAAAGGCCCCTTGAGGAGCCTGTCTTTCCGCGCATGGGTGGCTAACGCCGGATGGTCAATCCATCCTGCCCATGCGCGTTCCCACCACGATAAGTGCGTTTGCAATGTTCATGGTGGCAAGTGTTAGACAGATAATTGCTGTGCGTCAACGCGAGACGCACTAAAAATTACGCCCGGGTTGCCCGGCGGCGGCCGTCGAGTCTCAGCTTTTGCTAAACTACTTGTTAAGCCAGGTGAATTAAGTTGCCGATTAAATCTGCATGCCGGCGGTTGGCCCACATACCATTCCGTCACCCAATGATCGGGAGACGTTTTGCTCAACAACGATTTGCACCGTTCCGTATCCGCTGGGGAACATGATCGCCGCAACTCCCAGAGTGCCGGCAACCGAATGCTGGGACGCGTCGTCGCCTGCAATGGCGCCCATGCCACGATCGCCGCGACTGCCGAACTGGGCGAAACCGACCTCACCGAACTCTGGTCCGTCGGCAGGCTCATCTCCATCAACGTCGGCCGCAACCGGGTCGTGGCTCTGGCCTATTCGATGAGCACGGAAAAGAAGACCTGGGGCGAAGGCGAAGACAACAGCTTCCAGATCGAAGCGGAGCTTCTGGGAGAGGTCCGCGTCGGCGACGATGGCCGCGAAGAGTTTTCCGGCGGCATCTCGCGCTATCCCTATCTCGGCGCCGTCGCCCACCGCATCCGCGCCTCCGATCTCTTGCGCATCTACGACACCGGCAAGGAAAATACCTGCGTCATCGGCAAGCTGACGCAGGACGAGACGATCGACGCGGCAATCCATATTCCGTCCATGCTGTCGAAGCATTTCGCCATCGTCGGCTCCACCGGCGTCGGCAAGTCGACGGCCGTGTCGCTGCTGCTGCACAAGGCGATCGAATCCGATCCGAAGCTTCGGGTCCTGATTCTCGATCCGCACAACGAATTTGCGGCAGCCTTTCCCGAGCATGCCGTCGTCATCGATACCGACACGCTCGACCTGCCCTTCTGGCTGATGAAGCTTGAGGAATTCGCGGAAGTCCTCTTCCGTGGCCGCCCGCCGATCGCCGAAGAGCTCGACATTCTCCGGGACCTCATCCCCGAAGCCAAGCGCGCCTTCCGCGGCGGCGATTCCGCCCTGATGCGCCGTGCCACGGAAAAGAGCTCGATCACCGCCGACACGCCCGTTCCCTATCGTATGGCCGACCTGCTGGCGCTGATCGACGAGCGCATCGGCCGCCTCGAGGGACGTGGCGAAAAGCCTCTCCTGCGAACGCTGAAGATGCGCGTGATCTCGGCGATCAACGATCCGCGCTATCACTTCATGTTCTCCAACAACACGATCCAGGACACGATCATGGAGGCGATCGCGCATATCTTCCGCATTCCCGGCGGAGACAGGCCGATCTCCACCTTCCAGCTGGCGGGAATTCCCTCCGAAGTCGTCAATTCGGTCGCCTCCATCCTGTGCCGCATGGCCTTCGAGCTGGCGCTCTGGAGCAATGGCGCGATCCACATGCTGGTCGTCTGCGAGGAAGCACACCGCTATGTCCCGGCCGATCCGGAACGCGGCTTCTTCCCGACCCGCCAGGCGATTGCCCGCATTGCCAAGGAAGGCCGCAAGTACGGCGTGTCGCTCGGGGTGATCACGCAGCGTCCGGGAGAACTCGACCAGACGATCCTCTCGCAGTGCTCGACCATCTTCGCCATGCGTCTCTCCAACGATCGGGATCAGGACATCATCCGCTCGGCGATCCCCAATTCGTCGATTTCCACGACCAGCTTCCTCTCCTCGATCGGCAACGGCGAGGCGATCGCCTTCGGCGAGGCGATCTCCGTGCCCATGCGCATGCGCTTTGCCCGCGTCGAGCAGAAATATGTGCCGAAAGCCAACGGCGTCGCCAACAAGGGGACGGAAGACACCCCCGACACGGTCGACCTGCGCACCGTTGTGGCGCGCATGCGCTCCGTGAACGGGCCTGACATCCAGGCCTTCAAGCAGAGTTTCGACCGCTACGACGACAGCGAGGATTGCCCGGACACCTTGCCGCCGCCAGCGCCGGCCGCATCCTTCGATGGCACCGATCTGGACCGCTGGGCGCAGACGGTCAACAGCGCCCAGGAGCGCCGTCGACCGCCTTCGGAGACGGGAGCAAGCCCGGAACCCTATCGGCCCGACATGCTGCCGCAGGCGCGGACGCCAGCCCCTCTTCCACGTCCGGCTCCGCGGTTCGATCGTCCGGCCGCAAGCCTGCCCGGCGAGGAGCTCCCGGACCGGACGCAGAGCAGCTACAGGCCGTTCGGCGGCGAGAGCGGCCCGCGGCCGCCCCAGCCCCCGCGGCGCGAGGGATCGCTACGCGACAGTCTCCTGAGGAAGCCGCTCAGCGGCCTTTACGACAAGGACTGAGGATCGGCAGGGTCGATCCTCTTCCAGCTCTCGCCCATCTGGTTGCGAAACCACGTCATCTGCCGCTTGGCATATTGGCGGGTGAGCGCCGATGACCGTTCGACGACATCCTGCGCGCTCATCCTGCCTTCCAGCATGTCGGCGATCTGCGCCACGCCGATCGCCCTCATCGCCGGCACGTCCGGATCCGGGTGCAGCGCCAGCAGCGCCCTCACCTCGTCCACGGCACCCGCTTCGAACATCTCTCCGAACCGCCTGTCGATCCGCTCCCGCAGGACGGCACGGTCCGGCAGCACCACGATTTTCAGGGCGCGCTCCGGATCGACGATCATCGGGCCGCGCTTCTCCTGGAAGTCCGCGATGGATTTCCCGGTCACCTCCAGCACCTCCAGCGCACGGATGATCCTCTGCCCGTCCATCGGCTCCAGCACCGCCGCCATGGCCCGGTCGCGACCTGAAAGCTCCTGGTGCAATGCCTCCGGTCCCTCGTCCTTCAGGCGCGCGCGCAGCCGAAGGCGGACGTCGGCGGGGATCTCCGGCATGTCGGACAACCCGCCGGTGAGAGCCTTGAAGTAGAGCCCGGTTCCGCCGACGAAGATCGGCAGCCGCTCTTCCGCCCGCAGCCGCGGCAGAAGTGCCGCTACGTCGCGCAGCCATTCCCCCGTGGAATAGGCCCGGGTCGCCGCCACCGTGCCGTAGAGATGATGCGGCACGCCCGCCATCTCCTCGTCCGAGGGACGCGCCGTCAGTACCCGCAGCGTGTCGTAAACCTGCATGCTGTCGGCGTTGATCACGGCACCGCCGCTCTCTCGCGCAAGCCGCAGCGCCAGTGCCGACTTGCCGCTGGCGGTCGGTCCCGTTATCAGGATCGCATCATATTGTTTTGCAAGGTCGCTCATATGGCTTTCGTTGCCACGCTCATCGCCCATCCGTCAAACCCTGTCCTCGCGTCGTCGGTCGGAGAAGCCGCCGCGGCAGCCGTCGAGGCGAGCGGTCTCTATTGGCTGGCCGATGGCATCGCCTGCGACATCGTGCTGCGCGACGGCGCCGACCTTGCCGCGGCGGAGGTCGCATTGCGCGCCGCCACCCTCGGCCTGCCCGTCGATCTCGTCATCCAGGACGCCGACACCCGTCGCAAGAAATTCCTGATCGCCGATATGGATTCCACCATGATCGGTCAGGAATGCATCGACGAACTCGCCGACGTCGTCGGCCTCAAGGACCGGGTGGCGACCATCACCGCGCGTGCCATGAACGGCGAGATCGCCTTCGAGCCTGCCCTTCGCGAACGCGTCGCGCTCCTGAAGGGCCTGCCCTTGTCCGTGGTCGATGACGTGATAGCCAAGCGCATCACGCTCACCTCCGGCGGCCCCGAACTGGTGGCCACCATGAAGGCGAAGGGCTTCTACACCGCCCTCGTCTCCGGCGGCTTCACCGTCTTCACCAATCCGATCGCCGCCCGTCTCGGCTTCGACGAGAACCGCGCCAACATTCTCCTGGCCGAAGACGGCATCCTCACCGGCGAGGTCGCCGAGCCCATCCTCGGCAAGCAGGCCAAGGTCGATGCGGTCGTCGACATCTGCGCAAAGCTCGGCATTGCCTCGGACGACGTGATTGCCGTCGGCGATGGCGCCAATGATCTCGGCATGATCAAGCTCGCCGGCACGGGTGTTGCTCTGCACGCCAAGCCCGCGGTGGCGGCCGAGGCCCGCGTGCGGATCGACCACGGCGACCTGACGGCCCTCCTCTACCTTCAGGGCTACCGCAAATCGGACTTCGTCACCCCATGAACCTCGCCGGCCGGCCCGCGATCATCCTGGAGACGGACCGCCTGCTCGTCCGCAGCTGGATCGAGACGGACCGCAACCTCTTCCGCGAGATCAACGCCGATGCCAAGGTGATGGAATTCTTCGCCTTCCGCCGCAGCCACGAGGAGGCGGACGCCCTTCTCGACAAGGTCAACGGCTCGATCCAGGATACAGGGTTGGGTTTCTATGCGCTGGAGCTGAAGGCGACGGCAGAGCCGATCGGCTTCTGTGGCCTGTCGCTGGCAAACCTGCCGGACATCTTCCCGGTCGAAACGGTAGAGATCGGCTGGCGTCTCGCCACCCGCTTCTGGGGCCACGGCTACGTCACGGAGGCGGCCCGCGCACTGCTCGACTTTGCTTTTGTGGAAAAACGCATGGCCGCCGTGCTCGCCTTCGCGGTGGCGGCCAACCACCGCTCCACCGGTGTAATGGAGCGCATCGGCATGAGCCGCTGCCCGCAGATGGATTTCGACCATCCGCGGGTCCCCGACAGCCATCCGCAGCTCAGGCGCCACGTCGTCTATGCGGCCGTGTCAGACGCTATGAAGCCCGCCTGACCTCTACTCGACCGGGATCGCCACGAAGCGCAATGCGCCGTCCGGGCCGGCGATCATCATGTGGGCATTGCGCCGACCTTCGGCCTTCAGCGCATCCACCCGTTCGCTGACGGTCGCCGGCGCATCCACGAAGTCCTGGCCGACCTCTACGATCACGTCACCCGCCTTCATGCCCTTCTCGGCCGCTGCCGATCCGGGTGCAACAGCGGTGACGACGACACCCTCGACGCTTTCCGCAATGCCGAAGGCCTGGCGCTGCTCTTCGTCGAGTGCAGCCACCGTCATGCCGAGAATCTCGACCGGCTCGCCGGGCTCCTCGCTGCTCTGGTCGTCGGGAGCGCCACTGTCAGGCGCCGGATCGCTGTCGTCCGGGACGACAGATTCTTCGTCCGTCTGGGCCACCTCTTCGCCGCTGTCCTCCAGCCGGCCGAGCGTCACCTGGACGGTCTCTTCCTTGCCGTCGCGCAGGACCACGACGTCGACCTCCTTGCCGACCGGGCTTTCGGCGACCACCCGCGGCAGGTCGCGCATTTCGCCCACCGGCCGGCCGTCGAACGTCAGAATGACGTCGCCGGCGCGGATGGCGTCATTCTGGATCGGGCCGCCCTCGACGACACCCGACACCAGCGCCCCGCGAGCCCGGTCGAGGCCGAGGCTTTCGGCAACCTCGTCGGTGACCGGCTGGATCCGCACGCCGAGCCAGCCGCGCCGGGTCTCGCCGAACTCGATCAGCTGGTTGACGATGTTTTCCGCAAGCTCCGTCGGCACCGCAAAGCCGATGCCGATCGATCCGCCCGACGGCGAGATGATCGCCGTGTTGATGCCGATGACCTCGCCGCGCATGTTGAAAAGCGGCCCGCCGGAGTTGCCCTTGTTGATGGCAGCGTCGGTCTGGATGAAATTGTCGTAGGGGCCGGCGTTGATGTTGCGGCCGCGCGCAGAAATGATGCCGAGCGTCACCGAGCCGCCGAGGCCGAACGGATTGCCGATCGCCATCACCCAGTCGCCGATGCGCATCTGCCGCGAATCGCCGAAGCGGACCGACGTCAGGGGCGCCTTCGGCTCGACCTTCAGAACCGAAAGGTCGGTCTTCGGGTCCGTGCCGACGAGCGTCGCCTTCAGCTTGTTGCCGTTCGGGAAGACGACTTCGATGTCGTCGGCATCCTCGATGACGTGGTTGTTGGTGACCACGTAGCCGGAAGGGTCGATGACGAAGCCGGAGCCGAGCGAATTGACCTTCTGGCCGCCGCCCTCGTCGCCTTCACCACCCTCCCCGTCGAAGAAGTCGTCGAAGAACTCCTCGAAGGGAGCGCCATCCGGGACCTGCGGCGATTGCGGTCCGGCGCCGCGGTTGTCGACGCTCTGCGACGTCGAGATGTTGACGACCGCGTCCAGCAGTCCTTCCGACAGGTCTGCGATCGAGGCCGGACCGCCGGTCACGGGACCGGGCGATGGCTGGATGTTGACGGTCGGTGTCGCGGTGGGGGGCGCCGGCAGCATGGCATCCGGCTGAACGCCGTCCCCGGCCGCCGGAGGCTGGACCGTCTCGCCGGACGGAGGGGCGCCAGGCGGCGGGGGTGCAGGTGCGATCGGAGGGGCCGGTTCTGCCGATGGCGCGGGTGGCGCCGGCGTTTGCGCCGCGGCACTCGCGGCCAGGGAAACAATGGCCAAAACCGCGACGGACCGTTTCAAGGACGATAGAACCGACTGAGCCATTTGGCCTCCCTGTAGAGCATGCCCGAACTCGGGCGGCCGCACCGTTTTACTCGCGCGGACTGTCGCCGCAACATAGGGCGGAATGAAGACCGGCGAAATTACCTTTTCGTGAGAAATGTGCAGAGACTGACTGCAACGGGCACGCTTGAAAAGGAAGAGGCGGCCGAAGCCGCCTCTCTGGATCTTAGCCGCCGGTGCCCGGTGCTGCCGGCGTCGCCGGTACGGATGCTTCCGGAGTGGCCGGAGGCGGAGCGGCGGGAAGCGCCCCGGCTGGCGCCGGTGCCGCGTTCCGGGCCCGCGTGGCGGCAGACCCTGCTTCCACGTCCGGATTGTTCAGGAACTTGAAGAACGCCGAATCGGGCGACAGGACCAGCGTCGTGCCGGTATCCACCAGCGATTCGACGTAGGCGGTCATCGACCGGTAGAAGTCGAAGAACTCGGGATCCCGCCCGAAGGCCTCGCCGAAGATCTGCGTCCGCTCGGCATCGCCCTCGCCTCGGATGATCTCCGAGTCACGCTGCGCTGCCGAGACGATCTCGACGACTTGGCGGTCGGCGACGGCGCGGCGGGTCTGGCCGAGCTCGTTACCGCGGGCACGGATCAATTCCGCCTCCGCAAGGCGCTCGGCCTTCATCCGCTCGAAGGTCTGCTGCGAGACCTCCTGCGTCAGATCGGTCCGGCTGATGCGCACGTCGCGCACCGTGATGCCGAGCGATTCGCCGGCGTCACGAAGCTGTTCGCCCACTTCCTGCATCATCTGCGAACGCTCTTCGGAAAGAGCCGCGCTGAAATCGCGCAGACCGTAGACACGGCGCAGGGCCGCATCGAGACGGGTACGCAGCCGCGACTCGGCAGCCTCGCGGTCGCCGGAGACCGTCTGGCGGAACAGGCGGGGATTGCTGATCTCGTAGACGACGAAAGCGTCGACTTCATAGAACGCACCACCGCGGACCTGAACGCGGATGTCGTTCAGATCGAAGCGAAGCGCGCGATCTTCGACATACTGCACCCGATCGGCATCCATGAATGCGAACGGCAGCTTGAAGTAGAGACCCGGCTCGCTCTTCACGTCCTGGATTTCACCGAAGCGAACGACCACCGCCTGCTCGCGCTCGTTGACGACGAAGACCGACGAATAGATCAGGAAGAGAACGACCGCGATGCCGATAAGGATAGCTGGGAGACGAGAGCTCATTGGGTGCCTCCCTGCTGCCGCTGACCGGCTGTTCTGTTGATCTCGTTGAGCGGGAGATAAGGCACGACGCCCTGTCCGCCCTCAACAATGATCTTCTCGGAATTCTTCAGGACTGCCTCCATGGTCTCCAGGAAGATGCGCTGACGCGTCACGTCCGGAGCCGTCTGGTATTCATCGTAGATCGAAATGAAGCGCTGCGCTTCACCCTGTGCCTCGTTGACGACCTGATCCTTGTAGGCTGCCGCCTCTTCGCGGATCTGGGCCGCCTGGCCTCGGGCCTGACCGAGCCGCTGGTTGGCGTACTGGTTGGCCTCTTCGACGAAGCGATCTTCGTCCTGCTCGGCGCGCTGCACCTCTTCGAACGCGTCGGCAACCTCGCGCGGCGGCGCCGCGTCCTCGATCGGAACCGCGTTGATGGCAATGCCGGAGCCGTAGGTGTCCATGGTGCCCTGGATGATGGCGCGCACTTCCGTGGAGATCTCCTCGCGATTGTCGCGGAAGACGTCCTGAGCCGGACGGCGACCGACCACTTCACGCATCGCACTTTCGGCCACCTGCTGCAGGGTGCCGGCCGGATTTTCCAGGTTGAACAGGTAATCCTTTGGTTCGTTGACCGTATAGAGCACCGAGAACTGAACGTTGACGATGTTCTGGTCGCCGGAGAGCATCAGGCCTGCGGAGGACTGGGCACTGCCGGCCGCCCCGATGTTCTGCTGCTGCTCGGTGACCTTCACGATCTCCACCGTTTCGAACGGCCAGAAGTGGAAGTGCAGGCCAGGCATCGAAATTTCTTCCTTCGGCTGACCGAAGCGAAGCTCGACGCCGCGCTCGTCCGGCTGCACCGTATAGACGGACTGGATCGCCAGGAATGCGACCACCACCAGCACGATGATGACGACGGCGCCCCCGTTGAAGCCGCCGGGCACGATGCTGCGCAGCCGATCCTGGCTGCGCCGTATGATGTCTTCGAGATCGGGTGGGCCGCCATTGCCGCCGCCGCCACCGCCACGCGGGCGGTTAGGACCGTTGCCCCAGGGGCCTTGGTTGTTTCCACCACCGCCGCCGCCGCCCCAAGGACCGCCGCCGCCATTCTGATTGCTCCAGGGCATTAAAACCTCTTTGTTTGCTCTCCCACCGCACGGAAGCAATGCCTCCCCGCCTGTATGGTCTCGTTATAGGGAGCCGGGGAGACCCTTTCAACGCCGGTTCCGGAAGTTCCGGGCGTTTGGTAACGAAATGTTTCAGTTTGTCGCGGGGCGGCGGACGTAAACGGCAAATCGCGTGGGATAACTGTCCCTTTCGCCGGATGGATGCGCCGTTTCTTCCCGCTTCTCGAAGACGTCCGGGTCGATGTCCGGGAAGAAGGTGTCCCCATCGCCGATCGTGGTCTCGACATGCGTCACATACAGCACATCCGTCGCATCAAGCGCCTGCTTGTAGATCTCACCGCCACCGATGACGCAGACCTCTGTGGCCCCTGTCTCCGCAGCAATGCGCTGCGCGATCTCCAGGGCCTCCTGTACCGAGGAAGCCGTCACCGCACCGTCGAGCACGAAGTCGGCACTGCGGGTGACCACGATATGCGGCCTGCCCGGCAGAGCCTTGCCGCCGAAGGATTCCAGCGTCTTTCGCCCGACGATCACGGGCTTGCCGATGGTCAGGGCCTTGAAGCGCTTCAGGTCGGTGGAGAGCTTCCAGGGCATACCGCCCTCGCGGCCGATGACGCCATCGTCCGCTACCGCAACGACGATCGAGACAGGAACAGTCGTCATACGGCGATCCGTGCCTTGATGCTGGGCTCGGCTTCATAGCCGTCGAGCCGGAAGTCCTCGTAGGTGAAGGCAAAGAGATCCGTCACCTCCGGATTGATGTGCATCCGCGGCAGCGCTTTCGGCGTGCGGGTCAGCTGCAGCCGGGCCTGCTCGAAGTGATCCGCATAGAGATGCGCGTCCCCCAGGGTGTGAACGAAGTCGCCGGGTTTCAGCCCCGTCACCTGCGCCACCATCATCGTCAGCAGAGCGTAGGAGGCGATGTTGAAGGGCACGCCGAGAAAAATGTCGGCCGAGCGCTGGTAGAGCTGGCAGGAGAGCCGGCCGTCGGCGACATAGAACTGGAACAGGCAGTGGCAGGGCGGCAGCGCCATCTCGTCCACTTCCGCGGGGTTCCAGGCCGAAACGATGTGCCGGCGCGAGTTCGGATTGCTGCGGATGCTCTCCACGACATTGGCGATCTGGTCGATCTTGCGCCCGTCCGGCGCGGGCCAGGAGCGCCACTGCGCGCCGTAGACCGGCCCGAGGTCGCCGTTCTCGTCGGCCCATTCGTCCCAGATGGTGACGCCGTTGTCCTTCAGGTAGGCAATGTTGGTGTCGCCCCGGAGGAACCACAGGAGCTCGTGGATGATCGAGCGCAGATGCAGCTTCTTGGTGGTCAGCACCGGAAACCCCTGCTCCAGGTCGTAGCGCATCTGGTAGCCGAAGACCGAGCGGGTGCCCGTCCCGGTCCGGTCACCGCGATCGGTGCCGTCCTCGAGGACATGGTGGAGAAGGTCGAGATACTGCTTCATGCTGCCGCCGCCGATTCTGGATGGGGCGATTGTAGCGGCTATGGACGGCGGCTCCAACGACGCGCTTCGTCTATCTACAGCTAACTGTCACCGGTCCGGAGCGGCTTGCCGCAGCGCGAACCGGAACATGACGCCACCATGACAATCCGCCCGCAAATTGCACGCATCCCCCTTCCCAGCGGCGTCCGGAAGCCCTATATCTGGTTTGCCGGGGCTTGCTCCGGATATGGCGATAAATGGTCGATGAAATAAACCTATTGGACCCGGGGGCGGTACCCGGCGCCTCCACCAAAAACCGGTCGGTCAGCATGACCGGCTTTTGATGGGGGCGAAATAGGATCGACAAGGGTGTAAAGATCGTACTTTTGCTCGGCATGATACCGCCGTTATCGGGTCACAAGTGTAGTTGCAAATGACAACAACGCTAAGGGTTACGCTCTCGCTGCCTAATGGCGGTGCGGGAAACCCGAACTAAGTCCTCCTGGCTAGCACCTTGAGGCGGGGTCCGAAGGCACCTGGCAACAGAAGCCTTCACCTTCTCTCTTTCGACGAATTTATGTACAGTGACACCAACGCGACCGCTTTCCCGCGCATCGCGGGCATGGCATAAGCAGTGCTTCGACACTTATTCAGAATGAGAGACAGAACCGAATGGGGCAGGATCACATCCGCTACGATATCTTGGCACAGGACGCATTGCGCGGCGTCATCCGCAAAGTATTGTCGGAGGTCGCAGCCACCGGGCGCCTGCCTGGCGACCACCATTTCTTCATCACCTTTCTGACCGGCGCGCCCGGCGTTCGCGTCTCCCAGCATCTGAAGTCCAAATATCCCGAGCAGATGACCATCGTCGTCCAGCACCAGTTCTGGGACCTGAAGATCTCCGACACGCAGTTCGAGATCGGCCTGTCGTTCTCCGACACGCCCGAGCGTCTGGTCATCCCGTTCAACGCGATTCGCGGCTTCTACGACCCGTCGGTGAACTTCGAGCTCGAGTTCGAGGTGCCGCTGGTGGACGAAGACCAGGCATCCGCGGAGATCACGGCGATTCCCGTCGACTCGGTTGCCAAGCCGGAAACCGGCGAGCAGAATTCCGGCGAGGAAAAGAAGCCGGCGTCCGTCGTGTCCCTCGATTCCTTCCGCAAGAAGCAGTAGCCCAGTCGGAGACCCCATGAGCGGCGATGTCGTCAACCTGCGGCAGTTTCGAAAGACGAAGCAGCGGGTCGAGAAGGAAAAGCAGGCGGAGCAGAACCGCCTCACCTTCGGCCGCAGCAAGGCGGAAAAGACGCTGACGAAGACGCTGAACGACAAGGCGGAGCGGACACTTGATCAGGGCCGCCGGGAAAAGCCGGATCTGGACTGACCGGGAGCCTGATCCGCGACGAGCCTGGAATGCATGCATGCGACAGGCTTGGCTCAAATGGGGGCGCCGGTGATCCGCAAACATTCCGCAACGCTGCACGGCCACCGGACCAGCTTCTCGCTCGAAGACGAATTCTGGGAAGAGCTGAAGCGTATGGCTACGGACCGGCAGATCAGCATTGCCGGCCTCATTGCCGAAGTCGATGACGCGCGCCCCCCAGACAGCAATCTCTCGTCGGCGCTCCGGGTCCATGTTCTGCGAACGCTGCAGCAGGCAAGTCCGCCAACGTCCCACGATCGCAAGGCCGGCGTAGACCAGGCCTAGGGCTGCACGCCGGGCAGGTTCTGGATGCTCGGCGTCTGGAGCGGCGCAAGATTCTCTCGGAACACGTCTCCCGTTGGCGGCACGGACAGTGTCGGCGCCACCTGCTGCGAGCGACGAAGCTCCTCCTCGGCGGCCCGGGCTGCAGCTTCCGCCCTCTCCCGCTCCGCCTGTGCCGCAGCCTCGGCCTGCCGGCGTGCTTCCTCCGCTTCGCGCCGCGCGCGTTCCTCGGCTTCGGCCCGTTCGCGGGCCGCCTGACGCTCCTCTTCGAGAAAGCGGTAGAGCGCGACCTCGCGGCGCAGGCGCTGCTTTTCCAGAACGCTCGCCTGCAGGGCTTCGACCCGACGGCGCTCCCGCTCGTAGGCCCGCAGCGACAGGAAGTTTGTGAGCGGCGCCACCGACGTCGTCACCTGCGGCTCGGCGATATCGCCGGAATAGATGAGCTGCACGGCCGCATCGCCGCCGGCCAGCCCCTCGTCACCCGCCGCATAGGCTGCGACCAGTTCACCGCGGAGCGTCTCCTCGAGGAGATCGACTCTCGCCTCGCCCGACAGCCTGACATCCCCGGCGGCGGCAACGATGTTCTGCGCCCTCACCTCGCCTTCGGTGATCGTGAACGGCACGACGACCGTTCGGAGCGAAAGCGCGCCGCTGCGGATCAGCCGCTCGGCGATCGGGCGCACCCGCGCCTCCGTGATATCGCCCTCCAGCTGATCGACCTCCGCCAGGATGGCCGGCAAGGCCGTGGGCGAGATGCCCTGCACCGAAAGGTCGGCAAGCCGCAGTTCGCCGGAGCCGTTGAGCGCGGCCATCAGCGCGGCGGGCGACTGGGCAGTGGCCTCGGCCGACAGAACGGCGTTCAGCCGTCCGCTGGCGACCGGCGCACCGCCGCTTTCCCAGACGAGCGAGGACAGATCGGCGTTCTCCACCGTCAGGCTGCTCTGGAAGATGCCATTGCCCTCGCCGTTCGACATGGCGAGTCGGCCGGCAATGCGCCCCCCCTGCCAGGCACCGGCGGCGTCCTCGATGGTGAGGCTGCCGTTGCGATGCGTAATGACGCCAGAGAAATCGGCGATGTCGCCGAAGAGCCCCGGTCGGAACGTTTTCGCCTGCACGTTAAGCTGCGCCTGCGCCGCGCCGAAGATCGGCAGGGAGAACGGCTCGTCCGACAATTCCGCCGTCGCCGGATCGGCGAGCGCGCCATAGGCCGCCTCGCCGAGCCAGGCAAGATCGAGGGTGTCGAGCACCAGGTCCCCGGCGAGCGAGAAATCCGGGGCGGTGCGGTCGACGACCAGTCCGCTGCTGGCAACCGAGTTGCCGCCAATCCGTCCCGCGACGTCCGCAAAAGCCATGCTCTGCGGCGACACCGTGACCTCGGCGCCGAGTTCGACGGGCAAGCCGGTGCCGAACTGCGGCACACCGATGCCCGACATCAGCAGATAGGGTTCGATGTCGCGGCTGCGAAGACTGATCCTACCGCGGCCGGAGCCGAAATCTTCGGACGCGAGGCTGAGCGATCCATTCGTCTCGAACTGCGTGGCATCGGTCTCGAACGCGAGGCTGCCGGTGGCCGGCTGATCGCCTTCCCGGTTGAGCGCCAGCGACAGCCGGCCCGGACCATCGTCGCCCAGCGGCAGAGGATCGAGGCCGGCCTGCCCCAGCAGGATGGGGCTCTGCTCGTTCGTCAGCAGGGCGTTGAGCGAAAAATCGGCGCCGGCCGTCAGGTCGAACAGCGTGGGCAAGGCGATATCCGCCTCGACCGTGCTGCCGTTCGCCGTTCCGGTCACCCGTGCGGACGCGCCGCTGATCTCGCCGCCGACGGAGACATTCGCCGAAAGGTCCGTTCCCGCAAACCAGCCTGCGCTCGCCGCCATCCGGTCGAGCATCGGGTGCGACGGCAGCCGGTTGCGCAACATCGCCAGGAAGGCAGACGGATCCTCGGCTTTGAGCGTGGCGGACCCGCTGCCGGTATAGGAGAAGAACGAGCCGGTCAGATTGCCTTGCGCCGCGATCGCTGCTCCGGCCAGATCGCCGATTGCCAGACGCTCGAGCGAAAGCTGTCCCTCGGAAAGCGTGAAGACCGTATCCACCCGGTCGGCGGCGACGCCGAAGGCGGTGAACCGCTCGGCCTTCAGGCTGGCGGCGACGGTATGGTCGAGGACATCCTCACCCGCATCATCGCCGGTGATCAGCGAGGCAAGCGCCCGGATGGCATCGAGGTCGATCTCGTCGCCGGCAAGGTCGAGGGTCAGCGAAGGCACCGCCTCCGGAGGTGCATGCCGCTCGACGCTGCCGCGCAGCGTCGCAGGGCCGATGGCAAGCTCAAGGTCGTCGAAGCGCTGCAGTTGCGGCGTGAGGTTCACGCGCGCCGAAAAGCCCGCCGTCTTCAACTGCCGGATCGCCGGATCGACAGTGCCCGACAGCCAGTCGGCAAGCCCCGATGGCTGGTTCGAGGCGAGCAGCATGTCGCCGACGAAGCCAATCCGGTTCTCCAGCGTCAGGGCGCCCTTGGCTTCCACCTGGGTGCGGCCCGGAAGGGTCGCCGCAAAATTCTCGACGGTCCAGCCGCTGCCGGCCGGCCGCACGTCGATGCGGATGTCGCGGACGGTCGTATCATTGGCGACGACGGCGGGAAGCCTCAGGCTGGCCCGCCCCGGCACCTGCGGAATGGGGATCTGCGCGGCGATGTCGATGACCGCCTGGATGCGCCGCTGGGCGGAAGCCGCCGCATCACGGCCGGTCTTGGCGCGCTCGCCCGTTCCCAGACGATTGACGTCGATCTGCTGGCCGTCGGCCGTCAGCAGGAATTCCGGCGCCTGCCCGGTATCGAGCGTCGCCTCGCCCGTCACCACATAGGGATCATTCAGCGCTCCGACCTCAAGCCGGTATTCCGGGATCCTTATCCGCTCGTTGGTGAGTTCGAAGCCACCCTTCAGGCGCGGGCCGGGCGGCGGCGCATTGACCGGCTCGTCCTCGCTTTCCTCCTGCAGCACATCCAGAGCGAAGCTGCCGTTGTACCCGGGACGGTCTTCCGAAAGAGCAAGGTCCCCGTCAAGCGTCAGGGCGATCGGCGCCGAATCCGGCAAGAGCCGCAACCGCAGCGGGACCTTCTGCTCGATCCGGTCGGCCTCCCCGGTGGAGAGGCTGAAGGCAGCCTCCTCGCCGTCGAGCGAGGCAAAGCCGTCGCCGCGCCAAGGACCCGCCAGCGAGCCTGCGGACAGATCCGCAGAAAGGCCAGTCAGCCGCCGCGTCTGGCCGCTCTGCTCATCGATCAGGTCGATGGAGCCCCCGGTGATGTGGACGTCTTCGATCACCACGGTGCGCAGCGGAATATCGGCGCTGCTGCCGCGCATCCAGTCGAGCGTCCCATCTGGAAGAACACGCACGCGCGCCTTCGGATCCTCGATGCGCATGTCGAAGATGCGCGCTTCGCCCGACAGGAAGGGCGCAAGCTCCATGTCCATGGAGAAACGGGCTGCCGACACCTGCGGCTGACCGTCCTGATCCTGGCCGACCCGGACGTCGCTCAGCGTCACCGATGGGAACGGCAGGATGCGGGCCTCGACCTCGCCGTGGACCGTCACCTTCTTGCCGAGGATGCGGCTCGCCCGCTGCTCGAACTCGACCCGGAAGTCGGTCCAGTCGATGAAGAACGGCGCCAGCAGGGCGGCGAACAAAGCCACCACCAGAACACCGCCAAACGTCAACAGGATGCGTCCAAGCACCGTACGAGTCTCCTTCGCCTTAGGAAAAGACTAGTCCCACCCGATGCATAGGCAAGTCAAGCATTGGGGAGCGACATCGTCATCGGGAAGATCTTTCCTGGGTTGAAGATATTCTCCGGATCGAGGCCTTTCTTGATCGATCGCATCAGATCGACCGCGCCGCCAAGCTCCTGCTCCAGGAAGCTCATCTTGCCCTGGCCGATGCCGTGTTCGCCCGTGCAGGTGCCGCCCATGGCAAGCGCCCGGGTGTTGAGCCGCGCCACGAAGGCCTCGGCGCGCGCCACGTCCTCCGGGTCCTTGTCGTCAAACAGGATCAGCACATGGAAGTTTCCGTCGCCCGCATGGCCGACGATCGGCGCCAGATAGCCGTGCTCCTGGATATCCGCCTGGGTCTCGACGACGCAGTCCGCCAGCCGCGAGATCGGCACGCAGACGTCCGTCGACAGGCCGTTCAGATGCGGCGCCAGCGCCCGCGACGCCCAATAGGCATCGTGGCGGGCCTTCCACAGGCGGCTGCGCTCCTCGGCATTGGCGGTGAAGCTGAAGCTGTCGCCGCCGCATTCCGTGGCGATCTCGGTAAACTGCTCGGCCTGCAGCGCCACCGTCTGCTCCGTGCCGTGGAATTCGACGAAGAGCGTCGGCTTCTCCGCATAGGAGAGCCCGGAATAGGCGTTGCAGGCGCGCATCTGCATCTCGTCGAGCAGTTCGATGCGGGCGACCGGAATGCCCATCTGGACCGTCAGGATCACCGCATCGCAGGCCGCCTTCACCGACGGAAAGGCGCAGACGCCGCCGCCGATCTTTTCCGGAATGCCCTGCAGCCGCAGCGTCACCGAGGTGATGACGCCGAGCGTTCCTTCCGATCCGACGAAGAGTCGGGTGAGGTCGTAGCCGGCGGAGGATTTTCGCGCCCGCTGGGCGGTGCGGATCTCTTCGCCGTTCGCCGTCACCACGGTCAGCGCCAGGACATTGTCCTTCATCGTGCCGTAGCGCACCGCATTCGTTCCCGACGCCCGCGTCGCCGCCATGCCGCCGATCGAGGCATTGGCGCCGGGATCGATCGGGAAGAACAGGCCGGTGTCGCGCAGCTCCGTGTTCAGCTGCTCGCGGGTGACGCCGGGCTCCACCACCACGTCGAGATCTTCGGCGTTGATCTGGAGCACGCGGTTCATGCGGGAGAAATCGATCGAGATGCCGCCGCTCGGCGCATTCACCTGGCCTTCCAGCGAGGAGCCCGTGCCGAAGGCGATGACCGGCACCTTGTGCGCTGCGCAGGCCGACACCACCGCCTTCACGTCCTCGGCAGTTTCGACGAAGACGACGCCGTCGGGAAGCTGCGACGGCAGATAGGTGGTGGTATGGGCGTGCTGCTCGCGAAACGCCTGCCCCGTCTGGAAGCGCTCGCCGAACTGCTGCTTCAGGAGACCGAGGACCGTCTCGATCCCCTGCTCGTTGCGTTGTCCCGACCGAACGTCCTTCAATGCCATGCTCATGTTCTCCCGCAGTACTGTCGACAGAGTGGGTAAGCGCCAGCCGGGCGTTTGTCCAGAACGGTGAACCGGTCAGGCGAGGCTGCGACAAGATGCGGCCGGTGGGGGATGCGGCCTTCGGCGCCGAGGCTACCCCTCATCCGCCCTGAGCCGAAGCAAAGGCCGGAGAAGTGGCCCGGCAGGGCGGATGAGAGCAAGCCGCAAGCTCAGAAACAGCACAGAATCCTCCCTTGGCGATCCGTGGAATTTTCAAAATTCGGACGGGGCGCTGAAAGCTGCCTCCTAAGTTTAGTTTATGTGGCACCTCTCAGCACCCCGTTCGGCGGTTGTTGCCCGCGACT
>JOKI01000003.1 GCA_000722615.1 Pseudorhizobium pelagicum | reverse complement strand
CCGGCAATGCGGGCCGGTGTAGCCGAAGCGGAACGGCAGCAGTCTAGGCACAGCTCATGGGGGTGTGGACGAAGGAGGACGAAAATTCGTGCAAGCGCTTGAAAAGGCTCAAAGCGGGGTCGAGAAACCGTCCCCGGGGGCCGTGGCTTGTTCACTGAGGCAAAGTCAGCTGCGGCTCCAGCCCGGCTGTCTTCACGCAGCGGGCTATGGACAAAGCTGTCTTCGCTTCATCTCGATCAGCCGGTGGATCGACGGCGCGCCTGGGCGCGCCGCCTTTCTTCGAAGGCTTTCGCCGCGTCGGAGGCAACTCAGTCCTTGGCGCGCTCGACGTAGGAATTGTCTTCGGTCGCGATGACGACGCGGATGCCCGCGTTGACGTGCGGCGGCACCATGGTGCGCACACCGTTCGACAGCATGGCCGGCTTGTAGGACGACGACGCCGTCTGGCCCTTGACGACCGGCTCGGTCTCGGTGATCTCGAGCGTCACGTGGCGCGGCAGCTGCAGCGCGAGGGCGACGCCTTCGTGCATGGACAGGATGCAGGTCATGCCTTCCTGAAGATAGGCCTTCTGGTCGCCCATGGTTTCCACATCGACCACGACCTGATCGTAGTTTTCAGGGTTCATGAAGTGGAAGCCTTCGCCGTCCTCATAGAGGAACTGGTGGTTGACGTCCTCGACGAAAGCACGCTCGACCTGTTCGGTCGTGCGCCAGCGTTCCGACACCTTCACGCCGTCGACGATGCGACGCATGTTGACCTGCGTCACCGGCGTGCCCTTGCCGGGGTGGAAGTTTTCTGCCGTGAGAACGACATAGAGCTTGCCGTCCACGTCGATGACATTGCCCTTGCGGACGGAGGACGCGATAACCTTGACCATGGATAATCCCTTACTACCTGCCGGCTTGTGTCCGCCGGGGATGCGTCGTAGAGGAACGGGAGACCGGTCCGCCAGACGGATGAATGCTTTCCCGGCGCAACTAGCTTAAAAATGGGCAAATAGGAAGCCTCGCGGGAACAGGCGTCCCAAAAAGCTGACCATCAGGATCATTCCATGTCTCATTCCGGTTTCACATCCAGCTCTTCCCCCTGGTGGCGTCCGGAAATCCACGCCGACCGCCGACCGTTTCTCCTGGGACGCAACCGCATCCAGGCCCAGATGCGCGTCTGGTTTGCGGAGCGGGATTTCGTGGAGGTGGATCCCTCGGCCCTGCAGGTCTCCCCCGGCAACGAGGCGCATCTGCATGCCTTCGCCACGCAAGCGCTGACCACGGACGGACGGCCCGCGCCTCTCTTTCTCCATACCTCGCCGGAGTTTGCCTGCAAAAAGCTGCTGGCGGCGGGCGAGCGCCGGATTCTTTCCTTCGCGCATGTCTATCGCAACCGCGAGCGGGGGCCTCTTCATCACCCCGAGTTCACCATGCTGGAGTGGTATCGCGCCGGCGAAGACTACGAAGCCCTGATGGCCGACTGCGCGGAACTCCTCGCGCTGGCGGCCGAAACCGCCGGGAGCAGGCGCTTCAGCCACCGCGGCATGGAGATGGACCCCTTCGCCGAGCCGGAGCGGCTGACGCTCGCGCAGGCCTTCGACCGCTTCTCCAGCATCGACCTGCTGGCCTCCGTCTCCGCCACCGGCGAGACCGACCGCGATCGCCTGGCCGACGGACTGCGCGACAGCGGGATCCGCTTTGCCGACGACGATACCTGGGCCGATCTCTTCAGCCGCGTCCTGGTGGAGAGGATCGAGCCGCGCCTTGGCCAGGATCGGGCGACCATCCTCTGCGAATATCCGGTTTCGGAGGCAGCCCTTGCCCGCCCCTCGCCCGCCGACCCCCGTGTCGCCGAGCGCTTTGAGCTCTACGCCTGCGGCGTTGAACTGGCCAATGCCTTCGGCGAACTGACGGACCCGGACGAACAACGCCGCCGGTTCGAGATCGAAATGGCCGAGAAGAGCCGCATCTACGGCGAGACCTATCCGATCGACGAGGATTTCCTGGACGCGCTCGGCATCATGCCGGAAGCAAGCGGCGCGGCACTCGGCTTCGATCGCCTGGCGATGCTGGCCACGGGGGCGCAGCGCATCGAGCAGGTGCTCTGGGCGCCCGTGCCGGAGGTAACCGGATGACGGCAGGGCGCACGCTGAAGACCGCCGACGAGCTGCATGCGGCCGGCCTGCTCGACGACAGCCGGCTCGACCCTGCCCGCGCCGTGGCCGAACGCTATGCCATTGCGGTCAGTCCCGCCGTCGCTGCCCTGATCGACAGAGACGATCCCCAAGACCCGATCGCCCGCCAGTTCCTGCCGACGGCAGACGAACTGCTGACGACGACCGAGGAACGCAGCGATCCGATCGGCGACGCCGCCCATTCCCCCGTCAAGGGGATCGTCCACCGCTATCCCGATCGCGTGCTGCTGAAGGCGGTGCATGTCTGCCCGGTCTATTGCCGCTTCTGCTTCCGTCGGGAAATGGTCGGGCCGCAGGGCGACGGCACATTGTCGGCCGACGAGCTTCAGGCGGCCATCGCCTATATCCGCGAGCAGCCGGAGATCTGGGAGGTCATCCTGACCGGCGGCGACCCGCTGGTGCTCTCGCCGCGCCGGCTGTCGCAGATCATGGAGATGCTGGCCGACATTCCGCATGTGAAGATCGTGCGCTTTCACACCCGCGTGCCGGTGGTCGATCCGGATGCCGTGGGCGACGCGCTGATCGCGGCGCTGAAGGCAAGCGGCAAGATTACCTATGTGGCGCTGCATGCCAATCATCCCCGGGAACTGAGCGACGCGGCGCGGGCGGCCTGCGCCCGCCTGGTGGACGCAGGGATCGCCATGGTCAGCCAGACGGTGCTGTTGCGCGGCGTCAACGACGATCCGGCCGTACTGGCCGATCTGATGAAGGCCTTCGTCGAGAACCGCATCAAACCCTATTATCTCCACCACCCGGACCTGGCGCCCGGCACCAGCCACTTCCGGCTGGAGATTGCCGAAGGCCAGCGCATCGTGGCGGATCTGCGGGGCCGGATCTCCGGGCTCTGCCAGCCGACCTATGTCCTCGACATTCCCGGCGGACACGGGAAGGCGGTGATCGGCGAAAGCGAGATCCACCGGGACGGCGGCGGCTACACCGTCCGTGATTTCCGGGGCGTCGAGCATGCCTATCCGCCGAGAGGGCAAGACGAGGACTGACGTGCATACACCACGCCCTTCGGAGCGGGATCGCCGCAAACCGCAACGCTGGTAGCCCGGCAGGCTCTTCTCCTGCAGCTATCTCCCTGCCCGGTGAAGGTTGCGACGCGAAGGCGCTTGCGGAGGGCGCAATGAGAACGGCACGCACGTCATAAGCCCTTAAATTTATGCGGAAGAACGTGGTCCTGCCGGAGCGACACACTTCCCGCGCCAGAGCAGTGTGATTATGGTGCTTCTGCAGGGCTTGTGCCGCAGAGCCGTGGCGATCGGAACCGGTATTTTGTTCCCGATCCAGTTCATGTATACATCAGCCACCTTGTTGGCGGAGGAAGACACAGATGATGAGCTACGTCCTGACCGTGACCTGCAACTCGACCCGCGGCATCGTCGCGGCCATCTCGGGCTATCTTGCGGATCAGGGTTGCAACATCGTCGACTCCTCGCAGTTCGACGATCTCGACACCGGCAAGTTCTTCATGCGCATCTCCTTCATCTCGGAGGAAGGTGCCGCGCGGCCGCAGCTTCTGGAGGGCTTCAAGCCGATTGCCGACACCTTCGGCATGACATGGGAGATCCATGACGGCAACGAGCGGATGAAGGTCCTGCTGATGGTGTCGCGCTTCGGGCACTGCCTCAACGACCTGCTCTACCGCTGGAAGATCGGGGCGCTGCCGATCGACATCGTCGGCGTCGTCTCCAACCACTTCGACTACCAGAAGGTGGTGGTGAACCACGACATCCCCTTCCACCACATCAAGGTGACGAAGGACAACAAGGCGAAGGCCGAGGCGCAGTTGATGGACCTCGTCGAGCAGACGGGCACCGACCTCATTGTGCTGGCCCGCTACATGCAGGTGCTGTCGGATCCCTTGTGCCGCAGCATGTCCGGCAAGATCATCAACATCCACCACTCCTTCCTGCCGAGCTTCAAGGGCGCCAACCCTTACAAGCAGGCCTATCAGCGCGGCGTGAAGCTGATCGGGGCGACCGCCCACTACGTCACCGCCGATCTCGACGAAGGTCCGATCATCGAGCAGGACACGGTCCGAGTCACCCACGCGCAGAGCCCCGACGACTATGTCTCGCTGGGGCGCGATGTGGAAAGCCAGGTGCTGGCGCGCGCCATCCATGCCCATATCCATCGTCGCGTCTTCCTGAACGGCAACCGCACGATCGTCTTCCCCCCGAGCCCAGGCAGCTACGCCTCGGAGCGGATGGGCTGAACCGCGCTTCCCCCTGAACGACTGCAGGCGGCAGCCGATGCCTTTGGCATCGCTGCTTGCCGACGCCATTGCTTTTCGGCACCCTCGCCACCACCTCCGGGTTCACGGAACTGGTCGGCGATGATTTCACATTTTCGCCCTGTTCCTGTCATCTCGCAGAAGAATATCCCGCGTAGGGCTATTCCCGTTGCTCACGGTCCCGGCCCCGACGATTCTCTCCGTCGTGGCCCGTAGGAACGCACGACAAAACGCAACCACTGAAGGAGAGTGACATGTCCGATATCACACGCGTCGCCGCCTTTCGTCTGGAAGCGTCGTTTCTGGAAAGCACGGAGCGCTGCTCCCTGACCTGCTGTCGAATGTAACGACCGGTTCAATTCTTCCCGACATTTCGTTCGACGGAGCTGTCTACGACAGCCAAGGAGCATGTCTCATGCAGAAGCAAGTTATCGAATATGGCGGCGAGCCGGTTGGCATCGTCGTCCCGGACGCCGATCGGCTGAAGTTCATCGCCGTGAAGTTCCATGTCATCGACCTGGATGAACAGCGCTTCGGTTCCGCCGAGGAGGTTCGCACCGCGATCCGCAACCTCGTGCGTCAGCGCGACGCCGCAAACGCGACCGATCGCCACCCGACGGAAGAGCCGCCGGAATACCGGCAGCCGGCCAGCCTCAGAAAGCGGTGAAGGTCAGGGTCGTCAGCGATCGCTCGATGCCGGGGATGGCGGCGATCTTCTCGTTGACGAAGCGGCCGATCTCGTCCTCCTCCTTGATGTAGATCTTCAAGAGCAGGTCCCAGTCGCCGCTCGTGGAGTAGAGTTCCGAGACCAGCTCCGTCTGGTAGATGGCGTCGGCCACCTCATAGGTCTTCCCGGGGGTGCAGCGCAGCTGCACGAAGATCGGCTTCATGTATCCATTCCTGTCTGTTTCCGCGTGGCGCGGCCTGTCTTGTCCGTCGTCAACTATTGGCCGATGGGTCGGGTGACTGCAAGCCCGTGCGGTCCGCTTCGGTCTTCCTGGCCTCGGCGATCAGCCACGCCTTGAAGGTCGAGAAGGGCGGATATCCGTCCCGGTCGGCCGGATTGGCGAGATAGTAGGCGCCGGCGTGGATCGGCCGCCCGGGCACGACCAGCTCCAGCGTTCCGGCCGAGAGTTCGCGCTCGATCAGGAATGCCGGAAGCAATGCCGCACCAAGCCCCGAGACCGCCGCTTCGGCAATCGCCATGAACTGGTCGAAGAGCATGCCGTGCAGGCTCTCGAAGCGCACGTCGTTGGCCAGGAACCAGTTCTCCCATGCGTCCGGCCGCGAATTCAGGTGGATCAGCGGCACCTGCAGAAGGTCCTTCGGTTCCTGCAGCGAAAAGCGGCGTCGGAACTCCGGGCTGCAGACGGCGACCATTTCCTCCTGCATCAACGGCGTCAGCTCGGCGCCGGGCCAGCGCGCGGCGCCGAAATGGATGGCGGCGTCAATCGGATCGAAGCGGAAATCGAAGGGCTCCAGCCGGCTGACGACATTGACCGCCACCCCCGGATTGGCCTCCAGGAACCGCCCGAGTCGCGGCGCCAGCCAGCGGGCTCCGAACATCGGCAGGACGGCCACCGTGATGGCGCCACCTTGCGGATGCGCCCGCAGGCTGAGGGAGGCATTGGAGATCCGCCGCAGCGCCTCGCGGATCTCCCGCGCATAGCCGTCACCGGCAAGCGTCAACCGGATGGTCTGTCGCTCGCGCAGGAACAGCGGCACGCCGAGCTGCTTCTCGAGCGCCGAGATCTGCCGGCTGACGGCGCTCTGGGTGAGACCGAGCTCGTTGGCAGCGGCGGTGACGCTGCCGGTGCGGGCCGCCGCTTCGAAGGCGGCCAGAAGAGAGAAGGATGGCAGAAAGCGCCGGGGCGGCAGCATGTCATTCCTCCATCGAATGACCTGTTGAGAAACTGTCGATATTCACTCGCAGCTGTGCTCTGTAAAGTCCATGCCAGTCTTCCTTCGGAATTCAAAGACATGCTCAACGATCCGCGCTCCCATGGGCTTTGGGAAAGAACGGCACCACCTGCCCCGCAGACCACGTCGCTACGCGAAAGCCTGTCCGCGGACGTGGTGATCGTCGGCGGCGGCTATACCGGACTGTCGGCGGCGCTGCATCTGGCCGAAGCCGGCACCAGGGTCGTCCTCCTCGAGGCGCATGAAATCGGCTTCGGCGGCGCCGGCCGCAACGTCGGTCTAATCAATGCCGGCATGTGGGTCATGCCGGATGATTTCCCGAAAGAGCTCGGCCCGCACTACGGCGAACGGCTGCTCGAGCTGCTCGGCAACGGCCCGGCGCTGGTGCGCGAGATGATCGACCGGCACGCCATCGCCTGCGAACTCGAGCGCAACGGCACGCTGCATTGCGCCACGGACAAGGACGGGCTGAAGGAGCTCGAGGAGCGGGCGCGCCAGTGGCAGATGCGCGGCGCACAGGTGACCCTGCTCGACGCGGCGGAAACCGAGCGCCGCATCGGGACCCGCGCCTATGCCGGCTCCCTGCTCGACAGCCGCGCCGGCACGCTGCAGCCGCTCGCCTATGCCCGCGGCCTGGCGCATGCGGCGACAGGCGCCGGAGCCTTGCTGTTGACCGACAGCGCGGCGGTGGCCCACGAGCAGCGCGGCGGACGGCATGTGGTGAGGACCGCCCAGGGCGAGGTTTCCGCCGACTGGGTGGTGGTCGCAACCGATGCCTACAGCAAGGGACCCTGGGCGGTGATGCGCCAGGAGCAGGTCCACCTGCCCTATTTCAATCTGGCGACGGCACCGCTCACCGACAATCTGCGCAAATCGATCCTGCCCGGGCGTGAGGGATGCTGGGACACCAAGGAGATCCTCTCCTCGTTCCGGATGGACCAGGCCGGGCGGCTCGTCTTCGGCAGCGTCGGGGCGCTGCGCGGCACCGGCACCGCCATCCACAAGAACTGGGCGAGACGGTCGCTGAAGCGCCTGTTCCCGCAGCTCGATGCCATCGACTTCGAGGCCGAATGGCACGGCCGCATCGGCATGACCGACAACGCCCTGCCGCGACTGCACAGGTTTGCCGACAAGGTCGTGGCCTTCTGCGGCTATAACGGCCGCGGCATTGCGCCGGGAACCACCTTCGGCAAGATCTTGGCACAGCACATCCTCGGGCGGATCACGGAAGACGATCTTCCGCTGCCTTTCACCGACCCGAAGCTGCCCCCCTTGCGGCCGCTGAAGGAAGCCTATTACGAGGCGGGCGCCCAGATCGCCCACCTGACGGCGGAACGCTTCTGATTGCGTAACCGCTGCCGATTTGTACATTGACGGAAATGACCCGGAAGGACTGACATGACGCTTGCCACCCTCGATCTCGCTGCCGACGTGAAGACAATCCTCGGCGACCTCGGCGTGAAGCCTGAGCGCTACACCGGCGGCACGCTCGCCGTCCGCTCCCCGGTGACCGGAGCGGAGATCGGCAGACTGCCCGAGGACACCGCCGAGAGCGCCGCCAAGGCGATCGACGCCGCCCACCAGGCCTTCCTCGAATGGCGCCTCGTGCCGGCCCCCAAGCGCGGCGAGCTGATCCGCCTTCTCGGCGAGGAACTGCGCGCTGCCAAGACGGCGCTCGGCCGTCTCGTCTCCATCGAGGTCGGCAAGATCACCTCGGAGGGCCTGGGTGAGGTCCAGGAGATGATCGACATCTGCGACTTCGCCGTCGGCCTGTCGCGTCAGCTCTACGGCCTCACCATCGCGACCGAACGCGCCGATCACCGGATGATGGAGACCTGGCACCCGCTGGGCGCCATCGGCATCATCTCCGCCTTCAACTTCCCCGTCGCCGTCTGGTCCTGGAACGCCGCCCTCGCGATCGTCTGCGGCAATTCCACGGTCTGGAAGCCTTCGGAGAAGACCCCGCTGACGGCGCTGGCGACCCAGGCTATCTTCGAGAAGGCCCTGACGCGCTACATCGCCGAGGGCAATAGCGCACCGAAGAACCTTTCGACGCTGCTGATTGGTGGCCGCGATGTCGGCGAGGTCCTGGTCGACCACGAGAAGGTGCCGCTGGTCTCCGCCACGGGCTCCACCGCCATGGGCCGCACGGTCGGTCCCCGACTGGCCCAGCGTTTCGCCCGCTCGCTGCTGGAACTCGGCGGCAACAATGCCGCGATCGTCGCCCCGACCGCCGATCTCGACCTGACGCTGCGCGGCGTCGCATTCTCGGCCATGGGGACCGCCGGCCAGCGCTGCACCACCCTGCGTCGCCTGTTCGTGCATGACAGCGTCTACGACACGCTCGTTCCGCGGCTTGCCAAGGCCTATCAGTCGGTGACGGTCGGCAGCCCGCTCGAGGCCGGCAATCTCGTCGGCCCGCTGATCGACAAGGCGGCCTTCGACAAGATGAAGGCCTCGCTCGAGGCCGCAAAATCAGCCGGGGGCAAGGTTACCGGCGGCGAACGCATCGAGCAGGATGGCGCGCCCGACGCCTATTACGTCCGCCCGGCGATCGTCGAAATGCCGGAGCAGACCGGTCCCGTGAAGGAAGAGACCTTTGCGCCGATCCTCTACGTCATGAAGTACAGCGATTTCGACGAGGTGCTGCGCCTGCACAACGACGTGCCGCAGGGTCTGTCGTCGTCGATCTTCACCAACGACATGCGCGAAGCCGAGATCTTCGTTTCCGACCGCGGCTCCGATTGCGGCATCGCCAACGTCAACATCGGCCCGTCCGGTGCTGAAATCGGTGGCGCCTTCGGCGGCGAGAAGGAAACCGGCGGTGGCCGCGAATCCGGCTCCGACGCCTGGAGGGCCTACATGCGCCGCCAGACCAACACGATGAACTACGGCCGCACGCTGCCGCTCGCCCAGGGCGTCAAATTCGACGTGATCTGACGCCATGAGCGCACCGCTCAACCTCCTGACCGACATTGAGGGCGTGGCTGTCGGCCACGCCACCGATCTTGATCTCGGCTCCGGGGTGACGGCGGTGATCTTCGACAGGCCCGCCGTCGCCTCCGGCAGCGTACTCGGCGGCGCCCCCGGCGGTCGCGAGACCGCACTGCTCGATCCGTCGATGACGGTCGAAGCGGTGGATGCCTTCGTACTCTCGGGCGGCTCCGCCTTCGGACTGGACGCCGCCGGCGGCGTGCAGTCGGGACTGCGGGAGATCGGCCGCGGCTTTGCGGTCGGCTCCGCCCGCGTTCCGATCGTGCCGCAGGCGATCCTGATGGATCTCCTGAACGGAGGCGACAAGAACTGGGGGCTGCACTCTCCTTACCGCGACATGGGCTATGAGGCCTTCCGGGCTGCACAAACCGGACCCTTCGATCTCGGCACCGTCGGCGCCGGCACCGGTGCGACAACCGCGACCGTCAAGGGCGGGATCGGTTCGGCGAGCGCCGTCACCGCCTCGGGCCATACCGTTGCCGCGCTGATGGCGGTCAACGCCATGGGATCAGTGACGATCGGCGAAGGTCCACATTTCTGGGCGGCACCCTTCGAAAAGGACGGCGAATTCGGCGGCCTCGGGATGCCGCAGGAATTCGACACGGCCCTGCGCCTCAAGGGCATCACCATCCCGGCAACCACCATCGGCGTTGTCGTCACCGATGCGGTCCTGACGAAGGCGCAGGCGCATAGGCTGTCGATTGCCGGCCACGACGGCCTCGCCCGCGCGGTCATGCCGGCGCATCTGCCCTTCGATGGCGACACGATATTCTCCGCCGCAACAGGGGCCCGACCCGTTGCCGATGCGGCGGCGCTGATGGAAATCTTTCATCTGGCGTCACTGGTGACCGCACGGGCAGTGGCCCGCGGCGTCTACGAGGCGACAGCGCTGCCCTATGCCGATGCGCAGCCTGCCTGGCGTGATCGCTTTTCCGCCACCCCTAAAGCTTGATCGCCCTCAAGGCCGCTTCCAGACGATCCCACTCGTGATCGCCCGGCAGACCGAGGCGCAGGAAATCTTGCCGTTCCTCGAAACGCCGGACCAGAATGCCGGCCTCTCCGAGCGCCGCATGGAGTTCCGTCGCCCGCTCGTGGCGGACATAGCGGAAGAGCGAGGTGCCACCGACGACGGGGACGGCACAGTCTTCCAGCACCGCATCGAGACGTGCTGCCTGCCGCTGCAGGGTCTGCTGCATGGCCTGCCGCCAGTCCCGGTCCGCCAGTGCCTCCAGAGCGACATGCAGCGCCGGGCCGGACACGGACCATGGTCCCAGCTGCCCGTCCAGCCGCGCCGCCACGTCCGCGCCAGCAATGGCAAATCCCAGCCGGACGCCGGCCATGCCGTAGAACTTGCCGAAGGAGCGCAGCACGAGGAGGGCCCCGTCGGCCACGGCATCCGCGACGCTTTCGGTCTCCGAGACGTCCTGAAAGGCCTCGTCGACGACCAGCAGGCCACCCTTCGAGCGCATGTGCGCGGCGAGCGCGAGCAGGTCGCCGCGGAAGGTCGTGCGTCCCGTCGGATTGTTCGGATTCACCACGACCGCCAGGTCGGCGGCGCTAAGGCCGCCGAAGTCCTCGGTCTCCGTCACGTCATAACCGGCCAGCCGTGCCGCACGGGCATGTTCCGCATAGGTCGGCGACAACACGGCGGCACGGGCCTGGACCTTGGGCAGCGCCGCGATCATCGGCAGCAGGATCTGCGTGCCGGGTGCGGCGACGACATGCGCCGCAGAGGGCGCGCCATAGGCCTGCGCAGCCAGCGACTTGAGGCGTTCGGCAAGGGCGGGCTCGGGCAGCCGCGAGAAAGCATTGGCTGGCACGGCGGAATGCGGATACGAATACGGGTTGATGCCGGTGGAGAGATCGATCCACGGCTCGGGCGCCTGCGAGAACTGCAGCCGCGCCCGTGCCAGATTGCCTCCATGCTGGATCGTCCCGTCAGTCCCAGATGCCATACGCCGCATGTACCTCCTTCTTGCCTTCCTCGCCCTGCTCACCGAACGTCTCATCGGCTATCCGCAATGGCTCTACCGCCTGATCGGCCATCCCGTCACCTGGATCGGCGCCCTGATCTCGCGTCTCGACCGGAGCTGGAACCGCGAGAGCCAGAGCTTCGAGCGCCGCAAGGCCTGGGGCATCGCCGCCCTCGTAGTCCTCATCGGCGTGACCGTCGCCATCTCGTTCATCATCGAGCGTCTTCTTGCCGGAAGCCAGATTGGCTTTGTCGTGCTGGTGCTGATCGCCGCTATGCTGCCGGCGCAGAAGAGCCTCGAAAGCCACGTCGAGGCGGTCGCCACGGCGCTGGACACCGGCGGCCTTGAGGCCGGCCGCAAGGCGGTCTCGATGATCGTCGGCCGCGATCCGGAACAGCTGGACGAGGCGGGCGTCTGCCGGGCGGCGGTCGAAAGCCTGGCGGAGAATTTCTCCGACGGCATCGTCGCGCCTGCCTTCTGGCTGGGGGCGGCCGGGCTTGGCGGTGGCGCCGCCTACAAGGCCGCCAATACCGCCGACAGCATGATCGGCCATCGCTCTGCCCGCCACGAAGCCTTCGGCTGGGCGGCCGCCCGCTTCGACGACCTGATCAACCTGCCGGCCTCGCGCCTGAGTGGCGGCCTGTTCGTGGCCGCCGCCTGCCTTCTGCCCGGCGCTTCGCCCAAGGCTGCCATGGCCGCGATCCGCCGCGATGCGCGACACCACCGGTCGCCGAACGCCGGCTGGCCGGAAGCCGCCATGGCGGGCGCTCTGGGCATCGCACTTGCCGGGCCGCGCAGCTACGGCGGAGAGATGATCGAGGCACGGTTCATGGGTTCGGGGGGACGCGCCGAGCTGACGGCTGCAGACATCCGCCGGGCGCTGACGCTGGCGCGCATTGCCGACGCGCTGCTGATCGGCCTTTTCGGCCTGGCGGCGCTGGCTATCTGGCAAGTGTAAGCAATCCGTCGAGATCGAGGTGCCGCTCCACATGCGCGGCCAGGCGGTCGAGCACGGCATCGACATCCGCCTCATAGTTCAGATCCGACAGCGCGCCCCCCAGCCTCTGCAGCCAGGCGCCGCGCTGGCGATCATTGCCGAAGAGGCCGTGAAGATAGGTGCCGACCACCTGTCCGCTGGCCGAGATGGCGCCCTCCGCCGCGCCGGACACGGTCGCGAATGGACGGCTGCAATCTGCCCCGCTCGTCCGGCCGATGTGCATTTCATAACCGCTGAATGGTTCCCCATCGAAGCTCTCGCCGGAGACCGCCTCCAGCCGCTTGTCGCCCGACAGCACGGTATCGACCTCAAGCAGTCCCAGCCCCGCAAATGACCCCGGCTGCCCCTCAAGGCCTTCGGGATCGGCGAGCGTCCGGCCGAGCATCTGGTAGCCGCCGCAGAGGCCAAGCACCCGTCCGCCGCGGCGCACATGCGCGGCGATGTCGACGTCGAGCCCGCTCTCCTTCAGCACCTGAAGGTCGGAGATCGTCGCCTTCGAGCCGACCAGCAGGACGAGGTCGCAATCGCCCGGAATGACCTCGCCCGGACGCACCCGGATCAGGTCGACGTCGGGCTCCGCCGCCAGCGGGTCGAGGTCGTCGAAATTGGAGATATGCGGCAGGACCGGCACCGCGATGCGCAGCCGGGCGCCGGCCTTGCGCTCGATCTTGTCGCTCAGCCCCAGCGCGTCCTCCGCCGGCAGCCGGACCGCCTCTCGGAAAAACGGCAGAAGCCCGATCGCCTGCCAGCCGGTGAGCGAAGCGATGGCCCGCATGCCGTCGTCGAAGAGGGAGGGATCGCCCCGGAAGCGGTTGACGATGAAGCCCCGGATCATCGCCGCATCCTCCGGATCGAGGACGAGCTTCGTGCCGGCGAGGCTGGCGATGACGCCGCCGCGATCGATATCGCCGATCAGCACCACCGGCACGTCGGCGGCGCGCGCAAAGCCCATGTTGGCAATGTCGTTCTGGCGCAGGTTGATCTCCGAGGCGCTGCCTGCGCCTTCGACCAGCACCAGATCCGCCTGCGCCTGGAGAAGCCTGAAACTCTCCAGCACCCGCGGCATCAGCCGCGGCTTGAGGCCCTGGTACTCGGCGGCCCTGGCGTTGCCGAAGACCCGTCCCTGCACCACCACCTGCGCGCCGACCTCGCTTTGCGGCTTCAGCAGCACCGGGTTCATGTGGACGCTCAAGGGCGCACCGGCGGCGCGCGCCTGCAGCGCCTGCGCCCGGCCGATCTCGCCGCCGTCGGCGGTCACCGCGGCGTTGTTCGACATGTTCTGCGGCTTGAACGGCAGGACCTTCAGGCCACGCAGGGTGAAGGCGCGCGCCAGGGCGGCGACGACAAGCGACTTGCCGACGTCCGATCCCGTGCCCTGGAACATGAGGGACCGGGCTGCCATGGTCTAGAACTCGATGCCGGACTGGGCCTTCACGCCGGCCTTGAAGTGGTGCTTCACCAGCGTCATCTCGGTGACGAGGTCGGCGGCGTCGATAAGGGCGGGCTTGGCGTTGCGGCCGGTGACGACAACATGCAGATCCGGCCGGCGGGCCTGTAGTTCGCCGACGACCTTGTCGAGGTCGAGATACTCGTAGCGAAGCGCGATGTTGAGCTCGTCGAGAACCACGAGGCCGATCGTCTCGTCCGCCATCAGTTCGAGTGCCTTCTCCCAGGCCCGCTCGGCGGCGGCGATATCGCGCTTCAGATCCTGGGTTTCCCAGGTGAAGCCTTCGCCCATGGTGTGCCAGACGACGCGGTCACCGAAGACAGCGAGCGCCGGCTGCTCGCCGGTGGACCAGCCGCCCTTGATGAACTGCACGATCCCGACGCGACGGTTGGTGCCGAGCATGCGCAGCGCCAGTCCGAAGGCTGCCGTCGACTTGCCCTTGCCGGAGCCGGTGTGGACCATGAGAAGACCCTTTTCGACGGTCTTCTCGGCCACCTCTGCATCCTGGACCGCCTTGCGGTTGGCCATCTTGGCGCGATGCCGTTCCTCGGCCTGATCGGTAATATCCTTCACCGGACAGGCTCTGCAGTGCCAGCCGAATAGACCTCTTCGCCGCCGCGAAGCCTCGTCCGGACGAGGCCGGAAACGGCGCCGAGCAGCGCCCAGAAGACGAGGCTGGTGGCGAGCACCGCGGCCACGAAGCGGGCATGCAGCTCTGCCGGCACCGCCGTCTCGTGGCTTGCCGGATGCGGCGCGCCGAGAATGTGCGGCAGCACGAGCAGGACAACCGCGACGACGGCGAGAACCGGGGTGCGGGTATAGGCGAGGAGACCGAGCGCGATGGCCGTGCAGCCGGCGGTCGCGACCCACCACAGCTGCCGCGCGCCGAGTTCGGCGGCCGGCATGCCGGGAAGCTCGGGCGGCAGGCCGAGACCGGGCGCCAGGCTGAAGGCGAGGAAGCCGGCAAGGCCGAACATCAGGCCGCCACGCCAGTCCTTCAGGCCGCCCAGCGCTTCGGCCGCGGTCACGAGAAGGAGGGCAAAGCCGATCCCGGCCAGCATGTTGGCGGCAGCGGTATAGAGGAAGCGCTCGGCGCCGTCGGCCGGCATCCAGGCTTCGGCATCATCGTGATGGTCCGCGGGAGCGGCCGCGTCATGGGAATGACCCGCTTCGGCACCGGCACCCTCGAAGGTTTCGGCCTGGACGATCAGCGGAACGGTGGCAAAGCTCTGCATCACGGTGAGCATGAGCCCGGACAACAGTCCGGCGATCACCGCCGCGAGGACGATGTTGCGAAACAACGACATGTCAGAATTCCTCAGTGGCAGGGAAACGCGAGCGAATGGCGCGAGTCGTGCGCCGCGTTGTGCACGACTTCCATGTGGGAGAAGCCGACGAAGCCGACGAAGAAGAGGCCGAGCATCGCTGTCATGCTGAGGGGGATGATCTTGGAGGCGGAAATGCCGATTGCGCCGGCTGCCGTCTTGGTCGTCATGATGTCTGTCCTTTCACCCTCCACCCGAGGGCATTCGTTTTCACATGGCCGCCGGCAGGTCTCCTGGCTCGCGGATCAGACGCTCTCTCCCGCCTTCCCGGATCGCTCCAGTGGCATGATGGGATCAAGCTCTCCGCTCACAGTTGCGGGGGCAGCCGCGGAGTTGACGAACCCGTCTCACCGCATTCCCTCTGGTCCCTTTCGGGCACCGACGACGGGTCACTATAACCCAAAAGCTCCGAGCGGCAATCGTCTTTGCGACGCATTGACACGAACCGGCGACCGGGCTTACTGAAAGCCTGACGGTTCTTTTCCGGCAACGGAGAAGACGAAAAGGGAATGCGGTGCGATCCGGCAACGGGTCAATGCCGCGGCTGCCCCCGCAACTGTAAGCGGAGAGCTTCTGCCAAAAAGCCACTGGGGTGATCCCGGGAAGGTGGGCAGCAAGCGACGACCCGCGAGCCAGGAGACCTGCCGTCGCCATGTCTATGCTTTTCCGGGCGGGGTGCTCCGGAGGAAGCCCTTGATCACCAAGGCGAGGCTGCCAGCGGCAGTCCGTCGCGCGCCCCATATCGATCGAGTTGGAACGCGGCCTTGAGTGACGACCCCGCCATCAGAGACACCGACGTCACGATCTTCGTGTGCACGAACTGCCGCTGCGCGACCGATTCCGAACTGCGCCCCGGCGTGGCGCTGATCGAGGCGCTGCGCGATGCGACCGCCGACCTGCCGCTCGCCGTCAAGCCCGTGACCTGCCTTGCCAACTGCCAGAAGAGCCCGAGTGCGGCCTTTTCCCATCGCAGCGGCTGGTCCTATGTCTTCGGCCATCTCGCGCTGGAGAACGTGCCCGATATCGTCACCGGCGCCATGATGCTGGCCGAGGACGAGCGTGGCTTCCTGCCCCTGCGCGGACGTCCTACCTGCCTTCGCGGCAACGGCATGTCCGCCCGCATTCCCCCCTTCAACCACCACGAGGACATGCCCACATGAGCGTCACCTTTGACCGCATCCCCTGCACCGTCGTCACAGGCTTCCTCGGCGCCGGCAAGACGACGCTGATCCGCAACCTCATCGAGAATCTCGACGGCAAGCGGCTGGCGATCATCGTCAACGAGTTCGGCGATGTCGGAATCGACGGCGAGGTTCTGAAGGGCTGCGGCATCGAGAGCTGCCCGGACGACAACATCATCGAGCTCGCCAACGGCTGCATCTGCTGCACCGTCGCCGACGACTTCGTGCCGGCGATCGACCAGATCCTGGCACGCGAGCCGCGCGTCGACCACATTCTGATCGAGACCTCCGGTCTGGCGCTGCCGAAGCCCCTCGTGCAGGCCTTCCAGTGGCCGGCCGTCAAGGCGCGGGTGACCGTCGATGCCGTCATTGCCGTCGTCGATGGCCTCGCTCTTGCAGAAGGTAGGGTGGCCCACGACCATGCCGCCCTGGAGGAACAGCGCCTGTCCGACGACAGCATCGACCACGACGATCCGGTCGAGGAAGTCTTCGACGACCAGATTGCCTGCGCCGACATGATCGTGCTGACCAAGACCGACCTCATCGACGCTGACGGCCTGGCGCTGGCCAAGGAGCGGATCGCGGCCCATCTGCCACGGGCGGTGAAGATCATCGCCGCGGCGAACGGCCAGGTCGACCCGGCCGTGCTGATCGGTCTTGGCCTTGCGGTCGAGGACGACATCGAGAACCGCAAGACCCATCACGACGACGAGCTCGACCACGACCACGACGATTTCGACAGCTTCGTCATCGACCTGCCGGCCGTCGACAATGCCGACGAACTGGCGCAGCGGATTTCCGCCACGGCCGAAGCCGAGAACGTGCTGCGCATAAAGGGCTTCGTGGACGTCGCGAACAAGCCGATGCGCCTGCA
Source organism: Pseudorhizobium pelagicum (assembly GCA_000722615.1). Lineage (GTDB taxonomy): Bacteria > Pseudomonadota > Alphaproteobacteria > Rhizobiales > Rhizobiaceae > Neorhizobium > Neorhizobium pelagicum. Next base: position 243,824 of record JOKI01000003.1, on the reverse strand, counting down.
GGTCCAGGCGGTAGGGTCGCGCGTCAACCACTACTTCGACCGTGCCTGGGCACCCGGCGAGACACGCCAGAGCCGCCTTGTCGTCATCGGCGAAAAGGGACTTGATCGCGACGCGATAGAAAGGATGCTGGCCGCTTAAGGCTCTGCAACGGACATGCATATTCTGGCCACCACATCGTCGTCTCTCGACGACCTCATCGAGCCGGTCGACCTGAACCAGGCGCCGGCTGATGTGGTGGTTTTGTCCTTTTCCGGCAGCGATCTGAACGGCATCGCAGCCGGCTGGCCGATGAACGGTACTCTCTCCCTGGCGACGGCCAATCTCAGCGACCTGCGGCATCCGATGTCGGTGGACCTCTGGCTGGAGAAGACCGCCTCGCAGGCGAAGCTGATCCTGGTGCGCATCCTCGGCGGCTACGACCGCTGGCAGTATGGCGCCGAGGAACTGGCGCGGATGGCACGCGCAAAAGGGATCAGGCTCGTCATGCTGCCGGGCGAATGCAGCGTCCGGGACGACCGCCTTGCCGCGGCCTCGACGGTCGACGAGCCGGAACTCCTGGCCATCCTGACCTGCCTGCGCGAAGGCGGGCCGCAGAACATGCGCCTGCTGGCGTCACGACTTGCCGCCCTCGTGCGCGGCGAACAGCTCGAGCTGGACGCGGCGCAGGTCATGCCCAAGGCCGGCTTCTATGAGCCCGCAACAGGGCCCGTCGCGCTCGAGGACCTGCTGGCCTCCTTCCCGGCCGACGCGCCGAGGTTGCCGATCCTCTTCTACCGCTCCATGCTGCTCGCCAATGACGCGGCACCCATCGACGCGCTTTTCGAGGCGCTTGCCCGTCGCGGCTACGCCCCGGTGCCGATCTTCGTCGGCAGCCTGAAGGACGAGCACAGCCTGGCATTCGTCGAGCAGGCGCTCGCCGATCTCTCTCCCGCAGCGATCCTGGCGACGACGGCCTTCGCCGCCGGTGCCGATGCGGACGGCGAGACCCTGTTCGATCGTGCCGGCATCACCGTCTTCCAGGTCGTCATTGCAACGACGCAGCGCGATGCCTGGCGGGAGAACCGCCGCGGCCTCGGCCCCTCCGATCTCGCCATGCATGTCGTGCTGCCGGAACTCGACGGCCGGCTGCTGGCCGGCCCGATCTCCTTCAAGCAGGGCAGCACCGCATCCAGCCTCGTCAACCAGCCGGAGCCGGACCGGGTCGAGCAGGTCGCCGATCGTGTCACCCGGTTCCTGCGCATGAAGGCCACATCCCGGGTCGAGCGCAAGGTGGTCATCCTGCTGCCGGACTATCCGAATGCGCCTGGCCGCACCGGCTATGCCGTGGGCCTCGACGTGCCGCAGAGCGTGCTCGGCGTGCTGAGGGAACTTTCGACAGCCGGCTATGCAGTGAATGATATCCCCGAGACGCCCCGGGCGCTTCTTGATCTTTTGACCGAACGGCAGGCGGCGCTGCCTGTAGATGCCTATCATGCCTTCTTCCAGAGCCTGCCCGAAGCCTCCCGCGCCGCAGTCACCGCCGCATGGGGTGCAGCCGAGGAGGATCCGGAAGCCGAAGGCGGAGCATTCCGCTTTCGGGCCGCCCGCTTCGGCAATATCACCGTGGCGCTGGCGCCCGATCGCGGCCGCGACGGCGATCGGCGCGCCGACTATCACGACCCCGACCTGCCGCCGCGCCACGCGCTGCTCGCCTTCGGCGCCTGGATGCAGGGAACGCTTGAAGCCCATGCCGTCGTCCATGTCGGCGCCCATGGCACGCTGGAGTGGCTGCCGGGCAAGACCGCTGCGCTTTCGGGCGAATGCTTCCCGGAAATCGTTTTGGGCGGCCTGCCCATCATCTATCCCTTCATCGTCTCCAACCCGGGCGAGGCGGCCGTCGCCAAACGACGCATTGCGGCCCTCACCATCGGCCACCTTCCCCCGGTTCTGGCCGGCGCCGGACTGTCCGAGAGCCAGACACGGCTGGAACTGCTGGTCGACGAATACGCGCAGGCCGACGGCCTGGACCGGCGGCGCCGCGACCGGCTGGCCAGGCTGATCGTCGACACGGCCCATGAACTGGGGCTCGCCGACGAAGCCGGTGTCTCGCGCGATGACGATCCGGATACGGCGCTCACCCGCATCGACGCCTTTCTCTGCGACCTGAAGGACTTTTCGATCAAGGACGGCCAGCATGTCTATGGCGTGGTGGCCGTCAACGACGACGACCCGTCCAGGATGGCCTGCGCAGCCGCCGAACGCGATGCGCTGCTCGGCGCCCTCGACGGACGCCATGTCCGTCCCGGCCCCTCCGGAGCGCCGGCCCGCGGCCGGCTGGACGTGATGCCGACCGGCCGCAATCTGTTTGCGAGCGATCCGCGCACGCTGCCGACGCCGACCGCCTTCGAGCTGGGCCGCAAGGCGGCCGATGAGGTGCTGCGCCGATACCTGCAGGACCACGGCGACTGGCCGACCAGCCTCGTCTTCGACCTCTGGGGCAGCGCCTCGCTGCGCAGCGGCGGCGAGGAGGTGGCGCAGGTCCTGGCGCTGATGGGAGCCCGCCCCGTCCATGATCCGATGACCGGGCGCGTCACCGGCATCGAGGTCCTGCCGCCGGCATCGCTCGGCCGCCCGCGCATCGACGTGACGCTGCGTATCTCCGGCCTGTTCCGCGACATGTTCCCCGCGCTGATCGCGCTGCTGGATGCCGCAACCCGCGCCATCGCAGTCCGCGACGAGGCGCCAGGCGACAATCCGCTCGCCGAAGAGGCGAAGGAGCGGGGCAGCATCCCCTCGCGCATCTTCGGATCGGCGCCCGGCACCTATGGCGCCGGCATCGAGGACCGGCTGGCCGATGGCAGCTGGGATGAGCGCGAAGAGCTCGGCCGCATCTATCTCGACGCCACGAGCCATGCGTTTTCCGGCGCAGAAGGCGATGCCGCCGAGGCGCGCGGGCAGTTTGCCGAGCGCATCCGGTCGGCGGATCTTCTGGTCCACACCGGCGACGATCCCGGCCGCGATCTGCTTGACGGATCGGCGGACGTCGCCTTCATTGGCGGCTTTTCCGCCGCCGTCGCGGCACTCGGCGGCAAGGCCGATGTCATCGCGCTCGACACCACCGACCCGAACAATCCGAGAGCCCGTTCGATCTGCGAAGCCATCACCCGGGTGGTGCGGGCACGCGCCGTCAACCCGCGCTTCATCGCCGGCCAGATGCGCCACGGACCGCGGGGTGCTGCCGAACTGGTGGAGACGGTCGACCGGCTGATCGGCTTTGCCGAGACCACCCACGCCATTCCGCACTCGCTGATCGAGGCGACCTACGAGGCCTATGTGGTCGACGAGGTGGTGCGCGACTTCCTGCTGGCAGAGAACCCGGAAGGCGCGCGCTACATGGGCGAGCGCTTCCGCGCCGCCCTGCGCCGTGGCCTCTGGCACCCCCGCCGCAATGCCGTCGACCAGGAGCTGGAGATGCTGTTCGGGGAGAAGGCGGCATGACGGCGCTCTCTCTCGACAGAACCGCCCTCGACATGCGCCGCGGCGCCTGCCCGGCCCTTTCCGCCCCGATGCAGACCGGCGACGGCTTGCTGGCGCGCATTGCGCTGACGGAGGCACTCCATCCATCGCAGCTGGCGACCCTCTGCCGGCTGGCCCGCCGGCACGGCAACGGCATTCTCGACATTTCCGCGCGCGGCAATCTGCAGGTTCGTGGGCTCACCGCCCTCTCAGCACCCCAGCTCGATGCCGAGGTTCGCGCCCTGCAGCTGCCGCTGCGCGACGGACTGGCGGTGGAAGTGCCGCCGCTGTCCGGCATCGACCCCGACGAGATCGCCGATCCCCGCGCCCTGGCCGCAGCGATCCGCGACGGTGCCGCCGACATCAAAGGCCTTGCGCCGAAGATGAGCGTCGTCGTCGACGGCGGCGGGCGCCTGCGCCTCTCCGATCTGCTCGCCGACATCCGCCTGGTGGCGAAGCGACACGGCGGCGGCATCGGCTGGACGCTGCTGCTCGGCGGCACGGAGGCGGCGGGCGGGATCCATGGTGTCCTCGGCGAGGAGGAGGCAGCTTCGGCAACGATTGCGCTGCTTCGCGAACTGGCATCAAGGGGTCAAAAAGCGCGGGGTCGAGATCTGGCATCCGGTCTGCCGCGCCATGCGGTGGCGACACAGTCCATTTCGCCCTTCGGTCTCCACCCGCTCGCACCTGATCTCGCGGCGGCGGGTATCGGCCCGGCCTTCGGCCAGATCGATGCCGAACAACTTACCGCGCTCTGCGAGGAGGCCGTGGCTCTGGGCATGCCGGCGGTAAAGCCGGCGCTCGATCATTCGCTCATCTTCTTCGGCCCGCCCGACGCCTGCGAAAGACTGATCGCCTTTGCGAACCTCAACGGCTTCGTCACCTCCGGAAACGATCCCCGCAGCGCCATCGCCGCCTGCCCCGGTCGCCCCGCCTGTGCATCCGGAGAGGTCGAGACGCATGCGCTCGGCGCACTCGCCGCCCGCGAATGCGGCGACCTGCTGGATGGCTCCTTCAAGCTACACGTCTCGGGCTGCGCCAAGGGCTGCGCCCATCCGCAACCCTCTCCGCTCACCCTCTGCGGCACGCCGGCCGGACTGGCCTGGATTGCCGGTCGCGCAGCCGATCCGGCGCTCGCGGTGATCGACCCGAAAGATATCGCCACGGCACTTGGCCGTGTCTCCGCCCTCGTCAGGACCGAACGCCGCGACGGCGAACAGTCCGCAGCCTGCCTGTCCCGGCTCGGGCCGGACCGCATTTCTGCCCATCTCATGTCAGGACAACCATGACCGCTTACGACTACATCCGCGAGGGCGACGCCATCTATGAGAAATCCTTCGCGATCATCCGCGAAGAGGCAGACCTTTCGGCCTTTACCGCCGAACAGGCCGATGTCGCCATCCGCATGATCCATGCCTGCGGCCTCGTCGAGGCGGCCGAGCATTTCCGTTTTTCCGACGACTTCGTCTCCAAGGCACGCGGCGCCCTGCAGGCCGGCAAGCCGATCTTCTGCGACGCGGAAATGGTGGCCCATGGGGTGACCCGCGCCCGTCTCGCCGCCGGCAACCCGGTGATCTGCACGCTGCGCGACAGCCGCACGATCGAGCTGGCCCGCACGATCGGCAACACCCGCTCGGCAGCGGCGCTGGACCTCTGGGACGAGATGGAGGGCGCGCTGGTGGCGATCGGCAACGCCCCGACCGCCCTGTTCCGCCTGCTCGAGCTTCTCGATGCCGGCGCCCCCCGGCCGGCCGCGATCATCGGCATGCCCGTCGGCTTCGTCGGAGCGGCCGAATCCAAGGAAGCGCTGATGGAGAGCCCGCTCGGCATTCCCTATGCGGTCGTGCGCGGACGCATGGGCGGATCGGCGATGACGGCAGCCGCCGTCAACGCGCTGGCGAGGGCCGGCCTGTGACAGCCGCCGCCAAGGGCAGACTGACCGGCGTCGGCACCGGGCCGGGCGATCCGGAACTTCTGACGCTTAAGGCGGTGCGGGCGCTGTCTGAAGCCGACGTCGTCGCCTTCTTCTGCAAGAAGGGAAGCGCCGGCAACGGCCGCACGATCGTCGCGGCCCACATCCGGCCGGGAACGGTGGAGCTGCCGCTCGTCTATCCGGTGACGGTGGAGACGCACAAGGACGAGGCCGATTACCGCGGCCCGATCGCCGATTTCTTCGATCGCTCGGCACGCGAGATCGCCGCCTATCTCGACCAGGGCAGGAATGTTGCGGTGCTGAGCGAGGGCGACCCGCTCTTCTACGGCTCCTACATGCACCTGCATGTGCGGCTTGCGCCGCACTACGAGGCGGAGGTCATCGCCGGCGTCACGGCCATGTCGGGCTGCTGGTCGATGGCCGGCCTGCCGCTGGTGCAGGGCGACGATATCCTGAGCGTGCTGCCCGGCACCCTGTCGGAGGAAAAGCTGACCGAACGACTGTCGGATACGGATGGCGCCGTGATCATGAAGGTCGGTCGCAACCTGCCGAAGATCCGCCGCGCCCTGCAGGCCGTCGGCAAGCTGTCGGAAGCGCTCTACGTCGAGCGCGGCACGATGAGCAACGGCTCGGCGCAGCGGCTTGCCGACCGCGACGAGAGCCCGGCGCCCTATTTCTCCCTCGTCCTCGTCCCCGGCTGGAAGGCGCGTCCATGACGGCGGTGGCTGCCGGTTCACTCGTTGTCGTCGGGCTCGGTCCCGGCAGTCCGGACCAGATGACGCCGGAGGCGGCGGCAGCGGTCGCGGGCTCGGACGATTTCTTCGGCTATTTCCCCTACATCGACCGGCTGTCGCTGCGCCCAGACCAGCGCCGCCACGCCTCCGACAACCGTGAGGAACTGGCCCGCGCGAAGGCGGCGCTGGCGATGGCGGCAGAGGGCGGCAAGGTCTGCGTCGTCTCCGGCGGCGATCCGGGCGTGTTTGCCATGGCCGCTGCCGTCTGCGAGGCAATCGAGGACGGACCGGCCGCGTGGCGAACCGTCGACGTCTCCGTCGTTCCGGGCGTGACGGCCATGCTGGCGGTCGCCGCACGAGCCGGCGCGCCGCTCGGACACGACTTCTGCGCCATATCGCTGTCCAACAACCTGAAGCCCTGGGAGATCATTGAGAAGCGCCTCGTGGCGGCTGCCGAGGCAGGCTTCGTGATGGCCTTCTACAATCCCATCAGCAAGGCGCGGCCGCATCAACTGGACGCGGCCTTCGACCTCCTGCGCAGCCATCTGCCCGCGGACGTGCCGGTGATCTTCGGACGGGCGGCGGGCCGGCCGGACGAGGTCATCCGCACCGTCGCGCTGAAAGACGCCGCAGGAAACATGGCCGACATGGCGACCTGCGTCATCGTCGGTTCGCCCGAGACCCGGATCATCGCACGCGACGGCAGGCCGCCACTCGTCTATTCGCCGCGCAGCTACAGAGGCGGCAGCGCATGAGCGAGGCGTTCGACCATCTCGTCGACGGAACCGACGGCCTCGACATCCGGGAGCTCAGGCCGCTCGATCAGCACCACGTCGATCCCGAGCGCCCGGGCCGCGGCGATCTTGCCGTAGCTGGCCGGTCCGCCGCTGTTCTTGGCGACAATGACCTCGATGCCGTGGCCGGAGAGAAGCGCCGCCTCCTGGGCCTCCTCGAAGGGGCCACGATCGGTGATGTAAGCGGCATGCGGGACGCTAAGCGGCGGCTCGACCGGATCGACGCTGCGGATCAGGTAGTCATGCTGCGGCGCCGCCTCGAAGGGCAGGAGCTCCTGGCGCCCGAGCGTCAGGAAGACCCGGCGGGGCGTTTCGCCGAGAGCGGACACAGCCACCGCGACGCTGGCCACCTGGCGCCAGCGATCCCCCGGCTGATGCTGCCAGGGCGCGCGGCGCAGCGCCAGCAGCGGCACGCCCGACAGGCGCGAGGCCGCCGCGGCATTGGCGGAGATCTGCGCCGCATAGGGATGCGTGGCATCGATCAGCATCGCGATCCCGTTTTCGCGCAGGTAATCCGCCAGGCCCTCGGCACCGCCGAAGCCACCGACGCGCAGTGGCACCGCATGTTCGGCCGGCACCAGCGTGCGCCCGGCGAGCGACAGCTCCAGGCGGTAACGCGGATCGCCCGACAGTCGTTCGGCAAGCTTGCGGGCTTCCGCCGTGCCGCCAAGAATGAGGATGGAGTGTTTCACGATGCCTCCTGAGTCGCGCGCCGACCATGCAACGGCAGACCGCTGGCTGTCCATCGTCGGCATCGGCGAGGACGGCATTGCCGGATTGGGCGAAAACGCCAGGCAGGCGATCGGCTCGGCGGCCACCGTCTTCGGCGGCAGGCGGCATCTGGAACTGGCGCAGGCGATGATCCGCGGCGACGCCAGACCCTGGCCCACGCCCTTCGACCCGCAGATGCGCGACGTTCTGGCCCTGCGCGGCACGCCGGTCTGCGTGCTCGCCTCCGGAGACCCCTTCCTCTTCGGCGTCGGCGTTACCCTGTCGCGGCATCTCGAGCCGCAGGAATACGCAACCTTCCCGGCGCCTTCCGCCTTCTCGCTGGCCGCAGCCCGCCTCGGCTGGACGCTGCAGGATATCGAGACGGTGTCGCTGCATGGCCGGCCGGTCGACCTGATCCGCCCCCTCCTCCACCCCGGCCGTCATGTGCTGGCGCTGACCTCGGATGGGCGCGGGCCGGCGGACATTGCACGGCTGCTGGTCGAGGCCGGCTTCGGCGCCTCGGTTCTGACCGTCCTCGAAGCACTGGGCGGCGAGAGCGAGCGGATCCGGACAACAAACGCATCGGCCTTTACGCTGGAGGACATCAGCGAGCTCAACCTCGTCGCCCTGGAAGTCCGCGCCGATGGACCGGCCCGGGTCCTCCCGCTTTCAACCGGCCTCGACGACCACCTCTTCGAGCATGACGGCCAGATGACCAAGCGGGAGATCCGCGCCGTAACCCTGTCGGCGCTCGCGCCGCGCCGGGGCGAACTGCTGTGGGACATCGGCGCCGGCTCGGGCTCGATCGGCATTGAATGGATGCTCCGGCATCCCTCGATGCGCGCGATCGGCATCGAGGCTAATCCGGTTCGCGCCGCCCGGGCGCAGCGCAATGCGCAGGCGTTTGGCGTCCCCGGGCTCTCCATCGTAGAAGGCACCGCGCCTGCAGCGCTTGTCGGGCTGGAACCACCGGATGCGATCTTCATCGGTGGCGGCGGCAGCGAGCCGGGCGTGCTGGAGACGGCGATGGATTGCCTGAAGCCGGAGGGGCGGCTGGTCGCCAATGCCGTGACGCTCGAGATGGAGGCCGTGCTGCTGGCAGCCCAGGCCCGGCACGGCGGCCATCTCATCCGCCTGCAGGTGAGCCGCGCGGAACCCGTGGGCAGCATGCAGGGCTGGCGGTCGGCCATGCCGGTCACCCAGTGGACCTGGCAGAAGAACGGGGAAGACGCATGATTGTCGCAGGTCTTGGCTGCCGTCGGGGCACCCCGATGGAGAGCGTGGAGGCGGCCCTGTTGCTGGCCTGCCAGGAAGCTCGCCTCGAACCTGCCACTGTCACCGCACTGGCGACCGGAACCATCAAGGAAGACGAACCGGGTATCCGCGAGCTGGCGACCCGTCTTGGCCTGCCGCTTCACATCGTTACCGACGAAGACCTGACCGCCGCCGAGCCACGGACGCGGACGGTCTCGCAGCACAGTCTTGCCAGAACCGTCTCGCCCAGCCTTTCGGAGGCGGCAGCGCTGGCCGTCGCCGGTCCGACGTCCGAACTGATCGTGGCACGCGTCATTGCCGAGGGCGCCACCTGCGCGCTCGCCCGCTCCGGAGAAACCTCATGACCGTCCACTTCATTGGCGCAGGCCCTGGCGCCGCCGACCTGATCACCGTACGCGGCCGCGACATCCTCGCCCGCTCGCCGGTCTGCCTCTACGCCGGCTCCATCATGCCGCGCGAGATTCTCGACTACTGCCCGACCGATGCCCGCATTGTCGACACCGGCTCGCTGTCGCTGGACGAGATCGAGGCCGAGTATCTGGCCGCGCACCGCAAGGGCAAGGATGTGGCGCGGCTGCATTCCGGCGATCTGTCGGTCTGGAGTGCCGTGGCCGAACAGATCCGCCGGCTGGAGAAGCACGGCATAGACTATACGCTGACGCCGGGCGTCCCCTCCTTCGCCGCCGCCGCAGCAGCACTTCGACGCGAGCTGACGATCCCGGAAGTCGCCCAGAGCCTGGTCCTGACCCGCATCTCCGGCCGCGCCTCGAAAATGCCGGATGGCGAGACACTGGCAGCCTTCGGTGCAACAGGTGCAACGCTGGCGATCCATCTCGCCATCCACGCCATCGACCGTGTTGTGGCCGAGCTTCTGCCCTTCTACGGCATGGACTGCCCCGTCGCGATCGTCGTCAGGGCCTCGTGGCCGGAGGAGCGCATCATCCGCGGGACGCTGTCCGACATCGAAGCGAAGCTTGCCGCCGAACCGGTGGAGCGCACCGCGATCATCTTCGTCGGCCGTGGCCTCGGTGCCGCCGATTTTGTCGAAAGCCAGCTATACAATGCCGACTATGTGCGGCGCTTCCGCCCCGGCTGGCCTCAGGACGACACGGGTTCGGAATGATCGCTGGGGGTGAAATCAGCCCGTCCCCTGAGACGGCCGTTGCGATCGAACACCAGGATCTCGAGCGAGATCTCGGATTGCTTGAGGACTTTCGCGGCCGTCGTCCAGGCCCGGGCGGCAATCCGGTTGCCGATCTCGACACCCGCTTCGGAGGCGAGGTCGAAAGCTTCGGCGACCGTGTTGGCGCCGGCGATCCGAGCAGAAAGCTCTTCGCCTGCCCCGCAGTCCCGCGCCACCTGCGCCAGCGCCTCGAGGTCCGGAAGACCGCGCTTGGAGTGGACGTCCAGCATCCCCTGACCGAGCTTCGTCATCTTGGCGACGCCGCCTGCGACGGTGATGCGGGGGACCGGATGATCGCGCAGATATTTCAGCATACCGCCCACGAAATCGCCCATGTCGATCAGGGCAACGTCCGGCAGGCCGTGATGGGCGGCGACGGCCATTTCGGAGGCATTGCCGGTGGAACCCGCCACATGGGTGAGGCCGGCGGCGCGCGCGACGTCGATCCCACGCCAGATCGAATGGATCCAGGCGGAGCAGGAAAACGGAATGACGATGCCCGTCGTGCCGAGAATGGACAGCCCACCGACGATGCCGAGCCGGCCGTTGAGGGTTTTTTCCGCCAGCTTCTCACCGTCGACGACGGAGATTTCCACCGCAAGATCGATGTCAGGACCGGCCACCTCGGCAATCGCCGCGGCGATCATCTTTCGCGGAACCGGGTTGATGGCAGGCTCGCCCGGGGGCAGCGGGAGGCCGGCGCGGGTGATCATGCCAACCCCCTTGCCGGCGTGAAACGTGATGCCGGCTCCCGGCTGTCCGCGCCGCACGGTGCTGATGATCAGCGCCCCATGGGTGACGTCCGGGTCGTCGCCGGCATCCTTTACAATGCCCGCCCGGGCGAAATCGCCGCCGATTTCCTCCTGGGCAACGGCAAAGGCCGGTCGCTGGCCGCCCGGCAGCGTGACCTCGACCATCGACGGAAAGCGACCTTCGAGCAGCCCCATGCAGGCCGCCTTGGTGGCGGCAGCCGCGCAGGTGCCCGTGGTCCAGCCACGGCGAAGGTTCTTGTCGTCGGTCTCCATGGGCGTTCTATATCCTTGCGGCCGAGCGCCGTCATCGGCAAAAGGTTGTCGCATGAGTCAGAATGATACCATCGCCGCCATTTCTGCTGGAGCGCCCCGCTTTGAGCCGGGCCATGTCTGGCTTGCGGGCGCCGGTCCCGGACATCCCCGCTACCTGACGCTCGAAGTGGCCGATGCCCTGTCGAAGGCCGATTGCATCGTCTACGATGCGCTCGTCTCGCCGGAGGTTCTGGCATTTGCCACCGCGGCTGAACTGCATTTTGCCGGCAAGCGCGGCGGCAAGCCGTCCGCGACGCAGGACAACATCACCGCCTCGCTGATCGAATTGGCGCGGGCCGGGAAGAAGGTGCTGCGGCTGAAGGGCGGCGACCCCTTCATCTTCGGACGCGGCGGAGAAGAAGCCGAAGCGCTGGTGAAAGCCGGCATCCCCTTCCGCATCCTGCCGGGAATGACGTCCTCGCTGGCAGCACTCGCCTCGGCACGCATTCCGGCCACCATGCGCGGCATCAGCCGCTCGATCACGCTGGCCACCGGCCATGCCGCTGGTACCGAGGACGACCTCGACTGGCGCGCGCTTGCCAAGCTCGGCGAGCCGATCATCGTCTACATGGGCCTCAAGATGATCGGCGAGATCAGCCGCCTGCTGATCGACGGCGGTCTTTCTCCTTCAACTCCGACGGCGGTGCTGATGGCCGCCACCACGCCCGACGAGCGGCTGCTGGTCGCGACGCTGGACACCGTGGAGCGGGAAGTGGAGCGGCAAGACTTTTCAGCCCCCGCGCTGATCGTCATCGGCGACATCGTCACGATGCGCGACTTGCTGAGCCAGGAGCCGGCCCCGTGAGCGCCCGCGCGCTGATCATCGGCGCGCCCCGATCGGGATCCGGCAAGACAAGTGTCACCATCGGCCTGCTGCGGGCCTTTGCCCGGCGCGGCGTGAAGGTGCGCGGCGCCAAGACGGGGCCGGACTTCATCGATCCGGGCTTCCATGAGGCGGCAACCGGTCTGCCGGGCCTCAATCTCGACAGCTGGGCCATGGAGCCGGACCTGCTTCGCCATCTGGCGCGCGCGCAGGCGCAGGACGCGGAACTGCTGCTGATCGAGAGCGCCATGGGCCTCTTCGACGGCATCCGCAGCGACCGCAACCGGACGGGTGCGGCCTCCGACCTGGCGCGCCAGTTCGGCGTGCCCGTGCTGCTGGTGCTTGACGTTTCCGGGCAATCGCAAACGGCTGCGGCGGTCGCCTATGGTTTTGCCCATTACGATTCTCAGGTGAAGATCGCCGGCTGCGTGCTGAACCGTGCCGGCAGCGAGCGCCACCGCAGCCTCTGCAGCGAGGCGATTGCCGAGATCGGCCTGCCGGTGCTCGGCACCGTGCTGCGGGATCCGAACCTCGGTCTTCCAGAACGGCATCTGGGCCTGGTACAGGCGAGCGAGCATCCGGAAATGAATGCGCATATCGACCGGCTGGCCGACGCGATGGAAGCGGCCCTGGACCTGGACGCGATTTTTGAGGCGGCACAGCCCTTCGATGTTGCACAGGGAACCCCGGCGCATGCGCTTGCGCCGCCCGGCCAGCGGATCGCCCTGGCGCAGGACGCCGCCTTTACCTTCCTCTACCCCCACCTTGGCCGGCACTGGCAGGACGCCGGCGCCGAACTCGTGCCGTTCTCGCCGCTCGCCAACGAGAGCCCGCCCCAGGACTGCGACGTCTGCTGGCTTCCGGGAGGATATCCCGAACTGCACGCCGGGGCGCTGGCTGCAGCGGAAAACTTCCGCAGCGGCATGCAACGATTTGCGGAAGTCAAGCCGGTCCACGGCGAATGCGGCGGCTACATGGTGCTGGGCGAAGCGCTGGAGGATGCCGAGGGCGAGATGCACCGGATGACCGGCCTGCTCTCCCACCAGACGAGCTTTGCCAAGCGCAAGATGAACCTCGGCTACCGCCAGGCCACGCTTCTGGCCGACAGTCCGCTGGGGCGCAAAGGCGAGACGATCCGCGGCCACGAATTCCATTATGCCCGCGTCATCGCCCCCGGCACGGACGAACCGCTCGCCACCATTGCCGACGGTCTGGGCAAGGAGATCGGCTTTTCCGGCGGACGCCGGGGACATGTCAGCGGCAGCTTCTTTCACGCCATCGCCCGAGGCTAGGCGTGGACGGGGCGAACCTCGCTGCGGCTACTGCCGCAGCAGGCCCGGCGCCTCCTGGCCCGTCCGCTCCACATATTCCGTATAGCCGCCACCATACTGGTGGATGCCGTCTTCCGCCAGCTCCAGTACGCGGTTGGAGAGCGCCGAGAGGAAGCGCCGGTCGTGCGAGACGAACAGCATGGTGCCCTCATAGGCCGACAGCGCCTTGATCAGCATTTCCTTGGTGTCGAGGTCGAGATGGTTCGTCGGCTCGTCGAGGACGAGGAAGTTCGGCGGGTCAAACAGCATGGCCGCCATCACCAGCCGCGCCTTTTCGCCGCCCGACAGCACCCGGCAGCGCTTCTCCACGTCGTCGCCCGAAAAGCCGAAGCAGCCGGACAGGGCCCGCAGCGGCGCCTGCCCTGCCTTGGGAAACCGCTCCTCGAGCCATTGCAGGACGGTGCTGTCGCCATCCAGGACATCCATCGCATGCTGTGCGAAATAGCCGAGCTTGACGCTGGCGCCGAGCGTGACGCGGCCTTCGTCCGGATCCGTCGCGCCGGTGACGAGCTTCAGGAGCGTCGACTTGCCGGCACCGTTGATGCCCATGATGCACCAGCGCTCGCGGCGGCGGACCATGAAGTCCAGCCCTTCGTAGATGGTGCGGCTTCCATAGGCCTTGTGGACGTTCTTGAGGTTGACGACATCCTCGCCCGAGCGCGGCGCCGGCAGGAAGTCGAAGGCCACCGTCTGGCGCCGCCGGGGCGGCTCGACCCGATCGATCTTGTCGAGCTTCTTGACCCGGCTCTGGACCTGCGTCGCATGCGAGGCGCGCGCCTTGAAGCGCTCGATGAACTTCATCTCTTTCGCCAGCATCGCCTGCTGCCGTTCGAACTGCGCCTGCTGGTTCTTCTCGTTGAGCGCCCGCTGCTCCTCGTAGAACCCGTAGTCGCCCGAATAGCTGTTGAGTGAGCCGGCATCGATCTCGATGATCTTGGTGACGATGCGGTTCATGAACTCGCGGTCGTGCGAGGTCATCAGCAGCGCACCGTCATAGCCGCGCAGGAACTCCTCCAGCCAGATCAGGCTTTCCAGATCAAGGTGGTTGCTCGGCTCGTCGAGCAGCATGACGTCGGGCCGCATCAGCAGGATCCGCGCGAGCGCGACGCGCATCTTCCAGCCGCCCGACAGCTTGCCGACATCGCCGTCCATCATCTCCTGCGAGAAGCTGAGACCCGCCAGCACTTCCCGCGCCCGGCCCTCGAGCGCATAGCCGTCGAGCTCCTCGTAGCGCGCCTGGACCTCGCCGTAGCGCTCGATGATCGCGTCCATCTCGTCCATGCGGTCCGGATCCGACATCGCCGCCTCGAGCTGCCGGAGTTCCGCGGCAACCTCGCTGACGGGCCCTGCCCCTTCCATGACCTCGGCCACGGCGCTGCGCCCTGCCATCTCGCCGACGTCCTGGTTGAAATAGCCGATCGAGACATTCTTTTCGGCCGCCACCTGACCATCATCCGGCTGCTCTTCGCCGGTGATCATCCTAAAGAGCGTCGTCTTGCCGGCCCCGTTCGGCCCGACGAGGCCGATCTTCTCGCCCTTGTTCAAGGCCGCCGAGGCCTCGATGAACAGAAGGCGGTGGCTGTTCTGCTTGCTGATATTCTCGATACGGATCATGTTTTTGGCCCAGGCGTCGCGTTGCGGCGCCCTTATGGCATGCTCGACGCTGGCTGTGTAAGGTTTTTCGCCAGGTCGTCGGCAAGAAGAAACTTGTCCAATACAGCAAGACGTGACAGGGGCACCTGGCAAACAGACGTCCGGACGATACATCCCCGAGCTCGAGCGCCCACGGTTGCTCGGATGTCACTCCGAAGCATCCGGATTCAGCTGTAATCACGAATAGAAATTGCCTCCGCGTCGGAAATGTGCTTTGCGGCTTACCTGTGCCACCATCTGGCGGCAGAACCGCTTGTGGGATTCATCTTCCGTGTTGCATCGTTTTCGCATTCTGCACGTCCTGTTTACATCGCGGCTCGCGGGATCGGAACGCTACTGCATAGACCTCGCCAACGAGCAGGCCGCACTGGGCCATGACGTCCGGGTCGTGGGACGTGCCGGCGCTCCGATCGCCGCCCTGTTGTCCGACAACGTCACCTATCACGGCTTCAGGACGCCATTTCTGCGCGGTCTGAAGCTGCGCCGCCTGATCGCCGCCACCCCGATTGACGTGTGCCACGCCCATCTCAGCCCCGCCTGCAAGGCGGTTGCGAAGGCGCCGGATACCGTTGCCAAGATCGCAACGCTGCATGTCGGCTACAAGGCGAGACAACACGCACGAATGGACGGCCTGATCTGCGTCAACAATGCGCAACTGGCGCGCCTGAACGGCTACGCCGGGCAAGCCCGTCTGGTCTCGAACTGGTTGCCCGAATCGGCGCATGGGGAAGCCTGCGACCTGCGGGCCGAGCTCGATTTGCCCGCGGAGACTACCCTTGTGGGTGCTGTCGGGCGATTGCATCCCAGCAAGGGTCAGGACGTTCTGATCTCCGCCTTTCTACGGTCGGCTCCCCAGGATGCAGCTCTGGTCATCCTCGGCGAAGGCCCTGACCGCGCGGCACTGACGAAGCTGGCTGCAGGCGATCCGCGGGTTCACCTGCTTGGCCATCGCGACAACGTCTCCGGTTTCCTGCGCAACCTCGATCTCTTCATATCGCCGTCCAGAGAAGAAACCTTCGGCCTGGCGATACTGGAGGCGATGCAGGAGGGGCTTCCGATCATAGCCACCGCAACCGAGGGGCCTTCGGAATATCTGCGTAACTATCCGGTGACGCTCGTGCAGCCAGGATCCGTCGACGACCTCTCTGCAGCGCTCTCCACCACGTTCCGATCCGATCGTGTTGTGAGTGCCCCGCGGATGGATTACGATCTGCGTCCTTTCTCTCGATCGAACGGGGTTGCCAATGTCCTGGAGTTCTATGCTCAGGTTGCCGAGAGGCTCCAGCAGCGCACCGCACGACCGCCCCACATCTCCGGCTTGCCACTGACCGATGCTTCCAAAGCCTAAGAGCGACTTCTGGCGGGTCGGCATTGTCCCTGCACCAGCCCTTGAACTGCTGGACCCAGCAGCGCTGGCGCATGTGTCTTCCCGGATAACATGGCTGCCTGACCCTGGACCCTGGCGGTATCTGGCAGATCCCTT
Source organism: Pseudorhizobium pelagicum (assembly GCA_000722615.1). Lineage (GTDB taxonomy): Bacteria > Pseudomonadota > Alphaproteobacteria > Rhizobiales > Rhizobiaceae > Neorhizobium > Neorhizobium pelagicum. Next base: position 227,344 of record JOKI01000003.1, on the reverse strand, counting down.
CGGCATCCAGCGAAATGGCACGACGCATGTGTTCGTGGAAGCCTTCGATTACCGGACGAAGCATGCCGTGATCGAGCGCCATGAGCTTGGGCCCGACTTGCAGTGGCAGGGCAGTGAGGTCGCCCTGGCGCGCCCCTTCCACCTCTCCTACCCCTTCCTGATCGAGAACGACGGGGACGTGTTCATGGTGCCGGAGAGCCATAAGGCGGGAGAGATTGCTCTCTATCGCGCCCGTGCCTTTCCCCATGACTGGGTGCGCGAAACGGCCCTTTTGCCCGATACGGCAGGCGCCGAGGCCTCGCTGATCTACAAGGACCGGATGTGGTGGATGTTCTTCACCATCGTCGGTCCCGACGCACGCGATCAGCGCGAGCTTCACATCGCCTTCTCTGAGAGCCTGACCGGCCCCTGGAAGACGCATCCGCAAAATCCGGTCCTGGTGGACCGCGCCGGCGCACGGCCGGGAGGGACACCCTTCGTCGGCGCCGATGGTGCCGTGATCCTGCCGGTGCAGGACTGCAGCCGGACCTATGGTGGCAGCCTGCGCTTCCTCCGCTTCGACGCCCTGACGCCGGAGCACGTCGAACTGGGGCATCTGGCGGTGGACCTCACGGGAGACCTGGCGTCGGCGGATCATCCGGATGGTTTCCATACTTTTGCCATGTGCGGAGACCTCACGCTTATCGATGTCAAACGCGTCGAACGCACTCACGCGCGACACCTCGTGAACCTGCGAAGGCGGTTGCGGAAGTTCGGGCAGAAGCCTTCATCGTCTGCCTGACGACATCCGGAGCAGCAATTTCCATGATCGGAGACTGCCCCGGCCCGAGGTCGTGGCCTCCCAGTGCTTGTAATGAGCTTGTGAGCCCGGCAAAGAAAATGATACCGAACGACGCGTGCAGGATGCATGCGGCAAAGTTCCGGGGCGTTCCCGGCGCCTTGCGTGAGGAAGATGACAGGCGATGAATATCAGGATCTACGCAATCAATCTTGATCGGTCGATCGAGCGCTGGGATGCTTTGTCGACCCAAGCCGCCGACATGAGTCTCGATCTCCTTCGCATCCCCGGGATCGATGGCGCCACATTGGCCGCCAACGCGCGCATCGACTACGATGAAGATGCCTTCAGACGCAAGAACGGGCGTAGCCTTCTCGCTGGCGAGTACGGCTGTTACCGAAGCCATCTCAAGGCGCTGTCTGCATTCCTCGAGACGGGCGACGCAGTCGGGATCATCGTCGAAGACGACCTGGTCCTGACCGAGGATCTCTGTCGGCGGACGGCTGCCGCGTTCGAGGCCTGTCCCGAAGCCGATGTCATCAAGCTTTTCAACCATCGCGTGGTCTGGTTCCGGCACTATTGCACCTCTTCGCTCGGCGATGAAATCGGCCGTGCAGCCCATGGCCCCCAGGGGTCGGCGGCGTGTTATGGCGTCAGCCGCGCCGGTGCGGCAAAGCTGGTCGAAAAACTGCGCAGGATGGAGTATCCCTGGGATGTCGCCCTCGAGCGTGGCTGGGCTACGGGGATTGAAATCTATACGATGCGGGCTGACGTGGCGAAGACCACAGAGGAGGACACGACCATCGCTTCGCGAGAGACCTACCGGTCCACGAAATTTCCCTGGTGGAAGCGCCTGAACACCTATGGGCTGCGCTTCATCGATGATGCAAAAAGGCTTGGCTATGCGCTGCGCGGCTAGGCCCTGGGACCGGCCTCAAGATGCAGGCTGACGCAAACCAATCGTTGATCAGCGCGGCAAGGACGCGAGCCGTCGTGATCCCTGTGCTGTGGGCGCTGATGGCCTCGGCCATGGTGATCGAAAGTGATGCCTACCGGTATGTGGCGATCGGCTTCGTGATCTTCGTGCTCATCCGCCACGGCGCGGACGTCAGGCGGCTGTCGAAAGACTGGCTGGCCTGTCTCTGCTATGCGTGGTCGGCTTACGTGGTTCTGCGCTTCGCCGCCGGTATCGTCGTCCATGGCGAAAAGGGATCGTCGGAATGGCTCTACGCCTTCCCGGCCCTGTTTCCATTCGTCGGTGTCGCGCTCTACGCCACCCGCAGGCATCTGTTCACCGCAGCGACGCTGCTGCTGGTCGGCGGCGCGATCGGTCTCCTCGCCACACTGGACTTCCAGACCATCGCAAGCGGCGAGCGGATCGAGCCTCTGTTTCACAACAACCCGATCCATGCCGGCGTCGGATGCGCGATGCTCTTCCTGTCTAGCCTGTTCTGGCTGCTGTATGCCGGCGAGAACGGCTATCTGAAAACTCCCCTCAAATGGGCGTACCTGGCGCTGGGCGGCATCACGGCCGCTCTCAGCCTTACCGGCGTGCTGGGCGCGCAGTCCAAGGGCGCCTGGCTGGCGCTGGCGGCGACCTTTGCTTTCATGGCGCTTCTCGCAGCCTGCCATCTGGCAGGACGCCAACGCATCTATCTCCTGGCCGCTATTGCTCTCCTGACGGCAACCAGCGCAACGACCATGTCGCCATACGTGCTCAAGGTGGCAGGAACGACCATGGACGCCTCGGCCAGACTGACGCAAGGCACACTCGTAAGCGACAACCCGATGAGCGCCATGCGGGTCGCCATTGATGACCCGAATACGCCAGAAGCCATGCGGGAACGGCTCATGCTCTGGACGAACGCCCTGGAGCTCGTGCAGGAATCCCCGCTGACCGGCTGGGGAAATCTGTGGCTGCGCGAGTGGCGGCAGACGACCTATTCCGACGTCGGCTACAACCTGCTCCACAACGGCTACCTCGAGATCCTCGTCCGGCACGGGCTGCTCGGGATCCTTTTCCTGCTGGTTTTCGCCATAACCGCCGTGCGACGGATCCACAGGGCCCACGCATGCGGGTCTTTGGCGACGAGCACGATGAATTACCTTTACACCCTCAGCTTCTTCTTCTTCTGCACGATCGCATCCAACTCCAACAATCGGCTGGCGATCGGCGAAAGCTTCTTCATTCTGGCGGGTTGTGTTCCGTTTGCGCTGCTACTCCTCGAACGGGGAGTACTTTTGGAGACCGCTTCCGGGAAACCGACCAAGCTGGCCCCACAGACCGGCAGCTGATGAGAAGCTGCGTCCAATCTCCCGGTGAAACTCTGAATGCTGCGGACATAGCGCGATGCCACTGGATTTCTGGCATCCCCTGCGTTAAGCGCAGGATCCACCGGATCGTATGAATGCAACCGAACACTATCTCCATCATCGTCCCAGTCTTTAACGAAGTCGACAATATTGCCCCGTTGCTGGAGCAAATAGCATCTGCACTTGACGGTCACGAGTGGGAGCTCATTTTTGTCGATGATGCTTCGACCGACGGCACGACCGATGCAGCTTATCGACTGTCTGTCGGCAACGAACGAGTTCGCCTCATACTGCGCCTTTGGGACAGGGGGCTGGCCAGATCGACGATTCAAGGGATGCTGTCTGCAAAAGGCCAAGTGCTTTGCGTAATGGACGGCGATGGCCAGCATGATCCGAAGTTCATCCCACAGTTGATGGCACTTCTCCATGAAGGCCCCTACGACACGGTAAGCGCCGCTCGCCGTCTGGGTGGAAATGCGATTGAATCCGGCGCGCTATCCAAGACGCGCGAAAAGCTTTCCCAGATCGGCAATAGTATCAGCAGCCTCATTGTCGGTCGTCGTCTAGACGACCCGCTGACCGGCTTCTTCCTGATGCGCAGAGACGCCTTTCTGGACGTCGCGCCTCGACTGACCGACCCTGGATTCAAGCTGCTTCTTGACATCCTTCATTCGAAAAAAGACTTGCGTCATGCAGAGCTTCCTTTCGATTTCGGCTCGCGCATGAGTGGAGAATCGAAGCTCGACAGCTACATTGCATGGCAGTTCGCGACCTACCTTCTAAGCAAGCTTACCCGCGGGCTACTTCCGCCCAGCTTGATCTCGTTCCTTATTGTCGGCGCCTCTGGCCTTCTGGTCCATTTCTCAGTTCTCTACGTCGCGCTTGCCTGGGCTGCGAGCTTCTCCGTCGCGCAGCTGGCAGCGACCTTCGTGGCTGCAAGCAGCAACTTCCTGCTGAACAATCTCCTCACCTTCAGAGACAGGCGGCTCAGAGGCTGGAAGCAGTTCCGCGGCTATTGCGAATTCATGGCTGCGTCTTCCATCGGAATCATCGCCAACGTTTCAGCAGCTACAATCACCTATGATCGTCTCGGCCAGATGATTGTTCTCTCTACACTGGCCGGCATCGCGATCGATACCATCTGGAAGTTTGCCGTCGCAAAGAGACTGATATGGCGTTGAAGTTGCCGTTTACGTGCTGCCGGCTCCTGGGATGTTTTTCGGCACCAGCGCAGATCTTATGGATGCTTCTGGGCATCGTCCTGCTGCTGCGCGTGGTGTGGGGGGCTGTCACTCAGTCCATGTTCTTTGACGGCCTGATCTATGCCAGCCTGGCGCGAAACATCTCGGAAGGTATTGGCACCATCTGGCGCCCCTCTTTTTCCGATGGGCTGTTTCCTCTGTTTTCCGAGCATCCGCCGCTGATGTTCGGCATGGAGGCGCTCGGTTTTCTCGTTTTCGGAGACAGTATCTGGGTTGAGAAGACCTTCACCATCACCGTTACCCTCATGTGCTGCCTGTGTTTCATAGGCATCTGGAGGCGCATCAACGAGGACGACCGCGAGCTGCGGCCGCTGGGCGCGTTTCCGCTGATCCTGGCTTTGATTTCCGGTCGCGTGGGATGGGCCTTTTCAAACAACATGCTGGAGATCCTCGTAATCCTCTTCACGCTGTTTGCCGTCTACCTCATCGTAACGACCTATGGACGAGTGGAAACCAGCTTTCGCTCACGCCTTCCCGCACTCGTCCTTGCGGGGCTCGCGATCGCATTGGCTTTTTTCACGAAAGGACCTGTTGGACTCTTCCCACTGGCGACGATCGGAATTTACGCCATGGCGTTCGGAAGACCGTCGCTGAAGACTGCCATCGTTGACACGGCAGTGCTCTTGGCCGTCTTCTTGGCGATAGTCGGGTTCCTGACTTTGTTCGCTGAGCCTCGAGGTTCCATGTTCCGCTACATCGACGGGCAGGTTCTCTCCAGCCTCTCCGGTGAACGAGGAAGCCGGGGCGGCGGCCTGAAGGGACTCTGGTCCATGGTTCGGGTGAATTTCTGGCTCATCGCGATCAGCGCCCTGCTATGGGGCGTCGCTCATGCGGTTGCTCGCAATGCGCCTTCAGATAATGGCTTCAGCATCATGCCGCTGCCTGACAACCGGCGCCGGAAGATGATATTCTTTTTCCTGGTCGGTTTGTCTGCATCGGCGCCACTGCTCGTGAGCCCCCGCATTCATAATTTCTACTTCAACCCGTCCCTCTTTTATTTTTCTGCAGCCATCAGCGTCGCGTCGATTTCTGCGTTCCTCTATCTGGTCTCCAGGGCGCCTGACTTGACTTTAAAGAGGCTGAAGATGGCGCTGGGTCTGGCTATGACAGTATCGGTCGTCGTCGTTGGAGCCTCTGCTGGACGCCCTGGGCCGGACAGGGATCTCATCGCAGATGCGCGAACAGTCGCGTCCGTGATATGTCCGGATCAGCAGCAAGGATCGTGTGAGAGGGGTGTTCTAGCTTGTGGGGCAGCTTGGCAGGATACGCAGTTGCACGCATATCTTCAGCGCCTTCACAAGATCAGCCTTATTCCGGCTGACAGCATTCCCGATACAGTTGCGAAATACGACCAGATGATCGGCGATGAGAGCTGCACTTCGGAACAACTCGCCCCCTTCGCACCGTCTGAAGCAACGCTATCTTCTTACCAGCTGTTGGTGCGGCACAAACCGAACCAGGTGGATGACTGCCTTTTGCGAACGGGTTAGAGACATCGACAATTTCCAGGGAGCGAACCAGCCTGCCATGTCTCTGAAGCGCGCGCTTGACATCTTCGTTGCGGCGGGCGCCGCGGTGCTCTTTGCGCTGCCGATGGTCCTCGTACTGCTGGCGGTGCGCTGGACGTCGTCGGGACCTGCGCTGTACTGGTCCAAGCGGATCGGGCGCGACAACCGGGTCTTTCTGATGCCGAAGTTTCGGACCATGCGGACGGACACGCCGGTCGTCGCGACACATCTCCTGACGGACCCGGCACGGCATCTGACGCCAATCGGCGGCTTCCTGCGCAAGACGAGTCTTGATGAGCTGCCGCAGCTCTGGTGCATCCTGAAGGGCGACATGAGCCTTGTCGGCCCTCGTCCTGCCCTCTTTAACCAGGATGATCTGATCGCCGCACGCACGAASGMGAAYGTGCAYAGACTGCTGCCSGGATTGACCGGCTGGGCYCAGGTGAATGGTCGAGAYGAACTGGCCATACCTGAGAAAGTCGCGCTGGATGCTGAATATCTCAGGAGGCAAGGATTCATTTTCGATTTGCGCATCCTGTTCATGACGGCCATAAAGGTCGCCCGCGCGGCAGGCGTAAAACATTGATAGGATCAATGACTGCCTTGGCAGCGACGACAACGACAACCTTGGGCATGCGTACGCACACATGATGTCTTCGACGACTATGACAGACCATCCCCTGGTTCGGCGCATCAGGGACCAGATCGTCCGCACACCACGGGTCTGGAAGCGGACCATCATGATCGGCCTGGACACCCTGGCGCTGATGGTCGCCCTGTGGGGCAGCTACGCGATCCGGCTGTCGGAATGGACGCCGGACATCACCGCGGAACGCCTGATCCTGGCAGCCTTCGCCCCCGTGGTCGCCATTCCGGTCTTCATTCGTCTCGGCCTCTATCGCTCCGTGATCCGCTATCTGCCCGAGGCGGCCATCTGGACCATCATTAGGGCCATGCTGATCGCCACCATGAGCTGGGTCATCATCATCTTCCTGATGGAAATGGCCGGCCAGGGCATCGTGCCGCGCTCGGTACCCTTCTTCTATTTCATCCTCGGAACACTCCTGATCGGCGGCATGCGCTTCGGGGCGAAGTGGATCCTGAACACCGGCACCGGTCTGCGCCGCGACGAGGAGCCGATCTTCATCTATGGCGCCGGACCCTCCGCCGCCCAGCTTGCGCACGCCCTGAGGGGACACGGCAATCGCTACGTCATGGGCGTGATCGATGACGATCCCGCCAATCAGGGACGCGACATCGCCGGCTACCGGGTCTTTCCCGCCAGCGAGCTGCCCACCCTGATCGACCGTTACGGGATCAAGGAAATTGTGCTCAGCATGTCGTCCATCCGCGCCGACAAGCGCCAGAGCGTGATTGCCACGGTCACCGGCCTCGGCGTGCGGGTGCGCACCCTGCCGGACATTTCCGACCTGGTCGACGGCAGGTACATCGTCAACCAGATCCGCGAGATCGACATCGACGAACTGCTCGGCCGGTCCTTCGTTCCGCCGGACAGGGAGCTCCTGGGCCAGGCGCTCACCGACAAGGTCGTCATGGTGACGGGAGCCGGCGGCTCCATCGGCTCCGAACTCTGTCGGCTGATCACCCGCTGGAACCCGAAGAAGCTCGTTCTTCTCGAAGCGAGCGAATACGCCCTCTACCAGATCGAGCAGGAACTGCGCTCCACGGGAGATCACCAGATCGTTCCGGTGCTGGGTTCGGTGACCGAGGAAGCGACCGTACGCCGGGCCCTGCGTACCCATGGGGTGCAGGTTGTCTACCATGCGGCAGCCCACAAGCACGTGCCGCTCGTCGAGGCCAATGTCCTGGAGGGCATCCGCAACAACGTCTTCGGCACCATGACCATTGCGACGGTCGCCGGGGAAGAAGGCGTAGAGAGCTTCGTGCTGATCTCCTCCGACAAGGCGGTCAGGCCGACCAACGTGATGGGCGCCACGAAACGCTGGGCGGAGCTCATCGTGCGGCAGAAGGCCATGGAAGCGCGATGCCGGACCGACGGCCAGGTGTTCTGCGCCGTCCGCTTCGGCAATGTGATCGGCTCGAACGGCTCGGTCGTGCCGCTCTTCAAGCAGCAGATCGCCAAGGGCGGCCCCGTCACCGTGACAGATCCCGACATGACGCGCTATTTCATGTCGATCCCGGAGGCGGCCGAGCTGATCGTCCAGGCCGGCGCCCTCTCCGGCGGTGGCGATGTCTTCCTTCTCGACATGGGCGAACCGGTGCGCATCGGCGACCTGGTGGAAAACATGATCCGGCTTGCCGGCTTTCAGGTGCGCGACAGCCGCAACCCGGAAAGCGGCATTGCCATCGAGGTGATCGGCAAGCGACCGGGCGAAAAGCTCTTCGAGGAGCTGTTCTACGACCGCAACAACGCCGAGCCCACCCGACATCCGAAGATCCAGCGCGCCGATTCCGCRGCRATCACCGGCTACGACATGRCCGGCTGGCTGGATCGGCTGAAGGAAGCCGTTGTCGCCCAGGACGAGGAGCGGGCACGGCARCTGCTGTTCAGCCTGATCGYGRCCGAAACCATMGAGGCACCACMGGCATCCCTCGGCTGARRCTAAAAGCGCAAAGGCGGGCTCCATGGACACGACACTGGTCACCGGCGCTTCGGGCTTCATCGGCTCGCACCTGATGCGCGAGCTTCAGCGACGCGGCCTGCCGGCGCGCGGCGTGAGCCGCCAGGCCTTGCCCGGCMTGAYCCRCRTTCCCTCCTATGGGCCAGACTGCGATTGGCGGGAGCATCTGAAGGGCATCCGGACGGTCGTCCATCTGGCGGCACGTGTGCATGTCATGCACGAGACGGCGGACGATCCTCTCTCGCAGTTTCGTGCGGCCAATGTCGCGGCAACCGCCAATCTTGCCCGGCAAGCGGCCGCGGCCGGCGTGAAACGCTTCGTCTTCCTGAGCTCGATCAAGGTGAACGGGGAGCGGACGGAACCCGGCAARCCCTTCACCGCCGATGATCCGCCACATCCCCAGGATCCCTACGSRGTCTCGAAAGCCGAGGCSGAAGCCGCCTTGCGGGAGATCGGCCGGGAGACCGGCCTCGAGATCGTGACCATCCGCCCTCCCCTCGTCTACGGACAAGGCGTCGGCGGCAATTTCCGCAGTCTGATGAGATGGGCCGAGAGCGGCGCGCCGTCGATCTTCTCGAACGTGAGGAACAGGCGGTCGCTCGTTTATGTCGGAAACCTCTGCGACCTCCTGGTCACCACGCTGACGCATCCGAACGCCGCCCACCGGACGTTTCTGGTCAGCGATGGTGAGGCACTTTCCACGCATGAGCTTCTGGCCACCCTCACCTCGGCCTTCGGCCGGAAGCCGAGAAGCATTCCGGTGTCTCCTGCGGCGTTGAGACTGCTGGGCTCGCTGGCCGGCCGCAGGCCCGTGGTTGAGCGGCTCCTGGACAGTCTCGAGGTGGACATGAGCGCGACATGCGAGACACTTTCCTGGGAGCCACCCTTCACCTGCTCGACCGGATTGGCCGCCACGGTGGCTCCCCGCTGATCGCGAGCGCCGCGCCTAGCGGTCAGGCGTAGCGCTTCAGCATCGGCATCAACGGCAGCCTGACGCGCGTGTTCATGCACATCAGCGCGGTGCCGCTGATCTTGCGCTGCAGGAACATCTTGTCGGGAGATGGCAGGCTCCAGCCGGTCCGGTCGGCAAGGATCGGGGCTGCCCGGTCGCGGACATGCGCCAGCGGGCCGCGGTCGGAGAAATCGACCATGCCATCGGGGTCCGCGTGAACATGATCGAGCACGATGCGGATCATCGCATCGATTTCCGCGCCGTGCCGTTGCACCTGCGCGCGCGACAGATAATCCATCGCCAGCAATGCATCCCTAACCTCGTCGACGTTGCCGTTCAATCCCGCACGCAGAAGGCGGCGATAGTCCGATGCGCTGTCCGGCGCAACGGCACGTGTTGCTCCGAAGTCGAGAAGCACGATCCGTTCGCTGTCACCCTGCCACAGGAAGTTCGCGAAATTCGGGTCCGTCTGCATCAGGCCGAATTCAAACATCTCCCGCAGCACCAGCCCGACGATGGCCGACAGCGCAGCATTCCGTTGCGGCTCCGGTGCTGCCGCAAGCGCTTCGATGGCAGAACCGGGCATAAAGTCCATCGGCAGGATAGTCGGACGCAACAGTGCGTCGACGGGTTCTGGAAGCAGAAAACGTGGATCATCGGCGAGAAGGGCACGGTAGCGGCGCATCTGGTCCGCTTCGCGCAGATAGTCCGCTTCCTCGTGAAGCTGCCGTTTCGCCTCCGCCAGATGCGCCGTGATATCCAGGTTGGAGGGCAAGAGACCGGACATCCGCAGAAGTGTCGCGACATTGTCGATATCGGCATCGATGCTGGCGACGACGCCCGGATACTGCACCTTCACGGCCAGTTCCTGCCCCGATATGAGCACCGCATGGTGGACCTGCCCGATGGAGGCTGCGGCGATCGGAACCATGTCGAAGCGGGAAAAATGGCTTCGCCAGTCGGGGCCCCAGGCCGACGCCAGGGCCGCCTGAAGCTGGCTGTCCGGCATGAAGTGGGCGGCATCCCGCAACTGCCCGAGAATGGCTGTCAGTTCCCCCGGCAGGACGTCACCGGGATCGAGCGAGAGCATCTGACCAAGCTTCATGGCAGCTCCCCGCAGGCGCGACAGCTGGTCGGTGACCCGCCGCGCATTCGCGGGCGTCAGCAGCAGGTCGCGAAGATGCGGCCGTTCGCCCTGCGCCAGCCGGGTCAGACCCTCCGACAGAACACCGGAAGCGACCCCGCCGGCAAGCTGGCCGAAGGCTGCAAGCCGCCCCAGACGGCTCTGGGGAACCGGGCGATAGCGATCCTTGCTCAACGCATCAGCCTCTGCAGGCGTGGCCGCACCCGCAGGAAACCGCGATAGGCTGCTTCGAAAAGCGGCGTCAGGGGACGCCAGCCGGCCAACAGCCCGAGCGGCCGCAGAAGCGGGATGGCGCGCCACATGGCGGCAAACGCGGCAGCACCCGAAAGCAGCTTTCCGCCCTCCTCTGCATGGAAGCGGGCCAGTATCGCGTCCCTGTCCACCGGACAGGTCGCATTCGGATCGCCGGCATCGACGAAACGGATCGCGCCACGCCGGTCAAGCCGTCGCATCAGCGCGATCTCCCGCCGGCAGAGCGGACAACTGCTGTCAAACCAGACAGTGACCTGCATCGTCTCAATCATGCTGCGCCTCTGGCCATGGGACAAGGTCGAGCACGCCGACCTTGGGGTTCTGTCATGACCTCTATACGCTTTCCCGGTCATGCCGGATCAGAAGGGCCCACCCGCCGAAAGCGCGTGCAGCCATGGTGGCAAAGCGAGTTTCTTCCTGAGAGCGACTCGTTTGCTGTCCGATCGGCGGTGTCCTTATGGGATCAGCCGGTCAGCGCGCAGTTCCTCAAAGAGCGCAATGAAGGCGTCGTCTGTCGGCTGATAGTCGAGGAAACCGAGGCGACGGCTCTTCGACATGTCGGTAATGACCTCGATCGGCCGTCCGAGATCCGCGTCCGTGTGCCAGGGCGACACCAGCCGGTTCATGTCCGGTTCCGCCAGATCGTGGTGCCTGGCGATCTCGCTCCATGTCGCTGCGTCGTCCGCCATCTGCTCTTCGAGCGGTCGCATGGTGCCATCGAAGGGCGCAGCTTCGATGCCGAACCAGTCGGCGATACGCCCCCACATCCACTTCCAGCGGAAGACATCGCCGTTGGCGACGTTGAAGTCCTGGTTGGCCGCTGCCTGTGTGGTGGAAGCCCAGAGGAGATGCCGGGCAAGCAGCGTGGCATCGGTCATGTCGGTGACGCCCTCCCACTGCATCTCGACGCCGGGGAAACGGAACGGCCGCCCTGTGTGCTTGCAGATCGACGCATAGACGGCCAGTGTCGTGCCCATGTTCATGGCGTTGCCGACCGCCTTGCCGACGATCGTGTGCGGACGATGGACGCTCCAGGTGAAGCCGTCTCGATCAGCGGCAGCGAAGACCTCGTCTTCCTGCGCGTAATAGAAATTGTCCACGTCGAGGCGGCCCTGTTCCTCGCGGAACGGGGTCTGCGGCAGCACCCCTTTTCCGTAGTTCTCGAAAGGCCCCAGATAATGCTTGAGGCCCGTCACCAGCGCGACATGCTTGACGGATTTGGCCGGCGACAGCGCGGTGAGAAGATTGCGCACCATGGCGGAATTGACGCGGATGTTCTCCGCTTCCGTCGCCTGCCGCAGCCAGCTCGAGATGAACACATGCGACGGGTCGAGACCGGATAGCGCCGAGGCGAGCGCGGCAGGATCGAGAAGATCGGCCGCCACGGGCGTCACATTCGCCTGCTGCCGCGGCGTGCGGGCCAGACCCCAGACCTGCCATCCCTCATCGCTGAGAAGCTTCGCCGTCGCGCTGCCGACGATGCCACTCGCGCCCACGATCAATGCTTTATGTGTCATTCATGCTCCTGTCGTACTGCGGCCTATCTAGTGGCTTCGGGCCAGGCCGCAAGTGGACGGGAGCGATCGAGATCCGACGCGACACCGGCGGCCGGGTCATTTATGGATAAGACCGAATGGAAAATGATCAGGCCGTCTCAAAGGGGGCGCGGCAGATTACGCGGAACAGCAGCGGCGGCAGGCCGTTCAGGCTGAGCGGGACGGAAATTCAGGAGAAACTGCCTTGAGCATAGGACTGCTTGGTCTGTTGGACGACGTCGCCGGCTTGGCAAAAGTCGCCGCCGCCTCCCTCGATGACGTGACCGGAATGGCCATGAAGGCCGGCATCAAGGCCACGGGCGCCGTCATCGACGATGCGGCCGTGACGCCCCGCTATGTTCAGGGCTTTGCTGCCGACCGCGAACTGCCCATCGTCTTCAAGATCGCCAAGGGTTCGATCAAGAACAAGCTCCTGTTCCTGCTGCCGGCCGCGCTTGCCTTGGGTTACCTCCTGCCGTGGGCGATAACGCCGTTGCTGATGATCGGCGGTGCGTATCTGTGTTACGAGGGTGCCGAGAAGGTCTATCACCTCCTGGCTCCGAGCCAGGCACACGAGCACGAAGCGCATCTGGATTCCGTTGCCGTGGCCCCCAAGACGCTGGAGGACCAGAAAGTCGCCGGAGCGATCAAGACCGACTTCATCCTGTCTGCCGAGATCATGGCGATCGCCCTCGCCGAGCTGCCGGACGAAAACCTTCTGTCGCAGGCGATCATCCTGGTGCTTGTCGCCTTCGGCATGACGCTGGCCGTCTATGGCGCCGTGGCATTGCTCGTGAAGGCGGACGACGTGGGCCTGTCGCTCGCCACCAACAGGACAGGCATCGCCCGCACCTTTGGCCGTGGACTCGTCAAGGGCATGCCGGTCCTGATGTCCATTCTCAGCGTTGTCGGCACTGCCGCGATGATATGGGTCGGCGGCGGCATCATCGTGCATGGGCTCAAGGGGTTCGGCCTGCCCCAGCCTGGAAGCATCATACATCATGGGGCCGAAGCGGCAGCACATGCCCTGCCGGGTCTGTCGGGTATGGTTTCGTGGGTCGTCGAATCCACCGGCTACGGAGTGGCGGGATTGATGATCGGCGGCGCGCTGATACCGGTTGCCGGCTATGTGATCTCCCCTGCATGGCGATCGCTGAAAGCTCTGCGGTCACGGAAGAGTTCACAGGGCGCGCATTAGTCGGAGCGACCCTGTCGATCCTGCCTCTGCATGCTTCCCGCAGAGGCGGATCCCACTACAGGAGAGGGAACGATACCCTTGCCGTGAACCACCGGCCGCCTCTGTCGAACGCCAGGCTGCCGCCGAGGCGGTCAAGTGCCATCTGGACGATCGACAGTCCGAGCCCGCTCCCATGGCCATGGACCTTGGAGCCTCTGTAGAAGCGTTCCGTGGCACGTTTTTCTTCCGCCTGGGGAATTCCCGGCCCCTCGTCCAGGATCTCGACGACGACCTCGTTCCGCCGCACCGTGACGCGACACCGGACTTCTCCACCTTTCGGGGAATGCTGGATGGCATTTTCCAGCAGGTTCCGGATGGCCAGACGGAGCAGGACCCTGTCGATCCGGAGCACGGCCGGGCGCTGCGCCTGATCGCCAAGCTCCACCGCGACATGGGCGTCGTTGACCGCAAGTTGCGTCTCCAGTTCTGCCGCGACTTCGCCCAGCAGCGCCGCGATGTCGACGGGTTCGTCCGTCGCGACGCCCTGCGACGCATCGACGGTCGCCAGATCGATGAGCTGTCTAACCATCCGACTGGTCCGGTCGACGCTGGTGGAAATGTGAGACAGTGCGTCGCGCTGGACCTTCTGATCGTCGGTCCGGAGCGCGATCTGCGCCTGGGTCTTCAGCCCTGCGAGCGGCGTCTTCAGTTCGTGCGCGGCATAGGCCGTAAAACTGCGCTCGCGGTCGCGCGCTTCGGCAACACGGCCGAACAGGCTGTTCAGGGCCAGGATGACCGGACGCACCTCCCGCGGTACGGAGCCGTCGTCGACGGGATGCAGCTCCGAGGCTGAACGGCCTGCCAGTCCTTCGGCAATGCGGGTCAGGGGAGCAAGACCTCGACCGACGCTCAGCCAGATCAGAGCCGCGAGGATCGGGAGAATGGCGATCCCGGGAAGAAGAAGCCCTTTGATGACGTCGCCGATCAGCCGCTCGCGGATTTCGAGACTGTCTCCGACGAGCACGCGAACGCCGAGCGACGGATTGACGACGGCATAGACCCGCCACCTTTCCCCGTCGATCTCGGTCTCCTCGAAACCATTCATGTGGCTGGCCAGCGAGGTCGCAGGCGCGCTTTCGGATCGGCTGACAAGGCTGCCTTGCAGTGACCAGATCTGACAGGAGAGCTGCCGGCTGTAGCTGTCGCCCGCCTCCTCGAACGGTGGAGGCGGCGCATTTGCGGTTGCCGCGTCCACCGCCGCCACGGGATCTATACGGTGATCCGTGATCAACGAGCTCACCATCCGGGCAGCTTCCATCAGACGGGCGTCGAGAACACGCTCGACCTCCGCCTGGGTGCTGGCGTAGATCCATGCCGCAGCGAAGAGCCAGACGGCGCCGGTTGTGGCGAGCAGGATGACAAACAGCCTTGTCCGGATCGAATTCATGGCACCGCCCTCAGACGGTAGCCGGCGCCTCGCACGGTTTCGATGAAGGACGCGCCGAGCTTGGATCGAAGCTTGTGGATGTGTACCTCGACGGTGTTGCTTTCCACCTCCTCCTGCCACCCGTAGAGTTTCTGCTCCAGGCTCGTCTTGGACTGTATAACCCCGGGCGCCTCCATCAACGCCTGCAGGATGGCAAATTCCCGTCGCGACAAGGCAACCGCCGTGCCATCGCGCAATGCCGACATGCGTGCCGGATCGAGAACCATGTCGTTCCATTCCAGATGTCCGATCGCCCTGCCATGGGCACGGCGCACGATGGCACGCAGCCGGGCAGCGACCTCGTCAAGATCGAAGGGTTTGCCGAGATAATCGTCGGCGCCGCAATCAAGCCCGGCAATTCGGTCGGCCACCTCGTCCTTTGCCGTCAGGAGAAGAACCGGCGTGCGGTCGCCGGACCGGCGCATTCTGGCCAGGACGTCGAGCCCCGATCCGTCGGGGAGCATGAGGTCGAGGATGATGGCGTCGAAGGTGTCGGCGTGTACGGCCGCCTGCGCATCGGCAACCGAGGTCACGGTATCGACCGTGAAGCCGCACATCTGCAGCCCGACCTTCAGGCCGTCGAGCAGGATCTCGTCATCTTCAACCACCAGCAGGCGCATCACATCCTCGTCGCGTTCGTCATCTCCCTGCTCCCGTCACCTTAAGGCTGCCTTAAGCTTGGGAGGAGAGACCGCCGCTCCATACACAGCAACGGAGTGGAGCCTTGCGTTTCTTCCTGTCGACCTCATGGTTCATCCTCACATTCGCCGCAGCAGCGGTGGCGACGCCTGCCCTTAAGGCGCCGCTGCCCATGGATCAGGCCTTCCGTGTGGAGGCCCACTGGGACGGTCCCGACATCGCACTAAGATGGCAGCTTGAGGACGGCTACTATCTGTACCGGGAATATCTGAGCGCCACCGGCAGCGACGGCCTGTCCGTGGAGATGGCCACTCCACCGGGTGTGATCAAGGATGATCCCGGCTTTGGCAGCACCGAGGTCTATTACGGTACCGCCACGGCGAGCGTTGCTGCACCGACCACGGGCACGGTGAAGGTGACCTACCAGGGCTGCCAGGACGGCGGGCTCTGCTATCCGCCGGCCACGGTGGAGATCGATCCCGCGACACTCGCACAGGCGCCGGGTTGGAGTGCCAACGAGGCAGCCCCACCGGCGCGGGAGTCACCGGCCGCCTTTCCTCTCCTGTCGAAGGCGGCCTCGCCCTCTGCTGAGGGATCGGGCATCCGCATATCGGACCAGTCGGAAAACGGGGTGGTCGGTTCGCTCCTCGACCGCGGCGGCGTGGCGTTGCTGATCGCCGGCTTCATGGGCCTCGGCCTGCTGCTGGCCTTCACGCCCTGCGTGTTTCCAATGTACCCGATCCTCGCGGCGGCGCTTTCGAGAGAAGGGGAGACGCTTTCCGCCAAGCGCGGATTTGCCCTGTCGCTGGCCTATGTCCTGTCCCTGGCGGCGGCCTTCAGTCTCTTCGGCGTCGTCGCCGCGTGGTGGGGCCAGGGCTTCCAGGTGGCACTGCAATCGAGCACGGCGACGATTGTCGTGGTCGCCATCTTCGTGGCGCTCGCACTGTCCAGCTTCGGGCTTTTCGAGCTGCAGCTTCCGTCCTTTCTGCGGAACCGGCTCGCGCGACGCCGCGGTTCCGACGGGTCGCTGGCCTCCTCGGCGGCACTCGGCTTTTCCTCCGCCCTCGTCATCGGCCCCTGCGTGACGGCACCGCTGGCGGGCGCGCTCCTCTACATCGCGCAGACCGGAGACGTCGTTCTCGGCGCAGCGGCACTCTTTGCGCTCGGCGTCGGCAAGGGGATCCCGTTGATCCTGATGGGGACCTTCGGTTCGGGCCTGCTTCCCCGCGCCGGGCAATGGATGGAGCGGGTGCGGCATGTCTTCGGCTTCCTCTTCCTCGCCACTGCCGTCTGGCTCGCAGATCGCCTCCTGCCCGCCGGCACGGGCCTGCTCCTGTGGTCCGTCCTGGCGATTACCTTCGCGGTGGTCATCGGCGCCTTCGATGCGATCCAACCCGAAGCGGGCATCCTTGCGCGGCTTGCCAAGTCCGCAGGCGTTCTTGCAGGCCTCTATGGGGTCATGCTGGGAATTGGCGCGCTGTCAGGCGCCACCGATCCCTTGAGACCCCTCGCCGCCATGGCCGCCACCCGATCCGGCGACACGGCATCGACGGAAAAGATCGACAAGACCTCCTTCCGATCCGTCGCATCGTCCGCCGAACTGTCCTCGCTGCTCGCAGACGGTCCGACCGAGTCCCCGTCCCTCGTCTATTTTACGGCCGACTGGTGCGTCACCTGTCGGGTGATCGAGCGGTCCGTTCTTCCCGACGCGAGAGTGGCGAGCGCACTGGACGGCATGCGCCTGATCTCCGTCGATCTCAGCGAAATCACCGACGCCAACCGGGCGCTGATGAAGCAACTGCAGGTCGTCGGCCCGCCGACCATGCTGTTTCTCGACGCCGGCAACAATGAAGCCGCCACCAGCCGGCTCGTGGGCGAGATCACGGCGCAAACCGTTGCCGCCTCCGCCGCGGCAGCCAGGAAAAGCCTGCCATGAATGCCGTGTCCATCGGACCCTTCGCCTTCGACGCCGAGCGTTTCGCCGCAATTGCGGGCATGGTCGTCTTCCTCGCTGTTGCGACAGTCCTCGCCGGTCGAGTGGACGACCGGCTCGGCCGGTGGTCCACGTGGACAGCGCTCGTGGGGCTCTTCGCGGCGCGTCTGGCGCATGTTCTGCTGCACCTTGAAAGCTTCGCCTCCGAGCCCTCGCGAATCCTTGCGCTATGGCAGGGCGGCTTCTCCTGGGTCGGAGGCGCCGCAGGCGTGACCCTGATGATGGTCGTGCTGTTCCTGAGGAGCAGAAGGCTGCTCGGATGGGGGGCGGCCAGCGTGACGGCGGGTGTCGTGGCGGCGATCGCGGCGGTGGCATTCACCTATTCCGGCACGCAGGTTGCGCCCGTCACCTCCACCTTCCGCACCCTGGCGGGCACCGAAAGTCCGATTGGTGGCACAGGCCGCCCGGCGGTCCTGAACCTGTGGGCGACCTGGTGTCCGCCTTGCCGCCGCGAACTGCCGATGATTGCACAACTCGCCGCGACCACGTCAAACGTCGACTTTGTCTTCGCCAACCAGGGGGAGCCATCGGAAACGGTGGCCGCCTACCTCCTGGGCGAGAACCTCGAGCTGTCGAACGTCATGCTCGATCCGCAGCTTCTCCTCAGCCGCCACTATTCGGCTGTCGGGCTGCCCGCCACGCTCTTCCTCGCCGCCGACGGCACGCTCGCGGGGTCCCACCTCGGCGAAATATCCCGCGAGGTTCTCGCGCAGAAGATCCAAGAACTCGAAACCCTAGAAGGAATATCGGAATGATACCTGCCCGAGCGACAGCTTCGCGGCGCCCGCTGGCCGCCCTGCTTCTGGTCATGGGATTGTCGGCCTGTGCCCAGACGGCCCCTGAACCTCCGACGATCGAAACCCCGACGGTCGACCCGTCCGTGGTCAGCATGTATGCGCCGATCCAGGACGGGGACGAGACGGTTCCCGGCGTCGACGCCGCCAAGATGGACCCGAAGAACGTCCGTCAGGTGGTGGACTACACGACCGGATATCCGCCGGGCACCATCGTCGTGGATCCCTATGCCAGGTTTCTCTATCTCGTGATGGAGAACGGCAAGGCGATGCGCTACGGCGTTGGCGTCGCCAAGGCCGGCATGGAGTTCGTCGGCGAGGCCGACATCTCGCGCAAGGCACAGTGGCCCGGCTGGGTACCGACGCAGAACATGATCAAGCGCGAGCCGGACCGCTACGGCCCTTTGGCGGCAGGCCTGGAGGGTGGCATCAAGAATCCTCTGGGAGCGCGTGCCCTCTACCTCTACCAGGGAGGGAAGGACACGCTCTACCGCATCCACGGGACCAATGAGCCCTGGACGATCGGCAAGTCCGTGTCCTCCGGCTGCATCAGACTGTTGAACCACGACATCATCGACCTCCATCGCCGCGTCCCGAAGGGATCCAAGGTGGTGGTGCTCGGACCGGACGAATCTGGAAAAGGAGAAGTATGAATGATCACGCGCAGAAACCTGCTTGCAGTCACCGCCGGCGGAGCCGCCCTTGCTGCCGCAATGCCACTCCTCGCCCTCAGCCAGGAGATCACCGAAAAGACGGTCTTCTTCGATCCGGACGCGCCGGTTCTCGGCAATCCCAAGGGCGACGTCACGGTGGTCGAATTCTTCGACTACCAGTGCCCCTACTGCAAGAAGATCCATCCGATGGTCGAGAAGGTGGTCCGGGAGGACGGCAATGTTCGCCTCGTTCTCAAGGACTGGCCGGTCTTCGGTGGCGCATCCATCTTCGCCGCCCAGGCCGTTCTGGGCGCGGCGCAGATCGGCAAGTATGAGCCCGCCATGGAAGCGCTGATGAAGACCACCGGAAAGCTGACGGAAGAGGACGTGGAAAAGGCTCTGGCGGAAGCCGGCCTCGCCATGAAGGAGATCGCGGCCGCGGTGAACGAGCACACCGCCAAGATCTCCGGCCTGCTTGACCGCAATTACAGCCAGGCGCTGGCCTTCAACTTCGCAGGCACGCCTTCCTTCGTGATCGGACGCACAACCTTCGCCGGCGTGCTCGACGAGAAGGGACTGAAGGAGGCGATCCGCGAGGCGCGGGCATAGGCCTAGAGGACTTCGACCCGGCCTGGTCTGCATCCCCGGGCCGGGAAGCCCACGACCTATTCGACTCGTCGGCTCATGCGCTGTGATCTCGGAAGGATCGACGTCAAGAACGGAGGCTAAGGCTTATCCAATCTTGGACTTCCGAGGCCGGCAAGGTACGAAGACCAATGGCAGAGAAGACGACACTCAACGCAAAGAACCTGGAAGCCCTGGGCGTGCAGCGCCTCGCGGAGCTTCTCATCGAGATCAGCACCGGCAGCGCCGCCCACAAACGACGGCTCCGCTTGGAGCTTGCCGGCAGTCACAGCAGCGCCGAGGTGGCGCGCGAGGTCAGAAAACGCCTCTCCAGCATTGCGCGCGCCAGAACATTCATCAACGGGCGCAAGGTGAAGGCCCTCAAGGCCGATCTGGAAACGCAGCGCAGGACGGTCGTCGATGTCGTCGCCGACGACGATCCGAACGAAGGCTTCGAGCTGATCTGGCAGTTCCTCGCCATCGCCGCTTCGATCTTCGAGAGATCCGACGACGGCAGCGGCTCGCTTGTCGAGAGCTTTCACCAGGCCTGCATTGATGCCGGGGGCATCGCCCAGGCGGCAGCGATCGGTCACGACGTCCTTGCCGAAAGGATTTTCTCGGCCCTCCAGGACAATGGATACGGCCAGTATGACCGCCTGATCTCAGCCATGGTTCCGGCGCTCGGCAAGGATGGGCTTGAGCATCTGAAGGCCTTGTTCCTCCAATGGTCGAAAGAGCTCGAGGAAAAGCCCGCAGATGGCAACCGCCGGGTGATCGGCTGGCGCAGCAGGAAACCGATCTACGAGGACGATGTGTATGGGAACCAGCGGGACCTGGCAGTGCGTATCGCGCTGCAGGAGATTGCCGATGCTCAGGGCGACATAGATGCCTATATCGCCCAGCAGCCTGAGAAAACCCGCAGGGCGCCTCTGGTGGCGGCGGACATCGCCAGCCGCCTGCTGTCCTCGGGGCGAGCTCTCGAAGCGCTCGAGACCCTGGAGCGGGCCGATACGACGGGCCGCATCGACATTCCCATCGAATGGCAGCTCGCCCGGCTTCAGGCGCTCGAAGCCCTCGGACGCGCCGACGAAGCCCAGGCCGACCGCTGGACCTGGTTCGAGCAATCGCTGACCGATGTGCACCTGCGTGCCTTCCTCAAGCGATTGCCGGACTTCGACGACCTGGAGGCGGAGGAGAAGGCCTTCGCCCATGCTCAGGCCTATCCAGACGTCCACAGCGCGCTTGCTTTTCTGCTGCGCTGGCCGGCCCTGGCCGAGGCCGCCAAGCTTATCGTCACGCGAAAGGCGGACCTTGACGGCAATCTCTACGAGTTGATGACGCCGGCCGCTGAAGCATTGTCTGCAAGGTACCCGCTCGCCGCCACCCTTGCCCTGCGATCCATGATCGACTTCACGCTCGAGAGCGGGAAATCCGGCCGCTACAGGCACGCGGCGCGGCATCTGGGCGAATGCGGCGCCCTTGCCCCGCATATCGACGACTTCGCCGACATCGGATCCCACCAGACCTATACCGCGGAGCTGAAGCGCCGACATGGCAAGAAGCACGGCTTCTGGAGCCTGGTGCCGTGAGGAGGCTCGCCGCACCGATCCGCCGCGCCTGACCGGCTTTCCCGGATCGTGCAGAGGGCTGCCCGGGATCATGCCCGGCAGATCGCGTCACTCATCCTGCGCGGCGTTCAGCCACGATCTGGCTGTCGGCCGATCGTCTGAAGCCGCATTTGCCTTCGGCCTTGACCCTGTACAGGGCACCATCGGCCTGCGCGAAAACATCCTTCGGCGCCGCTCCGTTCGCGATGATGGCGCCCCCGACCGAGGCGCTGATCCTGAGCTGGTTCGGAAACGAACCCCAACCGAATGCCAGCGCATTGACGATCCGGTGCCCGGCCTCCTCGAGATGCTGCGCGGACGGGCAAGCGTGAATGACCGCAAATTCATCGCCGCCAAGTCGGGCAACGAGGACCGCCTCCGGGACAACATCCGCAAGCCTGCGCGCGGCGGTCGTCAGGCACGCGTCGCCGGCCTGATGCCCCAGTGCATCGTTGACCGCCTTGAAACCATCCAGATCGACCAGCAGCAACCCGTGGACCGCTCCGGTGGAGCAAGCACACACGTCGCTGAAGACGGATTCGAACTTGGCGCGAGACGCAAGGCCGGTCATCGGATCGATTTCCGTCAGCCGACGGATATGGTCGAACATCGCCTTCTCGGCTGTTATGTCCTGTTTCATGCCGAAGATGCGTTTCGCGCGGCCATCGGCTCGCTCCACGAGCGCGGTAATCCGGATCCAGCGGCGGTTCCCCTTGGCCGTGACGATCTCGGCGTCGAGCGTGAAGCCCTCCCCTTCGTCGATCGCGGCGCTGCGGATGCGGCCAAGATCCTTGCGTGATGCCGGTGTATAGAGTGCGACAATATCGTCGCGGCGCAGCGGCGACCGGGGATCCAGATCGAAAAGCTCAAAGACGGTGTCTGTCCATGTCAACGTCTCGTCCGGCAGGCTGCACTCCCAGATGCCGACGCGGGCGGCCTTGAACGTCTTCTCGAACAGCTCCTGAAGGCGATTGAACTGCTCCGACGTTGGGGGGCTGTCGTCGCTCATCTTCGCCGTAGAGCGTCGTGCCACGAACTGAGAATGCATGTCCAACCTCACTGATGCCGCGAGTATGTCGACTTCACCGCGCCCCGTAAATAGGCGAAGCATGGACTAGAAAGACTGCCTTAAGGTTCCTTGAACGGACAGCAAGATGTGACCTCTCGCGAACAACAAAGAAGTATCCCGGCCCGTGGCGAGGACGGCGGAGCGCAGCAAGAACACCTCGGCACTTCGTTGATTCCCGGCGTCACCAGTCGAGGCGACTCGACCTCAGCATCACATGGTGAGACCACACGATAAGTCGGCGCCATCAGCACGGCGTGTCGAGGCTGGGCTCCCGGAAGATTTCGGCAGATGGAGACGTTCCTCAGAGGAGCCAAGAAGAACACCGCCAACCCGTCCGGCACGAGGCTTTCGCCTATGTCTTTGGAAGAAATGTAGCTGGGTGTTCGGGTCAGGCACACGAGACCATGGCGGAGAGGGTGGGATTCGAACCCACGATACGGTTGCCCGTATGCCGCATTTCGAGTGCGGTGCTTTCGACCACTCAGCCACCTCTCCGCGGGTCTGGTCGGCGCTGTTCGGCGCGGGCTGTCTCATAGCGATGATTGTCGGGGCTGGCGATTTGCGTCTCGGCACCGGCAGTGTGGCTGAAGCGTGCCTCAATCCGCCCATTAGCGGTGCGATTCAAAGCCCCAGCCATTCACTCATTGCCTACGCCAGGGTTGAAATTCTTTGCAAAACCCATCGGGGTCTCTAAACATAATCGCGTGGGGGGACATTCCCCCGCTTTGAAGAAGCTAAGGGAGGAGTTTAGTATGAAACTGGTTTATTTTCTGGCGACCGCCATTCTAGCGTTCGGCGAAACGACCGTTGCGCAGAGCCTATCTCCGGAAGATATAACTAAGATGGTCGACAAGCAGATAAACGACCTAAACCCATATCAGGCTCTACTAAATGACCCGGACCCGCAACGCAGCCTTTCAGCAATGACAATCATGCTGGAAAGTGGCGACGAGAGCTTGCGGCGCATGGCGTTAGAATTCGGTCTATTGTCTCCGAACGCCACAGTGAAGCGTGCAGCATTCGAAGGATTCTTGGCCACAGCCCCTATTCTTTCAATGAAATTCGATGGGAGCGCAGTGAAGGATTCGGACTTCGCAAGCAGCATAACCAGAGAATATAGTGGCACCCTTGATAACGGAACAGGGTATTGGCGAGTCCCGGTCGGACCTTTTTTGACCGATCACAAGTGTTATGCAAGCTCGATTGACAAAAACAATTGCTTTATAACCGTCAATAGTGACGGCATATTTTTGACTCCGCGGCGTTTCAATGGTCGGGCTGTCCTTTCCGATACTGGCACTTTGGAAGGATCGGGCACCGTATACCAGGTTGATGAAACTGTCCCGTTCACGGTCCAGCTCATCGACTGATGTGGCGGATCAGTAGGCGGTGACCTGATCGATCACGACGTCGCCGTCTCCCCAGGTGTTCAGCGCGATTATTTCGAGATAGCGAATGTTTCTGCCGGCCATTTGGCCACTATCAAACACCCCATCTGGTCCCATCTCCCCCCTTTGCAGTTCGCGAAAGTGCTCACGTTTACTATCAACTGACCATCGAAGGATGACGTCCTTTGGCTTCGTTTGATTCTCTGTCGTTGTCGACTGCATCACGATACGTGAGACCGCCGTCGGCTCGTCGAAACCGAAGACGAAGCGCATGACGCGCTGGGTTCCAAAGATGAAACGACCTTCTTCAACCATGTTTTCGGGTGCAAACTGAGGGTTAATGGCCGGGACACTTGCCTCAATAAAGCGAAGCGGCAGAGCGTTTCCGTTTGAGTGGTTCTCACCTTCCTCCGCTGAAGGGGGCGCTGGCAGATATGCCCCACCTTGTTCATCAAGAAACCGATGAACATGTATAAGAATTTCACCGGAACGCATGAATAAACCTCTAGCCGGATCATCGGAGGTTATTGCCATTCCAATCGGTCGACCATCAGCGAATACAAATGCTCCTGATGTCCCCTGAGCGATCGAAGCCTGACCTGAATCGAGATACCCAGTGAAAGAAAGATAATCCCTGTCAGCAAAACGGATTCTGTTGCGGGTCATTTCGCCGCTGGGCGACAATCGAACTAGCTCCCCGTGCATGGCGTTCAAGCCGGCTCCAGTTTCCTCCAAATCGTCGAGGGTTGACGTGCAGCGGTCAAGGAGACCCCCTCGGGCAATCCCCAGCGCCAGATCAATCCCGTTCCAAAACGGAGCCACGACTGTCGCCGAAGCACTTTCAACAGGCGCAGAGGTGCTAACAGTCACGCGCGGAAATGGACCGGCCACGTGTTTCGGCATTACCACGTAGCATGCCCCATTCCGGCCGAACATCCAGCCGAAGCCGTATTCACCTAAACCATTTTGGATGGAAACCGTTTGTGAAAGACCGAGGGAAGGATAGAGTATCCAAAGAATAATATGCACCAGGAAACCTAAAATGGCAGGACGTCTCATAATCATCTCGCTGTTGCTTCCTCTGCTGTTGGCGGACCGCCCGGCTTCTGCTGCAGACAATCAGAAGATGACACTTGCGTTAGAAGAGCTCAATGAAGTTGTGAGGGACGGAGCGCTTATCGCCGGTGCTGTGGTTATCGGTGTGCAAGTGCGTAACGCGTCAGACCAAGATTTGACTTTGTCGAGCTACATTCCCAGCCATTGGGGCGGTCAAACCGTTTGCGCAAAAGTTGTGTCCGCTGATGGTCTATATGAAGCGATCGGTCCTTATTCTGTCCCTGTTGGTTGGTCAGGAGGAGCTGCTGAGCTGCCGTTTCCTACCAAACACGGCGAACTTCTACGTTCTCTGCCCGAAGATGGTATCGGCGTCCTGGTGTCGCATGGAGAATGCGGAAAGCAAGAGGGTGCGGTAAAAACGATAGCGCTCTGGAATTCTGATCAGGCCAGCTCCGTTGACATCGTGCTGAACTCGTTCCGCGCCGATAGCGTCTTTGCCTACGTGGGCGATCAACCGGCACCAGTCCTCTGCAAGAGAGTGGTAGCGGGAGGCGGGACTGCCTTTGACACGAAGTGCAACTTGCAGGCTGAGGGTCTCGCCGGTCAAACCCAGGTTGAAATTTATCGCGTAGTCGGGGGTAAGCCTTCGAAGCCTACTGCGCTAGAGATCTGGTTTCCTTCGGCCTCGGAATGACCTTGCAATCGCTTCTCAGCCGATACCGCTTGCTGTCGCTGGTTCGAAGGGGTCAAGGCCGCGGCCTCATGCTCGCTGGATTGATGGGACTGTGCGTCGTAGTAACTTGGAGCACGATGTCCAACATCCGAACCATAAGCATACAAGCAACGACGTGGGGCGGGGAGATCACATTCAAGGGGCAGTTGAATGATTGGGTAGTCGAGAAAGGAACAATCTGCAGATTACTGCTGACGCCGAATTTCCGGGCAAAGCAGCCCGACACCAGCGGACCTTGTTCTCTGTCACTCTATAACAGAGAAGTGGTTGAAGATGCCGTCATCGACTGGAGCGCAGATACAACGATACGTTTCACCAGAAATGGACAGGGAGAGTTTGTGGTCCAGACCCTAGCCGGTAACACCGCAGGATTACCGGAGGGGTCGTTGATCGTAATCCCGGCGGATACCTGGCGAGGACATGGAGCCTTGACCTTCCAGGGCGTGGCACGATTGGGTGGAGCGATTGCCTCTGGCAGCAAGGATTACCTGATCGGCGGGACCTGGGAAGCCCATCAGTCAGGGCTAGCGACGTCCTTTTTTCGCGACGTCACGGAAGTTGTAAAAAGCGGCAGCTTCAAACTTGGTGCAACCGTTGATTTGGTGAGCGAGACGCCAGACGTATTGAGCTACGGGCATATAACGCCGGCTCCCGAAGACGAGTCCGGCGTTGGCGTCGCGCTCTTGTCTGAGCGGGGACCCGTTGCTGTCAGGATAAAACATTACGGGCTGTCGAAAGCCGCAGTCTTCCGGCCCGATTGGATTGACACGCTGTCGTCAAGCCCGATGCTTGTCGCACTAGCTGTCCTGTTTTCGTTCCTACTCGCTGCAATTCAGATATTTTCGCTCGTTCCTACTGGAAGAACACGGGACCGGTGAGGCAACGGAGGCGTTCTGCACATAGATCGACATCACCCAATGGCCATTCTTAGTGACTCAGGCGATCGTGGCAGCTGCTGTGTGGACAGGTTGCTGTCGAAACTCAGCCACCTCTCCGCGGGTCTGGTCGGCGCTGTTCGGCGCGGGCTGTCTCATAGCGAAGGTTGGAGGGGCTGGCAAGCGGCAAATGGCGGTTCGGAATGCTTTCATCTTGACAGATTTTGAGGCCTCGCGTATGCCCGCTTGCGATCAGGCGTGGAAAAGTCTCCATGCCTCTTTCTCTGTTGCGCGACGTGTCATGCGGCACGCAATTCACCGGCGGGATCAAGTCCACGAAGGACGACCTGCTCAACGACTGACAAAAAGACGGCCGCCTTCGGGCAGAGCCGGAACGAACATGAAAGGATAACAAATGTTCGCAGTCATCAAGACCGGCGGTAAGCAGTACCGCGTTGCGGCCAACGATGTGGTTACCATAGAGAAGCTCGACGCTGAAGCCGGCACGACGATCGAATTCAACGAAATCCTCGTCATCGGCGTCGGTGCGGATGCCAAGTTCGGCGCCCCCTTCGTCTCGGGCGCGACGGTCAAGGCCGAAGTGGTCGAACATAACCGTGGCAAGAAGGTTCTGTCCTTCAAGAAGCGTCGCCGGCAGAATTCCAAGCGGATTCGCGGCCATCGCCAGCATCACACGGTTGTCCGCATCACGGACATCTTGGCTTAAGTCGATCGGGATTTTGTAAGGTTTAAGGAGAACACCAATGGCACATAAAAAAGCTGGCGGCTCGTCGCGCAACGGTCGCGATTCTGAGTCCAAGCGCCTTGGCGTGAAGAAGTTCGGTGGCGAGGTCGTCATTCCGGGCAACATCATCGTGCGTCAGCGCGGCACGCAGTGGCATCCGGGCAGCAATGTCGGCCTCGGCAAGGATCATACGATTTTTGCGCTGACCGCCGGCAACGTGAACTACCGTACGAAGGCCAATGGCCGCGTGTACGTATCTGTTATGCCGAAAGCAGAAGCAGCGGAATAAGCCGGTAGCGCTCTAAAACAGCCGGCGTCTCATCGACCCGGCTGGCACCACCAGGTTCAGTCAAAAGAAAGGGAAGATGGGGCGCCGCCCATCTTCCCTTTTTCTTTTGTTCCACACGGAGGACTGAACCATGCAAGGCGAATTGTTGAGGGCAAGCCAATCACGGCTGCCCGAGGAACGGCTGAGGCCCGAGAGGCCGAGGAGCGATTGCCCCGTCTTACTGTCGCAGAGACTTGTTCTGCGTGCACCCCACGAAGAAGACATCGACGCCCTTGCCCATCTCGCCAATAACGCGAACATCGCCACCATGGTGTCGCGCATGCCGTACCCCTACTCGGCAAAAGACGCCGCCGATTTCGTGCGACGCGCGAAAACCGGCGAGATTGGCAAGTGCGTCTATGCCATTACCCGCGGCGACAACGGCGCCTTTCTCGGTTGCTGCGGCCTGGAACCGCAGGAAGACAACCAGACGGTGGAGATCGGCTACTGGCTGGGCGAACCCCACTGGAACCAGGGCTATGCGACGGAAGCGGCGCATGTCCTCATCGACATGGCCTTCCGCACCCGGGAAATCGACTACATCGATGCCCGCTGCCGGGTGACCAATGTCGCCTCAAGGCGGGTGATCCAGAAGTGCGGTTTCCAGTTCCAGGGCTCCGGCATGTTCGGATCGCTGGCCATGGGCGGCATGGTGGCGGTCGAATGGTTCCGGCTGGACCGCAAGACCTGGATGTCGCTGCGCAGCTGGGGAGAGCTTAGATGAGCACCCTGCTCGATGCCCGTGACCGGGCAGCAACCGGCACGCCCGGCCCCTGCCCGGTGATCACCAGCCGACGTCTGGTGCTGCGGCCTCACCGGCTGGAGGATGCCGATGCGGTGGCGCAATCGCTGTCTGACTACGCCGTTGCCGGCATGCTGGCGCGCATCCCGCAGCCCTATCACCGGGAAGACGCGCTTGACTGGCTGCAACTGCATCTGTCCGGCGCGTCCACGGAATGGGCGCTGGCCATCACCACCGGCGACGACGTTCACATCGGCGTCGTCGGGCTGGAGCAGCGCGGGTCCGATTGGAACCTCGGCTACTGGCTGAACCGGTTCTACTGGGGCAAGGGCATCATGACGGAGGCGGTCGGCGCCGCCGTCGATCGGTTCCTGCGGCGCATGCCGGGCATCGAGATCCACTCCGGCGTCTTCGTCGACAATCCGGCGTCGCTGCGCATCCAGCAGAAGCTGGGCTTCACCATCACCGGCTGCGGCGACCTCTTCAATCTGTCACGCAATGCCATGGTGCCGCATGTGGAGACGAAGCTTCGCCCGGAGGACTTTCGTCGCCCCTGAAGAGCTGACAAGCCGGTGGCGCGATCCCCCGGCTTGTCAGGCCAGTTCCAGCCAGACGGGGAAGTGGTCGGAGCCAAGTGCCTGATGATCCACCCGTGCCGATCTCAGCCGCGCCGCCAGTTGCGCATTGACGAAACAATGATCGAGATGCATCCGCTCCGTGCCGTCGCCCGGCGATTTGACCCAGGTGTAGCTGTCCGGCGTCACGACGCCCAGTCGCGCGCAGACATCGACCATCTGGTTGGCGCGAGACACCCGCTCGCCATAGCTGTCGGTCCTGCCCACCATCTCCACGTACTCGGGCGATTCCGGCGTCATGTTGAAGTCGCCCATCATCACGAAGTCTTCCGGAAGCGGGGGATTGGCAAAGCCGAATTCCTCGGCCCCCGTCAGGGCCCCACCCTCGGCGATATAGTTCAGGGCGCGTGCCTTGAGGAAGCGGATCTGCTCGATCCGCTCGTCCGGCGAGACATGATCGAGATGCACGGAATAGACGCGCAACGGACCCGAGGGCGTTGCGATCACCGCCTCGACGGCGCCGCGCTGCAGGTTGAGCTTCTCGAACGTGCGGCTGCGCGGCAGAAGCAGATGGCGGATCGCCAGCATCGGCCA
Source organism: Pseudorhizobium pelagicum (assembly GCA_000722615.1). Lineage (GTDB taxonomy): Bacteria > Pseudomonadota > Alphaproteobacteria > Rhizobiales > Rhizobiaceae > Neorhizobium > Neorhizobium pelagicum. The sequence continues at coordinate 197,919 of JOKI01000003.1, read as the reverse complement.
GCGCGACAGGACCATGTTTCCGAACTGCAGGCGGCGCTCCACGGCGCGCCCCTCCGTCTCGTCGATGCCGAGCAGCACGTCGCAGGGTGCAGCAAAGCTGGAGAAGTGGCGCGGAAACAGGGCCTCGAGTTCCGCCACCATGTCGACGGCACCGTTGCGGGAGAAACCGCGGGTCACCTCCTGCAGCAGGATGATGTCCGCGTCGGCGATGCTGTCCGCGATCCGTTTCAGGTCGTAGCGACCGTCGAGGCCGATGCCGTACTGGATATTATAGCTCGCCAATTTCATGATAATCTTTGACCTCCGCCTGCACGGCCTATATCGAACCCGGACAATGTCTATGACAATGGCGTTGCCGCTAACACAAGACTGATGGCAGTAAGATGAAGTTTCTCGACGAAGCGAAAGTTTACATACGCTCCGGCGATGGCGGCGCAGGCGCCGTCTCGTTCCGGCGGGAGAAGTTCATCGAGTTCGGCGGCCCCGATGGCGGCGACGGTGGCCGCGGCGGCGATGTCTGGGTCGAGGCGGTCAACGGCCTGAACACGCTGATCGACTTCCGCTTCCAGCAGCATTTCAAGGCGCAGATCGGCACTCACGGCATGGGCCGCAACCGGACCGGCGCCAACGGCGAGCACGTGACCCTGAAGGTCCCGGTCGGCACGCAGATCTTCGAGGAAGACAACGAGACGCTGATCGTCGACCTGACCAAGGAAGGCCAGCGCTTCCGGCTCGCCAAGGGCGGCAACGGCGGTTTCGGCAATACCCATTTCAAGTCGTCGACCAACCAGGCGCCGAACTGGGCGAACCCCGGCCTTGAGGGCGAGGAAAAGACCATCTGGCTGCGGCTGAAGCTGATCGCCGATGCCGGACTGGTGGGGCTTCCCAATGCCGGCAAGTCGACGTTTCTCGCGACCGTCACCCGCGCGCGACCGAAGATCGCCAATTATCCTTTCACGACGCTGCACCCGAACCTCGGGGTGGCGACCATCGACGGGCGCGAATTCGTCCTGGCCGACATTCCCGGCCTGATCGAGGGCGCTCATGAAGGCGTCGGCATCGGCGACCGCTTCCTCGGCCACGTCGAGCGGACCCGCGTCCTCCTGCATCTGGTCTCGGGCGTCGAGGAACATGTGGGCAAGGCCTATACGACTGTGAAGCATGAGCTCGAAGCCTACGGCGGCGGCCTGATCGACAAGCCGGAGATCGTCGCGCTGTCGCAGATCGACGTGCTGGACGAGACGGAGCTGAAGAAGAAGGCCAAGGAACTGGAGAAGGCCTGCGGCCACAAGCCCTTCCTCATCTCGGCCGCGACCGGCAAGGGCATGACCGACGTGCTGCGGGCGCTGCGTGACGTCATCGTCAATGCCGGTGGCGGCGAGACGGCGCTGCCGGACCGCAGTTCGCGGTTTGCCCAGGACGACGACGCCTCTGAGGATGATGCCGGATGAGCGGATCGCGCAGATCGCTTGCCAGCCACCGCCGGATCGTCATCAAGATCGGATCGGCTCTGCTTGTGGACCGCAAAAGCGGCCTCAGGACGGAATGGCTGGACGCGATCTGCACCGACATTGCACAGCTGAAAGCCAGCGGCGTCGATGTGCTGGTCGTCTCATCGGGCGCCATCGCACTGGGCCGCACCGTCCTCGACCTGCCCTCCGGCGCCCTCAAGCTGGAAGAAAGCCAGGCGGCCGCGGCCGTCGGCCAGATTGCGCTGGCGCGCGCCTGGTCGGGCAGCCTGTCGCGGGACGCCATCGTCGCCGGGCAGATCCTGCTGACGCTGGGCGACACCGAAGAGCGCCGCCGCTATCTCAATGCCCGCGCCACCATCAACCAGCTCCTGAAGATCGGCGCCATTCCGATCATCAACGAAAACGACACGGTCGCGACCTCGGAAATCCGCTACGGCGACAACGATCGCCTCGCGGCACGCGTGGCGACCATGACCGGAGCCGACCTTCTGGTGCTCCTGTCGGATATCGACGGCCTCTACACCGCCCCCCCGCACCTTGATCCCGACGCACGGTTCCTCGATACGATCCCCGCGATCACGCCGGAGATCGAAGCGATGGCCGGCGGCGCTGCATCGGAACTGTCGCGCGGCGGCATGCGCACCAAGATCGATGCCGGCAAGATCGCCACCAGCGCCGGTTGCGCCATGATCATCGCCTCCGGCAAGACGGAGCATCCGCTGAAGGCCATCGAGGATGGTGTCCGGTTTTCCTGGTTTGCACCCTCCGCCACGCCGGTCACGGCCCGCAAGACCTGGATTGCCGGACAGCTGCAGCCGGCCGGCGAGCTGGTCATCGATGCCGGGGCCGAAAAGGCGCTGGCCGACGGCAAGAGCCTGCTGCCGGCCGGTGTCATCTCGGTTGCCGGCCATTTCCACCGCGGCGACACCATCGCCATCACCGGCCCCGACGGCCGCGAGATCGCCCGCGGGCTGGCAGGATACGACGCCGATGAAGCGCGCCGGATCACCGGACGCAAATCGGCGGATATCGAGGCCGTTCTCGGCTACGCCGGTCGGGCCGCCATGGTGCATCGCGATGATCTCGTGGTGACGAGGTCGTCCGGACGACAGGACGAAGACGAACAGGGTTCGAAAGAGGAAGCCGCCCATGCTTGATCTGGTGACCAATGCGGCAGAGGACGTCACCGTGCTGATGGACCGGATCGGCCGCCAGGCGAAGTCCGCGGCGCGCGCCCTTGCGACAGCCTCTCCGGATGCCAAGAACCAGGCTCTTCAGGCCATGGCCAAAGCCATCCTGGACGCAAAGGATGACATCCTGGCCGCCAATGCCGAAGACCTGAAGCAGGTCGAGGGAAAGGGCCTGCAGCCGTCCTTCATCGACCGGCTGACGCTGACGGAAGCCTCGATCGAGGGCATGGCGCAGGCGCTTTGCGAGATCGCGGCGCTGAAGGACCCGGTCGGCGATGTGATTGCCGCCTGGGACCGTCCCAACGGGCTGAAGATCGAACGGGTTCGCACGCCGCTCGGCGTCATCGGCGTCATCTATGAAAGCCGCCCCAATGTGACCGCCGATGCCGGGGCACTGTGCCTGAAGGCCGGCAATGCCGTGATCCTGCGCGGCGGCTCGGATTCGCTCAACTCGTCGCGCGCCATTCACCGCTGCCTCGTCACGGGATTGACGGCCGCCGGCTTGCCGGAGCATGCCATTCAGATCGTCCCGACCGGCGACCGCGCGGCCGTCGGCGCCATGCTGGGCGGCCTCAACGGCGCGATCGACGTGATCGTCCCGCGCGGGGGCAAGAGCCTTGTCGCCCGCGTCCAGAGCGAGGCACGGGTCCCGGTCTTTGCTCACCTCGAGGGCCTCTGCCACATCTATGTGGACGCATCGGCGGACCTCGAGATGGCCAGGCGGATCGTGGTCAACGCCAAGATGCGTCGGACCGGCGTCTGCGGAGCGGCCGAAACACTCCTCATCGACAGCGCCGCCATCGGCAGCCACCTGACGCCGATCCTGGAGGCGTTGACCGAGGCCGGCTGCGAGGTGCGCGCGTCTGCAGCTGTCCTCAAGGTGGTTCCGGGCCTGAAACCCGCATCCGAAGAGGACTGGCGCACCGAATATCTCGACGCCGTCATCTCGGTTGCGATCGTCGATGGCATCTCGGGTGCGATCGCCCATATCAACACCTATTCCTCCAACCATACCGAAGCTGTGATTGCGGAAGACCCGAAGGTCGTGGAGCGCTTCTTCAACGAGATCGACTCCGCCATCCTTCTGCACAACGCCTCGACCCAGTTCGCCGACGGCGGTGAGTTCGGAATGGGTGGCGAAATCGGCATAGCGACTGGCAAGATGCATGCGCGCGGGCCGGTGGGCGTCGAGCAGCTGACATCGTTCAAATACCGCGTGCATGGCACCGGCCAGATCCGGCCCTAGCCGCTGTGACAGAAGATCGCGTGGATCGGCAGTACCTTTCGATGCCGCACGTCCAGCCCGGCATGGTGGTCGGCCTGTTCGGCGGCTCCTTCAACCCGCCCCATGAAGGCCATCTCCTGGTTGCCGAGATTGCTCTTCGGCGCCTGGGACTGGATCAGCTCTGGTGGATGGTGACGCCGGGAAACCCGCTGAAGAGCCGGTCCGAGCTCGCCTCCCTCGGCGATCGGATAGCCATGAGCGCAAAGCTGGTTCAGGATCCACGCGTCAAGATCACGGCATTCGAGCAGGCGCTGGGCAGTCCCTATACGGCCCATACACTGTCGCATATTGCTGCCCGCAATCGCGGCGTGCATTTCGTCTGGATCATGGGGGCCGACAGCCTTCGATCGTTCCATCGCTGGCAGAAATGGCAGTCCATCGTCTGCACCTTCCCCATCGCCGTGATCGACCGCCCCGGGTCGACCCTCTCCTTCCTGTCGTCGAAGATGACGCGCACCTTCGACCATGCCCGCATCGACGAGGACGACGCCGGCATCCTCTGGCGGAAGCAGGCGCCTGCCTGGACGTTCATCCATGGCCCCCGATCGGCCCTCAGCTCGACGAATCTGCGCCTCGGCGTGTCCTGAAGCCGGTTCCGAGCTTCAATCACGATTTCCGCAGATATCTTGAAAGATTTACATTTCAATGCCACCTTTGATCAGCGGCCGGAAAGCCGGATTCGCTGACAGTGCTGTAGCTGTTACCTCCAAGAAAGGACGAACCCTGACAACAGTACACACCAAGGGAAAGATGCACGCCATCCTCCCGCAGAGCACAGAACGTGGCGCCGATGCTGCTGCCCGTGCTCTCGAACTGGTCCTCGCCAGCCTTGAGGACTCCAAAGCAGAAGATATCGTCACCATCAACATCGCCGGCAAGTCCGCACTGGGAGACTACATGGTCGTAGTGTCCGGGCGCTCGAACCGTCACGTCGCAGCCATTTCGGATCATCTGATTTCAGACCTCAAGGACGAAGGCCTGGGAACAGCCCGCGTCGAAGGTCTCGAAGCGGGAGACTGGGTGCTGATTGACAGTGGTGACATCATCATCCATGTGTTCCGCCCCGAAGTCCGGGAGTTCTACAACATCGAAAAGATGTGGTCCGCTCCCGACCTTGAGGAAGAAACACGGCACTGATCCGCGGCAGGCCATGTCCTGTTGCCGGTAGCAACAGTATGGAAGCGGCTGCGCCTTGCGCGCACGTCGACCAGCAGATGACGGGCCGGACGCCGGCGGGACAGACATGCGCATAAGCCTCTTTGCCGTCGGTCGGCTGAAAGCGGGACCGGAGAAGGATCTTGCGTCTCGCTACCTCGACCGGTTTGCCAAGGCGGGTCCGGCGATCGGGCTGGAACTGGTCCGCGTGACGGAGGTCCCGGAAAGCAAGGCGTCCAACGCGGAGACGCGCAAGCGCGACGAGGCTGCGGCACTGGAGAAGGCCTTGCCCGACGGTGCCCTGCTCGTGCTTCTGGACGAACGCGGCAAATCCCTCGACAGCGAAGCCTTCGCAGACACTCTGGGTCGCTTCCGCGACAGCGGCAAGCGCGACCTGATGGTCGCCGTGGGAGGGGCGGATGGATTGGACCCTGCCCTCTACGCGAGGGCCGACATGGTTCTCAATCTCGGCAGCATGACCTGGCCGCACCAGCTGGTGCGCATCCTGATTGCCGAACAGCTCTACCGCGCTGTCACCATCCTGTCCGGCCATCCCTACCATCGTGTCTGACCCATCGATCAGAAACACGTGGATGTTTATGGCCATGGAGCGCAAATCAGCTTAGGTTTGCACGGCGCGGCAACAGGAACGCTTATGAGCTTGGCTTCACGCAAATTCCTGTCTTCGAGGCTGCCGGTCTGGGCCGCTGCGTCGGCGCTTGCCCTTCTTCCGCCGATGACATCGGATCGGACTGCGGCCTACGCCCAGCTTGTCGAACAGCCCGCCACGCCTGCCGATCCGGCGCTCGACCTCGAGCGCAAGCGCGATGAGGCGCGACAGGAACTGGAAGAGCTCAGCGATACGATCAGCCTGTCGGTCGGCAAGGCCGAGTCCATCGAGCAGGACATTGCCGAACTGGAAAAAACGACGAGCAATCTGCGCCAGGCGCTGATTGACTCCGCCGCACGCCGCAAGGACCTGGAAGAGAAGATCCGCGACAGCGAGGAAACGCTTGCGAGACTTCGGCTCAGAGAAGCCGAGATCCGAACATCCCTGCGCGGTCGTCGCGACGTTCTGGCTGAAGTTCTCGCCGCCCTGCAACGGATGGGGCGCAATCCGCCCCCCGCGCTCCTCGTCACGCCGGAGGATGCACTTGCCTCCGTCAGAAGCGCGATCCTTCTCGGAGCAGTGGTTCCCGGCATGCGGGCTCAGGCTGAAAGGCTGCACGCCGATCTCCAGGCGCTGACCACGCTCCAGGCACAGGCTTCCGCGGAAAGAACCTCGGTATCGGCGACCATCGCCGCGAGCCTTGAGGAAGAAAAGCGCATGGACATGCTGCTGGCCGAGAACGAGAAGCTCAGTCTGCAAAGTACCGCGGAGCTGGAGGCCGAACGGCGGCGCTCGGAAGAGCTGGCCGAACAGGCCACCAGCCTGGAAGGGCTGGTCCAGTCGCTGGAGGGCGAGATCGCCTCGGTGCGGGAAGCTGTGGAGCAGGCCAGACTGGAAGAAGAGCGCTTGCGCCAACTGTCGCAAGCGGAGCGGGAGCAGGCCAGGGAGCGGGCCCAGAACGCATTGCCTGACAAAAACCGCATTGCACCGGCATACGCGTTTTCAAGCCTCAGGCAGACGCTTGAGCTACCCGTGACCGGCGACATTCTCCGGGAATTCGGGGACGCGGACGGGACGGGACATACTGCCGTGGGAATGACAGTGGCTGCGAGCCCCGGCTCCGTGGTGACGGCACCGGCCGATGGTCTGGTCGTCTTTGCCGGCGCTTTCCGAAGCTACGGGCAGATGATCATCCTGAACGCTGGAGACGGTTATCATGTCGTCCTTGCTGGCATGGACGACGTGAGGACACGGCAAGGCAAATTCGTTCTGTCGGGCGAACCGATTGCCGTGATGGGTGCGAAAAAGGTGGCGAGCGCTGCAGCATTGACGCTGGAAACCGATCGACCAACCCTTTACATTGAATTCAGGAAGGACGGTTCACCGGTAGATTCGAAACCATGGTGGACTGCCAAGGAAAGCGGAAGGGCACGAAATGATTCGTAAGGCTTCTCTTGTGATCGTCGGTGCGCTGATGGGTGCTACGGCCATGAGCGTCATCTATTCGGCCGGAGTGCCTGCGCAGGCTGCAGGCCCTTCAACCTATAAGGAACTGTCGATCTTCGGCGACGTCTTCGAGCGCGTCCGCGCGCAGTACGTGACGCCGCCGGATGAGGAAAAGCTGGTCGAGAATGCCATCAACGGCATGCTGACCTCGCTGGACCCGCATTCGAGCTTCCTGAATGCCAGAGACGCCGAAGACATGCGCACGCAGACCCGCGGCGAGTTTGGTGGTCTTGGCATCGAAGTCACCATGGAAGACGAACTCGTCAAGGTCATCGCGCCGATCGACGATACGCCGGCATCCCGTGCCGGCATTCTCTCAGGCGACCTGATTGCCGAGATCGACGGCACCGCCGTTCGCGGCCTGAAGCTCGAGGAAGCGGTCGAGAAGATGCGCGGCGCGGTCAACACGCCGATCAAGCTGACCGTCATCCGCGAAGGCGCCGACAAGCCGCTCGAGATCACCGTTGTGCGCGACATCATCGCCGTGCGGGCGGTCAAGTCGCGTGTGGAAGGCGACGTGGGCTATCTGCGGGTGATTTCCTTCACCGAGAAGACCTATGACGACCTCGAAAAGGCAATCGAGAAGATCAAGGAAGAAGTCCCTGCCGACCAGCTTAAGGGCTATGTGCTCGACCTGCGCCTGAACCCGGGCGGTCTTCTGGATCAGGCGATCAACGTTTCGGACGCCTTCCTGGAGCGTGGCGAGGTCGTATCGACCCGCGGTCGCAATGCGGACGAAACCCGCCGCTTCAACGCCGGCCCGGGAGATCTGACCGACGGCAAGCCTGTGGTCGTGCTGATCAACGGTGGTTCGGCCTCGGCTTCGGAAATCGTCGCCGGCGCTCTGCAGGATCTGAAGCGGGCCACCGTTCTCGGCACCCGCTCCTTCGGCAAGGGATCGGTCCAGACGATCATCCCGCTTGGCGAAAGCGGCGCGCTGCGCCTGACGACAGCGCTCTACTACACGCCGTCGGGCACCTCGATCCAGGGCACTGGGATCAAGCCGGACATCGCGGTGGAACAGCCGCTTCCGGAAGAGCTGCAGGGCAAGGTCCGCGCCGAAGGCGAATCCAGCCTGCGTGGCCATATTCCGGGTCAGAACGAGACCGACGAGGGCTCCGGCTCCGTCGCCTATGTTCCGCCGGAAGCCAAGGACGACATCCAGTTGAACTACGCGCTCGACCTGCTGCGCGGCAACAAGTCCGATCCTAGCTTCCCGCCGAGCCCGGACAAGGCTGCTGCCAAGCAGTAAAGAACCTGAAAGGGAGCCGCCTAGCCGGCTCCCTTTCTTTATCGCATTCCACCCGCGGACAATTTCCTCTTGGGCACCGATCTTCATGCACCGCTCGGACAAGAGAGGCCGGCCGGCAAACGGCGACGCCTGCGGCTGTCTCCGCTTTTCGTCTTCTCCGTAGTATCCGTCGCGGCGATCGTCGGCCTGTCAGCCTATTCCATGATGGGCGAGGCCGCTCTCAAGGCGCCGGAAATGGCAGCCGTCGATGTGCCCGCCGAAACTGCGGAGGCTGCGCCCGCGACGGCAGCCCCCGAAGCGGCCGAAAGCCTTCGCAGAGCCAACCCGCAATCCGGTGCCAACGTCGAGCGGACGCTGACCGACGACGGCAATGTCGTGACGACCTACTCGCCACGGTCGCGCGCCGGAGAGGGCCCGGTGATCGTCGGGACACCGCGCATCGGCCAGGATCCGAGGCTCGCGGGCACTCCCAACGAAGATCTTCTTGAAGAATCGCCGTATGGCCAGCTTCCCGTTGTCGGCGAAGACGGCCTGCGCCCCATGGACCAGTATGCCCGTCCGTGGTCGGGTGCGCGCGGAACACGCATCGCCATCGTCGTCGGCGGCCTCGGTCTCAGCCAGACAGGGACACAGAAGGCGATCGAGGACCTGCCTGCGGAGGTCACCCTCGCCTTTGCTGCAAGCGGCAACAGCCTGCAGCGCTGGATGCAGGTCTCGCGCCGCGATGGCCACGAGATCCTGATCCAGGTCCCGATGGAACCCTTCGGCGCGCCCGACGCCAATGCCGATCCGGCAACGCTCCTCACAGGTCTCCCGGCCGAGGAGAACCTGGGGCGGCTACATGAGGCGCTGGGCAAGATCACCGGCTACACCGGGATCATGAACTACCTTGGCGGCCGGCTTCTGTCGGATCCCGACACGCTGGAGCCCTTGCTCCGGGACGTGGCCCAACGCGGCCTGCTCTTCCTCGACGACGGAACCTCGGCGCAATCCACCAGCGGCACCCTTGCCAAGGCCATCGAACTTCCCCATGGCTTCGCCGACATGACGCTCGATGCCCAACTGGAAAAATCGGCGATCCTGAAGAAGCTGGACGACCTGGAGCGGCTTGCCCTGCGCAAGGGGAGCGCCATCGGCGTTGCATCCGCCTTCGACGAAAGCGTGGAAGCGATCCGCCAATGGGTTGAGGAGGCCGGCAATCGCGGCATAGAAATCGTCGGGGTCTCGGCACTGGTCGAAGACCCTGCAGACTATTGATCGAGATCGAATGATGAGCAAACAGCCGTTGAAAGCCGAGGACCTTCCCTATCGCCCCTGCGTCGGGGTGATGATCCTGAACGAAAAGGGCCTGGTCTGGGCCGGCAGGCGGATTGCAGAGGGCAACAGCGAGTACGACGGCTCGCCGCAACTCTGGCAGATGCCGCAGGGTGGCATCGACAAGGGCGAGGATCCGCTCGCGGCCGCCTACCGGGAGCTCTACGAGGAAACCGGGATGCGCACGGTCAAGCTGATCGGCCAGTCGCGCGACTGGATCAACTACGACCTGCCGGCGCATCTCATCGGCATCGGCCTCAAGGGCAAGTACCGCGGCCAGACGCAGCGCTGGTTCGCCTTCCGGTTCGAAGGCAGCGAGGACGAGATCCAGATCAACCCGCCGCCGGGCGGCCACTCGGCGGAGTTCGACGCCTGGGAATGGAAGCCGATGGCGGATCTGCCGGGCCTGATCGTGCCCTTCAAGCGGGCGGTCTACGACCAGGTGGTGGCGGAATTCGCCCCTCTGGCCCTGCAGCCAGACTGAGGTTCTGCAAGCCGCCTGCCTATCCCGCGGCGGCGAGCTTCATGGTCGAAAACTCCACGGCCTTGCCGGTCATGGCCGACTGCTGCGCCGCAAGCCCCATCTTCACGGCCCAGCATCCATCCTCGAGTGATACCTCGACCGGACCGTCGCCGCGGACACTCTTCGAAAACCGCAGGTGCTGATAGAAGGTCGATCCATTGTGGTCGCCGGCCTCCAGCAGTTCCGGGTCGACGGGGATCTCCACCTTTCGCGGCCCCCTGGGCTCGCGCGGCGAAATGATGACCTGCGCCACCGGCGGCTCGCCCAGGTGCTCCGGCCAGAACCGACCGGGCCCCGGGACCTTGCACTCGATCTTGCCCGTCGGGCCGATCGCCGAAATTTCCTCCTGGTAGCGTGCGCCTTCGGCAAACATGCAGAGCTCCAGCATAGCCCGCGCACCCGACGCAAAATCGACGATCACATAGGCATGGTCCCAGATGTCCGGCGTGCGACCCTCATGCACCTCGTCCAGATGGTTGACCGCCTGCCCGCCCGAGGCCATCACCCGCACGGGGTCCGACTTCAGGATGTGGCGCATCAGATCGAAGAAATGGCAGCATTTCTCCACCAGCGTGCCGCCCGTCTGGCTGTTGAAGCGGTTCCAGTCGCCCACCTTCTGAAGGAAGGGAAAGCGGTGCTCGCGAATGGTGAGCATGCGAATGCCGCCGGTCGCTGCATCCGCCTCGCCGATCAGCCGCGCCACTGGGGGCATGTACCGATATTCCATGGCCACCCAGATGGGTGCCGGATAGACGCTGCGAAGGGCCTCCACCCGCCGCATCTCTTCCGCATGGGTAAAGAGTGGCTTTTCCACGAGCACGGGAAGCGGCCGGATCGACGCGACCGTCTCCAACTGGCCCAGATGATACTGGTTGGGACTGGCGATCAGCAGGCAGTTGACGGCATCGACAGCCAGAAGCTCCTCGATGGTCCTGACGAAGATCGCCCCGGGTGCGGCTTCCGCGGCCCGCGCCCGCATGGTGGCATCCGGCTCCAGGATGACCGCGACCTCCGCATCCGGCAGCAGAGCGATGTTGCGCAGATGCTCCTGCCCCATCATGCCGCAACCGATGACACCGTAGTTCAACTTCATCTTCCAGACACCCTATTTGAGCCGCGACACATAGCGGGCGACGCCATGGTCAAGCCAGGTGCGGGATACTTCCGCACGCCTGCCATCCTGCGCCTCGCTGATTCTGAGAATATGGACGACCGGAGCCCCCTGCTCCGGCCCGAAGTCATCCGGTACCCAGTCCGGGACGACATTGAGCCCGATCCGGTCCTCCGCCCGCGCGATCCAGAGCCCGATCCGGGTGCGATAGTAGAAGTAGAGGGATTCAGAAAGGTCTTCCAAGGCAATGCGATCGACATAACCTCCGTCCAGCCAGATCTCCTCGATGGCTGCCACCTTTCCAGAAAGTCGGCGGAGGCGACGGATCCGATGGCCTTCGGGGCTTGTCCCGAACTCCGGGAGATCCCGGGGCTTGGAAAGCCGCTCGACGCTCAGCACCTCCGCCGTCGGAAGCCCGCCGCCTTCCAGCAGTTCCAGGCGGAACATGGCATAGACGCTTTTCGGATCGCTGATGGCGCGGACATAGTTGCCCGACCCCTGAACCCGCTCCAGCATCCCCCGCGATTGCAACTCCGACAGCGCCTTTCTGAGGGTACCGATGGCGATCCCCAGCCGCTCCGCCATCTCCCGTTCCGGCGGTAGCTTCTCCCCGTCGATCAGCCGCCCGGCCGCGATGTCGCGGATCAGAAGCTCGGTGATCTGGAGATAGATCGGAAGACTGCCGGCGGGTTGGTTCATGAGGCTTGTCAGGGTTTGTTATCGGGCTGCCAAAATTGATATACTATTGATTTACATCAAGGCGGATGCTACGCAAGAGGAAAATTCGATCGGGAGAGATTTTGATGACAGTCGTGCCGGTTCGTTCTGCCGACCTTGATGCCGCGGAAGTGTCGTGGTTCGCGGCTCTCTGTTCCGATGACTACGAATACCTTGGCGTGCCGGACGGGAAGCTGCGATCGAGCTGGGAGCACTGCTCCGGCATCGTCCGCAAGGCGGAAAACCTCGGCTTCCGCAACATCCTCTGCCCCTCCTCCTACCAGGTCGGCCAGGATACACTGAGCTTCGTTGCCGGATGCGCGCCGATCACCGATCGGATCAACATGCTTGCGGCGATCCGCTGCGGCGAGATGCAGCCCATCATGCTGGCACGCACCGTCGCCACCCTCGACCACATGCTGAAGGGACGGCTGACGCTCAATGTCATCAGCTCTGATTTTCCGGGCGAAGTGGCCGACAGCGCCTATCGCTACAAGCGCAGCCATGAGGTCGTGCAGATCCTGCGCCAGGCTTGGACCCGCGACACGATCGACCACGACGGCGAAGTCTACCAGTTCAGCGGCGTGTCGACGGAGCCGGCCAGACCCTACCAGCAGAACGGCGGCCCGCTCCTCTACTTCGGCGGCTATTCGCCCGATGCGCTGGAGCTATGCGGCGCGCAGTGCGACGTCTACCTGATGTGGCCGGAGCCGAAAGAGCAGTTGGCGGAGCGCATGCGCGCGGTCCATGCGCGCGCCGAAGCGCATGGACGCATGCTGGACTACGGCCTGCGTGTTCACATGATCGTTCGCGATACCGAGCAGGAAGCGCGCGAGTATGCCGAGCATCTCGTCTCGAAGCTCGACGACGAATACGGCAAGCTGATTCGCTCCAGAGCTCACGACAGCATCTCGCTCGGCGTCGCGCATCAGGCGCGGGCCCGCGAACTGGCCGATCAGTTCGGCTACGTGGAGCCACACCTCTGGACCGGCATCGGTCGCGCCCGCTCCGGCTGCGGTGCCGCCCTGGTCGGCTCCGTGGATCAGGTGCTGACGGAAATCGAGGCCTATCGGAAGATGGGTATTCGCGCCTTCATCTTCTCCGGCTATCCACATCTCGACGAGGCAGAACACTTCGGCACGAAAGTGCTGCCACATCTGAAAACCTGTTCGCTGCCGCATGCCTACGGCCGCGTCCCGAATGAAATTCCGGCGACACCGCTGGGCACTGGAGAACGTCACTGATGGACCGCATTTCCCTTTCGCCAGACCTGACCGTCAGCCGCATCATCTACGGCATGTGGCGGCTGGGCGACGCTGCAGACACCTCCCCCGCCCACGTGCAGGCCAAGGTGGAGGCATGCCTGGAGCAAGGCATCACCACCATGGACCAGGCGGACATCTACGGCGGCTACACGGCGGAAGCCATCTTCGGCGGAGCCCTGAAGGCGGCACCCCATTTGCGCGAGAAAATCGAGATCATCACCAAATGCGGCATCGTTGTTCCGGCCGGTCGTCATTCCGCGTCACGGGTCAAGCATTACGACACCAGCGCCGCGCACATTACCGCCTCGGTGGAAGCCTCGCTGCGCGACATGGCGACCGACTACATCGATCTCCTCCTCATCCACCGACCCGATCCGCTGATCGATCCCGACGAGACGGGAACGGCGCTTGATGAACTCGTGGCGTCCGGCAAGGTGCGCGCCGTCGGCGTCTCGAACTTCCGGCCCTGGGATTTCTCCCTGCTGCAGTCCTCGATGGAGACGACCCTCGTCACCAACCAGATCGAGATGAGCCTTCTCGCCACGGATGCCTTCATCAACGGCGACCTTGCCTATCTCCAGGAGCGGATGATCCCGGCGATGGCCTGGTCTCCGCTCGGCGGCGGCGCGCTGTTCTCGGGCGATCACCCGGCGCTTCAGGTCAGGCTCCAGGAGCTTGCGTCCGACCAGGACGTCGAACCCAGCGCCGTTGCCATCGCCTGGCTGCTGCGCCACCCCGCGCAGATCCTCCCCGTCATGGGCACCAACAATCTGGATCGCATCCGCAGCCTGTCGGACGCGGCCAAGGTGACGCTGGACCGGCAGACCTGGTTCGACCTCTACACCCTGGCGATCGGCAAGGAGGTCCCCTGATGACGAGCACCACCGATAGCACCGTCTCCCCGGAAATGCTGATCGTCCCGGAACAGGGCGACCAGCGGGCCTACCGGAACGCGCTCGGGAGTTTCACGACCGGTGTGACCGTCGTCACGGCCATGGCCGACCAGGGACCGATCGGCATGACGGTCAACAGTTTCGCCTCTGTATCCCTCGACCCGCCCCTGGTGCTCTGGTCGCCCGCCAAGAGTTCGACGAAACACGCGCTGTTCACCGCAGCCACCCATTTTGCCGTCCATGTTCTCGGGGCCGAGCAGGACGAGCTGTGCCGCGCATTTTCGCGCGGCGGCTCCGCTTTCGCGGACCTGCCATGGACGTTGAACACGGAAGGCACGCCCATCCTGCCCGGCACGATTGCCCGGTTCGAATGCCGCCGCGCCGACGCCCATGACGCCGGGGACCACACGATCATCCTCGGCAGAGTGCTGCGGGTAGCCCTTCGCGACGGCGAGCCTCTGTGTTTTTCGAGAGGCATGTTCGGTCGCTTTGCCGAACGGCGCTGATTTTTCTATTTGAATTTCCGAGTGCACCAGTCGGATCAGCCCCACCCGCGGGCTGATCGCGCACCTCGTCTCTTTGGACTGCATCCGGCGGCGATCGCGCCGCCGGTGCGCTCAGGCGGAGAGACGGCGTTGCGTGCCGGGGGTCGAGAAGATCCGCATGCCGTTCTCGTCGAATAGATGCAGCGGAGCCGCCTCGAGATCGAGAGGAACCTCGTCGCCCGCGCGATAGCGCTGCTGCCCGGGCAGGACCGCCATCAACCGCTCGCCATTGATCTCGCCGTGGATCACCGTCTCCGAGCCCAGTGCTTCGACAAGCCGGAGCTTGACCTTCGGACTTGTCGGATCGGCGCTGATGACCAGGTGCTGAGGTCGCACGCCCACCGTCAGTTTCTGCCCTTTTTCCATCGAACCTTCCACCGGGTGGAGATGGACCCTGACGCCGCCCGCGACCGTGACAATGGCGGAATCTCCGGTGCGCTCGGCGACCTCTCCCTGCAGGAAATTCATGTGCGGCGCGCCGATGAAGCCGGCGACGAAGCGGTTGGCGGGCGTGTTGTAGAGATCGAGCGGTGTTCCGACCTGCTCGATCCGGCCGGCCCGCATCACCACGATCCGGTCGGCAAGCGTCATGGCTTCCACCTGGTCGTGGGTCACATAGATCATCGTCGACGACAGGCGCGCGTGGAGCGCGGCGAGTTCGGCGCGCGTCGAGACCCGCAGCTCGGCGTCGAGGTTGGAGAGCGGCTCGTCAAGCAGGAAGGCGACGGGACGGCGGACGATCGCCCGACCGATCGCCACGCGCTGGCGCTGCCCGCCGGAAAGCTGGCCGGGCCGCCGGTCCAGATAGGCGTCGATCTCCAGCATGCGGGCCGCCTCGCCGACGCGTTCGGTGATCTCCGCCTTCGGCATCTTGGAGTTCTCCAGTCCGAATGCAAGGTTCTGGCGCACCGTCATATGCGGGTAGAGCGCATAGGACTGGAAGACCATGGCCAGCCCCCGTTCCGCCGCCGTGACGTCATTGACCCGCCGGCCATCGATGTCAATGCTGCCGCCGGTGACCTTCTCCAGGCCGGCGATCACCCTGAGCAGCGTCGATTTCCCGCAGCCCGATGGCCCGACGAAGACAACAAGCTCGCCGTCATCGATGTGGAGATTGACGTCGTGAAGCACGTCGATGGCGCCGAAGGACTTCTTGATGTCGGTGAGCGTTATCTGGCCCATTTGCGGATCCTCATTTCAGTCCGGTACCGGCAATGCCGGTGGTGATGAAGCGCTGCAGGAAGATGAAGACGAGGACGACCGGAATCATGGTGACGACCGTCATGGCCAGGATGAAGTGCCACTGCACGTTCAGCTCGCCGGCGTAAATGCTCAAGCCCACCTGCAGGGTGTAGAGTTCGCGGCGCGAGAGCACGATCAGCGGCCAGAGGAAGTCGTTCCACCGCCAGACTACCGAGAAGATGGCAAGCACCGCAAGCGCGGGCGCCGCCAGCGGCAGCACGATGCGCCAGTAGATCTGCCACTCGGAGGCCTTGTCCATCCGGGCGGCATCGATGAGCTCGTCCGGGATCGTCAGCATGTACTGGCGCAGGATGAAGACCCCCGTCGGCGTCGCGACCGTCGGCAGGATCACGCCCCAGAGGTTGTTGAACAGCCCGATCGCCGAGATGATCGAGTAGAGCGGCACCATGATCACCGACAGCGGCACCATGAGCGTCGCCAGGATGATCAGCATGGCCACCGACCGGCCTTTGAACTCGTACTTCGAGAGAGCGAAGGCGGCCATCGAGTTGACGACGAGGGTGATCAGCGTCGCCGTCACGGTCACGAAGACCGAATTCCAGAGATACTGGACAAAATCGAACTGCACGAAGGGTTCGGTGTAATTCTCGGTGGCAAACGACATCGTGCGGACCGGCGTGCGGTCCCCAATGTTGACCCGGATGATCTCGCCCGGCGCATTCGGGTCGACCATCTGGCTGACGATCCCGATCCGCCGCACCTCGGCCAGCACCTGCGTGCTTCCGTCCGGCAGGCTCGCCTCGTAGAGCGCCAGCGGCTGTTCGTAGCCCTCGACATTCACCTGCTGCGTCACATAGGGCAGGATGGTGGGCGGGAATTCGGCAAGCGCCGCGGGCGACTTGAACGAGGAGAAGCCGAGCCAGACGGCCGGGCCGAACATGATCAGCAGCCCGCCGACGAGCCAGACCCAGGTGACGATGTCGGTCCAGTGCCAGCCCTTGCCGCCGCGGCGGCGGAAAATGAACCGTGAAGCCGCGCCCATTACTTCTTCCCCCCTTTGGGTTCGGTCTTTCGCCCGATCCCGAGCTGGAGCAGCGTCAGGACCACGAGGACGAGCCCCATCAGGATCGACGCCGCGGCAGCCAGCCCCGGATTGCGCAACTGCGAGGCAAAGCCCGTCTCGTAGATATATTGCGTCAGAAACATCGTGCTGGTGCCCGGCCCGCCGCCGGTCAGGACGTAGACCTCGTCGAAGACCTGCACGGCCTTGATCAGGGCGAGCACGACGACCACGAGCAGGTTTGGCGCCAGCAGTGGCAGCGTGATGCGCCAGAAGACGCGTGAGGCCTTCGTTCCGTCCATCTCGGCCGCCTCATAGAGATCCTTGGGGATCGCCTGCAGGCCGGCCAGCAGGATCAGCGCATAGAAGCCCATGTGGGCCCAGATCGAGACCCCGACCGCGGCGACGAAGGCCCAGGTCCGATCGGTCAGCCAGTTATGCGGTTCGATGCCCATCTCGAACAGGGCGAAATTCAACAGCCCCTGTCGCTGCAGGATCCATTTCCAGATCAGGCCGACGACGACGGGCGACAACAGCACGGGGAAGAAGAAGACGGCCCGCCAGAAGGAGCGGGCCCTCAGCTTGCGGTTGAGGATCAGGGCCGTGCCGAGCGCGACCAGGATCATCAGCGTCACCTGCAGCACGACGAACCAGCCGGTATTGCCGACGGCGGTCCAGAAGGCATCCTCCTGGCAGGACATCGGGTCGAGGTAATTCGAGCATTCGAAGAGCCGGTCGTACTGGTCGAGCCCGATGAACGTGCGGTCGGCCAGGAAGAAGGCCGTGCCGCCTGTCATCGAATAGACGAAGTTGATCGCCAGCGGCAGCAGCACGAAAATGCCGAAGATCAGCATGTTCGGCGCCAGGAAGAAGATCGCCATGCCGGAAATACCGGTGGCCTTCTGCAGCGCCCGCAAGGGCACATCGATGATCCCCATGACGAGCTTCACGGGCGCGAGAAGGATTGAGGCAAACGATCGCGAGGGCGCGGGGCTGCCGGCAGCGGGCGGTGTCATACGGCTCCTCCAGTGGGCAGGCAGTCGTGATTCCAGAGTTGAAGCTCTCCCCCGCAGGGGAGAGCCAGTCTTGGCAGATCAGGCACGATGGTCATCAGAGACCGGCGTCCTTGACCTTCTGCGCGATGTCGGCGTCGATCCGGGCAAACGTATCCTCCAGCGAAAGCTCGCCGGCCAGCGTCTGGCCTACACGCGTTACGATGGCTGCGTAGACCGTATCGGCCCAGCGCCATGCCGGCAGCTTCAGCGCCGTCTCCGAGGTGGCCTTGGATGCCTCCACGAAGGTCCCGAGCGCCGCCTTGGCCTGCTCATTGTCCGTCTGGAAGTTCAACCCGCCCTTCTCGACGACCCCCTTGTGGGCCGGCAGGAACAGCGTCCGCTCGGAGAACTCGCGAACGATCTCCTCCCGCGCCATCCAGTCCATGAAGGTGGCCACTTCTTCCGGGTTCTTTGTGTATTTCACCGCCACGAGGGCGGCGCCACCCGGCATGCCGGTGCAGGCAGCAGGGCCGCAGGGGCTGCCGGTGGCGACCCAGTCGAAGTTGTTGCCGATCTTGGTGGTCAGGTTCGCCACCTGCCAGGAACCGGAGTAATAGAAGGCAAGCTGGCCGTTGATGAAGTCCTCGGCAGCGGCACGATAGGTGTTGCCGGCAGCCGAAACCCAGACGTCCTTGGCAAAGACGCCTTCCTCGGTCCAGTTGACGAACTGCGTCAGGAAGTCCTTGGCGCCCTGGTCGAGAGGTGCCGGCTTGCCGTCTTCGCCGATATAGTTGACGCCGTAGGACAGCATCGGAGCGGTAATGCGATGGCCGGAGCGGTCGATCGCCATGGCGAACGGCACCTGCTGGCTGTCAGCCACCTGCTTGGACGCGGCCGCCCATTCTTCCCAGGTCGCCTCTGGACCCGGCATTTCGACACCTGCCTGCTCAAACAGCGTCTTGTTGGCAAAACCACCGGTGAGCGTCAGCTGCGTCATGAAACCGGAAATCTGGTCTGAGCCGTCCGGACGCATCCAGTCGGCCTTGTCGCCGAAGTTCTCGTCCCAATAGGCGGGATCCTTGACGAGCGGACGAAGGTCCAGCCAGTGCTTGGCAAGGTCCTTAATCGCCGTCACGCGCGCAACGTCGGGGCCGTTTCCGGCTTCGAGCTGGACCGGCAGCTGTTCCTTGATGACGCTGTAGGCGACATTGTCCAGGATCACGTTGATGCCCGGGTTCTCCTTCATGAAGCGATCGACGAGATCCTTCATGACTTCGCCCTCGACGCCGTCCGAGTACCACATGACCCTGACGTCGCCGGCGCTGGCGGCCGTGGACGTCAGAAGTGCGAGCGCAAGTCCCGCAATGATGGATTTGGTCTGCATGCTAGTTCCTCCCTTTGGTGGACAGGGCCTCCTCCCGTCCGGTTGCTGCGGATTAAAGCATAATTGCTTCACCCACGACGGTATAATCACTTCGCAAAATCCGGCGCCCTTCGGCATCGACCGAGCCGTCCGGATGGAAGCGCACGGCGCCGTATTCGGGATCGTCGATCGCCAGGATGCCATCGGCCTCTCGGCTGACGGCGAGCGTCGAGAAGCGATGTTCGACGGATGACAGGTCGTCTGACTCGCAGATGCGGACGATCCAGCGGCTCGTCATCCCGTATTGGCGCAGTTCGTTGCCGGCGGATGGCCCCTCCTCCATCGCCACAAGATCTCCGCTTCCCTTGAGGAGCACCGCACCGCGGCCGCTTCTCGCGAGCGCCGTATCGCCGGAAACGCGCACGTCGTCAAAGTCACCCTGTGGAAACCAGGCGTGCGTGAAATCCGGCTGTTCCGGCTTCAGGGTAAACTCGACGACTGCGAGGCCACGATACTGCTGCACCCGCGGCACGGTTCCGCATCCGCCCCAATAGGAAGGACGCCCGTAGCCGAACTGAATGCTCTCGCCCGGATGGTTGATCCAGACGGCCGCCTCGGGCTTCTCACCAAGCCGCAGATGGAGCACCGTTTCCTGGTAGCCCCATTCGTCCCACCGGTAGTGGACGGTGGATCCCATGGCGAAATGTTCGCTCTTGTAGTGATAGAGCGCCGCAAAGCTGCCGTCGCCCTGCGCGAACCGCCACTCCTGATGTTTATCGCTGCGATGATCGGCGATGGCTTCCAGCGCCGGCGGGATCTCGAGCCCGTGGTCGCGCAGGCAGACGGCCAGCTGCGGCAGGGCATGCACGCGGCGTCCGTACCAGCCCTTGCCCCAGAGCAGCCGCGCCACCCCGGAAAGCTCCAGTGAACTCCCGGCGCAAAGCGTATGCTCGTAGGACCGCCCCTGGGCCGCGGTGACCATGCCGTGATGGGCCGACCGCGCGATGATCTCGCACAGGCGCACGATCCCGGCCTTCGCCCGCTCGGCGATGTCCTGATCCGGCGAAAGAGCAGCAAGTGCCGTCAGGCCCTTCAGGTCGATCGGGAAATAGGGTGCCGAATTGAACTCCGCCATCTCCCACTTCTCGAAGTGATCGAGCCATGCCCGCACGCGGGCGGCACCCACCTTGCTCTGCTCGACCCCAGTGCGTCCGGAGCGTACGAAAACCGCCTCGGGAAGCAGGTGGCCGGCCAGATAGGCGGAGGTGTGGAAGAGCAGCGCGTGGTTTTCGGAGAAATACCACTGCACGTCATTGCCCGGCTCATCCATCCAGTAGCGATAGTGGAGGATGGCGGCGTCGATGCGGCCCCGTGTCGCCGCGCCGATGTCGTCGCCCCAGACGGTGCGCGACCAGATCAGCGGCACCAGGGAGAAATCCGCGCAGTCGTGGCAGTCCTCGATGGATGGCAGGATCTCCTCGATCATCGCGTCCGTATCGGCGCCGCCGCGGCCGCTCGCCAACCGGGCGAAGGCGCGGACGGTATCGCGCTCGGAATGCTCCGACACCTCGTCCAGCGTTTCCACGATCCGGTCGGAGAGCGTCGCCCCAGCCTGGCCCTGCCGCTCCGTATGGCAGATCTCCACGCCGAGCGAGCGGGAGGCGACGAACCCGCCGGCGCTCAGGGTCACCCGGAAATGACGGAAGTCGGCGGGCGCACCGTCGGACGGCCCGATGGCAAGCGTCTTGGCACCAGCGGGCAGCGTGAAGTCGTCGTCGAAGCGCTCCCTCGACATGAAGTCGCCTTCGATGGCGACATTCGCATGAACCTCCACCGGCAGCGGCGTTGGAAGGTGCAAGGTGATGTCACCGCCGAAGTAATGCGGCCGGTCGAAATGCATGCCGTCGAGCGCCGTCTCCAGGCTTTCCGCCACCGAGCCCGCGACAGGCACGGGCAGCGACAGCCGGGCCTTCGGACCGGACAGATAGTCGAGCTGGAAGAAGTAGCGCGCGTCGCGTTCCGCCAGATCGTCGAAGAAGATGGTGACCTCGTTCAGACCCGCCACCAGCGGCAGATCGAACTCCTGCTTCACTTCCAGATTACGGCTGTAGGGCGCCATCCAGCCGATCTCGTTGCCATTTGCCCAGATCACCGCGCCGCCGCAGGTCCCAAGGCGGATCGTGGCAACACCTTCAACCTCGGCGTCGATATAGGTGCGCACCCAGGTCGCAAGGCGGGTCGGGCGGAACCAGAAGCCGGAAAGATCGAGCCTCGGCGAGCCGAACGGCAGCCACCAGCGCTGGGGCTCGAAATCTCCGCGGACTTCGGGCCGCTTGCCGCGATAGGTCTCCGCAAAGATCGTCCGGCACGGATATTCGTGCGGAATGAAGTTCTTGACCTTGGTCAGGAAGAAGAATGGGTCCATCTCGCCCTTCATCGGCGCGTCCGGCACGTCGAAGCGCTCTTCGGCAACGGGACCAATCTGCCAGTAGCGGACGGGGTCGCCGGCGTTCAGCGCCTTCTGCATCCAATGGGTCTGTGCGTTCATCGCAATCTGCTCATCTCAGTTCGGAAAGGGCCACCGGGGCGACATCGTTGTATTCCTGGTTCTCTCCCGTCATGCCCCAGACGAAGGCATAGGGACCGGTGCCGGCTCCCATGTGGATCGACCAGGCCGGAGACAGGACGCCGTCGCCGTCGGCAACGACCAGATGGCGGGTTTCCTCCGGGCGTCCCATCAGATGGATGACCCGATCCTCGGGCGAGAGATCGAAGTAACAATAGGCCTCCATCCGGCGCTCGTGCAGATGCGGCGGCATGGTGTTCCAGATGCTGCCTTCGGCAAGATCCGTGATGCCCATCAGGAGCAGGCAGGAGGGGGCGACCTGCGGATGGATGTACATGCGCAGCCTGCGCTTGTTCGACCGCCGCGCCTCACCAAGATCGAGCGGCTTCGACTCCGCCTGCGTGATGAGGCGGTGCGGGATATCGGCGCCGGCCGGGACCGAGTTCATGTAGAAGCGCGCCGGCGTGTCCGAAGACGCGCTCGATGCGGAAATCTCCTGCGCGCCGCGGCCGACGTAGAGCACGTCGCGGTTCTCGAGCGTGAAGCTCTGCCCGTCGACGGTGATCGTGCCGGTGCCGCCGAGGTTGGCGATCCCCATCTCGCGCGCGGACAGAAGGAAGGGCGTGCCGATCTCCTCCCCGCCGCCGAAGGTCAGCGTCTTGGTAGACGGCATGGCACCGCCAAGGATGAGGCGATCCACATGCGTATAGACGAGGCGTACCTCATCCGGCTGGAACATGCCTTCGACCAGGAACTCCGCCCGCAGCCGTTCGGTGTCATAGCCTTTGATGTCCTGGGGACCGGCCCCGTAGAGAACCTTCATCGTCATGCGGCTTGTTCTCCTGCGTCTGCGTGGCGAAGGGCCTCCGAGAGGCAGAGGATCGAAAGGGCCTGGCCGTAACCGGTTGGCTGGATCGGGATGTCCCTGTAGAACTGCAGGTCATGGCCCATGCGCGTGCCGTAGGAGACGTTCAGCACGGTGCCGGTCTCGTCGATGTTGCGCATGACGGCCTGTGCCGCTTTCAGACCTGCGGCCTGCCAGGCCTGTCCACCGAGCCCCAGCCGGTGGCCTTTCAGCAGGCCGTAGCCGATCCCGGCGGTGGCGGAAATTTCCTCGTAGGAGGTCGGATCGTCGAGCAATGTGCGCCAGGCGCCGGAACTCGTCTGCAAGGGCAGCAGTGCGTTGACCTGCGCCACCAGCACGCCCCGCAGGAAATCCTCGACGGGCTTCGCCATCTCGGCGAGATCGAATAGGTCCAGCATTCCCGCCGTGATCCAGGCATTGCCGCGAGCCCAGCGTGCCTGCGCAAAATTGTGGCGACCTTCGAAGGTCCAGCCGTGAAACCAGAGCCCGCTTCTGGTATCGGCGAGATAGCGGGAATGCACCAGGAACTGGCGCGCGGCCTCATCCACCAGCTCCCGGCGTCCGCTTGCCTGGCCGTAGGAGGCCAGGAACAGCGCCACCATGTAGAGCGTGTCGTCCCAGAGTTCGTGATGATTGATCTTGTCCGACACGTGATGCTCGAAGGCACCTTCCTCCGTGCGTGACATATCGGCCATGACGCGGTTGGCCCAGTCGTCCAGCGGCTTCTGCCAGCGAGGGTCGCGGGTTTCCCGCCAGAGGACCGACAGTCCCAGCATCGGTGCGGTCGTGTTGACGTTGAGGGAGGGAAGGCCAGCCGACAGTCGTGCGGAATACCAATCCTCGACAAGCTGCTTCAGATCTTCCCGACCGGTGAACAGCCAGAGGCGGATTAGCCCGTAGAGGCCGACGCCCTGCGGCCATTCCCAGCTGTCGAAGGAGATGTAGTCGCCGGCGGTGCCGTCGAGATTGGGCTCGTCGAAACGTCCGTCGTGGCGCAAGCCCGTCATCCCTGCCACCAGCAGGTCCAGCTTGCGACGGATGTCCCCCGCCGGTTCATGCATGCCATTTCCTCCCAGACTGTTCAGGCTATCCGAACAGACCGCTCTCCAGGCGGCGAGGGAATGTAAGCACTTGAAAAATTCTTGCGCAATCTGAAAATTTTTTGCAGTTTGTCAAAACTGGAGGGCAAAGCCATGGACACCGGATCCGGCAAGCGGGGGAAAAAGCCGCGCCGCGTGCGTCTCGAGGACATCGCCAAGAAGGTCGGCGTGTCGCTGAGCACCGTCTCGCGGGCACTCTCCGGAGAGAAGGGCGTGCGCGACGACGTGCGCATCCGCATTCTCGAGGCCGCCAAGACGGCCAATTATGCGCTTCCCAATCCCACCCCGGGCACCAAGGTGATTCTCGCCGCATCCAGTGCCGCGATGATCGACTACGTCCGCAACCAGTTCACCCTCTACGTGCTGGAGGGCATCCGGGAGCGCGCCCAGACGCTTGGCATCGACATCGTCACCCGGCCGATCGCCAACGAAGCAGAGGAACGAAGGGTGCTGGAGGAAGCGCGCACGGATCCGGAGGTGGCGGGTCTGTTGTTCCTGACCGTCGATGACGAACGGATGCTCGCGGCCACCCGCGATGTCGGCAAGCCGGTCGTCCTCGTCAACGGCGATGATCCCTTCATGCGCCTCTCCAGCGTCACGCCCTGCAACCGCTCGGCGGCGCAGGTGGCGACGGACTACCTGATCGATCAGGGACACGAGCGCATCCTGTTCCTGATGCGCCCCGGGCGACGGACGATCGTGCGGCGCCTGGAGGGATGGCAGGATGCCCTCGCGCATCGCGGCCTGCCGCACCCGGAAGATCTGGTCATGGCCGTCGACGACTGGCTGCCGGAGCTGGCGCAGCAGGCGATCGCCGACCGGATCGCGGCGCGGGGTCTGGATTTCACAGCCGTGCTTGCCGCCGGCGAGAGCCTGGCGGTCGGCACCATGGCGGCACTTCAGAGCGCCGGCTATTCGGTGCCGGACGACGTCTCGGTGATGGGCATGGACGACCTGCCGCAGGCCGCCTTCCTGAATCCGCCCCTGACCACCGTGCACATCCCCGCGCGCGAGATCGGCATGACTGCGGTGGACCTGCTCCGTGACATCTGCTCGGGAATGCCGGCACTTCCGCGCCGGATAGAACTCGCCTGCCACATCATCGAGCGGCAGTCCGTCGGGCCACGGAGGCGGACGGAGCAAGAGTCCGACTGAGGCCGCTCGCTGGCGGCTATTCGGCCGGCACGTTGTCCCTGAGTTCGGCAAGCCAGACCTTTGCGCTGGCATCCGAGGGTGCACGCCAGTCCCCCCTTGGCGAGAGGGAGCCGCCGGAGGAGATCTTCGGGCCGTTCGGCGCAGCCGAGCGCTTGAACTGGTTGTTGAAGAAGCGCCGCAGGAAGACCTCCATCCAGTGACGGATGTCCGCCATCGCATAGGCCCGCTTCTGGTCTTCCGGGATATCCTGAGGCCACACGCCGCTCTCCGCATCGCTCCAGGCGTTGTACGACAGGAAGGCAATCTTCGACGGGCGGTATCCATAGCGGGTGAGATAGAAGAGGTTGAAGTCCTGCAGCGCATAGGGCCCGACGATGTCCTGCGTCGACTGCAGGACGCCCTCTTCGCCCGGCGGCACGAGTTCCGGCGAGATTTCGGTCGCGAGGATCGCCTCCAGCACCGCGGCGGTTTCCGGGGTGACATCGCCTGAGCGAGCGACAAAGCGGATAAGGTGCTGGATCAGCGTCTTGGAGACCGACGCATTGACGTTGTAGTGCGACATGTGATCGCCGACACCATAGGTGCACCAGCCAAGCCCGAGCTCGGAAAGGTCTCCCGTGCCGACCACCAGGCCACCGACCTGGTTGGCCAGCCGGAACAGGTAATCGGTGCGCAGGCCTGCCTGCACGTTCTCGAAGGTCACGTCGTAGACCGGCTCGCCGGCGCCGAAGGGATGGCCGAGGTCGGCCAGCATCTGCCGCGCGGCCGGGCGGATGTCGATTTCCTCGCCGGTCACGCCGAGGCTGTTGATCAGCGTCCAGGCATTGCTCTTGGTGGAATCGGAGGTGGCAAAGCCCGGCAGCGTATAGGCGCGGATGTTCTTGCGATCCTCGCCGATCAGATCTATCGCGCGCGCGGCGACGATCAGCGCCTGGGTGGAATCGAGCCCGCCCGAGACGCCGATCACCGGGTGCTTGATACCGGTCGCGGCCAATCGCTTGGCGAGACCCTGGACCTGGATGTTGTAGGCCTCGTAGCAATCTTCGCGCAGGCGTGCCGGGTTCGACGGCACATACGGGAAACGCTCGATCCGGCGGCGGAGCGGCACAACGTCGGCAGGCTTGTCGAGCGTGAAGCCGACCTTGCGGTAGCCGTGACCCTGCGGAAGCTCCTGCCGCGCGCAATCGGCAAAGCTGTTGAGCCGCATCCGCTCCTGGCGCAGCCGCCCGAGATCGATGTCGGCGGTCACGAAAGTGCCACCGGTCGGAAAGCGTTCCGTCTCAGCCAGCAGGTCGCCGTATTCGTAGACGGCCGCGTGACCATCCCAGGCAAGATCGGTGGTGGATTCCCCCGGACCGGCGGCCGAATAGGCGTAGGCCGCCACCGCACGGGCAGACTGGCTGGCGCAGAGCATCCGGCGGGTCTCCGCCTTGCCGATGGTGATATTGCTCGCCGACAGGTTGAGCAGCAGCTCCGCACCCGCCATGGCCGCGCGCGTCGATGGCGGCAGGGGCACCCAGAAATCCTCGCAGACCTCGACATGGAAGGTGAAGGGCACCGAACCCTCGGACCGGAACAGCAGATCGACGCCGAAGGGAACGCGATGTCCCCCGACCGAGATGGTGGCGTCCGTGACGCCGGCGCCCGGGGAGAAATGCCGCCGCTCGTAGAACTCCCGGTAGTTCGGTAGATAGGCCTTGGGAACGACGCCGAGGATCTTGCCGCGGTGGATGATCACGCCAGTGTTGTACAGCCGCCCGTCGCCCCGCAGCGGCGCGCCGACCGCCAGCACCGGGTAGAGATCCTTGCTGGCCTCGACGATCTTGCCGATCGCCCGCTCGACGGCATCGAGCAGCGCATCCTGGAGCAGCAGGTCGTCGATGGCGTAGGACGAAAGGCCGAGTTCCGGAAACAGCATGACGCCCGCGCCGTCGGCATGTCCGAGCTCCGCCAGCCGCAGTGTTTCGGCGACGGCGAAGTCGGGATCCGCCACCTCGGTGGCCGGGACGCATGTCGCCACGCGCAGGAACTCATGGCTGTAAAGGGAATAGAACGCGTTCACGACCTGGCCTCTCCTCGTCTGATCTTGCGCCTTGAGTGACATTGGGCGCTCGCCGCCACCGGCAAGACATATGATGTCGATCGGCGACAGATCATCATCTCGATCCTGTTTATCGTGATCCTGCGCCGAAGCAACTGGGCGACCTCAGGCCTTCCGCAGCTTCGGCGCGCTGTCAAGCAATTGCCGAGTATAAGGATCGCGGGGGGCCCTGAACAACTGGTCCGTCGGCGCTTCTTCCACCAGCCGCCCCTTGTGCATCACCGCAACTCGGTCGGAGATCGCCTCGACGACGGCAAGGTCGTGGCTGATAAACAGATACGAGAGGCCGAACTGCCGCTTCAGGTCCCGCAGGAGCAGGAGCACTTGAGCCTGGACGGACACGTCGAGAGCGCTCACCGGCTCGTCGAGAATGAGAATTTCAGCCTCGGCCGCCAGCGCCCGTGCAATGGCGATACGCTGTGCCTGACCGCCGGAGAACTCGTGCGGGTAGCGATCCAGCGTATCCTTCGGCATCTGCACCGCATCGAGCAGCTCCGCCATCCGCGCCTGCCGCTTCCCGGCGTCATATCCGTTCATCAGTTTCAGCGGCGCCTCCAGAGCCTGCCGGATCATCTTGCGCGGATTGAGAGAGGCGACCGGATCCTGAAACACATATTGAACCATCTTCCCGAAGGCTCTTGGTCCGTCGCGACGAAGTGCAGCAGCATCGCGGCCGGCAATTTGCATGTCCCCGAACGTCGGCTCTTCGAGCCCGACCAGCATGCGCGCAAGCGTGCTCTTGCCCGATCCGCTCTCTCCCACCACCGCCAGCGTTTCGCCCCGCTGCAACACGAGCGACACCTGGTCGACAGCCTTGACCGCATGCCGCTCCGTGCCAAACAGTGACCGCCCGCCGCCAAACGTCTTGCTCAGATTGCGGACCTCGATGGCGCTGCCGCTCATGGTCGTTCCTCCGCATCGGCAGCAAAGATCGGCGCCACCCTATCGAGGAAGCTTTTGCCGGTCCCGATCTCCGGCACGCAGGCGATCAGGCGTTTCGTGTATTCGTGCTGCGGATCACCAAGCACGGCCTGCGTCTTGCCAGTTTCCACGATGTGGCCATCTCTCATGACGGCGACGCGATCGCAGATCTCCGTCACCACGCCGAAATCATGCGTGATGAAGAGCAGGGCCATGCCGCGCTCCCGTTGCAGCTCGCGCAGCAGCGCCAGGATCTGAGCCTGCACGGTGACGTCGAGCGCCGTCGTCGGCTCGTCGGCAATGATGACATCCGGATCATTCGCAAGCGCCATGGCAATCCCGACGCGTTGCCGCTGACCGCCCGAGAGCTGATGCGGGAAATGGTTTGCCCGCTTCTCGGCGTCCGGGATCCCGACGCGATCGAGCAGCGCGATGCTTCTCTCCCGCAGAGCCTGCCGGCTCAGTGTCTGGTGCGCGGCGATCGCCTCCGCGACCTGCCGGCCGATGGAATGCATCGGATGCAGCGTCGTCAGCGGGTCCTGGAAGATATAGGCGACCCGGCTTCCCCTGGCGGAAATCAGCTGGGTCTGCGGCATCGACAGCACGTCCTCGCCATGCAGGTAGATCGCCCCGTTGCGGATGATCCCCGGCGGGGAGCTGACCAGTCCCATGATCGACAAGGCGGTGACACTTTTTCCCGAGCCGCTTTCGCCGATCAGTCCCAGGCATTCGCCGGGGTGCAGATGCAGGGAGACGCCCTTGACGGCAGCCGAATAGCGACCGTTACGGGTAAATCCGATTTCCAGCCCCTCGACGGTGAGGATCGCACTCGGCTTGCCGTTCTTCGGTCGAGAGCGTTCCGGATCGACAGCCGTGACCGGACCGGGACGAAGGAGCGCGCCTGACCTGAGGCGCGGATCGAGCACGTCGCGGATGCCGTCACCGAGCACGTTCAGGCTGATGACGATCAGGAAGATCATCACCCCTGGCACCACCGAGACATGCGGCGCCGTGAAGAGCTGTGCCCGCCCCTCGCCGAGCATCGAGCCGAGGTCTGCCTGCGGCGGTTGCGCCCCGAGGCCGAGAAAGCTGAGGCCGGCCGTTTCGAGGATCATCCATCCGGCGGTCGTCGACATGGTGATGACGATGACCGGCAGGACATTGGGCAGGATCTCGGTCAGAACGATCGACAGATGCCCCTTGCCCGACAGCCGTGCGGCATCGACGAACTCGCGATGCGAGAGCCCGAGCGTCACGCCGCGCACGTTGCGCGCGAAGAAGGGAATGTTGACGACGGCAATGGCATAGAGGGCGTTCATCAGCCCCGGCCCCAGCACGGCGACGATGGCCAGCGCCAGCAGGATGTAGGGGAATGCCATCAGCATATCGATGCCGCGCATCATCAGGTTGTCCGTGCGCCCCCCGGCATAGCCCGAAACGATGCCGATCGTGGACCCGATGGCCGCGGCGACCAGGGTGGCGGAGAAGCCGACGATCATGGAGACACGGCTGCCCCAGATCAACCGGCTGAGGATGTCGCGGCCCAGCTGGTCGGTCCCGAGGATATGGCCTGCCGAAAACAGGGGCTGCAGACGATCCGCAGGCGCCGTGGCATCCGGATCCGGCAGCGGCAGGATCGGCGCCAGGAGCGTCATCAACACCAGCGCCGACAGCATGCAGAGCCCAATGGTCGCCAGCCGGTTGTTGAAGAGCAGCCTCCAGGAGGAGACGCGGCCGGAACCTGCCGCCGGCAGCGATGGGGTTGCGAGAGCATCGCTCATGTGCGGATCCTCGGATCGAGCATCGTCTGGACCACGTCGGCGATGAGGTTGAAGAACACATAGCTGCCCGCCACGACGAGCACGCCGCCCTGAACCAGGAGGATGTCGCGCGTGGAGATGGCCTTGACCAGCATGGCGCCGACGCCCGGCCACTGGAAGACGGTCTCGATATAGACGGCACCGCCCAGAACGAAGCCAGCCTGTATGCCGATCACCGGAATGACGCTGACGAGCGCGGCCCGGAACGCATGACGGTAGATGACGCTGCGTTCCGGCAGTCCTTTCGCCCTGGCTGTGCGGATAAAGTCCTGGCGCAGCACCTCGAGCATGGCGGCGCGCGTCAGCCTGGCGATGACGCCGGCTGCGACCACGGCAAGGGTGAAGGCGGGCAGGATCAGATGAAGCAGGAGGTCCTTCAGGTCGCCGCCGCCGTAGACGGCATACATGCCGCTTGCCGGCAGCAGCCGCCACTTCACGGCAAAGAGCAGGATCAGGATCAGGCCGAGCCAGAAGGACGGCACGGAGATACCGGCAAGCACGACGAAGGTGATCACCTTGTCGACCCAGCCGAACTGTCGGACAGCGGACACCACGCCGGCCACCAACCCGATCACCGAGCACAGCACGAGCGCAACGCCCGCCAGCACCAGCGTCGCCCGGAAGCGCTCCAGCACCTCGTCCAGAACCGGGCGGTTGAGTGCAAAGGAGCGGCCGAAATCGCCCTGCAGGACGTTCCCGATCCAGATGAAGTATTGCTGCACGAGCGGCTTGTCGAGGCCGAGATCGCTGTTGATCCGCGCGACATTCTCCGGCGTTGCATAGGCGCCGAGGATGGCGATTGCGGGGTCGCCCGGGATCATCGCCATGACGAGAAACACGATGACCGACAGCCCGAAGAGGACGGGGATCATCGAAAGGAGCCGCTTCAGGATGTAGGACGGCATGCACTGCCTCCGCAGACGCATGCCGGCCCGCCGCCGCAGCGGCTGGACCGGCAGCGTTGGATTACTTGCTGACGTCTTTGAGATGCAGCAGGAAGGACGGCTGCAGCTTGAAGCCCTGAACGGCCGCGGTCGTCACGGCGTTCTGCTTCCAGTTGGCCACGAAGAGCCACGGCGCGTCGTCGTGCACGATCTGCTGCACGTCACCGTAGAGCCTGCCGCGTTCCGCCTGATCCGTGGAGGTGCGCGCCTGGTCGAGGAGCTTGTCGACCTCCGGGTTCGAGTAGTAGCCGGAGTTGAAGCCGCCGTTCTCCGGCTGCGCATCGGTGCGCAGCGTCAGATAGGGCACGGTGTCGGGATCATTGGTCATCCAGGCCATCTCGGCCATATCGGCCTGCCCCTCGAGACCGGCGTTGACGCGGCCGAGGAAGGTATTCCACTCGTAGCTCTCGATGGAGACGTCGAAGCCGACGGCCTGGAGATCCGCCTGGATCGCGGCTCCCATGACGACAGGATTGAGCATGCCCGAACCACCCTCGGTCACGTAGAAGGTCAGCTCCGGGTTCTCGACACCGGCCTCGGCCAGCAGCGCCTTCGCCTTCTCCGGATCGTATGGATAAGGCTCCACGGAGCTTTCGACCCAGTTGAATGCCGGCGGGATGGGGCCGGCGGCAACGGTCGCGGTGCCCTGCAGCACATCGTTGACCAGCGTCTCCTTGTTGACCGCATAGTTGGCCGCCTGGCGAACCCGCTTGTCGGCAAATGGCCCTTCCTTCGTGTTGAGGATCGAGAACCAGACGTGGGGACCGGCCTGCTCGGTAACGGAGAAGTTGGCGTCCGACTTGAAGGAGGCGAGGTTGTCCGGCGGCACTTCGACCATCACGTCGATGCCACCGGCGAGCATTTCGGCAACGCGCGTGTTGGAATCGGTGATCGGACGGAAGACGACGGCTTCAAGCGCGGGCGCCCCGTCCCAATAGTCTTCGTTCCGCTCGGCAGCGACCAACTGGTTGGACTGCCATTCCGCGAACTTGAAAGGGCCGGTGCCGGACGGATGGCGCCCGAATTCCTGGCCATGCTCCTCGACCGCGGCGGGCGAGACGATCAGGCCGGTGGGATAGGCGAGATTGGAGAGGAACGGCGCGAATGCTTCCTTCAGCTGGAATTCGACCGTGTTGTCGTCGATGACATTCACCGCATCGATGGAGGCGAAGTTGAAGGACAGCGGAAACGGGCCGGTGTCGTGGAAGGGGTGATCCTCCTTCAGCATCCGGTCGAAGTTGAACTTGACCGCCGTCGCATCGAAGGCCGAGCCATCATGGAAGGTCACGCCTTCTCGAAGCTTGAAGGTATAGGTCTTCCCGTCGTCGGAGATCGTCCAGCTTTCCGCAAGCGCCGGCTCCACTTCGAGGGTCCCGTCCTTGTACCGGACCAGGCCGTCGTACAGGTTCACGAGGATGCGGAAATCGTTGGTGGCGGTCACGGCATGAGGATCAAGCGACTGCGGCTCGGCAATCTGACCGACGATCAGGACATTCGGGGGTGTCTGCGCGGCAGCGGTGAAACCGACCAGCGCAAATGCGGCGGCAACAGCCGCCCGTTGAAACAGCCTCTTCATGGGGAAGATCCTTTCGATTTGGCCTGGTTCGGAGATAAGGTAGCCCCGTCATCCGCGATGACAAGGCGTTAGCCGCATTTGCGGACAAAGCTCAGGCGCTATAGCCGGGTCCACGACCCTGGCCGGCCAGGAGCCAGCCGACACTGACCTGCAGCACGCCGGCGAGCATGCCCAGACGGTTGGCGCGTGGCTCGGCCCGGTCGTTTTCCCAGTTGGACCAGGTTGCTGTTTCGACCCCTAGGATCAAAGCAGTCTCCGTCACGGATAGTGCCGCGGCGTCGCGAGCAAGGGAAATGCGTCCACCCAACGTGTCGTCGTCACAAACGGAGAGTTCGGTCTGTGCGTGGTCCATCAGAGCCTCCACCTGCCTTGGAAAAAGAAATGGCCGGCCGGGCAAAGCCCGACCGGCCGGTCGTCAATCAGTCCTTGCCGACCCAGGCATCGACCTGGTCCGGATGGTCTTCGATGTATTGTGCAACGGCTTCCTCGTACGAGGTTTCCTGGGCATTGAACATGCCGGCCTCGAGATCGGAGATCGGCAGCTTCATGCGCGACAGGAAGGCAGCAACTTCAGGCCGGTCTTCCTGGAAACCCTTGCGTGCCAGGATATCGACATGCTCGGCCTCGCCCAGCGACTTCTTCGGGTCCTCGATGTAGCGGACATCGTATTTGCCGAACATCCAGTGCGGGCTCCAGGAGGTGGCCACGAACCAGTCTTCCGAGCGCATGGCACGGTCGACGGTCGTCAGCATGCCGGCCTCACTGGAGATCTGCAGGTTGTAGTCGTCGAGGCCGTAATCCTTGACGGCCTGCTGCGAAAGCCGCGTCAGGCCGGCGCCCGGATCGATGCCCTGGATGGTGCTGTCCAGCTTCTCCTTGACCTCGTCCTTGGACAGGTCCTCGATCGAGCTGATCATGTCTTCCGGAATGTAGTTCGGGACGATCCAGCCGAGCTTTGCGCCGTCGTAGACGGTACCGATCGTTTCGACGTCGTCCTTGACCCTGGCGTAGTAGTCGGCATGCGTCTGCGGCAGCCATGCCATCATCATGAGGTCGAGATCACCGCGGCTGACGCCCTGATAGAGAGGCGCGACATCGGTCTGGACCAGCTCGACGTCCTGGCCGAGTTCATCCTCGATCAGCTTTGCGGCAAGTTTCGTTGCGAATTCAGCGTCGGACCATGCCGACCAGCCGATCTTCACGGGTGTGCCGTCCTGTGCCAGCGCGGTCGTTGCAACACTGCTTGCCATCGCTGCGGCGAGGCCCATGGAAAGAATTTTCTTGATCATATCTGCTCCTTTTTGGAAGGTTCGCATCGGGCGTTCTGCCCGCTTTGACGCATCGCGACGATCAGGCTGGTGCCTGTTCGGTCTGTTGCCGCGCTGCCTTCGGGAAGAAGGTGCGCCAGAAGACCGGCCGCTCCTTCCCAAAACTCTGGGTGATGCGGTCGAGAACGACCGCGAGAATGACGACCGCAAGGCCGCCTTCGAAACCGGTACCGACATCCAAGCGCTGGATGCCCGTCAGCACGGTGTTTCCGAGACCACCGGCACCGATCATGGAGGCGATCACCACCATGGACAGCGACAGCATGATCGTCTGGTTGATGCCGGCCATGATCGACGGCAGGGCGTTCGGCAGCTGGACCTTGAAGAGCAACTGCGACGCGGTGCAGCCGAAGGCCTGGCCCGCCTCGACGAATTCGACGTCGACCTGACGGATACCGAGATTGGTAAGACGCACCACCGGCGGCATGGAAAAAATCACGGTGGCGATCGTCCCCGGTACGGCGCCGAGCCCGAAGAACATCGCCGCCGGAATGAGATAGACGAAGGCCGGCATCGTCTGCATCAGGTCGAGCACAGGCCGAATGCTGGAGGCGACGGAATCCTTGGCGGCCATGGCAATGCCGAGCGGCAGGCCGATGAGCATAGCGATGACCGTCGAGGCGATGACGAGGGACAGCGTCTCCATCATCGCCGGCCAGAGGCCCATGGTGTCCACCAGCCAGAGGGCAACGCCCGTGAAGACTGCAAACCCCGTTCCGACCCGCCAGAGCGACAGGAGGACAAAGATCGCCAGCCCCACCAGCATGGGCAGAGCGGCCAGCGTATCCTGGATACCATCGGTCACGAAACCGATGATGGCTGCGATGCCTTCCAGGGCGGGCGAGAAGTTGTCGAGAATGTAATTGACGATCGTGTCGACGCCGTCACCAATATCGAAGTTCATGATTGCATCCAATCTCTGATGTCAGCTGGCGCGATCAAGCGTCTCAAGGAGAACCGACTTGCTGATCGATCCGACGTAACGACCCTGCTCGTCGACGACCGGCAGCGGCCAGGTGCTCCCGGCAACCCGCCCGAGGACGGTGGCGAGAGGCTCGCTCGCAGCAATCGGCTCGATGTCGGCCAGGAAGGCGTTGCGGTAGGGATCGGTGGAACCGGTCCGGACTTTCTCCACCAGTGACGTCTGACTGACCATGCCGTGGTATTTCTTGTCGCGGCCGAGAACGATGGCGTACTCCCGGTCGAAGTTCTGCATCCGCTCGAGCGCCGCCGCGACCGAAACGCCCTGTCGGTCGATGATCGTCACCTGCGTCTGGCGCGCGATGTCGCCGGCCTTGAAGACCTGAGTGACATCGACATTGCGGAAGAAGGAGCGCACGTAGTCGTTGGCGGGCTGGGTCACGATCTCGTCCGGCGTTCCCACCTGGATGACGCTGCCGTTCTGCATGATGCAGATCCGGTCGCCGATCCGCATCGCCTCATCGAGGTCGTGGCTGACGAAGACGATCGTGCGGCTGTGTTCCGCCTGCAGGCGCACCAGTTCATCCTGCATCTCGGTACGGATCAGGGGGTCGAGCGCCGAGAAGGCCTCGTCCATCAGCAGGATCGTCGGTTCGCTGGCAAGCGCCCGGGCAAGCCCGACGCGCTGCTTCATGCCGCCCGAAAGCTGGTTTGGGCGACTGTCGGCGTAGCCTTCGAGCCCGACGGCCCTCAGCGCAACCATCGCCTTCTCCGTCCGCTCCGCCTCGCCCACACCGGCAACCTCCAGCCCGAAGGCGGCATTGTTGAGGACGGTACGGTTCGGCAGCAGCGCAAACGACTGGAACACCATGCTGATATCGCGGCGGCGAACGTCGATGAGTTCCTTGCGGGACATCTTGGTAATGTCGCGACCGTCGATCTCGATCGAGCCGGCAGTGGGCTCGATCAGTCGGTTGAGAAGGCGAAGGAGGGTTGATTTGCCCGAGCCGGAGAGCCCCATGATGACGAAGATCTCGCCATCCTTGACGTCGAAGCTGGCATCGTTGACACCGATCGCACAGCCGGTCTCGGCGTGGATCTCGGTCTTGCTCTTGCCGGATTTGACCATGGCAAGCGCCTTGTCGGGCCGTTCGCCGAAGACCTTGAAAACATTCTTCAGGCTGATCTTGAGCCGGCGGTCCTCTTCGGACACCGGAACAGAAGTATTGGCTTCCATATTTTTTTCTGCCTTGCGCCACGGCAAGGCAAACCTCCATCGACGGTGATCATTGGCGCAGTATTGCACCAAGAAGATGGTCAGCTCCCCGGAGTTTTGCGGCATAGGCCACAACAACAAGGACGCCCTCGAAAGATGTCCCGAGAGCGACGAGGCTGAGTATAAGCCACGAAACTGTTGCCGCCACGACGAATGGGTCAGAGGCGGCCAGCAGCGACTGTGTTGTCTACCTAACCCAAGAGAACTACGATGTCCATGGAAAATTCGTCCCACAAGGGGCCAATTGCCAAAACAACGTACCCAAAAAACGGCTTAAGCGGTTAAGAATGTGCAACGATCTGCCGATCACCGCCACTGGATCCGTTTCGATCGCCGGCCCGCGCTATCGACGCAACTGCCGCCGTGCCACAGCCAGGGCCGCCACTGCCGCGATGCCGACTCCTGCGATCAGCACGCGGGCCGCTGTACCCGAGATGGCGCCGACTGCAGGCAGGGACTCCCCGGCAAATCGTCCCCGGGCGGCCACGTCGAGCTCCACCGGCTCGAAGAGGTTATCCTTGCGAGAGGGGTTGTGCGGGATACGGTCCATCTGCCCCTCGTAGGCCTGGGATGCAGCCAAACGATCCGCCAGTGCCGGCACGAGAAGGCCACCGATGATCGTCTTCACCGTCGGCCTGCCGATCCAGAGTTCGCGGGGTGCGGTCAAGCAGCCCTTGTAGATCTGTGCCGCTACGGCTTCGGGCTCGAACACCGGCGCCACGGGCCGCGGTTGCCGTTCGACCTTGCAGCGCGCCCAGTCGAACTGTGGCGTGTTGACCGCCGGCAGGTGGACCATCGACAGCCGGATCGGCGAACCGTCGTGGATCAGTTCGGAGCGGAGCGCATCCACGAAGCCACGGACAGCCGCCTTCGCCCCGCAATAGGCTGACTGCAAGGGGATCGAGCGGTAGCTGAGAGCCGAACCGACGCAGACGATCGTGCCGCGCCCCTGCGTCCGCATGTGCCGCAAGGCAGCCTGCGTCCCATGCACCTGCCCGAGATAGGTGACATCCGTCACCCGCCTGAACTCATCCGGCTTGATCGAGGATACCGGCCCGAAGACGGTCACCATGGCATTGTTGATCCAGACATCGATGCCGCCCCAGGCGGCCTGCACCTTGTCGGCAACATCATTGACGGCATCGGCATCCGCGACATCCGCAGGGAAGACGAGCGCCTCACCGCCCAGTCTGCGCACATCCTCGGCGGTCGCCTCCAGACGCGCCAAGCCACGCGCCACCAGAGCCACGCGCCACCCTTTTCGAGCAAACACCTGCGCCACGGCACGGCCGACACCTGCTGATGCACCTGTTATCACCACGACGGGCTTGGAGGCTGGTCGATTCACTGTCGTCTCCGGTTACCTTTGGGTTTGGCTACGATGCTCAACAGATGGTGCAGGAAGGAGTGGCGGCAGCGCTGCGGTCAAGGCAGCTTGACGAGATCCGAGGCCAGGCGAAGTCGCTGGTCCGTCGTCTCGATCGCCAGCCTTACTTCCTCGTTGTCGGGAAGAGCCGCAGGGATCGCGATGGCCGTCTCGACTCGGCCATTGTCATCGCTCGAGAGCTTCTGGAGCTCGACGAAGCGGCCGTCCTCAAGCCAACCCAGCCGAACCTCCTGGCTGCCCGGCAAGCCGGCCGCTACGATCTGCAACTCGCCATCCGTCGTTGCGGTCACGTCGAGGACGGAGCCCCGAGCAGGACTGGCTTCAAAGCCGGGAACTCCCAGATTCTGCCCAAACTCGATGACTTCGCGATTGAGGTCGGGATTGTCGGAAAGATATTCCGAAGCAGAGCGTCCTGTCGCGGTTGCGGCCTCGCCGATCTCGCGGCCTGCCTCTCCCACGGCGCGTCTGGCGCGATCCAGCCATCCGTCGCCGCCTTCCGCATCTTCCGCGGGCACGGCCGGTTCCTGCGCGGCGGCATCCGGAGCTGCCTCGTTCTGCGCCACCAGCACCTCGAGCGGCATCTCGCAGGCCCGCGTCTGACATGCCGATTGCGAAAAAGCGGCTCCGGGCAACAAGACGACGGACGCCGACAACGACAGGATCAATAGGTTCTTCATGCGGATCTCCTTTTCGATACAACCCGCTGACAGGAGAGCGGTTCCAGAGCGCCGTTCCGAAGGCTACCGTGCGGAGCCAAGCACGGCCACCGCCACTTTCTTGCCCTCTCCGTTGGCCCTCAGGGCAAAGCCGAGGTGGCTGGCCCCAGAGCCCAGCAGGCTTTCGCGGTAGACCTGCTGATTTGTCCAATCATCAACGAAGGCTCTTACATCGCTGCGCGCAGGCTCCGGGCCACAACCACCGCAGGCTCCGACGATGGTGACAATCTCCTCCCAGCGGCTGCGATCCAGATCGGAGGCCACCGAATTCAGTCGGGGAAGCTTGTCCGGATCCGGAACATCCGCGGGAATGAGCCGGCGGGCGATATCGGTGAGAGCTTGCGAGGCAGACAGCGTCGGCACCCCGGCCTCCTGCCTGAGCTCGTTGATCGCGTCGAGAGCGACCGATAGCTGCCGATCCATCGCCAGCAGTTCTGTCGGCTCGCTGCCAGTTCCGCGAGGGGTTCCGGGACCGGCAAAGGTCTGCACGGCGTAGAGACCCTGCTGAGGATGTACGACCACGGCAAAGCCGAAGCGCGAAAGACCCGGCCTGAGAATGTTTTCCCGATGTCCCGGACTGTCCATCCAGCCCCGCTGCAGCCTCTCGACGGTCGCCACGTCAGGCGTCTGCATGCAGTTCTCGCAGCGGGAGATATTCTCTGCCACGAGCTCCCAACGGCTTCCGCCTGCCGCTATGTAGCGATCCTGGACATCGTTTCCGTCCGGAGAGGAATGGGCGTAGTAGTCTCGCTCGATCATATCGTTAGCGTGCGCCAGCGCTGCTTCATTGAGATCTTCGCCGAGCGCCAGGGGTTCAAGATCCTGCGCCCGTCGGTCCTCATTGACCTCTTCAAGCGCTTCGGCACGCAGCATCGCCAGATCGCCGTCCTGTCCGAAACCGGAAGCAGTGCTTATCATCACGAAGAGAAGAACGATCGGAAACAAGGCAGCCTTGCGCATTTGGATCTCCCGGCGGGCGGCCGACATGGCCTAGAACGTGGAAGGACGCGACCGGCAAGCTGCCGCCGCGTCCCGAAGAGGGCGAAATGCCCTTGCGGATTCCTAGTCTTCCTCAGCAGAGCCGTCAGTCGATCCGTTGGTCGATCCGTTGGTCGAGCCGGAGCCGGAGGTCGAGCCGCCGCTGCCCATGTCGCCCATCGGCGGGTCGATGACCATGAGGACGGTGTTGCCCTCTTCGGTCTGCGCACGCACGAGGTAGGAAGCGTCCAGGATCTCGACCTGTTGGAAGCCAGCCTCCGTCAGTTGCTCGCGAACCTTCTCCTGCGACGCCGCGGACATCTGGCTGGTGGAGGAGCCGGCCTGCGTCGACTGGTCGGTCTGGCCTTCGGTTTCATCACTGCTGGACCCGCCGCTCGTCTGGGCGAATGCGGGAGCGGCGAGAAGGCCGAATGCCATTGTCATTGCGATGGTTTTCATGGGGTCTCTCCTTCCTTGATGATGACTAACATTGAGTAAGGTCGTGTGACCTCCCCAGTCGGACCGGCAGCAGATACCGCCGGTCCCTGCCCTGACCGCCTCCCTTGAGGCGGCCGGGCTTTCGATCAACCTTCGTTGAGGCGATCTTCATCGAACGGCTCGATCGCCGTTGCCTCGCCGCGGCTGTAAGGCATGTCGTAGTACCGGCTGCCGGGAGCCCAGCCATAGCCGTAGCCATAGAACGGATAGGCAAAGCGTCCCCGTGTTCCGTAGCCGGCGTCGCGATCGACCACTGCGGCAACGATCCTGCCGTTGTCGAACACCAGGTCATTGACATAGCCATAGCCCTGGTAGGCCGTCTGACGGTTTGGCGAGACGGCAGTGCCATCCTGCGCCTGCCCTGTCTGCTGACCCGCGGTGTTGCCCTCGTCGCCGCGAATGCGGGCGATATCGCCAATCAGCTCGGATGCGCGCCATGCACGCGGCCCCAGTTCTTCGTCATCGAGGTTCGAGACCACGTTCTCAGAAACCTGTTCCTGGGTTGGAATGGAGAGGACACTGAAGTCGTCCGCGTTATCCTCAGTCACCGGAAGCGTGACCGAACCGTCCTGACGGAAGGCCACCTGGTCCCACGGCACGCTGACGTGCGTGTCGCCAATGTCCCAGAAGCCGCCGACTTCCGCGATCAGCGCCAGAAGTTCGCCATTGGAGCCGACGATCAGATCCTCGACCTCACCGATTTCCTCGCCGTTTTCGCCGAAGACCTGACGGTCGAAGAGAGCTTCCGCGCTCCAGGCAGACTGGTACAGGCCTTCAGCATCCCACTCGTTAAGCGAGATGATCTCCCCGACCTCGACGTTGGAAGCGGACTGACTGGCCGTAGCCGATGTGCCGGCATTGCCCGATTCGACGGCTGCGGTTTGCTGACCTGTCCCAGCCTGCTGGTTCGTGCCCGCAGTCTGCCGGTTCATGTCGGTGTTCTGCTGACCCGTGGCTGCCGTGTTGGTGTCGTCCGGCACCAGAACACTGACGACAGCGACCAGCTGCTCGGTTTCCTGCTGATCCAGGGTGCCGCTGCGGTCACGGTCACTCACGGTGGTGAGGCCGGTCCGGAATTCCTCCGGCGTCAGGTAACCGTCATCCGCGCCCTGCCAGTCGCCGCGCAGATCGGAATCGCTCAACGCAACGCGGAGCTCTTCATGGGACAACAGGTCGTTGCCGTCCTCGTCGAGCTCGGCGAAGTCCGGTGCGTCGGCGGTAAACCAGTTGTTCCAGTTGCTGTCGAAGGCCTGCTCGTTCAGTTGGCCGTCCTGCCCACTCCAAAGCTCGTGAAGGCCACCGGTGAATTCGTCGCCCTCGAGGCGGTTGTTGCTGTTGCTATCCCAGCGGGAAAAAGCATTGTCGCCGAGGCGGCGCACTTCATCAGAGCCTCCCGTGGCAGCGGTGCTTGCGGTCTGGGCGCTCGCAATCGTCGGCGACACCGAGGCGGCAAGAATCAACGCGAGCGCTGTCTCTAGTTTTCTCATGTCCGTTCTCCTTTTTCAGGAAGCAGGGTGCAGAAGGCCGCTCCGGCGAACGTGTGCTCGCCGATCCCTGCTTCAGATTAATTCACGTCAGTTCAGGCGTCCTAGGACGCAATCAGCGCTGTTCGATGACCGCGCAAGCGATCCGATCGCCGGAATTGCCCGAAGGCTGGCTCCGGTAGTCGTCAGCCATGGCATGGATCACGATGGCCGATCCGTCGTCGTCCAGCACAGACGCATCGCCTTCTGTCAGTCGAAGGTTCTCGTTGAAGACTTCGAAGACCATGGTGCCGTCGGCTCCAACGGTCTGGTTGGCCATGTCGCCGGCGTGGGGGCCCTCGTCGATCATGAAGCCATGATCGTTGTCGCCCGGGGCATAGTGCCCACCGGCGGACTGGAACCCGCCTTCGGCGTCGCATGTGCCGGTCTCATGCACGTGAAAGCCGTGCGGGCCGGCGGGCAGGTTGGCCACTTTGCCCTGGATAAGCAGGCCGTGGGGTGTTTCCTGGATCGTGGCGGTTCCGATGGAGTTTCCATCCGGGTCGATGAATGCCGCTCTCGCAACATCGGGGCTGATGGTCGCCTCCTGCGCAACCGCTGGCGATAGTATCGCAGCCGACAAGACTGCGGCTTCGACTAGTCGTCTCATCCGCTTCTCCCATTCTGGTTCTGCAAATCGTGCCTGCCGCAGGTGCGGCCAGAGGAGCCCTTATTTGGCCCCGTTTAGGACACACAGGGCTAACCAAACCGGCTGGCCGGAGTTCCAAGGTTTTTGATGAAAGATACGATGCATCGGCTGGCCGACTGCCGACAGGCTTGTCTGAGCAGCCCAGGCTAGAGCTTGCGGGGCCAGGTGTCGGCGAGGCGGTAGCCGTCCGGCCAGGGGTCGGCGGGGTCCAGCATGTATTGATGGGTTCCGGTGATCCAGGCGCGGCCCGAGATCTGCGGCACGATCGCTGGTCGTCCTGCAACCGAGGTCTCCGACAGGATGCTGCACTCGAACGTGGAGCCGATGATGGAGTGGCCGACGAAGCGCCGGCCGACTGCAATCTGCCCGCGCGCATGCAGGATGGCCATGCGGGCGGAGCAGCCGGTGCCGGTCGGCGAGCGGTCGAGCTTGGCCGGCTGGATCACCACCGTGTTGCGGCCGTGCAGCGCCCCATCCTTTGTCTCGACGGGAAGC
Source organism: Pseudorhizobium pelagicum (assembly GCA_000722615.1). Taxonomy (GTDB): domain Bacteria; phylum Pseudomonadota; class Alphaproteobacteria; order Rhizobiales; family Rhizobiaceae; genus Neorhizobium; species Neorhizobium pelagicum. Next base: position 155,641 of record JOKI01000003.1, on the reverse strand, counting down.
GTCAGCTGACAGAAGGAGATGTGGTCCCAGTCGGGGTTCAGCGGATGCGAGAAGCCGATCTGCTCGTTGGCCGCCTTGGTGATCCTGATCCCCGTTTCCGCCAGTTCGCGCGCCTCGTCCGGCGTCAGTGCGAAGCCGAGCGAACGCGCGTCGGTGATGACGAAACTGTCGCCGCCATAGGCCGTGTCGACGGTGATGGTGCCGAGCCCTTCGACCTCCAGGGCCACATCGAGCTTGTCGGCAAACGACGGGACGTTGGTGACGGCGATGCGCTCGGCCTTGCCGTTGCGGCAGTGGGCGACCACCTCGACAAGACCACCCGGCGCTTCCAGCACCATCCGCGTCTCGGGCTCGACCATCGGCACGATCCCGCTGTCGAGCAGCACGGTGGCTACGCAGATGGAGTTGGAGCCGGACATCGGCGGCGTGTCTTCCGGCTCCATGATGATGAAGCCCATGGTCGCACGCGGGTCCTTGGGCGGAACGAGCAGATTGACGTGCCGGAACACGCCACCGCGCGGCTCGTTCAGCATGAAGTTGCGAAGCGACTGGTCGGTCGCGATATGGCTGCGCTGCTCCCAGAGCGTCTCGCCGGGCGGCGGCGCGACGCCGCCGACGATGACATCGCCGACCTCGCCTTCGGCATGGCACGAGACCACATGGATGACCTTGCTGCTACGCATGGACGCTCTCCCTTGCCCGTGTTCGCCCGGTCGTCGCAGCTTCGGCGCAGTCGGCGAAGCTGCCGAGGCGCACGCTGCGGCCGCTGAGACCGGGACCATAATGGGCGTATTTTCCGGAATTGGTCATCACCGTTCGCGCCGAAGGGGGAAACACTGGCTCGCTGATCGTGCACCAGCAGAGATCCTGGAGCACGCGCACGCCCGCATCCTGAAGGCGCGCCAAGGTGCCATCCTCGCCCGCGGCGGCAATTACGTCGCGGCCCGCCGTGATGATCACGGCCACATCCGGATGGCGGCTGCGCCCGGCCAGCGCATCCGCGAAAGCGCGACACTCTCCCAGCGACGCATGCGGACTGCCGATGGCGACGAGGTCCACCTGCTCGGGGCCGGCATGAAGATGCGCCCACGCCTCCTGCAATGCACTTTGGTTGATGACCGCATAATCGGCATCGTCGGCTTGTGACAGCTCCGCTTCCGGCGTCACCCCTTCGATATGCAGCATCGGCGCGGCAGACGTCGTCCCGAAGGCGGCGCACAAGGCCTTGAGGTCATCCGGCGATGGACGTGCGGCAGCAAGACCGCGCAACAGCGGGATACGGTCCGGCGACAGCTGGCCGGCGACATAGCCGACGAGCGGCCAGAAGGCATCGTCGATCCTGTCCGGCAGCGCAACATCGATGATCCGGCCAGGCCGCCGGTTGTCGTCGAGATAGACGCCCGCGGCCGGCGCGCGTCCCGTGATGGCCATGCAGAGATCCAGGAAATCCGCATGCTTCGGCGTCCGTGCGCCAAGCACGGAATTGGCGAAGATGACGGCGTTCGATTCCGACCAGGCGATCAACTCGCCGGCAACCGGCGCGGCCGCCAGCAGGTAGGGCGAACAGGTGAACGTCGGACGACAGCCCATTGCCACATAGGCCTCGGCCAGTCTGGCCGCCGGCGCGCCGAACTCTGCCGGCACGCCCTGCGCCGCCCAGTTCGCAAGATCGACGGAAATCGCGTTCATGGTCGTGGGGATGCGCACCTGCGCGCCGAGCGCCGCGACCTTCTGCGCGAAGACGAGGTTGGCAGGGCTGGCATAGATGCAGCCGTCGATATGCGCCCGGGTAACATCGAGAAGGTGGCTTGCGCCCTGCTGCACCGCCACCGCACAGATGATCCGCATCGCCTGCTGGGCCGCCGGCTCTTCTGCGCCCTCCAGCATGCCGCGATCGGCGTCAGTGAGTTCGAGATCTGCCATCGGCGGTGGTGCCAGCGGAATGGTGAGCCCGTCGGCTTCGATGGCATCCTGCGTAATGGTGACCTGTGCAGCGCCCGACACAGCAGCAAACAAGTCCGCCGGAAGCCGCACCACCGGCAGCAGCCTGCCGAACATCTCGTTTGCCACCAGCGCGCCCAGCGTCAGCACGTCCTCGTCCTCACGAAAGACGAGCGCCACCGGTGCGCGACCGGTCAGCACCAGGTCCAGAAGCACGCCGGAGCCGCTGCACGACCCGCGGCTCGAAGGCATCACCAGCACGGTGCCCGTCAGGCATTCTCCGTGCAGCGGATGGTGGACATCGATGATCCGACCGTCGTCGGGCGAGACCCCGCCCCAGAAACTCAGCGGCTCGGAAGTGGCCAGCACCGGCCCCGCGGCCTTGCCCGGAAGGACGCTGAAGGGGGGCGAGGCTTGCGTCATTTCACCACGAAACCATGCGCGAACGGATCGCGATCGTCGATGAAGATCGTGTTGATGCCGGTCATGCGGGCCCAGCCGGCGATCGACGGAATGATGGCCTCGCGGCCCGCAATCGTGGTCGCCGCCTCGACTCTTCCCTTGAACAGGGAGCCGATGATCGATTCATGGATGAAGTCGTCGCCGACCGTCAGCTTGCCCTTGGCCGCCAGCTGCGCCATGCGAGCCGAAGTTCCCGTCCCGCAGGGCGAGCGGTCGATCGCCTTGTCGCCGTAGAAAACGGCGTTTCTTGCGTGCGCCTCAGGATGCGTCGCCTGCCCGGTCCACTGAATGTGGCTGAGACCCCGGATCTCCGGATGCTCCGGATGCACGAATTCGTATTTCTCGTTCAGAGCCGCGCGAAGCTTCGGGCTCCAGCCGATCAGCTCGCCGGCCGTGTGGTCCGCCATGTCGCGGAAATTCTTCTGCGGCTCGACGATCGCGTAGAAATTGCCGCCGTAGGCGACGTCGACGACGATTTCGCCCAGCCCCTCGACCTCCGCCGTCAGTCCCTCTGCGTGGAGGTAGCCGGGAACATTGGTGAGGCGCACCTCCTCCACGAACCGGCCCTCCTGCCGGTAGGTTATGTCGACCTTGCCGGCGGGCGCATCGATGGACAGCCGGCCCGGCTCCCGCGGCGTGATCAGGCCGTTCTCGATGGCCATGGTGATCGTGCCGATGGTCCCGTGGCCGCACATCGGCAGGCATCCCGAGGTCTCGATAAAGAGAACGGCGACATCGCAATCGGGACGTGTCGGCGGGTAGAGGATCGATCCAGACATCATGTCGTGGCCACGCGGCTCGAACATCAGCCCCGTGCGGATCCAGTCGAACTCGCGCAGGAAATGCGCCCGCTTCTCGAGCATGTTGGCGCCTTCCAGTCGCGGGCCGCCGCCCGAGACGAGGCGGACCGGATTGCCGCAGGTGTGTCCGTCGATGCAGGAGAAGGTGTATGTGGCCATGATCGCAGTCTCTATCGGAACCGTTGGGGCGAGAAGGGTGATATGTCGACCGGAAGCAGCTGATCCGTCAACAGATCAGCGACGAGGCGCGCGGTCCCGGTGGACTGGGTCAGGCCAAGGTGTCCGTGGCCGAAGGCATAGACGACACGCGGCGCAGCCCGGGCGCGTCCGATCGCAGGCAGGCTGTCGGGCAAGGACGGCCGGAAACCGAACCACTGCGTCCCGTTGCGGTCATCGAGGCCGGGCAAAAATGCCTTCGCCTTCTTCAGCATCGCCTCGGCGCGCCGGAAGTTCGGCGGCAGCTTCAGGCCGCCGAGTTCGACGGCGCCCCCCACCCGGATCCCCGAGGAGAGGCGCGTGACGACGAAACCGTGGCCGCCGAAGGTGATCTGGGTCCGCAGGTCGAAGGCACTGTGCGGCAGGGTTGTGTTGTAGCCACGCTCGGTTTCCAGCGGGATCCTGTCGCCCAGCGTCGTCGTAATCTCGTGGGAGAAGGCACCGGCGCAAACCACCACCTGCCCCGCACGCCATGTCTCGCTGTCGGTGGCAATCACCACCTGCACGCCTATCTGCCGAAGAGCCTTCACCTGCGCCCGCTGGATGCTGCCGCCCATGGCCCGGAAATGATCCGCGAGTGCAAGCACATAGAGCTTCGGATCACTGATCGAATACCACCCGGGCGTGAAGGTGCCGCGGGTAAAGCGGGGCGAGAGGCCCGGCTGGATCTCGGACATGGCGGCAGCGTCGAGATGCCGGAATTCGATCGCGTGCTCCGCGCGAAGCTCCCACCCTGGCAGCGATGCCTGGAACTCCGCCTCGCCCTCGTAGACCTGGAGGTTACCCTCCTTGCGCAGCATCGGCATCGTGCCGGTGCGGGTGAGAAAGGGCTCGAGCTCGCTCCTGGAGAGCGTCATCAACGCGACCTGCGCGTCGGTGGATGCCTTTACGCGGCGCGGCGAACAGGCCCGCCAGAACTGAAACATCCACGGCGCGATGTTGAACGCATAGGCCGGCGGCACCGACAGGGGCCCGAGCGGATCGAGGAGCCATTTCGGCGCCTTGCGCATGATGCCGGGAGACGCCATCGGCAGGATGTCGGTGAAGGCGAAGGCACCGGCATTGCCGGCCGAGGCACCGGCGGCGGGGCCTTCACGGTCGAGGACCGTGACCGACAGACCGCGCGCCTGCGCGGCGATGGCGGCTGAGAGGCCGATCACGCCGGCCCCGATGACGATGACGTCGGACGCGCCCATCAGCGGGCGCTCGCCGGCAATGACCGTTACCCCTTGCAGGTCTGGACGGCGCCTGGGAGCTTGCTCCACTCGGCGTACCAGGAATTGAACAGCTTGAACTGCGCCTCGACATAGCCCCGCTGGCTGTCGGTCAGGGCGTCCGTCTCGATGAAGTGGAGCGCATATTCCTCATCGCCCTTCAGCACCATCATGTGCTTGAAGTAGAGGACGAGGTCCGGACCTTCGTCGAAGGACGAGAGCACGGCGAGCGCCTGCTCCAGTTCCTGCGCCCGCAGTCGCGCATCGGCATCGCCGCCGGCTGCGGCCTGGCAGAGATTGGAGAGATGCAGGACTTCCTTGGGCAGGACGTTGCCGATGCCGGTGATCGCACCGGTTGCGCCACAGTTGACGAAACCATGAAACACGGCCGTATCGACACCGATCATCAGGGAAACGCTCTCATCCGGGCTGGTGATGAACTCCGCCGCATAGCGCAGGTCCTGAGGCCCGCCGAATTCCTTGAAGCCGACGAGGTTCGGGTGCTCGGCGCGCAGCGCGAAGAAGAGATCGGCGCGGGTCGCAAAGCCATAGTAGGGGCTGTTGTAGATGACCGCCGGCAGATCGGGCGCCGCCGACAGCACGGCCTTGAAATGCGCCCTCTGGGCGGTGATCGAAGACCCGCGCGACAGCACGCGAGGGATGACCATCAGGCCGTGTGCGCCGACTGCCTGGGCATGGTCCGCATGCGCCACCGCCGACGCGCTGTTGACGGCGCCCGTCCCGACGATCACCGGAACACCGGCCTTGACGAGCCGCTCGACGCCTTCCATGCGCTGCGCATCGGTCAGAAGCGGCCAGTCCCCCATCGAACCGCAGTAGACGACAGCCGACATGCCCTGCTCGATCAACTGCTGGGCCTTGCGCACCAGCGCATCAAAATCGGGGGTGCGGTCCGGCTTGCAGGGGGTCATGAGCGCGGGAACGACGCCGGAAAAAATGGGGGCTTTCATCAACAACTCCTGCTGGCGCGGAGGCGGCCATGCCGCCTGACTGTGAACTCTCTCTCAGCACTCTAAGTAATTGTATTCAGATTGTCGACAAGAATATTTGCGACCTACAGCGGCACCTCCAGCCTGTCTTCCCGGACAAACATCTTCTGGATCTGGCGCACGATCTGCTCCGCATGCTCCCTGGCGATCCTGTCTGCTGAATCCACGTCCCGCGCGGCAATCACGGCGATGATCTCGTCATGCTCCTCCACAAAACGTTGCGGCAACCGGTCATCATAGGACTGATAGTAGAGGCGCAGGATCCGGCGGCCTTCGTCGAGAAGGCGGCTGAAGAGCACGGTGAAATAGGGGTTCCTCCCTGCCTCGGCGATCGCCAGATGCAGGGCGGCATTCGTGGCAATCATCGCGAGCGCATCCTGCGCCCGGACGGCCGCGGCAAACTCCTGCTGGCGGGCCGCGATAACCTCGAGGTCTTCCGGCCGATGATACTGGGCCGCGAGCCGCGTGGTCACCCTGTACATCAGCACCAGCGCATCGAAGAAGGTGTGCATGTTGAGGAAGTCGATGTTCGACACCATGGTGGAACGGTTCGGCAGCGTCGTGATCAGTCCCTCGCCGGCAAGCCGCACCAGCGCCTCCCGGATCGGGGTCCGCGACATCTGGAAGCGCTCGGCAAGCTGAACCTCATCGATCGGGCTGCCCGGCGGCAAGGCGAGGTCGAGGATCTCGTCGCGCAGCAGGTCGTAAACGACCTTTGCGCCCGAGCCACGCTTCCGTTCGGTCCTCACGTTCGCTTCGGTCTCGCTCATTTTCTCAGGTTCCTCCTGGCGCGGTCGATCGACCGACGTCATCCCCACTCTCCGTTCGCGCATCGTGGTTCCATGCGTGCCGGGCTCCGGGGCCATGATCTGCCGCTTGCAAATATATCGGCAGGTGCAATCCTGCAAACTGCCTACAATAATGGAGACCGCCATGTCCCGTGACAAACACAGCACCGATGCGCCCAAGACCGACGACGAGCGCGCCAAGGAGCAGGACGATTATCTGGAGGAAGCCCTGGAGGAAACCTTTCCTGCGAGCGATCCGATCGCACCTGGGCACCCCTCGCACGACAGTCCCGCAAAGCCTGACAAAGAGAACACCAAGCCCTGAGATGATGCGTACCGGATGTCATATGCGTCCTGCGTGAAAGAGGGCGGCGTCAGCAGCCGCCCCGACATGCTCGCCATCCTGCACAACAGCAGGCGGCCCCCTGTCGCGCCCGCTTCCGGAGCACAACCGGGCCGCGACTACGACTAACGGAGGATGTACGCAAACCGGGCGATTGGTTACTGCTTCTTACTTGCCTATTTCGCTTTGGGATTCGGTGGGCGGCGTGGGCAAGGAGGGACCGGCGTCCTGAGGGACGCTCTTTGGGAAAAGGGAGGAGCACACGTGGCGGACAATACTTCGTCCAATGCCTATTGGGCAGCGAACATTCGCATCATCACAATTTGCCTGGCGATCTGGGCGATCGTCTCTTACGGCTTCGGCATTCTGCTGAGGCCGCTGCTGTCTGGCATCAGGTTCGGCGGCACGGATCTCGGCTTCTGGTTTGCCCAGCAAGGGTCGATCCTCGTCTTCATCGCGCTGATTTTCTACTACGCGACGTACATGAACAAGCTGGACCGCAAGTTCGGCGTCGAAGAACAGTGAGGCGATAGAGATGGACCAATATACTCTCAACCTGCTGATCGTGGGCGCATCCTTTGCGCTCTACATCGGCATTGCAGTCTGGGCGCGCGCCGGCTCCACCGCGGAATTCTACGCGGCGAACCGCGGTGTCAACCCAGTCCTGAACGGTATGGCGACGGCCGCTGACTGGATGTCGGCAGCCTCCTTCATCTCCATGGCCGGCCTCATCGCCGGCGTTGGCTACGGCAACTCCACCTACCTCATGGGCTGGACCGGCGGCTACGTGCTGCTCGCCCTGCTTCTGGCTCCCTACCTGCGGAAATTCGGCAAGTACACCGTTCCGCAGTTCATCGGGGACCGGTTCTACAGCCAGGGCGCCCGTCTGGTCGCCGTCATCTGCCTGATCATCGTCTCGGTGACCTACGTCATCGGTCAGATGACCGGTGCAGGCGTGGCGTTCTCCCGCTTCCTGGAAGTCGAGGTTTCAACCGGCCTCTGGATCGCATCCGCAGTGGTCTTCGTCTATGCGGTTCTCGGCGGCATGAAGGGCATCACCTACACCCAGGTGGCGCAGTATGTCGTTCTGATCGTCGCCTATACGATTCCGGCGATCTTCATCTCCCTACAGCTGACGGGCAACCCGATCCCGCCACTGGGCCTCTTCTCGACCCACACGGAATCGGGAGTACCGCTGCTGCAGAAACTGGACCAGGTCGTGACCGATCTCGGTTTCAATGCCTACACGGGCCAGGGTTCGATGCTGAACATGACCCTGTTCACGCTGTCGCTGATGATCGGTACGGCCGGTCTTCCGCACGTCATCATCCGCTTCTTCACTGTTCCGAGAGTGGCTGATGCGCGCTGGTCGGCAGGCTGGGCGCTGGTGTTCATTGCGCTTCTCTACCTGACGGCCCCGGCCGTGGGTGCGATGGCACGACTGAACATCATCGACACCATCTTCCCGGGCGGCGTCGAGCAGCCGGCGGTCTCCTACGAGCAGCGTCCTGACTGGATGCGCAACTGGGAAGTGACCGGTCTTCTGAAGTATGAGGACAAGAACAGCGACGGTCTCATCCAGTACTACAACGACGCTGCTCCGGGCTTCACCGCCCAGGCAACGGAACGGGGCTGGGCCGGCAACGAGCTGACCATCAACAACGACATCCTCGTTCTGGCCAATCCGGAAATCGCACAGCTTCCGGGCTGGGTTATCGCTCTGATTGCTGCCGGTGGTCTCGCCGCCGCGCTGTCAACCGCAGCTGGCCTGTTGCTGGCTATCTCCTCCTCGGTCAGCCACGATCTGATCAAGGACTGGCTGGTTCCGGGGATTTCGGAAAAGAGCGAGCTGATGGTCGCCCGTGTTTCCATGGCCGGCGCCATCCTCGTCGCCACCTTGCTCGGCCTCAACCCGCCCGGGTTTGCGGCCCAGACGGTGGCACTCGCCTTCGGTCTTGCCGCAGCGAGTATCTTCCCGGTCCTGATGATGGGCATCTTCTCCAAGCGCGTGAATTCGGCCGGTGCGACGGTCGGCATGCTGGTTGGCCTGATCGTTACCTGCCTCTACCTGTTCACCTATCTCGGATGGTTCTTCATCCCGGGTACGAACATGATGGAGAACATCCCGGCCAACTACCTGTTCGGCATTCCGCCGACAGCCTTCGGCCCGATCGGCGCATTGCTGAACTTCGCTGCAGCCTACGCAGTGTCGGCAATGACGGCAGCTCCGCCACGGCACATTCAGGAGTTGGTGGAATCGATCCGCGTCCCGCGCGGCGCCGGTGGCGCAATCGGCCACTGACATCACGAAACAGAACGGGCGGCCACTGGCCGCCCGTTCCCCTTCCAAAGCTCCCACGGCCACCGAAGGACCACGAAAGGCTCAGCAATGGCGAATGCCGCTGCAGACATCGCCAAGTTTGTGGAAACGGTCCACCCCTACGACAGTCTGCCCCGGGACGAACTGGAACGCGTCATTGGTCGTTTCCAGCGCCACAAGCTGAAGGCAGACAGCAAGATCTATGACCTGAACGAGCCGCTGCCCGGTCTCTATCTGATCATGGAAGGCAACGTCGAAGTCAGGGACTCGTCAGGCAGCCTGATCTCCCAGCTGTTCCCCCGCAATACCCTCGGCGAACGCGGCCTTCTGGCCGATGGCCGTGCTGCGACCAATGCGCGGGCGCTGACCGACGTCGTGCTGCTGATGTTGCCTGCAGCCGAATTCAGGCGGCTCATCAACGATTATCCGGTCTACAGCCGGTTCTTTACCCGCGGCAAGACGAGTGACAATCGGCGCAACGAGCTCAGCCTGCGGAAGGTGAGCGACCTGATGTCGACGCCGCCGCTGGTCTGCTCGCCCGATGACAGCGCGCAGCAGGCTGCTGCCGTCATGCGCGATCGGAAGGTTTCGAGCCTCGGCGTCATCCACAACGAGCGGCTGATCGGAATCGTCACCACCGGCGACCTTTCGGCCCGCGTGATTGCCGAAGGCAGGGACCCGGCGACGACGCATGTGGCCGCCGTCATGACGCCCGCTCCGATCGGTCTTGGCGAAGATGCCCTCGTCTCCGACGTCCTCAATCTGATGCTGGAACGCAAGATCGCTCATCTGCCGATCGTCGATGGCGAACGCATGATCGGCATGGTGACGCAGACGGATCTGACGCGGTTCCAGGCCATTTCCTCTTCATCGATGATCGGAGAGGCGGCAAATGCCGAGAGTGCGGCTGATCTGAGCAGGATCACCGCCCGCATTCCGCAACTGCTGGTGCAGCTTGTCGGGGGCAACCATGCCCACGAAGTGGTCACGCGGCTGATCACGGACATTGCGGATGCGGCAACCCGGCGGCTGATCATTCTTGCCGAGCAGGAACTCGGTCCTCCTCCCGTCCCTTATCTCTGGCTCGCCTGCGGCAGCCAGGGCCGGCAGGAGCAGACGGGGGTGAGCGACCAGGACAACTGCATCATCATCGATGACAGCTTCGAAGAGAGCCAGAGGCCTTGGTTCGAGAAGCTCGCGCACTTCGTCAGCGATGGCCTGAACACATGCGGCTATATCTACTGCCCGGGAGACATGATGGCCACCAGTCGCCGTTGGTGCCAGCCGGCCAGGGTCTGGCGCGATTATTTCCGCCGATGGATCGACACCCCGGAACCGACGGCGCAGATGCTGGCCAGCGTGATGTTCGACCTGCGGCCCATCGCCGGGAAGCTTTCCCTGTTTGACGACCTTCAGGCGGAGACGTTGGAGCAGGCAAGCCAGAACTCGATCTTCGTGGCGCATATGATCGGCAACTCGCTGAACCACGCCCCACCGCTTTCCTTGTTGCGGGGCTTTGCCACGATCCGCAGCGGGGACTACCGCAACCAGATCGACATGAAGCACAATGGCGTGGTCCCGGTCGTCGATCTCGGACGCGTCTATGCGCTGATGGCCCGGCTGACGCCGGTCAACACCCGCGCCCGTCTTCTTGCCGCGGAAGAAGCCAGGATCATCTCGGAGAGCGGTGCGCGCGATCTGATCGCCGCCTACGACCTGATTGCCGAACTCAGGCTTCGCAACCAGGCCAGCCAGGTGAAGGCCGGCGCGCGCCCCAACAACTATCTCGGCCCCTACGACCTTGGCGATTTCGAGCGCTCCCACCTTCGCGACGCTTTCGTTGTCGTGCGAACCATGCAATCTGCGCTGGCCAACGGTCGCGCCGCGAAAGTCTAAGAGGAAATTTCATGCTGTTCGAGTTGATCGCTGCCGTCGTGGCCGGTGTCGCAATCGCGGGCGTCGCGATGTCACTGCGGTGGGCAAGCCGCGGCCGCCTGCCGAAGTGGATCGTGCCTGCCGCAGCCGGACTGGGCATGCTCTCCTATGCCCTGTGGAGCGAATACAGCTGGCTGTCGCGGATCACGCGGGCCATGCCGGAGGGCGTGGTCGTCGCCTGGCACAACGAGGACCGCGCCTTCTGGCGCCCTTGGTCGTACTACCGCCCCGTCGCCAACCGTTTGTCTGCGGTCGACACCCGAACCGCGCAACGTCATCCAGATCAGCCCGGCCAGGTGATGGTGGACCTCATCCTTACGGCACGCTGGCAGCCGTCGGCGCGGGTCAGGGTCATCTACGACTGCAACAGCAACAGACGCGCAGATCTGATCGGCTCCGACATCTCCGTCGCAGAGGACGGGGCGATTGTTGGCGCACAATGGCTGCAACTCGAACCCGATGATGCGGCCCTCCGCATCGCCTGCCAGACCGACTAGACGGCGGATCGGTAGCCGTTTCACCGGCGCGATGTGGCTTTCTGGGCACTGCTGACATCCGCCATGGTCAAGGTCGTGCGTAGTGTTAACCGGCAGCGAAGACGTTAACCTTTTGTTAACCAAATCGCCCGTAGACATGGTCAACACACCATTAACCAAGATCACCAAAGTGCTAACAGACGCTCGCTCCATCCGCATCAAAGGCCGCTCGTTTCTGGCGGTCGTCCTGTCTCCCGACCTGCCACTTGATGAGTGGCTGGTCAGGCTGGACGATCTGGCTGCCCGCTCCGCCGGCTTCTTCCTGGGACGTCCCGTGGTCCTGGATGTTACCGACCTGGACATCGACCGGGCGCAACTGACCGACCTGATCGCAGGTCTTGTGCAGCGCAATGTCAGCATCATGGGGATCGAGGGCGCCAGGCCTTCGATGCTGAGCCCGGGCATGCCGCCGATCCTGAAGGGCGGACGGCCGGTTGCGGATTTCGAGCAGCCATCGACGGAACCATCCGCAGCACAGCCGGCGCCGCAGCCAAAGTCGGCATCCGCCGAAACGCGGGCTCCGATGCAGTCGATCGTCATCCACGAGCCCGTACGCTCCGGCCAGTCGGTCATTTTTCCGGAGGGCGACGTGACGGTGGTCGGATCGGTGGCATCGGGTGCCGAAATCATCGCCGGCGGATCCGTGCATATCTATGGAGCGCTGCGCGGACGGGTCATGGCCGGATCGGTTGGCAATGCTTCGGCACGCATCTTCTGCCGCAAGCTTGAGGCGGAGTTGCTGGCAATCGACGGAATCTATCAGATGGCGGAAGACATGGCGCCGAGCCTTCGCGGACAACCCGTCCAGCTCTGGCTCGAAGGCGACGTGATGATGGCCGAAACAATTAGCTGAGCCGGGGCGGCCAGGAAAAAACAGGAGAGCAGTATGGGGAAGGTCATCGTAGTTACTTCCGGCAAGGGCGGGGTTGGCAAAACGACGTCGACGGCTGCACTGGGTGCAGCCCTTGCGCAGAGGAACGAAAAGGTGGTCGTCGTCGATTTTGACGTCGGCTTGAGAAATCTCGACCTCGTCATGGGTGCCGAACGGCGCGTGGTCTATGACATGGTCAACGTCATCCAGGGTGACGCGAAGCTGCCTCAGGCCCTGATCCGCGACAAGCGGCTGGAAACCCTGTTCTTGCTGGCAGCCTCGCAGACCCGCGACAAGGACAGCCTGACACCCGAAGGCGTCGAGCGCATCATCGGCGAGCTGAAGAAGTACTTCGACTGGATTATCTGCGATAGCCCGGCCGGCATCGAGCGCGGTGCAACGCTGGCGATGCGTCACGCGGACATGGCGGTGGTCGTCACCAATCCCGAAGTCTCTTCGGTTCGCGATTCCGACCGTATCATCGGCATGCTGGATTCCAAGACGTTGAAGGCGGAAAACGGCGAGCGCATGGAGAAGCACCTTCTGCTGACCCGCTACGACGCCAACCGCGCCGAGCGCGGCGACATGCTGAAGGTGGAGGACGTTCTCGATATCCTTTCCATCCCTCTGCTCGGGATCATCCCGGAAAGCATGGACGTGCTGAAAGCATCCAACGTCGGCGCACCGGTCACCCTGGCCGATGCCCGCAGCGCCCCGGCCATGGCCTACTTCGATGCCGCTCGCCGGCTCGCAGGTGAAACCGTGCCGATTGTCATCCCCGGAGAGAAGCGCGGCCTTCTTGGCAAGATCTTCGGAAGGAAGGCAGCATGAGCATCTTCGGCCTTTTCCGCAGGACGAGTTCCGCCCCCATGGCGCGCGAACGGCTGCAGGTACTTCTTGCCCACGAGAGAGCGTCAATAGGGTCTGACCTGGTTGCCATCCTGCGCGAGGAAATCCTGGCGGTCATAGCCAAGCACGTGCAGGTCGACGCTGATCGGGTACAGGTGACGATGGATCGCGACGAGCACGTCTCGATCCTGGAGATCGAAGTCGAGATCCCCCTGCCCAACGCCATGAAGGCGGCCTGATACAACTGTTTCTATCGCTGAATCACGAGAACCGCCGTAAAGGCGGTTCTTCTGTTCCTGATGTACCCTCTAACCTTTCCTCCGGGAAATCTCGACGGTCCCCACAATCGGGATTTGAAGCCGGCACCCTTTAGCGGCCAGAACATTGTTCGGGCCAAGAATGTCGAAAGGCTCTTGCTGCAAGATTTTCGATGACGGCAGGACAGACATCTGCAAGGTTGCGCCAGCGCAGCGTGAGGTTGGGTCGCATGGTTGTCGAGCGTGTCAGTTTCTATGTGCTTCTGGTTCTGGTGACGATTGCCTTCGTCGCGGTGATCATGCCGTTCTATTCGGCGATCTTCTGGGGCCTGGTGCTGGCGATCCTGTTCTTCCCGCTCCACGTCAGGATCGAGCAGGCCCTGAAGGGACGCTCCAATGCCGCCGCGGCTCTCTCGGTGCTCGTCTGCCTTTGCCTCGTGATTGTCCCGGGGCTCATCATCCTGACCTTGCTGGTCCAGCAGGGAAATGAAGTCTACCAGCGCATCAACAGCGGCCAGATCGATATCCGGCAGATCCTGACCCAGATGCAGCAGGCGCTTCCGCTGTTCATCCAGACGCGCATTGATGCCCTCGAACTCACCGGCTTCCAGGAACTGCAGGAAAGATTTTCCGGCGCCGTCATGAGCGGCGGCAGCTTCTTTGCCGGCCGGGCGCTGAGTTTCGGGCAGAACACCGTGCAGTTTTTCATCGCCTTCGGCGTGATGCTGTATCTGCTGTTCTTCCTCTTTCGCGACGGTCGATCCCTGGCGAGGATGATCAGGCGCTCGACCCCGCTCAGCAGCGGGCATACGAGCAAGTTCATGGCGAAGTTTACCTCCGTGGTTCGGGCGACGGTCCGCGGCAACGTCATCATCGCGATCATTCAGGGAACCATTGGCGGCATCACGTTCTGGGCGCTGGGCGTGCAGCCCGCGCTGCTTTGGGGCGTTGTGATGAGCTTCCTCTCGCTGCTGCCGGCTGTCGGCGCCGCCTTGATCTGGGTTCCGACCGCAATCTATCTTGCCCTTGCAGGCTTCTGGATCAAGGCCGCGATCCTCACGGCGGTCGGTGTCCTCGCGATCGGCCTCGTCGACAACCTGCTGCGGCCACCGCTTGTCGGCAAGGAGGTGAAGCTGCCCGATTATGTCGTGCTGATTTCCACCATTGGCGGGATATCGCTGATCGGCATCAATGGCTTTGTCATCGGCCCGCTGATTGCGGCACTGTTCATCTCAGCCTGGGGTGTCCTGACCGAGGAACGCCTCGCTGAAAAGCCCTTGCACGACAATCAAACGTAGGCTGCCCGGAACCTTGTCGGCGAAAAGATGTTCGCCGTCCATATGAGGTCTTCACACGGAACGAGGAGAGCCGCTATGGACGACAAGGAACAGCGCATCCGGGAGCGGGCGCATGAAATCTGGGAGAGCGAAGGCAGGCGCGAGGGCGATGATATGGCCCACTGGCATCGCGCCCGACAGGAACTGGGTGAGCCAGACGTGCAAGAGGTGAACGAGCAGGCGTCCAGGCAGTTCAATGAAGGCGATGACAAAGACGGAGCCGCGACCAACATGGACATCACCAAGGCGCGCTTCGGCAGCCCGGATTAAACTGTCCTGCACGATGCAGCTTCAAGCCGGAACAAGCCGGAAGGATGACGCCGCTGTTCAATGAACGGCGGCGTTTTGATTTCGGCCAGGTAGGTCACTCACGATAACCGGCTGCTCAGCCGGCAGATTCGCTGGCATGGAAGGACTGCAGTTCCATCTGCACCGCGTCCATGAACTGCCTGGCCTGCTCGGAGATTTGCGCTTCGTCGACGCCGATACGACGCAACGACGCCGCAAGCTTCTTCATCTCTTCTCGCCAGAAACAGTTCGCTTCGTTGCCGTGAAGGTCTCGCAGTATCAGTGCACAACGTCTGATGTCGCCGCTGCGGCGGTGGGTGGGGAACTGGACAAGGGTCATGAGAACTCGCGAACAGGAACCGAATCAACAAAGGAGTGCCCAGTGTGTCGCGGGGGTCTTCACAAAACCCTAAACCATCGCCGAATTGACATATGCCAAATTCAAAGCAGTGAGGAAAATCACGATTTCCTAATGAAATGTTACCTGCAACTATAAGTTTATGCAGCGGATAAATTAAAGACAGTGCTAATGCGAAGTTAAGCTCCCGTGGCTACCTTTTATATAACCGAATTATATAACCAAACACAGATCCGCCGGGCTTTTCCGGCGCATCCACAGGAGCAGTCATGAACCAAAAATCGAAGATCGCAGACCTCCAGGACCGGCTGGAATTTGTAGGCCTCGACGCCGACCAGCGCCGCAGCCTGAGCGCCATTCAGCCCATCATCGCGTCTTCGATCGGCGCGGCTCTCGACGTCTTCTACGCCAAGGCCTCCCGTCATCCCCTGACATCCAAGTTCTTCTCCAACCAGGCGCATATCCAACACGCCAAGAGCCGGCAGGCTGCACACTGGGAGATGATTGCCTCTGGCAAATATCAGGAGGATTACGTCGATGGCGTCACGACCGTTGGTCAGGTGCATGCCCGGATCGGGCTTGAGCCGCGCTGGTATATAGGCGGCTATGCGCTCATTCTCGACGGGATCATGCGCGCCATCATCAGGGATGAACTCAAAGGCTTTCTTCACGGCCGGAAGGCGGAGAAGGTTGCCAACGACGTCACTGCGGTCGTCAAGGCTGCGCTGGTCGACATGGATTATGCCATCTCTGTCTACCTGGAATCCCTGGCAGGGGAACGCGCCCGCGTCGAAGCCCTGCGCCAGACGGAGCAGGCGGAGCAGCAGACCGCCTTGGTGGCACTTGAGACTGCGCTTGCCAGACTGTCCGAGGGTGATCTGACCTCGGAGCTGCGAGAGGCACTGGCACCGAGCTTTGCAGGCCTCAAACGGAATTTCAACTCGTCCGTTGCCTCGCTTGAAGAGGCGATGCAGGAAATCCACAACTCCGTCGACCAGGTTCGTGCCGAAGTGGGTGGCATTGCATCGGCCGCCGACAATATGGCCAAACGGACAGAGCATCAGGCCTCCGCACTCGAAGAGAGTGCCGCGGCACTCGAGCAGATCACCAGCATCTCCAGCCAGTCCGCACTGCGGGCCCGCGAAGTCCAGACGGTGGTTCAGGAATCCGCCAAGGAAACCGAAAAGTCGGGCCAGGTCGTCAAACAGGCCATCGTTGCCATGGGTGAGATCGAAAGCTCGTCGCAGAAGATGACCCAGATCATCGGTGTCATCGACGAGATTGCCTTCCAGACGAACCTGCTGGCGCTGAATGCCGGCGTAGAGGCAGCACGAGCCGGAGAACAGGGCAAGGGCTTTGCGGTCGTGGCACAGGAAGTCCGCGAACTCGCCCAGCGTTCCGCCGCCGCCGCCAAGGAGATCAAGGAGCTCATCGACAAATCGTCCGCTGACGTTCGCCGTGGTGTTGAACTGGTCAATCTGACGGGCGAATCGCTGACGGCAATCGGCCAGCGCGTCGGCTCGATCAGCGAAAACATCAACTCCATCACCAAATCGGCCCAGGAACAGGCCGCCGGCATCGACGAGATCAACTCGGCCGTTCGCAGCATGGACCAGATGACCCAGCAGAACGCAGCTCTGATGGAGGAAACCAATGCTTCGGCACAAAACCTCTCGCAGATCAGCGGCAGCCTGGCATCCCTGATTGGCCGCTTCCGCACCGGCACAACAACCCAGCAGGCGAGCCACGCCGCTCCCGCCTGGCGACGCACTGCCGCCTGACCCCCGCTGATCGAGCAGGCCGCCAGCAGAGCGGCCTGCTTCCTTTGCGGCAGCACCTGAGCACTCTCAATCTCTTGTGTTTCAGCCGGCGGCTGCTTAGAACATCGACATCGATCAGCTGCAGCATGCCGGAGGGAAAGCCTTGGCCGATGTCGTCGTCCAGCATCCCGACCTTGCCGGCAAGAGCGTTCTGATCACCGGCGGTGCAACGGGCATTGGCGCGGCGCTGACGGCGGCGTTCGCAGCACAGGGTGCCCGCGTCTTCTTTATCGACATCGCTGACGACCCGGGCCGAGAGCTCGCGGCAAAGCTGTCCCGATCGTCACCCCACCCCGTCACATTTCTGCACGCCGATCTGCGGCAGGTCGCAGAGACACGCGCCGCCGTCGATGAAGCCGCCCGCGCGGCAGGATCGCTTTCGGTGCTGGTCAACAATGCCGGCTGGGACGATCGCCATGATGTGGACACCGTGTCGGAAGCCTATTGGGACGAAAGCCAGGCAATTAACCTGAAGCAGATGTTCTTTGCCTCGCAGGCAGCCCTGCCGCACCTGCGCAAGGCGCCCGGCGCTTCCATCGTCAATTTCTCCTCGATCTCCTACCTGCTCAACATGGGCGACCTGCCGGCCTATGCGACGGCCAAGGCCGGCATCGTCGGACTGACGAAGAGCCTGGCCGGCCGGCTCGGTCCCGAGGGCATCCGCGTCAACGCGATCCTGCCGGGCATGATCGTGACGGAGCGTCAGAAGCGCCTGTGGCTGACGGACACGGGCATTGCGGAGATCGTCGGGCGGCAGTGCCTGAAGCGGACCTTGACCGCAGAGGATGTCGTCGGACCCTGCCTCTTCCTTGCATCGGAGGCAGCAGCCGGTATGACGGCGCAAACCATGATCATCGATGGAGGACTGCTTTGACCAAACCCGCCTATGCCGCCGTCGACTGGGGAACGAGCAGCTTCCGCCTCTGGCTGATGGATGCCGAGGACACCGTCCTGGCGGAGCGGCGCAGCAGCGAAGGCATGACGACCGCGGCGCAGACAGGCTTTCCGCAGGTGCTTACGGCCCATTTGAGCGCGCTGGCAGCACCGTCGGACCTGCCGGTGATCGTCTGCGGCATGGCCGGCGCACGGCAGGGCTGGGTCGAGGCGGGCTATGTCGACGTTCCGGCCCCCTTGCCGGCTGTTCTTGCCGGAGCTGTGCGGGTGTCCGGCATAGATCGTGACGTGCGCATCCTCCCGGGCCTGGCCCAACGGCACGCCGATGCCCCAGACGTGATGCGCGGCGAGGAAACCCAGCTGCTGGGCGCGCTCCAGTCTGCAGCCGAAAGCCGTCAGATCGTCTGCATGCCCGGCACGCATTCCAAATGGGTGACGGTCACGGATGATCTCGTGACGAGCTTCTCGACGTTCATGACCGGGGAACTTTTCGACCTTCTCTCGAAGCACTCGGTTCTCTCCCACTCCGTCGCCGGCGCCGCGTCCTTTGATGCGGATTGCCCCACCTTTCTGAGCGCCGTGAAAGCCGCCTTCCGGGCGCCGCAGCGGGTGAGCAACATCCTTTTCACCGTCCGCTCCGGAACGCTTCTGCAGGACCTGTCCCCGACGGATGCTGCAGCCCGCCTGTCTGGCACGCTGATCGGGCTGGAGATCGCCGGCGCTCTGGGCTCTGCCGCCGAACGCCCGGTGATCCGGCTTGTTGCCTCCGGGAAACTGCGCAGCCTCTACGAGGGCGCGTTGTCGGTGCTCTCACTTTCTTTCCAGACCATTGATGCCGATGAAGCGGTGCGGCGGGGCCTCTCCGCCGCCGCACACAAGATCCTGCTCGCCAAGCCCGAGGAAAAGCCATGAACCGCATCCCCTTCCCCGCCATGCAATACCCCCTGGTCGCCATCCTGCGGGGACTGCGACCGGAAGAGACGGAGGGTGTCGTCGGTGGCCTGATCGAGGCGGGCTTCACCGCCATCGAGATCCCGCTGAACTCTCCGGATCCGTTCCGGTCCATCGAGATCGCCGCGAAGATGGCGCCTGCCGACTGCCTGATCGGCGCCGGAACGGTGCTGACCCTCGAGGATGTGGCGAGCCTTGACGCCGCCGGGGGCAGGCTCATGGTCAGCCCGAACGTCGAGCCGGAGGTAATCAAGGCGGCCGTGGCGCGTGGCATGGTGACCCTGCCGGGCGTCTTCACCCCGACCGAAGCCCTGGCGGCCGCCCGGGCCGGCGCCACGGGGCTGAAGTTCTTCCCCGCCAATGTGCTCGGACCTGCCGGCATCAATGCCATTCGCGCCGTCCTGCCGAAGGACCTGCTGATCGCCGCTGTCGGTGGCGTCTCCGAGGTCAACTTCGCCGACTATATGCGCGCCGGCATCACCGCCTTCGGGCTTGGCTCCAGCCTGTACAAGCCTGGTATGAGCGCGGCCGATGTCGTCGAGCGTGCAAAGCTGACCCTGACTGCCTACGACGCAGCGCAGGCTGGCTAGGCTCGTCTGAACCAAACCCTCTGTAGTCTTGCCTCCACCTGCGATTTCCCCTAAACCTGTCATACAGATTTGGGGGATCGGTAGGATATGTTGGCGACACAGCTCACGGGGACGAGCCCCGATTTCGTCGGCGGTGCCGTCGCGGCAATTGCGCGGCTGATCCGTGAGCAGGATCTGAAGCCCGGCGACCGCCTACCCGCCGAAGCGGTCCTGTCGAAGGATCTGCAGGTGTCCAGGACTGTCGTTCGCGAGGCACTGCGCTCCCTGGCCGCGCTCCGGCTCGTCGAATTGGGAGCCGGCAAACGACCGACGGTCGGCAGGCTCAACGACGATGCCTTCGGGCTGATGATCGAGCACGGCGTGGTCATCGACCAGATCGACATCCAGCAGATCTACGACGCGCGCCGGACCATCGAAGCGCGGACTGCGGCGCTGGCGGCTCTGCGTCGCACGGAGGTGGAGGCGAATGCCATTATCGCTCATGCAGAAGCGATGGCGACCGACTTTCATCTGCCGGAAAAGGTGATGGAGCACGACATCGCCTTCCACCTCGCGATTACCCGCGCCTCCCGCAACCCCGTTTTCGCACTCATTCTGGGGGCGTTCCAGAACGTCACCCGAGAGACGTGGCCGATCGGCTGGCGAAGCCGGTCGAGCGACGCCGATCGGCAGGCGATGAACACGCTTCATCGCGAGATCGGCCAGGCGATCCTTACCGGCGACCCCAGTGCCGCCACGTCAGCCATGAACCAGCATTTCGACGTCAGCCTCAAGGCGCTCGTCACCGCCGGCCTCATCTAGTTCAAAGGACACTCCATGAAGATCACCAAACTCGAAACCGTCCGCATTGCGGAGCGCTCCAACCTGCTCTGGGTGCTGGTCCACACTGACGAAGGCATCACCGGGCTGGGAGAGACCTTCTTCGGCGCAGAGACCGTCGAGAGCTACATCCATGAGTATGTCGCGCCGCGCGTGCTCGGCCGCGACCCTCTGCAGATCGATCTCCTGGCCAGCGATCTCGTCGGCTACATCGGCTTCCGCTCGTCCGGCGCAGAGGTCCGCGGCAACTCGGCCTTCGACATCGCGCTCTGGGACATCTTCGGCAAGGCGGTGAACCAGCCGATCGCCCAGCTGCTGGGCGGCTTCAGCCGCAAGGAAATCCGCACCTACAACACCTGCGCCGGGACCGAATACATCAAGAAGAACACCGGGCAAACCACCGCCAACTACGGCATGACGGGTGGAACTGCCTATGACGACCTGAACGGCTTCCTGCACCGTGCCGACGAGCTTGCCGAGTCGCTTCTGGCCGATGGCATCACCGCCATGAAGATCTGGCCCTTCGACGCCGCCGCCGAGAAGACGCGCGGCCAATATATCTCCATGCCCGACCTGAAGCTCGCGCTCGAACCCTTCGAGAAGATCCGCAAGGCCGTCGGCGACAAGATCGACATCATGGTCGAGTTTCATTCGATGTGGCAGCTGTTGCCGGCCATCCAGATCGCTAAGGCGCTCGAGCCCTACAACACCTTCTGGCACGAGGACCCGATCAAGATGGACAGCCTGTCCAGCCTGAAGCGCTATGCGGACGCCTCGCCTGCCCCCATTTCGGCGTCCGAGACGCTAGCCACCCGCTGGGGCTTCCGCGACTATCTGGAGACCGGTGTCGCCGGCATCGTCATGCTCGATATCTCGTGGTGCGGCGGCCTGTCCGAAGCCCGCAAGATCGCCTCCATGGCCGAGGCCTGGCATCTGCCCGTCGCGCCGCATGACTGCACCGGGCCGGTGGTTCTCTGCGCCTCGACCCACCTGTCGCTGAACGCGCCCAATGCACTCGTCCAGGAAAGCGTGCGCGCCTTCTACAACACCTGGTACCGGGATCTCGTCACGGCACTGCCGGAGGTAAAGAACGGCATGATCACCGTTCCGCCCGGTCCAGGGCTTGGCATGGAACTTCATCCGGACCTAGAAGAGAACTTCACCGTCAGCCGGCGATTCTCCGACATCGCCGATATCTGACGACCATCGATATTCTGGGAGGATGAATTGAATAAGATCGCATCGGTTGCGGCCGGCTTGGGAACCTCGTCGGCCGCCGGGCCGCTGGTGATGTTGCTCGGCATGCTGTTTTTTGCCCTGAACGACGCCATGGGCAAATGGCTTGTCTCCTCTTATGGACTGGGCCAGGTCATCCTGATCCGCAGTATCGCCGCGCTCGTCATCCTGTCTCCCCTTCTCTGGAAGGCCGGCCTTGCGCCGATCCTCGGAGCGGAGCGGAAGGGCATGCAACTCGCCCGCGTGATCTTTTCGACGGCAGAGGTCTTCTGCTTCTATTACGCGGTCATGTACCTGCCCCTTGCCGACGTCATGACCTTCTGGCTGGCCGCACCGATCTACGTGGCGGCGGCTTCCCCGCTGCTGCTGGGCGAGAGCGTCGGCTGGCGCCGCTGGACAGCCATTGCCATCGGCTTCGTCGGCGTCATCATCACGCTTGAGCCCTCGAGTGCCATGTTCACGGGCCCGGCGATCATCTCGATCATCGGCAGCGCCGCCTTCGCCTTCATGATGATCTCCGGCCGCTTCCTGCGCGCAACGCCCGACAGCACGCTGGTTCTTTTCCAGACCTCGGCTGCTGCCCTTGCGGGGCTTGTCTTTGCCCCCTTCGACTGGGCCCCGATCGCATCGGGCGTCGATCTGATGCTGCTCTGCCTCTTGGGCGTGGTCGCGATGAGCGCGCACATGCTCGTCAATCGCGCCCTGAAGATGTCGGACGCCGCAACCGTTGCACCGCTGCAGTACACGTTGCTGCTCTATGCGGTGATCTTCGGCTGGATGTTCTTTGGCGACGTCCCGCGGCTCAGCATGATGATCGGCGCGGGCCTCATCGTCGCCTCCGGCCTGTTCATCTTCATCCGCGAACAGATGCTGAAGAAACGCCAGCCGGCAGACAGGCCGGTCGAAATTCCCTGAGGGTCTGTCGCAACGAGCGACCTCAGCTTAAGGGCCGCTTCCAACTGGGAGCGGCCCTTTTCCATGGGCCATACCCAAAATACGACCCGGCCAGTCGCCTCTTCGGTCTGTCATAGGCAGAAGTTCCCCCAACGAAAAATGCCCGCGGCAGAAGCCGCGGGCATTCGTAAAGGGGATAGCCGCACACGAGGTGCGGCCTGCCATTGATCCGTTACTTACGGATCTCTTCGAGCTTGGCGACGATGTTGTCGACCACGTCCGCGCCGATGGCGGCCTTGTGCTTTTCGTAGACGACCATGGACTTCTCGCGAATACGTGCCTGCTCTTCTTCAGACAGCGTGTTCACTTCCAGGCCGGCTTCCTTGATCTTTTCCAGCGACTTCATGTTGAGGTCCTGGATCACCTTGCGCTCTTCGTCACGACCGACGACTGCGCACTCGCGAAGGGCTGCCTGCTCTTCGGCTGTGTAGCTGTCGAAGATCGGCTTCGAGAACAGGAACAGGAACGGCGTGTAGGCGTGGTTCGTCTCGGTGACGTACTTCTGCACTTCGTAGAACTTGGAAGTGTCGATCGTCACGTAAGGGTTTTCCTGGGCGTCGATCGCATTGGTTTCCAGCGCCGAGAAGACTTCGCCGAAGGCCATCGGAGTGGCGTTGGCACCGAGGTTCTGGAAGGTGTCGAGGAAGATGTTGTTCTGCATGACGCGAACCTTCATCCCCTGGAAGTCTTCCCACTTGGTGACCGGGCGAACCGAGTTCGACAGGTTGCGGAAGCCGTTTTCCCAGTACGCCAGGTTCACGAGGCCAGCTTCTGCAAGCTTCTCGTTCATCATGTCGCCGAATTCGCCGTCGAGGACTTCGTAGGCTTCTGCGGCATTGGCAAAGAGGAACGGCAGGTCGAATACGCCGAGTGCCGGAATGATGCCGACCAGCGGCGAAGAAGACGTCACGACGGCTTCCTGAACGCCCGAACGGAGCGCCTGGGTTGCCTGAAGGTCGCCGCCGAGTGCGCCGCCCCAGAAGGCGGTGAGCTTCAGCTTGCCGCCCGACTTGTCGTCGAGGCAGGCCTGCATGGCCTTGATGCCGTTACCGACCGGGTGGTCTTCGTTGATGCCGTTCGAAACGCGGATGTTGCGATCGTTGAATTCCGCGAAGGCCGGAGCTGCAGCCGAAAGGCCGAAGGCGATGGCAGTCGAGGCAAGAAGCAGTTTTCTCATGGTAGTATCCTCCCTAGGATAGGTTGCTGAGGGGTTGTGGATTAGTAGAGCCATCGTGCGGGCACGAGGACGATATCTGGGAACAGGACCAGAAGGAAAAGCACCAGGACCTGCGTGACCAGGAATGGCCAGACGCCGATGGTGACTTGTCCCAACGGGACACGGCCGACGCCGCTGACGACGTTCAGGACGACGCCGACCGGCGGCGTCAGAAGGCCGATGCAGGTGTTCATGATGAACAACACGCCGAAGTAGACCGGGTCAATCCCCGCCTGCTTGACGATCGGCATCAGCACAGGCGTCAGGATCAGGATCGTGGGCGTCAGGTCAAGTGCCGTACCGACGACCAGAACCAGCAGCATGATCACGAACATCAGCAGCATCGGGCGGTCGATCAAGGGCTCGATATAGCCGGTGATTTCAGCCGGAATGTTGGCGGCGGTGATCAGCCAGGCCGAGACAAGCGCGGCACAGACGAGGAACATGACGACGGCGGTGGTCTTTGCCGCCTGCAGGATGACGGCCGGCAGATCGCGCGGTGCGAGCTCACGGTAGATCACCATACCGACGAACATGGCATAAGCAGCAGCCACGACGGCGGCTTCGGTCGGCGTGACGACACCGGCCTTGATGCCGCCGAGAATGATCACGGGCATTCCCAGCGCCCAGAGCGCGCGGCCCGTTGCGTGCACCCGTTCCTTCGCCGAGGTCCGTGGCAGCGCCTGGACATTGTCCTTGCGAACCACGATCAGCCACGTCACGACCAGTGCGAACGCCATCAGCAGGCCCGGAACGATGCCGGCCATGAACAGCTGGGTGATCGAGACGTTTGCCGAGACACCGAAGACGATGAAGGCCATCGATGGCGGGATGACCGGAGCGATGACGCCGCCGGCTGCAATCAGGCCGGCCGAGCGCGGAACGTTGTAGCCAGCCTTTGCCATCATCGGGATCAGGATGGCGGCGAGTGCCGCCGTATCGGCAGCCGCGGAGCCCGAGATGCTGGCCATGATCACCGCGGCCATGATGGCCACGATGCCAAGTCCGCCCCGGATATGGCCGACGCAGGCGATCGCAAAGTCGATGATGCGCCGCGACAGGCCGCCCGCGTTCATCAGTTCCCCGGCGAGGATGAAGAAGGGAATGGCAAGAAGCGTGAAGGTGTCAGCACCCGCGATCATGTTCTGGGCGATGATCTGTGTGTTGAACATGCCCATGTACCACATGAGCATGACGCCGCAGAACATCAGCGAGAAGGCGACCGGAACACCGATGGCCATAGCGCCGAGAAGGGATGCAATAAAGACGCCTAATGTCATCAGGCACGCTCCGCCAGGTGGTTGGCACTCATATTTTCTCCGGCGAAGGCTGCAATCTCTTCTTCGGTCACGCGGCCGGTCAGCAGGCGCAACAATCGCTCGAGCGCGATGATGACGACACCTGCACCGGTAAAGAACCCGATGCCATAGACCCAGATCATCGACAGCTGCGTGACAGGAGCGTCCATGGTGGCATTGATCGGCGCCTGCTTCCAGGTTCCCCAGAAGAAGATCCCCGAAACGGCAATGATGATGATGTTAGACAAGATCATGCAGATGATGCGACCCGTGCGGCCAAACAGCATCACCAGCGTCTCCACGCCGACATGCGAATGCTCCCGGAATGCGACAACGGCGCCGATGAACGTCAGCCACACGAAGAAGTAGCGCGACAGTTCGTCCGACACGTTGATGCCGGAATTGAAGCCGTAGCGCAGCACGACATTCAGGAACACCATGATCGCCATGCCACCGAGCAGCAGGATCAGCAGGAGTTCCAGACATTTGTAGAAGAGATCGATAGCTCTTTGCATGTGACTCCTCCCGCCTCGCCTACAGCAGCGCGCGTTGTGCAAGATTTTTCATCAGCGCAGCAATTCCGAAGGTCCACTGCGGGCAGCGATTGCTATGCTCGACCCAGTTTATAAGCCGCCCGAGCCGCGGCGTCGATATTTCTACCCGGTCGCCGATTTCATGGGTGAACCCGAGACCCGCGCCGCGGCGATCCTTGACCGGCGCAAACATCGTGCCGAGGAACAGGACCGCGCCGTCCGGGTACTGGTGATTGTCGTTCAGCAACTGCGACACGAGGTCTTCCGGCGTCCGGCTGATGGCAGCCAGCGGGCTGACGCCCGTCATGGTGAAACCGTCGGCACCTTCGACAGTCAGGGCAATCTCCGCCGTCTTGACGTCTTCGATGCTGAAGCCGGCATCGAAGAGACGAATGAACGGACCGATCGAGCAGGATGCGTTGTTGTCTTTCGCCTTGCTGAGCAGCAGGGCGGAGCGGCCTTCGAAGTCACGCAGGTTGACATCATTGCCGAGCGTGGCGCCGACGATCCTGCCCGTGGATGTCACCGCCAGCACGACTTCCGGCTCAGGGTTGTTCCAGTCCGACTTCGGATGGATGCCGACGAGGGCACCGCAGCCGACGGAGGACATGGGCTGCGCCTTCGTGAAGATTTCGGCGTCGGGCCCGATACCCACTTCCAGGTACTGCGACCAAAGGCCGAGCTCCTGCAGCAGCTTCTTGACCTCGGCAGCCTTCTCGGATCCGGCGACCAGTCCCTTGAGGTTGTCGCCGAGAACCGGCGCCAGCCGGCCGCGGATCTCCTGTGCCCGCAGCGGATCACCCTTGGCCTGCTCCTCGATGACGCGCTCGAGCATGCTGTCGGCGAAGGTTACACCTGCGGCCTTAACGGCCTGCAGGTCGACAGGAGCAAGAAGCTCGCCGACGGCACCATTCAGGAACGCGTCGATCGCGCCGAGGTCGGCAAACCGGCTTGTGTCTTCGAGACGAGTGGTGAGGTCTTCGATCTCCAGGAGACCGGACAGTGTCGGCGACAGTGACGACAGATCCAGCAGTCGATCATTCTTGAGCAAGACAGGGCATGGACCACCGGCGTCCTTGGACCAGACCCGACCGACCAGAAGCGCGTCGCTTACGTCTTGCGGCAGGATCATCTGCGCGCTCAACACATTCTCAGAATTCACCAAGTTCCTCCCTGGCATGCGATGAAATCGCCCTGATTGTCAGGATGTCTGACAACAAAAGTGCGCTTTTCTAGTATGACTTTTGGCGCCTGTCCAGATGCCCTCGATCAATGTGGGAAAAAGTCCGTGAACGCTTCCTCACGATATTTCGCCCTGCAAGGTTTCCAAAGCAAGATCCAGGCGCGCTGCGGCCTGGATCAAATGATGGCGCATGGCCTGGCGCGCTTTGACAGGATCGCCGATCGCAACCGCATCGCGGATCGCAACATGCTCTGCTATCGTCACCTCGACAATTTCCTCCAGCACCGCCTTTGCCCGGGCGGCCTGGATTGCAAGGCTGATCCGCTCCGCGATGAAGCTGGTGAACAGCGGAAAATACTCGTTTTGCGTTGCGGTCGCTAGTGCACGGTGAAACGCGAGATCGGCAACGATCCCTTGTTCAGTCCATTTCTCCGCACCTGTCATCTGCTCCAGGGTCTCGTCAAGGCGAGCGAGATCCGCCGAGGTGCGATGAATGGCAGCCAGACCGGCCGCCTCGATCTCCAGGGGAATGCGCAGCTGGTAGAGATTGTGGAAAGCAAGCTGATCGGTCGGATCGCCGTGCTCGATCCGCAGCGACTGGCGCCGTTCGAACTCGGTGGCGAAGGCGCCCACGCCCTGCCGTGTCTCCACCAGCCCTTCGTTGCGCAGCTGGGCAATCGCCTCGCGGACGACCGATCGGCTGACGCCGAAGGTCTTGGCAAGCAGGTGCTCCGTCGGCAGCTTCTCCCCAGCGGCAATCCGCCCTTCGGTGATCTCACGGCCGATCTGCGCGGCAATGCGCGCCGGCAGATGTTCGCTCCGTCTGATCTGGTTGAAATCGGCGACCGCCACCTCTGCCCTCCCTGGCTTCCCTTCCTTCTTCTATGAGTTCGGGATAAAATTCAATTGGCAGCCGGGATTCATCATGAAATCCGGGTCGATTGCCTGTTTGACGGCCGTCAGAAGATGGCGCCGCACCGGCGACAGGCGCGCCTCGAAGTCTTCCCGCTTCAGGCGACCGATGCCGTGCTCGGCGCTGATGCTTCCCTGGTAGCGATCAAGTACGGCATTGATGGCGCCCTTCGCCTTGTACATCTGCTCGAGCTGCTGCTCCGGCGTCGCACCGGCGGTCGGCAGCACGTTGAGATGGACATTGCCGTCGCCGACATGCCCGTAGGAAACACAGGTGACGCCGGCAACGGCATCCGCGACCGCGCTCTCGGCATCGGCGACGAAGGACGCCAGCTGCGACAATCGCACCGAAACATCGGTCCTGAGGTGCATGCCCCGCTTGGCCTGGCCTTCGTTCATCCCTTCCCGGATCAACCAGAGGTTCCGTGCCTGTGCCTGGGAGGCCGAGATGGTCCCGTCGACCACCATGCCCTCCTCCATCACGACTTCCAGGAAGCGGCCCATCAGGTCATCGATGTCGACGAGCCCCGATCCGGAGATCTCCATCAGCACATAGGCCGGATACTCCGCCGAGATGGGGATGGGCAGGTCCGGCATGGCCTCCTTCGCCAGGGTGAAGGCAAGCGGCGGCATGAACTCGAAGGCAGACATGAGGTCGCAGCAGTCGCGGCGCGCGCGGCGGAAGAGCGTGATCGCATCCTCAAGCGACGCCAGCCCCAGAAGCGCCGTCGCAACCTGGTCCGGGTAAGGCGTGAGCTTGACGGAGACCGCGGTGATGATGCCGAGCGTCCCCTCGGCACCGATGAACAGCTGCTTGAGGTCGATGCCGCGATTGTCCTTGCGCAGGGTCGACAGGCCTTCGAAGATGCTGCCGTCCGGCAGCACCACCTCCAGTCCGAAAACCAACTCGCGCGTCATCCCGTATCGCAGGACGTTGATGCCGCCTGCGTTGGTGGACACATTGCCGCCAATCCGGCACGTTCCCTGCGCGCCGAGCGCCAGCGGGAAGAACATCCCCTTCTCCGCGATCGCATCCTTGAGTTCGGACAGAATGCATCCCGCCTCGACCACGGCGGAGAAATCATCGGCATCGATCTGCCGGATCCTGTTCATGCGCTCCAGGCTGAGAACCACCTGGTTCTGGCCGGCGTCGGGAATGCCTCCCAGCACGAGACCGGTGTTGCCGCCCTGCGGCACGATCGACAGGCCGAGTTCGCGGCACAGCTTGACGGCCTCCGCCACCTGTTCGGTCGAGCGGGGTCGCAGCACCGCCACCGCATCGCTCGTCACATCGCCGTGCCAGTCGCGACAATAGGGGATCATCGCGTCGCGCTCGCTCAACACAAGGTCGTCGCCCAGTCTCGCACGCAATGCGGTGCGCCATTCGCCGACCGATGCACTCATTTCCGATGTCATGCCCAAGGCCCTTCTCTTGCATCAGCCGTGTGTCAGGCTTCCACCTGGGCTTCGCCTGCCGATGCTGAAATAACTATTTGCAAGCCGACCATATAAAGTTATCAGACAACCTTACAAGATGGATTTTCGTTATGCCGCAGCGGCTCCACCGCCGCCGGCATCTTCAGTGGAGGAGCTCTCTCATGCATATCCTGATCATCGGCGCGGCAGGCATGGTCGGCCGCAAGCTCACGCAGCGGCTCGTTGCCGACAAGGCCCTCGACGGCAAGACGGTCGAGAAGCTGACGCTGGTGGATGTCGTTCAGCCCGAAGCCCCTGCCGGCTTCTCCGGCACGGTCGATGCGCGCGAGAGCGATCTCTCCGCTCCCGGCGAGGCCGAGACGCTGGTGGCGGGCCGTCCCGACGTGATCTTCCATCTGGCCGCCATCGTATCGGGCGAAGCGGAGCTCGATTTCGACAAGGGCTACCGCATCAACCTCGACGGCACCCGTTACCTCTTCGACGCGATCCGCCTTGCTCACAACGAAGACGGTTACAAGCCGCGCGTCGTCTTCACCTCGTCGATTGCCGTCGTCGGCGCACCGCTGCCCTTCCCGATCCCGGACGATTTCCACCTGACCCCGCTGACGAGCTACGGCACCCAGAAGGCGATCTGCGAACTCCTCCTTTCCGACTACAGCCGCCGCGGCTTCTTCGAAGGCATCGGCATCCGCCTGCCGACCATCTGCATCCGCCCCGGCAAGCCGAACAAGGCCGCCTCGGGCTTCTTCTCCAACATCCTGCGCGAGCCGCTGGTCGGCCAGGAAGCGGTGCTTCCCGTCTCCGACGATGTCCGCCACTGGCACACCTCGCCGCGTTCGGCCGTCGGCTTTCTCCTTCACGGCGCCACGATCGACGTCGACAAGGTCGGCCCGCGCCGCAACCTGTCGATGCCGGGCCTCAGCGCCACCGTCGGCGAGCAGATCGAAGCCCTGCGTCGCGTCGCCGGCGACAAGGCGGTCGCCCTCATCCGCCGCGAGCCGGATGAAATGATCATGAAGATGGTCGCCGGATGGGCACCCGGATTTGAGGCAAAGCGCGCAACGGAGCTTGGCTTCACGGCCGAAAAGTCGTTCGATGAGATCATTCGCGTTCACATCGACGACGAGCTTGGAGGCAAACTTGCATGAGTAAGACGGACAGGAAGCAGATCGCCTTCCTCGGCACCGGCCTGATGGGCGCACCCATGGTGCGCTGTCTGCTGAAGGCAGGCTTTCCGGTGACGGTCTGGAACCGCGATCCGGCAAAGGCCGCGCCGCTCGTCTCTGACGGCGCAAGCCAGGCGCAGTCGCCGGTCGAGGTCGTCACCGGCGCCGACGTCGTCTTCACGATGCTGACCAATGGTGCAGCCGTCGCCGACGTGCTGTTCGACAAGGGCGTCGCCGACGCCATGGCCAAAGGCACGATCGTCGTCGACTGCAGCTCGATCGCGCCGCCGATCGCCCGCGAGAATGCTGCGAAACTTGCCGACCGCGGCATCCGCAACCTGGATGCGCCCGTCTCCGGCGGCACGGCCGGCGCCTCTGCCGGCACGCTGGCGATCATGGCAGGCGGCGACGCGGCCGATGTCGAGGATCTAAAGGACGTCTTTGCAGCCCTGGGCCGCGTCACCCATGTGGGGCCGAGCGGTGCGGGACAGATCTGCAAGCTCGCCAACCAGCAGATCGTCGCCGTCACCATCGGCGCCGTCGCCGAAGCGATGGTCCTGGTGGAAGCCGGCGGCGCCTCGCGTGCCGCCTTCCGGGACGCCATTCGCGGCGGCTTTGCCGAAAGCCGCATCCTGGATCTGCACGGCGCCCGCATGGTCGAGCGCAATTTCGTGCCGGGCGGCGCTTCCGCCAACCAGCTGAAGGACCTTGACGCGGTCATGGCGATGGCAGAGGACCTCTCGCTGACGCTGCCGCTGACCCGGGAGGTCCGCCAGGAATTTCGCGATTTCGTGGACCAGGGCGGCGCCGAGAAAGACCACAGCGGTCTTCTCCTGCACCTGGAAAAGCTCAACCCGAAGACAGGCAAGACATCATGAGCGCTGAGAAGACCCCGACCCGCCGCCTGCGGTCGCAGGACTGGTTCGACAATCCCGACCACATCGACATGACAGCGCTCTACCTGGAGCGCTTCATGAACTACGGCGTGACGCCGGAAGAACTGCGCTCCGGCAAGCCGATCATCGGCATCGCCCAGAGCGGCAGCGACCTGACGCCCTGCAACCGGGTACACGTCGAACTGGTCAAGCGGGTGCGCGACGGCATTCGCGACGCCGGCGGCATTCCGATCGAATTCCCGACCCATCCGATGTTCGAGAACTGCAAGCGGCCGACGGCCGCGCTCGACCGCAACCTTGCCTACCTCAGCCTCGTCGAAGTGCTCTACGGCTACCCGCTCGATGGCGTGGTGCTGACGACGGGCTGCGACAAGACCACGCCCTCTGCCCTGATGGCAGCCTCCACCGTCGACATCCCGGCGATTGTCCTGTCCGGTGGTCCCATGCTCGACGGCTGGCACGAAGGTGATCTGGCGGGATCGGGCACGGTGATCTGGCGGATGCGGCGCAAGTTCGCAGCCGGCGAGATCGATCGCGAGGAATTTCTCCAGGCGGCACTCGATTCCGCCCCCTCCGTCGGCCACTGCAACACCATGGGCACGGCCTCGACGATGAATGCACTGGCGGAAGCGCTCGGCATGTCGCTGACGGGATGCGGCGCCATTCCTGCTCCCTATCGCGAGCGCGGCCAGATGGCCTACCGCACCGGCAAGCGCGCCGTCGAGATCGTCTGGGAAGACCTAAAACCCTCAGACATTCTCGACCGCGCCGCATTCCTCAACGCCATCCGCGTCAACTCGGCGATCGGTGGATCCACCAACGCCCAGCCGCATCTGGCCGCCATGGCGAAGCATGCCGGCGTCGAGCTCCACCCCGATGACTGGCAGGTTCACGGCTTCGACATTCCGCTGCTCGCCAATGTCCAGCCGGCCGGTAAGTATCTCGGCGAGCGCTACCACCGCGCCGGCGGCACACCCGCCATCATGTGGGAGCTCTTGCAGGCAGGCAAGCTGGATGGCAACTGCCGCACCGTCACCGGCAAGTCCATGGCGGACAACCTGGAGGGGCGCGAGGCAACCGACCGCGAGGTCATCTTCCCGTTCGACGAGCCCTTGCGGGACAAGGCCGGGTTCCTGGTGCTGAAGGGAAATCTCTTCGACTTCGCCATCATGAAGACGAGCGTCATCTCGGAGGCCTTCCGCGGCCGCTATCTGCAGGAGCCGGGCCGTGAAGGCATCTTTGAGGGCAAGGCCGTCGTGTTCGATGGCTCGGAAGACTACCATCACCGCATCAACGATCCGGCTCTCAGCATCGACGAGGACACCATCCTGGTGATCCGCGGCGCCGGACCGCTGGGATGGCCGGGGTCTGCGGAGGTGGTCAACATGCAGCCGCCGGATCACCTGCTGAAGCGCGGCATCATGAGCCTGCCGACCATCGGCGACGGCCGCCAGTCAGGGACGGCCGACAGCCCGTCGATCCTCAACGCCTCGCCTGAGAGTGCCGCAGGCGGCGGGCTTGCGTGGCTGCGGACGGGCGACATCATCCGCATCGACCTCAACGAGGGGCGCTGCGACATGCTGGTGGAACCCGAGGAGATCGAACGACGCCGCGCCGACGGCATTCCGCCGGTCCCCGCGGACGCCACGCCCTGGCAGCGCATTTACCGCAAGTCCGTGACGCAACTCTCGGACGGTGCCGTCCTGGAGGGCGCGGCAGACTTTCGCCAGATCGCCACCAAGTCGCCGCCACGACACAACCACTGAACAACTGCGAAACGACAAAGGGGACCGCGATGGTCCCCTTTCCTGTTTTGGCCGGCAGCCGCCTTAGAGCACCGCGCTCATGCCGCCATCGACATAGATGATCTGGCCGTTCACGTAGTTGGACGCATCCGAGGCCAGGAAGACGGCGGCGCCGATCAGCTCGTCCGGCCTGCCCCAGCGGCGCGACGGCGTCCGGCCCTTTACCCAGCTGTCGAACTCCACATTGTCGATCAGCGCCTGGTTCATGTCGGTGAGCATGTAGCCGGGGCCGATGGCATTCGCCTGGATGCCGTGCTCGGCCCATTCCGCAGCCATCGCCTGCGTCAGCGTCTTGATGCCGCCCTTGGCCGCCGTATAGGGCGCAACCGTCGCGCGGCCGAGCCCGCTCATCAGCGAGCCGATGTTGACGACCTTCCCGTGCTTGCGCGGCAGCATGCGCTTGGCCGCTTCCCGTGAGACGAGAAAGGCGCTCGTCAGATTGGTGTCGATGACGCGGTTCCAGTTGGCGAGGTCCAGTTCGACGATTGGCTTGCGGTACTGGATGCCCGCGTTGTTGACGAGGATGTCGATCGCCACGCCCTCCGCATCAAAGCGCTCGAAGGTGGCAACGACAGCCGCCTCGTCGGTGACATCGAAGGCGGCACTGCTGACGGAGAAGCCCTCAGCCCTGAGCGCCGCCGCAGTTTCTTCCAGCCGCTCCGCATTCACGCCGTTCAGCACGATCGCGGCTCCCGCTTCGGCAAGTCCCCTGGCGATTGCGAGGCCAAGCCCACGGGAGGAGCCGGTCACGAGGGCGGTGCGGCCGGCAAGGCTGAAAAGCGGATTGGTCATGGATAGGGTCTCCCGTGAATGTCATCGCGATAGGTCCAGCCATACGTGCGGCGCGCTATCGGTGTCCAGGCTTTTGGGGAGAAAGTGGCTCCTTCGCGGCTTGTCAGCACGAAGGGCGGGTGCGGGCGGAAGACCCGATCGGGCAGAAAACGGCGCCGGAGGTCTCCGGCGCCGTTTTTGATCAGGCGGCGCTGCGGGCGTAGTCGGCCGTCGGCACTTCGGCGATCGTCTTCAGGACGACGGACGCGATCTGGTAGGGGCAGCCCTGGGAGTTGGGGCGGCGATCCTCGAGGTAGCCCTTGTAGCCGTTGTTGACGAAGGAGTGCGGAACGCGGATCGACGCACCGCGGTCGGCAATGCCGTAGGAGAACTTGTTCCACGGCGCGGTCTCGTGCTTGCCGGTCAGGCGCAGGTGGTTGTCCGGGCCGTAGACGTTGATGTGATCCTGCCAGTTCCTGGCAAAGGCCGCCATCAGCGCCTCGAAGTACTCCTTGCCGCCGATCTCGCGCATGAACTTGGTGGAGAAGTTGCAGTGCATGCCCGAGCCGTTCCAGTCGGTGTCGCCGAGCGGCTTGCAATGGAATTCGACGTCGATGCCGTACTTCTCGCAGAGACGCAGCAGCAGGTAGCGGGCGATCCAGATCTGGTCGGCGGCACGCTTGGAGCCCTTGCCGAACACCTGGAATTCCCACTGGCCCTTGGCCACCTCGGCATTGATGCCTTCRTGGTTGATGCCGGCYTCGAGGCAGAGGTCRAGGTGYTCTTCGACGATCTCRCGRGCGATCGAACCGACGTTCTTGTAGCCGACGCCSGTGTAGTACGGRCCCTGCGGCGCCGGRTAGCCCTGCTCCGGGAAGCCGAGCGGACGGCCGTTTTCRTAGAAGAAGTATTCCTGCTCGAAACCGAACCAGGCGTCTTCGTCGTCGAGRATGGTGGCGCGGCTGTTGGAGGAATGCGGCGTGACRCCATCYGGCATCATSACTTCGCACATSACCAGCGCACCATTGGTGCGGGCCGGGTCGGGATAGATGGCAACCGGCTTCAGGACGCAGTCCGACGAGTGGCCTTCGGCCTGCATGGTCGAGGAGCCGTCGAAGCCCCAGAGCGGCAGCTGCTCGAGCGTCGGAAACGCATCGAACTCCTTGATCTGCGTCTTGCCGCGCAGGTTGGCGACCGGGGTGTAGCCGTCAAGCCAAATGTATTCGAGCTTGTATTTTGTCATCTTACTCTCTCTCAAACCATGGTGCGTTCGTAGCGCCACCCGCTTTCCGAAAACTCCCGGAGGGCTTGGCGGTCGCTGGATGAACGAGATGATGCATGTGGCGTGCCAACTCGCGACCAAATCGGCTGAGAGGCCAAAAATGCGGCATGTTAGGAGGCGCTGAAGCACTACGCATCCGACGCTTTTCCTTGATTCTTCTCATATCAATATCACCGACCGTCTCACGGTCTTGGAACTGACAGCCATCGCGCCCGTTGGACGGAGTGGACAACAGAAACGGCGACTGATGCCGATCATTGCAGCTCATGATGAATATGAGTGCAAATGCGCAAAATATGTGCTAATAGACTGAGGTCAGGACCGCCACGAGGAACAGCACCATGACAGCAGGTTTCGAGCGTGTAACAGCCAAGATCTACCAGTTCCCGATCAACCGGGTGACGAAGCGCGCCGCCCTGAGCGAGCCCGGCAATGACGCGACACGGTTTTCGGACCTTGCCTTCGACAGCTGCTGGTATCATGACGAGGCCGTACGCGACGACGTGAAGCCGACGCGCCACGACTGACGGCATCCCTGGTCAGAGACCGATCTGACGAAAAACATCGGCTGACAGAACCATCTCCGTGATCGCTGCGTAAGTGAACGTATGACGATCGGAGATACGGCATGGCCTCCCCAGACACCTCCCCATCCAGCATCAACAAAATCGCCTGGATCACCGGCGCGAGCTCGGGTATCGGCCGGGCTGTCGCCCTCAGGCTGGCCGACGAGGGATGGCAGGTAGCCGCAAGCGCCCGCAGCACCGACAAGCTGGCCGAACTGGAGGCACTCCGGCCGGGGCGCATCCTGTCCTTTCCAGTAGACGTGACCCAGCAGGATGCCGTGGCCGCGACCGTGGCCGAGATCGAGGACAGGATGGGGCCGCTCGACCTCGCGCTTTTCTCCGCCGGTAGCTACAAGCGCGACAGCGCCACCTGCTTCCAGGGCAAGGATCTCGCCGAGGTCATGACACTCAACGTCATTGGCACCGGGTATTGCCTGGATGCCGTCATCCCGAAGATGGTGGCGCGCCGCGCCGGACACATCGCAGTCGTTGCCTCCGTGGCCGGCTATGTCGGACTACCGGGGGGGGCTTTCTACGGAGCGACCAAGGCCGCCCTGATCAATCTCTGCGAGGGCCTCTATCCGGAGCTTGAGAAGGAAGGCGTGCGCCTGACCGTCATCAACCCGGGGTTCGTCGAAACGCCGTTGACGCAGAAGAACGACTTTCCGATGCCCTTTCTGATTGGTGTCGACGAAGCGGCGGAATCGATCGTGAAGGGCCTGAAGAGCGGCCGGTTCGAGATCATCTTCCCCTGGAAGATGGCCGTCGCTATCAAGCTCCTGAACGCCCTGCCTCGACCGC
Source organism: Pseudorhizobium pelagicum (assembly GCA_000722615.1). GTDB lineage: Bacteria > Pseudomonadota > Alphaproteobacteria > Rhizobiales > Rhizobiaceae > Neorhizobium > Neorhizobium pelagicum. Next base: position 118,986 of record JOKI01000003.1, on the reverse strand, counting down.
TGCTGTTCATGATCACGCGCAAGATGCTGCGCCGCTGACCGCACTCAGGTCCTCAGGGGCGTAAGAGCTTGAATTGCACCACATCGATCCGGCCGGTGCGGAAGCCCACTGCGCAGTAGTGCAGGTAGTAGTGCCACATCCGGAAGAACCGCTGGTCGAAGCCGAGCCTGGCGATCACCGCCCAGTTGGTGCAAAACTCGCGGTCCCACGCGACAAGCGTCCGGGCATAGTCTTGTCCGAAACGGAATTCATCGTCGACCGCAAGTCCGGCCGCCGTCGCCCCTTCCTGGAAGGCGCGAACAGACGGCAGCATTCCGCCGGGAAAAATATAGGTCTGGATGAAGTCGGCGTTGCGCCGGTAATTGGCAAAGCGATCCTCGGCGATCGTGATCGTCTGGATCAGCGCCTCCCCGCCTGCGGCCAGGAGCGCACGCACCCGATCGAAATAGACCGGCCAGTTCTCTTCGCCCACGGCCTCGAACATCTCGATCGACACGATCTTGTCGAACGAACCGCTGCAATCGCGGTAGTCCTCCAGCCGGATGTCGGCCCGGTCGGCAAGTCCCTCCCGCTGCAGCCGCTCCCGTGCGAAAGCCGCCTGCTCGCGCGACAGGGTAAGGCCGGTGACCCGGCAGCCGGTCTCCCGGATGGCATATTCGGCAAATCCGCCCCAGCCGCAGCCGATCTCCAGGACATGATCGTCCGGCCCGATGTTCAGGGCGCTCAGGATCCGCCGGTATTTTTCCCGCTGCGCATCCGCAAGCGTCATGTCGGGCTGGGTGTAGAGGGCCGAGGAATAGGTCATGGTCTCGTCCAGCCACAACCGGTAGAATTCGTTTCCGAGGTCATAGTGGAAGGCGATGTTGCGACGGCTGCCGGCGCGCGAGTTGCGGCGCAGCCGGTGCTGGAGGAAGGCGACCGCCGCCCTGAGCGGACCCGCCAGCGTTACCGGCCGCCAGACCTGGTCATTGGCAACCACCAGTTCCAGAACGGCACCGAGGTCCGGCGTCTCCCAGTCACCATCCAGATAGGCCCGTGAAAACCCGAGCGCTCCGCCGCTGAGGAGGCGCCGCACCGGCTGCGCATTGTTCAAACGGATCGTCGCGGCCGGCCCCCGCTCGGCACCGGCGAAATGTCGCTCCTGCCCACCGGGAAAACGCACCGTCAGATGCCCTACGGCAATGCGGTCTGCCCAGCGGCACAGGGACTTCTGCCACATGGGCATCGGGGAGGAGGCAAAGGAAGCGCGGCTTTCGGGGATATGACTCATCTGCTTACTCGTTGACCGGAACAAGTGAACTCGCCCTGCGCTGCAGGCTCGGCTTGTGCCGGTGAACCGGCACGCCCTTGAGCCAGAGTTTCAGAGCCTCCCAATGAATACCAGCCATGATCTTGAGGGTCATCAGCGGAAGTGCAACCAGCGCTTTCAACAACGTGGCGTCCGTCAGGGGACGGCGCACGCCGACGAAGCTGGCGTAGAGCAGCGGGCCTGTTTCATCGCTCTCGTTGATTGCGATCATCACGGCATCTCCAGGGCGGCCGATGCGGAAGTGATAGGTGCAGTCCATCGGCACGAAGGGAGAGACATACAGCTCCTTCTTGCAGGCGTGCCTGACTGTCAGCTGCGTGCCGTCGGCCACCGGAATGACATAGGTGTGGCGTTCGTGGAAGGTATTGCAGACCTCGTAGAGGATCGCCAGCAAACGCCCGTCTGGCGTTTCACAGAAATAGACGGTAATCGGATTGAAAACGTAGCCGAAGATGCGCGGATAGCAAAGGATGCGGATGCGGATGTCGCCCGTTTCCAGACCCGCACTCTCCAGATGCCCTTCCACCCAGTCCCGGAGCGCTCCGGCTTCGCCGGTTCCATGGTCGCTGTCACGGAAGCCGATGGCTGCCGCGCGATTGTGGCCGAACAGCCGAAGCCGCCGGTCAAGCCCCGCCAGATCGTCAAGGTCGAGCAGCAACGAGAACACGCGGTATCGCAGTCTGTGCATCGCTGGTCGATGTCGCCGGTGAACCACGTCCCCCAGATAAAGCGCGGATGTTTCTGTCATTCGGCAGCCTCGAGCGGCATGGCCGCAAAGATGCGGCCGGACGGGTTGGCGACCTGCCACGGCCGGTGCGTTCCGGTGAGCCTTTCGGCCACCGCCAGCCCCGCCTGCAGCCCGTCTTCATGAAAGCCGCTGCCGAAATGGGCACCGCAGAACCAGATCTTCCGGCGGCCCTGAAGATCCCATATCTGCTGCTGGGCTTGCAGCGCGGCCTCATCGAAGAGCGGATGGGAGTATTCGAAAGTACCCTTGATGGCATCCGGGCGTATCCGGCGGCAGGGATTGAGGGTGACGAACAGCGGGTGCTGCGGGTCGATATTCTGGAGCCTGTTCATCCAGTAGGTCACGCAGAGATCGCTGTTGCCGAGCCCCGGCCCGCCGCTGATGTAGTTCCAGCTCGACCAGACGGCGCGGCGCTTCGGCATCAGATGCGGATCGGTATGCAGCACCGCGGTATTGGATGTATAGCGGAAAGCCCCAAGCGTCTGCCGCTCGAGATCGTCTGCATCCGCCAGCATGGCGAGGGCATCATCCGCATGGGTGGCGACGACGACATCGTCGAACCGGTCGGTGGCACCGCCAGCATCGGTAACGACCACATGATCGCCCTCGCGCCGCAGTTCGACGACAGCGCTGTTCAGGCGGATGGTGCCTGTGAAGTCCTGCGCTATGCGGCGAACATACTCGCGGCTTCCCCCCTCCACCGTTCGCCACTTCGGCCGTCCGGAGATCGTGGTCAGACCGTGATTGACGAAGAAGCGCAGGAAGGCCTTGAGCGGATAGGACCGCATTTCTCCCGAAGATGTGGACCAGATCGCCGCTCCCATCGGGAGAAGGTGATCGTCGATGAACGCCTGGGAATAGCCACCGCGATCGAGAAACTCGCCGAGCGACAATCCATCCAGCCCGGGATCGGACAGCAGCTCCGCAGACTTTTTGTAGAACCGCAGGATGTCCGACATCATCCGCCAGAAACGCGGCCGCGCCAGGTTGCTGCGCTGGGCGAGGAGGCCGCTGATGCCGGTTCCCGAATATTCGAAGGCGCCGCCGTCGAGCGAAGCCGCAAACGACATGTCGGAGGCCGCCGTCGGAACGTTGAGGTGCCGAAAGAGCGCCACGAGATTGGGGTAGTTGAGCTCGTTGTAGACGATGAAGCCAGTGTCGACGCTGACCTCGCCCTCTCCGACCGGCACCGTCACCGTGTTGGCATGGCCACCCAGGCGCTCGGCCGCTTCGTAAAGGGTCACGTCATGGCTCTTTGCCATCAGCCATGCGGCGGAAAGCCCGCTGATACCCGACCCGATGACCGCAATACGCTTTCCTGTCGTGTCGGCCACGCTGTTCTGCCCCATGTTACGCAAACTCTCCCGCTGTTGTGCCTGGATCTACGGCTATACGGCGCGCCCGGATTGCCAAGAGCATTTTTTTCTACGGCTGACGGTTTCCAATGATCCGGGGGCAAGAGGCTGCCGTAAAGGCGACCATGAGCTTGAGCATTCACATCGGGTCGGAGACATGCCAGAACGAGACGCTCGCCATCATTCGGCGGCGATCCCTAAGGCGTGACATCGGCATGACGCAACCCAATTCCCCAAAGCTCAAAGGCGGTGATGTTGATCCCGCGGAATTGGCGCGCCTGCTCGTGACCGTAGGAGAAAGTCGCAATGTCGAAGCGTTCGAAGCCTTGTTCCGCTTCTATGCGCCGAAGGTTCGCGCGTTCATGACGATGAAGACAAAGGACAGGCAGGCGGCGGAAGAACTGATGCAGGAAACCATGAGCTCGGTATGGATCAAGGCTGCCCAGTTCGATCCGGATCGCGGCAATGCGTCGGCCTGGATCTTCACCATCGCCCGCAATATTCGCATCGATGCCTACAGGCGCAAGCGCCCGGCTCTCGACCTCGACGACCAGGCGCTGATGCCCGAGGAGGCTCCGCAAGCCGACCGGGAACTGGAGAAGGCGCAGGAAGCCAAACTGCTTCGCAATGCGCTGGCGACCTTGCCACCGGAGCAGCAGGATGTGCTGAAAATGGCCTTCTTTGAAGACAAGCCCCACTCCGCAATTGCCGAGCAGATGGGTCTGCCGCTCGGCACGGTCAAATCCCGCATACGGCTGGCATTTTCCAAGCTGCGCGATGCGCTGGAGGATCGGCGATGAGCGTTCGACATCACATCAGCGACGAGCTGCTGCTGGACTACGCAGCCGGCACTCTGTCGGAAGGGTGGAGCCTTGCCATCGCCACGCACTTGGCATTGTGCCCGACCTGCCGGCGCCAGCTTGACGCCATGGAGGGCGCAGCCGGAGCGCTTCTCGACAAGATCTCCGTAGAACCGGTTGCGGACGATGAGTCCTGGCAGCGGATGCGTGCCCGCCTTGAAGGTAGCAAGGCGCCCCAGCCGGAAAGCAAACCCAAGCCCCGGGGCGAACACCGGCCAGCGGCCGTCATTCCGGAACCGCTTCGCTCCTATCTGGGAAGCGACGTCGAGGGTCTGAAATGGCGCGCATTGGGCCGCGGCGCCTATCACATCCGTATCCCGACCGACGATCCCTCGACGCAGGTGCGCCTTTTGAGAATTCCGGCAGGCAAGCCCGTGCCGGAGCACACGCACAGCGGTCGGGAGCTGACCCTGGTTTTGTCCGGCAGCTTTCGTGACGGGGAAAGCGTCTTCGCGCGCGGGGACATTGAAGAAGCGGACGACGATCTTCTGCACACGCCGACCGCGTCGGAAGGCGAAGACTGTATCTGCCTGGCGGTCACCGAAGCACCGTTGAGGTTCACCAGCTGGATCGTCCGCATGATCCAGCCGATCCTGAAGATCTGACCGATTGGCGATGAGGAAACAACAATGCTGACGCCCGTGGTAGCCTATGTGTCGACCGCCATCGTGTTTCTCGGAATCGATGCCCTTTGGCTCGGACGGGTGGCAACAACCTATTATCGCGGCTGGATCGGCAACATGATGCTGGAGCAGCCGAACTTTGCAGCGGCGGCAGTCTTCTATCTCGTCTATGTGGCAGGCGTCGTCTATTTCGCAGTGATGCCGGCCCTCAATGGCGGCGGCTGGACGCAAGCCGCAATCGCCGGCGCCATCCTCGGATTCATCGCCTACGGTACTTACGACATGACCAATCTCGCGACCCTGAAGAACTGGCCGATCATCATGACGGTCGTTGACATGTCCTGGGGGACGATCCTGACGTCCTTTGCAGCGGTCATGGGCTTTTTCATCACGCAGAAGCTTGTCTGAGGTCTCCAGACACTTTGTCGGCACCGGCCACCAACGTGTTTACATTGTGTTTTCGATCGATATCCTGCGGCACGCGCAGTTGCCGGCCCCGATACCGTCGCCATTATCGCAACACATGTTCAACCCATCGCAAGGTGGGCGGAGGATCAATAATAGCAGATATCACGACACCGGATCTGGAGACCTGTGCTCGCGAACCGATCCACATTCCGGGCGCCATCCAACCCCATGGGGCGCTCTTCGTGCTTCGCGCCTCCGACATGATCGTCGTGCAGGCAAGCATAAACGTAACCGACTATCTCGGCGATGACATCGTGGTCGGTGAACGCCCGCGGGGTGCCGTTGGCGGTCTGCTCGACTCCATTTTGCAATGGCACCAGACTCCGGAACCGACCCTTCAGATTCCGGTGGCTCCCTATGGTCTCATCGTCGTCGCTCATCGCTCGGGACGCTCCATCATCGTCGAAGCGGAACGGGAAGAGCCACAAACCGCATCACAGACATTCACGAGTCTGCGCAGCTTCGTGCAGACGTTGGCGCAGCAGGCGGATCACGACGCTTCCCTGCAGGTAACCGCCCGGTTTCTCCGGCAGCTGACCGGCTTCGATCGTACGCTCGTCTATCAGTTCGACGAGGATTGGAACGGACAGGTGGTTGCGGAGGCTGGCAACGGTGCCTTGCCTTCCTACCTCGATCTGCGCTTTCCGGCCTCCGACATTCCGGCCCAGGCACGCGCGCTTTATGCCACAAACCCTGTCCGCATCATTCCCAATGCCACCTATGATGCCGTTCCGATCATTCCCGTCGCCAACCCTGATACACAGACGCCACTGGACTTGAGCTTTGCCCAGCTGCGAAGCGTGTCTCCCGTCCATCTTGAGTACATGCGCAACATGGGGACGGCAGCCTCGATGTCCGTATCGATCATGATCGACGGGCGGCTTTGGGGGCTCGTTTCATGCCATAGCGCAGCGCCCCACTATGTCGGCATCGTCACGCGCGACGTCTGCGAGCTCATCGTCCAGTCCCTTGCCATGCGCATCGCAGCGCAGCAGCGCGAAGTGAGCTCCGCCAGCCGCGCTCAGCTTGGCCGGATTACATCGCGCCTTCTGACCTTGATGTCGTCCGGCACTAAGTGGCCTGAGGAACTGATAGATGCGGGAGATGATCTGCAGGCTCAGGTCGGTGCCGATGGCGCAGCCATCATCACCGAAACCGGCTATTTCACCGTGGGCGAGTGTCCCCGCGAGGATGAGGTTCGCACGATCGTCAGATGGCTGGAAGAAGAACGAAGCGACGCCGACCTCGTCGCCAGCCATTCGCTTGCATCGGAACTGCCGCCGGCATCCGCGTTCGCCGCATCTGCAAGCGGTGTCTTAGCTGTCCGCATTTCCGAGCTCCACCCGAGCTGGGTCATCTGGTTCCGCCCGGAAGTGGTGCGCACGGTGAAATGGGGTGGCAATCCGCATAAACTGGTGACGGAAGAAGGACGAATTCATCCACGCAACTCCTTCGATGCCTGGCGCGAACAGGTGCATCAGCAAGCGAAGCCATGGACGGAGTCTGAGCTTTCTGCAGCGCGAGATCTGCGTCGTGCCATCGTCGGCATAGTCCTGCGCAGGGCGGAGGAACTCGCCGAGCTGACGAGTGAACTTCGCCGGTCAAACAAGGAGCTGGAAGCCTTCTCCTATTCGGTGTCGCATGACCTGCGTGCACCCTTCCGCCACATCGTCGGGTTTGCCCAACTGCTGCGCGAGCGCGAAACCTCACTCGATGCCAAATCCCAGCACTACCTGCGAAATATTTCTGAATCGGCCCTGGCCGCAGGCCGTCTCGTGGACGACCTCTTGAACTTTTCTCAGCTTGGACGAGCTTCGATCGCGTCCAAGAATGTCGACATGAACAAGCTCGTCGAGGAAGTCATCAAGAGCGTCATGCTGAGCCGTCCCGATCGGCAGGTGGAGTGGAAGATAGGACGCCTCCCGACCGCCTGGGGCGATGCCACGCTGTTGCGGCAGGTCTGGTACAATCTGATCGACAATGCGGTAAAATATTCCCGCGACCGGGAACCCGCAGTCATTTCCATCGACGGATCGACAGCGGACGACGTGACCGTCTATTCGATCTCGGACAATGGCGTTGGCTTCGACATGGCTTACGTGGGGAAACTTTTTGGCGTCTTCCAGCGTTTGCAGCGCGCGGAAGACTTCGACGGAACCGGCATCGGTCTTGCGCTCGTTCGACGGATCGTCGAACGCCACAATGGAACCGTGAAGGCAACCGGCGAAGAGGACAAAGGCGCAACCTTTACCTTCGCATTGCCGACACCCGAAAAGAAAGGCCGTGCGCTTGCCTGAACTGCGACCGATACTGCTCGTGGAGGACAGTCCCCGCGACCTTGAACTGACGCTTGCCGCTCTCGAGAAATGCCAGCTTGCCAACGACATCGTCATTGCACGCGATGGTGCAGAGGCGGTGGACTACCTGTTTTCGACCGGGCAGTACGCCGAGCGGGAAGAGGGAGACCCCACAGTGGTCCTGCTGGACCTGAAGCTTCCGAAGGTCGACGGTCTGGAGGTTCTGGAACGCGTCAAGCAGGACCCCAAGCTGCGACATATCCCGATCGTCATGCTGACTTCCTCCCGCGAGGAGCAGGATCTCGTGCGCAGCTACCAGCTTGGGGTCAATGCCTTCGTCGTCAAGCCTGTCGAGTTCAACGAGTTCTTCAAGGCCATTCAGGATCTCGGCGTCTTCTGGGCGCTGCTGAACGAACCCCCACCTGGATATCGACCCCAATGACGCAAATTAGGCGTTCGCGCCCGCCGCGCATCCTCATGCTCGAGGACAGCCGTCTCGATGCGGAGTTGATCCGCGAGCACCTGGAGACCATCACCCCCCAGCCCGTGCTTCATCACGCAACGAATCGGCGCGAGTACGTCGAAGCGCTCGAGGCACCTGACTTCGATGTCATTCTCGCCGATTTCTCCCTGCCGGACTTTGATGGGATGAGCGCACTGGAGATGGCCCGCGAGGCCGTTCCGGAAGTCCCCTTCATCTTCGTGTCCGGGATCCTCGGTGAAGAGGTGGCAATTGAATCGTTTCGGCGCGGCGCAACGGACTATGTGCTGAAACAGCGTCTGATCCGGCTACCGGCAGCGGTCGAGCGCGCCTTGGCAGAAGCTCGTGAAAGGGTGGAGCGCCGAAGGGCCGAGAACCAGAAGGAACTCCTGGTCCGCGAGCTCAGCCACCGGGTCAAGAACACGATGGCTGTGGTCATGTCGCTGGTGCGAAGGACCGTCAAGACCAGCGACAACGTCGATGACTACGTCGACAATCTGCTGGGGCGGCTGCGGGCAATGGCCGATGCCCATGCGCTCCTGTTCGAGACGAACTGGAGCGAGGCGGAGCTCCTCGAAGTGATCAGGCGGACAATCGCACCGCAGGATCGCAATGGCACGCGCATCAAACTGGAGCCGGGAACGCTCACGATGCTGCCGCCCAAGGCGGCGCTTGCGCTCGGCATGGTCCTGAACGAGCTTGCCACCAACGCCGTGAAGCATGGAGCGCTGTCAAACGACCATGGGGTGGTGAAGATTTCTTGGGATCGGAGTGCTGCGGATGTGGTGGTGATACGTTGGCAGGAAATCGATGGACCGGCTGTACGGGTGCCGGAGGACAAGGGCTTCGGCGCGACCCTCATAGACCGCAGCATCCGCTATGAACTGGAGGGTGACGTGACGCTCCACTACAACCCGACTGGGCTGGTCTGCGATATCACCTTCCCGCTCTCGGCGGCAGAATGACGGGGCGACTTTAACCGTTGCGGGCACTCTGCTCAGGCTTGTTGGAAAAATGCTTGTCCATCAGCTTGGCGAGCTTCTGAGGGCTCCAGGGCTTGGCAAGCAGCGGCAGGCCAGCAAGCTTCGACTTCAACTCCGGCAGTTCCGCGTAACCGCTGCACACGATGAGCGGGACGCCCTTCGACTGCAACGCCTCGATGACCGGAAAAGACAGTTCGCCGTTGAGGTTGAGATCGAGGATGGCACCGTCCAGATCCGTGGACGCCACCGCCTCGAGGGCCTGCGGAATGCGACCGAACGGTCCGACCACACGCACACCCTGCTCGGTCAGGTGATCTTCAACGTCCATCGCGAGGAGCACGTCGTCTTCCAGGACCAGAATTTTCATGATGCTGCGGCCTCTTTGCTTTCCCCACTCGGACTCCCGCCTGTCGCGTTCCCGGACAAGCAGGCAACGACAATCTATCTGTTTCTCCTGCAAGAGATTTCAAGGTGATACGGAGAAACGGGATGTAGGTGAGAGAGCACCAAAATGTGATGCTGATGCAGCTGCGATAGTACCCATTGCTGCTGCCCTGGCGACATCAGCTGCCTCTCAGCGCCTGCCTCTTCAGCCACGCATCAAGCGCCTTCACCATCGCCAGACGCAGGCTCGCCCCTTTTGCCAGCGCCCGAATGAGTGTCTTTCCCTCGCCTGGAAAGCCGATCTCGGCAGTCACCTCGTCAGGTCGAATGCTCCGCTTCGCCATGATCCGCTCGATCCGGGTCACCGTCGACGGCAACAGATAGCGGCCGTCGGCGATCAACTGCTGCCTGTCGGGATCGATGGCGGACCAAAGATCGACATCCTGCGTCGCCACCCTCTTCAGAAACAGCAGCCGCTCTTCAGCGCTCGCCTTGACCCATGCCTTCTCAAGCTTTGCCAGCCGCGACAACTCAGCCTCTTTGGAAGGCCGCTCAAGATCCTTTCGGCGTTTCTGTTTCTTCGGCATGCTGTCGATCTTGATCGCCTCCCGGGTTGATTGGACAAGTCGGCACGGTCGTGCTGGCCGTCGCACATTCTGGCGACGCGGCATTGATCTGCTTCATCGTTTCTTGAGCAGTCGTGGGATACCAATATGGCTCGCAGTTGGCCAGCCTGTCGGGGTTTATCGGGAGATGCAGCAGGACACCATATGGGCCTCAAAGGATGAGGTTCGCGAGTTTTCTCTCCCCTTCTCCCGGCAGATCGTCATGATGCTGGGTGCCTTCTGGCAATCCGGCGTCCGAAACCGCGTGCTGACATACACCGTGGCGCTGCTTGTTGTCATTCTCGCCACGGTCTATGCGCAATACCGCCTGAACCAGTGGAACGTGCCCTTCTTCAATGCGCTGGAACGCCGTGACCTGAGCACTTTCATTCAGCAGCTGCAGGTCTTCGCCGTCATTGCCGGCTCGCTTCTTGTGCTCAACGTCATCCAGGCCTGGCTCAACCAGATCACGGCGCTCTTCATGCGCGAGGGATTGGCCCGCGACCTGATCAACCTCTGGCTCAAGCCGGGACGCGCGCTCAAGCTCGCTCATCTCGGCGCCATCGGTATCAACCCGGACCAACGTCTGCACGAGGACGCCCGCAATCTCTCCGAGCTGACGACGTCGCTGGCGATCGGCCTTGTGAACTCCACCATTCTGCTTGCCAGCTTTGTGGGCGTGCTATGGGCCATTTCGGACACCTTCCGCTTCAGCATCGGCGGTGATGAGGTGGCTATACCGGGCTACATGGTCTGGGCGGCTTTGCTCTATGCCGGCCTGGCGTCCCTGCTCAGCAACGTTGTGGGACGCCGGCTTCCAGGTCTGAATGCCGACCGCTATGCCAAGGAGGCCGAGCTGCGTTTCGCTCTGATGCGCACCAACGAGAACCTCGTGGCCATCACCCTCGCGAGGGGAGAGGAGAACGAACGCAAGCGCATCCATGGCGCGATCAGCACGGTGCTCCATGTCATTCGCCGCCTGGCACTGGGTTATACGCACCTCACCTGGGTCTCCGCGGGCTTCGGCTGGCTCTCGACCGTTGCACCGATCCTCATCGCGGCGCCGGTCTACTTTGCCGGGAACCTGACCTTTGGCGGCCTGATGATGGCCGTCGGCGCCTTCAACCAGGTCAATGCCGCCCTGCGCTGGTACGTCGACAATTTTCGCCAGATCGCCGACTGGAAGGCCACTTTGATGCGGGTCTCGACGTTTCGCAACGCCCTCACGGCCTTGGAGAAGGAGCCGCAACGGGAAGGCATCCGCTATTCGACGACCGGTGACGGAACGATCGTGCTGAGGGGACTGGAGCTCTATGCCGCGCAGGGCGGCTCCTCGCGCAATCACGGGCTGCGCCTGCCCAGCGATGAGGTCTTCCACACCGGTGAACGGCTGATGATCAACGGCGAGGCAGGCGCTGATCGCCGCTTCCTGTTTCAGGCGCTGGCGGGAGCCTGGGAATGGGGCACCGGAGAGATCGCAACGCCACCCGATGGCCGAATGCTGTTCATGCCGCAAAAGGGCTACTTCCCTCACGCCAGCCTGCGAGAGGTGCTTGCCTATCCCTTCGATCCGGCAGCTTTCCAGGATGACAGGCTTCTGGCCGTGCTTGACGAGGTGGGTCTTTCGCCGCTGGCCGCCGCGCTTGATCTTCTGGAGCGCTGGGATCGAAAGCTCGCCGAAGAGGATCAGATCCGGTTGCGGATCGCCAACGCCCTGCTGATCGAGCCCGATTGGCTTGTGATCGATGACATTCTTGAAGGGCTGGAAGAGGAGACCCAGCAGGAGCTGGCAGACGTTCTGTCGCGGATGACAGACACCGCCCTGATCTATATCGGTCGGAGCCCCGCCTTCGAAGCTGTTACCCGACCGCGGCTCATTCACCTCCAGCCGCTGTCGTTCTTTCCGTCAGAGACGCCCCCCACCGCCCCGTCGCCAAGATCAGTGCGCGGAACAAGCTGAGGGATCTTCCTTTGCACGACATTTCAGGAGATAGTTGTCCGGAAACGGTTGGAGAGGAGGAGCATATGAACGTCCGGTGGACACTTGTTCTCGTTGCGGCGCTGCTGGCAGGACCGGTGCATGGACAACAGGATGCCTTTTCCCGCGCCGATACCTCCGGGGACGGTGCTCTGACGCCTGTCGAGTTCAAAACCTTCATCGATGGTCTTGCGGAGGCAGGCCGGGCGCAGGCCCAGAAGGTCAAGGCCGCGGGCCGCTATGGGCTCGCCTTCGACCGGATCGACAAGAACGGCGACGGCCTGGTGACGGCGGCCGAAGTCGCTGCGATGCGCTGACGACCGCAGAAGCGACATAAATCTCCGGGTCTCTCATCAAGTCTTCGCGAGAAAGGCCGAGATGGACAAAGATCCATCCGAAGAGAGGTGCTGTTGGCCACCCGGGCGCCCTACATCTTGATGCTCGTCGCGCCAAGAAAAGGGAGATAGCTTTGCTCTTTCATCGAATCCTGTCCTGCTTCGTCCTTGTCACGCCCTTGCTGGCTTTGCCTGCCCTTGGTCAGGAGCAGCCGCCGCGGGATGAAGTGCAACAGCAGCAGCCGTCGGAGGAGGGCATCTTCGGCCTCCTGCCAGCGGACTCGGTTACCGAGCACGTCCTGCAAACAAGGGAAGGCGAGCTTGCCTACACGGCCACGGCAGGCACGCTGAATCTTTATGGCCAGGACGGCAAACAGAACGCCAAGATCTTCTACACTGCCTATAAAGCAAAAGACCGCGCCCCAGACAGACCGGTGACCTTCGCCTTTAACGGCGGACCAGGCGCCGCCTCGGCCTATCTCCATCTCGGGCTCGTCGGTCCGACGATCCTGCCTTTCCAGGGGGAAAACAGCGATGGCACCCGGCCGGAGCTGAAGGACAACCCCGAAAGCTGGCTGGCATTCACCGATCTCATCCTGATCGATCCGATCGGAACTGGCTGGAGCCGTGCGGCCAACGACGATGCGGCCGGGCGCTATTATAACGTTCGGCAGGATGCCGAGAGCATCGCCAAGGCCATCGCCCTCTACGTCCAGAACAACGACGTGCTGGCCGCACCAAAATATCTGCTTGGCGAAAGCTATGGCGGCTTTCGCGCTGCCAAGGTCGCCGTCGCCATGAAGAACAGCCAGAACATGATCCCCGCCGGCATCATCATGGTATCGCCGCTGATCGAGGGACGCTTCCTGTTTGGCCTCGACCAGGATCCGCTCGCATCCGCATTGCAATTCCCCGCCCTTGCCGCAGCCGAGATGGAGCGTCGAGGCAGCTTCGAGCGGGAGGCCCTGCGCGAGGCCGAACGCTTTGCGATGAACGAATACCTGACGACCCTCGCGGGGCCGGCGCCCACAGGACCGGAGGCAGAGGCATTCTATTCGCGCGTCGCCAGCCTGACAGGACTGCCGATGGCTGTCGTGGAACGCACCCGCGGCTTTGTGAGCGATGTCTATGCGAAGGAAGCCGGAGGGACAGGGCGTATCGTCAGCCCCTATGACGCCGGACTGTCGCTTCCCGACGCCTATCCCGAGTCCGGCATTGGCCGCAATGACGACCCGATTCTGGACGGCTACACCCGCGCCTATGGCTCGGCTTTTGCCGACTACGCCCGCGACACCTTGGGCTTTGATACGCCAATGACCTACACACTCCTGAACGAGGACGTGAACCGCCGCTGGGAATGGAACGGCGGCCGGGGCGGAGACAGCCGTGCGACCGCAGGCGTGTCCACCGACATCCGCGACCTGCTTTCCGTCATTCCCTCCTTCAAGCTCATGGTCGTCCATGGCTATAGCGACATCCTGACGCCCTACGGCATGAGCCGGTATGTCATCGATCACCTGCCGCCGGAGTTGGCACGCGACAGGGTCAGTCTGAAGGTCTATCGCGGCGGCCACATGTTCTATACGCGCGACGAGGACCGCCGTGCGATGTTCGAGGACGCACGGGCATTCTATTCGGATGACTAGCCGGTAGTCCGCCTGCGCAAGATCGCATGAGGGAACCGATGGTGTGGCCGATCCATTAGTTCAGAAAGGAGAACGCCATGTCACGACCATCGCGAATGGGTTACACCGGTGACCCGGAATACCAGCCGACCGCCGGCGAACGCATCAAGGACACGGCCGTCGCCCTGCGCGACGATGCGGCCATGGCGGCGACTGCTGCCCGGGACTATCCCGTCGCCACCACGTCGCTGGTCCTGACCGCCGCAACCGTCGGCCTGCTGGTCGGCTACCTTCTCGGCGCCGGACAGTCGAGAAGCGGCGATGAAAGCCGCCGCTCCTGGTAAGACTGTCTCGCCGCAGGATCTGCGGCGGAAGAGATAAGCCTCAGACGCGCTCCAGCACCACGGCGATGCCCTGGCCGACGCCGATGCACATGGTGGAGAGCGCATAGCGCCCGCCGGTTTCCCGCAGCTCCAGAGCAGCCGTGCCGGCAATGCGGGCGCCAGACATGCCCAGCGGATGGCCGAGCGCAATAGCACCGCCATTGCGGTTGACTCGGCCATCATCGTCGGCAATGCCCAGATCCCGCAAGGTAGCAAGGCCCTGGCTGGCGAAGGCTTCATTCAGTTCGATCACGTCCATCTGCTCTGGGCTCAATCCCAGGCGCGCGAGCAGCTTCCTGGACGCCGGTGCAGGGCCAAACCCCATGATCCGCGGCTCGACGCCCGCCGTCGCACCGCCGAGAATGCGGGCAATCGGGGTGAGCCCATATTTCATTGCCGCCGCTTCCGAGGCGATGATGAGCGCCGCCGCGCCATCGTTGACACCGGAGGCATTGCCGGCTGTCACGGTGCCGCCCTCGACCTTGTTGATCGGCTTCAGCTTGGAGAGCGCCTCCATGGAGGTGACGCGCGGATGCTCGTCGGCATCGACGATGACAGGATCGCCCTTGCGCTGCGGCACGCTGACGGGCGTGATCTCCTTCGCAAGCCGGCCACTCGCCTGCGCGGCTGCCGCCTTCTCCTGGCTGCGCACGGTAAAGGCGTCCTGGTCCTCGCGCGAAACCTTGAAGTCGATCGCCACATGATCGCCGGTTTCCGGCATGGAATCGACGCCATACTGCTTCTTCATGAGCGGGTTGACGAAGCGCCAGCCGATGGTGGTGTCGTAGATTTCTGCGTTGCGCGAAAAGGCTGTTTCCGCCTTCGGCATGACGAAGGGCGCACGCGACATGCTTTCCACGCCACCGGCGATCATCAGGTCCGCTTCGCCGGCTTTGATCGCACGCGCCGCGGTGATGACGGCATCCATGCCGGAACCGCAGAGGCGGTTGATCGTCGTGCCGGTGACCGACACGGGCAGGCCCGCGAGCAGCAGAGACATGCGCGCGACATTGCGATTGTCCTCGCCCGCCTGGTTGGCGCAGCCATAGATGACGTCAGCGACGGCTTCCCAGTCGACAGAGGCGTTGCGCTCCATCAGAGCCTTCAGGGGGATGGCGCCAAGATCGTCGGCGCGCACCGAGGACAGCGATCCGCCGAAGCGGCCGATGGGGGTGCGGATATAGTCGCAGATATAGGCGTCCGTCATGAGCTGGCTCCTCAGAGTGTCGGCACGGTGAGTTCGGCCACGGGGCCATCCGTGTGAAGCGGCGCGCCGGTCATGGCCTGGAGTTCGTCCATGGTCATGGCGGCAAGTTTTTCCCGGACGACGAACCGGCCGCCCTTGATGTCGATGACCGCATGGCTTGTGTAGACGCGGGTGATACAGCCAACGCCGGTCAGCGGGAAGGTGCATGTGTCGACCAGCTTCGGCTTGCCGTCCTTGGTGACGTGTTCGGTGATGACGAAGACCTGCTTGGCGCCATGCACGAGATCCATGGCGCCGCCGACCGCCGGCACGCCCTTAGAGCCGACCCGCCAGTTGGCAAGATCGCCGTTCTGCGCCACCTGGTAGGCACCCAGAATGGCGACGTCGAGATGGCCGCCGCGCACCATGGCGAAACTGTCGGCATGGTGGAAGAAGGCCGCGCCCGGCTTCAGCGTCACCGCCTTCTTGCCGGCGTTGATCAGGTCCCAGTCTTCTTCACCGGCGGGCGGAGCCTCGCCGAAGTTCAGGATGCCGTTTTCGGTGTGGAAGATCGCCTGCCGGCCCGGCGGCTGGAAGCGTGCGACCATTTCCGGGAAGCCGATGCCGAGATTGACATAGGCGTCATCCTCGATGTCCTGCGCCGCGCGCCAGGCGATCTGGGCGTTGGAGAGCTTGATGTCTTCGCGGGTATCGAGGGTCATGCGTAGGCCACTCCGGCTCGAATGAGCTCTTCTTCCTGTTGTGGATGGGCAACCTCGACGACGCCGTTGACGAAGATGCCGGGCGTGATGACATGCTCGGGGTCGATGTCACCCGCTGGCACGATCCGGGAGACCTGCGCGATCGTGACCGCCGCTGCCATGCACATCAGCGGATTGAAGTTGCGGCCGGCCTTGTTGTAGGTGAGGTTGCCGTAGGTGTCGCCGAGCTGCGCCTTGACGATGGCAAAATCCGCCTTCAGCCAACGCTCTTGCACGTAATGCCGTCCGTCGAATTCCGCGATCACCTTGCCTTCCGCAAGCTCGGTCCCGTAGGCGGTCGGCGTGTAGAAGGCCGGGATTCCGGCGCCGCCGGCACGGATGCGTTCGGCAAGCGTCCCCTGCGGCACGAGTTCAAGCTCTATCTCACCCGCCAGATAGCGGTCTGTGAAAGCGCGAGGATCGGAGGAGCGCGGGAAGGAGCAGATCATCTTCCTGACCATGCCGGCATCGATCATGGCGGCGATGCCGATGCGACCGTTGCCGGCATTGTTGTTGATCACCGTGAGGTTCTTCGGTCCCCCCGTGGCCTGATACTGATCGATCAGCGCATGAATGAGCTCGATGGGGGCGCCGGAACCACCAAAGCCGCCGATCATGACGGTGGCTCCGTCAGGAATGGCGGAGACGGCGTCTGCCGTGCTGCCGACTGTCTTGTCCATGCATACCCTCTCCCATTGCGGCGATAATATCCCAGTTAGCTCCCGACTTGGAGCCACCGTCAATGGCTATGTGCGTTATTTGACATTTGTTCATATATCGCACAAACTAGCCATAGGAGCCCGCAATGCAGGAAACGGATTTCATCGGTGGCTTTGCCAAGGGCCTGAAGGTCATCGAGGCCTTCGGCGCCGCCAGCCCGCGCCTGTCCATCGCGGATGTGTCCAGACGGACCGGACTGGATCGCGCGACGGCGCGCCGCTGTCTCCTCACTCTGGCGAAGCTGGGCTACGCCGACTACGACGGCAAGTTCTTCGCCCTCACGCCGCGCATCCTGCGGCTCGGCCATGCCTATCTGTCCGCCACGCCCTTGCCGCAGATCGTCCAGCCCTTCCTCGACCGCCTGTCGCAGGAGGTTGGACAGAGCGCCTCTGCCAGTGTCCTCGACGGCACGGAAATCGTCTACATCGCACGCGCGTCGCAGCGCCGCGTCATGTCGATCAACCTGATTGCCGGAAGCCGACTGCCCGCCTATTGCGCCTCCATGGGTCGCGTTCTTCTGGCGGCCCTGCCGGAGCAGGAGGTGCGCGAATTGCTGCTTCGCAGCGAGTTGCAGGCCTTCACGCCTCTGACCAAGACCGAGCCCGAGGAACTGCTCGACGAGTTGGCCAAGGTCCGAAACCGGGGCTTTGCGGTCATCGACCAGGAGCTGGAGCTTGGCCTCTGCTCGATTGCCGTGCCCCTGCGCAACGACCGCGGAACCGTGATTGCCGCCATCAACATCGGTGCACCGGCTGCACAGTTCCACGCCTCGGAATTGGCCGACCGGTTCCTGGAGCCGCTGCTGGCAATGTCTTCGACCCTCCGGCCGATGCTGCAGTAACCTCCGGCAGCTGCGGGATCACGAACCGGTGAACCCGCCTGAATTGCTTGACAAGGAAGCCGGCCACCATCAGGCAAGGCCGCAACGGCTCTGCCGATGCGCCTGGCGCTCCCCTTCCCCAGATAGATGGACAATCATTTCGTGCCCAAGCTTACCCGCCGTGCCCTTCTGATATCGACGCCCTTCGTGCTTGCCGGATGCACCACCGCAAGTCGTGAGACCGTCGTCACCAAACCGATCGTGCCGGCAGAATATCTTGCCATGTATGACGCCGTCGACGGCGAGCCCTATCCGGTCGATGCGGCCGATCTGACGCGCGTGGATCCGGCTTTCCTTCGACGCGAGGTGGCTTACAACACGCCCGAACCGACCGGCACCATCGTGGTCGATACGCAGGCGCGTTACCTCTATCTGGTCGGCGAAAACGGCATGGCGCTGCGCTACGGGATCGGCGTCGGCAAGGCAGGTCTCGAATTCTCCGGCGAGGCCCTGGTGCAGTACAAGCGGCAGTGGCCGCGCTGGACGCCGACCCAGGACATGATTGCACGCGAACCGGAACGCTATGGTCCGCTGGCGTCAGGCATGGAGCCAGGCCCTCTGAACCCGCTTGGCCCGCGCGCGCTCTACCTGTTCAAGAATGGTGTGGATACGCTCTATCGCATTCACGGCACCACGGAGGACTGGACGATCGGCAAGGCGGTCTCCAGCGGCTGCATCCGCCTGCTGAATCAGGACATCATCGACCTCTATCGCCGCGTGCCGCCCAAGACCCGGGTGATCGTGCTGCAGGGACCGGCCTCAGGCTACGGCGTCTGAGCTCCAGTCCAATCTGCGGCGGGCGGCCTCAGTGAAGGCCGCCGACGCCGAGCAGACGGTCGACCGTCTCGTGTTCCCCCGCCAGTGTGGCGGGAGAGCCGGACCAGGCAATCCTGCCGCGCTCCATGATGATGACGTGGTCGGCAAAATCGAGAGCCATCTGGATCCGCTGCTCCACGAGCAGGATCGTCATGTCCCCGGAGGCTGCCAGCCGGGAAAAGGCCGCCATCAGCTCCTCGCAGATCACCGGCGCAAGTCCTTCAAGCGGCTCGTCCAGCAAAAGCACGCTCGGCTTTCCGAGAATGCTCCGGGCCGTCGACAGCATCTGCTGCTCGCCGCCGGAGAGCTGGCTGCCCAGGTTGCCGCGCCGCTCCTTCAGCCGCGGGAACATATCGTAGGCTTCTTCCACCGCGCTCTTCGGCCTGGTCTTCAAACCGACGAACAGGTTCTCCTCGACCGTCAGGGTCGGAAATACGTCCCGGGTCTGTGGCACGTAGCCAAGGCCCAGTAGAGCCCGAGCGGCGCTCGGCTCCCGGGTGATGTCGCGGTCGCCGAGGCGAATCTCGCCGCCGTAGCGGCGCGTCTGCCCGGCCAGCGTCGCAAAGAGGCTGGTCTTGCCCATGCCGTTGCGGCCGAGCACCGCCAGCCGCGAACCGGCCGGAACGGCGAAAGAGACCTCTTCGATGACCCGCGTCGGCCCATAGCCGGCCGACAGGTCCTTGATGTCAAGCGGCGCTGCCGGCATTCGCATAGCTCCCGAGGTAAGCTTCCCGCACGCGGGGATCCTGTGTGACGTCCTGTGGCGACCCGTCGAAGATCACCGTGCCCGCCGCCAGCACGATGACGCGCTTGGCAAAACGGAACACCAGGTCCATGTCGTGTTCGATCATCAGCACCGCGAGATCTGGCGGCAGCCTGTCCAGCGCCTGCTCGATCCGGGCCGTTTCACTCTGCGGCACACCGGCTGCAGGCTCGTCGAGGAGCAGCACCTTCGGCCTCAGCGCCAGCGCCAGCGCGATCTCCAGCAGGCGCTGCTGCCCGTAGGCAATCTCGCGGACCTTGAGATGGGACAGCGCCAGCAGGCCGAGCTGGTCGAGGATGTCGCGCACTTCCTCCATCACGGCCGGCATGTGCCGGTACCGTCCGATCACCCGGCCGGACTTGCCCTCCCGCTGCAGGATTGCCAGCGCCACATGCTCTTCCGGGGTCATTTCGTAGAAGAGCCGGGTCACCTGGAAAGATCGCACCAGGCCCAGCCGGACGCGCTGCATGGCGCTGAGCTGCGTGACATCCCGCCCGGCCAGATGCACGCTGCCGGAACTGGGCGGCAGGGTGCCGGTGACGATGTTGACAAAGGTGGTCTTGCCCGCTCCGTTCGGGCCGATCAGCGCCAGGCGGTCGCCTGCCGCAAGCGACAGCGACACATTGTTGGTGACCGCGAGCCCCCCGAAGTTCTTGTGGAGGCTGTTGACTTCGAACAAGGCACTCATGCGCGCCGTCCCCTCATCCGTTCGGCAAAGGCAGCAGCTGTCCCGTAGAGCCCCTTCGGCGCAAACAGAACGACGGCGATCAGCAGCGCCCCGACCATGGTCAGCCAGTGGAACGGGTTGGCGGCGGAGACGACGTCCTCGAACCACATGAAGACCACCGTTCCGATGAGGGCGCCATAGAGGCTGCCGGTGCCGCCGAGCACGAGCATCACCAGGGATTCGGCCGAGAGCGTGAAGGACAGGCTGTCGAGGCCGACGACCTGCGTGGAGATGGCGTTCAGAGCGCCTCCGATGCCGGCGACGACACCGGAGATGACGTACATCCGCAGCAGCACCGACTGCACGGAGGCACCCATGGCAGAAATCCGCACCGGATCTTCCCGCACGCCGCGCGCCAGCATGCCGAAGGGCGAGCGCACCAGAACCTGAAGCAGGATGAAGACGACGAGGAGAAGCACCAGCCCGTAGACGTAGGAGGTTCGGCCCCAGAGGTCGAATTCGAACATGCCGAGCAGTGCGGTGGGCGAGATGCCCGACAGGCCGTCGCTGCCGCCGGTCCAGGACGAGGCCTTGTTGGCCGCCTCGTGGAACAGGTGGATGACGGCGATCGACAGCACCAGTTGCGGCAGTCCATGAGCCCGAAGGATGATGAGGCCGGAGACCAGCCCGGCCAGCGCTCCGGCAAGCGCGCCGACGACCGTCATCAGCAGCGGGTCCGAAATTCCGTAGTGCGCCGAGGCGATACCGGCCGCATAAGCGCCCGCACCGAAGAGCGCGGCGTGCCCCAGCGTCGCAACGCCGCAATAGCCCGTGACCAGATCCACGGACAGCACCAGAAACGCAATGGCGATGATCCGGGTGAGCAGCGCCAGATTGTTCGGGAAAAGGTAGTAGCCGATGATCCCGACAGCGATGATGGCAGCGATGCCGATCAGGCTGCCGAGGATGTTTCGACGGACCGGCGGGCCTACAAGGATCGGATCATTCATGCTTGCAGCCATTATTTGAACCGCCCGGCAAGACCGCGGGGGAAGAGGATCACGATGATGATGACCGCGAGATAGAAGAAGAACTCTCCATACTCGGGTGCAAGATAGCGGCCGGTGGTATCGATCGCGCCGAGGAGGAGACAGGCGAGCAGCGCACCGAGGATGGAGCCCGCGCCGCCCACCGACACGACGACGAGGAAGGTCACCATGTAGCGCAAGGCGTAATAGGGCTCGACCGGCAGGAGCTCCGCGCCCACCACGCCGCCGAAGGCCGCCAGGCCGATCGCCACGGCGAAGCTGACGGCATAGACGATCTCGGTCCGAACTCCGAGCGCCGCCGCCATGCTGGCATTGTCGACGGAAGCCCTGATCTTGATGCCGAACGCGGTGCGCTCGATCAGGAACCAGAGGCCGCCCGCTACAACGAGTCCGCAGGCGATGGCGAAGATGCGGTGGGTGGCGATGGAGCGGAAGCCGAGGTCAACGGATCCCTGCAGCGTTTCCGGCAGCGGAATGGTCTTGAGCGTCGGCCCGAAGACGAAATTGGCAATGCCGATGACGCAGAAGGTGATGCCGATTGTCATAAGAACCTGCGTCAGTTCCGGCGCACCATAGATGCGGCGATACAGAAAGCGCTCGATCGGGATGGCGATCAGCACCGTGCCGACGACGGCAAGCAGCACCGCGGCGGCATAACCGACGCCCAGGTCGCGCGCGGCATAGGAGGCGATATAGCCGCCGATCATGGCGAAAGCGCCGTGGGCGAGGTTGACGACCCGCATCAGGCCCATGGTGACGGACAGGCCGATCGAAATCACGAACAGCACCATTCCGTAAGCCAGCGCGTCGACGGCTATGCTGAACACGGTCTGCATCGGCGCCACTCTCTCCCCTTTTCGACGTCAGGCGCGGAACCGGTATCCGGTCCCACGCCTGACGAAATGTCTAGATGATGTTACTTGGCAGCGGCGAGGCCCGGGTCACCCTGGTTCTCGAAGGTCTGGATCTCCTTGTTGAAGTAGGAGCCATCCTCGGCCTTGGTCACTTCGCGCAGATAGATGTTCTGCGTGATGTGACGGCTTTCCGGATCGATGGTGACCGGCCCGCGGGGGCTCGTCCACGACAGGCCCTTCACGGCGTCGACCGCCTTCGCGGCATCCTGCTCTCCGCCGGTAGCCTCGATCATCTTGGTGATGACATACATGCCATCGAAGGCACCAACAGCGGGAAACGACAGCTCGGCCGGATTGCCGATGGCCTTGCGGGCCGCCTCGACGAAGGCCGTGTTCTCCGGTGAATCATGCGAAACCGCATAATGGAAAGTGGTCTGCATGCCGAGGGCGGAATCGCCGAGCGCCGGCAGATCCGATTCCTGCGTCAGGTCGCCCGGCGCAAACAGCTTGATGCCGCCATCCTTGAGGCCGTTCTGGTTGAAGGCCTTCACGAAGCCGAGCGTCGTCGGACCGGACGGCAGGAAGGCGAAGACTGCCTCCGCCCCGGAATCCTTCACCCGCTGCATGATCGGCGAAAAGTCGTTGGTCGAAAGCGGCATGCGGATAGCCTCGACGACTTCGCCGCCTTCCTTCTCGAAGGCTGCCTTGAAGGCGTTCTCGGCATCGACGCCCGGACCGTAGTCACTGACGATCGAGATGACCTTGTTGACGCCGGCATCCTTGGCCACCTTGGCGATCGGCGTCGACGTCTGCCAGGTCGTGAACGAGGTGCGGACGACATAGGGGCTCTTGGTGACGATGGCGGACGTCGCGGCGTTCATCACCACCATCGGCACATTGCCCTGCTCCAGGATCGGCGTCGCCGCCATGGCATCCGGCGTGAAGTAGAAGCCGGCCAGATACTGCACGCCTTCCTTGACGACCAGTTCCTGCGCCAGTGCCTTGGACTGCGCCGGATCTGCCTGCGGCACGTCGCGGTAGATGACTTCGATCGTATCGTCGCCGACGGTATTGCCGTTCAGCGCGAAATAGGCGTCGATACCCGCCTTGAAATTCTTGCCCTGCAGGGCGAACGGACCGGAGAACGGCCCGACGACGCCGACCTTGATCGTGTCGGCATAGGCCGCGCTCGACAGAACGACAGCCGCGATGGTTGCGGTAATGAGCTTCTTCATAATTCCTCCCTTGGCCGACCGCCTGTGCTCAGGCGTCCTCGTATCAGCATCTGGTGCAGGGACTTTGCCACACAAAGGGGTAATGTAAAATGAATTACTGGCGGCAAACCATATTGAAATGGTTATGTTATGGCGCGGCCGAACGATCGGATGTTTCGGACAAGTTCGGCGGCAATCCTCAGCGTCGCGCCTGTGGCAACCGCCATCTGCGGCAGGATAAGCCACTCCAGCGTCCAGGCCGCTCCGGATCGTTCCTGCTCGTGAACAAGCGACTGGTGCAGACCCGAAATCTGCACCGCATTGAAGCGCGCCAGTGAGACAAGGACTTCTGCGGCCACTGGGTTCTGCTTGTGCGCCATTGCCGACGACCCGCCGCCGCCGACCAGTTCGATCTCCCCGCCGAGCTCCGCCAGAAGCGCCACGTCCTGCCCGAATTTCCCCAGGCTGCCGGAGATCAAGGAGATGAGGCTTCCAAATTCAGCTAGGCGATCCCGCTGGCTCTGCCATTGCTTGGCATCCACCAGCCCCAGCTCAGTGGCGATGGCGGCGCGGATCGCCGGTCCATCGTCGCCCAGCCTGTCGAGCGTACCGGCAGCCCCTCCGAACTGAACCGGAAAGCCTTCAACCGAAAACGCCTCCAGCCTCTCCCGATGCCGCTGCAGCGGCTCCCGCCACGCCCGGATCCGGTCTGCGACGGTGATCGGGATCGCCGCCTGCATGCGCGTGTGGCCCATCAGGGCGCGGCTGCCGAAACTGCCGTCCAGATTCTGGAAGAGATGGTCGAGGGCTCCGAGCCGGCGCACGAAAAGCGCGCAGACCCGCTGCAGCCGCAGCATCAGGGCAGTGTCGATCACATCCTGGCTGGTGGCGCCCATGTGGACATGCTCGCCCGCGTCGGCGCCGACGGCGGCCTTCAATTGTCGAACCAGCTCGGGAACCACGACACCATCCCTGGCCGTACCGACGCGCAAGGCTTCCATATCGGGCACAAACGAACCGCAGGCCGCATCGATACGCTCTGCGGCGGCCTCCGGAATGAGACCGGCCGCAGCCTCAGCACGGGCAAGCGCCCGCTCAAAGCCGAGCATGGCCGCGATTTCCGCTTCCGCGGAGAATTGCCTTGCGGTCTCCTCGTCACCAAGGAGACCGCAAAGATAGGGATGGCTGAAGGCGGAAAGGGGCATCGGCGTCCGATCAGATGTCGAAGAAGATCGTTTCCTTATCACCCTGGAGATAGATGTCGAAGGTCACCGTGTTTCCCTCCCGCCGGCCGATCAGCGTGGGCACGCGCACCCGGTGCTCGATACGAGCCAGGATGGGATCTTCGCCGTTGGCCTCTTCCTCGTCGGAGAAATACATGCGCGTGTTGAGACCGAGATTGATCCCGCGCGCAACGATCCAGAAGTTGACATGCGGCGCCATCGGCCTGCCTTCGCGGAAGGGCACGCGCCCCGGCTTGATCGTCTCGAAGACGAATTCGCCGGTGTCCATGTCGCCCGGGCAGCGGGCCCAGCCGAAGAAGTTCGGGTCTGCCGTGCCCCGCGTTTCGGAGGGGCTGTTGTAGAAGCCGTCCGCATCGGCCTGCCAGATCTCCACGAGCGCGTCCTTGAGCGGCGTTCCGGCGCCGTCGAAGACGTGGCCGCGGATGGTGATCCGTTCGCCGCGCGTCTGATCCGTGACCATCGAGCCCGAGCCAAGATCCTGGTCGTAGACGCCATGGATGCCGGTGAAGTTCGGCGTGCAGCCGATGTGGACGTAGGGACCAGCCGTCTGCGACGCCGATTCCTTGAGATAGCCGAGTGGCTGGACCATGTCAGTTGCCCTCCTTGCGGTTCTCGAACAGTGTCGAGCGGCGCCCGCGCAGCACGATGTCGAACTTGTAGGCGTTCATGTCGTGAGGAATGCTGGCGTTCATGTCGAGCGGTGCGATCAACCGCTTGATCGCCTCCTCGTCCGGGATCGTCTTGACGATCGGACAGATCCAGATCAGTGGGTCACCCTCGAAGTACATCTGCGTGATCAGCCGCTGCGCGAAGCCATGCCCGAAGACCGAGAAGTGGATGTGCGCCGGGCGCCAGTCGTTGACGCCATTCGGCCATGGATAAGGGCCGGGCTTGACCGTCTTGAACCAGTAGAAACCATTCTCGTCGGTGAGGGTGCGTCCGAAGCCGCCGAAGTTGGGATCGAGCGGCGCGAGATAGGTTTCCTTCTTGTGCCGGTAGCGGCCGCCGGCATTGGCCTGCCAGAACTCCACCAGCGCACCCGGCACGCCGATTCCACGCTCGTCCAGAACACGGCCATGCACCAGGATGCGCTGGCCGATCGGCCCTTCGCCGGGCTTGGCGTAATTGACGATCAGGTCGTTGTCGGTGTCGTTGATGATATTGTGCCCGAAGACGGGGCCGGTGATTTCGCTCTTCGTGCCTTCCAGCGAAATCAGCGCCCGCTGCGGCGATCGCAGAACGGTGGTCTTGTACCAGGGCGTAAAGGCCGGCGGCTGCATCTCGCGGTCGCGGGCGAAGAAAGGCGTTGTCTCAGGTGGTGCGTTTCTCATCATGATCTCCCCCGGTCTCTTGTCCGGCCTCCCGTTCTGCTTCCATTTCCGCATAGACGGCCTTTGCGATCTTGAACGCATGGTTGGCGGCCGGCACGCCGGCATAGACTGCCACATGCATCAGCGCCTCGCAGATGTCGTCCTTTGTCGCACCCGTTCGGGCGGTCGCGCGCACATGCATGGCGACCTCCTCGTGGTGGCCAAGCCCGGCCAGAAGCGCAATCGTCACGATCGAGCGCTCCCGTTTGGAAAAGCCCGGTCCGGACCACACCGTTCCCCAGGCCCCCTCGGTGATGAAGCTCTGGAAGGAGCGGTCAAAATCCGTCTCATTGGCCAACGCGCGATCCACATGCGCCTCGCCGAGAACGGAGCGACGCGTCGCCAGCCCCTGCCGATAGCGCTCCGATTGGGAAGGAGTGTCGTCCATGATCTCAGTCCTTGACGTCGTTGACGATGAAGCTGCGCACGACGGCAGCGAAAGCGGCAGGCGCTTCGGCGCAGGGAATGTGTGCCGCCCCCTCGATGACCTCGAACTGGGCCCCCGGGATTAGGTTGGCAAGCGACCGCACCAGATCCGGCGGCGTTGATCCATCCTGCTCGCCGACGATGCACAGAGTAGGGACGGCAATGGCCTGCGCCTCCCTGGTGAAATCCGCATCCCGGATCGCCGCACAGGTGCCCGTATAGCCGGAGACCGGCTGGCGAAGCAGCATGTTGCAATAGGCGCCGTAGGCAGCGTTTTCCGGACTGCGGAAGGGTGCGGTGAACCAGCGGGACATGATGTCGTCCAGAATGGCCGCGATGCCGGCGTCTTCGATAGCTGCGATGCGCTTGTCCCACATCTCGGCGGTCCCGATCTTGTGCGCGGTGTCGGCAAGCACCAGCGCCCGGACCAGATCGGGTCTTTGCGCATAGAGCCCCTGGGCGATCAGCCCGCCGACCGAAAGACCGCAGATGATGGCATCGGAGAACTCGAGATGATCGAGCAGCCCGGCGAGATCGGCGACGTGATCCTCGATCCGGTAGGGCGGATTGCCAAGGTCCGACAGACCATGGCCGCGCTTGTCATAGGTGACGACGGTGAAGTCCTCGGCAAGCTTCGGTACCACGAAGTGCCAGATGCGCGCATCGGTCCCGAGCGAATTCACCAGCACGAGGACGGGATTGGCGGGATCCGGCGTGATCACGTCATAGGCGATCGTCACGCCTTCAATGCGTACAAACTGCATGGACCAATTCCTCCCTGATATACAATGCCCCATTATTCTGGTTAGGTAAAATGACTTTCAGGAGGCTTCCATTAACCGGAGGGTTATGACTGTTGATCGATTCCCGGGTCAAGTTTCGTCACCTGCATACATTCCTTGAGGTTGCCCGACAAAAAAGCGTCGTCAAGGCCGCCAATGTCCTGCATGTCAGCCAGCCGGCGGTGACCAAGACCATCCGGGAGCTCGAAGAGGCTCTCGGCGTCGCGGTCTTCGAGCGCGAGGGTCGGGGCATCCGCATCACGCGCTATGGCGAAGTCTTCCTGCGGCACGCCGGCGCAGCACTGTCGGCGCTGAAGCAGGGGATTGATTCCGTCTCCCAGGAACTTTCCGATGCAGCGCCACCCGTCCGCGTCGGAGCACTGCCGACGGTCTCCACACGCATCATGCCGCGGGCGATGACGCTCTTCCTGCAGGAGGCGACCGGCAGCCGCATCAAGATCGTCACCGGCGAGAATGCCGTTCTCCTGGAGCAGCTGCGCGTCGGCGACCTGGATCTCGTCGTCGGGCGGCTTGCCGCGCCGGAGAAGATGACCGGCTTCTCGTTCGAGCATCTCTATTCCGAACAGGTCGTCTTCGCCGTGCGCGCCGGACATCCGCTTCTCGACGGCAGTCGCTCGGTCTTCGAAGGCTTACCCGCATACACCGTTCTTATGCCGACCCGCGGTTCCGTCATCCGCCCGGTGGTCGAGCAGCTGCTGATCGCCAATGGCGTTGGAAACCTGCCGACGCAGGTGGAGACGGTCTCCCACGCCTTCGGACGTGCCTTCGTCCGCGCCAGTGACGCCGTCTGGATCATCTCGCAGGGCGTCGTGTCCAACGATCTCGCCGAAGGATTGCTGGTCGCGCTTCCCGTGGATACCAGCGAGACGAAGGGACCGGTCGGGCTGACGTTGAAGGCCGACACGCCGCCCTCCGCGCCGCAGGCCATCCTGATGCAGACGATCCGCCAGGCGGCCGAAGAGATCATGCCCCGGCGCTGAAGACGTCCATCATCACGCCGGCTGCGACGGTTTCAGCTTGGCTTGGCGGCGCAGCAGCATGCCATAGAGGTCGCGGGGTTCGTCGGGATCTGCCAGCAGGTCGAGCTCGATGAAATGCCGAGTGCCGAGAAGTTTCTCTCGGACATACCGCAGGGCAGAAAAGTCTTCCGTCGCGAAACCGACGCTGTCGAACAGCGTGATCTGGCTGTCGGACGAGCGGCCAGGCGTCTGGTCCATGATGACGCGCCAGAGTTCGGTGACGGGATGATCGTCGTCCAGTTGCTGGATCTCTCCCTCGATCCGCGTCTGGGGCGGGTATTCGACGAAGATATCGGACCGCAGCAGGATGTCGCGATGAAGCTCCGTCTTGCCGGGGCAGTCGCCGCCGACGGCATTGATGTGCACCCCGGGCCCGACCATGTTGTCCGACAGGATCGTGGCGCACTGCTTGTCGGCCGTTGCCGTGGTGATGATGTCGGCCCCCTCCACCGCCTCTTCCGCCGTGGCGCAGGCCTGGATGTCGAGACCAAGCCCCTCGAGGTTCGTCATGCAGCGCTTCGTCGCCGCTGCATCGATGTCGTAAAGCCGCAGCCGATCGATGCCGAGCAGGGCGTGGAAGGCGCGCGCCTGGAATTCGCTCTGTGCGCCATTACCGATCAGGGCCATGGTGCGCGCATCGGGCCGCGCAAGATGGCGAGCAGCGACGGCCGAGGTTGCCGCCGTGCGCAGCGCCGTCAGGATCGTCATCTCCGAGAGCAGGAGCGGATAGCCGGTCTCGACATCGGCCAGCACCCCGAACGCCGTCACCGTCTGCTTGCCCGTCCTGGTGTTCTTCGGATGGCCGTTCACGTATTTGAAGGCGTAGAGCCGCCCGTCGCTCGTCGGCATCAGTTCGATGACACCTTCCGTCGAATGGGATGCGACCCGCGCCGTCTTGTCGAAGTCCTCCCAGCGCCGGAAGTCGTCCTCGATGGTGCCGGCAAGCTCCACCAGGAATTGATCGATCCCGATCTCGAGCACCAGGTCCATCATGTGCTCGACGCTGACGAAGGGCACGAGGTTGAGGCTTGGGGACGCCATCAGAAGCTCCTGGTCGGACGATCGAGAACCTTGCGACCCATCAGGCTGGCGGTCAGGTCGACAAGAAGGGTTGCCGTGCGTCCGCGTTCGTCGAGGAAGGGATTGAGCTCCACGAGGTCGAGGCTTGAGACGAGGCCGCTGTCGTGCAGCATTTCCATCACCAGATGCGCCTCGCGGAAGGTGGCGCCGCCGGGAACCGTCGTGCCGACGGCGGGCGCCACGGCCGGATCGAGGAAATCGACATCCAGACTGACATGCAAAAGACCGTTGGCATCGGTCACGCGCTCAAGAAAACTGCGCAGCAGTGCCGCCACGCCATGCTCGTCGATGGAGCGCATGTCGTGGATCGTGATGTCGGCTTTCGAAAGCGTTGCCCGCTCCGCCGGATCGACGCTACGGATGCCAATCATGCAGACATTGGCGGCATCGACCGGCGCCACAAGCGGCGGGAAGGTCCCGTCGAAGCCGGGCTGCCCGGTGAAATAGGCGACCGGCACGCCGTGCAGGTTGCCGCTTTCGGTGGATGTCAGCGTATGCAGATCCGTATGCGCGTCGAGCCAGAGAACGAAGAGCGGCCGCCCCTTGTCGGCGGCGCGGCGGGCGACGCCGGCCACTGTGCCCGCCGAAAGTGCGTGGTCGCCGCCCAGAAAGATCGGCATGCCCTCGCCGCTTTCGCGATAGGCGACGTCGGCCAGCAGTTCCGTCCAGGCCACGATTTCCGGCAGGTTTCGGACGGCGGAGTTTCCATGCGCGACGTCGCGGGTCGGCGGTGGCGACAGATTGCCGAGATCGCTCACCTCATGCCCCAGATCGGCAAGTGCCGCAGCAAGCCCGGCGACGCGCAAGGCACTAGGCCCCATCTCGCAGCCAAGCTGCGACGCACCGTCCTGGAGGGGTATACCGATCAATTTGCAGTGCATTGCGATCTCCTTTGAGGACAGAAGAACACATCGGTCTGGCAATCTGAATAGCCAGAATTGCCAATCTTTTCCTCCGATGTTAGCAAAACGGCAGCAGAAATGGGCAAAATGATATGGATGATCTCGACGGCAAGCTGATCACGCTGCTGCGCCACAACGCGCGTCGCAGCATATCCGATCTGGCGATCGAACTTGGAGTGTCTCGCGCCACGGTGCGGAGCCGGATGGAGAAGCTGGAGGAAAACGGCAGCATCATCGGCTATACCGTCATCCTCAGAGCCGACGCGGTGGAGCTGCCGGTCCGCGGCATCATGATGATCGAGATCGAAGGCCGGGTGACGGACCGGGTGATCTCCGCTCTCGGTGCCCTCCCCGAAATCTCATCCATCCACACCACCAACGGCCGCTGGGACCTGATTGCAGAGCTGGGGGCAGCGACGTTGGCTGACTTTGACAGCGTCCTGAGACGCATCCGCCTGATGCCAGGGATCACCGCCAGCGAAACCAATCTTCTGCTGGCCACGCCACGCAGCACGAAAGCACGCCTTTGATCTGTAAACGACGAGTGGCGCCGCCAGGCGCCTGTTCGAAGGGATCAGCTTTTCGCCAGCTCCGGGAACGACCGATTGAGTTCGTCCATATTCGCGCAGAGAACTTCATCCGCGCGCAATGTGACGGCGACATTGTCGGCCACGTTCAAGGTTTCCTCGAATCGAACAGGAACGGTCTCGCCCCCCTGGCGCCGCAGCGTCGCCTCGTGTCGAAAGCCGTGCTTCAACAGCCAGTCTCGCGGCGCAGTCAGGCTGATTGCCACGTGGATGGCACCGTCGTCTTCCTTGCTAGCCTTGAGCTTGTAGGTCACGGGCGATCGATCTCCCTTGATATCGATTTCGCCCGGATAGCTGGCTTGCGTGAGATGTTCGCTCATGCTCTCGTGCTCCTAATGCAGGGTTCCACGGACAACCCGTCGCCCCGGCGTTTGTTCCGGCAGCTCAAGGGGCGCAATCTGACCGAGAACTGACGGGTGACGGCAAGGGAATGGGGGGAGGATCGGATGGATGACAGGGATCTGCTGACGGCGCTGTTTCGCGCTGCGGTTAAGGCAGCCGATCCGCTCAACGGCATCCGGGCGCATCTTCCCGATCCACCGCAACAGGGCCGCACGGTCGTGGTCGGAGCTGGCAAGGGTGCGGCGCAGATGGCGGCGGCGCTCGAAAGCCTCTGGCCGCAGCCGCTCTCCGGCGTTGTCGTCACCCGCTACGGCTACGGCTGCCGGACCCGCTCCATCGAGATCATCGAAGCCGCGCATCCGGTTCCGGACGAAGCAGGCCTTGCCGGTGCCCGCCGGTTGATGGAGACCATCGGCAGTCTCGGCAAGGATGACCTCGTCATCGCCCTGGTCTGCGGGGGCGGTTCCGCGCTTCTGCCCGCCCCACCCGAAGGCTTCGAGTTCGCCGACGAAATTGCCCTGAATGAGATGCTGCTGGCATCCGGCGCGCCGATTTCGGCCATGAATGTCGTGCGCAAGCATTTTTCCACCATCAAGGGCGGACGTCTGGCTGCCGCCACGGCGGCACGGGTCGTGACCCTCATCGTTTCCGACATTCCGGGCGACAATCCGGCCTTCGTCGCCTCCGGCCCGACTGTCCCGGATGCCACGACCCGACAGGATGCGCTTGACGTCATCGAGCAATACCGCCTGCCGTTGCCCGAAAGGATGATTGCGCATTTTCGCTCCCCCGCAGCCGATGCGCCCCATCCGGATGACCCGGCTTTTGCCCGCCATGAACATCATGTGGTGGCCTCGGCAGGCGTCTCGCTGGAAGCGGCCGCAAAAACCGCCCGGGATCACGGTCTGCAGCCGTTCATTCTCTCCGACTCCATCGAGGGCGAGGCTCGCGACGTGGCGCTGGTGCATGCGGCACTGTCGCGGGAGGTGGCCCAGCGGGGGCGGCCGTTCCCGCGGCCGGCGGTGCTGCTGTCGGGGGGCGAAACCACCGTGACATTGCGCGGAAAGGGCGGCCGCGGCGGCCGCAACGGCGAGTTCGCCCTGGCACTTGCCCTAGCGATCGACGGTCATCCCGTGACGGCGCTTGCCGCCGACACCGACGGCATCGATGGCTCTGAGGACAATGCCGGCGCCTTTGTCGATGGCACGACGGCACGGCGCCTGCGTGCATTGGGCCTCGATGGCCGCACGCTTCTCGCCGGCAATGACAGCTATTCCGGATTTGAAGCGATCGGCGATCTCTTCGTCACCGGCCCGACCGGCACCAACGTCAATGACTTCCGCGCAATCCTGATCCGCTAGTCATGCCGCACTGAGCTTCTGCCGCTCGCTTCGGCGGAAGGCTCCGGGGGTCTGACCGGTCCTGGTCCGGAAACAGCGGGAGAAATAGGCAGCATCCGAAAATCCGAGGTTGTCGGCGATCTGCTGGATGCTGGACGGCGTGAACACCAGCGCCCGACGCGCTTCGTCGATGACGCGTGCCATGATGAGATCATGCACCGACACGCCCGTTACCTCGCGCACGATCCGGTTGAGATGCGTCGGCGAAAGATTGAGAAGCTGGGCATAATGCGCCGCCGGCAGATGCTCGCGGAAGTGCCTGCCGATCAGCTCCTTCAACGTTTCGACGCGGAGCTGACGCGCATCCTTCCCGACATCGGAAAGCTGTGGCGCCGCACGACGACCGATGAGCATCAGCACCGTGGTGATATAGGCATCGATGAGATCGTTGCGGCCCGTCCGTCGCGCCTCGAACTCTTCGGCAATCCGCACGATGGTCGCATCGATGTAACGTCCGTCTTCCCCCTCCGGCGACAGCACCTGCGGCGCCGCCAGCCAATCCTGAGGCCGCTTGTGAAGCTCGGCGATGAGCCGCAACTGATCGACAACCACGGTGATGACGAAACCTTCCACGTCTCGGGAAAACCGGTAGCCGTGGCTGACCCCGGGTGGCATCACCACGATGCACGGGGGCGCGAGAGTGACCGCCCGCCCCCCGAAGAGGGCGTCGCCGGCGCCGTTTCGAATGTACAGGAGCTGGAACAGCCGCTCGTGGCGATGCAGTCCGATTTCCCATTGATAGGTGCTGCTGCGGGCAGCAATCGTCTCGCAATGCACCCAGAAATCAGGACGTTGCGCGCCCTGCTCGCCATAGAGGTCGAAAGTCGGGACCTGCCGAGCGATTGCCAGCCTTTTCTTTTCCATGTTCGATTTGTCCCATAACAGGATGCGAAAGTCCATTTCCGTTGCACCGCCCCCCGATTAGCATTTCGCAAGTTCAGGGAGGATCCATCACATGCGCACCCAGGTCGCCATCATCGGCTCCGGGCCTTCGGGCTTGCTGCTCGGACAGTTGCTCACCAACGCCGGCATCGACAACGTAGTGATAGACAGGGTGAGCAAAGACTACATTCTTGGCCGCGTACGCGCCGGCGTGCTCGAGGAAGGGATGGTGGGTCTTTTGGACAGCGCCGGAGCCGGCGGTCGGATGCACGCGGAAGGCCTGCCGCACGAGGGCGTCCTGCTGGCCTTCGACGGCCAGGACCACCGGATCGACCTCCTCGGCCTGACCGACAAGCGCGTCATGGTCTACGGCCAGACGGAAGTCACCCACGACCTGATGGACAAGCGCGAGGCGACGGGGGGCGTCACCATCTATGACGCCGGCAACGTCACGCCGCACGGTTTCGCAGGCGATCAGCCCTACGTCACCTACGAGATGGACGGCGCCACCCACCGCATCGACTGCGATTTCATCGCGGGCTGCGACGGTTACCACGGCATCAGCCGCAAGTCGGTTCCTGAATCGGCGATCAAGACCTTCGAGAAGGTCTACCCCTTCGGCTGGCTCGGCATCCTCGCCGACGTCCCGCCGGTCAGCCACGAACTGATCTACGCCAACCATCCGCGCGGCTTTGCACTCTGCTCGATGCGCTCGGAAACCCGCAGCCGCTATTACATCCAGTGCGCCCTGGACGAGAGGATCGAGGACTGGAGCGACGACCGCTTCTACGACGAGCTTCGCCGTCGCTTGCCGTCTGCCCATGCCGAGGCCATGGTCACCGGGCCGTCATTCGAGAAATCCATTGCTCCCTTGCGGTCCTTTGTCGCCGAACCAATGCGGTTCGGGAAACTCTTTCTGGTGGGGGATGCAGCCCATATCGTCCCGCCGACCGGCGCCAAAGGTTTGAACCTCGCCGCCAGCGACGTCCACTACCTCTTCGAAGGGCTGCAGGAGTTCTACGGCGAGCGGTCGACCGCGGGCATCGACGCCTATTCGCCGCGGGCACTGAAGCGCGTCTGGAAGGCCGAGCGCTTCTCCTGGTCGATGACCATGATGCTGCATCGCTTCCCCGACACAGAAGGCTTCGGCCAGAAGATCCAGGAAGCGGAGCTCGACTATCTGGTGCATTCCACAGCCGCCTCGACGGCACTTGCCGAAAACTACGTCGGCCTGCCGTATTGAATGGGCTTCAGGGCTCGGTGTAGCCGACAGCGCGGATCCGGATGTCGCGCCCGACCGGGTCCTCGGCAAACAGAAGGGCGCCCCTGGCACTCGATTTTCCCGGCACGTAATCGAAGGTGACCTGGGCGGCTTCGGAAGCGGCGGCGCCACCCATCAATTCCCCGCGCACCTCGACAGCGGCCGCCGTCGTCGATCCGTCGTTGAACAACTCGAACTCGACCCGGAAGCCGCCCGCCACCGCCTGGGTGGAATGGATCGTCGACCGGAATTCCGGCGGCGTCTCCTGATGCAGCATGGCCTGACCGGCGATCCAGCCGACGATACCAAGTACAAGAAGCGCGGAGACGATGCCTGTTGCCCATTCAAGCCAGTCTGGCTTACTGGATTCCGTATGGCGGCTTTTTGAGGTGATGGTCATATGGAGTCCTACAGGATCAGGCGAGCTGCGGCTGCGCCGATGGCGCCGGGAAAGCCAAGAACGATCGCGGCCATCAGGACCTGCGTCGACGCGGTGTCGTCCAGTCGCCCGAAGGTCCATAGGACGTAGAGGCTGATGGCGAGAGCGATGACATAGCCGGGCAGCGTGAACCGCACGAAGGCATGCCAGCGGGGTGTGCCGCGGCTGAGCTGGTGCGCGCCCCGGAACGCAACGGCATAGACAAAGGCATGCATGATCAGGATGGAGAGCGCCAGGGTTGCCAGAGCATGCCATGGCGTCATCTTGTAGGAGATGAGGATGATCTCCTCGGTCGGCGCCACGTTGAGGCTGAGAAACAGGGCGCCGATTGCCATCATGAAAAGCTCGCGCCCGTAGCTCGTGATGACTTCGCTTTCCGTCTCGCCTTCCTCGTCGGTCGGCCCATCGTCCTGGTGGCCACCAAGCTGCGAGCGCCCGAGCAGCGCGCCGATGCTGGCGGGTACGGCCTGGATCGCAATCTTTCCAAGCAGCTCGGTCGCGGGCACGTCGAGCTTGATGATACCGAGCAAAAACAGGACCGCCGCACTCATGGCTATGGCAATGGCGTAGGCGACAGTGGCATCCCGGATGGCTTCACGCCAGGTGGAGGTTTGCTCAAACCCGATCCGGCGCGCCAGGACGACAAGCAACGGCATGTTGATCAGCAGCAAAAGAAGCAGCCGGTAGCGCTCGATGTAGAAGCCGAGCGACCACAGTTCCATCGTCATGAGCATCGGAAGGCCGAAGATCAGGGCTCCGGCCCCGCCGCGGCCCAGGCCGACAAGGAACTGTCGCGAGGCCTGCGATCTTGGCGGAACCTGTCCTTGGCTCAGGCCGGATTGCTGGGTCATGTCGTGGTTCTCTCGGCGGGTCGCACCATGGTCAAGTGCATCAGCTCATCGGCCAGCGCTGGCGTCAGCATATCGTCGTTCGCTGAGAACGCTTCATCCTGATTCACGGCTTCCCGGCGGCATGGCGATTTTCAGCGTGATGTCGCAGACGAGTCCCTGGGGATCGAACTGGATATCGGTCTTGCCGCCCGCCTCGCCGGGCAGCATTCCCTGCAGGAGACGAAGCCCGAACCCGCGTTTTTGCGGCGTGGAAACCGCCGGCCCCTGGTACTCCTGCCACCGAAGGTGAAGCCCGTCCGGTTCAAGCCATTCCCAGCGAAGCTCTACTCGCCCCGCACCGGACGACCAGGCGCCGTGCTGGCGGGCGTTGAGGCCGAGTTCGCCGAGAGCCATGGCGAGCGACTGCAGCCGTGCCGGCACGATGAACACCTCCGGGCCATCGACCTTCATTCGGTCGGCACTGGGAGCGGTGAGCTGGAGAATACGTTCCGCGAGCGACGTCAGATCCCCGCCCCGCCAGCTGTTGTCGGCGAGCAACTCCTGGGTTCTCGACAGCACCATCAGGCGCGTGGTCAGGCGCTGCTCCGCGTCCTTCGGCATCATGGCCGACGAAAAGCTCTGCCGCACCAGCGCCTGGACGGTGGCCAGCATGTTCTTGACCCGATGGTTGAGCTCGCTGATCAGGTCCTTGCGGCCGCCCTCGAGTTCCTTCCGGTCATGCACGTCGACGCAGGACCCGAAATAGCCGGCAAACTGGCCGTTGCGCGTGAACGGTTTGCCATTGTCGGCGACCCACCGATAGGCGCCGTCGTGGCGCCGCAACCTGTAGTCCATCGAGAACGCTTCGCGGCGGTCGAAGGCGCTGTTGTAGACCTCAAGGCAGCGGTTCAGGTCGTCGGGGTGAACACATTCCATCCACCCGGCGCCCAGTTCCTTCTCCAGCGGCCGGCCGGTGAATTGCAGCCACGGCGCGTTGAAGAAATCGCAGAGCTTGTCTGCGCCGGCGCGCCATATCATGACTGGAGCATTGTCGGCGAGTTCTTCAAAAAGCTGTTCGCCCACGACGTCTTGCTTGACCATGAAACGATAGGTAGCCGCGGCCCTGCAACCGTCAAGGTCGCGAGAAAATCTTGATCAGAAAGTTGCCGGCTGCGTGAGAGATGACCTGATTGGGAAAAGCCTCCTTGGCCACGCCAACTTTAGGACGTCTCGAACAGCCGGAGTCGACATCACCGATCGAGGTAGTTTCGCCACTGGCGCTCCCCAATCATGCAGTCGGTTCTTTCTTCCGCGACTTTGCGGATGTCGGATGCAGGTGTCCTGCCGCTGACCTCCAGGACCAGTTTGCGACGGACCGCTATGGCGAAATCCTCGATCTCGTGGACAGGCAGCACGAAGGAACCGGGTCCACCGATGACGCAGTCCTCATAGTAGCTGTCGAGAGGAGTGCCGCCGCCGGAAGGTCGTAGCATCATCGCCAGTCCGTTGATGATGATACCCGCATCGACCGCCTTGTCTCGCGCCGGCGCAACCGGTTGCCCGACATTGTTGGGCCCGTCGCCGGAGATGTCGATCACCTGCCGCATTCCGCGGAATTCGTTTGTGAGGAGCATCGTGGCACCCTCGGCGATCGCTGCGGAGATCGATGTGCGCCGCTGCGTCCCGATCGGGCGCTCTTCCAGCCTGGACGCAAATGCCTGAGCGTCTTCGGCAGTTTCAATCACCTGCCAATCCAGCACCGAAGTCTCGTCGACGGCGCCCGCCCACTCGTAGTAGCTGATGGCGATTTTCCCGACGAGGCCGTTTCTGACGGCATTGAAGAAGTCGGGGTGCCGGAGGGCGGCCACATATCCCTCTCTCTGGATCCGGACTTCTTCGTAATCCATCGACCGTGAGACATCGACGGCGAGAACCAGCTCGACGTCCACCTCGCCGGCCGCGGTGGTTTGGGCCAGCAGGGACGGTGCGGTCGAGAAGCTGAGCATCAATGCAACTGTTGCAAGCATGGCCACCTCACAGCGTCAGTGGCCTACCCTAACACAGGAGCTTCCAGGTGTGAGCGCCTGGTCCGGCGGCAGGTTCAACTCTTGGTGAGCCTGCCGCCGCTATGAAGGCCTATTTCTTCAGGATCACCCACAGCGCGTGAATGATGCCCGGTACCCAGCCAAACAACGTCAGCAGGATGTTGAGCCAGAAATGCAGCCCGAGCCCCACCTGAAGAAACACCCCAAGCGGGGGCAGCAAGAATGCGAGCAGAATACGGATAATGTCCAAGATCAGTCTCCAAGATTGATGGCGCTACAACGCCCGAAACGCCGACAAGTTCAATTGTCCGGCAACGACTTCGGAACACATGCGCCGATCCTGCCGTTGTGGCCGCATCAGAAAAGGAGCTTCCCGATGAGTAGCAAGACGCTTGCCGAGATTTCGGCCGTGATGCGCGATATCGACATCACGATGCTGTCCACCCACGCCGAAAACGGCGCCATCGCCGCCCGCCCAATGAGCAACAACCGCGACGTGGATTACGACGGCGACTCCTACTACTTCACCTGGGAAGACTCCCACATGATCGGCGAGATCGGGCGCGATGCCAATGTCTCTCTTGGCCTCCAGTCCGACAAGCACTTCCTGATCGCCGTGGAAGGAAAAGCCGAAGTCGTTCGGGACCGGTCGGCATTCAAGGACCATTGGAACCCGGATCTCGACAAGTGGTTCGAGAACGGAATGGAAACCCCGGGCGTCGCCATGATCAAGGTTCGTGCGACACGGATCCACTATTGGCAAGGTGAGGAGGAAGGCGAGATTGTCCTGTAGTCTGCATTTTCTTCTGGTCGCATGCGCAGCGTTCAGGCCTTTCGAAAGAGCTTTGCCATGACGGCCGGGGTCGACAGGGCGCGCCAGATTGCCGAGCAGTCCCTTCAGGGACAGACGAAGAAGACTGGCGGACTGGTCATCGAGCATGTCTCGCGGGTTGCCGGTTCGGTCTCTGGAGAGACGGAAACGACGGTCGCCTGGCTGCACGATGTTCTGGAAAGAGCACCGGACTGGAGCTTGGCGCGCCTCCGGCAGGAAGGTTTCGCCGAAGAGGTCATCGAAGCTGTCGACGCATTGACCAAGCGGCCGGGGGAGGATCACGCCGATCTTGTCCGCCGGGGTGCAAGGAATGCGTTGGCACGAACGGTAAAGCGCGCCGATCTTGCCGACAACCTGACGGAAGCCGAACGCACCGGCCGCGATGGCAGCAAGTACCGGATCGGGCTCGAGATTCTGGATGGCAGGGTCGACGCGTAGATAGACCCCTTGCCGGTGCGACCGCCACCACACCACGGCGAGCAAACAGCAGAGAGATGAACAACATGGAACTTCAGGCACGGGTAGCACTGGTAACGGGCGGCGGATCCGGAATTGGCAAGGCGACCGCAGTCACGCTGGCACGCGAAGGCGCAAAGGTCGGGGTGCTAGGCCGTACGCGCAGCGAGCTGGACGAGACGGTGGCGGAAATCACCTCCAGGGGCGGCACCGCAATCGCGCTGGATGCTGACGTCGCCGATGAGACCGCCATGCGGGCTGCGGTGGAGAAGATCGTGGAGACCTATGGAAGGCT
The DNA here is from genome assembly GCA_000722615.1 of Pseudorhizobium pelagicum. GTDB lineage: Bacteria > Pseudomonadota > Alphaproteobacteria > Rhizobiales > Rhizobiaceae > Neorhizobium > Neorhizobium pelagicum. Next base: position 79,429 of record JOKI01000003.1, on the reverse strand, counting down.
GGACATCGTCGTGGCAAACGCCGGCATCAACGGCGTCTGGGCACCGATCGACGATCTGAAGCCGGAAGAATGGGACCAGACCATCCGCGTCAACCTGCGCGGCACCTACCTGACGCTGAACACGACGGTGCCGCACATGAAGGCGCATGGCGGCGGCTCGATCATCATCGTCTCGTCGATAAACGGCAACCGCACCTTCACGTCTCCAGGCGCGACCGCCTATTCGGCCACAAAGGCTGCCCAGGTGGCCATTGTGCAGCAGCTTGCAGTAGAACTCGGTCGCCACAAGATACGCATCAACGCTGTCTGCCCCGGCAAGATCGATACGGATATTCAGGATAATACCCATATCAGGGACGAGGACGAGACGGCAGTCCCGGTCGAGTGGTCGGAAGGGGACATCCCGCTGACCGAAGGCACGGCCGGCGCATCCGTGGACGTGGCAGACGTCATCCTTTTTCTCGCCTCCCACCGCGCACGCCACGTGACCGGCGTCCCCATCTTCGTGGACGGCGGCCAAAGCCTGTTGCGCTAGGCCCGCTCTTGCCACTGGACGTTTTGACGCAGCGGCCAGTAAAAAGCTCTGCAAATCGCCAGACGCCAGCGAGTCCTTACTTTCCGTTAACAACAGATCGCTAAGGCATGGGTAGCGGAGTGATGACTATGCCGACACTATCCATGCTGAATCCTTTTGCTTTTTCCGGCGCCGAAATCAGCTCGGATCAGCAGAAGCAGGAGACGCTGGCGGAGCTCTTCAGCCTCACCCCGCACCTCGCGGCGACCGCCGGGATGATGCTGGCGGCAATCAGCGCGGCCATGGCAGGAGCCGAGTGGAGCGCTGTCATTGCCTTGGCAACAGTGCTCATCTCACTTGCAGTGAGGGCTGCGCTGCAGTGGCATTACATCCGGCGGGATGCAGACCTTCTTCAAAAGGTGTGGGCCTATCGTTTCGTCGCAGGCTCCCTCTTTTCCTGCGCCAGCTATGGCACGGCGGGAAGCGTACTTCTGATGGGCGCCACGCAGGGCACGCAGCTGCTTGTTGTTGCGGTCGCCTGCGCCATCGCCCAGGGCGTTGCCGCGCGGGCCTACATGATGCCGGGGACCGCCGTCTTCAATCTCCTGCTCATTCTGGGGCCGATCAGCGCCGCAGCCTTTCTTGATGGCACTTATCTCATGGTGCCCGCCGCAGTGATCTACCTGGGCTTCCTGATCTCGTTCATTGTCATGATGGTGAAGCTGCGGCTGCGGCAGTTGAAGGCAGAGCGCTTGTCCGAAACGCTGCTCGAGCAGATCCTGGAGAAGAACAGCGAGCTGGAGAATGCCAACGCGAGGCTCGCAGTCCTTGCCACCACCGACAGTCTGACCGGCCTTGCCAATCGGCGTCAGCTCGATGATAGGTTGGCATCCTCCCTGAGACTGGCTGCCGAAAACCGGATGCCGCTTTCCCTGCTGCTGATCGACGTGGATCATTTCAAGCTGTTCAACGACACCTATGGGCATCAGACGGGCGACGCATGCCTGAAGAAGGTGGCCGCAACCCTGGCGTCCTGTAATTGGGTCGAAGGAAGTCTGGTGGCACGCTATGGCGGCGAGGAATTCGCGGTCCTGATGCCCGGAGCAGGCTCGACGGAAGCTCTGCGCGCGGCCGAACAGGCAAGGGTGGCGGTGAAGTTGATGGACATCTCGTCGCTTGCCGGCAGCCCGCCCAGGCAGACGATCAGCATAGGCGCCCTCAGCCTCGAGCCAAACGAGAAGACCACGACCGACGAGCTGCTACGCCGGGCCGACCGTGCCCTCTACCAGGCCAAGCAAAACGGGCGCAATCGCGTTTCCGCCAGCGAAGAGGCGCGCGACACCGACCTATCGACTTCGGATCATGCCGCCGGACTGGGTTGATACGCGGAGGCTGGCGAAGCCCACGAGGTTTTAGCTGGAGGGCTCCGTCGGCACCAGTCCGAGCGAGAATGACGATTTAGCGGTCCTGCTGGTAACCTTGGTTCGTGGTGTTGACCTTGGTATTGCCCTGCTGGCCCTGCTTGTCGAAGTTCTTGCCGCGAGGATCAATCGCGTCGCCCTCGGAAGGGTTTGCCGTCGCCGGTTCGCCTGCGCCCTTGTGGCTGCGGTTTTCTTCCGGGACTGGTGGGAGCTTGCTGTTCATAGGAACCTCCTTGCCGTTGTGTCTATTCTCCCAACCGTCCGACCAGACTGATGTTCCCGGGATGCGGAACCCTGACTGTTATCCAGCGTTCGTCACGCACAAACCCGCAAACGGAGACCGCCCATGAGCCAGCCAGCACCCCAGCCGCTTGCGACGCCGGCGATCGACCGCAAATGGTGGCACACCGCCACCGTCTATCAGATCTATCCCCGCAGTTTCTGCGATAGCGACGGCGATGGCGTCGGCGACATCCCGGGTATCATCTCCAGGCTGGACTATCTCCAGTCGCTCGGAATAACCGTGATCTGGCTCTCGCCGATCTTCACTTCCCCGATGGACGACAACGGCTACGATATTTCCGATTACCAGGGCATTGCCCCCGAGTTCGGCACGCTCACCGATTTCGATCGGCTGGTCGCCGAGGCCAGGAAGCGCGGCATCGGCATCGTGCTGGACCTTGTCGTCAATCACACATCCGACGAGCATCCTTGGTTTCGGGAAGCGCGCAGCTCGACTGATAATCCTTATCGCGACTATTACATCTGGCGGCGCCCGTCCGCGGAAGGCGGACTGCCGAGCGCACTGGAATCGACCTTTGGCGGTCCGGCCTGGACGCTGGATCCGCAGACCGGCGAATATTACCTGCACCTCTTTTCGCGCCGTCAGCCGGACCTCAATTGGGAAAATCCGCAGGTGCGGGCAGAGGTCTACCGCATGATGAACTGGTGGCTCGACCGCGGCATCGCCGGCTTTCGCATGGACGTCATCGACCTGATCGGAAAACAGGTGGATGCCGGCATCACCAGTGACGGCCCGCATCTGCATGATTATCTGCAGGAAATGAACCGCGAGACCTTCGGCAGCCGTGACGTGCTGACCGTGGGTGAGGCCTGGAGCGCCACGCCCACATCGGCCCTGCTCTACTCCGGTCGCGACCGGCAGGAACTGTCGATGGTCTTCCAGTTCGAGCATGTCACCCAGTTCTGGGATCAGACCTACGGCAAATGGCGGCCAAGGCCGTTCGACCTCGTCGCGCTGAAGGCGGTCTTCGGCAAATGGCAGACTGCGCTCGCTGAGGATGGCTGGAACTCCCTGTTCTGGGGCAACCACGACCTGCCGCGTGCTGTCTCCCGCTATGGCGACACCACCGGCTTCCACGTGGAATCGGCAAAGATGCTGGCGACGGTTCTGCACCTGATGAAGGGCACACCCTTCGTCTATCAGGGTGAGGAGATCGGCATGACCAACGTCCCTTTCACGTCGATCGATCAGTACAAGGACATCGAAACGCTGAACATGCACCGTCTTCACGTGGAGGCAGGCTTGTCGCCGGACGATTTCATTCGGGGCGCCAATGAAAGTGGACGGGATAATGCCCGCACGCCGATGCAGTGGAGCAGCGCGCCGCAGGGCGGGTTCACCACCGGCTCGCCCTGGATCGAGGTGAATCCCAATTTTGCGACCGTGAATGCGGAAACCCAGGTTGAGGACGACCAGTCGATCTGGAGCCACTACCGGAAGCTGATCGACCTGCGCAAGCACCATCAGGTTATCGTCTATGGCCGGTACCAATCCTGGCTCGATCAGCACCCCGATGTCTTCGTCTACAGCCGAACGCTGGAAGGGGACCGCCTGGTCGTTCTCGCCAACTTCAGGCCGCATGAAGTCACCGTGACGATGCCGGATGAATTGCAGGTGCGGGGGCGCTGCCTCATCGGCAATTATACCGACATGGACAGGATCGGGGAAACCGTGACCCTGCGCCCCTATGAGGCCTTTGCATTGCTCTGCCACCTCGAGAAGGTTTAGGGGTCACCCGGCGCACCTGGATTGGCGGGTGACAATCGGCGCTTTTTCTGTAAGTTTCGATCTCGACAGGGGCGTCTGCGATTGCAGGCTGAGAAGGACCCTTTGAACCTGAACCAGATCATGCTGGCGGAGGGAGTCGCGACGGCGCATTCCAGAAAATGTCGCCTGCGCCTGCCCCGCAAGAAGGGGCATACACGATGACCAACCCAAGTTTCTCCTGCGGCAGGCTTCTCGCAGCGATGCGCCAGGCCAATCCCCTGGTCCAATGCATCACCAACGATGTAGCGATGAACATAGCCGCCAATGTGCTTCTGGCGGCAGGCGCATCGCCGGCTATGGTCAGTGCCGAAGAGGAGGCTGGGGAATTCGCCCGGATCGCCGGCGCCGTGACGATCAACATCGGCACGCTCTGGTCCGGCGGCGTTGCGGGTATGCTGGCAGCGGCAAACGCGGCCAATGGCGCCGGCAAGCCCTGGGTGCTTGACCCGGTCGCCCATTACGCCACCGGTTTCCGCAGACGGGTCGTCGGTGAGCTGATGGCGCTGGAGCCCACCATCCTGCGCGGCAATGCCTCCGAAATCATGGCCATGGCCGGCGAAGCAACCCGCGGCCAGGGCGTCGACAGCGGCGACAGCGCCATGGCTGCCCAGAACGCGGCGCTGACGCTGGCACGACGATATGGTTGCATCGTTGCCGTGACGGGCGACGTCGACTTCGTCACCGATGGCAGTCGTTCGGCCACCATCGAGGGGGGATCGCCCCTGATGCCGAAAGTCACGGCACTCGGCTGCGCCCTCACATGCCTGGTCGGAGCCTTCGCCGCCAGCACTCCGGATCAGCCCTTCGAGGCGACCATTGCCGCCCTCGCCCTGTTTGCCGTCAGCGGCCAGGATGCCGATGGCCATGCCCGCGGCCCCGGATCCTTTCAACCCCTGTTTCTGGACGCCCTGTCAGCGCTTGGCAGCGACCGGTTCGATGCCGAAGCAAGGATCACAATGCGATGAAAAGCTTCGATCTCTCTCTCTACTTGGTACTTGACCCTGACCTCTGCCGCGAGATCGGCATGGTGGAAACCGCAAGGCTGGCCGTGGCCGGTGGCACAACCATGGTGCAATTGCGCGACAAGTCCGCCGACACCGCGACCATGATCGAAACCGGTCGTGCACTGCAGTTGGCACTCGCCGGGACCGGGATTCCCCTGATCATCAACGACGACGTCGAGGCTGCCATTGTCCTTGGCGCCGAAGGTGTCCACGTCGGCCAGAGCGACCTCGCCGCCGCGGCGGCACGCCGGCGCATCCCGGACACGATGATCCTCGGTGTTTCGGTTGAGACGGAGGAACTGGCGCGCCAGGTGGATGCAGGTCTCGTCGACTACGTCGGCATCGGACCTGTCTTTGCCACGGGCACCAAGCCGGACCACAAGACCCCGATCGGCTTCGATGGCCTGGCGCGCATTGTTGCGGCAGCACCCGTCCCGGCCGTGGCGATTGGCGGGCTGAAGCAGGGTCACGCCGTGCCGGTTCTTGCCGCCGGCGCGCATGGCCTTGCCGTAGTTTCGGCCATCTGCGGCCAGCCGGATCCGGAGACCGCGGCCCGTTCTCTTGCCCGGGAAATCGAGGAGGCCCGCCGATGATCGCAAACATCCTGTCCATCGCGGGCTCGGATCCGTCCGGTGGCGCCGGCATCCAGGCGGACCTGAAGACATTCGCGGCGCGTGGCACCTACGGCATGGCCGTGATCACGGCATTGACGGCCCAGAACACGCAAGGAGTGTCCGGCGTGCATCTCGTGCCGGCATCCTTCGTCGCCGATCAGATCCGCGCCGTCTTCGCAGACATTCGTGTCGATGCGGTCAAGATCGGGATGATCGCAACGGCCGAAATCGCCGAAGCGGTGGCCGATGCCCTCACGAAACACGGGGAAGGCGTTCCGGTCGTCGTCGATCCGGTGATGGTCGCCAAGGGCGGCGCCTCGCTTCTGGCCGCGGATGCCGTCGAAGCCCTGAACCGGCGGCTGCTTCCGCTCGCGACCCTGATCACGCCAAATCTGCCGGAGGCCGCCGCGCTGCTCGGCGAAGCGGAGGCCGGTGATCGAGACACGATGGCCCATCAGGCCGAAAGGCTTTTGGCGCTGGGGCCGCGTGCGGTTTTGATAAAGGGAGGCCATCTTCCATCGAATGAAAGTCCCGACGTTCTCGCTGCCAGTGGCAGGCTCACCTGGCTGGAAGGCAGACGGAGTGCGACGCGCAACACCCATGGCACCGGCTGCACGCTATCGAGCGCCATCGCGGCCGAGCTCGGAAAGGGGCTGGATCCGCTGCAAGCCGTGACGGAAGCCAAGGGCTATATCGCCGCTGCGATCGCCCGCGCGGAAGAGTTGTCCGTCGGAGCCGGGCACGGACCGGTGCATCACTTCCACCAGTGGTGGTAGGAGACAACCACAGCCCGGTCGCTCGGCGCCACAACGATCAGACCTCTGCGCTGCGCATCTCGGAAAATGCGCGGGCAATCTCCTCGGTGACGAACGGCTTCTTCAACAGCATGGCGCCCTCAACCGCCCCGTCGTCTGGGATACGGTCTCTTCCCGTGGCAAAGATAACGCCAATCTCCGGCGCCAGGCTCCGGGCCTTGCGGGCGAATTCACCGCCGCTGATGCCAGGAAGCCCATAGTCGGTCATCAGGATGTCGAAGCTGCCGGTCTCCAGCAACGTCAGCGCTTCCTCGGCGTTGGCCGCCTCTTCGACCTGATGGCCGAGATCAGCCAGCATGTCGGCGGTACTCATGCGGATCAGGAAGTCGTCTTCGACAAGCAGAACGCGGTAGACTGGCATGGCATTACGATCCATCTTCGTGGCAGCCGCATCGCTATTCTCGGCTGTGGCGCGGGTACGATTGCGGTATTGTTGATTGTTCAGCACCTGACGCACCTTGCGTGCCAGCGCTTCCCGTGAGTAGGGCTTAGACAGGAGATCGACGTCGGCGTCGAGGCGACCATCGTGCACGATCGAGTCCTGCGTGTATCCGGAGGTAAACAGGACGGCGGCATCCGGACAAAGCTCATGCACCCTGAGGGCCAGTTCCGTACTCTTGACCGGTCCTGGCATCACGACATCGGTGAAGACGAGGTCGAGCGCCACGCCGCTCTCGACGACCTGGAGTGCGGCTGCCGCATCCTTCGCCTTCAGGACGCGATAACCGAGGTCGCTGAGCATCTCCACGACCGTGGCTCTGACCTGCTCGTCATCCTCCGCGACGAGGATGGTCTCCGTTCCCCCGACGATGGCCCCGTCATCGGGAGCCGCGATGGCATCCTCTCGACGACGAATGCGTGGGAAGTACAGCTTGACCGTCGTTCCGCGACCGACTTCGCTGTCGATCTTGATGTGCCCGCCGGATTGCTTGACGAAGCCGTAGACCATGGACAGCCCGAGGCCGGTCCCTTTTCCCACCGGCTTCGTCGAGAAGAATGGTTCGAAGACCTGCGCAAGCACGTCCTGGCTCATTCCGGTTCCGGTATCGGCAACCGTCAGCAGGGCATATCCTCCGGGAGCGACATCCGTTTCCTGCCTCGTATAGGCCTGATCCAGAATGGCATTGCTTGCCGTGATGGTCAGCTTGCCGCCATCGTCCATCGCGTCGCGCGCATTGATGGCGAGGTTCAGCAGGGCGTTCTCGATCTGCGCCGGATCGAGGAAGGTATTCCAGAGATCGCCGTCCGTGATGATTTCGATGTCGATGTCCTCGTCGAGCGTCCGTCGCAGCAGGTCGTCGAGGCCGCGCAGCAACTGGCCGACATTGACCACCTTCGGTTCCAGCGGCTGGCGACGGCCGAAGGCCAGCAGCTGACTGGCCAGCTTGCTCCCCCTCTGGACGCCGGACAGCGCGTTCTCGACGCGTCGTTCGGCCCTCTCGTCGCCGGCCACATCGCGCGACAGAAGCTGCAGATTGCCGGAAATCACCTGTAGCAGGTTGTTGAAGTCATGGGCGACGCCTCCGGTCAACTGCCCCAGGGCCTCCATCTTCTGGCTTTGCCGCAGCGCTTCCTCTGCCTTCATGCGCTCGGAAATCTCTTCCGCGACCTTCTGCTCAAGGCGCGCATTGAGCTCCTGCAAGGCCTCCTCTGCGCGCCGGCGCTCGGCCAGTTCGTTCTGTGCCGCCTGAAAAAGCCGCGCGTTGTCGAGCGCAATCGCGACCTGACCGGCAGCGCCGACGAGCAGCCGTTCATGCTCCTCCTCGAAACGGTGCGGCTCCGGATGGCCGAACAGCAATCCCCCGATGGCTTCGCCCGATCTGGAAACGACGGGAATGGCGAGATAGCTGCGAACGGGAAGGTGGTCTTGGGGCGTTCCGAAATGCGGAGCAGAGTGGCCGTATCTCGGATCGGCAAGAATATCGCCCGAACGCACGACGCCTTGCCCCTTGAAGGTCGGCGCGAAAACCTCCGTGTTGCGCGGCATCGGCAAATTCTCAAATGCCGATCGGTCAGCACCCGAGAGGGCATAGAGCCGATAGCTCTCGCCCTTTTCATCGAACCCATTGTAGAAGAAGGCCCCGAAGGCAGCTCCCGTGAGCTCGACCGCTGCATCGGTGGTCAGTTGCACGACCTTCTCCAGGTCAAGCTCAGCGGCAAGCTCCGCCCCCAGCCTGTTCAGGACTTCAAGGTGCCGCTTCTCGCGCAGCAGTGCCAGCTCCGCTCGGCGCTGCTCGGTCACATCATTGCCCTGGACGAAAATGCCGTCCGGGCGGCCCGCTTCGTCCAGGATAGGTTGGAACACGAAGTCGATGAACCGTTCTTCCGGAGGCGATCCGGGCGTGCGGGCGAGTGTCACGGGGACGCTGCGGCCGATATGACGTTGTCCGGTCTCCCGCGCCTCGTCGAGCATCGCGATAAAGCCTTGGCCGACAATCTCCGGCAGCGCTTCCCGGACAGGTTTGCCGACGATCGGGCGATTGCCGACCAGCGAAAGATAGGCGGAGTTTGCCTCTTCGAACACATGGTCGGACCCGACCAGCGTCGCCATGAAGCCTGGCGCCTGCTCAAACATCTTGCGCAGCCGCTCGCGTTCTCCGCGCAAATGCCGTTCCGCCCGCACCTTGCCCGTGGTCTCGACGACGATGGCCATGACCCCGACGGGACGACCGGCATCATCCATGATCGGCGAATAGTCGAGGTTCATCCAGACCTGCTCGGGGACCCCGCGCCGGTGCAGCGTCAGCTCCTGGTCGGTATAGGCAAGGGTCTGTCCGGTCAGCCCGACCTTCATGACGTTGTCGTTGAATTCGGAAATCTCGGACCAGCCCTCACGCACCTTGGAGCCGAGAAGTTGCGGATGCCGGCCTCCCGCGAACACGGAATAGGCATCGTTGTAGATCATCACGCCATCCTCGTGCCAAAGGGTGACGATCGGAACCGGAGACTGCAGGATGAGCGACACCACGGCCTTCGTACCCTGGGGCCACTGGCTCATATCCCCCAGCGACGTGCGGCTCCAGTCGAAGGCGGCAATGAGCCGGGCAAGTTCGCCGTTATGGTTGAGAAATGCGGTCGCGGACGCGGATGCGGTCATAGAAAGGTTCCAAGCAGGCGGCATCGACGACGTCCACCCGGCCCAAAACAGAATCTGTATCTTGCGAAAGGCGTCATGACCGGCATTAGCTAGGGCGGCAGGACGGGATTGCCAGATGCAGATATCTGTTTTGCAGCGCCTCTACATTCGCGTCAACGGCACCATCGTACCCGCCGTCCGAGCCTTCTCATGCCAGGACAGTGCCTCTTCCAGAAGATGCGGGGTATGGCCGCCTCGAGCGCAGGCGCGCCGGAAATAGTCGGAGAGCGCTTCCTTGAAATCAGGATGAGCGCAGTGCTCGATGATCTGCAGGGCGCGTTCCCGCGGCGCCAGCTCGCGAAGGTCCGCCAGGCCCTGCTCGGTCACCAGGATGTCCACGTCGTGCTCGGTGTGATCGACATGCGGCACCATCGGGACGACGGAGGAAATCCGTCCCTCCTTGGCCAGAGACTTGGTGACGAAGATCGACAGATAGGCATTGCGTGCAAAATCGCCCGAACCGCCGATGCCGTTCATCATGTGGGTGCCACCGACGTGGGTCGAATTGACGTTCCCGTAGATGTCGAATTCCAGCGCCGTGTTGATGCCGATGACGCCCAGGCGGCGGATGACCTCCGGATGATTGCTGATTTCCTGGGGCCGGAGGACGATGTGCTCCTTGTATTTGTGGAAATCGCCAAAGACCCGCTCCGCACAGGCCGTCGACAGGGTGATCGAGGACCCGGAGGCGAAGACGAGCTTGCCGGCATCGAAGAGGTCGAAGGTGCTGTCCTGCAGCACCTCGCTGTACATGCGCAGATGATGGAAGGGACCGTGGGCAAGCCCGCTGAGCACGGAATTGGCGATGGAGCCGATCCCGGCCTGCAGAGGGTGCAGCGTCAGGTCGAGCCGGCCCTTGGCCACTTCGTCCTCGAAGAACCGGATCAGGTGGCCGGCAATCGCATCCGTATCGGCATCCGGTGCTTCGATAGACGACGCGCTGTCCTTCTCGTCGGTGACGACGATCGCGACGATCTTGTCCGGGTCGATCGGCACATAGGGAAAGCCGACGCGACTGTCGCAGGCGACGACCGGGATCGGCACGCGCGAGGGACGGCGCCCCGGAAAGTAGATGTCGTGAAGCCCCTCCAGCTCGGCAGGCTGGCTGAGGTTGATCTCGATGATGATCTTCTTGGCCAGCACTGCAAAGCTTGCGGAGTTGCCGACGGAGGTCGAGGGAACGATCCCGCCGTCCTCGGTGATCGCCGCGGCTTCGATGATCGCATAGTCGATCGGCCCGAGTTGGTTCGAGCGCAGGTGCTCCACCGTCTCCGACAGATGCTGGTCGATGAACATCACCTCGCCGCGGTTGATCGCCGCCCGCAATGTCCGGTCCGCCTGGAAAGGCATCCGTCTCGCGAGGATATGCGCCTCGGTCAGCATCCGGTCGACGTCATGTCCAAGCGACGCGCCAGTGATCAGGGTGATCTTGAACGGATCCGTCTTGGCGCGCTCAGCCATGGCGATCGGCACGGCCTTGGCGTCGCCGGCCCGGGTAAAGCCGCTCATGCCGATGATCATGCCGTCCTTGATCAGGGCGGTGGCAGCCTCCGCCGTTGTTATCTTGTCGAGAAGCGCGGGGCGGCGGATACGGTCGGCGATCATGTACTGGTCTCTATCTGGTATGCGAGCGGAAGGAGCGGCACCGTCCCACGATGTTCGCCCGTCATGCCGCTTGATTTATTGTGCGACGTAGCCGCCATCAACCAAGTGATAGCTGCCGGTGATGAAGGAGGCACGGTCTGACAGCAGGAAACAGGTCAGTGCAGCGACCTCTTCCGAGGTGCCTATGCGTCCGATCGGATGAAGGGACTTCAGCTTCTCGTATACCTCCGGATCGAGATTGGCGAGAAGCGGCGTGTCGATGTAGCCGGGGCCGACGGCATTGACCCGCACCCCCTGCGCTGCATATTCCATGGCAGCAACCTTGGTCAGCCCGAGGACGCCATGCTTGGCAGCCACATAGGCAATCGCGCCTGCCGTACCGACGCTGCCGAGGATGGAGGCCATGTTGACGATGGCACCGCCACCGGCGCGCAGCATCGCCTGGATCTCGAACTTCGTGCAGTAGAAGACGCCGCTGAGGTTGATGTCGATCACCTGCCGCCAGCCGTCCAGCGGATAGTCTGCGGCAGGCTCGAGCGGGCCGCCGACACCGGCATTGTTGACGGCGAGATGGAGGCCGCCAAAGGTCTCTTCCGCGTAGGCAACCATGGCTTCGACGGCAACTGGATCGGATACGTCGGCCTGGAAGCCGAGCGCCTTGCCATCGTTCGCACAGATTTCGCCAACCACCCGGTCAATGGCATCCTGGTAGAGATCTGCCACGAGCACGCGAGCCCCGCAGGCAGCCAGTTCCTTGGCGACCGCCTCGCCGATGCCGGATCCGGCACCTGTCACGATCGCGACCTTGCCTGCAAACTGCCGCTCCATCTTCGTCGCCCTTTCCGTTGAATTGAGACGACCCTAGGGTGAGGCGGCGGGCTGGTCTTTGATCAAAGTCAAGCCGGAGACGGACTGCGGAACGGATCCGCGGTGCAAACGACCTTGGTCTCAGACCCTGGCCGGTACCTTTTCGACGCCGAGATGCTGCCCGAGAGCCTTCTCATCGGCGAGCAGATCACTGCTCGATCCCTGGTAGACGATGGCGCCGCGATCCAGAATGATCGCCTCATGCGCCAGCGGCAGGACCTTCCGCGCCTTCTGCTCGATGATGATCGCAGACATGCCCTCGCCGTCGACGATCTGCCGCAACGCCGCCAGAAGCTCGTCCACGATGATCGGCGCGAGGCCCTCCAGAGGCTCGTCAAGGAGCAGCAGACGAGGATTGACCATCAGCGCACGGGCGACGGCGAGCATCTGCTGTTCACCACCGGAAAGCTGGCTGCCCAGATTGCGCCGGCGCTCCTTGAGGCGTGGAAACATCGAATAGGCCCGGTCGACGGTCCAGACGCCGGGACGGGCGATCGCCGTCAGGTTCTCCTCGACCGTCAGGGACTTGAAAATGTTGCGCTCTTGCGGCACCCAGCCGATCCCTGCCGCGACCCGCCGGTCGGCCCGCATCCGGGTGATGTCCTGGCCCATCAGGTGGATCGTGCCGCCGTGATGGGTGGTAAGGCCCGCAATCGTCTCGACGAGCGTCGTCTTGCCGGTTCCATTGCGCCCGAGCAGCGCCAGTGTTCTACCTTCCTCGAGCGTCAGGTCGATCCCGGCCAGCACGGCGGCTTCGCCATAACCGGCCACCAGCTTGCGTGTGGCGAGCAGCGGCGCGGTCATGCGCTTTCTCCCAGGTAGACGGCCTTGACGCCCCGGTCGGCAGCGATCTCGGCCACCGTCCCTTCGGCGTAGATCGCGCCGGCGACCAGAACCGAGATGCGGCTGGCGAAGGAAAACACCAGATCCATGTCGTGCTCGATGAGCACGACCGTGACTTCTGCCGGCAGATCGGAGACGATCGACAGCACTTCGTGGCGTTCGTCTTCCGGCACGCCGGCTGCCGGCTCGTCGAGCAGAAGCACCCGAGGCTTGGAGGCGAAGGCCAGCGCGATTTCCAGCAACCGTTGCTTTCCATAGGGCAGCCGGTCCGTCCGCTCCTGCATGACCGGCGACAGGCCGAACCGCGACAGCAGTGCCGCGGCCTCGTCGATCAGGTCCGCATGGCCTGCAACCGGAGACCACAGGTTGCTGCCCAGCCCATCCCGTTCGAGCATCGCCAGAGTGACTGTCTCGAGCGGCGTGTAGTCGGCGAACAACTGATTGATCTGGAACGTCCGCGTCAGCCCTTTCTTGACACGCTGGTGGGAAGGCATGCGGGTAATGTCTTCCCCCTGCAGGATCACCTGGCCGGCGCTCGGCTGCAGCACGCCGGTCAGCAGATTGATCAGCGTCGTCTTGCCGGCCCCGTTCGGCCCGATCAGGGCGTGGCGCGCGCCCTGCTCCACCGTCAGCGAAACATCATTGGTGGCGAGGAAGGCTCCGAAGCGCCGCTGCAGTCCGCGCGTTTCCAGAACGACCGTCATGGCTTGCCTCCCATCGCAGCCGTCAGGCGCTGCGGGATATATTCGATCCAGCGCGCGATCCGCCCGCGTCCGACAAGCACCAGGATCACCAGCAGAAGGCCGATCCAGAACATCCAGTATTGCGGCGTCACGACGGACAGCCAGTCCTTCAGCAAGGTGAACCCGATCGCGCCGAAGATCCCACCGTAGAGATAGCCCGTGCCGCCGATCACCAGGATCAGCAGCACGTCGGCAGACCGGTGGAAGGCCAGAACGTCCGGTGACACGAAGGAGGTCGTCTGCGTCAGGAGCGCCCCTGCAAAGCCCGCCATTACCGCCGCGATCGTATAGGCGATCACCAGACGCCGGCGCGCCGGGACGCCCACCAGCGCGGCCCGGGTGGGATTGCTCTTGATCGCCTTCAGCGCCAGGCCGAACGGGGAAAATGCAATGCGTCGTGCGACCATGGTGGTGACGAACAGGACGGCCAGGCAATAGATATAGCCGTTGCGGCCCCAGAGATCGAACTCGAACAGCCCGAGGATCGGGCCGAGACTGAAGCCGCTCAACCCATCGGCCCCGCCGGTGAGCCAGCCCATCTGGTTGGCGGCCTCCCCGAGCATCAGGGCAATGCCGAGCGTCGTCATCAGCCGCGTCAGGTCGGAGCCGCGCAGGATCAGGAAGCTCGTCGCAAACCCCAGGATGCCGCTGACCACGCCGGCGACGAGAAGGCCGGTGACGGGCTCGGCAAAATAATGCCGTGCAAAGAGCCCCGCCGTATAGGCGCCGATCCCGAAGAAAGCGGTATGGCCGAGCGAGACGATGCCCGCAAAACCGAGCACGAGATCCAGCGACACGGCAAACAGCGCCAGAATGGCGATCTCGGTCAGGATCAGCATCTTCGACGGCAGGAGAAAGATTGCCGCAACGGCAGCCGGCCAGATGATGAACTCGAAGAAGCGAATCCGGCTTCGCCTGCGCATCAGCCGCATGGCGCGGGCCTGGTCGTCCTGCCCGTCCTCGACCGGAGCGACATCTTCCCGTGTAATCACACTCATCGCCCGCCTCGCGCAAACAGGCCGGCTGGGCGCAGGATCAGCATGATGATCATCAGTCCGTAGATCACGAAGGGACCGATGGCCGGGACGTAATACTTGCCTGCCACATCGGCGATGCCCAGCAGCAGCGCTGCAAGAAAGGGCCCGCTGACCGTGGAGGTACCACCGACTGCCACGACGATCAGGAAGTAGATCATGAACTTCAGCGGGAAATTCGGGTCGAGGCCCAGAATTTCCGCTCCCATGGCACCGCCGAGGCCGGCAAGGCCCGAACCGAAGGCGAAGGTAAGCGCGAAGACGGCAGAGACATTGATGCCAAGCCCCATCGCCGCCCGGCGATCGTCCACCGCCGCGCGAAGGCGGCTGCCGAACCTGGTCTTCGCCAGGATGAGCTGCAGCGCCAGCGCCAGCGCCGCGCAGATGACGATGGTGAACAAGCGATATCGGCCAATGCCGACACCGAAGAACTCGGCGCGACCGGAGAGCTCCGGCGGCAGCTGGATCAACTGCTGCTGGCCGCCCATGATGTAGTCGGCGGCAGCCACCGACATGAACACGAGGCCAACCGAAAACAGAACCTGGTCGAGATGGCTCGCCTGGTACAGCTGTCGGTAAAGGGTCCGCTCAAGGATCGCGCCGAGCGCCGCGCTGACCAGGAAGGCGGCCGGCAGACACCAGTAGAAGGCAATGCCGTAGCGGTTCATCATCACGACGGTGACGTAACCGCCCGTCATGGCGAAGGCGCCGTGCGCAAGATTGATGAAATTCATCAAGCCGAGCGTGATCGTCAGTCCGCACGCCAGGATGAACAGAAGCATGCCATAGGCGATGCCGTCGAACAGGATGGTCAGCATTGGCCCTCACCGGTGGGGCGGCCGGCCGTTGACCGGCCGGCCGTCTTGTCTGTTACTTGGCCGTGTTCGGGTCGCGGATCTTCTCGTACTTGGTGAACTCGACATTGTAGAGTTCGCCGTCGACCTCCTTGACCTCGCGGATGTAGATGTCCTGGACGATGTCGCGCGTCTCCGGATCGATCATGATCGGCCCGCGCGGGCTCGTCCACTCCATCCCCTTCATCGCTTCGATCAACTTCGTGCCATCGGTGTCGCCGCCGGTCTTTTCCAGGGCCGCATAGGCAAGATGCATGGCATCATAGCCGCCGACCGACATGAAGTTCGGCCGCATGTTGTTGGTCTTGCGGACCTGCTCGACGAAGGCCTTATTCTCCGGGCTGTCGTGATTGGCCGAATAGAAGTGCCCGGTGATGACACCCTTGGCCGCGTCGCCGATGCCGTTCAGGAGATCGTCGTCGGTCACGTCGCCCGTGGCGATCAGCTTGATGCCGGCATCCGCCAGGCCGCGTTCGACGAACTGCTTCATGAACAGCGAGCCGACGCCCGAAGGCACGAAGACGAACACGGCATCCGGCTTGGCATCGCGAACGCGCTGCAGGAACGGCGCAAAATCCGGGTTCTGCAGCGGCACCCGCACAGACTCGACGATCTCCCCGCCATCCTTCTTGAACTGGTCGACGAAGCCCTTTTCGATGTCATGACCCGGGCCGTAGTCGGTCACCAGGGTAACCACCCGCTTCAGGTCGTTCTCCACCGCCCAGGTCGCCACGGGAACGGCCGACTGCGGCCCGCCCATGCTGGTGCGCACGAAATATTCCGATTGCGGCATGATCGCCGAGGTCGTTGCCGAGGTAATGATCGCCGGGATCTTGGCCTGGTTGAGAACCGGCGCCACGGACATGGCCAGCGGCGTCAGCCCGAAGCCCATCAGAATGCTGACGCCCTCGTTGACCACCAGCTCCTGCGCGATGCGGCGCGTCTGGTCGGCGGTACCGGCATCGTCGCGCAGCACGATCTCGATCTTCTTGCCGGCCGCCTCGTCGCCGTTCAGCGCCATGTATGCGCGCACCCCTGCCTCGACCTGCCGGCCCGTGGACGCGAAAGGTCCCGTCATCGGCAATACGAGGCCGATCTTCACCGCTTCCTGCGCCTGGGCCGGAAGCGCCATCAGGCATCCCAGCGCCACGCCCGCGGCGGCCATGAAACTTCTTCTCTTGAGCATGCCTTCTCCTCCTCTTAGAACCCAAAACCCCAGCCGGGATGGCTGCGGCGGCCATAGGTCTCCACCCCTATGACCATCGATATGGCTCTGAACCTCGTCGGTCCGTCGAGCACATCTCGAATGCGTCTGACCGCAATGTATACATCAACTGGCGATTCCGACAGCCATCCGCGCCAAGGGTTGCGAACACATCTGCGTGCTGCAGCTGCAGCTGGCAGCCTTGATTTAAGCGGTAAGCATATCGTTTGGCCGCGGCCTCCCGGTCCGCCAGAAAAATGCCTCTCCTCGCCCACAGCCTAGGGTCTGTATACAGTACCTGTCAATATCGCAGCCAAGCGGACCGCGGGTTTCGTCAGCCTCTTCCCGTGACATGAACCGCGCCCCTCGCGACAGGTTGGAGCAAGCCTGCCTGTCGATAAACGCTTACGGGTGCGCGTATGGCAAGCGGCGGTTCTGCTGCTGCCCGTGGCATGTGAAGGGTACAGAAGCGGTGAAGATCGCTCTGCCGCCCTCGCCATGCGACATGGCTGATTTGGATGATGGATTACATCAAGGGGCTTCGTTCATGACTTCCACCGTTCCTTCCCTCGGCATCAGCCAGATCAAGGCTCTGAAATCCTGGGAGATCAAGGCCTGGACGACGGAGGACATCAACGCGCTGTCCACGGCGCAGATCGGTGCCCTCTCCGCCGCCCAGATTGCGGCACTGGAAATGGAAGACCTGGACGCCTTCTCCACCTCGCAGTTGCGGGCCATTTCGACGCCCGCCATGGTCGGACTGACGCTGGACCAGCTGGCGGCCTTCACCACCCAGAAGATCGAAGCCCTGGCGGCCAATCAGGTCGGCGCCTTGAGCGCAAGACAGATCGGCGGACTTGACTCCTTCCAGATCGAAGCCCTGACCCCGGCGCAGGTCGCGGCGCTGAACGCCTCGCAGCTGTCGACCTTGACGACCGAGGAAATTGCCACCTTCTCGACGGCCGATATTGCCGCCATCAGCTCCTCGGCCATCGCCGGCCTTTCGCGCGGCAGCGTCATGGCGCTGAGTTCGGAGCAACTGGCGGCACTGACGCCGACACAGGTTGCCGTCCTGAAGACGACGCAGATCGCGGCGTTGACGAGCGATCAGATATCGGGCCTCACCACCTCCCAGATCGGCGCCTTGAGCTCCACGCAACTGAGGGCCCTGACCACCGCCAGCGTCGCGGCATTGTCGACAAGCCAGATTGCGGCTTTGAGTGCCAAGGCCATCCCGGGATTGACAACGACCCAGGTCGCGGCCTTTTCCACCAGTCAGGCGGAAGCACTGACCCCGGCCCATGTCGGCGCCATGAACGCCCAGCAGATCGGCGCCCTGTCGTCCGCAGACATTGCGACCTTCTCCACGGCCGACATTGCGGCCATCACCTCGCCAGCCATCTCCGGCCTGTCCACTGCCTCCGTCGCGGCCCTGACCACGGAGCAGCTGGCGGCACTGAAGACCTCCCAGGTCGCCGGCATGAAGAGCACGCAGATCGCGGCTCTTTCGACGGACCAGATCGCAAGCCTGAGCACCACGCAGATCGGGGCGCTGACGGCGCTCCAGATCAGGGGACTGTCATCGGCCAGCATTCAGTCACTGTCGACGAGCCAGATCGCCGCCATCAACGCCAAGGCGATCTCCGGCCTGACGGCGTCACAGATCGCCACGTTCACCACCAATCAGGCGGAAGCGCTCACTTCGGCACTCGTCGGTGCCATGAGCTCCACGCAGATTGCTGCGCTCTCGTCCGAAGACATCGCCACCTTCTCCACCGCAGACATTGCCGCGATCAGCGCCCTCGCCATCGCCGGTCTTTCCAGCGGCAGCATCGCCGCCTTGGGCTCGGACCAGGTGGCCGCACTGAAGGTCACCCAGGTCGCAGCCCTGAAGTCGAAGCAGCTTGCCGCTCTCACGACCGATCAGCTTGCCGCCCTCACGACCTCGCAGATAGGCGCCATCAGTCCAGCCGCAGTTGCGGGCCTGTCGACCTCCAGCATGGCGGCACTCTCGCTCGAGCAGGTGTCGAGCCTCACCGGCAAGGCAATAGCCCTTCTCTCCCCCGCTCAGATCGCCGCCCTGTCCACCACGCAGGTTGAGGCCTTGAGCTCTTCCCAGGTGGGAAGCCTCACGTCCCGCCAGGTCGCCGCCTTGAGCCCCGAAGCATTGGCTACCTTCTCGATCGCAGATATCCCGGCGCTCAGCCCGGCCGCCCTCTCGGCGCTCACCGCCGCCAATGTCGCGACCTTGAGCGCCGAGCAGATCGCCTCGCTGCGGACAAATCAGATTGCCGCAATGAAGACGGCACAGGTTGCAGCTCTGACCACCAATCAGATCGCAGCGTTCGACAGCGCCCAGATCGGTGCCCTCAACGCCACGCAGGTCAAGGCTCTGTCCGTCGCGGCAGTCAGCGCCCTCAACCTCGACCAGACGGCCGCTCTGAACGCCAAGGCCATTTCCGGACTGACCACGGCCCAGATTGCCGGGCTCAGCAGTGAGCAGGCTGAGGCCTTGACGGTGTCGCAGGTGGCCTACCTCACCTCGTCACAGCTGGCGGCACTCGGCACAGCGGGACTGGCGACATTCTCGGCCGAGGATGTCGCTGCACTCAGCGCTTCGGCACTCAGCGGCCTGTCGAGCACCGGTATCGCAGCCCTCACCGCCGACCAGATCTCGGCCCTGAAGGCGAGCCAGATCGCGGCCCTGAAGACGGCGCAGGTCGCTGCGCTGACGAGCGAGCAGCTTGCGGCGCTGACGACGTCCCAGGTTGCAGCACTGTCAGCCGTCCAGCTCAAGGCTCTCTCCACCGACAGCATCCCGCTGCTGTCGACCGAGCAGATTGCAGCCCTCAGCACCAAGGCCGTTTCCGGCCTGACGACGGCCCAGGTGGCGGCGTTGACGACGGATCAGGCCGAAGCCCTCACATCTGTCATGGTGGCGGCCATGAGCGCGGCGCAGATCGCGGCCCTGTCCTCTGCGGATATCGCCACCTTCTCGACGTCCGACATCGCGGCAATCAGCGCGTCGGCCATTTCCAGCCTCTCCAGCGAAGGTCTGGCAGCATTGAGCGCCGAGCAGGTGGCGGCGCTGAAGGCGACGCAAATTTCGGCATTGAAGACCGGCCAGCTCGCCGCCCTAACCAGCGAGCAGCTGTCCACCTTGACCCCGGCCCAGATCGGCACGTTCAACTGGGCCGCCATCTCAGGGCTCTCCACCGCACAGATCGCTGCCCTGTCTCCCGAGCAGATTGCCGGATTGAATACCAAGGCGATCGGCGCCCTGTCGTCGACCCAGATCCAGGGCCTCTCGACCGCGCAGATCGACGGCCTGACCTCATCCCAGATTGGCAGCCTGAGCTCCGCCCAGATCTCCGCCTTCAGCACCACCGCGCTGACGAGCCTCTCGCCCGAGCGTCTGGCCGCGATCAATGCAGCAGCCGTCGCCGGATTGTCGAGCGACAGCATTGCGGCCTTGAGCGAAGACCAGGTGGCAGCACTGACCAGTGCCCAGATCGCCTCACTGAAGACGGGCCAGCTCGCCGCCTTGACCACATCCCAGCTCTCGGCCCTTGGCTCCACCCAGATCGGTGCCTTGACCGCCGCGCAGGTGGCGGCGCTCGCCTCCGAGACCATCGCAGCTCTTTCGACCGATCAGATTGCAGCGCTGAGCGGCAAGGCCATCACAGGGCTGACCGTCGACCAGATGGAGGCTCTCTCGACCGATCAGGTCGAGGCTCTGACCTCGACGCAGGTCGCGGGTCTCAGTTCGGCCCAGGTGGCCGCCCTGACCACTGCCGATCTCGCCACTTTCTCGATTGAAGACATCGCCGCCCTGTCCTCCTCGGCGATCAGCGGGCTGCCCACCGAAAGCGTGGCCGCCTTCAGCAATGAACAGGTCGAGGCTCTGAAGCCGACCCAGGTGGCCGCGCTGACCACCGCCCAGATGGCCGCGCTGACGACCGACCAGCTGGCGGCCCTGAGCACCACGCAGGTGGCCGCCCTCGGCTCGGCGCAAGTGGCCGCGCTGTCGACCAACGCCGTCGCCAGCCTCTCGACCGAGCAGATTGCGGCACTGACGACCAAGGCCATTCCCGGCCTGAGCTCGGCACAGATCGATGCCCTGAATACGGAACAGGCGGAGGCGCTGACACCGGGTCTTGTGGCGACCATGAGCTCCACGCAGGTGGGCGCCCTGTCGTCCGCGGACATCGCGACCTTCTCGACCGCCGATATTGCCGCGATCGGAACGGCCGCGATCGCGGGCCTCTCCAGTGCAAGCATCGGCATGCTGAGTTCCGAGCAGCTTGCCGCCCTGACATCGAGCCAGGTGGCGGCGCTGACGTCGAGCCAGATCCAGGCCCTCACCCTGACGCAGATCGTCAGCTTCACGAGCACACAGATCGGCGCCCTGAGCTCGACCGCGATCTCCGGCCTGTCGACCTCCACGCTGGCCGCCCTGACGACGGACCAGGTTGCCAGCCTCAACCCCAAGGCCGTGGCAGGACTGACCACCGCCCAGGTGGAGGCTTTGTCCAGCGCGCAGGTCGACGCCTTCACGACAGCGCAGGTCGCCGGCCTCAGCTCCAGCCAGGTCGCAGCGCTGACGCCTGCCGTCCTCGCCGGCCTCTCGACCGAAGATATCGCCGCGCTGAGTTCCTCGGCGATATCCGGTCTCCCGGCCGGCAACCTTGCCGCCCTGTCGACCGAGCAGATCGCCGCATTGGCCGGGAAGACGGTATCGGGGCTGACGACCGCACAGATCGGCGCCCTGTCCTCGGCGCAGATCGAGGCCCTCACCCCTTCCCAGGTTGCCAATCTCAGCTCCACGCAGCTTTCCGCCTTGAGCACGGCAGCATTCTCGACCTTCTCGACAGCCGATATCGCAGCCATCACCGCGGCAGCCATTCCAGGTCTGTCGCCCGCCAACGTGAGCGGATTGACCACCGCGCAGCTTGGGGCTCTGACCACAGGTCAGGTCGCCGCGCTGACATCGGAACAACTTCAGGGTCTGGGAACGCAGCAGATTGCGGCCTTGACGACGAGCCAGATCGGCGCCTTGGGTTCCTCAGGCCTCTCGGCCCTGCCCACCTCTGCCATTGCGGCACTCTCCACGGACCAGATCGCGGCCCTCAGCAACGGTGCGATCGCTGGTCTGACGACGGCGCAGATCGATGCCCTGTCCACCACCCAGGTCGAAGCTCTCTCCGCGGCACAGATTGCCGCGCTGAACTCGACCCAGGTGGGCGCTCTCTCTGCCGAGGATCTGGCCGCCTTCTCCAGCAGCGAGATCGCCGCAATCGGCATCGCGGCGCTGGCGGGCCTTTCCACCACCACCATCGGCACCCTGAGCTCGGAAGACACCGCTGCCCTGACGACCACCCAGATCGCGGCCCTCGGTTTCGGTCAGGTTCGGGCCATGAACCCGGCGCAGATCGGCGCGCTGACTTCCGGTCAGATCGGGGCCCTTAATGCGATCCAGCTGGCCGCCCTCGGTACGAGCAGCATCGCGGCCTTCACCACCGAGCAGATCACTGCCATCAGCGGCAAGGCGATCATCGGCCTGACGACGGCGCAGATCAGCAGCATGTCGACGGCCCAGATCGAGGCCTTCACACCCTCCCAGGTGGCAGGCATGAGCTCTGCCCAGATCGCAGCCCTCAACGCCGACGATCTGGCGGTCTTCTCTCTGGAGGATATCGCCTCGATCAGCGCCACGGGCATCGCCGGCCTGTCGACGGACGACATCACCGGCCTGTCGAGAAGTCAGCTCCAGGCCATCACGGTCCCGCAGATGGAAGCGATGAACGCCGCCCAGATCGCGGCCGTCGTGTCGGCCTACGAGGGATATTGAGCGTCGATTTCGGCTGAACGGCTAACCTTGGCGCAGGCGCAAGCCGTCGACAAACACGTCGACCATCCGCAGGGCCACCGGCTGCCAGTCCCCCGGGCCCTGCGAATAATAGATGCCCACCAGCGTCCGGAGCAGGTCTTCGGGTGGAACATCGTCGCGGATCGCGCCTGCTTTGACCGCGCGATCGAGCAGCAGCCCGATCGCATTGATCATGCGGTCATAGGAATAGACCTTCAGCTCCGATGAGCCGACGGTCGCCAGTTGCAGCGCCTCGATCATCCCCTTCTTGGTCGCCACCAGCCTGACATTCGCCTGGAGCCACTTCTTCAGCGCCTCGACGGGCTCGTTGTTGAGGGCAAGCTGTTCTGCAAGCTCTCCGAGAAGATCGACCTCATGGCGATAAACCGCCTCGAACAGAGCCTCGCGCGTCGGGAAATGCCGATAGAGCGTACCGATGCCAACCCCGGCCTTCCGGGCCACGGCCTCCAGGCTGGCCTGGGTGCCGCCGGCGCTGAAGATCTCCGTAGCCGCCTCCAGAAGGCGTTCCCGGTTACGGATCGAGTCGGCGCGCACCCGCCGTGTTGCTTTCCCGTGTTCTTGTTCCATCTGACTTAAGCTGAATATTGCCTCTTGCTAAACGGAGGCACCCTCCGTATAAATAACACAGCCGAGCCGCGAAGAATACGCCGATCGGTGAAAGCGGCGGCCAGACCCTGCTTTCGGCCCGCGCATTTCCCCGCCGGAGCCACCGGCGCCTGATCCTTACAACACAATCACTGAATGGAGTATCACATGTCACTCTCCATCAGCCTCACCATCAACGGTCAGCCGCGCACCATTGCGCTCGACGACCCGCGTGTGACGCTGCTCGACCTCCTGCGCGAGCGGCTTGACCTGACGGGTACGAAGAAAGGCTGCGACCGGGGCCAGTGCGGTGCCTGCACCGTGCTCGTCGATGGACGGCGCATCAATTCCTGTCTCTCGCTTGTCGCCAGTCTCGATGGCGCCGACGTCCAGACGATCGAGGGCCTGGCCGATGGCGACGCCCTCCACCCGGTCCAGGCAGCCTTCATCGAGGCGGACGGCTTCCAGTGCGGCTACTGCACGCCCGGCCAGATCATGAGCGCGGTCGGCCTGATCAAGGAAGGCCACGCCAGCGGGGATCCGGAGCGTGTCCGCGAACTCATGAGCGGAAACATCTGTCGATGCGGCGCCTACCAGGGGATCACGGAAGCGGTCCTGGAGGCGCAGAAGGTCATGGCCGACAAGAAGGGGAGGAATGCCGCATGAACCGCTTCGATTTCATCGCTCCTCACAACATCTCCGAGGCCGTGGCCGCCGCTGCCGAGCCGGGCTCGGCCTATCTCGCCGCCGGCACAAACCTTCTCGATCTGATGAAGATCGGGGTATCGCGACCCGTGCGTCTGATCGACATCACCAGGCTGCCCGGCCTCGACCGGATCGAGTGGCAGCCGGACGGAGGCGTCCGGATCGGCGCCATGGTTCGCAACTCCGACCTCGCTTACGATCCACGTTTTGCCAGGACCTTCCCGGCTGTCGCCGAGGCTCTGCTCTCCGGCGCCTCGGCGCAGTTGCGCAATGCAGCCACCATCGGCGGCAACCTGATGCAGCGCACCCGTTGCGCCTACTTCCAGGACACCGCCAGCGCCTGCAATCGCCGTGTTCCCGGATCCGGCTGCGACGCGCTCCACGGCGAGAACCGTCTGCATGCCGTTGTCGGCTGGAGCGAGCACTGTATCGCCACGCACCCATCGGATTTCTGCGTGCCGCTGGCCGCGCTCGACGCTGTGGTCGAACTGGAGGGACCTCAGGGGAAACGCGAGATCCCGCTCGAGGATTTCCACAGACTGCCGGGCGAGACACCGGAGCAGGAAACTGCACTCGCACCCGCAGAGCTGATCGTTGCGCTTCGGCTCCCGGCAGAGGCAGCACGCTTTGCCGCCAACGCCCGCTATCTGAAACTGCGGGAACGCACGTCCTATGCCTTTGCGGTGGTCTCGGCAGCGGCAGCCCTGGAAATCAACGACGGCGTCATCAGCCATGCCCGTCTCGCACTCGGCGCCATTGCTGCCAAGCCATGGCGCGCACGAGAGGCGGAAGCCTCGCTGGCAGGGGCCGAGCCGACGCTCGAGGCCTTCACCCGAGCCGCCGGGTTCGCGCTCGCCGACGCAAGACCCTCGGGCGACAATGCTTTCAAGATCGAACTGGCGCGCCGCATCGCCGTGCGGGCGCTGATCCTTGCAGCCGAGGGGACGCCGGAGGTCATGCCTGCCCTCCCCGCCTCGCCCTTCTCAACAACGCCGGGAGCGAGCCATGTCGCTTGATGCACCATCCACGAATGCCCGCTACGGCTCCAACGCCGGTCAACCGCTGACGCGCCGCGACGGCGTTCTCAAGGTCACCGGCCGCGCCACCTACGCCGCCGACAACCATCCGGACGGCATGCTCTATGCCGTGACCGCGGTCAGCAGGATTGCCCGCGGCCGGGTGACCTCGCTCGACGTCGAGGCCACCAAGGCCCATCCCGGCGTGGTCGAGGTCATGACGCCGGCCAGCCGGCCGCCGCTCGCCCACGACCCGGACGAAAAGATGCCGCCCTTCGGCTTCCGCATCGAGGTGCTGCAGGACAGTACCGTCCGCTACGCCAACCAGCCTATCGCGCTGGTCATCGCCGAAACACTGGAAGCGGCAACCGAAGGCGCTGCACTTCTCAACCCGCAGTACGATGCCGACGAACCACGGACCGGCATCGATGACGGCCTTCGCTTCGATCCCCCCGCCGTCGGTGTCGGCGGCCCACCGAAGGCAGCCTTCGGCGATGTCGAGGCAGGGCTTGCAAAGGCGGCCCAGGTGCTGGAGCGGGATTACGTCACCCCGGCGCAGTATCACAACGCCATGGAACCCCATGCCGTCGTTGCCGAATGGGACGGCGACCATGTCATGCTCGACATGCCCAACCAGGCGCTGGCGATGAGCTGCGCGTCCTACGCCACCTATTTCGGCATCCCGCCGGAGAACGTCACGATCCGCTCTCCCTTCCTGGGTGGCGGCTTCGGGTCGAAGGCCATCATCAACGGGCCGCAGATCCTGGCGATCCTGGCGGCACGGGCATTGAAGCGCCCGGTCAAGCTCGTCCTCAGCCGGGCCCAGATGTACGGACCCGTCGGCCATCGTGGCGGCACCTGGCAGAAGCTGCGCATCGGCCTGAACAATGACGGACAACTGACGGCACTTCACCACAAGTCGATCTCCGCAACGTCCTCGTTCGACGACTTCCTGGAGCCGGCTGCAAACGCCTCGACGCATCTCTACGCAAGCCCGGCATTGCTGTCGGAGCACGAGGGCATCCGGCTCGATACCGGCACGCCCGGCCCCATGCGGGCACCGGGCGAGGCATCCGGATCGGCAGCACTGGAAGTTGCCATCGACGAGGCGGCGGACGCCTGCGGAATGGACCCGCTGGATTTCCGCCTGCACAATTACGCCGAGACCGAGCCGGGCAGCGGAAGGCCTTTCTCCTCCAAGGCCCTGCGCGAATGCTATGCCGAGGGCGCGAAGCGTTTCGGCTGGGCCGGCCGGCCTCTCGCCTCCCGCCAGATGCGTGACAAGAACGGTTTCCTGGTCGGCTGGGGCATGGGCACCGCCCTCTTCCCCTGCCCGCACTTCCCGGCGGAGGCGCGCGCCACCCTGCGCGCCGACGGTACGGCCCTGGTGGAGACGGCCGGCGCCGACATGGGCCAGGGCGCCTGGACGGCACTGGCGCAGATCGCGGCGGAAGCGCTTGGCCTCGATCCGGAACAGGTCGAGCTTCACTCGGGGATTTCCACGCTTCCGGACGGTGGAATCGCCGGTGGCTCCGGCCACACGGCAAGCGCCGGGCTGGCGCTCAACAACGCCGGCAAGGACGCCATTGCCCAGCTTTCGGAGCTTGCCACCAATGATCCTGCCTCGCCACTTTTCGGGGCCGGCAACATCGGGGTGGAAGCACGGGCCGGAAGGCTCTACCGGCGCGACGACGAGACGCGCAGCGAAAGCTATGCGGAGATTCTGGCCCGGGCAGGCCGGCGGGAGATCGTCGGAACGGCCAAGGCCTCCCGCGACCCGGCGGCGGCCGAAGCGCATGCCATGTTCTCCCACGGCGCCGTCTTTGCCGAGGTGAAGGTCGATCCGGATCTCGGACAGATCCGGGTGACGCGGCTGGTCGGAGCCTTTGCCGCCGGCCGGATCATCAATCCCCGGCTCGTTGAAAGCCAGTATTTCGGCGGCATGATCTGGGGCGTCTCCTTTGCCCTGCACGAGGAGGCGATTATCGACCACCGAACCGGCCGGATCATGAATGCGGATCTGGCCGAGTACCATGTGCCCATCAATGCGGACATTCCGTCGCTGGAGGCGATCCTCATCCCGGAGAACGATCCCTTCGTGAATGCCATCGGCGTCAAGGGCGTCGGCGAGATCGGCATCACCGGGACGGTCGGGGCGATTGCCAATGCCATCTGGCATGCCACGGGTGTTCGGGTGCGGAAGTTTCCGGTCCGGCTTGAAGACATCATCGGCTGAGCTCGCTCTGGAATGGCCGGCGGACCGTCATCCCTCGGCCATTTCCACCCCGTCGACGACAGAGGTGGAAGGGGCGAGATCTCCCCAAGGCTTTCTGCTGGACTCGTGCAGGATTGTCCGCTAGCTTGATTAAACGATTAATCACCATCAAGCAGCAATCCCTTGGCCAATCCTCGCCCCGGCCCGACGCTCACCATGATCGCGACCGCGCTCAACGTATCGGCGGCGACGGTATCGAATGCGCTGGCCGGGAAGGGTCGCATCTCGGCGGAACTGATTGACCGGATCCGGGCGAAGGCGGACGAGCTGGGCTATGTCCCGAGCTCCGCCGCCCGCGCGCTCCGCACCGGGCATACCCGCGTGCTTGGCCTCGTCCTGCCCGATATCTCCAACCCTCTTTTCCCGCAAATCGCCCAGGCGATCGAGTATGCCGCAAGCGCCTCCGGCTACGGCGTGCTGATCGCCGACTCCCGCGGCAGCGTCGCGATGCAGACGGAAGCGATCAACCGGCTCATCGAGCGCGACGTGGACGGCATCGTCATCATTCCACGGCTCGGCACCCGCATCGTCGACATCGGCCGGCCGCTCGCTGTCATCGACAGCCCATCCACGCCCAACAGCACCGTCTCCGCCGATCATTGGCAGGGCGGGCAGCTGGTGATGGAGCATCTGGCGGCACTGGGGCATCAGAACTTCGTCCTGATCGGCAACAACCCTGCCTCGAACGTCCAGAACGACCGCATCGGCGGTATGAAATCCAGGGTGCCTGCCGGTGGCAAGGCCGAAATCCTCTGGATCGAGCAGCACGAACAGGCCCATGGCAAGGCAAGTCCCCTGCGCCTGGCGGAGAAGGTCGAGAGGGGCGCCACCGCCTTTGCAGCCGTCTCCGACCTTCATGCCCTGCGCGCCCTGACCGAGCTGCAGAATGCCGGCATCGCCGTTCCAGGCCGCGCCAGCGTTGCCGGCTTCGACGATCTTGCCTGGTCGGCGATGATCACGCCGGCCCTCACCAGCGTCCGGATGGACGTTGCGACCATTGCCCGCATCGCCATCGACGCGCTGCTCTGCGCCATCGAGGCCGATACGGCTGCCGACGCCACCAGAGGCGTCGTGTCGGCCGAAACGACCAGTGTGCCGATGACGCTGGTGGCGCGCCAGACCACCGGCGTGCTGACAGCACCGACGCATCCAGAAAAAACCCCAGCAGGAGAACCCGCATGAACAAGCTATTCTACCTATCCGCTGCCGCGCTCGCATTGGCCGCCGGTTCTGCGCAGGCGCAGGACAAGACGCTGACGATTTCCGTCTATGCCTTCGCCCAGGACGAGTTCAAGGAGATTGTCTACGACCCCTTCGAGGCCCAGTGCGGTTGCAAGCTCGTCGTCGAGACCGGCAACAGTGTCGAGCGTCTGGCGAAGATGGAAGCCAACAAGGCCAACCCCGTCATCGACATGGCCGTCGTCTCCATGGCCGACGCGCTGTCGGCGGCTCGCTCGGACCTGACGGAGACGATCGACACCTCGAAGCTCTCCAACTACGACAAGCTCTACGACATCGCCAAGGATCCGAACGGCGACGGCATGAGCGTCGGCTACACCTTCTACGCCACCTCCATCGCCTACCGCACCGACAAGGTTAAGATCGAGTCCTGGGCCGATCTCCTCAAGGACGATGTCGTGTCTCACGTCGCCTTCCCGAACGTCACCACCAACCAGGGCCCTCCGGCACTCTACATGCTCGGTCAGGCGCTCGGCGCCGACACACCGGACCTGAAGGCCGCCATCGAGGCCGTCGGCGAGAAGAAGGACGAGATCGTCACCTTCTACGTCAAGTCGTCTCAGCTGGTGCAGCTGATGCAGCAGGAGGAAATCTGGGCAGCCCCCATCGGCCGCTTCTCCTGGGCGCCCTTCACCAAGCTCGACCTGCCGATCGGCTGGGCGACGCCGAAGGAAGGCCAGACCGGCGGCATGAATGTCATGATCCTCGCCAAGGGCTCGAAGAACCAGGACCTGGCGCATGAGTTCATGGATTTCTGGCTGTCCACCGAAGTGCAGACCAAGCTTGCCGAAGCGCTCGTGGACAGCCCGGCCAACTCTGAAGTTGTGGTCTCGGATGAAGTCGCCGGCAACATCACCTACGGCGAAGAGACGGCGAAAAGCCTGAAGCTCATCCCGTCCGACGTGGCGCTCGACAACCGCGACGCCTGGCTTTCGGAATGGAACGCCAAGGTCGGCCAGTAACGACAAGGACGTCTTCGACGTCTGAACCCATGCCTCCCAAGGCGAAGGGCGCAGCCTGCGGATTTCGGTCCGGGCTGCGCCCGACTTGAACTCACTCGAGGGTTGAAGAGAAATGTTTCAAAATCGGACGGAGGCTCTGGCCCTTGCGCTGCCAGCCGCCGTATTCGCAGCCCTCGTCTTCGTGGTGCCGGTCGTCCTCTTGCTGTCGGAAGGCTTCAAGTCCGCCGACCAGTGGACGCTCTCCGCCTATGTCGACTTCTTCTCGCAGTCGCTGAACCGCACGGTCTTCCTGCGCACCCTGAAGCTCGGCGCGCTGGTGACGCTGGCGGCCGCCGTGATCGGCTATGCGACGGCCTATGCGATCGTCTCGCTTCCGCCTGGCGCCAAGGGCAAGATGATAGGCCTCGTCGTGCTGCCGCTGATGATCTCCCCGGTCGCCCGCACCTATGCCTGGATCGTCATCCTCGGCCGTACCGGCATCGTCAACCAGGCGCTGATGGCGGTGGGCCTGACCGACGAACCGTTCCGCATCCTCTTCACCGAGACGGCCGTCTTCATCGGCCTGCTGCAGCTCTTCCTGCCGCTGATGGTCATCTCGCTGATCAGCGCTTTGGAAAATCTGCCCCGCGACGCGGTGCCGGCGGCCCGGGTTCTGGGCGCCAACTGGTTCCAGGTGTTCTGGAAGGTCATCCTGCCACTGACGCGCGAAGGTCTCGTCGTCGGCGGCACGCTCGTCTTCACCGGCTCGATGACCGCCTACATCACACCCGCCATCCTCGGCGGCTCCAAGGTCCTGATGCTCGAGACACTGCTCTACCAGCAGGTCACGGTCGCCAACAACTTCGTCTCCGCCAGCGTCATCGCCTTCATCCTGATCGTCATGAGCTTTGCCGCCAATATTCTCCTGAAACGGATCGCGACGGCGAGGAACAGGACATGACCCAAAGACTATATGCCCCCATCATTCTCCTGCTGGTGATGATCTTCCTGATCGGCCCGTTCTTCATCATCGTCGCGGCATCCTTCTCCGCCGGCGACACGCTGGCCTTCCCGCCACAGGGCTTCTCGCTGAAGTGGATCGCCAAGGTCTTCACGGTGGAGAGCTTCCGGCAGAGCTTTGCCGTCTCGATGTTTCTGGCCATCGGCGGCACCCTGACGGCGCTGCTGCTCGGCATCCCGGCCTCCTATGCGATGTCGCGCTACAAGCTGCCGCTGTCGGAGACCGTGCGCTTCCTGGTGTCGACGCCGATCATCGTCCCGGGCATCATCGTCGGCCTGGCGCTGCTGCGCTACTTCGTGATCCCGGTCGGCCTGTCGATCACGCTGGCGCTTTTCCTCGCCCATACGGCGCTGGTGCTGCCCTATGCCGTGCGCGTCGTCTCGGCGAGCCTTGCCAATCTCCGCTCCGACATGGAGGAGGCGGCCGTGCTTCTCGGCTCCTCGCGCCTCGGCGCCTTCTTCCGCGTGGTCCTGCCCAATATCCGCGGCGGCATTCTGGCAGCCTTCATCCTAGGCTTCGTGACGAGCTTCAATCAGGTGCCGGTCTCGCTCTTCCTCTCCGGACCGGGCGTGCGCACCCTGCCGATCGACATGCTGGGCTACATGGAGATCGTCTTCGATCCCTCGGTCGCGGCTCTCTCGGCACTCCTCGCCTTCCTTTCAATCGGCATCGTCTTTGCCGCCGAACGCTTCCTAGGCTTTTCCCGCTATGTCTGACGCTTCCTTCCTCTCCCTCGACAAGCTGTCCCTCGCCTATGGCAAGACCATTGCCGTCAAGGAGCTCGACCTCGACATCCGCAAGGGCGAACTGCTGGCCCTCCTCGGCCCCTCCGGCTGCGGCAAGACGACGACCATGCGGGCCATCGCCGGCCTGATGACGCCGGTCTCTGGCCGCATCACGCTCGACGGCGCGGACATCACCCGCGTGCCTGCCAACCGGCGCAACATCGGTCTCGTCTTCCAGTCCTATGCCCTCTTCCCGCACCTGACAGTGTTCGAAAACGTCGCCTTCGGGCTGAAGCTCCAGGGGATCGGTGGCGACGAGCTGACGCGGCGGGTCGACGCGGGTCTCAAATCCGTCGGCCTCACCGCTTTCTCCGGCCGGAAGACGCCGGACCTCTCGGGCGGTCAGCAGCAGCGTGTCGCGCTGGCGCGCTCCATGGTCATGCAGCCGAAGGTGCTGATGCTCGATGAGCCGCTCTCCAACCTCGACGCCCGGCTGCGGCTGGAGATGCGCACGGAACTGCAGCGCATGCAGAAGGAGACCGGGGTAACGATGATCTTCGTCACCCACGACCAGGTGGAAGCGCTGGCGCTCGCTGATAGGATCGTCGTGATGCGCGACGGCGCCATCGAGCAGATCGGCACGCCGGAGGAGATCTACAACAATCCGGTCTCCAGCTTCGTTGCCGACTTCGTCGGCTTCGAGAACCTCTTTGCGATCCGCAACGGTAAGCTTGTCGCAGCAGGCGGCATCGAGCTAGATCCCGCCGGCCCGCTTCCGGACGCCGCCGGTCTCGCCTGGCGGCCCCGCGCCATCGCTCTCGGGGCCGGCCCCTTCACCGGCACCGTTCGCGGCGTCTCCTTTGCCGGCGGCACGCGGGAATATCTGCTGGAAAGCGGCTTCGGCACCGTCAAGGCGGAAGCCGACGTAAGCGTTCCGGGCTATCCGCTGAACGCCGAGGTCGCCTTCGACATGCCGATATCGGCGGCAGCCCCTCTTCACCGGTTCGGATGACGCCATGTCCGTCTGGATCGATACCGACATGGGCTTCGACGATATCGCCGCGCTGATGGTCGTGCAGCACGCGGGCCTGGCGGTTGAAGGGGTGTCGCTGGTGTTCGGCAATGCACCGCTCGATCAGGTGCGCGCCAATGCCGCCGGTGCGGCCCATGCCTTCGGCTGGAGCATGCCGATCTATGCGGGCCGCGACTGTCCGGTCATGGGCGGCCTCGAAACCGCCCAGGCCATCCTCGGCAATACGGGCATTCCGACGACCGGCCAAACACTGCCGCAGGCGGAAGATCGCGTTCAGGACGACGCCTTCAGCGCCCTCTGCCGCTGGCTTTGGACCGCGCCGTCGCCACGCCGCATCCTGGCGCTTGGCCCGCTCACCAATCTTGCAGCACTCGTGCTGGCACGGCCGGAACTGGCGCGCCGCATCGATGATCTGGTCTGGATGGGCGGCGGGCTGACGCGCGGCAACCATACCGCATCGGCCGAGTTCAATGCCTATGCCGATCCGGAAGCCGTCGCGATCGTCCTGGCCCACGGCCTTCCCCTGCGCATGGTCGACCTCGACTTCTGCCGCCAGGTCCTTGCCACGCCGCAAGACGTCCTGCCGGTACGTGCCGCCGGAGGCCGCAATGCCGGGCTGATCGCCGATATGCTGGACGGCTTCATTGCCATCGCCACGAGCCGTGGCCGACCGGCCATGGCGCTCTATGATGCGGTCGCCGCCGCAGCCTTCGTCCGCGAAGATCTCGTGGAATTCCAGCCGGCCAATATCGAGATGGAATGCGCCGGCCGCCTGACCCGCGGTCGGACGGTGGTCGAGACGCGGGACACCCATGCGGCCTTCAACGGAAGCTTCGCCGCCCGTGGCGATGTGGATGCACTGCGTGCGCTCATCCTTGAGGCACTGCGTTCAGAGGCTGCCAAATGAGCTTGGATTTGAATAATACAGACATCAACGATCCGGAATTGCGCGGCCGCGCGGTGGCTGCGGCACGCGGTGCGGCGGCGTTCGACCGGCTCATCATCAATGGCACCGTCGTCGACATGGTCACCGGCGAGCGTCGTCCTGCCGACATCGGCCTCGTCGGTCCGCTGATCGCCAGCGTCCATGAACGCGGCACCCGCTCCGACGCGGCCGAAATTATCGATGCGGCCGGCGCCTTCGTCAGCCCCGGCCTGATCGACACCCATATGCACATCGAGAGCTCGATGGTGACGCCGGCGACCTACGCCGGGGCCGTCCTGCCCCGCGGCGTGACCACCATCGTCTGGGATCCGCATGAATTCGGCAACGTCCATGGGCTCGACGGCGTGCGCTATGCCGCGGAGGCGGCAAGATCCCTGCCGCTCCGGATCATTCTCCTGGCCCCCTCCTGCGTGCCGTCTGCCCCCGGCCTGGAACTGAACGGTGCCGATTTCGACGCCGAGGCCGTGGCAGAGATGCTGCGTTGGCCGGAGGTCGGCGGCATCGCCGAGGTCATGAACATGCGCGGCGTCATCGACCGCGACCCGCGGATGAGCGATATCGTCCAGGCGGGTCTCGCCTCGGGCAAGCTGATCTGCGGCCATGCCCGCAGTCTCGCCGGTGCCGACCTTGCAGCCTTTATGGCAGCCGGCATCACCTCCGACCATGAGCTCGTCTCCGCCGACGATCTGATCGGCAAGTTGAGGGCCGGTCTCACGATCGAACTGCGGGGATCGCACGACCACCTGCTCCCCGAGTTGGTCGAGGCCCTGAACACGCTCGGCCATCTGCCGCAGACCGTGACGCTCTGCACGGATGACGTCTTCCCCGACGACCTGTTTTCGTCCGGCGGGCTGGACGACGTGGTCCGCAGGCTGGTGCGCTATGGAATGAAGGCGGAATGGGCGCTGCAGGCCGCAACGCTGAACGCGGCACGGCGCCTTGGCCGCGATGATCTCGGCCTCATCGCGCCCGGTCGCCGCGCCGACCTCGTGCTGTTTGCGGATCTGGTGGACCTGGAGGCCCTGCAGGTCATCGTCAATGGCGAGACCGTTGCCACAGGCGGCGCGATGTCGAGTATCCTGCAGCCCATCGACAGTGCTGCTCTGATGGGTTCGATGAAGCTCGCACCGCTGCAGCCGGACGATTTTCGGGTCAGGGCGATAGGGACGAGGGTGCGCATCGCCACGATCGATCAGCCGCGCTTCACCCGCTGGGGCGAGGCGGAGGCCGATGTCGAAAATGGCTTCGTCGTTCCTCCGGCGGACACCACCATGATCGCCGTCGCCCACCGTCACGGCCGCGCCGATAGCCACCCGCGCGTCGGCTTCCTCAGGGGATGGGGCGCGTGGCGGGGAGCCTTTGCCACCACCGTGTCGCACGACAGCCATAACCTCACGGTCTTCGGCGGCAATCTGGAAGACATGGCCGTCGCGGCAAACGCTGTGATTGCCGCCGGCGGCGGCATGGCGGTCGCATCAAAGGGCAAAATCGACGTCCTTCTGCCGCTGCCGCTCTCGGGTCTCGTCTCCGAGGCGCCGCTCGCCGACGTTGCCGACGGCTTCTCGACATTGCGCGCGGCAATGGATGGCATCGTCGACTGGCAGCCGCCCTATCTGATCTTCAAGGCCTGTTTCGGTGCGACGCTTGCCTGCAACGCCGGCCCGCATCAGACCGATCGTGGCATTGCCGATGTCACGACGGGAACCCTGATGGAAAGCCCGGTTCTCACATAGCCTGGCAGAAGGAACGCACGATGCAGCCGCATGATTTCTGGCAGGATCTCCATCCGCCCGCGAGCTTCACGGGTGGCGCCAGCCATTCGGGCTTCTTCCCCGCCACCCTGCCGGATGGACGCCAGATCAAGCTGCCGATCCGGCCGCTCTCCGACGGCCGGCATGCACTGGCCTCGCTGATCATCAACCAGGCGAGCTTCGCGGTGCAGGACGCCCTGGCGAAGGCCCTGGCGGAACGGCTTCGCAAAGTCGATCCGGAGATTGTCATCGGTCTTCCGACCCTCGGACTGACGCTCGCCAGTGCGGTGGCACGCGAACTCGGCCACAGCCGCTTCGTCGCCCTCGGCACCTCGCGCAAGTTCTGGTACCTCGATGATCTCTCCGTCCCGATGTCCTCGATCACCACCCCGGACCAGATCAAGCGGCTCTACATCGATCCGCGCATGCTGCCGCTCCTAGAGGGCCGCCGCATCGCGCTCATCGATGACGTGATTTCCAGCGGCAGTTCGATGCTGGCTGGCCTGCGCCTCCTGTCCTCCTGCGGCCTTGCCCCCATGGTGCTGGGGGTGGCGATGATCCAGACGGAGCGTTGGCGCCCTCGTCTGCAGGAAGAGTTCGCCTCTGCATCCAGCAAGGTAGCCGGCGTCTTTTCCACACCCTTGCTGGTGAAAACTCTGGACGGAGACTGGATTGCGGAAGAAGAATAACCCAGCTCCGCTGATTAGCCCCCCGCGAATGGCGCCACCCGACCTTAGTCGGGCTCCGGCGATTGCGGCGCCACGCCCAGGGCCTCCTGGATCTGCCGGATCGTCAGGGGAGCATCGGACCGCAGGATGACGTCTCCGGCCTTGCTGACCAGCACGGCCTCGAACTTGCCGGTTCCCCCCTGGAGCTCCTGCCGGATTTTCTGGACCGGCAGAGATTGCGGATGGCCATTCACCAGAGCCGGTTCGTTGTCGGACGGAAGGCAGACGACCGCGATCTCCATCGCCCTCAGGGCGTCGCTGTCGAGCTTGAGCAGTTCCGTCTGCCAGCGGCGGACGGGAGCAAGGTTGTCCTCAAACAGGACAAGGGCATTCTTGTGCGGCACGACGTCGCCAACCGTCTCACCCTGTGATGGCGGTATGGCACCGAAAATTTCGACCAGTAGCGATTGCAGCATGGCTGTCTCCTCCTGCAGCTAAAACGGCCAAGGGAAGCACGCGTTCCAGGCTCCAACTACTTCAATGCGGTGATGCTGACACATGCAGATCCGTCAGCGGGATGCAGACACTTTGCATGGCTCGCGCTGGCCGTGCGCCAGGCCGAATATCTGCTCCAGGAGTTCAAGCCGCTGCAGGCCATTCTCGGTTGCCACCGCAAGCAGCTCGCGTCCATCTTTGGTCTCGACCGGTCCATGCTTCCGCAGGGTGGAAAGCAGCCTGGCGGGAGGCTTGCCGGCAAAGCTGAAGGCAAGCGCTGCCGGCCCTCCCTGGACGCGCCGGATACGCAACTGCTGCGCAGCCCTCGTCACACGCGCCATGCGCAGCAGGATCTCGACGTCCGGCGGTATTTCTCCGAACCGATCGTCGAGCTCTTCTGCGAGATCATCGAGACCAGCCGCATCCGTGAGCTTGAGCAGCCTCGAATAGAGGTTCATTCGCACGGCCGGATCTGGAACGTAGTCCTCCGGCAGGCGGCCGTCGATGCCGATGCTGATGTCGGGGCTTTCGAAGAGATCGATACGCTTCGGCCCTCGCCCCTCCACGGCAGCAGCCAGCATTCGCTGGTAAAGGCTCGTGCCGATGACCTTCACATGGCCCGCCTGGTCGTCGCCCAGCAGATCGCCGGTTCCGCGCAGATCGAGGTCGTGCTGGCTGAGAGCGAGGCCTGCGCCCAGCCGGTCGTTCGCGACAAGGGCCGACAGCCGCGCCTTCGTCTGCTCGGCCAGTTCCGCATCCGCCGTCGTCAGCAGGTAGGCAATGCCCTGCGCACGGCTGCGCCCGACCCGGCCCCGAAGCTGATGAAGCTGGGCAAGACCGAAGCGATCCGCGTTCCAGATGAAGATCGTGTTGGCGCGGGGCACGTCGAGCCCGCTCTCGATGATGTTGGTGGAGAGCAGGACATCGCCATCGCCATCCGCAAATCCCACCATGATGTCGTCCACCTCGGCGGCAGGCATCTTGCCGTGCGCCACCTTCAGCGAAAGCTCGGGCACGACCGACTCCAGTTCGCGCCGCACCGGCTCGATATCCTCGATCCGTGGCACCACGACGAAGGACTGGCCCCCGCGCCGCCGCTCTCGCAGCAGCGCCGTGCGCATCGCAGCCGGATCATAGGGAGAGAGGAAGGTGCGCACCGGCCTCCGCCTGGCCGGCGGCGTGTTCAAGAGGCTGACGTCCTGGATACCCACCAGCGCCTGCTGCAGGGTGCGGGGAATGGGCGTCGCGCTCATCGCCAGAGCATGGAGGACCGGGGCGAGCGAGCGCATCTTTGTCTTGTCCCGGGCACCGAACTTGTGCTCCTCGTCGATGATCAGAAGCCCGAGGTTGTCGAATGTGGCATCCTTCGACAAAAGCGCCGACGTGCCGATGACGATCTGGCTCTCCCCCTTCGCCATCTCGGCCTTGACA
Organism: Pseudorhizobium pelagicum; assembly: GCA_000722615.1. GTDB lineage: Bacteria > Pseudomonadota > Alphaproteobacteria > Rhizobiales > Rhizobiaceae > Neorhizobium > Neorhizobium pelagicum. The sequence continues at coordinate 41,983 of JOKI01000003.1, read as the reverse complement.
GCCTTTGCATCGGAAGGCGCAAGCAGCCGAGACAGCAGGGACACCTTGATGCCCGTGTTCTGGAACCGACGCTCGAAGCTCAGGAAGTGCTGTTTGGCAAGCACCGTGGTCGGCGCCAGGACCGCCACCTGGAGGCCGGCCATTGCAGCTGCCGCGGCGGCCCGCAGGGCCACTTCGGTCTTTCCGAACCCGACATCGCCGCAGATCAGCCGGTTCATCCGCCGTCCGGACGCCAGGTCGTCGAGAACAGCCTGTATGGCTGCCGTTTGATCCGCGGTTTCCGCATAAGGGAAACGCGAGACGAAACGACTGAAGCGCACCCTGTCGGGCAGAAGCCTTGGCGCCTCCTGTGCCTCCCTCTCCTTGGCATAACTGACGAGTTGTCGCGCCGAAGTCTGGATCTCGCGGAACACGGAGGCACGTTTCTTTCCCCAGGCATCCGTATGGAGCCTGTCGAGGGTAATGGCCTCCGGGGCGGAACCGTAGCGCCACAGGAGACCGAAGTCGTGCATCGGGACCAGTATCGAAGAACCGCCGTGATACTCCAGACGCGCAGCGTCCGACGGCACTCCCTCCACTTCAACGACTTCCAGGGCATGCAGGATCCCGACGCCGTGATCCTGATGAACGACGACATCGCCAATCTGAAGCTCCGGCTCCGCAAGAAGCGGCGCCGACACGGCAGCAGTGCCCGGTCTCTGATCAAGGCCGAAAATCTCGGCGGCAGCGATCACCACCAGATCATTTTCCTGGTCCAGGAAGCCCTTTTCCAATGCGAACGGGCCGGTCAGCAGGCGTCCGGGTTTGGCGCCGCTAACCTCATGCCAGTCGCCGACCTGCATGGCCTTCAGCGAAAGGCGCTCTTCCAGCCGCTGCAGCCAGCGCCGCAGGCGCCGATGCTGACCGGTCACCAGGACACGGCGCTTCTGTTTCAGCTGATCCGCCACGAAGCCACCCGCGGCAGCCGCTCGCGTCTGCGGCCCGCCGAAGTCTGGCAGGCCCGCACCGAGCGACAGCGGAAGGTTGCGCGTGTGGTGGCGCCTGAGAGATTTCGTCCATTCGGATTTGGCAAGATAGAGCGAACCGCCGCCGTTGTTGATGCCGGCGAGCATGCTCTGGGCTGACTTCGCCTCGGCAATGATGTCGAGATAGACGTCGAGGCGGTCCGCGACTTCCTGCGCCAGGATCACAGGCCCCGGCGGCAGAATGTCGAGCACGGGATGCAGGTGTTCGTAGTGGCGACGCAGCCGTTGCTCCATCGCCAGATCGTCTCCCGGCGCCGCCGCCTCCGCGTCCTTCAGGATCAGCTCCGAGGCCGGGCCGAATACCATTCTCGCCACCGTCTCGATTGTCCGCTGGGTCGTCGGGTCGTAGAACCGGAGCTCGTCGATGGTGCCGTCTTCGTCGAGCACGATCCGCATCGGCAGGTCACCGCCGGCCGGGTAAATCTCGACGAAATCCTCGCGCAGCGCCACTTCACCGGGCTCGTCGACCACGGAATCGACCAGATAGCCGGTTCTGGCCGTGAAGGCTTCAAACCTCGGTCGGTCGAAGAACGCTCCTGTTTCCAATTCGTAGGAAGCCTCATGGATGACGTCTGCCGGCGGGACACGCTGGAGCAGAGCATCGAGTGACGTCACCAGGATCCGGTTGTCTGTCTCACCCTCAAGCCAGACGCGCAGGGCGTCCATGCGCAAACCCATCACCTCGCGCGAGGGCGATATCCGGTCGTAGGGAAGGCAGTCCCACGGGCGAAAGAGGACCACCTCGAGATCTTTTGCAATTGCCGCGAGCGCCGTCCAGACGGCAAGTGCAGACGATTCCGATCGTGCAACGAAGACCGGTGGCTTGGCACCCTCGCCGACCATCTGGAGCAGCCGCGAGGCGACCAGAGATGCCGGGGCGACGAGGATGTGGTTCGCAAGATCGGCTTCAGGATGGGGCCGACTGCGTTGTGAAGAGCCTGCTGGCAAGAATACCTCGTACAAGAACAGCAGGTTCGATCATCGGCCCCACTCGATACGTCGGCAGCACTAATTTCCGGGGAGGAAAAAGGTTCCTGGACAGTCATACGACTGCGCAACCAACCCCCTCTCTAAAAAAGGCGCACCGAACGCGCGAGGCGGCCGATCGAGCGGAACAATACACCAGCTGCCCTGTTCGGCGCCTCTCAGACAGATGGGGCAAACAGATGGGAATGCGGAATGACCGGTGACGATATGCTTCGCGTGAACTTCGAGACGACTTGGGAACCCGCCGTCACGGCAGTTGCGCGCAACACGACGCTTGTGACGGTGGATGGACCTGCAAGTGGCTTCGATTTCCTGACGAACAAATGGCCCGGCGCGCGTGGGGTTGCTTTTGCCAAGGCACGGCGCGCGGCGATGGGAGCGATGTCCGGAACCGTCTCTGCCGGGGATGCACGCCGGGCATTCATCCTGGCCTGCGAGGATGCGGGGTGTCTCGTCCGCAGCGAGTGAGGCAACGCTACGGACATTTGCCCGCGTGCCTTTTACCCTGTCACACGACGGTCGCGCCTGTTATACCGTTGATCTTTCCACAACCCGGCGGAGGGATCCTTCCTCGGGGCGGACAAACGCTCTCACTGTCACTCGGATCATTGGATGACGATATTTTCCGTCCGGCACGTCACCTCCTATCGCTATAGGAGGCCGGTCGAGTTCGGCTTGCACCGGCTGCTCTTCCGGCCGCGCGACAGTTTCGACCAGAGGCTTCTCAGCGCACACCTGGATGTCCGGCCGAGGCCTGATCATGTCCGGTGGATCCACGACGTCTTCGGCAACTGCATTGCCCTGGTGACCGTCTCCGGATCTGCCCGCGAACTGCGCTTCGAGACCAATATTTCACTGGATCACACGCCGCAGGTCGCGGTGGATTTCCAGATCGACGACGAGGCGCGCACCTATCCCTTCGCCTATGATCCCGAAGAAGCCTTCGATCTGCAAAGGACCATGCAGCGGCACTATCCCGATCCGGACGACGAGGTTGGAAAATGGGCAAGGCGGTTTACCCGCATCGGCCAGCCGACCGAAACCGGGCATCTTCTCATGACCCTCTGCAACGCCATCCACGAAAGCTTCACCTACGCGCGGCGTTCGGAGCACGGCACGCAGGCGCCGCTGGAAACACTGGCGCTCCGCCGAGGGACCTGCCGGGACTTTGCGCTGCTGATGATGGAAGCGGTGCGCTCGCTCGGCCTCGCGGCACGTTTCGTCACGGGCTATATCTATGTTCCGGATCGCGACGGCTCGATCACCCTCGGCGGCGGTTCGACCCATGCCTGGTGTCAAGTCTATTTGCCCGGCGCCGGCTGGGTGGAGTTCGACCCCACCAATGGCATCGTCGGCAACCGCGACCTGATCCGCGTCGGCGTGGCGCGCGACCCAAGCCAGGCAGTGCCGCTCTCCGGGAGCTATAACGGCGACGCATCCGATTTTGACAGCATGCACGTCCAGGTCAATGTGACGACCAACGAGGGTGCAGACCTTCTCCATGGCTGACGGAACCGCGGGCTAGCTTGCACGTTGCAGCTGAACGGGTATCTTTATCCTACTCTATTCACGAGGTGACAGTTGATGAAGATCCGTGCGGGCTTTCGCATAGGCTATGAATGCCAGTTCGACACGCCGATGCTGCTGGTCCTCGGCATCCACCCGTCCCGCCAGGGCGATCTTCTCACGGAACAGGTGCTGCACTTCGACCCTCCGGTCGAGGCACGCGACTATGTCGACGGGTTCGGCAATGACTGCTGCCGGATCGTCGCACCGGCGGGGCTGATCACGATCTCCACCGAGTTCGAGATCGAGGACGACGGCCTGCCGGATCCGATCCCGGTCGATGCCATACAGCATCCGATCAACGACCTGCCGGACGAGATTCTGGTCTATCTGCTGGGCAGCCGCTATTGTGACACGGACAAGCTCGCCGATTTTGCCTGGCAGACGTTTTCATCCACCCCATTGGGCTGGCCGCGGGTGAAAGCCATTCTGGACTTCGCCCACAACCAGATCACCTTCGACTACATGAAGGCGGATGCGACGCGTACCGCGTTCGGCGGGTTTAACGATCGCACCGGCGTCTGCCGGGATTACGCCCATCTGGCGATCACCCTCTGCCGCTGCATGAACATCCCGGCTCGCTACTGCACCGGCTACCTCGGCGATATCGGCGTGCCCAAGGATACAAATCCTATGGATTTCAGCGCATGGTTCCAGGTCTACTTGGGTGGCGCGTGGCACACCGTCGACGCTCGGCACAACAAGCCCCGCATCGGCCGCATTCTGATGGCGACTGGACGGGACGCGACAGATGTCGCCCTCTCCACCGCCTTCGGCCCCGCCCTGCTGCGCGAGTTCGTGGTGACGACGGACGAGATCGCTTAAGGCAGATTGTCAAAGCACGAGGTGCAACGGGCGGCAAGAAAGCCGCCCGCTTCCCTATTCAGACCGCCGCGCGCTTGTCGCGCCGGCCGAGCCGCTCCAACAGATAGTCAACCTCCGCCCGCGCCGTCGCAGACAATGCCATGCCCGGCTTGCGCTGCGATTCCGAGGCAATGACGCCACGCCGCATCAGCACGTGCTTGCGCACCGCCAGCCCGATGCCGAGCTGCTGCTCGTAGCGGATCAGCGGCAGATGCGCGTCGAAGAGRTCGTGCGCCTCCTCGCGCTTGCCYTGGGYAAAGAGRTCGACCAGTTCCACCAGCATGTCCGGGAAGCCGTAGCCGGTCATGGCGCCGTCGGCGCCGCGTTCCGGCTCGAAGTCGAGGAACATGCCGCCATTGCCGCAGAGGATCGAGAAGGGCCGCAGCTCGCCGGYCTTCTGCAGCGCGCGAAGYTTSGAGATCTTCTCCAGCCCCGGCCAGTCCTCGTGCTTCAGCATCAGGCAGGACGGATGATTGGCAATGATCTTGGCGACGACGCCCACCGACATCACCACCGACAGCGTCAGCGGATAGTCCTGCAACACCCAGGGCACGTCGTCGCCGACGGCCTCGACCGCCTGGCCGAAGTAGGTGACGATCTGCTCGTCGGTCCGAAGCGCCGGCGTCGGCGCGATCATCACGCCGGCGGCCCCCATGTCCATGGCGCTGCGGGACAGCGAGCGCATCGCCGCAAGGCCCGGTGCCGAAACACCGACGATCACCGGGATCTTCGAGCGTCCGACCACCTGCTGGATGATCGCACGGCTCTCCTCCGGCTCGAGCTTCGGCGCCTCGCCCATGATGCCGAGGATGGTGATGCCGGTGCAGCCGCTCTCCTGATAGAAGTCCGTCAGCCGGTCGAGCGAGACCGTGTCGATCGACCCGTCCGGCAGGAAGGGCGTGGTGGCGATGGCGTAGACGCCCTTGGAGTCTGTCGAGAAACTCATTGTCCGTCTTTCCAGGCCTGGTAGCGGGCCTTGGTCTCGGCATTCATCGGGTAGAGTCCGGGCAGCGCCACGCCACGATCGACCTCCGTCATGATCCAGGCCTCCATCCGTTCCTGTTCGGGTGCCTCTGCCAGTACCGCATCAAGCAGCTTGGCCGGAATCAGCACCGCGCCGTCCTCGTCTACCACGACGATGTCGTCGGGGAAGACGGCGACGCCGCCGCAGGCGATCGGCTCCTGCCAGCCGACGAAGGTGAGACCGGCGACCGAGGGCGGCGCCGCGACGCCTTGGCACCAGACGTCCATGCCTGTGCCGAGCACGCCTTCCGCATCGCGCACCACACCGTCCGTCACCAGCGCCGCGACGCCGCGCTTGACCATGCGCGAGCAGAGGATGTCGCCGAAGATGCCGGCGTCGAGCACGCCCATGGCATCGGCAACAGCGACACAGCCTTCCGGCATGGCCTCGATGGCGGCGCGGGTGGAGATCGGCGAGGCCCAGCTTTCCGGCGTCGCCAGATCCTCGCGCGCCGGCACGAAGCGCAGCGTGAAGGCGGGACCGACGACACGGGGCTGCCCGGGCTTCAGCGGCTTCGTGCCACGCATCCAGACGTTGCGCAGCCCCTTCTTCAGAAGCACGGTGGTCAGCGTGGCGGTGGAAACGCCCTTCAGCGTCTCGATGGTCTTCGGATCCAGCGGCATGAAATCTCCTCGCACTGCGGAAGGAGCGCTCTCCTTCACAGCCGGGATATTCTTCTGCGGCCTTTCAAGCGTCAAGGAACGGAAACGGCTTTTCCGTCTCCTGCAGGGTCCGGAACCTACGGCCGCACCGTCACTTTTTGCTGTTCTTGTCCGCCGTCCGGTCGGTGTCGCCGTTCTGGAACATCCGCCGGTCGTCATCCGCCTCGCCGAGATCGAAGTTTTCGACCGGCTGGACGGGCGGATTGCCCGAAACGGCCGCCTCGTCCTCGGGGACGGGCTTTTTGCTCTCGCTGCTCCGTTTGCTGTGGGGCTGGTCGTTCATGGCATTCTCCCGATCGTGTCAAAGGACAACGATCGACCGCCGCAAATGTTCGCACCGTCACCCGGACCTGAACAGGTAATTACAACGGCTGCTACCTGTGCGGCGAGATCGGGCATGAGAAAGCTGGAGCGGGTGAAGGGAATCGAACCCTCGTCGTCAGCTTGGGAAGCTGCTGCTCTACCATTGAGCTACACCCGCGACGGCGGGCAGAGTTCACCCAGTTCGCCGCAACTGTCAAGCGCAGATCGATGACGGTGCGACGAGCGGCCTGCTTCACGCGAGGCGAAAATGCTTGGAGAGCTTCAGGCCCTGGGCCTGGTAGTTCGAGCCGAGGCCGACGCCGTAAAGCGCCTCCGGCGGGTCCTGCATGTACTCGTAGACGAGGCGGCCGACGATCTGGCCGTCTTCGAGGATGAACGGCACCTCGTGGCTGCGCACCTCCAGCACGGCGCGACTTCCCCGGCCGCCCGCGGCCACATGGCCGAAGCCCGGGTCGAAGAAGCCGGCGTAGTGGACGCGGAATTCTCCCACCAGCGGATCGAAGGGCGTCATCTCGGCGGCATAGAGCGGCGGCACATGCACCGCCTCGCGCGACACGAGGATGTAGAATTCGTCCGGATCCAGCACCAGTTCGTTGCGGCCGCGGCTGAAGAGCGGTTCCCAGAAGTCGAAGACATCATGCTGCGCCTTCTTGTCGACATCGACGACGGCCGTATGGTGCTTGCCGCGGTAGCCGATCAACCCTTCCTTGTCCCCCGTCAGGTCGATCGACAGCGCGATGCCGCCACCACTGATGTTGGGTTCGCGCGAGGCCACCAGCGTTTCCGCCTCGTGCAGCTGCAAAAGTTCCGGCTCGCTGAGCACGGCATTGCCGGTGCGGAAGCGGATCTGCGACAGGCGCGAGCCGCGCCGCACGACGATCGGGAAGGTGCGCGGGCTGATCTCCAGGTAGAGCGGCCCGGAATAGCCGGCCGGGATCTTGTCGAACTCCTGGGCGTAATCGGTGATGACGCGCGTGAAGATGTCGAGGCGGCCGGTGGAGCTCTTCGGATTGGCGGACGCCGACATCGTTGCCGGCAGGTCGAGGCTCTCCATCAGCGGCACGATGTAGACGCAGCCCGTTTCCAGGACCGCGCCTTCGGAAAGATCGATCACATGCAGTTTCAACCTGTCCAGCTTGTCGGACACGAGGCTGTTGGGGCCCGGCATGAAGCTTGCCCGAACCCGGAAGGCCTTTGCGCCCAGCCGCAGATCGAGGCTGGCCGGCTGGACCTGGTCGGAATCCAGCGCCCGCTCGGACAGGAGCCGTCCGCTTTCGAACAGCGCCGCAATGGCCCGGTCCGCCAGAATGCCCGTGGTCCTCGTCATGATCTTCTGTCCCCTGCGTGGCGCGACAAAACCAAATGGCGGCCATTGACGCAAGCAAAGACCGAGAGTAAGGCAGATTTATCCCGTGGTGATTTGGCCGGTCGGCTTGCAGCCACGTTAAACAAATGGCTAAAAAGACCGGGGTGAGACCGGTCTGCTTATGCACGGCCGGTTTTTTTGTGTTTGAAAGGTGCAAGCGCATGACCCAGAATTGGCGCCCCGCAACGCAGCTCGTCCACGGCGGCACGCTGCGGTCGCAATACGGTGAGACCTCCGAAGCGATCTACCTGACGCAGGGCTTCGTCTACGAGACGGCCGAGGCCGCCGAGGCCCGCTTCAAGGGCGAGAGCGAGGGTTTCATCTATGCGCGCTACGGCAGCCCCACCAACGACATGTTCGAGAAGCGCATGTGCATGCTGGAAGGCGCCGAGGAGGCCCGCGCCACGGCGTCCGGCATGGCAGCTGTTGCCGCTGCGATCCTCTGCCAGCTGAAGTCGGGCGACCATATCGTCGCCGCCCGCGCGCTGTTTGGATCCTGCCGCTGGGTGGTCGAGACGCTGGCGCCGAAATACGGCATCGAATGCACGCTCGTCGACGGGCGTTCGCTGGAAAACTGGGAAAAGGCGATCAGGAAGAGCACCAAGGTCTTCTTCCTGGAAAGCCCGACCAATCCGACGCTGGAGGTGATCGACATCGCGGGCGTCGCCAAGCTCGCCAACCAGATCGGCGCCAGGGTCGTCGTCGACAACGTCTTTGCAACGCCGCTCTTCCAGAAGCCGCTGGAACTCGGCGCCCATATCGTCGTCTATTCGGCCACCAAGCATATCGATGGACAGGGCCGCTGCCTCGGAGGCGTCGTGCTGTCCGACAGCGAATGGGTCGCGGAGCACCTGCAGGACTATTTCCGCCATACGGGTCCGGCCATGTCGCCGTTCAACGCCTGGACGCTCCTGAAGGGCATCGAGACGCTGCCGCTGCGGGTGCGCCAGCAGACCGAGAGTGCCGCCAAGATCGCCGATTTCCTCGCCGACCAGAAGAAGGTCGCGCGGGTGATCTATCCGGGACGGGCAGACCATCCGCAGGCCGACATCATCGCCAAGCAGATGACCGGCGGGTCGACGCTCGTCTGCCTGGAGCTGAAGGGCGGCAAGGAGGCGGCGTTCGCGCTGCAGAACGCGCTGGAGGTGGTGAAGATCTCCAACAACCTCGGCGATGCCAAGAGCCTGATCACCCATCCGGCGACCACGACGCACAAGAACCTGACGGACGAGGCCCGCGCCGAACTCGGCATTTCGGCGGGAACGCTGCGGCTCTCGGCAGGCATCGAGGACAGCCAGGATCTGCTCGAGGACTTCGCCCGCGCACTGGAGAAGGTGCCGGCCTGAGAACGGAGGATAACCGGAAGCGGTGTTAACGCTTCCGGTTATCCTTAACCTTCGAAATGTCCCGAAAACGGACGACCGGGCGCCCGTGTCGGTTTCAGTTTCCTTGACGCGCGCGGGAAGCTGTATGATACCGACTACAGTTCACTGAGAGCGCCGCGTCATGTATCGGGCCCGTACACGAGATATCGAAGTTGCTGTGGAAACCTATTACCTGGAGGAGCAATCCTGCCCGGAGGACAGCCGCTATGTCTGGGCCTACCACATCGTCATCGAAAACCATTCGGCGCTGACGGTCCGGCTGACACATCGCTACTGGCACATTACCGACCAGAGCGGTCTCGTCGACGAGGTCGAGGGACCGGGCGTCGTCGGGGAGCAGCCGAAACTGCGCCCCGGAGACACCTATGAATATTCCTCCGGCTGCCCGCTCGACACGCCCTCCGGCGTGATGTTCGGCCACTACCGGATGGAAACCGACGACGGGGAAAGCTTCGACGTCGCGATCCCCGCCTTCTCTCTCGATTCTCCCGGCCTGCTGCGCGTTCTGAACTAGCAGGCGCGCGCCTTGGGCAGTATGGCGTGGATCAGGCCGTCTCGAACTCGTCCGCTCGATACTTGTAGGTGGTCGAGCAGAATTCGCAGGTGACGGCGACCTCGCCGTCCTCCAGGCTCTCCGTGATCTCCTCTGCGCTGAAACCATCCAGAACGCTCTTGATCTTGTCGCGCGAGCAGCTGCACTGGTCGGCGACCGCCTGCGGCTGGTAGACCCGCACGCCACGCTCGTGGAACAGCCTGAACAGCAGGCGCTCGATCGGCACCTGTGGATCGGTCAGTTCATCGGTGTCGATGGTTTCCAGCATCATCCGGGCTTCCGCCCAGGAATCATCGTCGGGCTGGTCATGTTCGCGCTCATCGCCATCGCCGCCGTGGAGATCGGGCAGGCGCATGCGGTCAGGCGCCTGCGGCAGGAACTGGGCAAGGATACCGCCGGCGCGCCAGTTGTGGCGTGGCTTGCCATCGGCATCGCGGTCTAGAAGCTCCGCCACGCCGAGGCGTACCTTCGTGGGGATCTGCTCGGACTGGCGGAAATAGACGCCGGCAATCTCCTCCAGCGACGAACCGTCGAGCGGCACGATGCCCTGATAGGGATGCATGCCGCGGCCGTGGTCGATCGTGAAGGCCAGTACGCCTTCGCCCAGAAGGTCCTCCGGGGAGGTTTCACCGGAGGCAATCGCTGCTTCCAGGACCTCCTCGTCATAGCGGGCATAGGCGCGCAGGCTACCCGGCGTCGAGAAGTCCGCCACCAGCAGGTCGACAGGCCCGTCGCCCTTGGTCTGGATGGTGAACTTGCCCTCGAACTTCAGCGAGGTGCCCAGCAATGCCGTCAGAACGATAGCCTCTGCCAGCAGCCGCGCAACGGGGGCCGGATAGTCGTGCCGCGCCAGAATGGAATTCAGCAGCGGGCCAAGCTGCACGGCGCGGCCGCGCACATCCAACCCGTCGACCTGAAACGGGACGACCTTGTCGTCGCCGGCCAGATCCAGATCGGTGATTTCAACGGTGGCTTCCGCCATGGCTTGCTCCTTCGCGCCGACCAGTCCAGCTTCTACACAGGCGCAGGCTCGTGCGGAACCGCTGCGGTGCAAAAAGATGTCGGCAATGGGTGTGGGGCCGCCCGTCGGGCGGCACTTGCGAAAGGCGACAGATGGGGTCGATTTTCGCGAAAATCAAGCCGGTTGCTCAGACGGCGCCGAAGCACCAGGCCAGGATGGACTTCTGCGCGTGCAGCCGGTTCTCCGCCTCGTCGAAAACCACCGACTGCGGGCCGTCGATCACCTCGTCCGTCACCTCTTCTCCACGATGCGCCGGAAGGCAGTGCATGAAGAGCGCATCCTTGCCCGCCTGCTTCATCAGCTGGGCGTTGACCTGGAACGGCTGGAAGACATTGTGTCCACGCGCCTTGTGCTCCTGGTTCATCGAGATCCAGGTGTCGGTCACGACGCAGTCTGCGCCGGCAACCGCGCGCTCGGCATCATGGTAGAGCATGATCTCGCCGCCATTGTTGCGCGCCCAGTTGAGGATCCGGTCGGATGGCTCCGAGCCCAGCGGCACGGCCATGTTCATGCGGTAGCCGAACCGGGCTGCACCTTCGACGAGGGAATGCAGGACATTGTTGCCGTCGCCCGTCCAGGCGATGGTCTTGCCGGCGACCGGCCCGCGGTGTTCCTCGAAGGTCATGATGTCGGCCATGATCTGACAGGGATGGGTGTCATCCGTCAGTGCATTGATGACCGGGACGGTAGCGTGCTCGGCCATCTCCAGCATCCGCGCATGGTCCGTGGTGCGGATCATGATCGCATCGACGTAGCGCGACAGCACCCGGGCGGTGTCGCCGATCGTCTCGGCGCGGCCGAGCTGCATTTCGGTGCCGGAGAGGAAGAGCGTTTCGCCGCCGAGCTGGCGCATGCCGACGTCGAAGGAGACGCGGGTGCGTGTCGACGGCTTTTCGAAGATCATCGCGAGCATCTTGCCGGCCAGCGGCTTGTCGGCCGTGCCGGCCTTGGTGGCCTGCTTGCGCACGCGGGCATCATCGATGATGGCCCGCAGGTCGGCGGCAGAAACGGCAGAGAGATCGAGAAAGTGCTTTGGTGAGGCCATGTTCAATCGACGAGGGCAGTAGCCCTCCACTCCTTACGCTGATTTCTTCAGGGCAGCTTCGCCGAGCGCTTCGGCTGCCCGCTCGATGCGGGCGAGGCCTTCGCGCGCCTCTTCGGCGGTGGTCACGAGCGGCGGCAGAAGGCGGATGACGTTGTCGCCGGCCGGAACGCCGAGGAGATGCTCGCCGCGCATCGCCATCAGCAGCTCGGTGTTGGGCACCTTCGTCCGGATGCCGAGCATCAGGCCTTCGCCACGGATCTCGTCGATGATGTCCGGGAACCGGTCTTTGAGGCTTTCGAGACCCTGGCGGAACACCAGCGCCACGTCGCGCACCTGCTCCAGGAAGTCGTCGGCCAGGACGACGTCCAGCACCGCATTGCCGACGGCCATGGCCAGCGGATTGCCGCCATAGGTCGTGCCATGAGTGCCGGCCTTCATGCCGCTGGCGGCCTCTTCCGTGGCAAGGCAGGCGCCCAGCGGGAAGCCGCCGCCGATGCCCTTGGCGACAGCCATGATGTCCGGCGTGATGCCGGCCCATTCATGGGCGAAGAGCTTGCCGGTCCGGCCGACGCCTGACTGCACTTCGTCGAGGATCAGCAGCAGCCCGTTTTCGTCGCACAGCTGCCGCAGCGTGCGCAGGAACTCCTTGGATACCAGACGCACCCCACCTTCGCCCTGGATCGGCTCGATCAGGATGGCTGCCGTCGCATCGGTGATTGCGGCCTTCAGGGCGTCGAGATCGTCGAAGGGGACCTGGTCGAAGCCCTCGACCTTCGGGCCGAAGCCTTCGAGATACTTCGGCTGGCCGCCGGCGGCGATGGTCGCCAGCGTGCGCCCGTGGAAGGCGCCTTCAAAGGTGATGATGTGGAAGCGCTCCGGGTGGCCGTTGACGTACTGGTAGCGCCGCGCCGTCTTGATGGCGCATTCGAGCGCCTCCGCGCCGGAATTGGTAAAGAACACCTTGTCGGCGAACGTGGCCTCAGCCAAACGCCGCGCCAGCTGCTCCTGACCGGGAATGTCATAGAGGTTGGACAGGTGCCAGAGCTTGTCCGCCTGGTCCTTCAGCGCCGCGACGAGATGGGGATGTGCGTGACCGAGGGAGTTGACGGCGATGCCGGCCGCGAAGTCCATATAGCGCTCGCCGCTTTCCGTCGTCAGCCACACCCCTTCGCCTCGCTCGAAACGCAGCGGCGCGCGGTTGTAGGTGTCGTACAGTGCGGGATCAGCCATGGCGGCGTAACTCCTTCGTTGATCGCTGCCCTTTGGGAGCTGCAGTCCAATCAAAAATGCCGCCCTGGGGGCGGCGCGGGCACTATCTCCATTTCCCCGAAGGATGTCAACAAATCCACATTCTCACGCAGTCAGACTCATTGTGACAAATATGACTCGCCAACCCAGCAAGTTGGGGAAAACCCTGAAATCGATTCGCAGGGATTCCAGCGACTCTTGCCACGGAGTCTGCCGACCAGTAGTTTAGCAATCAACAACTAGACTGCATGCGGCGGAACTAGTCACCAAAAGCCTATATATAGTGGCTGGCGCGAAATATAACTCGCGCCAACGGTGAGGGATTCTGCATGCCATACGTTCAAAAGGCGGAGAACGGGCATGAATTGGACAGACGAGCGCGTTGAACGGCTGAAGAGGCTCTGGGCCGAGGGCCTCAGCGCCAGCCAGATTGCTGCACAACTGGGCGGCGTCAGCCGTAACGCCGTCATTGGCAAGGTTCACCGGCTGAACCTGCCGGGCCGCGCGAAGGCCGGCGGATCTTCCGCCGCAACGCGCACTGCCAAGCGGGTCGCCGCACCGGTCCGTCCGGCCAACTACCCGGCCCGCGTCGCCACCCGCACGGTTGCCCGCACCGTTGGTGCCACCGCGCTTAAGGAAGATGTCGATGGCGTGCCGCAGCTGCAGTACGTTCCCTCCACCAGCGTCGTGGTGCCGATTTCCCGCAAGCTGACGCTGACGGATCTGACCGAGCGGACCTGCAAGTGGCCGGTGGGCGACCCTCTGAAGGACGACTTCCACTTCTGCGGCGTCGATGCAGCCGATGCGTCCCCCTACTGCGGCTATCACGCCAAGCTGGCCTACCAGCCGGTCGCCGAACGCCGTAGAGCGGCGGCTGCCCGCGCCTGATCCGGCAGGCAGAAGCGCACGAACATGAAGCGGGCCTCGGCCCGCTTTTTTTGTCCCGGACGGTCGAGAAAGGGGAGGGAGCGGCGACGCGCTTGCGCGGTCCGCGTCGATCCGGCGTCAGAAGCGGACGGTGAACTGGCTGCCCTTGCCGACTTCGGAGGTTACGATGAGGCGGGCGCGGTGGCGGGTGAGGATGTGCTTCACGATGGCGAGGCCGAGGCCCGTGCCCTTCTTCGAGCGGCTATCGGCAACGCTGACGCGGTAGAAGCGCTCCGTCAGGCGCGGCACATGCTCGGATGGAATCCCCGGCCCGTGATCGACCACGGTGACCTCCACAGGGCGGGCCTCGGCCGCCTTCAGGTAGACGTCGACACGCTCGCCCTCCTGGCCATATTTGCAGGCGTTTTCCATCAGGTTCTCGAACACCTGGACGAGCTCGTCCCGATCGCCGGTCACTTCGACCGGGACGTCGGGCAAATGCAGGTTGATCTCCACGCCCAGCTCCTCGGCGAGCGGCACAAGCGAATCCCGGACATGCGACAGCAGTGGCACCAGGTCGACCTTGCACTCCGGCGCCACATTCGCCTTCAGTTCGAGTCTCGAGAGCGACAGCAGGTCATCCACGAGCCGGCTCATGCGGGTCGACTGGTCCAGCATGATGGACAGAAAGCGTTCATGTGCCTTGGGATCGGATTTGGCCGGCCCCTGGAGGGTCTCGATGAAGCCCCGTAGCGACGCCAGCGGCGTGCGCAGCTCGTGACTGGCATTGGCCACGAAATCGCTGCGCATCTGATCGAGCCGCCGCAGCTCCGAGATGTCGCGAAAGCAAAGGAGATAGAGCTGCCCCAGGTTTCCGCTTCGTTTCAGTTCGATCGGCGCGATGCGGACCATGTAGACCTGCTGCGATGGCAATCGCTCCGCATGCTCGATCTGGTTCGGCCTGCCGTTCGCCAGGGTTTCGCGCACCATGTCGAGAACGGCCGGCGAGCGCAGTCTTGCCGAGACATGCACGCCCATGGGCAAGGCTCCGAGCAGGCGGTCCGACGCGCGGTTCTGAAAGAGGACATTGGCCTCCTGGTCGAGGAGAAGCGATGGGGTTTCCAATGCGTCGATGGTGGCTGAGATCTCGTCCAGCAGCCTGGGGTCGCGCGTCTCGTCCTCCGCCTCGCTCGGATTGGTCTCCGGCTCCGGACGGTGGTCGCCGACCAATGTCAGGCCGACCAGGAAGAACCAGCCGAGCGCGGCCTGCCAGGCCGGAACACCGGCGAAGACCGAGAGCACGCCCACCAGCGACAACGCAAAGAGGAGCGGCCAGCTGCCGCCGAACCGCTTGTTCAACCAGGTCCCCCATTCAGATCCCATAGACGATCCACCTCCCGATCCAAATTTCGGCTCTTAGACGGCTTAGATGACAGATATACATCGACGACCAGTGGATGAAGGATAAATTGGGTGTCTTGCCCGCAGCTTCGCGAAGCAGTGCCCGATTAAAGGAGTGACCATCGATGACCAGCAACAAGCAGGACCGCACGGTCGAACTCGACATCGGCGGGCGCAAGCGCGCCTTCGACATCGACGATCCCAAGCTGCCGGACTGGGTCCACGAGGCTGCACTCGGCTCCGAGGGATATCCCTACGACGACAAGATGGACAAGGGCGACTACAAGAAGACGCTGGAGAACCTGCAGATCGAGCTGATCAAGCTGCAGTTCTGGCTGAACGCGAGCGGCAAGCGGATGATCTCGGTGTTTGAGGGTCGCGACGCAGCCGGCAAGGGCGGCACCATCTTTTCCATCCGCGCCTACCTCAATCCGCGCTCCGCGCGCATCGTCGCGCTGCCCAAGCCGACCGAGGCCGAGGCTGGCCAGTGGTATTTCCAGCGGTACGTGGAGCATTTCCCCACCTCCGGCGAAGCCGTCCTCTTCGACCGCTCCTGGTACAACCGGGGCGTCGTCGAGCCGGTCATGGGCTTCTGCACGCCCGACCAGTGCAAGAAGTTCCTGAGGGAGACGCCGCACTTCGAAGAGATGATCGTCGACGACGGCATCCACTTCTTCAAGTTCTGGCTCAACATCGGGCGTGAGATGCAGCTGAAGCGCTTCCACGACCGGCGCCATGATCCGCTGAAGATCTGGAAGCTGTCGCCGATGGACGTCGCGGCTTTGACGAAGTGGGACGACTACACCAAGGCGCGCGACCGGATGCTGGAAAAGACCCACACGGCCCAGGCGCCGTGGATGGTGGTCAAGGCGAACGACAAGCGCCGCGCCCGCATCAATGTCATCCGCCACCTGCTGCTGTCGATCGACTACGAGGGACGCGACAAGGAGGTGATCGGCGACATCGACGACAGCATCATCGGCGAGGGACCCGCCTTCCTGGACTGAGGCGTCGCTACTGGCCCGGCAGGATCCGCACCGCATACAGGAGAACGGGACTGCTTTCTCCCGCAACGCTGGTGTTGATCAACAGCCGACCGGATGCTCCGGGCGCAGCCGACGCATCGAAGGTCACCCGGAAGAGGGCATCGGCCTTTTCCTGATGGGCGGAAAACCGGTGGCGGGAGCAGGTCCCCAGGCTTGCGAATTCGCAGCGCACCGAGAATTGCACCCCGGACTCCGCACCCGACTGCACCGTCAGTGCGATGGTCGAGGTCTGCCCGGCCAACTGCCCAAGAACGCTTGCGGGGATTTCGATCGCGATATCTCCCGTGGCGTCGACGGCGCCGGATGCCAGCCGCACCGCCGCACCGCTGGCTGTCGTCACAGGTTCCATCGTGGCCGGAGCGGAGGCCTGGACGGCCGCGATGTTGGTGCCGTCGAAAATGGGCAGCCAGTCCGCCGAAAACCCGACCTGCGGCCCGAGCCCCTGTTGGCCGGAGGACTGGTTGCGCGTCGACTGGCTGGCCGCCTCGATCGCCTGATCCAGCGACTGCTGGACCAGACCGGAGGAGTAGGCCCACCAGCCGGCAGCACCGATCAGGCCGAAGAACACGAGCCAGGCGGCCAGCACGGAGAAAAACCCGCGGCGGCGGCGCGGCTTGGCAGTCCGTTCCGGCGGCGCATCGAGGATGGTGTCCTCGCGCCCGAAACGGTGTCGCCGTTTCCGCGTCTTGCCCGCGGGCATGTCCGACTGGGGCGCTGCCGCCGGCGCGCCATCCCGCTCCGCCCGCAGAGAATCAAGGCTCGAACCATCGAATGCCCGCGATCCCGGCGCCCTGTCGCCGGCGTCATCGCGCATGGCGCCGCCCAGAAGGGACGCTTCCTCGGGAGCGGCCGGCGACGGCGGCGCGCGCTGAGCCAAAGGTTCGCGCGCTGCCGGTGGCAGGGGTGACGGCGAAGGCATGGCTGGCGCCGCTCTGCTCCGCTCCTCGCCCTCGATCTCGCGGATCTTCAGCTCCAGGCGCTGCCGCTGCGCCGCGACCATCTGCGCATCGGTAACCCCCTGCTTGACAAGACCGGACTCCAGGGCCTGCCGCGCCGACTGGTAGATACGCGCGCGAATTTCGGGATTGGCGCGGTTGGACTTCTCCAACGCGTTCCTGATCGCTGTCTCCAAACCGCTCACTATCAGTCCCTGCTCTGTTTCGCTCCGGACGAGCCCATCGTTCACGTTTCGGTAATCTTTCCGGTCGCGAACTGCAAGCACTCCTATTCCGGCTAAACTGGGGCCAGGCTCGGCGTTGCCCTGCGGGCACGTTCCGTGCCGCTCTTTTCCATGGCTGGCGCTTCTGCTAAACTTCTTACGTGCGCGTAAACGTCAATTGAGGAGGATCACCGAATGCTGCCGCCCATCCTGAGGGAGAAACTGCGCCTGCCGGTCGTCGCATCGCCGCTGTTCATCATTTCCCACCCGGCGCTGACGCTGGCGCAGTGCAAGGCCGGCGTGATCGGTGCCTTTCCGGCCCTCAATGCGCGACCGGAAAGCCAGCTCGACGAGTGGCTGGCGATGATCACCGAGGAGCTGGCCGCCCATGATGCCGCAAACCCGGACCGACCGGCGGCACCCTTTGCCGTCAACCAGATCGTGCATCCGTCCAACAAGCGGCTCGAGCACGACCTGATGATGTGCGTCAAATACAAGGTGCCTGTGGTCATCTCCTCGCTCGGGGCCGTGCCGGAGGTCAACGCGGCGGTGCATTCCTACGGCGGCATCGTGCTGCACGACGTGATCAACAACCGGCACGCCAATTCGGCGATCCGCAAGGGCGCCGACGGGCTGGTCGCGGTGGCCGCCGGTGCCGGCGGACATGCGGGCACGCTGTCGCCCTTTGCGCTCGTCCAGGAGATCCGGGAATGGTTCGACGGGCCGCTGCTGCTCGCGGGCGCCATCGGCACCGGAGACGGCATTCTCGCGGCCCAGGCCATGGGCGCCGACATGGCCTATGTCGGCACGCCGTTCATCGCCACCGAGGAGGCCCGCGCGTCGCAGGACTATAAGCAGATGATTGCGGGATCGCAGGCGGCCGACATCGTCTATTCGAACTATTTCACCGGCATCCACGGCAACTACCTGAAGGGGTCGATCGTCGCGGCCGGTATGGATCCCGACAACCTGCCGGTCGCCGATCCCTCCAAGATGGACTTCGACAAGGCAACGACCGGGACGAAGGCCTGGAAGGACATCTGGGGCGCCGGACAGGGCGTCGGTTCGGTGAAGGCGGTCGTGCCGGTATCGGAGCTGGTCGATCGCCTGGAGCGGGAATACGTCGCGGCGCGCAGCCGCATCTGCGCCTGACGGCTCCGGGTTGGCGGCAAGGGGAAAATGCGCCGCGCCGCAAATCTCGGCTTGAAATGGGCTTTCTTTGCCTGTATCAGCCGCATCACCTTGCAGCCCGACGCTGGCGCTGCATGGGCCGCTTTAGCTCAGGTGGTAGAGCACATCATTCGTAATGATGGGGTCGCAGGTTCGAGTCCTGCAAGCGGCACCATTTCCCCTCGTCGACCCGGACACATAGGTAGCACGGTGACAAGCTCGTGCCGGGCGGGTTGCGCGCGTCGAACAGGCCCGGATCCAGAAGACGGCCGACAAACTAGGACCTCCCTCAATCACCTGCGTCTCTCTCCCCGGCATCGGGCCTCCCGCCGGAAGGCGAGAGGCGTGCGGATGTCTGCGACATGAGCTGTCGTCGATCCAGGGCGCAGCCAAAATTGCCGATGCCCTGGAAAGCGCATCGGCGGAGTGTGGCTTGGCCGGGCCTCAGAACACCGCCAGGTAGCGAAGCAGCGAGATGATCCCGATGATGATGACGATGACCTGGGCGATCTGCTTGGCGCGGCCGTCGATGGGCAGGCGTGCAATCAGGTAGAGGACGAGGACGACAACCAGAAAAGTAATGAGCAGGCTGACAAGTACAGACATGAGGGGATCCTAATAAAAGTGGTTTAGACTCAGGGAGATAGAGCCGCCCCACCCGATGAGAAGTGCCCCACGGGTTTTTATTCGTCCCGGCTCTGCGCGCGGTCGCTACTGTGCCGGCTCGTGCGGCGTCTTCTGCCAGAAGAACGGCCGCGACCGCAGCTCGAGGATCGCCCGCCAGGCGGCCAGCGAGGTCATCATCCAGTAGAGCGGAACCGCCATCCAGCGCCCTCCCACCAGCCGCTTCTCATGATCGGTCATGGAACTGATGCCGAGAGCGACGAAGGTGAGATAGCTGCCGAAGATGTTGAAGGCGTCGACGCAGAAGAGCACCAGCACCCCGGCCGGGATACCGCTCGTCGGTACCGCCATCATCGCCAGCGCGCCCTGGGCCAGGAAGACGAAGATCAGCGGATGCAGCAGGGAGGACAGCAGCATTCCGCCGATCATCAGGTGGAAGATCAGCCAGCCGCGCAGTCCCATCTCGCCCAGCAGCCGCTTCGGCCGGCGCATCAGCACCAGCCAGGTCTGGACCCACCCCTTGAACCAGCGCGTCCGCTGCCCCATCCAGATCGACAGCCGGACCGGCGCATCCTCCAGCGTCTGCCGCCGCAGCACGGCGGATCGGTAGCCGAGGCGAAAGAGCCTGAGGCCGAGATCGGCATCCTCCGTCACGTTGAACGGATCCCAGCCGCCGGCCTGTCTCAGAAGCGCGGTGCGGAAGTGGTTGGACGTTCCCCCGAGCGGCATTGGCAGGCCGTAGTGGGCCAGCATCGGCAGCAGCCCGCGAAACAGGGCCGCATACTCGAGGGCAAACAAGGCGCTGATCCAGGACGAGCTGCCATTGGCGATGACCAGCGGCGCCTGCAGGCAGGCCAGATCCGGGGGCAGGCTGGAAAAGCGGCCATGGGCTTCCCGCAACTGGCCGGGATGCGGCCGGTCCTCAGCATCGTAGATCACCAGGTAGTCGCCGCGCACGCCCGCGAGCGCATAGCTCAGCGCCTTGGGCTTGGTGCGCGGGTGGGCAGCCGGCACTTCGACGATCTCGAAGTGGCGTGGCAGCGCCATGGCGCGAAGCGTCTCCAGGGTTTCGGCATCATCCGCTTCGCAGACGAGCTTGATGTCCAGAAGCGAGACCGGCCAGTCGAGGCGCTTCAGACAGGCGACCAGCTGGGCGGCGACGGCAGCTTCGCGGTACAGCGCGACCAGCACGGTATAGGTCGGAAGCGGACCCGGTGTCGGCGGCGGCTCGAAATGCCGCTCGTGCTTGCGGTGGATCAGCGCCAGGATGCGCAGGCCGAGCGCTGCCAGATAGAGATAGGACATCACCGGATGCAGAACCGGCAGGATCAGCGCCGGCGCGGCCAGGAGCGCGATGAGAAAGGGCGCCACGATCATCCCGGCGGCAAATCCCTGTGAACCGGTGACGACCGTCCGGGCGGAAAACTGTGGCCGGTCCTCCGACAGCGTCGCGACGGTCTCGCGCACGCGCCGCGTCGCCCCGGCAGCCCAGACGGCCTTTCGGATGGCGCTCGGGGTGGTGATCGTCAGATCGCGGCCCAGCATCGGCAGGTTGATTAGCGCCGCCGCCAGCCCCGCCAGCCTTCCGGCTTCGGGAACGATTGCAACTTGCGGCGCCGTTCGCGCATGTTGGAGCCGCACCATCGCCGGACGCCGCAGTTGCGTGTCGAGATGTGTGGTATCGACCACCGTGCCGGCGTCGATCCGGTCTGCGAAGGGAAGCCGCAGGAACCGCGCCATCGCGCCGTAGTAGGCATCTTCCTGAATTCCCGGGTGATGGAGCAGTTCGGTTTCGAGCGTCGTGTTGTTCTGTCGCGCCCGCTTCGACAGCCTCTCGATCAGCGGTTTGGAAAACCCGAGCGACTGCAACGCCGCGCTTTCGTCGCCGACCGATGCCAGTCTCGACCTGTCCAGCCCGTTGGCCGTCACGGCACGCGGGCGAAGCTCGCCGGCGCCGTCAGGGGAGCCTGCTGCTTGCGGATATTCCCCCAGACGCATGACTCTGATACACCACCGTTACCAGACTGTCCCAATTCGGAACATAAAGATGCACCCTCTGCTTTCACCCCTGAAAACACGGGGGAGACTTCCCTTTTTGGTTGTCCTGGTCCTGGCTCTTGCACCCTGTTTCGCCCCCGGCGCGGCACGCGCCGACCAGCACGAATTTCCTGTCCTGTTTGACGCTAGGGAGCGGCTGCCGCGACCGGACCTCTCCAATCTCGTGCGGCTGCGCATCCTCACCACGATCGATTTTCCGCCCTTCAACTTTGCCGATCAGACCGGCCGCCTGTCCGGCTTCAATGTCGATCTTGCCCGCGAGATCTGCGCCGAGCTCGATATCCAGTCGAAGTGCCAGATCCAGGCGATGCCCTTCGAAGACCTGGAAAAGGCGCTGGCCAATGGTTCCGGGGAGGCGGTGATGGCAGGGGTTGCGATTGACGCCGAACGACGGGAAGATTTCACGTTCTCGCGTCCCTACCTGACCGTTCCGGCCCGTTTTGCGCGCCTTGTCTCCAGGCCGGTCGCCGGCGAGGGGCCGGAGGCACTGATCGGGCGGCCGGTCGGTGTGGTGAAGGACACCGCACATGCGGCGATGCTGAAGGCTTTCTTCCCGAAGATCTTTCCCGTGACCTTCGAAAGTCACGAGGTCATGCTGGAGGCGCTGAAGGCGGGCAAGGTGGATGCCGTATTCTCCGATGGGCTCCGGCTCCCGTTCTGGGTCGCGGGCGAGTCGGCGGAGGGATGCTGCGCGCTCTTCGGGGGGCCGTATCTCTCGGAGCATTTCCTGGGCGAAGGACTGGCCGTCATGCTGCAGGCCGACGATGTGGCGCTGGCAGCAGCCTTCGATCACGCCTTGGCCGTCCTGTCCCGCAACGGCCGCTTGCAGGACATCTACCTGCGCTACTTCCCCAACGACCTCTACTGAAGCGTGAAAGCTTATATTCCTACTGGCTCGCCCAGATGATCCGGGCCACCCACTCCACCTCGACAAGGTCCAGGCTGCGGTTCGAATGCTCCGGGTTGAGCGAATGCAGATCGATCGTCTTGGCCGTCTGGCGCATCAGGATCTTCGCCATCACTTCGCCTTCGCGGGTCTTGACCACCACCCGGTCGCCGCGCCGGACCTGGGCGCCTGGCTCCACGATCAGCACGTCGCCGTCGCGGTAGAGCGGCATCATCGAATCCCCCTGTACCTCGAGCGCATAGACGCCGGATTTGCGCGCCGGGGAGGCGGGAAATTCCACCACGTCCCAGCCCTGGCCGGCGGGAAAGCCGCCGTCGTCGAAGAAGCCGCCGGCGCCCGCCTGGGCAAACCCGAGCAGAGGGATCGTCCCGATCTGCGGCGGGAAGGCGCCTTCCGGCAGATGCGAACGGGAGGAGGGGATGTAGCTCAGGAACTGTTCGACGCTGGAACCGGTCGCCTCGAGGACCTTGGCGATCGACTCGGTGGAGGGCCAGCGCAACCGCCCGTCCGGGCCATGCCGCTTCGACTTGTTGAACGAGGTGGGATCGAGACCGGCGCGGCGGGCAAGCCCCGAGGCCGTCAGCTTGTGGCGCTCCGCGAGGGCGTCGAGGGCGTGCCAGATCGTCTCGTGTGACAGCATGGCCGTGGGTTCTCCGGCTCAAGGTCCGGTAGCGTCCCGCCGGCTCCTCGCGCCCTGACTTGGTCCTGATCCGACAACTTGGGCCGTCTTGCGCGCACCTGCCGTCGGCCTGCCCGCAACGCGAGCCGGTTGTCTCAAATCTAGCCAAAGCGGGGCGGCTGGTAAAGGGCGACGAGGAATAAAATCCTCTTTGCCCGACAGCCGCTTACGCCACCAGCGGCATGTTGATCTTGCCGAGCTTGATCACCGCCTGCGTCCGGCTGTCCACGTTGAGCTTCAGGAGAATGGCGGACACATGCGCCTTGATGGTCGCTTCCGACACGCCGAGCTCATAGGCGATCTGCTTGTTGAGCAGGCCCTCGCCCAGCATGTTCAAGACGCGGCTCTGCTGCGGCGTCAGCGTGCGCAGCCGTTCCAGGAGTTCGCTGATGCCCGGCTCCTCGTCCGACATGGGCACATGCCCCTCGGGCGCCCAGATGTCGCCGTCGAGGACGGCATAGATGCCGGTCCGGATATCGTCGAGCCCGGAGGATTTCGAGATGAAGCCGGAGGCGCCGAGTTCCAGCGACCGGCGGATGGTCGCGCCGTCATCGGTGGCCGAGACCACCACGATCGGCAATCCCGAGAACTCGGCCCGCAGGGACATCAGGCCGGAAAATCCGCTGACGCCCGGCATGGCGAGGTCGAGCAGCAAGAGATCCGCATCGCGATGGGTCTGCGCCGCCGCGCGTGCGGCGTTGAAATCCCCGGCTTCGATGATGGTGAGATCGGTGGAAAGACCTTGCACGGCTTGTTTCAGTGCGCCGCGAAACAGCGGATGGTCGTCTGCGATGATGATCGTGAGTGTCTGCATTCTAACGCTCCCTCCCAAGAGCATAGACGCAATGTCGCCTTCCCTCTTCTACGCTTCCAGAGCGCTGGAAACAATAGTCTTTCGGGTCGGATGCATGAGGATCCCGGACAGAACCGCCGGGATCAGGTCCGGCTGGGCCCCGGTTCCTGTAGCTGGCGGTCCTCGGTGAAGTCCTCGATGATCGCCATGAAGCGCCGCAGGAAGCGTTCCATGATCGTCAGGCTCTGCTCGATCTCCGCTTCGTCCGGCAGGGCACGGGAGGCGGTCTCTGCAGCCATCCTGTCCTCCAGCGCCGTCACCCGCTTGGTCAGGAGATCGAGCTCCTGTTCATAGGCGGCGCGCTCGTCCGCCGCCATCCGGCAGGAGAGGGTGCCGTTGTCCTCGCGGCAGAGCGACATGGCGCCGGTCTGCCGGTCGAGGCGCACCAGGCCGGTCTCGGTTCTCTCCAGCTGGAAACGCGAGGTCTCGGCATCCTGCGCCAGCGCCATGCCGGGCAGAAGTACCAGTGATAGCAGCAGCGGTCTCATCGTCATGTCGTCCTCCGTCTGTGGCTGGACAAGCGCCAGCCTTTGCGGCAAACCGCAGATCGTTTTACAGCACAGCGCCCGATCGAAAGCTGCCCCATGCCCAATATCGTCTACAAGATCGTTCCGACAACTCTGTGGCAGGCCGCGCGGGAAAGAGGCGTCTTCGACGGCGCGCCGATCGATCTGCAGGATGGCTACATCCATTTCTCCACCGCCGCCCAGGCCCGCGAGACCGCAAGGCTGCATTTTGCCGGCGTCGAGGACCTGATGCTGCTCGCCGTCGATGGCGGCGCTCTCGGCGAGGCGCTGCAATTCGAGCCGTCCCGCGGTGGTGATCTCTTCCCGCATCTCTACGGCGCTCTGCCTCTCGACGCGGTGATCTGGGAACGGCCGCTGCCGCTGGGCCCCGACGGCACGCATCGCTTCCCGGAGGAGATGGCATGATCGGTCGCCTGTCGGATCTCGCCCGTCAGGGGCTCTTCCTGCTCGACCCGGAAACGGCGCATGGCATGTCGATCGCTGCCCTGAAGAGCGGCCTTCTGCCCGCGTGCCACCTCAAAGCCGATCCACGGCTTTCCCAGACGGTGGCCGGCCTCTCCTTCCCGAACCCCCTCGGCATGGCCGCCGGCTACGACAAGAACGCCGAAGTGCCGGATGCACTGCTGCGGCTGGGTTTCGGCTATACCGAGGTCGGCACGCTGACGCCAAAGCCGCAGGCCGGCAATCCGAAGCCGCGCATCTTCCGGCTGACGGCCGACCGCGCCGTCATCAACCGCCTCGGCTTCAACAACGAGGGCCATGACGCCGCCCACGCCAGGCTTTCGGCGCGTCAGGGCGCCGGCGGCATCGTCGGCGTCAACATCGGCGCCAACAAGGACAGCGACAACCGCGTCGCCGATTACATCGCCGGCATCCGCCGCTTCGCATCGCTTGCCAGCTATTTCACCGTCAACATTTCCTCGCCCAATACGCCCGGCCTGCGCGACCTGCAGGCGCGCGACAGCCTGAAGGCCCTGCTCGACGCGGTCCTTGCGGCACGTGCGCAGGAGGTTGCCCGTCTGGGCCGGCAGCTGCCGGTCTTCCTCAAGATCGCCCCGGACCTGCCGGAAGAGGGCCTCGACGACATCGCGGCCGAAGCGCTCGCCCATGATCTGGACGGCCTGATCGTCTCCAACACCACGCTGTCGCGCGACGGCCTCACCGACCCCACGCAGGCGAAGGAGGCAGGCGGCCTGTCCGGTGCGCCGCTGTTTGCCCTCTCGACGACGGTGCTTGCGAAGATGCGCCGCCGCGTCGGCCCGCAGATGCCGATCATCGGCGTCGGCGGCGTCGGCAGCGCCGAGGACACGCTGGAAAAGATCCGCGCCGGCGCCGATCTCGTGCAGCTCTATTCCTGCATGGTCTATGAAGGCCCCGGCCTGCCGGCCCGCATCCTGGGCGGGCTGTCACGCCTGCTCGACCGCGAGGCCGTCGCCTCTGTCCGCGAGCTGCGCGACAGCCGTCTTGATCACTGGGCCGACGGAAAGCTCTGAGCGGTCTTGCGCGGCACCATCGCCAGCAGGAAGACCCCGCGCATGAGCAGGAACAGGTTCATCGCCATCCACAGTCCGTGGTTGCCGAGCGTCGGCACCAGCACCGCAAGTGCGGCGCAATAGGCGGCAAAGGAGAGCAGCATCATGTTGCGCATCTCCCGGGACCAAGTGGCGCCGATGAAGACGCCGTCCATCTGGAAGGCAAGCGCACCCGTCAGGCCGGTGAGGGCGGCCCAGGGCAGATAGCGCGCCGCCACCTGCCGCACCTCCTCCGATGTCGTCAGCACCTCGATGATCGGTACGCCCGCCGCCAGAAAGAAGACGCCGAGCACGCCCGCCATGGCAAACGACCAGCCGGCCGTCAGCTTCATCGCCCGGTCGAAGGACGGCCGGAAGTTGGCGCCGACCGCCCTTCCCGAAAGCTGCTCGGCCGCCCCGGCCAGTCCGTCGAGGAAGAAGGCCGACAGCATGAAGACGTTGATCAGCACGGCATTGGCCGCCAGCGTCACCGCCCCGAAGCTGGATCCGATCCGCGTCATGGTCACGAAGGCGCCGTTGAGGACGAGCGACCGGATCAGGATGTCGGCGTTCATCTGGAAAAGCTGCTTCAGCTTGCCCGGATCGAGGATCTCGCTCCGCGCGGGCCGGCTTCCGGCGGGAAAGCCGCGCATCACGACGACGAGGCCGACGAGTGCCGCAAGCACTTCCGCACAGACGGTGCCCCAGGCGACGCCGGCAATGCCCCAGCCGAGCCCGAGCCCGAGGAAGATGGAGACGAGAATGTTCGTGCCGTTGAGCAGGATCTGCAGGCCAAGGCCGAGCATCGCCCGTCCACGCCCGAAGACGAGGCCGAGGACGGCGAAGTTGACGAAGGTGGCGGGGCTGGAAAGCACCCTTATGCCGAAGTAGTTGCGCACCACATCCGCAACCGCTGCGTCGTTCGTCATCAGGTCCGGTCCAACAGCCAGGATGACCGGCGCCAGGAACAGCATCAGCAGCCCCAGCCCGACGGCGCTGAGCAGCGCCCGCCAGAACACGGCCTGCAGTTCGCGCGGATCGTTGCGGCCGAAGGCCTGTGCCGCAAGTCCTGTGGTCGAGGTGCGAAAGAAGCTGAGGCTGCCATAGAGGAGGTCGAAGATGATGGCGCCGATGGCAAGCCCCGCCAGCGCCTCCGGCTGGCCGAGCCGTCCCACCACCGCCGTGTCGGTAAGGCCGAGCAGGGGCGTCGTCAGGAAGCCAAGCGTCATCGGTACGGCAATCGACAGCACCAGCCTGTGGGTGACCGGAAAGGGCCGTGTATCGTGAGCCGCCTCAGCCGTCGCGTTCATCAGGCGGAGAGGACCATGGCCCAGTAGGGCCGCGAGGCTGTGGAGCGGGCCATGGCCACGCCCAGCCCCCGGTAGGCGCCGAGCATATTGGTCAGGTGGCTCTGCGAACGGATCCAGGCTTCGACGGCATCCTCCACGGAGTTCTGGCCGCTGGCGATGTTTTCGGCTGCCGGCAGCGGCACGTCGCGGCGCTTCATCCGCGACTTGAAATCGTCCCCGCGCCCGATCAGATGCGTCATCTGCTCCGCCTTTGCCATCCGCACCGCCTGTTCGGCGGCTGCGCTGCGTGCGGCACCCTTGGCGGCAAGCGGCGACAGTCCGCGCTCGGCCCGCACCCTGTTGACAAGCGGCAGGGCGGCCGCGGTCTCGTCTTCCGCGCCATCGATCGGCGTCAGGGCGCCGATGGTCGAGCAGCCGGCGAGAAGAAGACCAAGTCCCGACAGGATGAGGACGCCCCGACGGGAGGGCATGAGGATCGCGTCTGACATGCCTAGCGCCTGTAGCTGATCAGCCTGAGGATGATGAAGATCGGAATGACGATCGTCGCGCCGAGGATCAGATAGTCGCCGACCCGGCCAAGCGCGTTGAAGCCCTGGTACCAGAGGTCGAGAACGAAATTGCGGATGCTGTAGACGATGTCCCATGGGTCGAGACCGAAGAAGGCCATCACGAAGCCGACCACCAGCGAAACCACGATCAGTTTCACGATGGTCCGTCCAGGCGTATCGCCCAGAACCCGATTAACCCGTTCCGCCATTCTCAGATTCTCCGTTGTGCAGGCAGAGATAAGCGGCAGGCCCGTTGCCCGCAAGCCCGTTCCTCTGCGCTGAAGGCAATGCTCCTCAAATAGAACTTGTGTTTTTTTGTGGCTTCAGCCAAGAACCCGCACCCTCTCGAGACATATCATGCTGCCAAGCCAGTTATCCTCCGGCGATGCCATTGCCGACCGTCGCGTCGATTACGCACGCATGCTCGCTGAAGCCGGCGATCTGCCGGCGGCGGCGGAGCTTGTCGAGCAGGCCCTGGAGCTTGTGCCCTCCTGGGCGGCCGGCTGGTTCCAGCTCGGCGAATATCGAGAGAAGAATGGAATACTGGGCGGTGCCGTCGCCGCCTATCGGCAGGTGCTGAGCCTCGATGCCGAGGATGCCTTCGGCGCCCGCCTGAAGCTTGCTCTTCTGGGGGCAGCCGACGTGCCGGACCAGCCGCCGAGCCGCTACGTGGAGAGCCTGTTCGACGCCTATGCGGAACGGTTCGACGAGGCGCTCGTCGAGAAGCTGGAATACAGCGTGCCCGGCAAGCTGGCCGACATGGTGGTCGGGCTGGGGCCGTTCGAACTGGCCGTGGACCTCGGCTGCGGCACCGGTCTGTTCGGAGCCGAGATCCGCGCGGTGACGAAACGTCTGGAAGGCTTCGATCTCTCCGCCAACATGCTCGCCAAGGCCGAGCAGAAGAAGATCTACGATCATCTGGAGCAGGCGGACCTCAGCCTGTCGGAGGCCGAGTCCGGTCTCTTCGGCGAAGAACTCCCCCGGCACCGCGCCGATCTCGTCAGCGCGACAGACGTCGTGATGTATCTGGGGTCGCTCGAGACCCTGTTCCCGCTGGTGAGAGACCTTCTGGTTCCCGGTGGCCACTTCGCGTTCTCGTTCGAGGAGGCGACGGGCGACCAGGGCTTTGAGCTGCGCGAATCCCTGCGCTACGCCCATTCGGAAGCTTACGTGCGCGAACTCTTGGCGCTTCACGGCCTCGAAACCACCAGCGTGATGCGGACGGACATTCGGCTCGACCGCGGCGAACCCGTCCACGGCATATTGTTTCTGTCGCGGAAGTCTCTGCCGGAGCGCACATTGTTGCGTTTTGACGAACCCGCCGCCGTGGGCCGTTGAACGCTGTCCGGCAACGCTTTATGGCAGTCTGACCATCTTGAAGATCGAGGCATCACTTGGCGCAGCAGAAGCATGCCCATAAGCGCAGCCTGGGGTTCTACAGCGCGGATCCCTCGCAGCATACTCTGCTGGAGGACACGCAAGGCCTGGCGACCGGTGCGCTGGTTGCGGCCCTCGGCTTCTACTTCCTCAATCAGGTCGGCTTGCTGACCGGCGGCACCGCCGGCGTGGCCTTCCTGCTGCACTACGCCTTCGGCATTTCCTTCGGTCTCTTGTTTTTCCTCGTCAACCTGCCGTTCTACTACCTGTCGTTCCGGCGGCTCGGCTGGGCCTTCTCCTTCAAGACCTTCATCGCCATCGGCCTCGTCTCGCTGATCACCGAGGTGGAGCAGAAGTTCCTGCTGATCCAATATCTGCACCCGGGCTGGGCAGCCTTGATGGGTGGCCTGCTGCTCGGCTACGGGCTCCTGGCGCTCTACAGGCACCGGGCAAGTCTGGGTGGCGTCGGCATCCTCGCCATCTACATCCAGGAGCGCTTCGGCATCCAGGCCGGCCTCATCCAGCTCGCCTTCGATCTCTGCGTCATGGTCTGCGCCTTCTTCGTCGTCTCGCCGCAGATCGTCGGCTGGTCGTTCGTCGGGGCCGTGGTTCTCAACATCTTCCTGGCGATCAACCATCGGTCCGATCGCTATATCGTGGTGCGCTGATGACGAAGGAAGGCGGAGAAAAGACACCGATCGGCTTCTGGGCCTCCACGCCGGACCGCCACTCCGTCATCGAGGACGTGCAGGGCATTGTCGCTGGCAGCATGCTGGCAGCGCTCGGGGTGACCATGCTGTCGGCCGCCGATCTCCTGATCGGTGGAACCGCGGGTCTCGGGTTCCTGCTGCGCTACTCGATGGGCCTCAGCTTCGGCCTCGTCTTCTTCCTTCTCAATCTGCCGTTCTACTGGATCGCCTATCGGCGCCTCGGTCTTGCCTTCACCGTCAAGACCTTCACGGCGGTCGCCGTCACCTCGCTGCTGACGGAGATCCTGCCGGCGCTGATCTCGTTTGAACACGTCAATCCGGTCGCCGCAGCGCTCTTCGGCGGGCTGCTGATCGGCACGGGCATGCTGGCGCTCTTTCGCCACCGCGCCTCGCTCGGCGGCTTCGGCATCCTGGCGCTCTATCTGCAGGATCGTTTCGGCTGGCGCGCCGGCTTCGTTCAGCTCGGACTGGATCTCGTGGTGCTGGCGCTCTCGTTCCTGGTCGCAAGCCCCGTCGTCATCGCCTTGTCCGTTCTGGCGGCAGCGACCCTGAACCTGACGCTTGCCATCAACCACCGCACCGACCGCTACGTGGTTCGCTGAACAAGAGGCTCAGGCCGTCGCGAACTTCGCCATCGCCCGCTTCTCCCGCCGCCGCTGGACGGAGGAGGGGATGTCCATGGCTTCCCGGTACTTGGCGACCGTCCGGCGGGCGAGATCCACGCCGCCCTTCTTGAGGCTGACGACGATGTCGTCGTCGGAGAGCACCGCCTCCGGCGTTTCCTGCGCGATCAGCGCCCGGATCCGGTGGCGCACGGCTTCCGCCGAATGGCTGTCGCCGCCCTCGTCGGCAGATCCGATTGAGACCGAGAAGAAATACTTGAGCTCGAAGAGCCCGCGCGGCGTCAGCATGTACTTGTTGGACGTGACGCGGCTGACGGTCGACTCGTGCATCTTGATGGCATCGGCCACCGTCTTCAGGTTGAGCGGCCGCAGGTGGTCGACGCCGTGGGTCAGGAAGGCGTCCTGCTGGCGGGCGATTTCGGTTGCCACCTTCAGGATGGTCTTTGCCCGCTGGTCTAGGCTGCGGGTGAGCCAGTTGGCGCTCTGCATGCAGTCCGACAGAAAGGCCTGGTCATCCTTCTGCCGGCCGCAGGAGGCCGAGACCGTCCGGAAATACTCGCGATCGATGAGCACACGGGGAAGCGTGTCGGGGTTGAGCTCGATCTTCCAGCCGCCGCCGGCCGCGGGAAAGACCAGCACATCCGGCGAGATCGTCTCGGACGCGCTGCGCTGGAAGTTGGCGCCCGGCTTCGGATTGAGTGCCCGGATTTCCGCCAGCATGTCGAGAAGGTCCTCGTCGCCCACCCCGCAATGGCGGCGCAGCATCGCGAAGTCGCGCCGGGCGAGGAGATCGAGGTGATTGACGAGCGCTTCCATCGCCGGATCGTAGCGGTTGCGCTGTCTGAGCTGGATGGCGAGGCATTCGCGCAGCGAGCGCGCCATGACACCCGGCGGATCGAGTGACTGCAGCCCCCGAAGGATATCCTCCACCTGTTGCGGCTCACGCCCCAGCCGGGCCGCGATCTCCGGAAGTTCGCCGCAGAAATATCCGGCTTCGTCGACGCAGTCGACGAGGTGCTGGGCCACCAGCCTGTCGGCAGCGCTCTGCAGCAGGAAGGGGATCTGCTGGGACAGGTGGTCGCGCAGGCTCACATGGCCGGCAACGAAGTCGTCGAGGTCGTAGTCCTCGCCCGCCTCGGCGCCCGGCATGGATTTCC
This sequence comes from Pseudorhizobium pelagicum, assembly GCA_000722615.1. GTDB lineage: Bacteria > Pseudomonadota > Alphaproteobacteria > Rhizobiales > Rhizobiaceae > Neorhizobium > Neorhizobium pelagicum. The sequence goes on along the minus strand of JOKI01000003.1, from coordinate 10,386 downwards.
ACTGGCTGAGAAGCTCCGGCGCATCCGCCTTGATCGACTGCTTGTCGTCCGGAAAGAGATTGTCGAAGCCGGAGTCGCTCTCGTTCAGATGCGCGGCGCCGACCTCCGACTGGGTGCCGTACCATTCGCCATCCTCGTCGCCCGTGCCTGTGGGCTCGGTGCCGACGTCCTCCCGGGCACTGAAGTCTTCGGGTGCGGCACGGTCGACGGTATCTGCCGCATCGGTGGGCGCCAGTTCGAGCAGCGGGTTCTTTTCGATCTCTTGCGAAATGAACCTGTTGAGCTCAAGATGCGTCATCTGCAGCAGCTGGATGGACTGCATCAGTTGCGGTGTCATGACCAGCGACTGGCTTTGTCTCAGAAAAAGGCCGGCGGACAAGGACATAGCGGACGCACACTCCCTACACGGTCGACTTCCCGTGGGACGAGACTTCAACTTGGCCCAAAAATTGCTTTTTTGAGAGATTTGGTCAAGCGCCTGGAGGGGCGAAGCGCATTTTATTGCTCAGAGCGTGAATTTGTCGCCGAGATAGAGCCGCCGGACGTCCGGATTGTTGACGATGTCGTTGGCGCGGCCATGGGTGAGCACTTCGCCCGCATGGATGATGTAGGCGCGGTCGATCAGGCCCAGCGTCTCGCGGACATTGTGGTCGGTGATCAGCACGCCGATGCCGCGCGCCGTCAGGTGCCGCACGAGATTCTGGATGTCGGAGACCGAGATCGGATCGACGCCCGCGAAGGGTTCGTCGAGCAGCATGAAGGCCGGATCCGTCGCCAGCGCGCGGGCGATCTCCAGACGCCGCCGCTCGCCGCCGGAAAGGGCGACTGCCGCAGATTTGCGCAGATGCCCGATGTGGAATTCGGCAAGCAACTCGTCGAGCTTGCTTTCGCGCCGGTCACGGTTGCGGTCATGGACCTCCAGGACGGCGCGGATGTTCTGCTCCACCGTCAGGCCGCGAAAGATCGACGCTTCCTGCGGCAGGTAGCCGACCCCGAGGCGGGCGCGGCGGTACATGGGCATGTTGGTGACTTCGTTGCCGTTGATGGCAATCATGCCCTCGTCGACGGGCACCAGCCCGGTGATCATGTAGAAACAGGTGGTCTTGCCCGCACCGTTCGGACCGAGCAGGCCGACGGCCTCGCCACGCCGCACGACGAGCGACACGCCGTTGACGACGCGCCGCGTGTCATAGGTCTTCGACAGCCCGTGGGCCACGAGGGTGCCCTCGTAGCGCGCCTTGTCGCTGACGGAGAAAGGTTCGCGCTGGCCGGACTTCTTGCCCAGCATGTTCGACAGGGAAAACTTCACGATGCTGCCGTTGTTATTGCTGCGGACGCGATTTGGGGTCGAGCAGGATTTCCACCCGACCGCCGCAGGCGTCGAGCTTGGCCTCGCCGGTGTTCATCAGGACGGTCAGCTTGCAGCCCTTGAATACGTTGTTGCCCTCGGAGAGAACCACCTGGTCGCCCGACAGCACGAAGGTCTGGCTGGCCATGTCGAACTCGCCCTTCTGGGCGGTCGCCTGCTGCTCTCCGGAGGTCAGCAGGACCTGGTCGTCGAGGAAGATCTTGTCGATGTCGGTGCTGCCCGAGGTCATCGAGGCGCCTTCGCCGGTATAGAGCACCGTCATCTTGCCGGCGCGCATGGTGGTCGTTCCCTGCACCACTTTGACGTTGCCGGTGAAATAGGCCTTCTTCTCCTGCTCCTTGATCTCGAGCTGGTCGCTCTCGATCTGGATCGGCTCGTCGTTCGAAAGCGCCATCCCGCTCATCTGGCTGGTGGTGTTCTGCGCTACAGCCGGGGCTGCCAGGGCCAGGCACAGAAGGCCTGCTGAGAGCACGGAAGCTGAGATCTTTTCAATTCGACACATGATCATGGTGGTCAGCTCTAGTTGCCCTGGTTTCGGATGGCGGTCGCGTCGATGTTTACCCTGACCTGTCCGGCGAAGGTAATCGTTTTGCCCTTATCTGCTATCTTGAGAGACTGCGCAACAATAGAGGCTTGCTCGGTCGTGATTGCAACCGGATCGGTCGTGTCGAGCGTGCCGTTGACGACGTCCAGGTCTGCAGACTGGAACTTGGCGGTCGTGCCGTTGCTGAGGTTGACGTCGAAGGGCGCCGTCAGTTGCATGCGGTCGGTGCCGCGATCGAAGATGCCGGCCGTCGCCACCACGCGCGCGATGGTGTCCTCGTTGACGGGGACTGCCGCCTTGACGTCCTCGAGCGTGATCATATTCGGGTTGGCGATGTCCTGCAGCGCCCGCACCGCCGTCATCGAATAGCTGATGCCGTCGTCGTTGCGCCCGGCAATCGCGGGCCGTTCCATCACGATCTTGCCGTCCTCGATGCGCGCGCTCTCGATCGACAGGTCTTCCGGAAGATAGGCACGGATCACGGAGACGCCGATGAAGACCGCCGAGATCAGGCCTGCCGTGATCGGCAGCCAGATGCGAAGCCGGCGCACGCGCGCAGAGTGTCTGAGCGCCGCCTGGTAGGCGTCGCCGTCCGCTGGGCCCGCGAAGGCCTGCACCGGTGATTTCAGCAGTCTTTGCAGCATCGGCTGGGCGTGTTTCCTTGCATGTCCGCGTTTTTGTCTGCGCCACTCTCGGGCGGAAGGCGGAGTGGCTTCCGTATTTCAGCGCAATATGGTTTTTTATGCATCAACAAACAATAACGGGCCACATAAAATCGTGATAGCAGTCGCGCATGGACGGGCATTGCCCCGTAGAGCCCGCGGCAAGCAAGGGAAACCCATGGATCAACTGGCAATTCTCGATCGCAGGCGCCTGCGCCGGAAGCTGAGCTTCTGGCGCATTCTCGCCCTGCTGGTCATCATCGGGCTCGGCTTTGCCCTCTACCGGCTCGGCGGCGGCGAGGGCGGCTCGGCCGTTCAGCACGTGGCCCACGTGAAGATCTCCGGAATGATCCAGGACGATACGGAGCTTCTCGAGCGGCTGAAGGAGATCGGCGACAGCCCCAACGCCAAGGCGCTCGTCGTCTCCATCTCCTCGCCGGGCGGCACCACCTATGGCGGCGAGCGGATTTTCAAGGCGATCCGTGCGGTGGCCGAAAAGAAGCCGGTCGTCTCCGACATCCGCACGCTGGCGGCCTCCGCCGGCTACATGATCGCCACCGCCGGCGACACGATCGTGGCGGGCGAAAGCTCGATCACCGGCTCGATCGGCGTGATCTTCCAGTACCCTCAGATCGAGGAACTGATGGACAAGGTCGGCATCTCGCTGGAAGAGATCAAGTCGTCGCCCCTGAAGGCGGAACCCTCTCCCTTCCACCCGCCCAGCGAAGAAGCACAGCAGATGATCCGCTCGATGATCATGGATAGCTATGACTGGTTCGTGGATCTCGTGGCGGAACGGCGCAATCTGCCCCGCAACGAGGCGCTGCGGCTTGCCGACGGTTCGATATTCACCGGCCGCCAGGCGCTCGAAGCCCGGCTGGTGGATACGCTCGGCGGAGAAACCGAAATCCGCGCCTATCTGGCGGACAAGGGCGTCAGCCAGAACCTGCCGATGGTGGAGTGGAAGGACAGCGAGGACGCCTCCTCGCTCTGGTTTGCCAGCGCCATGGCCCAGTTTTTCCGGCTGACCGGCCTGGCCGATGTGCTGGGTCCCGCGGCGCTGCGGCCGTTCGGGGGCGAGAAGTTGTTCCTTGACGGTCTGGTCTCCGTTTGGCAGGTTGGCCACGAGTGAAAATCTAGCTTTTTCAGGGGGCAAACGTGATCAAGTCGGAACTGGTCCAGATCGTGGCGGCACGAAATCCGCACCTCTACCACCGCGATGTCGAGAATATCGTCAACGCGGTTCTCGACGAGATCACCGATGCTCTGGCGGCAGGAAACCGGGTCGAGCTGCGCGGCTTCGGCGCCTTCTCCGTCAAGAACCGTCCGTCCCGTTCGGGCCGCAACCCGCGCACCGGCGAGTCTGTTTTCGTCGAGGAAAAATGGGTACCCTTCTTCAAGACGGGCAAGGAGCTGCGCGAGCGTCTCAATCCCGGTCTTGAGGACGAGGCGGATTGACGCTGACCACCTCTGATCGGCAGATGCTCTTGAAAGGCGCCGGCAGGCGCCTATTCTGCCTTGGGAGTGCAGGGCGCCACGGGCGCAGACAAGGCGGAGAGACATGACGAGGCTCAAGAAGATCGTTTATCTGGTGATACTGTTGCCGCTCGGCGTGCTGCTGGTCGTGCTTTCGGTCGCCAACCGCCAGACCGTCACCCTGGCCCTCAATCCCTTCCGCCCGCAGGACAGCGTCCTGTCTCTGACGGCACCTTTCTTCCTGTTTCTCATGCTGGCACTGATCCTCGGCATGGCCATCGGCTCGGTCGGCACCTGGTGGACGCAGGGCAAGCATCGCAAGCAGGCGCGCGTCGAGGCCAGGGAAGCCGTGAAGTGGCACAACGAAGCAGACAAGCAGAAGACGCCTTCGACGGCCGTCACCCCCGCAAGCCTGCCACCGGCAGGCCCGCCGATGAAGACGCCGGCCCTGAACTGATCCGCGGGCGTGGCCGCTGACCCTCTCGGCCATTAAGCGTTAGCCGGCACTTCTTTTTCGCCGGCTTCTGCTTATTTTATGCGGGTGGATCTCGTCATACCCCCATCGTCCGGCCGTGATGCCGCGCTCCTGCCCCGGCCGTTCCTGAAATGGTTCGCCGAGAAGGGCTGGCAGCCGCGTCCCCATCAGCTCGAGCTTCTTTCCCGCGCCACCGCCGGCGAGAGCATGCTGCTGATCGCGCCGACCGGCGCCGGCAAGACGCTCGCCGGCTTCCTGCCGTCGCTGACGGACCTGACCCGGCGCGGCAAGATGCCGCCCGGATCGGCCTTCACCGGCATCCACACGCTGTACATCTCGCCGCTCAAGGCGCTCGCGGTCGATATCGAGCGCAACCTGATGAAGCCCGTCTCGGAGATGGGTCTGACGGTCACGATCGAGAACCGCACGGGAGATACGCCCCAGGCCAAGCGCCAGCGCCAGAAGCTCTCGCCGCCCGATATCCTGCTGACGACGCCGGAACAGGTGGCGCTGCTGCTCGCCAACAAGGAAGCCGAGCGCTTTTTCAAGGACCTGAAGTACGTCGTCCTCGACGAACTGCATTCGTTGGTGACCTCCAAGCGCGGCCATCTCCTGTCGCTGGGGCTCGGCCGCCTGCGCCGCCATGCGCCGCAGATGCAGACCATCGGCCTCTCGGCGACGGTCGCACACCCGATGGACCTGCAGCGCTGGCTCGTTCCCCAGGGCGAGCACCCGGCAGCGCCGGCCGGCCTCGTGCATGTCCAGGGCGGTGCCCCGCCGGACATCACCATCCTCGACACGGACAAGCGCATTCCCTGGTCGGGCCATGTCTCGACCTATGCCATTCCGGAGGTCTACGAGGAGATCAAGCGACACAAGACGACGCTGATCTTCGTCAATACCCGCTTCCAGGCCGAACTCCTCTTCCAGGAGCTCTGGACGATCAACGACGACAACCTGCCGATCGCGCTCCATCACGGCTCGCTGGACGCCGGCCAGCGCCGCAAGGTGGAGGCCGCGATGGCCGCCAACAAGCTGCGGGCGGTCGTCGCCACCTCGACGCTCGACCTCGGACTCGACTGGGGCGACGTCGATCTCGTCGTCCACGTCGGCGCACCGAAAGGGGCCTCGCGGCTTGCCCAGCGCATCGGCCGCTCCAACCACCGCATGGACGAGCCGTCGAAGGCGATCCTGGTTCCGGCCAACCGTTTCGAGGTGATGGAATGCCAGGCAGCCCTGGACGCCAATTATCTCGGCGCCCAGGATACGCCGCCGGTGGGCGAGGGCGCGCTCGACGTGCTCGCCCAGCATATCCTCGGCATGGCCTGCGCCGAACCCTTCGATCCGCTGGAGCTCTACGCGGAGATCACCAGTGCCTCGCCCTATGCTAAGCTTTCCTGGGAGATGTTCGAACGTGCCGTCGATTTCGTCGCGACCGGCGGCTACGCGCTGCGCGCCTACGAGCGCTACGCCAAGATCCGGAAGACCGCGGAGGGCCGCTGGCGCGTCTCCAATCCGCAGATCGCCCAGCAATACCGCATGAATCTCGGCACCATAGTGGAGGCGACGGAGCTCAACGTGCGGCTGGTCAAGCGCAATGCCCGGGGCACCATCGGCCGCGGTGGCCTGTCGCTCGGCAAGGTCGAGGAGTATTTCCTCGAACAGCTGGTGCAGGGCGACACCTTCCTGTTTGCCGGCAAGGTGCTGCGCTTTGAGGGCATCCGCGAAAACGAATGCCTCGTCTCCAACGCCGCCTCGATGGACCCGCGCATCCCCGCCTATGCCGGCGGCAAGTTTCCGCTCTCCACCTATCTTGCCGATCAGGTGCGCGGCATGCTCGCCGATCCCGATCGCTGGCAGGCGCTGCCGGATCAGGTGCGCGACTGGCTGGCGCTGCAGAAGGACCGCTCGATGCTGCCGGCGAAGGACGAGCTGCTGATCGAGACCTTCCCGCGCGGCAAGCGCTTCTTCATGATCGCCTATTGCTTCGAGGGCAGGCTGGCGCATCAGACGCTCGGGATGCTGCTCACCCGGCGGATGGAGCGGGCAGGGGCGCGCCCTCTCGGCTTCGTTGCCACCGATTACTCGCTGGCGGTCTGGGCCTTGAACGACCTGGGCGGCATGATCGGCCAGGGCCGGCTCAGCCTTGGCGACCTGTTCGACGAGGACATGCTGGGTGACGATCTCGAGGCCTGGCTCGACGAAAGCTACATGCTGAAGCGCACCTTCCGCAATTGTGCCGTGATTTCCGGCTTGATCGAGCGCCGCCACCCCGGAAAGGAGAAGACCGGGCGCCAGGTCACCGTCTCGACGGACCTGATCTACGACGTGCTGCGCAGCCACGAGCCGGACCACATCCTGCTGGAAGCGACGCGGCGCGATGCCGCATCCGGACTTTTGGACATCGGCCGGCTTGGCGATATGCTGGCGAGAATCAAGGGGCACATCACCCACCGCGACCTCGACCGTGTCTCGCCGCTCGCCGTTCCCATCATGCTGGAGATCGGTCGGGAAACGGTGCCGGGCGAAGCCCAGGACGCATTGCTGGCGGAGGCCGCGGAAGAGCTGATCGCGGAAGCCATGGCACCCTAGGGCTCCCGCGTCGTCTCGCCCGGGACCCCGAATACAGGCAGACACGGCAGTGCGCTCGACTGCCGAACGGAAAGACGAAACGACCTTGATGCACCGCCTCGGCCTCGCCGCCCGCACCGCAAACATGATCGGCAAGGCCGCCGGTGCGGAAGAGATCGTCGTCAACGACGTGGTCGCGATCTGCGACCCGCTCGGAAGCCTCTACCTGCCGGAGAGTGGGCTGCTGGTAGTCTCCGACCTGCATCTGGAAAAAGGGGCAGCCTTTGCCCGGCGCGGCATGATGCTGCCGCCCTATGACACCATCGCCACCCTCAACATCCTGGCGGCCGTCATCGCCCGCTACGATCCGAAGATCGTGATCTCGCTCGGCGACAATTTTCACGATCGCAGCGGCTCCGAGCACCTGCCGGCGGACCTGCGCGCGCTGCTTGCCGGCATGGCGCGCGGCCGCGACTGGATCTGGATCAACGGCAACCACGATCCCGACGGCACCGTCGACCTGCCGGGCGAATGCGCCGACGAATTCGCCCATGGCGGTCTGGCCTTCCGCCACGAGCCGAGCCTGATTTCGGGCAAGGGCGAGATCGCCGGGCACCTGCATCCCTCGGCCACCGTCCGCCGGCGCGAGAAATACGTCCGCCGTCCCTGTTTCGCGACGGATGGCGCGCGTCTGCTGATGCCGGCCTTCGGCGTCCTGGCCGGCGGCCTCGACCTCAATCACAGGGCCATGCAGGGCCTCTTCGATCGCGAGACCCTGGTTGCCCATCTGCTCGGCCGCGACCGCATCTATTCGGTCCGCTACGGCAGCCTGCTTGCCTGATCCTCAGCGCGGCAGTTTCGCAAAGCCCTTGGCCAGCACGGGTCCTGTTGGGCGCCCGGTCGGTGAGCCTCCCGCCTGCTCCAGCGTGATCTCGTAAAGCTGCGCATCCTGCGGCGTCGGCAGCGGCGGCGCCTTCAAGCGCCCGGACTGGCCCTCCTCGAGGAGACCCAGCGATACCGGTCCCATCTCCGCGGAGGGAAGCGTCCAGACCTCCACCGCCTTGTCGTCCGGCACCGCGATGTCGGCCAGCAGGCGGATGTTGGCGGTATCATTGCCGAAATCCTCGACGACAGCCTGCACTTCGCCCGTCTCGTTGAGAAGCACCGCAATCACCATCGGCTCGGCCCTGCGGCCAAGGCTCCAGGTCAGCGCCACCGCCAGTACCAGCGTCGCCGCCATCGAGGACAGGGCGGCGGCCTTCCAGCCGAAGCCGCGGTTGTCGTTGGCGGCGGGCGTGAGTACGGCCTCGGGCGCAAGCGTCGCCCCGCCAAGCGGCACGGCAGCGGGGGTATCGGCCAACCCCGCCTCGATCTGTGTCCAGAGCCCTGGCGGCACGGCGGCTGCTTCGGCAGTCATGTCGAGCGGCAGGTAGCGGTCGCGGCTTGTCGCCACCGCCTGCCGCAGGCCCGCATTGCGCTCCATCTCGGCCTCCACGGTCGCATGGTCGGCGGCATCCAGCAGGCCGAGGACATATTCGTCGGCGATCTCGGGAATGGTCGTTTCGTTGAAGATCATGCCATGCACTCCCGAAGTGCCGAAAGCCCGCGGCGGATCCAGGATTTCGTCGTGCCGAGCGGCAGCCGCAGGCGTCCGGCGATCTCGCCATGCGTATAGCCGCCGACATAGGCGAGCAGGATGCCCCGCCGCTTCATCTCGTCGAGCGTACCGAGGCACTCGCGCAGCCGGCTGTTCTGGTCCAGCGCATGCCAGGCCGACAGGATGTGGTCCAGCTGGTCGCTCTCGCGCAGCGTCTCCAGCCTGTCGTCCTCCACCGTGTCCTCGCGCCGGCCGTCGCGCAGCATGTTGAGCGCCCGGTTGCGCACGATCGCATGGATCCAGCCGCGCGCCGATCCCCGCTCCGGGCTGTATTGATGGGCGCTGGTCCAGATGCGGATGAAGGCGTCCTGCACCACTTCCTCGGCCAGCTCCCGGCGCCGCAGGATGCGTTCGGCGACCGCGATCAGCCGCGCGGCCTCGCCATCGAAGATCCGCTTCAATCCCCCGCGGTCGCCGCGGGCGCAGGCTGCAAGCGAGGCCGCAAGCTCGTCGGATGGCATCTGTGCCAGGCTCAAGTCCGGTCTCCCAAGGGCAAATGCTGTCGTTTCCATGTCAGATATACACGCCGGCCGTGCCGATGGGATGCAGCCGCGATTATTTTTTTGCCCTCTGCATCCAAACCTGAGGTGCCAGGTGTCTTCCCTATGAGGCGGCAGGAAACAAACCGCGCTGACCTTCGCAATGGACCAATCAAACGGGAGAAACCACATGATCACGCTTCGCACAGTTCTCATCACCTCCACCGTCCTCGCGGCCACCTCGGTTGCCGCCTCCGCGGCTCCGGTTGTCGGCCTGGTCGGCGACAAGACCCTGGTGATGTTCGACACCGACGCCCCGGCTGTCTCCAGGACCATGGACGTCACCGGCGTCGACAGTCTCGTCGGCATCGATCTGCGCCCCTCCAACAACACGCTGGTCGGCGTCACGGCGGACAACACCATCGTCACCATCGACATGGAATCGGGCGCCGCCACGGAAGTTGCCAAGATGGACAAGCCGCTGACCATGGGCGACGCCCCCGTCATCGTCGACTTCAACCCGATGGCCGACCGCCTGCGCTACATGACCGGCACCACCAACCACCGCGTCCATCCGGACACCGGTGAAGTCACGGTCGACGGCAGCCTCGCCTTCGAGGATGGCGACATGCACAAGGGCGAGGAGCCGAACATCGTCGCGGCTGCCTACATCAACTCCTACGGCAAGCCGGAAAAGACCGCGATGTACGACATCGACGCCACCATCGGCGGCCTGATCCAGCAGACCAAGCCGAACGACGGCACCCTGAAGGCGATCGGCAAGCTCGGCGCCGAGGGCATGCCGGCAACCTACGCCTTCGACGTCCAGACGACCGCCGATGGCGAGAACACCGCCTGGCTCGTCACCGGCACGGCGCTCCACACCGTTGATATCGAGACCGGCAAGGCGACCAAGACGGCCGACATCACCGGCGCCAACGGCGACATCCGCGACATTGCGGTTCTCCCGGCGATGTAACGCGTGAAACGGGAAGGGCCGGTCGGTCGCAGCCGGCCCTTCCCGACGTCTGCCGATAGCTCACCTGGGGGGAAGGGGCGTCGCGCCCTCAGTCCTTGCGGAAGATCAGGCTGGCACCCCAGCCAGTGACCACGGCCATCAGCACGCAGAACATCCCGTAGAGGATCGGCTGAT
>JOKI01000002.1 GCA_000722615.1 Pseudorhizobium pelagicum | reverse complement strand
TCATGCCCTGGAACTACGAAGCCTGAACGGCCTCAGCTTGCCGCTTACGTCCCAACTCTTCGTCGGCGCAAGAGGAATGGGCGGTCGAAACCTCTGCGTCGAGGGCGATGGCCAAGGGTTCGTCGCGAACGTCCAGCGAAAATCGGCGAGATTTCAACGGCCGCGATCAGAAATGATAGCGATGATCGAGGTGGCTGATGTCGCTGCTTCTAGACACAGCGCTGCGAGCTTTCTTGTAGCTGTTCGCCGATGCTGAAGGTTCAACGCGAGAGCTAACGCTGCCCGAGCGTGCGCTCGAACTTCCTTGTAACTCTCGCCGGGGAATGAATGGCCTACATAGCCTTCCAGCATACGGTTCGCGTCCGTCAGGCTGGGAGACACTCCGTCTTCGGAAGCATGAATGGCAGGATCGTAGACAGCCTGCGCCAAAGAAATCATGACTTCACGGCAGAGGAGTCCGATCGCCTGATAGTCTTCTTCGTCCGAGGACGTGTCGATCTGTGACCTCGCCTTGGTAAGCGCCCGGTCTACCCTCTCCCATCCGGTCGGTTCTCGCACCGGTGCAGCCGACAGGGTCTTTGCTGCCGCGTCTGCGATTGCAGATTTGAAAAGATCGCGAACGTACCTGCGTCTCTCGGCGTAGGTCCCGAAGTGATCCTTGTAATAGTGAAACCAAGCCCACAAGTCGGGATGGGGGTTGTCGTACTGAATCGTGGAAGACCCGCATAAGGTCGTCAGTCGAACTTGCCGGGCGATGTAATAATCATTGGCATCCTGAATTGACCTCTCCCCGGTGGCGACCTTGATCATAGTCTCCTGTTGGATCACGAGCTCCGGCAAAAGAGCAGGCAATCCTTCGACAGGCGGACCCGGAATCTCGTGAATGATGATATCCGAGGGTGTAGATACCCCGCCCTCGTCACTGACTACCGCTTCGGCGATGCGCTTCCTATCGTATTGCGGAAGAGACGCTAAAGCCTCCGAAAACGGGCGTGGCGATCGAACAACGACCTCGGGCCAGAAGCTGTCTCCGATCCGGCTCTCGACCTTGGACTGGGCGATAAGTTTGGAGAGGTCCGTTCGCTGGAGGGACTCCAGAAATTTTCGTGCGTTTTCGAGAGAATCGGACATGACCGCATATCATCGCCTATCTGGCTGGAGGACAAGCATCCTGGAGTCTAATACCCTCTTGAAGCTCACAACACTTAGCCCCACCCTCAAAAGATGATGACCTCTAAATCCAATCTCGGAATCCTCTTTCTACACGCTCTTCCGCTGGACGGCTCGATGTGGGCCGCCCAACGGCATCTCCTGCCCAATTCATCCTATGCGCCGACCCTCTACGGGTTCGGCCAAAGCGCCGAGGAATGGGCGGCTGAGGCCCTTTCCATCGTGAAGGGAAAGCGTCTCATCGTCGTGGGCTGCTCCGTCGGTGGTTCATGCGCGCTGGAAGTTGCCGCCCTCGCCCCGGACCGTGTCGCCGCTTTAATACTGATAGGAACGAAGGCCCGGCATCGGCCTGATCCAGAGTTCCGGGAGTTCGCACTGGAGGAGATCGCGAAGGGGGATCGTAGTGGAGCTTGGGCTACGTTCTGGGAGCCACTGTTTTCAAAGAAAGCGGACCCAACAGTGATTGATGCCGCCAGACAGGCTTATGTAAGACTGCCGAAACAAGACATCTTACGAGGGGTGAACGTGTTTCACACCAGGCGTAGCCGCGATGACACGCTTGCAGCTTTTCCCGGCCCCGTGGTCTTTGTGTCCGGCGCGGAAGACATAGCTCCAGGTCCCGAAAAAACCGCTGCGCAGGCGCTCACCGCTCAGGATGGCATGGTGGAGATCATCCCAGACTGCGGGCACTATGTGCCGTTGGAGAAGCCCGATCAATTGAGCAACATCGTCAGGCGCGTGATTTACACGCTGGAAGTCGGTTAGATCAGTATTCGCTTCGGCTACTGCTTCGGGCGTCGCTCACCATCTTGTCCCGGTAGATTTGCCCTTCACGCGCCCTCGCTCGCCACGGTCGGGCCTTTTGCAGGGGTATGTCGAAACTGGGATCGTTTCTATCGATAACAGCTAGAGCGTAGCTGTTATCTGGGACGTCCGGACTACGCGAAACCCAGCTTCCGTCTGGTCCGATAATGCCAGCAGGTCCCTTCGCTGCCTTCTGCGCGGGCGTGGCCCCACTGATCCAGATACAGTTCAATCCGGCATGCGCGCGCAAGGCGATCTGAAAATGTTCGGGGATTCCGTATGACGAGAACAGCACTGCATCCACCCCAAGACGCTCGTATTCGGCGAACACTTCGGGAAACTGAGATTCGATGCAGATTGCACACCCGAAACGGTAACTGTCCACCTCGAAGGTGATGGCCTTGGTTCCGGGCGTGTACCAGTCGTTTATCTCGGAGTGGGAAAGGAATCGCTTATCGTATCTCGTCAACAGTCCGCCATCGGGCGAACAGACATAGAGGCTATTGTGCGGACGTGCCGCCATGGTGAGCGGGTGCGCGCCACCGACAACGGCGAAGATGTTGAGCTCCTGGCAAAGCGCGGAAACCGATCGTAGTTCAGCCTCCTGCGTCTGCCAATCGAAAGAGTGCCAAGCATCCGGGTGTAAAATCTGTGATTTCGAGTATCCAGAAAGAGCGCCTTCGCAGAAATTGACGACCCTTACGCCCTTGGCCGCCAATTCGCAGAGAACTTGCCGGATAGCACTTCCATTGGCCGAGATGTCCGCGGAGACATAGGTCTGGGCTGCGGCGATCTTCATGCGGTCTCCTGCAACTTGCTCAAGACATCGCCAGTCCGGAAGACGATGGTCGCTTGGTCTGCGTATCGCGTGAAATACGGAGCGGTGTATCGGACGCTGATCCGCTCCATGCGCTCGGCGAGATTGGCGTCCCCCCGCGACCTGACCCGCCCTCGCGCGAAACGTACTGCCTCTGGCGCATCGACAAAGATCGCACAATCGAGAGCGTCCCTAATCGGAGGATGGAGAAGATAGATGCAGTCACAAAGAACGATGACGGGACCAGCTAATGATGCTTCGAGATGATAACGTTCATCCAATTCGCCCGTGTTTCTGTTCCAGGCCCTGTCGTAGGTACAGCGCCGATGTGATTTCAAATCCGTGATGGCTCGAGCGATTTCGTCGTACGCGTACCAGTTCTGCGTATTCTCGGCATCCTCAATGCGCTCCTGTGAACCTGATTTCAGCGCCTCCGCAAGGTTCGCTTGCCGCTGTGAATAGCTCTCGGTGGAAAACAGATCACAATCCAGTCGGACGACCTCTACACCAGACATCTCCGCTATGTGTTGGCAAAGGGTGGTCTTGCCCGCCCCCGGGAAACCGCATACGCCAACCACCACAACATCGGCGGCTTGCGTGAGAATTTCCACGTGCTTGACCAGTTCCGCGACTGCCTCAACCGCCCTATTATCCATAGACATCTTCGCTCCGATTTGCGTCAACCATGCATCGTCGGCTCTAAAACAGTGGGCTGCAAGGTGAGGCTTCTTATGCAACGCAGGATCATGCCTAAGTCGCTACTGGCGACCTAAGACGGGATTAAGTTGCTACTGGCGACAGAGCTTTGCGCCTCCGGCCTCCAGTTTGCCGCTTGTGATCTCTCGTCACATCGCGCGCCTCGCCGAACTGTCCGCATCGTCCGAAAGCTACGGCGATGTTCTCCTAAAGCTCAGCTCTGAAGGTGGCATTGACCTCATCTCGGGCTTCTACCGCCGACATGCCGGAGTCCATCAGTGAGCGAAAACGGTCGCGCATTTGGATGTGCCTTTCGGGATGCTTTCGAAGCGCTTGAGGAAGCTCGCGCCCGGATCGATATGCGTCTCGCGTCTTGCCATCGGAGGAAACTTGCATTCGATCGCGGGATCGGGGATGAACTCGAACCTGGGTGATGCTTTCGCGATCTGGGGCGTGAGGCAAAACCACTGACCATCGATCTCTACAATTGAATGAAGGATCAGGTCGGAGCCGCTGATATACCAGCCCGAAACGTGGCGGCTCCGCCCCTCGATGTCATTTGCCACCTGTGCGGCACAGTTCGCATGGCAGTCATTCCGACGCATGCCAATCTTCAACAGGTCGTCTTCAGGCGGGCGAGTGACGACGACGCGGGGTAAGGCCAGAACCTCCGCGAGTGTCTCCGTCTCCCATTCAGTTGGTGGGAAGGCAAGTTCTTCGGAGCTAGAGAGGATGAACTTCTCCACTTCGCTCAACTGAGGCTCGCCGTTAGTGGTTGTGTCGCCCTGCATCATCGCCTCGAAACCTCATCCACTAAGCCGCTCTGCATGATTAAGTAATGCAAGTTCCTACGCTTAGGCTAGCGTGGACGGTGACTACCCGCAATGGACCGGCTGCCATGATCCGGCAACAGGAGAAATCAAGTCCGTGTCTTAGTAAGCCGGATTTGGTTGCTCTTGGACGCGCGCTGGTTGCCCCATCCGAGATGCCTGTAGAAACCCGCCGCACGGCTGTCCTTGTCTGTTTCAAGCCAAATTTCGTAATGGTGCTTGAATAGCTCACGTTCCGCGATATTCACGAGTTGAGTGCCCAATCCCTTTCCCTCATGCGCAGGGAGAACGAATGCGGCAAAAAGAGAAGCTTCAGTCACATCGATCATTGAGAAGCCAACGATTTTGTCGCTCGAAATAGCAACCCAAGCGCATGTCGAAGCAGAAATCATCTGGGAGACTGACGTGTTCGTAACCCCTAATTCGGCAAGGCGCTCTCGGGAGAGATGGTTCTCCCGCACCGAAGTCCGAACATCGAACAGGGCTGCAACATCGTATGGTTCAGCAAGCCTAATTTCTAATGTCATGGCCGCGCCCTGCAATTTCTGCGAATGATCTCGCTGATGTCACCTGCATCCGAAACGACTGTAACTGGTCATCAGCACGCCTGCTATGGGCGTGAGGAGACGACAGAAGCCTGCCTACTTTAACACCCGTTTCAATCGTCCCATATTCATGGCATCAACAGACTAGGCGTGTAGCAGTCGCGGAACGGGAGAGAAATGCAGGAGCACAAAGGCAACCCTACTCTTGCTCGTGGCCTGTATAGGGTCGCCGTCCTTTTCGGATGTGTCGCTCTGGTCTCGTATTTTCTCTGGGAATTGTTCAGCACAAGCGCCGCTGTCAGTCGGCTCTCAGCCGCAGCAAGAAACTTCCCATACGTCGAGCGTTGTGATGACGAAGGTAATCGCGCTGATGCAGGGCAACCAAACTGCGTTGACCTTGGTCAATACGTGTTCATCAACGGCCCAGTTCTCCAAGCTCTTCGCCGATCCTGTTCGGAAGGCGACGGACCGCCTGTCATGCTCACCCTCGTCGAAGGAAAGGCGTCGAGGAAGGACATCGTTCGCGTAGAAAAATACTTAGCCTTCCGAAAACGCACCGGGCAAAATAGTAGTTGTTAGCCTCTCACGTCCATGCCCTGACTCCAGCATCTAAGAATGCCAGACGTCCACATGTGGCGTTGCACTGTCCAATTTGGGGCCGTTATCGGACTGATCGGTATCGGCAGGGAACTCGAGAAAGCTGACATCCAACATCCTACAAGCACGCAATCCGCGCGGTGTCGCGCAGGTTCAATCGAGTACCGGGGTAGAAGTGCAAATCAGCGATAGTCCTCTTTTATGTGCCTTATTTTGTGTTCTTGCTAGGTTTGAGGGCCGGGTTATTCCCCGGTGTGCTTTTGTTATCACGGCGGCGCTGATCCGGTTTTCCTGTGGATTTCGCTATCGGCTTTGGTCCTGGTTTAAGTGCCATGAATGCTCTCCTTTTTCGGATTTAAGAAAATAAGCGTGCGAGTGCCTTCTGACTGGGGCTTAGGCACAGCAATACCATGTAACAGTCCACATTAGTTCTGGCTGAAGTCAAGGCCCAATGTATATTCCTACAGTAGCTCTCGGGAACCGCATGAACGGCCGATTGGGGGCGCGAAGCTGTCAGTCCTCTCGCAACGCTGATGGCCTATTAGGGTCGAAAGCTACCTAGTGGAAATTCCGAGGCTTCACCTTGAGCGTGTCGATGTGGAGGTCAGGAATGTAGATGTCCCTTGCCTGGACCGTTGGCTTGGAAGTGCCCCTCTGATCTGGTCCTCCACCGCCTCGCGCGAACTCGTCGCCGCGCCCGTGTTGCAGGGGGAACGACCCATCCCGCTCGCCAAGACTGGCGAGGTCTCCGGAGAAGTCGAATAGTCGTTGGGCGACTAGATGAACGACATCGCCCTCCTTCTGTATCTTCCCGTTTACCCCAAGCATGGAGGCCGACAGGACCACGCGCCTCTGCCGCTCGAAGAGCGACGGCCAGATGACGACGTTTACGACCCCTGTCTCGTCCTCGATCGTCGCGAACATCACCCCTTTCGCGCTGCCCGGCTTCTGGCGCACCAGGACGATGCCCGCGGTCCAAAGCCATTTGCCGTCGTGCTGGCCTGCCGCCTCCGCGCAGGTAACGATGCTCTTCCGCCTCAGGTCTTCGCGAAGGAAACTCATCGGGTGGTCCCTTAGCGTCAGCCCGGTGTGTCCATAGTCTTCGACAACCTGCCTGCCCTCGACCATCGGCACCAGCGAGACTACGGGTTCCACCATTTCTGGGATTACCTGGGCTTCGCGCTCGGCCGCCGCCGCAAACAATGGCAGCGGGTCGTCTCGCAAAGCCTTGAGCGCCCACAGAGCGTCTCGACGCTCCAGCTTCAGCGATGGCAGGAAGGCATCCGCCTCGGCCAGCTGGACCAGGGCTTCGGTGGGAACGCCCGAACGACGCCAGACATCGTCAGCCGAGACGAAAGGCTGGTCGCCGCGCGAGACGACGATCCGCGCGGCATCGCGCAAGGCCAGCCCCTTCACCAGCCGCATGCCAAGCCTGACCGCGTGGCGCTCGGTACCGGGTATGGCTTCCATGGTGCAGTCCCAGCGGCTGGCGTTTATGCAGACGGGCCGGACCTCGACGCCGTGGGCGCGGGCGTCGGCTACGATCTGGGCTGGAGCGTAAAAGCCCATCGGCTGTGAATTCAGCAAGGCGGCGCAGAAGGCGTCGGGGAAGTGGCATTTCACGTAGCACGAGGCATAGGCAATCAAGGCAAAGCTCGCCGCATGGCTTTCGGGGAAGCCATAACTGCCGAAGCCTTCCAGCTGACTGAACGTCTTTTCCGCGAACTCGGGTGTGTACCCGTTGCGGATCATCCCATCGACCAGCTTCGTCTTGAAGCGTGAGACACCGCCAGTGAATTTGAAGGTCGCCATGCTTTTCCGCAATTGGTCCGCCTCGCCCGCCGAAAACCCGGCACACACCATGGCGACGCGCATGGCTGACTCTTGGAACAGCGGCACCCCAAGGGTTTTACCGAGAACGGCCTCCAGTTCTGGTGTGGGGTATTCGACAGGCTCCCTGCCCTCGCGGCGGCGCAGATACGGGTGGACCATGTCGCCTTGTATGGGGCCCGGCCGAACGATCGCGACTTGGATCACGAGGTCGTAAAAAGTCCGCGGTTTCAGTCTCGGTAGCATTGCCATCTGGGCACGCGACTCCACCTGGAATGTCCCGAGCGTGTCTGCCTTCCGGATCATCGCGTAGGTGGGGCCGTCTTCCTGCTTGATGCTCGCGAGGTCGAGCGGATCGTTCTTGTGTTCCTTGATCAGCGCGAACGCCTTGGACATACACGTCAGCATCCCAAGCGCGAGGATGTCTACTTTCATCATCTTGAGCGCTTCGACGTCGTCCTTGTCCCATTCGATAATTTGCCTGTTGTCCATGGCGGCCGGCTCTATCGGCACCAGCTCGTCCAGGCGGTCGTTTGTCAGGACGAAACCACCGGGGTGTTGGCTCAGGTGCCTGGGCGCTCCCATCAGCTGCTGCGCGAGTTCCAGCGCCAGTCGGAGCCTTCGGTCGCTCATGTTCAGATTGTTATCTTTGACCTCCTTCTCCGACACCCCTTCCTGGCTCCAGCCCCAGACCCCCGAGGAGAGCTGGCGGATCATGTCCTCGGGCAACCCCAGGGCCTTGCCGACATCGCGAAGCGCGCCCTTGGCACGGTAGCGGGTCACGGCCGAACACAGGGCGGCCTTGGTCCTCCCGTACGTGTCGTAAATCCACTGGATGACCTCCTCCCTTCGTTCGTGCTCGAAATCCACGTCGATGTCTGGAGGCTCCGCTCTCTCCTGGCTGACAAACCGTTCGAAGAGCAGATCGTTGGTCTCGGGGTCGATACTCGTCACCCCGAGGACGTAGCAGACGGCGCTGTTGGCCGCCGAACCCCGTCCCTGACATAGAATGTCCCTGGACCTCGCAAAGCGGACGATGTTGAAGACCGTCAGGAAGTACGGGGCATACCGCATCGTCTCGATTAGCTGGAGCTCGTGCTGTATCGTCTTCCTTACCGTGTCCGGCACGCCTTCGGGGTATCGCTCAGCCGCCCCCTCCCATGTCAGCTTCTCAAGAGTCGCTTGAACGCCGAGGCCCGGGATGATTGCCTCCTCGGGATACTGGTACTCCAGTTCGCTCAGCGAGAACGTGCAGCGCCTGGCGATCTCCAGGGTCCTGGCCAGCGCTTCCGGATAGTCTCCGAAGAGACGGTGCATCTCGTTTGCATGCTTGAGATGCCGATCCGCGTGACGCTCGCGATTGAAACCTATGTCGTCGATCGTCTTGTTGTGCCGTATGCACGTGACGATGTCCTGAAGCTGCCGACGTCCAGGCTCATGGAAAAGGACGTCGTTCGTCACGACCGTTCGAACCCGCTGCCTGACTGCAAGGTTCGAAAGGTTGTGGATACGAAGCTTGTCGTTTGGCCGACGTCTCAGACAAAGGCTGACGTACGCACGGTCTTTGAAGACCTCGGCCATCTTGCGCAGCTGGATCGCGCAGGCCTCGTCGGCTTCGTCCGGGATCAGGATGCCGATCAGGCCTTCGGCGTAGAGAGCGACGTCGCTGAAGTCCAGGATGCACTTCGCCTTGCCGCCTCGAGACTTCCCAAGGGAGAGAAGACGGCACAGGCGCGCGTAAGCTGGCCTGTCGGTCGGATAGACCAGGATTGCCATGCCGTCCGTGAGATCGAGACGGCATCCGACGATCAGGCGCACTCCCGTCGCCTTGGAAGCTTCCCAGGCGCGCACGATCCCTGAATGGGAATTCCTGTCCACGACACCGAGTGCCTCGACCCCTAGTTCGGCTGCGGTGGCGAAGAGCTCGTCGGCGCTGGATGCTCCCCGCAGGAAGGAGAAATGCGTCGTTGTCTGGAGTTCGACATATCTCATCCGAAGACCCCGTGGAGGAACCAGCGGTGTGAACCGGTCGTCGTGTCGACCCCGTCACCCGCGCGGTAGACCCAGTAGCGCTCTCCGCTGTCGTCCTCGACGACATAGTAGTCGCGGACGGCGTGAAGTTCGGCATCCCTGAGCCACCATTCCCCGAACACGCGCTCGGGGCCGTCGCCACGGACAATGCGGCGGCGCTTGCCTCTCCAGGTCATGGTGCGCGGCGGACTATCGGGAAGAACCGCCAGGACCTCGATCTCTTCGGGCTTGGCCAGCAGCCTGCTGGGCCGCGGCCAGTTCGACGGCCAGTCGAGGCCTGTCTCCTCCGACATCGGTCCGACACGTTTGAAGCTCCGCTCGGGCACGTCGCTTGCGACCGGGGTGATCCGGTAGATGCGCTGTCCTCGGTTGCCAAGGATATCGACCAGCGGGCTCACGTCCACCACGGCTTCCTCGATCAGTGAAGACGTCTGCTGCCTCTCCTCCAGCGGCTCCGTCCAGACCGCCACCAGCGACAGTTTCTCTATGCCAAATCCCGGTTCGATCTTTTCGATCCTGTCGGTCAACAGCCTCGTAAGGCGCTTGTCGTCGCGCACGGGTTTCGCAAGGCCAGCACGGATCGCCTGGATGGTGTTATCGACGCGGTGGACGATCAGGTCGGCGCGACGAACTCCGAGGCCGCGGGTCTCGAGCTCGGCGCAGAGCTCCTTCACTAGGCGAGCGACGTATTTCGCTATTGTCTCCGCCGCCCCGATCGGCTCCGCGAACGGTCGGTTCACTTCCACGATCTCTGGTGACCGAATAGGATCGATCGGCTCGACGACACGGCCGAAGAACTGGTCCAGTCGTCTCCCGACCTCCGGGCCGAAACGCAAGGTCAGAGGCGCTCTGGGCATCGCGGACAATTGTCCCACGGTATCAATGCCGAGGACCCGCAACCCATTGACCGTTTCGGGTGGAAGCCGGAGACAGACGATAGGAAGCCCGAGAACAGCCTTCGCCGTCTCGGATACCGGAACGACCGTCCACTCGGCGGAAGTAAGCCTGGCGATCGCGTGCGCCGCGCCCCACGTGTCTGCCACGGCGGCCCGCGCCGTCACACCGACACCTCTGAGGCGATTGACCATGCCGGAGATCATCATCTCCTCGCCGCCCTGCAGGTGATCTGCACCTTCAGTATCAAGAACTATCCCGTCCACACCGTCCAGGGCGACGACAGGGCTGTATTGCCGAAGCATCCAGAGCGCCATCTTGCCGAGGGCGGCCAGATCGCCGACCGGGTCGGCGTCGTACATGGCGAGGTCGGCGACCAGCGCCTGTGCTTTGCTCGCAGGCATTCCGACCCGAAGGCCGAGCTTTAGCGCGGCATCGTCGGCGGCACAGATCGTCCTCTTGGACCCTGCCCTCGAAATCACGACCATCGGCTTGTCAGGAGGCGGCGTGCCATCGGCCCCTGCCCTCCTGATCCTGTCCGTAGGCCATCGGGGGAAATAGAGAGAGACGACCCTTGGCATCACATGCTCCTACGCAAAACTCGGCACACTCGCCCGCACGGGACCTCATCAACTCCGCCAGCCATCGCGGACGCCCCACTCCTCCGACTGGGAGATCCTCCGACGGCAACTGGCTTATCCTCCACCTCGTCACCGACGCCGTCGGCTGGCCGTAGTCGTTGGCCTCCGTCTGCCGTCGCCAGCGCCGGAGGGCGAGGCCCATTGTTCCCGACTTCTCGGCGGCCAGTTGAAGGCGTCTCGACGTTGTCATCGGCAGCCTGACGATTTCCCCAATGACCGCCCCAAGCCCGCCAAACGCCAGTCCCTCTTCGAATGAGGCCAGCACGTCCTCTTCCTTGTCAGCCTCGACGAAAATCACTCTGTCGGGATGTAGGCCTGCTTGAGATATGGCCGGAGCGAACAGGTCGGGACGTGACAGGCACCAGAGGATTTTGCCTTTGGTCCTAGCAGCGATTCCGGCCACCATCAGCGCCGCGGCCGCGCCGTCCACGGTACCTGCCCCACCGCCCGCGAATTCGTGCAGCGCACCGAAAGCCAAGCCACCTCCCGGAAGCTTTCCATCGATCTCCGGTATCCCGAATTGAAGAAATTCCGCCTTCCGGACGGCACTGCCCTCGAGCTTCGCGATCCGTTCTCGAAGTTCGTCTATTACGCCTGAAGGCCGGACATGCGTTCTCATTCACGGACCTCCTCGGTTCGCGTTGTGCAGGGCTTCATGTCCCTAAAAACTGTTGACGTTCTTCTTCTGTTCCCTTCGATAGGGAGAGTCAAGCCGGCCAGAATCGGGTTTTTTAGATGGCCCTAACGCACAATCTCGGGAATCTTGAGCCGAATCAGGATTTTAACGGACTCCGCTAAGTGACCGGCTCGATTGTATTTTTCTTGATGAGGTCGCTCTGGGTTCTTGATAGCCAGCGTTGGTTGCTTCCCCGCTGGCGTTTGGCAGGGTGTATCCCACAGGATGCAACCATGTCAGATCATAAGACCTTCCCATAAGAGACAGATGCGGCCGTCGCTAAGTCGTCTCTGGCGACTGAGGGCGATCCTAAGTTGCTACTGGCGACAGAGCTTGAGCCTCCGGCTTCTGCGCCTTCTTCTTCAGCCGCACGGTAACAACCTTGTTCTGTTCGCCTGTCCGCTCGACCACGAGGATGCCTGAGGCCTCTGCGAGGTCGCTTAGCCGGGCATACCCGTAGTTCCGCGCCTCGAAGTCGGGTGACTGTTTCGCAAGGTGGGTACCAACGCGCCCGAGGTTCGCGCGACCGTCCTCTTCGGCCGTTGCCTCGACTGCTTTGCGCAACATTTCCAAGGCTGCCTTGTCCAGCTTGCCACTTGCGGCGGCTCCCTGAGGAGGTCGAGCCTTCTCTGCAGGTGCCTTCGCTGGCTTTGGTGCGGCCTTCGGCGCATCGACCGCTTTAGCCGGGGCGGCGGCCTGGACCTCCGTTCCTTCTGCCAACGAACTGAGGACATCAACGTAAATGAACTTGTCGCATGCCGTGATGAACGGGCGGGGCGTCTTCCGCTCTCCGAAGCCATACACAGTGATCCCCTGCTCCCGAATGCGAGAAGCAAGCCGCGCGAAATCGCTATCACTGGATACGATGCAGAAACCTGAAAACCTACCCGTATAGAGCAGGTCCATGGCATCGATGATCATCGCGCCGTCGGTGGCGTTCTTGCCTGTCGTGTAAGCGAACTGCTGCACGGGCTGGATCGAGTGCTCGAGGAGGCATTCCTTCCATCCATTGAGATTGGGTTTCGTCCAGTCGCCGTAGATGCGCTTGACGCTGGCCGTGCCGTAGTTCGCGATTTCCGCGAGGAGGCCCGATATGACCTTCGGCGAGGCGTTGTCGCCGTCGATCAGGAGCGCCAGTGTATCTGTAGCCATAGGTTTGTTTCTCCAGCGTCAATGATCAACGTACCCCGGATCATGGCGCATGGAATAGCCTACTTTCGGAATCAGAGGCTATGGCTGGCGTTGGGTCCACAATCTGTCGTCGGCCAGCCGAAACCGAACCTGCCGACGTAATACCTATCATGTAGGTATTCAAGGTCCTGCTCCCAGTGACGGATGGCCTCGTCGTATTTGTCGTTATTCTGGTATTTGAAGTTTTTGGCGAACGATGCCAGGCAGTGCGCCATCTTGTGTAGCCTGATCGAAGACTCGTTGGGTCCCCACTCGGCCATGTACAGGCGGTCAAAGACAGGAGGCAGCGCGTTCTCGAAAATCCGTGACAGGAGCGCGTGGCGGTATGAGGAATGCTCGCCGTCTTTGCCGACCTTGTATTCGAGATATTTCAGCATGCCCTCGTGACGGAGATCACGGTACTGCCCGGTCCGCCGACCACCAGGGGCATCGGTCGTTGGCCAGCTGAAATATTCATCGTCGGCAAGGGTTGTTGCACGCCGATCCCATTCCCTGGAGATCGCGGTCACCATAATCGCGGCCTCCCCATGAAGGTGCCCCCGCGCTCTGTCGCCCGATATGCGGACTGCGTTTTTCCACATGCTCAGCAGCCTGTAAGGGTCTTGCTCTGGCAGTGATTTCACCAAGCGCTGGACATCCACGTTCTCCGACATCCTCGCGGTCTTGGGCTGGGCCGCGCGTGCTTTGGCTTTTTTCGAAGGCTCGTAAGCGGGAACAGGCTCGCCGTCGGCATTTGGCAGAGCGACAAGCTTCTTGCCCTCCGACTTGACTGCCCCCACCTTCTGCAGATGTCCAATAACGAGACCAAACGCCTCGTTGAAGGAGGTCCTCCTGAAGCTCCCCGGCTCGTAGGCAAGGAGCTTGATCTTGTCTACGGGGAAGTTCAGCAATGCTGCGACCCGCTGCCTGACAATCTCTCTCTGAACGGCGGTTCTAGGGATTGTGGCCAAGGCGGCATCCATAATTTTGTCGGCAGCCGGGATTCGCAGCGTCGAAGGCTCCACATAAGGCCCTTTGGGCGGTGCGAGGGCTTTCGCGACCTTGGTGGACGTCGGGCGCGTTGTCGTGGTTCCTGTAAGGATCGCCACCGTTCTTGCAGTCATCGCGATTTCCACATGGTGGTTACCCGTGGATGCCGAACTGGCGAACCCCTTATCGACCATAGACGTCGCATATCTCTCAAGGTCGGCTTGTGAAACGACGTCGCTTGATCCGTCATGCTGGAAATCGAGTTTTCCGGATTGAAGTGACACCGATCCCGAGAAGCCTCGTCGAGATACCTGAGCAGTCACCTCCGCCTCAATGCGAGCCTTGACGATATGCCAACGAGTGACGACAACCGCCCTCCGAACTGTGCTCTTACGAGCGGGCTTCACCCTTTTATGCTTGGTTCTCTTTGGCTTCATCCCGCTCTCCCAAGACAACAATAGGCAACGGCGCGGACTCCCGTCAACGTCACCTCGTATAAGCTTCCGGAACCGGGGAAACCGGGCTAGCCTCACGCGCTCGACATGATTCATGGCGCTGATGGCAACGAAGATCACCATTGCGGACCTATTTCCCGACGACCAGGGCATGATCCTCGTCGCCAAGGATGCCGTCGATGGTTTGCCTCGTCATATATCCGAGGTCGCCAACGGTAAGCCCTGCGGGTGCATCTGTTTCGGGTGCGAGCGGCCAATGGTCGCCAGGAACGGCGGCGCAGTGCGCGCCCACCATTTCGCTCACCGCCCCGAGGACATGGTCTATGACTGCACGACGGCTGGCGAGACAGCTCTCCACGAGCGCGCCAAGGAGATCATCGCAAAGCACCGCCGGGTAACCCTGCCAGCAACATCAGTCCCGGGTCTTGACGGCAAGCCTGTAGAGGTAACGCCAGAGCGGTCCATCGATCTCACGGATGTTCGGCTTGAGGTCGGCGCTGGAGAAGTAGTCCCGGATGTCACGGCAACAATGCCCGACGGCCGCCGGATTTTCATCGAGATCGCGAACACCCATCCCTGCCCGCGGGAGAAGATCGCCAAGCTGGTAGCCATGGGTGTGGAGGTTCTTGAGATCACGGTGCGGGTTTACCGGGAGACACCGCTGGCCGAACTCGACGACATCATTCTCGATCTGGCTCCCCGCGAATTCCTCTACAGCTCCGAGCGAGCGGCCAAGGCGGACGAGATCGCAGAGGAGCGCCGTCGTATGGAGGAGAAGGAATTCCAGGAAGCGGAGCGGCTGGTGGGCATCTATCGCGAACCTCCGACCGCGAGCCACGGCAGGGCCGCCGAACTCGTCGAGGAGATGTCCCTGTGGGACCTGGAGGGCTTCATGGATGCGGACGACACGCTGCCTTCGGCGTTCATCGTACCTCGTCGGCAATGGCAGGCGGCCGTCTTCTATCGGCTGATGAGCACGCAGTACCCGGAGACCGTGTCGCCGATCGATATGGTGAACAGGTTCAAGGAGCGCGAGTGGACCAAGCGGGACCTCGTCTACATTACGAACGAGCAATCAAGGAAGATCGCCGCGGACCACGACGCCAACTTCCGGTCGGCCAACGAGGAAATCCTGGCCTACATGCGACGGCTGGAAAAAGGAGACATTGTCTATCAGAGGCCGGGGAAGACGTTCTACGTGACCGTCGACTTCAAGAAGCGGCTCAAGGCGATCCTAGAGGCCCTCAACGAAGCTGACGCGAGCCGTGAAGCGGTCGAGGAAGCCTACAAAGCTATCGACGCTCTCGTGAAGCCTGGAGGCGGGCGCATGCCGGACTTCGACGAGTGGCTACAGCAGCACGCGGACCGGCTTGGTGTTGGCGTCCGGGAATTTCTAGCCGACGATGACCTCGTTTATCAGACCGAGGAGAGCCTCAACGAGATCGGCCAAGTCATCGAGAAGCGGGTCGGTGGAGAGTGGGAGGAGCTGCCCGAAGACCTTATGGGGCTTCCAATGGTCGGCTTGGTCAATCGACTGATGCAGGCGTGGGACGATGTACATGCGAGCGACGGGTATGACTGGCGGGCGCTAATCAAATAGATCAGGCACCATTCTGATGGACTTTTTGAGGCCAAATCTTGGCGTCGACAGAGTGAAACCCAGCCGTCTTTTGGAAAACTGCGAGCAAGTCCCTTCTGAACTGCGCAATTGTGGCCGTGTTTTCATCACTCTTCAGCCAAGCCTTGATGACGAGATCGTAGAAATGCCGATGCTTGTTGAAATGCTTTTTGCTCTCGTCACGACGCATGCCTTTCGTTGAAGCACCAAGTTCCTTCTGTTTGTTTATTTTTACCTCAATGGCATCAAATTCCTCTAAGACTTCGGCTGCCGTCAGCTTGGAATAGCCGAGTGGCAAAACGTCATTCCAAAACGCTCGCGCACCACCGTCTATCAAAGACCTCAGGAATTCAGAGAATATCCGATCAGGCGGCCCTCCACCTGGCAAAGCAATGATGTGGTGCGTGAGGTCCTTCTTCTGGTCACCATCTAGTATACATATCGCCCGCATCGTTGATTGGTTTAGCTTGAGGTCCGTAAAGAGATTTTGAAGGTTATCCGCCCCTATGTTCACCTCCACCAAATGAAGGAGATCCTTAGCAGCGGCAAAACCAGGGTCCAGAGTTTTGCTGATGTAGTCCATCAAGTATTCAAGGAATAAGCGGGCCTCTGCATCCTCGGTGTAAACAGGGATGAAGACATTCTGATACAAAGCTTTAAACTGAAGTCCGGTCAGGTGCATTTCTATCTGCACTGGGCTTGGGTCAGGCATGATTGAAACGTGGTCGAGCTGATCAACCAAATATACTATGTTCTTTCTCAGTTGATAAGCGTACTTCAAAATGAACAAGCTATGTGTCGTGAAGAAAACTTGAATGCGGTATTTTTCTGCGTATTCAACTATAATATCGAAAAGCTTTTTCTGTGCGGTGGGATGTAACGTAGCGTCGAACTCGTCTATCAGAAGAACGCTTTCAGTATCTCGCCTTTTATCTTCTTTTACACTCTCACATATATAGCGAAGGCAGTTTAGTGCTGTCAGTATTATACCGATGTTGTCTTCGCCAGACGATATGGTGTTGGAGTCGATGCCGTCGACGTTAGTCGCAAATTCAGAGCGTTTCTTGACCTCAGGGATGTTATGAATAACGTGCTTGTCGATTTCTAGGCGTGTCAACTCAGCGAACTGCTTCTTGAAGGCGGCTTGGATGTCGGGCGGTAGCTGGTCCCTCATCGTGCTCGTAACAACCTTATCGCTTATCTCGCCATATGGAACGAGCCGCGACAATCCAAGATAAACGACTGAAGTTGAAGGAAGACGATCTTCGGTGTCTGCCGCGTATTTTGGCTTGATCGAGAAACGGAAATGTTTCTTCTCTTCATCGTTTTTTGAATTGTGCCGACGGAAGTCAATCTCTTTCCCGCCTATGTACTTCACAGTGAAGAGCGTTCCGGCCCTGCCCTCGGCGGGATTGCTATAACGGTTCCTATCGCCCCTCGATACCGTTTCGATTTTCGGATTAACCTTGTCGACAAACTTCTTCAGAATGTTCGTCGCAGCGGGTCCTTCAAAGCGCTCGTCTGTGCTTCTCACAAACTGAAAAGAATTGCCGACTATGTGCATCAGCGTTGATTTGCAGGTCCCGTTTGTACCCGAGATCAAGTTGATGCGCGGGTCAAACTCGAATCTGATCTCTTTCAGCTTCCGGTATTGAATGAAATTGATTTCGTCGATCATCAGCGGGTGTCTCGGTCAGGGTCAGCAGCCCATTTGGGGTGCGAGTAGTTGTAAATACAATCTAAGATCGACGTTGATCTGATCCATCGCAGGCAAAAAGCGGGGGTTTCAACAAGATTTCTCAAAGGGCATCCCATCCTCCGCTCGCCCTACACGGCATCCTTGCTGGCCAGGACCTCGCGGATGAAGCGATCCAGTGACTTCCCACCTGGCGAATGCGCGATGGAAGCATAACGATGCGCGAGATGGACTGGTATCAGCGCGTTCTGGAATAGGTCCGTCTGCATCATCTCGATAACCGAGACCATGTGCGAGATGTCGTCGCCGTAATTCGCGAGGTCAGTCTTCGCATGTTTGAAGGGTACCCCCTTCACGCTCGACTTTTTGGCAAACGGATACGCGAGCGTGACGTCGAAGATCTTGTTACGGCTGGTACGAACTAGGAAGGTCTGCCCATAGTAGGTTTCGTCGCCGAAATTCTTGTTCGTTTCCATCTTGTCAGGTTCGATGAAGGTCGTTCGGTACTCATCGGTGACGGGAAGTATATAGGTACCCTCAAGCGGTTGCTTGTCGTTGTCCTTTTTCAGTAGGTCTTCGATGAGGTACGCATGTTCCACGACCTTACCCGTCTTCGAGATACCCATCACGACAGGGCCGCGCATGCCCATGGCGCGGCACTGCAAACGGATGTCATGCAGCAGCGACATAATGCTTCGATGAAAGCGCGCCGCCTCCCCGAATATGGCCAAGGGACCGTCAATTATAACGTTCATGTTGGCTACTATTGATGGGTCGGACTCGAAAGAGCATCGGATGATATGGATGACGAGCAGGTGTTCGAGAACCGACATCAGGCGATTGAAACACTCGGTGTTCCCGCCCTCTTCGTTGAACACTTCTTGCACCCTAAGCGCGTCGGTGACGTAGACGCGCCGCGCTGGGTCGCCACCGATATCGATGAACCCCGGATCAATCGGAACGAATAGGTTCTCCTGCAAGTCCTCGCCGTCGATCGGTGACTTGTTCTTGAACTCGATCCCCTCGCGACCATCTCGAATGACGATCGATCCGATAGCCTGGGCATCACCGTAGGGCTTAGGCTGCTGGGCCGCGTCATCGTTTTTTCCGCTGCGGCGGAGCAACTCGACAAATGTATCGTAGAGCGTCGCACCCTGGCATTTGAATTGCTCTGCCTTGAAGACTCCATCGAACACCGATGCCCGAAAAAACGATTTTGTCTTCGGATAATCCGCGTGCGTGATGCCTGCGCCTGGCAGGATGATCTTGCTTTGGTTCGACTTCTTCTTGAGGTCCGCGATTGCAACGGGGTCTACGAAGGCCGTATTCCTGTCCCGCAGGCGCTTGTACTGGTCGACGAAAATCAACACGTTCGAGAATTTGATGACCCCCACCCGTACGGAAGGAAAATCCTTCCGTACGACGGATTCATACGGAGAGGCATCGCTCGCCATGACCACTCCGTCGTTCAGTTCCTCGACAAGATGGCTGACGTTAACGAGATGATCCCGGATAAACCCGATCCTGCCGCTATGATCTTTGACGGTTTCGACCGACTTGATGAACCGCTGCACTTCGGCGTCGTTTAAAACGTCAAAGCCTCCACCGGCCGACGCGCGCTCGTTCGAGTACGGCATTTCAAGCTCCGACGTTCAGGGGAGAAAACCAGCTCGATGCAGTGGTCTTCGCCCTGATGTACTTTTCACCGACTTTGGCCGGGTCAAAGAGCATGATCTGCGTCGGCGTTGTGAAGTTCGAGCTCAGCGTCTTGATCCTGGCAAAACCGACGTCCTGGCAACGTTTGAGGCTCGGCGCGAAGTCTCCGAAATCGTAATATTTCGACAGCGTCCGGATTTCGTCATCGTTGTTGAGATGAGTGACGAAGAAATTTTCGGTGTTGGAAAGGATATTGGGATGGATCGACGACGGTTCCTGTGTGGCATACACCATCGCCATACCGTATTTCGCACCTTCCTTAGCGACGCGCGGCCATGTCGTGTTGAGGTCTGCTTTCTTTCCGATCAGGTTGTGTGCCTCTTCCACGTAGAGCACGATCCGAGGTGCCGACAAGCCAGATGTAAATTTTCTGGACGACTCATTGAAGATGCCTTTCGCGATTCTCTCCGCCATCGTCTCTCGGATTTTCGGGACCCCGACGGACAGGTCCACGATCACGATGCGACCGGCAGAAAGTAAATCGTAGATCTCGCTGACGATGTCGTTTGATCCCTCAGGCGAGTGGAACTCGCTCGCGGACGAACGGACGTAGTTACCCGCCCGGATTGGCGTATCAGATTTGTGCGACTTGCCAGCCAGCATTGCGAGGAGCGCATGATCTTCAGGGCCTAGCCATGTATCCTTGGCCTTCTTGATGCCACCAGTTGGCTCCAACAGCCTTTCGATTTCCCTGATTTTCAGCCAGAACCTGACCGCAACAGAGGGCGCTGCCTTGTACCCCTTGTTCATTTGCTCGAGCTCGAAAAACTCGACCACGGCTTGGGCTTTCTGCGGCAAAGTAGCTTTGGCGTCTCTATCGGCCTCGGGGATGACGTGGGGATAAAGGAACGATAGAACCGCCTCGTTCACCTCGAACTCGATCTTGTAGTTCTGCTTCGTGATAAACCCAGAGTTCGCCAGGAAAGACCGATAGATAGCGACCTTCCTCTTCCAACGGCCGAACGAGCCATAATCAGATTGGTCCGGGCGAGTGAAGTCGCAGGCGACAAACGACTTTAAGTCCTCCGAAAGGTTGGACCCATCCGCCGTCACACCTTCCGCAATGAATTGATGTCCAACTTCAAGGTTCTCGAAAAAGTTCACGCGAACGTCCCTGAAGCCTTTCTTCGCGCCAATTCGATACCGAACGGTGTTATCTGCGAACACATCGGCGATCGAGCTGCCGCCGTCCTGGTTATTTGCGTTGGAGTATTCACCGTTGATGTCGAGAATTATCTGCCCGATCGGCGTATCGGATTCGAAAGCAGACAGCGCGACGGCGGACACCATGGTTTTCGTTGTGTTTGATTTACCGGTTCGCGTCATCCCAAATACAGCAGTGCGGCGGGCAAGGAAATCGCCGGGGAAAATCTTGACCGGAACCTGCGACTGCCCCGGACGGAGCGCTAGCTGGTTTGAAGACGTGAAGCGGACAGTGCCGATCTCGAACGGTGCCGGCGCGCGTTTCATGCCGATCGCGAGAGCGTCCTTGTCGGCCTTCGCCTTGCGAACGGGGTCCACGAAGTTAACGATCGTCGCTAGGGCCTCTGGACCTGGCTTCCGTACGACCATGTGGCGCGCAGCGAAGAAATCCTCCGCGTCCGCCCCGAAATTCAAAGCTGAGGAACCGTTCAGGAAGAAGGTGCCGAGCACCTTGCATTCAATTCCTGACCACTGAAGCATCGAGAAGGAGATCGGCTCATCCATCCGGAAGGCGGGGTCACGGGTCGCTGGGTTGTCCTGAAAATGCTCCATGACGGCCCTGACGACGTCTCGGTCTGTCGCCAGTTCAGCGCGCCCTACTACGCGCAGCAAAAGGATTCTCTTGTCGATCGGATGGGCGCTGACCATCTCGTTTGGGTCGGCGCTGCACGCTAGCAAGTAGCTATTCATCGGTATGCCACCAGCGCCTTCGCGCCACTTGTCATTGGTCATAACAGTGACGGCGTCGTACGATGTGTGGATGGTATGCCCTACAAGAGACGCGCCCGACCGCTCGTCAAGCAACGCACTTAGAGGGTTTGTTCCAGCCGAGAGCGTGCTGACGAGGTGTTCAATCATCCGTGCTTATCCAATCGCAAAAGTTCGTTCCAACACCTCAATGTTAGCGGATGCTTTCTGCCGGCGGAGAGGAATTGGTATGATTTCGGCACCATGCTGAAGCTCACCTTTGGCCCTTAGGTCGGCGATTATGTTCGCGACGACGATTTCTTTTGCGACCAAACGCTGCTTTTCATCGATACGAGCAGAATACTGAAGGTTGACCAGCGCATACCCCGGATGGCTCTCATACAACGCCTGCGCATCAACATGCGCGTCATATGAAAGCAACCAATTGCCGGGGATGGTTCGAGTTGCTGCAGCCAATTCGATGTGGTCTTGCTTGGCGAAATGACACCTGTAGAGCTTGTCCGCCTTCGCGAAAAACGGAGGGTCAAGGTACCAGAACACTTTGTCGGGCGTATCTCTGAAGACCGCAGTCTTTCGGATATCACGAATGGTTTTTCTGTAGGTCTCGTTCCTGACGAACCTTACACGATGCCGCAGACGGGATAGCTCCAATATTCGTTCGGCAATCTTGGTCTGATTGAACCGACAGTCGATCTTGTAATCGCTTGCCTGTGCCATTCCACCAATTGGTCCCGCCTTTTGATGCAAAGAACCCGAGAAACTCGTCCGGTTCAGGAAGATGCACTTGAACGCCGCATCGATACCTGGCGCAACATCAGCCTGCTTCAGGCGTATCCACTCTTCGAGTGTCACCTTGGCGTCATAGATCATGTTGGCTAGCCGGTCGGCGTCCGAGGAGAACACTGTTGCCCAGAACGACGCCACGAGCGGGTCGGCATCAGCCAGCGCGATTGCGTCGACATAGTCAGCCTCTAGAAGCGAGATCGAAACCGAGGCTCCTCCTGCAAAGGGCTCGACGAAAAGAGCGGGCCTCACGCGGGTCTTGGAGATGAGATCAGCAATGAAGGGTGCGAGTTTCCTTTTGCCGCCAGGATACCGGAGCGGAGATATGTCGGAACGGGTGCACCAGTTTACTGCCCTCGTTGGGTCTACTTTGGCTTCCAAACCTGACTCAGTCTTCATCTATGCAATCCCGCCGCGATTCTTCGCGCTTAATCAGCGTAGGTCGGCGAAGATGTTTCCACAACACCGCCCACGTTTGACAAGCGTCCGCCCTAAGCTACTGTCGCCGCCTGATCCGCAATTGTCATCTTGATCCTGATCTGTCGGAACCAAAATTTGCCCACTGTTTTCACACTCCCCCCTATCATCACCGACCTGGTCCTCGCCCGCAACCGCCTGCGAGACCACTACCGCTCGTCGGCCCTCGATTTTACACTGGATGGAAACCTCATCGGCGACATCGGTGAGGCCGTGGCCGCCGAGCTCTTCGGCCTCAAGCTCTCCCCACGCAACGGCACGGGGATCGATGGCCACGCCCCTGACGGCCGATCCGTACAGGTCAAGGCGACCGGGACAAATCGCGGACCAGCCTTCCGCATGGTGGATACGCGTGCCGACCACCTGCTGTTTCTTGTGTTCGACGTCGAGAACCTAAAGGGAGAGGTCGTCTACAATGGCCCCGAGGAACCTGTGATCAAGCTTCTGCCGACATCGTGGGTCGGACAGAAGGCTGTCTCAATGGCGCAGATCAGGCGGGCCAACGCGCGGGTCCTCGACGACCAGCGGCTCTTGAGATCATTCGGCGATCTAGGCGTTGTTTGTAATGGTCGACAAACGCCGCTCGATTGCGCCGGCTAGGCAACAAGACCAGAATTATCAACCAGAGCGGCCATGGTTGCTCACGTAGTACATGGAACTGTCATGCGAGCGAAGTTCATCATCACGTCCGGGTTGGCGCTCGTAATCTGCGGAGATGTACACGCCTACTGCTTTGAACCAAGCGCGCCATCCTGCGCTACCGGGTATGGAGCATTCAATGACGAGTGGGAGTTCAACAGTTGCAAGAGTGAGATGGAAAACTTTGAATCCGAGGTCGAAGAATTCGGTCAATGCAAGCAACGCGAGGTAGACGAGGCTAATGAGGAGGCGGAGGAAGCCGCCGAACAAGCCCGGCGGGAGGCGAGCGAGGCCGAGGATATAGCTAGCAAAGCTCGTAGAGAGGTTGAGGGAGCAGTCTCGAACTACAGTGACGCCGTTCGGGACTTCAACGCTCGGGCTGGCGGTTAAACCATGGTGCCATTCAACTAAAGGCTCGCTACCGAGGCTAGCTCAACCTTCCTTCCGCTTCCTCCACCACTCCCGTGTCTTCGCGTTTTGCCGCTGTGTGGCCTCCTTCACCATTCTGTCGAAGACCTTGAACATACCCTTTATCGCGCCGATGTAGTCTTCGGTCTTGAGATCGAACCAGAACTTGTTCCGCTCCCCGCGGGCGCTCAAGTTGATATGGATTTCCCCGAGGCCCGGATCGAAATGGAAATGCGCCGACAGACCCCTGTTGGAATTCCAGACGCGCTGACCTGACGGCGGCAGCTTCGGCGGGAAGATCAAGTACGGGCAGATCTTGGCGGCCTCGGGAACGATGATCTCCCAGAATCTGTCCAGTCTCGCATCTTCCAGAACGGTAGGATCGGCTTCAAGGCCGTATACCCGCATGACATCGACCCGCTTGAAGACCGTGTCGACATGCTTGCCGCCCTTAACGAATTTCACGACGGGTTCGATGCCCTCCCGCTTCATCGTCCAGCTGACAGCATGTCCCGAGACGCCCATGCCGTGCGCGAAGTCCGAGGACTTGGCGTGACCGGCCGCGAACTCTTCGACTGCCTTTCTGGAAATCAGGACCTGGCGCGGGCTGGCGTCGACAACGCCGAGGTGGCCCTGCTTGACCAGAATCTGCGTCGTCTCGTAGGTCATGTTCAGGAGCGCCTGGGCCTCGCCCATGGTCATCGTGTCGTCAGACCTGGTGAACGACTGGCGCTTCCGCTTGGCGTCGGTCCGGACCATGAGGCGCTTGAAGCCCAGCACGTTGTCCCGCTTCTCGCAGATGGCGATCTCGCCTTTCAGAACCTTGACAGCGACTTCCCCGGGGACGAGTTGGTTGCGCGTGCGATATGTGTGGAGCGTCAGGCCGTAGGCCGCCGATCCCGTTACTGGCAGCCCGTCGATCAATCCCAGGATGTCGTCCACCTGCTCGGGGGAATACCTACCCCCTGCCCGCCGTCCAGGATTCAGCCCCCTGAAGACCGTGAGGTATCCGGCATGCACGAGATGGCGGATAGCGTCCTGATGGATGCCGAGCCGTCTGGAGGTCTCCTGGATGGTGAGCAGCGTCTCCTTGTATTCGGCGATCGTGTCTACGGCGTCCGCGACCACCGTGCGGCGTTCCCGGGTCTTCTGAAGGACGCCGATCTGGCGGGCCAGCAGTTCGACCGCACGAGGCTCGATGTTGAGCTTCCTCGCGATCTCCCGTTGCGGCATGAACTCGACGTCGAAGTCTTGGTCGGTGACACGACGATCGTATCCTTCGGTCTCGAAGGCGGCGGCCTCGTGGAAAGCGCGCCGTACAGTTTGCCTCAGGCTCTCCGGCAAGAAGTTAAGCTTGGGATAGCCCCAGCTGAAATGAGCAGCCACGCCGCGGGCCTTGTGGTTGTTGCGGTGCTCGCGATACCATCCCCTGACAGCCTCGGCGAGATCACCGCGATCACCGCGAAGCGCTTCAAAGCCGACGTCGGCGGAATGCGTGCCGACCGATGGGTGTTTTCGGGACGGAGGGTTCTCGAGAAACCTACCGACGAACTCGCAGTAATCGATGACGTCGGGAATCGAGATGGCATCGAGCAGCGGCGCGCTTGTCGGCTCGAGCCAGCCGAAGCGGCCGAGGAGGTATCGGGCAAATGGAGCGCCGTCGTCGTGGCGAGGCAGCTCGCGGCCGAGGTAGAAGCCATCCCGCGAGTATTCGAAGCTGAGCCATGTCCACGGCACGAGCATACCGCCCTCGTCACGTGTCTCAAGCTCGACGCAATGGATCGGGCAATGGCGGATGGATTCGACCTCCCACCATCCCCGGTGATGGTGGGCTTCGTGGATGCAGCCCGGGCACCAGCGTCGCGGCGCGAAGCGGATGTGGTGGTAAGGGAGGCTATGCCCGCGCAGGACATAGCCATCGCCGTCACGAAGCGGCGTGTTAAGACGAAGGGGCTCGAACCATTCTAGAGGCATGGGGTGACGTTCGAGAGTTTCCATGAGCTCGTTCGTCGCGACCCGGTTTACCTCAAGGTCGTTCCAGTTTGCGAAGGTCCTCATGCTGACCGAGCCTTCAAGCTCGGCCAGGCGCATGAAGAAACCATGCGCGGGTTCGTCGGAAGCGGGATCGATATCCCAGCGGGAAAAGGCGAGTGTCTGGATGAAGTTCATGTCACGCGGCCTCCTGGAAGGGGTAGGTCGTGTCGCCGATGCGCTTGCGCATGAAACAGGCCTGCTTGAGATGCCTGCCTTCGATAGACCGAGCGCCATCGGCGATCGCGCGACGGGCGGCGTCCTTGATGATATTCATCGTCAAGCCGACAGAGCCGTTTGCCGCGAGTTTCCACTCGGTGATCCACTCGTTCCTATCGAGACCCGAGTCCTCGGCGAATGGCAGACGCTCGGAGACCGCCGCCAGGAACTCGAGGTATTCATCCTCCTCGCTCTCGTAGGACATGTCGTGTTCGAGCAGGTGGACCGCCGGAAACGACCCGCGGTTCAGGAGCTGCGTGTTTTCCATGATCCCTACTTCGATGAGATTCAGGCCCGCGAGCAGCACCGAGCAGGTTCCGCTGTCGACCAGCGCCTTGATGAGGGAAAGCAGGGCTTTCCGCTTGGCGGGCGGTGCCTCGAAGATGAAGTGCGAGTCATCCAGCATTACGAAGGTGGTCTGGAGGCTGGCCACGCGCCTCACGCATTTGATCTCCAGTGACTTGCCGCCGATGTAGGGAACGGACGACGCGCCTGTGGCCATATACAGTGCGGTCGCGAGGTCGGGCGCTCCCCACCTGTCCTTGACCTCGATATGGGCCATCGGAATGACCAGACCCGAAGCCTGAGCCGATTCGGAACTCAAGTCGGGGGCCTTGGCGTTGCTGTCCCGGATCAAAGCCTTCAGGATCGATGTCTTTCCGGCACGCGAATTGCCGAGGAAACCGACAACCTCACCCTTGATGGGCCCTCCCTCGGCACCCTGTCTGTGCAGTCCGAGGACCTCTTGGTAGGCCATCTCGAAGCGCGGGTATCGGAACAGGAGGTTATCGACCTTGGCCTGCCTCTGTGTAGGGGACAGCTTCAGCATCTCCGCTCGCGCGTGGTTGTCGTTCGCGTACGAAGTTTCGTGGAATTCGGTCATCGGGATCATTCGGCCTCTCCATTTTTAGCAAGGCGTGCGCGGCGCGCGGCGCGGGCGTCTTCGATTGTGGTTTCGGTCACAGGGGTGGTTTCGGCGCTTTCCGCCGCCGCCGCCGTTACCCTCACAGGTCCGGACTTCTCGGTGCGCGGGGTGCCGCGGCGCTTGTGTTCCTTGACGGTGTCTTCAAGCGGATCGCGAATGGTCACGGTCCCGTCGGCATCCATGACGACGAGATTGTCAGGCGTCCCGTCACGATCGTTCCCTGGATTGCTCAAAGACCTCGACCGCTTGGGTTTCGGGCTCAGGGGGGCAGCAAAATCGATGTGACCCACGCTCGCGGCCGCGCTGGTTGTCGCGGTGACGATGGCGCTGCGCTTGAGCTTCCTGGAGACCTGAGTCCTGAACTTGAGGAGCGCTTGGGCGTTACGCTGAAGGCCCTTTTTGTCGTAGATCTCCGCCAGTTCCTTTGACAGAGTTCGCTTTGCAACAATGAGGTCCTCAATCGTGACGCGCTTGCCCCTGGTGAGCTTATTGTGGTGTTCCACGGTCTTCTTGTGCTGGTATCTGGTCGTCCCACGGGCGTACTCGAGGCAACGGCCGTTGGCTCGGAGACGGATGACCCTGTCCGGTCGGTAGGGGTTGACGACGAAAGCGTTAGAGATGTCTCCCCACTCGATGGTGAGCTTGTACTTCTTGCCGGGACGATGGTCGGGATGGGTGCTGATTTCCAGAAGGTCCTCGGAGATGTAGCTGATATGTTCCGACGTCATACCGTCGTTCTGGATGGTCACTTCGACTGTGTAACCTCCAAGGGCGAGGAAGATTTCAGGAT
This sequence comes from Pseudorhizobium pelagicum, assembly GCA_000722615.1. Lineage (GTDB taxonomy): Bacteria > Pseudomonadota > Alphaproteobacteria > Rhizobiales > Rhizobiaceae > Neorhizobium > Neorhizobium pelagicum. The sequence continues at coordinate 266,368 of JOKI01000002.1, read as the reverse complement.
CGATAGGATCGCGTGGCGGCATCTTCGCCTGGCCCGCGTCCCAGACCTCTTGCGGGATTGCCTTGAGGCGGGGAAGCACGCCAATGCCCCGCCTCGGGGTCTTGTGATACTCCGCGATCCAGAGGGTGATGAAGTCCTCCAGCTGGCGCATGGTGATCAGCGGAAGGCCCAGGCCCTTGCTCTCATCGAACAGCTTGCGTCGTTCGGGATTGGACATTGTGGTGCCAGGAAGCTTGTGGAAGACCTGGCGCATGAGGGTGCCTAGCATGCGCTCGACCAGCCCCTTCCCTGTCGGCTCTCCCGGTACGTTTTCCACAAGCTCGAAGCCGATCTCTTCGGAAGCCGAGATGATCTTGTGACCCCGCAGGAACGACGCCCCGTCAGTTACCAATCCAATAAAGTCGCCGTACTGGTTCCACTCGACGCCCGGGAACCTGCTCATGTCCTTGGGGTACAGGGCGAGGCGCAATCCATGGAGGAAGGCTTCAAAGGATTCGTCTTCAAAGTGGATCGCGAAACCCGGGATGGAGCCGCTTTTCTTGTCCACGAACATGAGGACATGCGGACGGCCGAACAGGAACTGGAATTCATCGTCGCACACGACGATGTCGCCGAGGGTATAGTCGACCTCCACCAGGCCAAGGACGTGGTCGGGAAGAGCGCGCGCCGTGTAGATCGTGTGCTTACGACGCGCGTATTCGGGGCCAAACCGCCAAAGATCCTTCGAATATCTGTCGGGAGCGGCGAAGCGCCTCTCGATGGTTCGGAACGACGGTACGAGAAGCGTTTCATCCGGCAGCGTGAGGTCTTTGACGAGTTGCCTATGCTCGCTCTTCGAAAGTTCCAGTTTAAGCTGGCTTTCGACATCGCGCGCGGTGCCGGCTGGGAGTTCCCACGCCCACTGCACGCATTCGTCGATGATCTCCTCCAGCCGCGGGTCGAACTTCCTGACGGTATTGCCGCCGGACGTCGCGAGCGCTAGGGCGAGAAGGCGGTTGAATGGATTGTTCTCATATGCCCCGAGCCAGGACCGCAACGCGTTGTAGGACGGCGGCTTCTTGTCGCCTTTCTCCCGCGCGTGACGTTCCGCCACTTCGAGGATGATCTTTTTGGTGAGCATCACCTCGCCACCCTGCCGGGCCTCGACGAGCTTGCGCGCGTACCACCAGCGCTTGATTGCAGCCTTCCTGGTTTCAGGCTTCAGAGCGAGATAGTTCCTGATTACAGGCTGCCTCTCCACCTTCTTGGTCGCCCGTTTGGCGCTGGAGTTGAGCGGAACAAGGCGGTATTCCCGCTCCAGGATGCTGAGCTGCCAGTCCGAAAGGAAAATCGGCTCGTTCGTGTCCGTGTTCTGGACCATGAACTTCTCGCCGCCGACCCCGTACTGCGCCCTCGAAAGCACAGAGCAATAGGCGACCTTCGACCGATCGAGGTTGAAGACGGCGAACTGCGAACCGGGACCGAAGTTATAGCGCTGAGGCTGGTTTTTGCCGCCGCCGAGGGGATGGGGCGGGATGTCGAGTTCCGCAAAACTCGATGCGGGGACGAGCGCTCCGTTCGCGAGGAACGTGCTCTTGTTGTGCATGAAACTCATTAGACAGTCCTTTCTTGGAGGTTAGCCAGCAGGGTGGATTTTTGAATGATCGTAGTCGCGGGAGAGATGACCACGGACATGTCGAGCGTGATCTCACCTTGGACGGCGAGCCACATCACGGCGGAGAAGGCGCGATTGATTTCAGTCAGATTTCTTGCCTGCGCCACGCTCCCGTCATCCTCGAAGAAGAGATGAACCCGGTGCGGAAGTGCTGCGCCCGCAACAATAGCGTCGATAGTTGTGGCGTCGGGAAGTGCCGCGAGCGCCCTGCGCACCTGCGCTACCGCCGTGCGATCATGGCGGAGGGCGTGGTACTTGATCGTCTGCAGGTTCATCCAGCGCGGCTGAATATGCAGCTCGCTTTCGTCGAGCACCGCGTAGGTTGCCCTATAGTCTTCCCAGAACGCCTTCTTCAGACGGTTCGTCCGCGACTCCAGCCACGGCATATCCAGCTGGGCCGCTCTGGAGATTACATCGAAATACGAGGCTTGCTGCTGACGGCTCCAGACACCCAGCATGGGAACATGTTTAAGGCTACCGATAACGCCGTATCGGTCTTCGATCTCGTATTCCAGCTGAATGGGGTAATCGCTGATACGAACTACTTCAGGATTCGTGTCGAAGTGGACGATGGCGTCTCGCATAAGCGGGGACCGCGCCCTGATGGATTTACACGCGCCTTTCAGGACGGGTACCGTCACTGGCATCGCGTTCATTTTCTGGCGTTTGGCGACTTTCAAGAGAGGTACGTGGTCGTCCCCGAAGCCCATTAGTTCCATGGTCGTTTTCTTCATGTGTATCTCCAGGCATGGCTTCGCCGTCCGCGATCCGATGGATCGACGCTGCCAGGTTTCGTTATCGGTGGAGGACTGGCTTAGATCGCGTCACGATCCTCGTCGCAGAAGAGGTGGCGCTGCCATTCCTCTGCGAGTTCGTGGATGGAGATGATCTCGCCACCGAGATCGCTGAGATCGATGGCGCGGGCATTGCTGACGTCTGATGGGCGGATAAACATGGTGCACTTCTCCAATTCCCGCGGCGACAAGGCACAGGCGGGCTACGATGAACATGATCGGAAGGACACGCTGAACTCGCGTGACCTGGTCGTAGAAGGACCGGAGTGGCTTTGAGACCTATCGCCCCTGCAAGGGCGTCCGGACCGCAGGCAAACGACTACGAACCGCCAGTGAAGGCAGTCATATTCGGTTGGCTATGTGCAGTCCGATGCGGGTCATGAGGGATATCCCCTGTTGGGAAACGGCATGGCTCATCATTTCCGTTCTCGGTTTGTACCGGACGGATTGTCAGAGTCAACCGGGCCCAAGCCGTCGGACTGCACATTTTTCTGATGGAAACGCCGCTGGCGAACGGAAATCCGTTGACAGGGTAGCGACAGCCGGCAACACTCACCCTCGGTTCGGTTGTGAGTGTCTTTTGGTTGCTGGTGCTAGGCCTGTTCACCGCAGAGACGTGTTCCGTCTACCTAAAGGCTTACATACCAGGGGGTCGTCTTTTGCAGAGGCGACCCCTTTCCATTTGTAGCGTCCGCGATGGGCGTCTCCTTTCGTGTGTTTGTCGATGACCTGAGACAATCCGGATTTTCAGAAAAGCGCAATCCCCGCGCACTGATCGATACGACGCACCGAGCGGTCCTCGAAAATCAGCTTGACAGCGTATTGAGGATGCGCATCTCCGATACCGAGAGGCTCCTTCGGCCCCGCTCTATTAAGCCCCCCGGGGGTCTTGAATTTCAGCCGCTCGTGGCACCCGCAAATACTTGCCCGGACTACCAAGCGAGGAACGGTCAGAAGCCAGGACTCCAACTGGTGTGGTGCCATTCTCTTGGAGGCTGTTGTTCCCGGCTCATGAGAGAACGTCGGGCTAGTCCGGCTGCAGATTATTTTGCGAGGGCACTTTACAAGTTCTCTTTTTGTTCTATTTTCTCATCCATGCACAACAAGCCGCTCCACAAGACATCCCGAATACGCTGATCCGCGCCGGCCATGATGGCCGACGGTCAGATCGAGATGTCAGGAGAATTGTCATGCGTACTGTGCAGAATGCCGCGGACATCAATGTCGTTCATGCGGTGGCGGCCCCGAAGTCCTTTTATCCCCGTGGAACCCTAAAGTGCGAAGGATCGGTGTCTTTCCGTTCCCAAGCGGCTCGCGATGTCGCCTGCCTTCTTGATCTCGATGCGGAAGTCCGTTCGTGGAGGTGCAATCCTCCTGCCCTTCTGGTCCCCGGCGGGTCTTATGTCTGCGATTTTCTGGTAAGCGATGTCCATGGTGGCGAGACGCTCGTTGATGCTCCCGACCGCCAAAACGGTTCCTCAGAAGCAGACATCAAGCTCGCTGCAGAGCGGGGTGGTTTCTCATTCCGTCAGACGGCAAGAGACGAAGTCTATGGTGGCACCCGCCTGAGGAATGCCAGGGACCTTCTGAGGTATGCGAACTACAGCGTCCCACTTGGAGATCGCCTCAAGCTCCTCGCCGCCCTGGAGGAGCACGGCACCCTGACTGTCGCCGAATGCTTGACGGCGTTTTCAGAGACAAGACCGATTGGCGGCTTCGCCTCCATGGTACTGAACGGTTTTCTGGAAGTGGACCTCGACGACGGTCTCATTGGCCCGGGAACGGCGGTCAGACGGATAACGGACTGAAGTCCGCTTTCCGCCCGAAACCCGTTCTAGGAGGTCATGTGTCCATGCGCACGAATTCGTCCAAGTCTTCCGTCACCGCCGAACAATTGAAGCGGTCCGCCACCAAAAGAGAATACCGCCAGCGCGCCGCGAAGGAGCATCCGCTGGCAACGCAGCTCGCGATCGTCGCGCTTTCCAGGGTCTTGCGGCCGGTCCTCAGAATCCCGGACCGTTTCGTTGTCACGGCGGTCGTGCCCAAGGGGAGCAATATCTACAGCTTCAACGCCGCCGCGCATTGGCTGATCGAGCTCCGCGGCAGGGAAAATCCCCTGAGGCAGGAAACCGAGGTCGTGGTGGTCAACGAAGACGCCGACCTGGAAAAGGTGATCACGCTAACGAAGCTGGAGGGGACGCGCAGGGCGATCATTCTCTTGTCCTCGGAGGACTTCCTGACGCCGGAAATCCGCATCCTTTCCGACATCGTCGCAAATATCCCTGACTTCACCGCCCGCGACATCAAAATCGCGGCCATCCGCATGGGCTTCGGTAAGATCAGCGACGTCACTGCGGAGTTCTTGGCATCCGAAGACCTCAGGAGGCTCTCCTTGGTGATGAGGCGGGGCCGATCTGTCGGCGCGATGATTGCAAGGTTGCGCATCTATCCAAAGCCGGAGGAGACACCCAAGCCTGAACCTGTCGATTTCACACCGACGTTGAATGATCTCTATGGTTTCGGCGCTGCCAAGACCTGGGGTCTGGAACTGGCGACTGACCTCGCCGAATGGAAGGCAGGAAACCTTCCGTGGAGCGACGTCGATAGAGGTCTGCTGCTGTCCGGGCCGCCCGGGTGCGGGAAGACCTCGTACGCTGCCGCGCTGGCGCGCACCTGCGGGGTCAATCTCGTCCAGGCCTCCGCGGCAAGATGGCAATCCACCGGACATCTCGGAGACATGCTCAAGGCAATGCGGCGTGACTTTGCCGACGCGCTCAAGAACGCGCCGTCGATCCTCTTCATCGACGAGTTCGACAGCTTCCCAAATCGCGAAGACCTTGAAGGAGAGAGCGCCAGCTATAACCGCCAGGTGGTCAACGGCCTTCTCGAGGTCCTCGACGGGGCTACGGGACGCGAGGGCGTCGTCGTAATCGGCGCAACCAACTACCCGGACGTCATTGACGAGGCTCTCCTGAGACCGGGAAGGTTGGAACGTCATTGCGCCATCCCCCTGCCCGACGTGACTTCCAGGGTCGGCATCTTCAGATACCATCTCAGGGAGGACCTCGTGTCCTCGTCACTGGATATCGTCATCGGCAGAAGCGAGGGCTGGACCGGAGCAGACATCGAGCGATGTGTTCGTGACGCCCGAAGACTTGCTAGGCGCGAGCGCCGTCCGATGGAACTCCGCGACCTGATTATCTCCATGCCCCCAAGGACGCGCGTGCCTCCCGACTTTCTCAGGTCGGTCGCCGTACATGAACTCGGACACGCGATTGTCGGGGTCCTGGTCGATGCTGATCAGCTGGTGTCGGTGACGATCGAAGATAGCTTTGACTCGAGGGCATCGCAGTCTTCGCTTGGCCACGCCTGTTTTCAGGAACGGTCGGTCGTCAGAAAGACATCGACGTACTTCGAAGACAAGATCGCGGTGTTGATGGCGGGCATGGCAGCGGAGCGCGTGGTCTTCGGAGATCACTCCAACGGGGCGGCCGGGCATCGCCAAGCAGACCTCAATATCGCCACTGACCTGGCGACCATGATGGAGATCAAGTGGGCGTTTGGGAATACGGTGTCTTCCGAGGTCTATGGGAAATCCAAAGACCTCGCGAGAATGCGATTGAAGCGCGGCGGCCTGGCTCACGTGGTCGAGACGACCCTCCGAAAACAACTGGAGCGAGCGGAATCGATTCTTACGGACAACCGCGCCGCTCTCGACGCCCTGACTGACAAATTGCTCCTTGAGAGGAGACTGACCGCGCTCGACATTGCTGAAGCAGTGAAAACCCGAGCTCGGGAATTGCATGCGAGGACGGGGTGAAACAGCGTGATGGGAACGGTTAAAATGCTGCTGAAAAAAAGACCCGGAGTCTTTCCTCTGATTGAGGAAAACGGCGTGGGGCCAGATGGAGAAGCGACTGTTCCTGAAAGACTTCAGGTCTTGAGCAGGGCAGTTGCCGCGGCTGACTATATCCAACCTTCACAGGCCACGAATCGCCCTGCGGATTGGTCCAATTCCGACCGATTGCCCTCGATTCAGGGGCTCCTCAACCTTTTGTGATAAGTGGCTTCTTTAGGTCAAAACCGCCAAACGCCCCGATTTCGGGGCGTTTTTTTTGTGCCGCTAGTTCAAACGTCGATGGCGGTGGGATCAGAGGTTGATGGCGGCCAAGAAAGCAAATGGTGGGCCCGGAGGGACTCGAACCCCCAACCAAGCGGTTATGAGCCGCCGGCTCTAACCATTGAGCTACAGGCCCTGCCCTTTTTGAGGCATCGGGTGGCGCAATGGTTCGCCGGCCCGTGGCCTCGCTCTAACGCAATTCGTCGGCCGCCTCAAGCCGTCGCCGCATTCGCTTCACAATCGCCCCTCACCTATGGCGGATCGCCCACCGCAAGAGGAATCACCGATGCAACCCTCCATCCCTTTTACGCGCCCCACAACGGGCCTGGCCCCGACGAAGTCTGAAGCCTCCGCGCCGGCCAGGATGCTGTCCCGCCTCTCCGTCGGCGGCCTGCTGATGCTGGCTTCCGTCGGTCCGGCCCTCGCGCAGGATGCGCAGGATGCCCCCCGCGCGCGCCAGCCGGTCGTCAGCGTCTCGGCCGATGGCGAAGCGTCGATCGCGCCGGACATGGCCATCCTCACCTTCTCGGTGGTGCGCAATTCCGAGACTGCGGAAGTCGCCGTCGGCGACAACAGCACGGCGATGGCAGCCGTCATGGCGGCCCTGAAGGCCGAGGGGATCGAGGCCAGGGATCTGCAGACCAGCAATTTCGCGATCTATCCGCAGTACCGGCAGGCGGAGCCGAAGGACGGCGTCGTCGAGCCGCCGCAGGTGGTCGGCTATGAGGTCACCAACACGCTGACGGTCAAGGTGCGCGACATCGCCAAGGTGGGCGCCATCCTCGACCGCTCGGTCAAGCTCGGGATCAACCAGGGCGGCCAGATCACCTTCACCAACGACAACCCGGAGGCGGCGCTGGCCGAGGCCCGCAAGCAGGCGGTCGAAAGGGCGATCGCCAAGGCGCGCACGCTGACGGAAGCGGCAGGCGTCCGGCTCGGGCCGGTGATCGAGATCAGCGAGGGTGGCAACCAGCAGATGCCGCCGCAGCCGATGTACCGCATGTCGATGGCCAAGGAAGCCTCCGACAGCGTTCCGGTCGCTGCCGGCGAAAACACCTATACCGTCACGGTCAACGTCACCTTCGGGCTCGAACAGTAGCAGCAAAACGCCCCCGCCGGCCTTTTGAAGGGCTGGCGGGGGCGCTTCCTCCGTCGACGGGCGAATGAAGACGGAAGCTCTGGAAGCTACTAGCGGCGGATCACCGGGCAGCCGCGGTCGTTGGCGAAGACGATGCGGTCGCGGCCGTGGCGATCACGCCCGACGACGGTGACGGTGCGCCGGTCGATATCGACGACGCGGGCGCGACGCAGGCCCATGTGGCGGGCCTTTTCTTCCGCCAGACCCGGCGAGCAGCGGCCGCCGCGATCATGGCGCGGACGCTCCCAGCGGTCGCCCCGGTCATGGCGCGGGCCGTCCCAGCGGTCGCCGCCCCGGTGGCGGTCGCCGCCCCGGCTGTCCCAGCCCTGCTGTACGAAAATGCGGAATTCGGCTCCGGACGCTGCCGCCGTCGACGCCGTGGCGGAGAGGCCGGTCATGGCAATCAGAGCGGCAATTCCGGTCTTGATGAGAATGTTCGTCATGGATGTCTCCCCAGAAGGGCCAGCAACTGGCGCCGTTGAACTCTCCCGTCGTCCGGGATTGAGGAGACCTTAGTGCGCGCCGGCTGAACGCATTCCGAAGCGCGCATTCACCAGCTGTTCATTTGGGTCAGCGGGACAGATGCAGGACGACGCTGCGGCTGTGCGGCCGGTCGCGGTGCTCGAAGAGATAGATCCCCTGCCAGGTCCCGAGCACCGGCCGGCCCCGGCTGACGGGGATGGAGAGCGACACGGCCATCAGCGCCGCCTTGATGTGGGCCGGCATGTCGTCCGGCCCCTCCATCGTGTGCGTCACCCAGCTCATCGACGGCGCATCCGACGGTGGCACCAGCCGCGAGAAGAAGGTCTTCAGATCGCGCTGCACGTCCGGATCGGCGTTCTCCTGGATCAGCAGTGAGCAGGAGGTGTGGCGGACAAAGACCGTCAGCAGCCCCTCTTCTGCCCCCTGCCGGCCGACGAAATCCACGACCTTGTCGGTGAACTCGTAGAGCCCCTGGCCGCGGGTCTGGATGGTCACTTCGGTCTGCGGCATGAGCGGCCTCCTGATGGATGGAAAATGCCCGGCGGGCGGTTGACCCGGCCAAGGGACGTTCGCCTCGCGCGCCTTCGGCCGAAGACGGAGAGAAGCCCTAGGAGCCGGGGAAGCCGCGGCCCCGCCATTCGCTGCGCGGCACCGGCGCCCCGATCTTGAAGGCAAATCCCATCACCTTCGTGGCGTCCTCGTTGATCTCGCAGCGGAAGCTCAGGTCATACCACTGGCCTTGCGAGCGAAACGCCGTCTGCCGCAGTTCCAGGATATTGCCGTCCGCCAGGGGCGACCGCGGAATGAAGTCCGGATCGCGCGACGGCGAGGCATTGCGCAGCTGCTCCGTCAGCTCGGTCTCGCACAGCTGCGTCGCGCGCAGGCCGCGCGGCAGGTTGCCCATGGCGGTCTGCGCCACGGGGTCGTCCGTGATCGCTTCGGAAAACAGCGTCGTCGCCTCGGTCAGGGCCACCAGCGGCATCTCCGCGGACTCTGCCTCTGCCGCTGCCTCCGGCGCGGCCTCCACGGCCTCCGGCGGTGCGGGTGCGGCAGCGGCCGTATCCGGACTGGAATCCGGGACGGCGGCCAGGACATCCGGCGCTTCGGGCTCGACGACCTCTGCCGGCTCCTCGGTGGGCTCCGGGGGCGCGCGCTCTTCAGCGGAGGCATCGCCATCCGCAGAGACCTCCGGGCCGGTCGTTTCCTCCCCGAACTCGATCACGGGCCGCAGCACAGGCGTCGGCGCAGCGGCTGCGGGCTCCTCCGGCGCTTGCGCCTCCGGTTCGGTCTGCGGCTCCGGCTGCTCTGGCGCCGGCGGAGGCTCGGGCGCAGGCTCGGCTTCTTCCTCTTGCGCCGGCGGTTCCGGCTCCGGGGGAGCCGGCGGCTCGGGCTCTTCAGCCTCTGGTTTTTCAGGTTCCGGGGGCTCGGGCTCCGGTGGCGGCTCGACGATCTCCACCGACACCGCCTCCTCTTCCTCGGGAGGCTGCGGCAGTTCGAGCGGCAGGCCGAAGATCAGGATGGCGGCCAGCACCACATGCACGAGGATCGAGGCGGGGATCCCCCATCCCATGTCGTTCCGCGGCTTGTCCGGTTCATCCTGCATGAGGCCCGATGTAGGTCCAAACGGCGGCAAGATCGAGAGCCACCGGGAAAACAGCGTAAAAAAGAAAAGCCCGGCCGCAAAGGGCCGGGCTTGATGGGTCTAAGCCTTGTTGGCCTAGCTGTCGAGGAAGGACCGCAGCTTGCGGCTCCGGCTCGGGTGCTTCAGCTTCCGCAGCGCCTTCGCCTCGATCTGGCGGATACGCTCGCGGGTGACCGAGAACTGCTGGCCGACCTCTTCCAGCGTGTGGTCGGTGTTCATGCCGATGCCGAAGCGCATGCGCAGCACGCGCTCTTCACGCGGCGTCAGCGAGGCCAGAACGCGGGTCGTTGTCTCGCGCAGGTTCGCCTGGATGGCAGCATCGATCGGAAGAAGCGCGTTCTTGTCCTCGATGAAGTCGCCGAGGTGGCTGTCTTCTTCGTCACCCACCGGGGTTTCGAGCGAGATCGGCTCCTTGGCGATCTTCAGGACCTTGCGGACCTTCTCGAGCGGCATGGCGAGCTTTTCGGCCAGTTCTTCCGGCGTCGGCTCGCGACCGATCTCGTGCAGCATCTGGCGCGACGTCCGGACGATCTTGTTGATCGTCTCGATCATGTGCACCGGAATGCGGATCGTGCGGGCCTGGTCGGCGATCGAGCGGGTGATCGCCTGCCGGATCCACCAGGTGGCATAGGTCGAGAACTTGTAGCCGCGACGATACTCGAACTTGTCGACCGCCTTCATCAGGCCGATATTGCCTTCCTGGATCAGATCGAGGAACTGCAGGCCGCGGTTCGTGTACTTCTTGGCGATCGAGATCACCAGACGCAGGTTGGCCTCGACCATTTCCTTCTTGGCAATACGCGCTTCGCGCTCGCCCTTCTGGACCATCGAGACGATGCGGCGGAATTCGGCGATCGAGATGCCGGTTTCCGTCGCGAGATTCTGGATCTCCTGGCGGATGTCGCGGATCGTCTGGTTTTCCTCGCGGGCGAAATCCTTCCAGCCGCGGGCCGACAGGTTGGCGATCGACTTCATCCAGTTCGGATCGAGCTCGGCGCCCTGGTACTGCTCCAGGAACGAGTCGCGCTTGACGCCGTAGGATTCGGCGAGCCGCAGCAGACGGCCTTCGTTCTGCATCAGCCGCTTGGAGATGTCGTAGAGCTGCTCGACGAGCGAATCGACGCGGTTCTGGTTGAGCGACAGCGACTTCACCGCCGTGATCAGCTGATCCTTGAGCTCCTTGTAGCGGCGCTCCTGGCCGGACGACAGCGTGCCGGTGCAGGAGAGGCGTGCCTCGACCTGCTGGTCCTGCAGCTTGCGCAGCTTCTTGTAGGTCTCGGCGATCGTGTCGAGCGTCTCCATGACCTGCGGACGCAGTTCCGCTTCCATGGCGGCAAGGGACAGGCTCGACTCGTCGTCGTCCTCTTCTTCCTCTTCGCTCGGCAGGCCTTCGCCGCCCACGGAGGTGACGTCGTCGTCGTTGGCGGCGGTCCGGGTCTTGCGGACCCTTTCCTTTTCCTCGGCAGCCTTGCGGTCGGCCTCGATCTTCTCCGGGCTCTGGAACTGCGGCGCAGCCTTGGCCTCGGGACCGGAATAGGTCGTTTCGAGATCGATGATCTCGCGCAGAAGCGTCGTGCCCTCGTTCAGCTCGTCACGCCAGATGATCAGCGCCTGGAAGGTCAGCGGGCTTTCGCAAAGCCCGGCGATCATCGTCTCGCGGCCGGCCTCGATGCGCTTGGCGATGGCGATTTCGCCTTCGCGCGACAGAAGCTCGACGGAGCCCATCTCGCGCAGATACATGCGCACCGGGTCGTCGGTACGGTCGGTCGGCTCTTTCTTCTTGGCAGCAGCCAGCGCCGTGCCGGCGCTTGGCGCAATCTCGCCGCCTTCGCTCTCGCCGTCGCTGTCGTCGGAACTGTCGTCCTCGGTCGCGGCTTCGTCCGCCTCGTCGTCTTCAACGACGTTGATGCCCATGTCGGAGAGCATCGACATCGTGTCCTCGATCTGCTCGGAAGTGACTTCCTCCGACGGCAGGACAGAATTCAATTCGTCCATGGTGACATAGCCGCGCTTCTTGGCGGCCTTGATCATCTTCTTGACCGCGTCATCGGAAAGATCGAGAAGCGGACCATCCGGAGTGCCTTCGCGCTCGGTCTCGGCTTCTTCGTTTTCTTTGACTTTCGTTGCCATATATTTTCGCTTTCCCTGAACGCCACCCCGCGGCGGTGGCCGTCGGCTAAGGCTCAGAGCCCAGCCGCGAATCACTGTTCAACACGTACGGAATGTTCTTTAATTCCGGATTACCACGACGGTAGCAGTCGATTGCCGATGCCCCTGGTTCACAGGTCGCCGATCGTGGCCCGCTGTGCTTGACCCATTCCACCTTTTCCGCCTGATGTGGTGATTCCCACAATTTAACGCTCCGTCAAGCTTTTCCAAGGCGAAGTGCCCGGAAAAGTGGAAAAAGCCGTTCTACAGGGCTTCACGGGTAAGATGCACATGTTTGCCCGATATGTAGGAAGCATCTGGGCCGTGACAAGAGCAGCACCCCCAATGCAAGCCTTCAGCCGGTCCCAACACATGCACGCCAACAGCCTAGACTGATTCGCCCCGCTCTAGCCATGACCGACGGCGGCACCCTTCACACGCCCCGACATCACCCCGAAGCCATCGATGATGGCCTCCTGGTTTTCCAGCCGCCCGATCTCCAGCTGCACCTCGGACAAGGCGCGCATCAGCGCCGTCGCCCGCTCTTCCTCGTCGGTCGCCGTCTCGGCGATTTCGCGCTCCAGCTCGATCTTCTGCCAGCGCAGCTCCTTATTGCGCGAATGCAGCGCATAGGCCTGCCGGTAGGCCTGCACGACATCCTGCAGATCCGCCTCCTCCGTCGCCGTCCAGAGCCGGGCATTACGGATCTGCTGGTTCATCAGGGCGATCAGCGATTCAAACCCGTTCTCCTCCAGTTCCGTGCGCAGGTTCGGCCGGTTGAGGCGCGCGCCGAGCTTGGCGGCCGCGGTCAGCAGACAGGACCAGAAGCGTTGCAGATCGCGGTTTTCGAACTCCACGCCGGCGATCTCGTCGTGGTCGTCGAGCAGGAGCTGGGGATGGTTGGCAACGGTCAGCGCCAGGACGCTCTCGCGTAGCGCCGGCAGGTCGCGATGTCCCCGCACCAGTCCCGACCGTGCCAGCCGGTCGGAGACGGCAAGCCCCCGGCCCGCCGCCCTCGGCCCCGGCGTCGGCCCCTGGCCGGGGCGGTTGTTGCCGCCCCGCGGCTGGAAGTTGGAGCGCCGGTCACCGCCCCGGTTGTTGCCCTGGAACAGGGTATGCAGCCGGTCGCGCATCTCCTGCTGATAGTAGCGGCGAACATTTTCGTCGGCGATCACCGACACCACCTGCTTCAGCCGCGCTTCAAGCTCCGCCCGCTTTTCCGGCGTTTCGAAATTGCCGCCGGAGGTCTCGCGCATCCAGATCGTCTCGGCCAGCGGCCGGGCCTCGGCGAGCACCTTGTCGAAGGGGCCCCGCCCGTCCTGACGCACGATGTCGTCCGGATCCTTGCCTTCCGGCAGCAGCGCAAAGCGCACCGACCGGCCGGGCTTCAGGAACGGCAAGGCGAGGTCTGCCGCCCGATTGGCCGCCCGCACGCCGGCCCCGTCACCGTCGAAGCAGAGCACCGGCTCCGGCGACATCTTCCACAGGAGGTCGAGCTGGTTTTCGGTCAGTGCCGTGCCGAGGGGCGCAACCGCATTCTCGATGCCCGCCTGGTGCAGGGCGATCACATCCATATAGCCTTCGACGGCAATGATCGTCCCAGCGTCGCGCGTGCCGGGGGCACCCTGCGAGGCCCGTCGGGCGCGGGCAAAATTGTAGAGCACCTGCCCCTTGTGGAAGAGTTCGGTCTCGTTGGAGTTCAGGTATTTCGCCGGCGCATCGGGAGACATCGCCCGGCCGCCGAAGGCGATCACCTTCTCGCGCGACGACAGGATCGGGAACATGACGCGGTCGCGAAAACGGTCGTAGGAGACGGCGATCCCCTCCCCGTGAACGACCAGCCCACAGGCCTCGATCTGCTCCTTCGGCACGCCCTTGCCCGACAGGAATTCCTTCAGCGCATTGCGGCTCTCGGGCGCAAATCCGAGCCGGAACGTCTCGATCGTCCGCCCGGTCAGGCCCCGGTCGCGCAGATAGGCCCGCGCTCGCGCGCCGGCAGCGCTTTGCAACTGGTCCTGGAAGAACTGTGTCGCCAGTTCCATGACGTCGAGAAGCGTCGTGCGCTCCTTTTCGCGCCGCTCCGCCTGCGGATCGGGCTGCGGCAAGGCAATGCCGGCCATGTCGGCGATCTGCTGCACGGCTTCGGGGAAATTCAGGCCTTCAAGATCGGTGAGAAAGCGGAAATGGTCCCCGGAGACACCGCACCCGAAGCAGTGGTAGCGCCCCTTGCGGTCCTCGCAATGGAAGCTCGGGCTCTTCTCGCCGTGGAACGGGCAGCAGGCCCAGTAATCCCCGCGGGAAACATTGGTCTTCTTCCTGTCCCAGGTCACACGGCGTCCCACCACGGCCGAGATCGGCACGCGGTCGCGTATTTCGTCGAGAAAGCTGTTGGAGAAGCGCATTTTCACCTCGGGACCCGGCAACTATAGAACCTGCGGCCCCCGTGCGCCAATGCTAAAGCGCGTCATGCCCGGTATCCACAGCACCGATCTCGGAAAACAAAAAGGCGAGGCCAAGACCGGCCCCGCCCTTTCTGAATGGAATGCAGGCTGATTACTTCAGCAGATCCTTGACCATGCCGGATGCCTTGGCGAAGTCCATCTTGCCCGGGTACTTCTCCTTCAGCGCATTCATGCATTTGCCCATGTCGCGCAGCCCGTGGGCGCCGGTCTCGGTGACCACCGACTGGCAGAGCTGGCGCACCTGGTCTTCCGGCAACTGCTCCGGCATGAAGCTCTTGATGACGTCGATTTCCTCGCGCTCCTGCGTTGCAAGCTCGGCGCGCCCGGCGTCGTGATAGATCTTGGCGGATTCTTCCCGCTGCTTCACCATCTTGTGGAGGATCTGCATGATCTCGTCCTCGCTGACCGGATCCTTGCCGGCGCCGCGATTGGCGATGTCCCGATCCTTGATGGCGGTCTGGATCAGACGCACGGTGGACAGACGGCGGCTGTCCCCGGACTTCATCGCGTCTTTCATTGCAGTGGCGAGTTTATCGCGCATCATGTCTTGCTCCTTTGGAGAAGCCGCAGCGAGTGCTGAAATACGGCTTTTCCTTTGTCAGTCAGGCCGCCCTCATAGCCAAGCACACGCGCCTGATCAAATCAATTCATCCAAGTTCTTGAAAACAAAGGGTATGATATCCCATGTAGAAAGAACGAGTGTGACATTGACCGCCAAGCGCGCTTTGTCTATTTTCCGGCACCTGCACGAGATTTAGGTATTCAGGGCTGCGCGGGTCATTCCGGCGCGCCCTTTTCTGCGACCACAAATGGCCCTGCATCCCCGCCACTTCAAGTGACGGGCCGATCGGGCGGAAGGATAGAGATGACCGCGACAGCCCCCTGGACAAGCAAGAAGCCCACCGCCGTTCTCGTTCTGGCCGATGGCACGGTGATCGAAGGCGTCGGTGTCGGCGCGACCGGCAAGGTCTGCGCCGAAGTGTGCTTCAACACCTCGCTTACCGGCTACCAGGAAATCCTCACAGATCCCTCCTATCTCGGCCAGATCGTCACGTTCACCTTTCCCCACATCGGCAACATCGGCACGAACGAGGAAGACATCGAGGATCTGACGCCCGCTGCCCGCCGCGGCGCCGTCGGCGTCATCTTCAAGGCCGACATCACCGAACCTTCGAACTACCGCGCCTCCAAGCATCTCGACGAATGGCTGAAGTCGCGCGGCGTGATCGGCCTTTCCGGCATCGACACGCGCGCACTGACCGCCTGGATCCGCGAGAAGGGCGCGCCGAACGCCGTCATCGCCCATGACCCGAACGGCGTCTTCGACATCGAGGCCCTGAAGGCCGAGGCCCGCAACTGGAGCGGCCTCGAGGGTCTGGATCTCGCCAAGGAAGCCACCTCGGGCCAGTCGTCGCAATGGACGCAGAAGCCCTGGGTCTGGAACGAAGACTTCGAGGACGCAGACCCGGCCGAAGCCAAGTACCACATCGTTTGCGTCGACTACGGCGTCAAGCGCAATATCCTGCGACTGTTTGCCGGTCTCGACTGCAAGGTCACCGTCGTTCCCGCGCAGACCTCCGCCGAGGACATCATGGCGCTGAAGCCGGACGGCGTCTTCCTGTCGAACGGCCCCGGCGACCCGGCCGCGACCGGCGAATACGCCGTGCCGGTCATCCGCCAGGTGCTGGAGAACGACGTTCCGACCTTCGGCATCTGCCTCGGCCACCAGATGCTGGGCCTCGCGCTTGGCGCGACCACGACGAAGATGCACCAGGGCCATCACGGCGGAAACCACCCGGTGAAGGACCACACGACCGGAAAAGTCGAGATCGTGTCCATGAACCACGGCTTCTCGGTCGACTCCAACAGTCTGCCGGAAGGCGTTGAAGAGACTCACATTTCTCTCTTTGACGGCACCAACTGCGGCCTGCGGGTCACCGGCAAGCCGGTGTTCTCGGTGCAGCATCACCCGGAGGCGTCGCCCGGACCGCAGGACAGCCACTACCTCTTCCAGCGCTTCCTCAACATGGTGCGCGAGCGCAAGGGCGAAGCGGCTCTCGCCGAACGCTAGGCGCCACGCGCAGACAGAGACTGAAAATGGCCCGCCGTTCGAGCGGGCCTTTTTTATGCCCGCCGGACCAGGAGATAGAAGCGGCCGCAGAGAAGAAAGGCCGCCGCGCCGAGGCCGGTGACGAAACCGAACCAGACGCCAGGTCCTCCGTAGCCGAGCGGGAAGGCAAACAACCAGGCACAGGCAAATCCGATCGGCCAGTAGGCGATGAGCGCCAGCAGCATCGGCACCTTCGTGTCCTTCAGGCCGCGCAGCATCCCGGCGCCCACTGCCTGCAGGCCATCGGCCATCTGAAAGATGCCGGCGATCACGATGAGCCATACGGCATAGTCGAGCACCGCCTGCGCATCCGGCTTGCGGGTATCGAGGAAGAGCGCGCCGAGCTCCCGCGGCATGACCGCAAACAGCGTGCTGCCGCAAACCGAGACGCAGAGACTGACCGCCAGGACCGCCAGCGCCGCGCGGCGCACGCCCAGCATGTCGCCGCGACCATAGGCCAGTCCGATGCGAACCGTGGCAACCTGCGCCATGCCAAGCGGGATCATGAAGGCGAGCGAAGCAAGCTGCAGCGCAATGCCATGGGCGGCGAGTTCGCGCGTGCCGATCGTGCCGATCATCAGCGAGGCGGCGGCAAACAGGCTCGTTTCGGCGAGAATCGTAAAGCTGATCGGCAGCCCGAGCGCCAAGTTCTCGCGGATCGCGCCCCAGTCGGCGCGCCAGAAACGCACGAAGAGTTCGTAGGTGTGGGTCTCGGCGCGGTTGTTGATATAGGCTACCATCAGCACGCAGCCGAAGGTGCTGGCACAGACGGACGCCACGGCGGCACCGACGAGGCCCCAGGCGGGCGCGCCGAAGTTTCCGAAGATCAGGGCGTAGTTCAGAAACGCATTGGCGAGGAACATGCCGATCGTCACGTAGAGGATGATGCTGCCCCGCTCCAGTCCGCTCAGGAAGCTTCGCAGCACCATCAGGGTCAGCGCCGGAAAGATGCCCCATTGCGCGACGCGCAGATAGCCTTGCGCGAGCGCGGAAACCTCCGGCTCCTGACCGAAGGCAAGCAGCAGCGACTCCGAGAACCACAGGATCGGCGCCGTCAACGCGCCGTAGCCGAGCACCACCCAGATGCCCATCCGGACGGCCCGCCGCACCGATGTGACATCGCCGCGCCCGACCGCATGCGCCACCATCGGCACGACGGCGGCGGCAAATCCCGAGCCGAAGATGAAGACGATGAAGAAGATCTGGCTGGCAAGAACAATGGCCGCGAGCTCCGTGGTGCCGAGCCAGCCGACCATGATCACGTCGGTCGTGTTGATCGCCATCTGCGCCAGCTGTGCGCCGACGAAGGGGATGCCGAGATTGATCGTCGAGCGGATATGGCGGCGCCAGCTGTTATCCGCAGCAACAGGCCCCATCGCGGGAGAGTGGCTCGACATCTTCGTTCTCCAGATGAAAAAAGGCCGCTGCCCCGAACGGGGTGGGCGGCCAGTACCGGATGGCTTTAGAGGAGCTGCCGATGTGCAGCAAGCCTCCACCCTGCCCGGCTCCGGAAACGTTGGCGGGCGAAAGCGAGACTTAGCCGCAGCCACGCGCGGAGACAACACGCGAAGCTTCAATCTTGTTGATGCAGCCGACAAAGATGCTGATGACGGATCGGAACCTTCCCGGCACGAAGACCGAACGGAGGCGGACTGTCTCCTCCTCCGAGGAATTCCGTACCAGCTTGGCGGACTGCCAGCCTCCTAGAGGTTGGCCGAGAAGGTGTCGCAGCTGTTCATGTCACCGCTGTCAAAGCCGCGGCGGAACCACTCCATCCGCTGCGCCGAGGTGCCATGGTTGAAACTCTCCGGCACCACGTAGCCCTGGCTCTGCCGCTGCAGCGTGTCGTCACCAATCTGCTGGGCCGCGTTCAGCGCTTCCTGAAGATCGCCCTGCTCCAGAATGCCCTTCTGGTCGGTGAACTTGCCCCAGACGCCGGCGAAGCAGTCCGCCTGCAGTTCGACACGCACGGACATCCGGTTCGCTTCGACTTCGCTCATCTGCTGACGCGCCTGGTTGAACCGCGGCAGGATGCCGAGGAGGTTCTGCACGTGATGGCCGACCTCATGGGCAATCACATAGGCTTCCGCAAAATCGCCGGAGGCTCCGAACTGCTGGCGCAGGTCCTGGAAGAAGGCGGTGTCGAGATAGACCTTCTGGTCACCCGGGCAGTAGAAAGGCCCCGTTGCCGAAGAGGCAAAGCCGCAGGCGGATTCGACCTGGCCGGAGAACAGCACGAGCGTCGGCTCCTGATACGTCTCGCCGCCGGCCTGGAAGATGCCGTTCCAGGTATCCTCCGTCTCCGCAAGCACGGTGCGCACGAAGGCGGTCGTCTCATCGTTTGCGGGCGCCGCGTTCTGGGTCTGCTGCTGCTCGTAGCCGCCACCCGTGGAACCGGTGTCACCAGACAGGAGCGTCAGCGGATTGATACCCAGCGCCCAGGAGACGATCAGGATCAGGATGATGCTGCCGATCCCAAGCCCGCCGCCGGCGCGACGCATGCCGCCGCGACCCATGGGTATCCGCAGGCCACCGCGGGAACTGCGCCCGCCCGCTCCGCGCCGATCTTCGACATTGCTCGACTGTCGGCGGCCTTTCCATTCCATGGCAAGCGTCCTCTGCTGCTGCTTCTTCTACCGCCCATAATACCGGGCTGGTCAAAGCGTTCCACTCCCGGCTTCAGGGCAGCGGACGCTTCAGCTCTCTGCATAGACGTAAGCGCCGCCGCGCGCGAGGGCACGCTGATAGGCGGGCCGCGCACGGATCGCCGCAAGATAGCTGCGGATGGCGCCCATAGCCTTCGCTTCATCGATCCGGCTGGCCGCTGTTTCCACGGGAAAGCTCATCATGATGTCGGCAGCGGAGAAGTTCTTACCCGCAAACCAGCCGTCGCGGGCCAGCTCGCCGCTCCAGAACCGGATGTGATCGCGCAGCTGCGGCTCGACCAGTGTCCGGGAGACGCCCTTGCAGATCAGGGTGGCCGGCGCCTTCAGGAACCAGGGCACCTGTCCCGGCAGCCGCGCGAAGATCAGCTTCAGCAGGAGCAGCGGCATGGCCGACCCCTCCGCATAGTGAAGCCAATAGCTATAACGCAGCCGCTCCTCGCTCCCTGTCGGCCGCAGCTCGTCGCCGCCGTAGGTCTCCACCAGGTAGTCGACGATGGCGCCGCTCTCGGCGATCACCCGGTCGCCATCCTCGATGATCGGAGACTTGCCGAGCGGATGCACCGCCTTCAGGCTGTCGGGCCCGCGCATGTCGCTGCCGCGATGATAGATTTCGACCTCGTATTCGAGCCCCAGTTCCTCCAGGAGCCAGAGGATGCGATGGGCGCGCGAGTTGTCGAGATAGTGCAGCTTGATCATGGGTTGCTCCGGGAACGTGAAGTCGGCGAAAAGCCGGCCCCGGACATCATACGCGGAAATGGCTCTGCCAGTTTTCGGCAGCGCCATTTTCTAGGAGCATGTTTAGTTCTGGACCGGCAGGACGACGAGTTCTTCGAAATGGTTCATGTCCTTGAACGCGCAGAAAGCCGGCGGCTTCAATTCCAGGACAGGTGCGCGCCGCCGAATGTCGTCTGCGATATCCTGAAGCATGGTCTGCCAACGCTCCAGCACCTCTTCTGACAGCCAGTCTATCATATAAGCAAAGGTGATGTGGAACACGTAATCATCATGATCCGGATGGCGATAGCCGAACAGATCGGCCAGCCGGTCCCGCCAGACCGTGAGGTTTTCCCTGTCGGCTTTCGTCGCTCCCTCGAGCACGAGACCCGTCGGCAGCGCCTCAACCAGCCGCACCTTATAGGCTGGTCCGGCGGCGAAGCCGGTAATTCTCTGCCGGAGGATCGCAGTCATGTCGTCGATCGGCGTGTCGAGCGACATCCCCGCGGGCCAGTACTCGGGGCTGCGCCTGTATTCGATGATCCCTTGAAAGAGGGTCATATGGAGACTGGAAAGCGGCGTGATGGCGAGTCGATCGGCCTCCGGCATGCAGAGGTATTGTGCCCGGGCGTCTGCCAGCGCCCGTTCGGTCTCGGAATCCGCGGTGAGATGGCAGACGACCGTGTTGCCCGGCTCGGGCAAGAACGCGCCGTTCGCATCGTAGCGCTGCCCCAGGTGTCGCGGCGGCGAGGCATTGTGTGACTTCGCGTAGCCGAGAAGGTCCGGAGAGATTGCGTTGGCTGCCATGATTCCATCCTGCACGCAAAGATGATCAGCCGTCTAAGCCACACATGCTGCGCCAATGTGACAGCGCAAAGGCAGCCGGCAAAGCCGCCCACGAGCATCGAGGAAACTGTGAAATATTTCCGGCTGGATTCCTCATTTCCGGGGTTCCGCTCTGCCGCACAATTCCATATAAGCCGCTTCTAGCCTGAAAAGACCCTCCATGCGCGCCCCGGCCGGTAATTTGCCTTGGCCGGCTTTTCGCGCACCAAAAAACTGGAAGACGCCCATGCCGAAGCGCCAAGACATCAAATCGATCCTCATCATCGGCGCGGGGCCGATTGTCATCGGCCAGGCATGCGAGTTCGACTATTCCGGCACGCAAGCGGTGAAGGCGCTGAAGGAAGAAGGGTACCGGGTCATCCTGGTCAATTCCAACCCGGCCACGATCATGACCGACCCGGGCCTCGCCGACGCGACCTACGTCGAGCCGATCACACCCGAAGTCGTCGCCAAGATCATCGCCAAGGAACGCCCCGACGCGCTGCTGCCCACCATGGGCGGTCAAACGGCGTTGAACACCGCGCTGTCCCTGAAGCGCATGGGCGTGCTCGACCGCTACAATGTCGAGATGATCGGCGCCAAGCCGGCCGCCATCGACATGGCCGAAGACCGCGCCCTCTTCCGTGAAGCCATGGCCCGCATCGGCCTCGAGACGCCGAAGTCGATGCTGGCAAACGCCACCGACATCAAGGAGCAGGACCGTGCCCTGCACGAGGCCGAGCGCGCCAAGCTTCGCGACAGCCTGACCGGCGCCGATCTCGACACCGCCCTTGATGCGCTGGAAAACCAGTGGAACCTCGGCGAGAGCGATCGCAAGCAGCGCTACATGAACCATGCCATGGCGATCGCCGCACAGGCGCTCGACGCCATCGGCCTGCCCGCCATCATCCGCCCCTCCTTCACCATGGGCGGCACCGGCGGCGGCATCGCCTACAACCGCTCCGAATTCTTCGAGATCATCGGCTCTGGCCTCGACGCCTCGCCGACCACCGAAGTCCTGATCGAGGAATCCGTGCTCGGCTGGAAGGAGTACGAGATGGAGGTGATCCGCGACAAGGCGGACAACTGCATCATCATCTGCTCGATCGAGAACATCGACCCGATGGGCGTCCACACGGGCGATAGCATCACTGTCGCGCCGGCGCTGACGCTGACGGACAAGGAATACCAGATCATGCGCAACGCCTCGATTGCGGTGCTGCGCGAGATCGGCGTCGAGACCGGCGGCTCGAACGTCCAGTTCGCCGTCAACCCGAAGGACGGTCGCCTCGTCGTCATCGAGATGAACCCGCGCGTCTCGCGCTCCTCGGCGCTGGCGTCGAAGGCGACCGGCTTCCCGATCGCCAAGGTCGCCGCCAAGCTCGCCGTCGGCTATACGCTCGACGAGCTCGACAACGACATCACCGGCGGCGCGACGCCGGCCTCCTTCGAGCCGTCGATCGACTACGTCGTCACCAAGATCCCGCGCTTTGCATTCGAGAAGTTCCCCGGCGCCGAGCCGACGCTGACCACCGCCATGAAGTCGGTGGGCGAAGTCATGGCGATCGGCCGCACCTTCGCCGAGTCGCTGCAGAAGGCGCTGCGTGGCCTCGAGACAGGCCTCACCGGCCTCGACGAGATCGAGATCCCGGGGCTGGAAGACGGCGAAAACGCCAACAACGCCATCCGCGCAGCGATCGGCACGCCGACTCCGGACCGCCTGCGCATGGTCGTCCAGGCGCTGCGCATGGGCATGCCGGAAGGCGAGGTCCACGAGGCCTGCAAGATCGATCCCTGGTTCATCAGCCAGTTCAAGGCGATCGTCGACATGGAGGCGCGCGTTCGCGAACACGGACTGCCGCAGGACGCCGAGAACCTGCGGGCGCTGAAGGCCATGGGCTTCTCCGACGCCCGCCTGGCGAGCCTGAGCGCCAAGCGTCCGAAGGAAGTGGCCGAACTGCGCAACAGCCTCAACGTGCGCCCGGTCTTCAAGCGCATCGATACCTGCGCTGCCGAGTTCGCCTCGCCGACGGCCTATATGTATTCGACCTACGAGACGCCCTTCGTCGACGCGCTTCGCTCGGAGGCGGAAGTCTCCGACCGCAAGAAGGTCGTCATCCTCGGCGGCGGTCCGAACCGCATCGGCCAGGGCATCGAGTTCGACTATTGCTGCTGCCACGCCGCCTTCGCGCTGAAGGATGCAGGCTTCGAAGCGATCATGATCAACTGCAACCCGGAGACTGTCTCCACCGACTACGACACCTCCGACCGTCTCTATTTCGAGCCGCTGACGGCCGAGGACGTGATCGAGATCCTGCGCGCCGAGCAGGAAAAGGGTGAAGTGGTCGGCGTCATCGTCCAGTTCGGTGGCCAGACGCCACTGAAGCTTGCCGAGGCGCTCGAGAAAAACGGTATCCCGATCCTCGGCACCGCCCCCGACATGATCGATCTCGCCGAAGACCGCGACCGCTTCCAGAAGCTCCTGACGAAGCTCGACCTGATGCAGCCGAACAACGGCATCGCCTATTCGGTCGAACAGGCCCGCCTGATTGCCGCCGAGATCGGCTTCCCACTCGTCGTGCGCCCATCCTACGTGCTCGGCGGCCGCGCCATGCAGATCATCCACTCCGAATCGATGCTGCAGAGCTACCTGCTCGACACCGTCCCGGGCCTCGTTCCGGAAGACATCAAGCAGCGCTACCCCAACGACAAGACGGGGCAGATCAATACGCTGCTCGGCAAGAACCCCCTCCTCTTCGACAGCTACCTGACGAATGCCGTTGAAGTCGACGTCGACGCATTGTGCGATGGCGAAAGCGTCTTCGTCTCCGGCATCATGGAGCACATCGAAGAGGCCGGTATCCATTCGGGTGACAGCGCCTGCTCGCTGCCGTCCCGCTCGCTCTCCGAGGAGACGCTGGACGAACTGGAGCGCCAGACCGCGGCCATGGCCAAGGCGCTCAACGTCGTCGGCCTGATGAACGTCCAGTACGCCATCAAGGACGGCGTGATCTACGTTCTCGAGGTCAACCCGCGCGCCTCGCGCACCGTGCCCTTCGTGGCCAAGACCATCGGTGCGCCGATCGCCAAGATCGCCGCCCGCATCATGACCGGCGAGAAGCTGGATGCGGCGATCACCGCCTATGGCACCAAGCCCGATCCGCGCAACCTGACCCACATCGCGGTCAAGGAAGCCGTCTTCCCGTTTGCCCGCTTCCCAGGCGTCGATACCCTGCTCGGCCCGGAAATGCGCTCGACCGGCGAAGTCATGGGCCTCGACACCGATTTTGCCCTGGCCTTCGCGAAGTCGCAGCTCGGCGCCAGCGTCGAGCTGCCGCGCGACGGCACGGTCTTCGTCTCGGTCCGCGACGAGGACAAGGCGCGCGTGCTGCCGGCCATCCGCATCCTCACCGAGATCGGGTTCAAGGTCATGGCGACCGGCGGCACGGCCCGCTTCCTTGCCGAACAGGGCATCGCGGCCACCAAGATCAACAAGGTTCTGGAGGGTCGTCCCCACGTCGAGGACGCCATCCGCAACCGCCAGGTCCAGTTGGTGATCAACACCACCGATGGCAACAAGGCGATTTCGGACTCCAAGTCGCTGCGCCGCGCAACCCTGATGCAGAAGGTGCCCTATTACACCACGATGGCAGGTGCCGAGGCCGCGGCCATGGCCATCCGGGCCCTGAAGGCCGGCAACCTCGAGGTTCGTCCGCTGCAGAGCTACTTCTGATCCACCGAACATCAGTCGGAAAACGGGGCCCATGACGCGTTGCGTTATGAGGCCCGTTTTGTTACGATAGCTGATGATCCGTAGTTTCGCTGACGATGAAACCAGTCTTGTTTGGTCGGGGCGCCGGAGCAGGAAGCTCCCCTCGGACATACAAACAGTTGCACTTCGCAAGCTGCGCATGATCAATCAGTCCAGGGTGATTTCAGATCTGAAGGTGCCGCCCGGCAATCGGCTCGAACTCTTGCGGGGCAATCGCGCAGGCCAACACAGCATCCGGATCAACGATCAATGGCGTGTTTGCTTTGTTTGGAAAGACGGAGGTGCGGAGGATGTCGAAATTGTTGACTACCATGAATGACGGCGACCTGATTGATAACCCGACCCCCGGAGAAATCCTCGCGGAGGAATTTATGAAGCCAGTCGGGCTGAGCCAGAATGCCCTGGCCCGTGCGATTGCCGTGCCGCCGCGCCGGATCAACGAAATCATTCTCGGCAAACGGGCGGTCACTGCCGATACGGACCTTCGCCTCGCACGCTACTTTGGCCTGAGTGAAGGTTACTTTCTCGGTCTTCAGGCTGATTTCGATCTGATGCAACGGCGGCGCGTCATTTCTAAAGAGCTTGACGCAATAACGCCGCGTGCAGCCTAAAGCCACTCCCGGTCGAGACACCCGCGGCTTGACGAGAGCAGGCAAACTCTTTATTTATCCATAAAGTTAATTAACCGAACGGCTAAATAGTAGATGGATGAGCTTTCGACCACCCTCTCCGCCCTTGCCGACCCGACCCGTCGCGCCATCCTCGCCCGGCTGGCGCATGGCGAGGCGACGGTGAACGAGCTGGCCGCTCCCTTCGACATGAGCTTGCCCGCGGTCTCCAAGCATCTGAAGGTCCTGGAGCGGGCAAAGCTCGTCTCCCGCAGCCGCAATGCTCAATGGCGCCCCTGCCGGCTGGAAGCCGCTCCTCTGGAACAGGTGGACGACTGGCTGGGCGAATACCGGGCGCTCTGGGAGAAACGGCTCGACCGGCTCGAGGAGTACATCGCCACGTTGGACAGCAGGACCGGGCAGAAGGAGGAAGCGAAATGACGGACCGGATGGAGATCCTCAACGAGCGCTTCTTTGCCGTTGATCCAGCAACGCTCTTCGGTGCCTTCGCCGATCCGGAAAAGCTCAAGCATTGGTGGGGGCCGCACGGTTTCACCAACACGATCGGCGCCTTTGACTTCCGCCCCGGCGGCATGTGGCAGATCACGATGACCGCGTCCAACGGCACGGACTTTGACAATAGGTCGACGTTCCAGGAGATCGTGCCCGGTCGGCGCATCGTCTTCCTCCACCACGAGCCCATGCACGTCTTCACCATGGAGATGGACTTCCTGCAGGAGGATGGCGGCACATGGCTTCGCTGGCGGATGCTGTTCGAGCCGACGGAGGAGAACCTGCAGCTGCAGAAATTTATCGCCGCCGCGAACGAACAGAATTTCGACCGCCTGGAAAATCTTCTCGAATTGGCCGGAGCCCACTGACATGACGATGCAACCCGATCCGAACACAAGCCTGACGGTCGATCGCTTGATTGCCGCGCCGCGCGAACTGGTCTTCAAGATGCTGACGGAGGCCGGACATCTGGACCAGTGGTGGGGGCCGGATGGCTTCAAGACAGAAACCCACGAGATGAATTTCGCCGTCGGCGGGATGTGGCGCTACACCATGCACGGGCCGGACGGCAAGGACTGGCCGAACTGGATTCGCTATACCGAGATCACCCCGCCCGAACGCATCGTCTATGACCATGGCGCCGAAGTCGGAGAACCCCCATGGTTTGTCGGCACCATCACCCTCGACGCGGAAGGCGACGGCACGCGCATCACGATCTCCCTGCAGTTCCCGACGGCTGAAGCGCGCGACGCGACTCTGAAACACGGCGCCGAGGACGGCGGCAAGCAGACGCTGGCACGGCTGGACGCCTATGTCACCGGGCCGCAGACGCTGGCGTAACAGGCCTGGCCTGCGGCACCCCGTCCCGTCGCGGGACAGTTAATGGGCACTTGCCAAACTGGAAAAATGGGCGAAATCTCCGCCGGCTTTCCGGGAGGATGAAAATGGCCGAGGATATCGTAACGCCGGAGCGGGCGACCCGCCGTGAATGGATCGGCCTCTGCGTCCTGTCGATCGCCTGCCTGATCTATTCCATGGACCTCTCGGTCCTGTTTCTGGCCATGCCGGCCATCGTCGCCGACCTTGATCCGTCGGCCGCGCAGCTGCTCTGGATCAACGATATCTATGGCTTCATGGTCGCCGGCTTCCTGGTGACCATGGGGACACTCGGTGACCGGATCGGGCGTCGGCGGGTTCTCCTGATCGGCGCCTTCTCCTTCGGCGTCGCATCCGCCTTCGCAGCCTTCTCGAGCACCGCCGGGCAGCTCATCGTCGCAAGAGCATTGCTGGGCGTTGCCGGCGCGACGATCGCGCCCTCGACCCTCTCGCTCATCGTCAATCTGTTCCGGGACGAGGCCGAACGCAACAGGGCGATCGGCATCTGGGGCACGGCCTTTGCGCTGGGCGGCCTCGTCGGCCCGCTGATCGGTGGCGTCCTGCTCCAGTATTTCGAATGGGGTTCGGTCTTCCTGATCAACATACCGGTGATGATGGTCCTTTTGGCCGTGGCGCCCTTCCTGCTGCCGGAATACCGCAACGAGGAGGCAGGCAGGCTGGATCTTGCAAGCGTTGCGCTATCGCTCGCAACCGTCCTCCCGGTCATCTACGGCGTCAAGCACATGGCCGCCGATGGCTTCCAGCTATCGCAGCTCCTCTACATTGCCGTCGGTGTTTTGGTTGGAATGGCATTCGTGCGGCGCCAGAAACATCTGGCCGATCCGCTGATCGACCTTGCCCTTTTCCGCATCCCCGCCTTCACGGCCTCGCTCATGGTCAATCTCGCCGGCGTCTTCTTCGTGTTCGGCGTCTTTCTGTTCCAGAACCTCTTCCTGCAGCTGGTGCTCGGCCTCTCGCCGCTGGAGGCGGCCTTGTGGTCGATACCCTCGGCGTTCGTCTTCACCGTGATGTCCTTCCAGGCCTACCGCTTCACCAACCGCCTCGGACCGGTCCGCACGGTCATTGGCGGACTGCTGGTCAACGCCGTGGGCACGGCGTCGATGGCGATGGCCGCCTATGCCGAGAACCTCTTCGGCATCCTGGGTTCCAGCATGATCATCGGCCTCGGCTTTGTGCCGGTGGTCCTGACGACCACCGGCCTCATTGTCGGGACGGCTCCGCCGGAACGGGCCGGATCGGCGTCGGCCATATCGGAAACCGGCGCCGAATTCGGTGGCGCCCTGGGCATTGCCCTCCTGGGCAGCCTCGCCACCCTCGTCTACCGGATGACCATGACGGGCGTGGATCTGAGCGGCCTGACAGACACGCAGGCACAGGCCGTCTCCGCCACCCTGGCCGGCGCCGTCGAAACGGCGCAAGCGATCACGGACCCTGCCGCGGCGGCATGGCTGGAGACGGCCAAGGCCGGTTTTTCACTCGGCTTCGCGGTCTGCTGCATGGTGGCAACCGTCACGCTCGTGCTCCTCGCCGTGATCGCGGCAAAGGTCTATGCACGCGCGCATATCGATGACGGCGCGCTTGCTCCGCAGCATTGATCAAGATCGAGAATAGCTAAATTAGATTACACAAAAGAACGCGCAAGCGACTGAACTGACTCGATATCCCGCGTGAATCGCAGAAGCTCTGCCGCCTTCTGCTCGCCATCGGGAAGGCGCAGCAGGTAGGAAGGGTGCACCGTCACGTAGAGGGTCCTTCCGCCTTCCATCGGCATCGGCTTGCTGCGCACGTCGGAGAGCTTCTGCTTCTCACCGGTCAGCGCAAAATAGGCCGTCGCCCCCATGGCCACCACCAGCTTCGGCTTCACCAGCTCCATCTCTCGACTGAGCCACCAGCGGCACTGCTGGATCTCGCCCATGTTCGGCTTCTGGTGGATGCGCCGCTTGCCCCGCGCTTCGTACTTGAAGTGCTTCACCGCATTGGTGACATAGAGCGAGCGGCGGTCGAAGCCCGCCTCGCGCAGGACATCGTTGAACATCTGCCCCGCCGGTCCGACGAACGGCTTGCCCGCCAGATCCTCCTGGTCGCCCGGCTGCTCGCCGACCACCATCACGGTCGCCTCCTCAGGCCCATCGCCGAAGACCGTCTGCGTTGCCATGCAGTGCAGGTCGCAGCGCGTGCAGTGGCGTGCCTCCTCCTTCAGGCTCGCCAGCGTGCCCGACGGCAGCTCCGGCGCCGCCGGCGCCCGGGCGGCAGCCTCCTGCAGCCGGTGGTGGAACGGCAGGGGTTCGCTCGCCGCCTTCGCCGCCATCTCCAGGACGCTGCGTTCCGCATTGGCGATCAGCCCGGGTATGAGTTCGGCCTCCGGCAGGTTCTTCCAGTATTTCTTCGGCATCTCCGACGTCATCGCCTTTACCTTCAGGCGCGCCGGATTGAAGATCGAGGCATAGTAGGTGCGCCAGAGATCTTCCGTCTCGTCCTTCAGGTGAGGCTTCCGCGCCGGCTCATCGGTCGTGCGCAGCGTCTCGCCATCCCAAGAGGCTGCCCCCTTCGGCGTCGCAATCAGCCAGTCCATGTCGTTGAAACGCCGCTGAAAGAACGGCGCGACGCGCTCGACGATGAAATGGTCCGGCTCGAACCAGGCGACGAACTTCCGCCGCCCCCCGCTGTCCTGCGGCAGGGGGATCTCCTTGAACCGCACGAAGGCCGTCATCTTGTGGTAATCGCGGCCCACCGTTTTCGCCATCCGCCGCGCCACCACCACGTCCACATCGGCGAGCATGTCGAGAAGGCGCCGCTGGTACATGAGACGGAACAGCAGGCGGTAGAGCAGCGAAAACCGGCCCGGATCCGAGTGACAGATGACAGCACCCGCGAGCTTGATGAAGTCGGGAGGAACCGAGATTGGCCCGATCTGCGGCAGCGGCGGCGGCAGGTGGTTGGGCTCTGCGGCAAACAGTCCTTCCGCAGCGCCCGCCGCCTCCCAGACGATCCGTTCCGGCAGCACCCCGCCCTGCAGGAATGCCCGTGCCGCGTCGCGCCACTCGCCGAGATCGCCCCTGCCCTTCAGCGTCACCGTATACATCAGAGCAGCGACAGTTGTTCCGGCTTCGGCTGGAACATGGCCCGCAGGTCCGGCCGGTCCACCAGCCGATGCGGCGTCCAGCCGTCCACGGTGATGAAGGGCTGCACCTTCTTCAGAGACACGCCGAGCCGCTTCAGATCCTCCAGCCGCAGCCGCGTGAAGCGCCGCGACGACAGGATCGACTTGACCGTCTTGGTGCCGAGGCCCGGCACCCGCAGCAGCATCTCCCGCTCCGCCTTGTTCACGTCGACCGGAAACTGCTCCCTGTGACCCAACGCCCAGGCCAGTTTCGGGTCCAGGTCGAGATCGAGCATCCCGTCCGCCCGCGTGGAGGTGATTTCGCCGACGTTGAAG
The DNA here is from genome assembly GCA_000722615.1 of Pseudorhizobium pelagicum. Classification (GTDB taxonomy): domain Bacteria; phylum Pseudomonadota; class Alphaproteobacteria; order Rhizobiales; family Rhizobiaceae; genus Neorhizobium; species Neorhizobium pelagicum. The sequence continues at coordinate 236,386 of JOKI01000002.1, read as the reverse complement.
CCGTAGAAGCGATAGAGCCAGTCGGCCTGATACAGCCGGTGCTCGCGCATCAGTGGCGGCTTGATCAGCGGCAGGTTCTTCGACGAATCCGGGATGGGACTGAAGGCGGAATAATAGACCCGCTTGAGGCCATAGCTGCCGTAGAGCCGCGCGCTGGTTCCCAGGATCGTCGCATCATTGGCGCCATCGGCACCGACGATCATCTGCGTGCTCTGGCCCGCCGGCGCAAACCTGCGCGTGCGCTTCGTCTGCAGCGTCTTGTCGCCCATCTCCTCGATCTTGAGGCGCAGCGCCCCCATCGACCGGCGGATGCCGGCGGGCTGTTTTTCCGGTGCATAGCGGGCAATCCCGGCATCGGTCGGCAGCTCGATGTTGAGCGATAGCCGGTCCGCATAAAGCCCCGCCTCCTCGATCAGATGCGGCGAGGCTTCGGGAATGGACTTCAGGTGGATATAGCCCCGGAAGTTGTGGGTGGTTCTCAGCTCGCGCGCAATCCGCACCATCTCTTCCATCGTGTGGTCGGAGGAGCGGATGATACCCGACGACAGGAACAGGCCTTCGATGTAGTTGCGGCGATAGAACTCCAGCGTCAGCCAGATCACCTCCTCCACCGAAAACCGCGCCCTTTCGACATTGCTGGACGAGCGGTTGATGCAATAGGCGCAGTCGTAGATGCAGAAGTTCGTCATCAGGATCTTCAGCAGCGAAATGCATCGTCCGTCCGGCGCATAGGCGTGGCAAATGCCGGATCCCTCCGTGGAGCCGAGTCCGCCGCTCCCGGCAGAGGAGCGGCGAACGGTGCCGCTCGACGCGCAGGACGCGTCGTACTTTGCGGCATCGGAGAGAATCGCCAACCGTTCTTTGAGACTTTTCTTCATTAGTATGTTCACTAAATGTTCTTTTCGCAGCCGTCAATCCGGCGCTTTGGCGGACCGCCCCCCTTGAAAGCCCATTTCAAAGCTCCACTTCGAAATCGCTGGAAATGACCGCGAGTGATCTGTTATAGTTCCAGAAAATTTGGTGTGTGGATGGTTCCGTGGTGTCGCTACGGAACCTGTTTCTTTTTGTGGCCGCGAATAGCGCGTTCGCAACGTGAAGGACAAGAAAATGGTCGAAAAGGTACCGATGACGCAGAATGGCTTTAACCAGCTGCACGAGGAGTTGCGCTGGCGCCAGCAGGAGGAGCGTCCCCGTATCATCGAGGCGATCGCCGAAGCGCGAGCCCATGGCGACCTTTCCGAGAACGCGGAATATCATGCTGCCAAGGAAGCGCAGAGCCACAACGAAGGTCGCATCAGCGAGCTGGAGGATCTGACGGCCCGGGCAGAAGTCATCGACCTGTCGAAGATGTCCGGCGACAAGGTCAAGTTCGGCGCGACCGTCAAGCTCATTGACGAAGACACCGACGAGGAGAAGGTCTACCAGATCGTCGGTGACCAGGAGGCCGACGTGAAGGCCGGTCGCATCTCCGTCTCGTCCCCGATCGCCCGCGCCATGATCGGCAAGGAAGTCGGCGACTCGATCGAGGTCAACGCGCCGGGCGGCTCCAAGGCCTACGAGATCCTTGCCCTCACCTGGGGCTGAAGGGCTGAGCCCCTTGGCCTCTCTCCGCGACATCACGGTGATCGCGCCGCATTTCAAGCGGCGGCTTTCCGGCGTGACGTCGACGGTCGTGCAACTGGTGCCTGAACAGGTGCGACAGGGCCGCGGTATCGCGACCCTGGGGCCAGGCCTGCCGGATGACCTGCCAAGGATGCGGTGGTCGCAGTTGCCGCAGCTCTGGCAGAGCCCGGCCGTGCACCGCTGGCGTGTCTGGCATGCGCGCCGCAACAACGAAATGCTGGTCGGCCTGCTTTTGAAGGCCGTGCTGCGCATGCCGTTGCAGCTGCTCTTCACCTCCGCCGCCCAGCGCAGCCACAGCAGCTATACGAAATGGCTGCTGCGCAACATGGATGCCGTGGTTGCCACCAGCGAGCGCTCCGGCTCCTTCCTGGAAGTTCCCCATACGGTGATCCGTCACGGGGTCGATCTCGACGTCTTCCATCCGCCACGCGGCGATGAGGATCGTCTTTCCGAGACAAATCTGCCCGGAACACATCTGGTCGGCTGTTTCGGTCGGGTCCGCCACCAGAAGGGAACCGACCTTTTCGTCAAGGCCATGATCGAGCTTCTGCCGCGATACCCCGACTGGACGGCGGTGGTCTGCGGCCGGGTCACGGCCGAGCATCAGGCGTTCGGCGATGCATTGAAGGCAGCCGTCGAGACGGCCGGCCTGTCCGACCGCATCCTCTTTCTCGGCGAGGTCGACGACATCAAGCCGTGGTACCGGCGCCTGGATCTCTACGTCGCGCCCTCCCGCAACGAAGGCTTCGGCCTCACCCCGCTCGAGGCCATGGCCTCGCGCACGGCGGTCGTTGCCAGCGACGCCGGCGCCTATGCCGAGCAGATCGTGAGCGGCAGCACGGGCGCAGTGGTCCCCGCCGGAGCATACGAGTCGCTTCGCGACGCCATTGCGGACTATCTGGCAGACCCAGATCTGGCACAAGCGCATGGCGAAGCCGGGTTGAGGCATGTCGCGCAAGATTTCGCACTGGCGCGCGAGGCGGAGGCCTTGGATAAGGTCTATGCTGGCCTTCTGTCGGCACGCCGGGGCGCCAAATGAACAAAGTCGAATTCATCGGGCACAGCAAGCATTTCACCAGCATCCGCAAGGCCTCCGATGGCGGCGTCCTGCTGATTCCGCTTGAACTCTCCAGGATTGTCCGCGAACTTGTCGAGCGCAAAGGATGGTTGGGGCTTGCGGCAGCGGCTTCAGGCAGGAACAGGACGGTCGATCTGCAGCCGCTCGTGGAGCACAATCTCTTGCGCCGCCGCATCCGGATCGGCTGGCTCTACGGCAATCCTCTGGCGGCTGCGATCTACCGCGCGGTGGCAAGCGCCCGGGCCCGGATTTCCGCCGCACTCATCACCTGCTATTTCGACGACCATCCCGAGGCACGTGCCCTGGTATTCAATGGCTTCCTGATGCCGGATGCGCTGACACTGGCCGTCAGCCAGGCCTTGGGGCGTGAGCGGCTGGTGATCGAACTCGGCTTTTTTCCCGGCACGCTTCAGTACGACAGCCAGGGTATCAACTACGACAGCACCCTGCCGCGCGACCCGGCATTCTACCGGATGGTGGAGACGAGGATCGGCGCGGAACTGCCCACCGCGCTGGTCCGGCGCGCTTCCAAGCAGAAGCAGGCGGAGGCCATCAGCCTGCCCCCCTCCTATATCTTCGTGCCGTTTCAGGTCCCGAGCGACATGCAGGTGCTGGTCCACTCACCCTGGATCAAGAACATGGTGCAGTTCTACCAGGTCATTGCGCGGTTGGCTGACCGGCGGCCCGAGACGACCTTCGTCATCAAGGAGCATCCAAGCTTCCCGCTGTCGATCCGCGACCAGGTCAAGGCGCATAAGCGGATCCTTTTCGCCAACCACAACGAAACGCGCAGCCTCATCGAGGGCGCCGACGCCGTCGTCGTCATGAATTCGACCGTGGGTCTGGAGAGCCTCTTCCTTCAGAAGAAGGTCATCACGCTCGGCAATGCGCCCTATGACGTCGATGGCCTCGTGCTTCAGGCGGAAGATGACGACACGCTGCTGTCCGCTTTCGACAGATTGGATGACTGGGAGCCGGACGCCGCTCTGCGAGAAACGTTCTTGCGCTACGTCTACAACGTCTTTCTGCTCAAGGGGGACATGAACAACGCCGATCCCGCGATGGTCGCCGCCGTGCGCAGTCGTGCACAGGGGACGGATCAGCATGGCCTTCTCCTGAAGGAATTCGCCGAGCGCCCGACGGCCTGAAATGGCCGCGAGCCGAAGACGGCGACCGCTTCCTAGACCTCTACCAGTCCCAGCCGCTTCACCTGCCGAATCGTCAGCATGGTTCGCACCGTGTCGACGTGCTCGTCGGCCGTCAGCACCTCGATGACGAAATTCTGGAAGATGCTGAGATTTTCCGCCGTGCAGCGCAACAGGAAGTCGCTGTCGCCGGAGACCATCCAGGCTTCCCGCACGATCGGCCACGTCTGCGCCCGCGCGGCAAAGGATTTCAGGTCCGTGTCGGACTGCCGCTTCAGGCCGATCATGCAGAAGGCGACAAGATCGAAGCCGAGCTTCGGCCCGTTGAGGAGCGCGTGATAGCCCTCGATGATCCCGGCTTCTTCGAGCTTGCGCACGCGGCGCAGGCAGGGCGGCGCAGAGATGCCGACCCGCTCTGCGAGTTCGACGTTCGTCATGCGCCCGTCCTGCTGCAGTTCCCGCAGAATTTTAATGTCTATGGCGTCCAGATCGGCGCGAAGCACGGTCTTCCCCTTCAATTTTCCGAACCTATTAGCCAAAAGCGGGTTGAACGCAAGCAGACCGGGCAGCCTATTCACGGCCTCGCAGCAACTGTTCTGTTGTTAATGCAAGGCTGCCCTTGATGTAACGCATGGATCACTCTTAAATGCTGCGACAAAAGCGGTGGATCGCGACCCTGCTTCCTATATGTGTGGGCGCAACCGCACTGCGATCAGCTGCCGAAAGGAAGGCTATGTCTGCCCGTCACACCGAAGTCCTCATCATTGGCTCTGGCCCCGCCGGATATACCGCTGCCGTCTATGCCGCGCGCGCCATGTTGCGCCCCGTCCTCATCGCCGGCATGGAACAGGGTGGCCAGCTGATGATCACCACGGATGTCGAGAATTATCCCGGCTTTGCCGACCCCATCCAGGGGCCTTGGCTGATGGAGCAGATGCTCAAGCAGGCGACGCATGTCGGCGCCGAGATCGTCAACGACATCGTCACCGAGGTCGACATGTCCGGCCGCCCCTTCACGGTGCGCACCGATTCCGGTGCCGTCTGGAGTGCGGATACCCTGATCATCGCCACGGGTGCCAAGGCCAAGTGGCTCGGCATCGAGAGCGAGCAGCACTTCCAGGGCTTCGGCGTCTCCGCCTGCGCAACCTGTGACGGCTTCTTCTATCGCAACAAGGATGTGATCGTGGTCGGCGGCGGCAACTCGGCCGTCGAGGAGGCGCTCTACCTCTCCAACATCGCCAGGACCGTCACGGTGGTTCACCGCCGCGACAGCTTCCGCTCGGAGAAGATCCTGCAGGAACGCCTTTTCCAGCGCCACAACGTCAAGGTGATGTGGAACACGGAAATTGCGGAAATCGTCGGCGAACCGGCTAGGCCGCCGATGCCTCCCTCGGTCAACGGCGTGCGCCTTCGCGACACCCGCACCGGCATCGTCAGCGACCAGGCGATCGACGGCGTCTTCGTCGCCATAGGCCACGCGCCTGCGACCGAACTCTTCAAGGACACGCTCAAGATGAAGCCGAACGGCTATCTCTGGACTGCCCCCGATTCCACCGCCACCAGCGTTCCGGGCGTATTTGCCGCGGGCGACGTCACCGACGACAGCTTCCGCCAGGCCATTACCGCTGCCGGCCTCGGCTGCATGGCGGCACTCGAGGCTGAGCGATATCTGGCTGGCATTCAGCCCGTCGCTCAAGCCGCGGAATAGTGTGAAGCATGGGTGTACCTCTCGACTGGGACAAATTGCGGATCTTTCACGCGGCGGCGGAAGCGGGTTCGTTCACCCATGCCGCAGACAAGCTGCATCTGTCCCAGTCGGCCATCAGCCGGCAGGTGAGCGCGCTGGAGCAGGACGTCGGCGTCAAGCTCTTCCACCGCCACGCCCGCGGCCTGATCCTGACGGAACAGGGGGAACTGCTCTATCGCACCGCCCATGACGTGCTGCTGAAGCTCGAGACGGTCAAGGTGCAGCTCACCGAGACCACCGACAAGCCCTCCGGGAAGCTCCGGGTCACCACCACGGTCGGCCTTGGCCAGGGCTGGCTGACCGACAAGGTGCAGGAGTTCCTGCAGCTCTATCCCGACATGTCGATCCAGCTGCTGCTCGACAACGAGGAACTCGACGTCAACATGCGCCACGCCGACTGTGCCATACGGCTCCGTCAGCCGCAGCAGTCCGACCTCATCCAGCGCAAGCTCTTCACCGTGCACATGCACGTCTATGCCGCGCCCTCCTACATCAGCCGGTTCGGCGAACCGCAGACGATCGAGGATCTGGATGACCACAAGATCATCACATTCGGGGAGCCGGCGCCCAACTACCTGCTGGACGTCAACTGGCTCGAGACGGCCGGCCGCTCCTCCGACAATCCCCGCAATCCGCACCTGCAGATCAACAGCCAGACGTCGATCAAGCGTGCCTGCCTGCTGGGAATCGGCATCGCCGTACTGCCCGATTACATCGTCGGGCGCGATCCCGGACTGATTCAGCTGCCGCTGGCCGCCGACATCCCCTCCTTCGACACTTATTTCTGCTATCCGGATGAAATGAAGAACGCCGCGAAGCTCAAGGTCTTCCGGGATTTCGTCGTATCAAAAGCCCGAAACTGGAGTTTCTGAGCGGTTTCTAGGCACCTTTGTACAGGCCTGCGCACCCTGCATGGCTGTCCTGCACATTTATGCATTGTTCACTGCACAAAAAACCACCATATCGCACTCAGTTGATGCACACGGTGGCTTTCCTCCCAGTTCCACCGCATCAGCTGTTCCCCTCTGGAGGTTTTTGACCTTCATACCTATAGGGCCCCGAAGCAATTCGGTGGCCCTTTTTTTTGCCTGCAGTTTGCGCCGGCTGTCTTGTCCGGCGCCGCCCATCTTCCCATATTGCGGTGAGTTGGCATCCGCGGCCCGGTCGCGGCTCCCAGCTGTTCCCCTCTGGAGGTTTTGAACCTTCACATCTCAGGGCCAGGAGAAATCCCGGCCCTATTTTTTTGGTCGCGTTGTCTGGGTCCGCACCTTAAAATCGAGAAATCCCGATCTATATATCGGGCATGAACGATTTTGTGCCGATGAACAAGACCGAGATCCTCAAAGCACTGTCGCATCCCACCCGGGTGGAATTCCTGGAGTGGATGCGCGAGCCGGAAGCGCATTTCTCGTCCCAGGCCCATCCGCTGGAGATGGGTATCTGTGCCAATCAGTTCGAAAAGCGCTGCGCCCTGTCGCAGTCGACCGTTTCCGCCCATCTGGCAACGCTCGAGAAGGCCGGTCTCGTCGAGATCAACCGCGTCGGCCAGTGGTCGTTCTACCGCCGCAATGAAAAGGCCATCCAGGCATTCCTCGATGAGCTGAAAAACACGCTCTGATCACCTCACCTCCCACTCCCGCAGACCTCCCAACACCCCAAGGATATTTCCGATGACCACACTTTTTGATCCGATGAAGATCGGCGACATTGACGTCGCCAACCGGCTCGCGATGGCTCCCCTGACCCGCAACCGCTCGCCGAAGGCCGTCCCCAACGACCTGAACGTGACCTACTACGAGCAGCGCGCCACAGCCGGCCTGATCATCACGGAAGGCACGCCGATCACCCACCAGGGCCAGGGCTATGCCGACGTCCCGGGCCTTTACCTGCAGCAGGCCATCGATGGATGGAAGAAGGTCACCGACGCCGTTCACGCCAAGGGCGGCAAGATCGTGACGCAGCTCTGGCATGTCGGTCGCGTCTCGCATGTCTCGCTGCAGCCGAACGGCGCAGCACCAGTCGCGCCCTCGGCGATCCCGGCGGGCGGAAAGACCTACATCATCAACCCGGACGGCACCGGCGAATTCGTCGAAACCTCTGCTCCCCGCGCCCTGGAAGCATCTGAAATTCCAGGCATCGTCGATGACTTCCGCAAGGCTGCCCGCGCCGCCATGGACGCCGGCTTCGACGGCGTCGAGATCCATGCTGCCAATGGCTATCTGATCGACCAGTTCCTGAAGACCGGCGCCAACCAGCGCACCGATGACTACGGCGGCTCGGTCGAAAATCGTGCCCGCTTCCTTCTCGAAGTGGTCGATGCCGTATCGGGAGAGATCGGCGCCGGCCGCACCGGCATCCGACTGTCGCCGACGACGCCCGCCAACGGCATTTCCGACGACGATCCCCAGGCCATCTTCGATTACGTCGCGGCACAGCTGGCCACACGCGACCTCTCCTTCATCCACGTCATCGAGGGTGCAACGGGCGGCGACCGCAGCTTCCAGTATGAGGGCACCAGCTTCGACTACGACGCCTTCAAGGCGACCTACCGCAACGCCGGCGGCAAGGCCGGCTGGATGGTCAACAACGGCTATGACCGCGACACTGCCATGCAGGCCGTGGAAAGCGGCCGCGCCGACATGGTGTCCTTCGGACGCCTGTTCATTGCCAACCCGGATCTGGTCGAGCGCCTCGAAACCGGCGCGGCCCTGAACGACCCGGACGGCAGCACCTTCTATGGCGGCGGCGCCAAGGGCTACACCGACTATCCGGCGCTCGACGCCGCAGCCTGATGCATTAAGGGGCGCCGCAAGGCGCCCCTTACATCTCTATTCGGACCATGCAGCTCTTGCGAGAAGAACCGCCGCCACGGTGATGACAACGGCATTGGCCGGATGCAGTGCCTGCAGAACTCCCCATCCTTCGCCTGCGATGATGAAGACGAACTGCAGGAGATAGAGCCCGAACAGCAGGGCCGTGAGGAGCCGGTGCCGGCGAAGCTGCGGGGACAGCCAGGCCACGAGCAGCAATGCGATGATCGGCACACCCATGGCACCGCCGACCGCGCCGTGAACCGCCCAGAGAGAGCCGTCCGAGAAGATGGCGAGCCCTGGCAGGTAGACTTGGACCAGGATCAGCACCGGCAGCGCCAGGGCGAAGAAACAAAAGGCGGATCCGGTTAAACCGGTCTTTGCCGCTGCGGATCTCATGCCGCTCTCCCCGTGTTCTGGTGCTTGGGAAGCCCGGCAGAGCTGACGCCGGCATCCATGCATTCCAGATCCTTCAACGTGGCGAGCATGGCAAGGTCGAGCGACGTGCGTGGCTCGTCGCCGAGAAAGGCGACAAGCTTGTCATTGGTCATCCGCACCGGCGTGCGCCAGAGATAGCGCATCTCACCGAGCTCCCGAAACATAGGCACGAAAGGCGCAGCGAGACGCAGCAGCCACCATGGAAAGGGCTTGGCCGGGATCCGGCGCCCCAGAACGCGCTCGATCGCATGTCTCATCTGCTGCCCGTCATGGTCCCAGACGCCCTCCATGTGGAAGACTGCAAACGGCGGCAGGTCGCGGGAGCGATCCACCAGCCGCAGCATGGTTTCGGCAACATCGGGCAGGTAGGCCCATTGGTGACCTACCCCACGGCTGCCGGGATTGCCGAACGAGGCGACCGGTTTTCCCGGCTTGATCACGCCCTGCGAGAACCAGTTGTTGCCGGCGCCGGGGCCAAAAAAGTCTCCGGCCCGTACGATCAGGACCGGAACGCCTTCCATCGCGGCAGCCTGCAGGCGTCGCTCCATCTCGACGCGGATCTTTCCTTTCCGGGTCAGGGCATTTTGGGGGCTATCTTCCGTGACAACCGGAAAGACATCCGGCCCGTAATTGTAGACGGTACCCGGCAGAAGGATCCGGGCGCCGACCGCCTTTGCTGCGGATATCGTATTGTCCAGCATCGGCAGCACCAGCTTTTCCCAATCGCGGTATCCGGGCGGATTGACGGCGTGCACGATGAGGTCCGCGCCTTCCGCGGCACGACGCACATCCTCGGCATTGAGCGCGTCGCCGACATGCCGCTGAAATCGAGGATCGAGCTCGCGACCGCCAGTCGTGCCACGGCTCAGGGCCCGCACGATCCACCCCCGGGCAGCAAGCCCTCGGGCGACGTGGCCACCAATTCCACCCGTGGCTCCAAGGACAAGGGCCGTGCGGGCTGGGACTATTTCGTTGGTCATGGCAATCTCCATCGGTTGATGGCTGGATTGTCGGGCATGCCAGAGATATATGGAATTGGCGACATAGGCAGAGAAGCTATTCAAAAATGAATACCATCAGCTGGGATCTTTACCGCACCTTCCTGGCCGTCCTCCGGACCGGCTCCCTGTCGGCGGGGGCGCGCGATCTGGGTCTGACGCAGCCGACGGCCGGGCGGCATGTGGAGGCCTTGGAACGGGCCCTGGGCTATCCGCTCTTCACGCGATCACAACAGGGCCTGCGTCCGACCGATGCGGCTCTCGCCCTGCAGCCCTATGCGGAAACGCTCGCGTCGACGGCGGCCGCCATGGAGCGGCACGCGACCGGCGCCTCGGGCGATATCAGTGGCGTCGTGCGCATCAGTGCCAGCGACGTCATCGGAATCGAAGTCCTGCCGCCGATCCTGGCGGCGCTGCAGGACGAGCATCCGCATCTGACCATCGAACTGTCGCTCTCGGACGCGGTGGAGGATCTGCTACGGCGCGAGGCGGATATCGCCATTCGCATGACCAATCCTGCCCAGGAAGCGCTCGTGGCGCAAAGGATCGGCAACGTTCCGATCGGCCTTCATGCCCATCAACGCTACCTTGACCGGTACGGCATGCCGCTGTCCCCAGCCGACCTGAAAGGCCACCGCTTCATCGGTTTCGACCGGAAAACGGCGTTCATCAGGGCAATGGAAGTCCGCTTTCAGGCGATGATGCCGACATTTCCGGCCCTCGACGAGCTCAACTGGAGCTACAGGATCGACAGCAACGTCGCCCAGCTGGCAGCCATCCGGGCCGGCGTAGGTATCGGGTTCTGCCAGACGGGCGTTGCGCGAAGAGACCCGGATCTCGTCCGGATCCTTCCCGACGTCTTCGAACTGCCGCTGGAGACATGGGTCGTCATGCACGAGAACCTGAGACGCGGTCTCCGGTGGCGCAAGACCTTCGATGCCCTGGTGCAGGGCCTGCGTGACTACGCGCGGGAGACCCGGCCTCAGGACTGACGGCGGCCGGACGGCTCGTCGTTCTCGTCGTCCACCACCTCGGCTTCCGGACGGTCGCCGCCGTCGCTGTATTCCGTGTGCCAGACACCCTTCGCGTCCTGCCAGCTGATTTCTTCTGGCTCACCGCCCACCTGCTGCTCAGCCGCAACGATCCGTGCCGCCTGGAGGGCATCGGAGTGAGACGCGAATGTTTCGGAGTAGACGTCGCCGAGTCGATAGGCCCAGCCACCGTCGTGCTCGACGATCTGGTACGTCACCTTGGTCATGTTTTCCCTCCTGTGATCAAAAACCTTTGCGCCGGTGGAATGACCGGCTCGAAGGTGATGGAAAAGCGCAGTCTGCACCTCATGGTTCCAAACGGAAGGCAAAATCCGCAAACGAACTGCACTTCCTCCGATCGGAGCCCGCGCCACTGGACGGGGCGTGATTCCGCATGTTCGGCGTTACATCTGCAATAAACTATTCTTGAAGGGCCCGTGTGCAGCCATCCACCCCGCTCGCCCTAGATCACCCTTATCGCGGCCTGATCGGTGACAGCCGCAAGGCGGCACCTTTTGCCGCAAATGCCAACAAGGGAGTGACCACCTATGAACCGACTGATCCTTCTCCTCTCCGGGACCATGCTGTCTGCCACGCTGGCCGTCGTGCCGGCACATTCCCAGCAAAGCGGGGCTGAGCCCGGCGCCCCCGTGGAGACCGCGCCACCCAATGCGCCCGACCAGCAGCCGGCCTTCAAGGAACAGACCCGGGCACCGCAACCGCCGGAAATGCCGGAGATCGCCACGGAGGTCGTTGCCGATGGCCTTCCGCATCTCTGGGCCATGGAGTTCCTGCCGGATGGCCGGATGCTGGTCACCGCCAAGCAGGGCGCCATGCACATCATTTCCGAAGAAGGCGAGGCAGGACCGGAGATCGAAGGTGTCCCCAAAGTCCTCAGCGCCGGCCAGGGTGGCCTCCTCGATGTGGCGCTCGGTCCGGATTTCGAGACGTCCGGCATGATCTACTTCTCCTTCGCCGAAGAGCGAGAGGACGGCAACGGCACCTCCGTGGCCTCCGCCAAGCTTGTGACCAATGACGATGGCGGCGGCAGCCTGGAAAACGTCGAGGTCATCTTCCGCCAGACGCCAAGCTATGACGGCAACAAGCATTTCGGCTCCCGCCTCGTCTTCAGCCCTGAGGGTAACCTCTACGTCACCGTCGGCGAACGCTCGGATCCGGAACCACGCGTCCAGGCCCAGGACATCACAAGCGGCCTGGGCAAGGTCTTCCGGATCACGGCGGAAGGCGAGCCTGTCGAGGGCAACCCCTTTATCGGCCAGGAAGGTCTTCCAGAAATCTGGAGCCTCGGCCACCGCAACGTGCAATCGGCAGCACTTGACGGCGAAGGCCGCTTCTGGCTCGTGGAGCACGGTCCGCGCGGCGGCGACGAGCTGAACAGGCCCGAAGCCGGCAAGAACTACGGCTGGCCGGAAGTCACATACGGGGTGGAATACAGCGGCAGCACCGTGGGCGACGGTGTGACCGAGATGGCCGAGACCGAACAGCCGGTCTATTATTGGGACCCGGTGATCGCCCCCTCCGGCATGGCTTACTACGATGGCGATGCCATTCCGGAGTGGCAGGGAGCCTTCATCGTTGGTGGTCTTGTGACGCAGGGCCTCGTCGTCATTCACATGGCGGACGACCGCGTCCAGTACGAGGAGCGCGTGCCGATGGATGCCCGCATCCGCGACGTCAAGGTCGGTCCGGACGGTGCCGTCTATGCGGTCACGGAACAGCGCGGCGGCGGCGAATCCACCATCGTACGGATCACCAAGGAAGACTGATCGCTCTGTTGACGCTCCGGTCTTCACGGCTCCGTGACGATCGGAACTGACGGCACCATCTCCAGTTGGGGCACTGCACCAACTGGAGACACCCTATGAGCAACAATGAAATCAACCCGTCGCGACGTCTCGTCCTGGGAGGCCTGTCGACCGGCGTCGCCGTCGCTGCGCTGGCGGGAACCGCACGCGCGCAGTCGGCGGCACCAGCTGCGGCGGCGCCACAGCCGTTGCAGGACCCGACGACAAAATATCCGCAGCCTCCCTTTCCCCGTCAGTCCCAGGAATGGCCCGGTCTGACGAGCCGGATGGAGCCGCGGCCCGACCATGGCGAGGAAAGCTACAAGGGATCGGGCCGCCTCGCCGGCCGCAAGGCATTGATCACCGGCGGCGATTCCGGCATCGGTCGCGCTGCAGCAATTGCCTATGCACGCGAAGGCGCAGATGTCGCCATCGGCTATCTGGAGCAGGAAGAGCCGGATGCGCAGGAAGTGCTCGAGCTGATCAGAGCCGAAGGCCGGAAGGCAGTCGCCTTGCCGGGCGATATCCGCGACGAGGCATTCTGCCAGCAGCTCGTCGCCGATGCGGTGGAGCAGCTCGGCGGCCTCGACATCCTGGTCAACAATGCGGCCAGGCAGCAGTCGGCCGCCTCGCTCGCCGACATCTCCACACAGCAGCTCGACGACACGCTCAAGACCAATGTCTATGCGATGTTCTGGATCACCAAGGCTGCGCTGTCCCACCTGCAGCCCGGCTCCACGATCATCAACACCACCTCTGTCGTCGCCTATAGCCCGCCCGAGAACCTCCTCGACTACTCGGCGACAAAGGCGGCGATCGAGAACTTCACCAAGGGTCTGGCGAAACAGGTTGCGTCGAAAGGCATCCGCGTCAATGGCGTGGCGCCGGGACCGTTCTGGACACCGCTGCAGCCGAGCGGCGGCCAGCCGACCGATGCCCTCGTCGAATTCGGCTCGGACACGCCGCTGGGGCGTCCGGGGCAGCCCGCGGAACTGGCCGGGGTCTATGTCCTGCTGGCATCGCCGGAATCCAGCTACTCGACCGGTCAGATCTTCGGAGCAACCGGCGGAAACGGCGGCCCCTGATCCAGCCGGCATCCATGTTGCAGAAAGCCCGCCGGTTGGCGGGCTTTCTTGTAATGCGAGGCGAGCTTAGCGGCAGCTGGCGCAGAAGCGCTGAATGCGCTTGCAGGCTTCCTCGAGCTGCTCCTCCGAGGTCGCATAGGAAATGCGGAAGTTGGGGCCGAGACCGAAGGCGGAGCCGTGAACGACGGCAACGCCTTCCGCTTCCAGAAGCTCGGACACGAAGTCCTCGTCGGTTTCGATGACCTTGCCCGACGGCGCCGTCTTGCCGATCAGTCCGGCGCAGGACGGATAGACGTAGAAGGCGCCTTCCGGAGTCGGGCACTTGATGCCCGTCGCCTGGTTCAGCATCGACACGACCAGGTCGCGGCGGCCTTCGAAGATGGCCTTGTTCTTCGCGACGAAGTCCTGCGGGCCGTTCAAGGCCTCGACGGCCGCCCACTGGGCGATCGAGCAGGCGCCCGATGTCTGCTGGCCCTGGATCATGTCCATGGCCTTGATCAGTTCCAGCGGACCGGCCGCATAGCCGATGCGCCAGCCGGTCATCGCATAGGCCTTGGAGACGCCGTTCATCGTCAGCGTGCGGTCGTAGAGCTTCGGCTCCACTTCCACCGGCGTCGCGAACTTGAAGTCGCCGAAGGTCAGGTGCTCGTACATGTCGTCCGTCAGGATCCAGACATGCGGATGCTTCAGGAGCACATCCGTCAGCGCCTTGAGCTCGTCGTGGCTGTAGGCCGCGCCGGACGGATTGGACGGCGAGTTGAACAGGAACCACTTCGTCTTCGGCGTGATGGCAGCCTCGAGATCGGCGGCCGTCAGCTTGAAGTTGTTCTCCTGCGTCGTCTTCACGAACACGGGCGTGCCGCCGCAAAGCGCCACCATTTCCGGGTAGGACACCCAGTAGGGTGCGGGAATGACGACTTCATCCCCTGCGTTCATCGTCGCCATGAAGGCGTTGAAAAGAATCTGCTTTCCACCGGTGCCGACGATCGTCTGCTCCGGCTTGTAGTCAAGACCGTTCTCGCGCTTGAACTTTTCCGAGATCGCCTTGCGCAGCTCTGGAATGCCGGACACCGGCGTATACTTTGTCTCGCCGCGATTGATGGCATCGATCGCCGCGTTCTTCACGTTGTCCGGCGTGTCGAAATCCGGCTCGCCGGCCCCCAGACCGATCACGTCGCGACCCTGCGCTTTGAGTTCGCGGGCTTTCTGTGAGACGGCGATGGTGGCGGAAGGCTTTACGCGGGAAAGTGCGTCGGCGAGAAAGGCCATGATCTGGGTCCTGAAAGGTCTGTTGAACAAGGCGGAACCGCGCGCCGATATCCGCCGACAGGTTGTATGTCGAATGTGACACGGGGTTTCAAGCCGAAAGCGCAAGCGGTTGCTCCCGGCCGGACTTTCGCGATGCAACTGCGCCACGTTTCCAGGCAAACATCAGCGATGATCGCCGCTGCCTCAAATCTGCCCTTCTTGCACTGCCTCCTAGTCGCCGTGACTGACCGAGCTGGAGACGGATGATGTTCATCGACGACCAGAAGAAGACAAATCGGCTGGGGCTGCTCAGGTCGCCCTTTCCGCTCGCTTTTCTTGCGCTGATCGGCTGTGCCGTGATGCTGCTGGTCCTGATCGGACGTCCGTCGGTGCCGACGATCGCCGCGTCGCCCTTCCCCTCCACCACCGTTCTGCACGCCGCCACCCTCTTTGCCGACCAGCGGCTGATGTTCTTCATGCTCCTCGGCGGCTTCGTGCTCATGGCCGGTGGCTGCTTCGTGCTGTCGCGACGAAGCTTTCGCGACACCGTGAAGGCGGAACTGAAGCGCACGAAGTAAGATCCTCCCAAACGCGAAGCCATGCGGCGCCCTTGCCGGGCCCGGGCGGCGCTGATAGTTCGTGCGGCTTCCCTTGAGGCCTGCCAAGGCCGTTTCCGCACATAGGTCCGGCCCATATGACCCGTCTCCAGGCAAACCTCGTCCTTTTGCTGGCCGCTGCGATCTGGGGCGGCGGCTTCGTCGCGCAATCGACGGCCATGGCAAAGATCGGCCCCTTCTGGTTCGTCGGGCTTCGCTTTGCGATCGCCGCGATCGCCGTCCTGCCATTCGCCCTGATGGAAGCGCGCAAATCGGCGAGACCAATCACCACCGGGGAATGGCTCTCGTTCTCAACCGTGGGAATGGCACTTTTCGGCGGGGCGATCACCCAGCAGGTCGGACTGCTGACGACGACGGTCACGAATTCGAGCTTCCTGACCGGGCTCTACGTCGTCTTCGTGCCGGTGATCTCGGTGATTGCACTGCGCCGCTACCCGCACTGGATCATCTGGCCGGGTGCAGGCCTGTCGCTCACCGGCATCTTCCTGCTGAGCGGTGGCCAGCTCGGCAACCTGACGCAGGGCGACCTCCTCAGCATCGTCTGCGCCTTCTTCTGGGGCATCCAGATCATCCTGGCGGGCCTCTTCGTCACGACGACCGGGCGACCGCTGGCGCTCTCTTTGACCCAGTTCGCCGTCTGCTCCCTTTGCTGCCTGGTCATAGCCCCCTTCGTTGAGCCCATCAGCATCGAGGCGATCCTCTCGGCCGGACGCGAGATCCTGTATGTCGGCGTAATTTCCTCCGGTCTCGCCTTCGTGCTGCAGGTCATCGGCCAGCGTTATACCACTGCACCGCAGGCGGCGATCTTCCTGTCCAGCGAGGCTCTTTTCGGCGGCTTGCTCGGAGCGCTGCTGTTGGGGGAAATACTTCCCCCCGCAGGTTATCTCGGATGCGCCATCATCTTTTCGGCCATGATCATGGTGGAGATCGTTCCGGAACTGAGCCGGCGAAGGTCTTCGCTCCCGAAGACCTAGAGAACGGGCCCGGACTTTTGTCCCAATGCGACAGCAGGCGTCAGCCCACCAGTCTAGTCTCGGCGATTACTTCCTGGCGCAAAGGAATGCCGGCTCACTTTCTCCAAAAGCCTGCATCACTGCAGATTCGCGTTGCTTCGGATCAAGACCTGCTGAGTCGCGCAAGCCGTGCGCAAAACTTTTTCTTGCCAAACTCCTGCAAACACAGCACTCTGTCTGCGTTCGGGCAATTTACGAGCATGGGAAGACCTATAATGATGCGCTCCGAAGGCGTCAAAACTTCGGGCGGCGTTTGCGAAGGGCGGACTTCGATCTTCCTCAGCGACATGCCGCGGTAACCACAGGGACCCTTTCTTAAAGCTGCCTGCCACCCGCCCCTCGGGGCGTTATTCTGATGCTGTCCGACGCTGAACACGGACGGAGAGAAAAGGACCTGCTGCATGGCCGAAACTGGCACTGTAAAATTCTTCAACACCGACAAGGGCTTCGGTTTCATTAAGCCAGATAATGGCGGCGCCGATATCTTTGTGCACATCTCTGCCGTACAGGCCTCCGGCCTGGCGGGACTCTCAGAAAACCAGAAAGTAAGCTTCGACACGGAACCGGATCGTCGTGGCAAGGGCCCCAAGGCCGTCAACTTGCAGATCTCCGGCTAAGCCGGAAGGCTTGATCATTCGAGTTGAAGCCCGGCAGTCATGCCGGGTTTTTTTATGCGTTCTCGATGCCCTGCAGAAAGGGGTTGGTCCTGCGCTCCTCGCCGATCCGACCGCCCGGCCCATGGCCGCAGAGGAAGCCGACCTCGTCGCCCAGCGGCAGCACCTTGTCGCGGATCGATCGCAGCAGCGTGGCGTGATCGCCGCCCGGCAGGTCGGTGCGTCCGATGGAGCCGTTGAACAGCACATCGCCCAGATGCGCAAAATTCTGTTGCCGGTTGAAAAAGATCACATGGCCCGGCGCGTGCCCCGGGCAGTGGAAGACCTCGAAGACATGCTCGTCGAAGGACACCCGATCCCCGTCCTTCAGGTAGCGGTCCGGCACGACATTTCGGACAGCCATGGCAACGCCGAACATCTGCGCCTGCGCTTCCAGCCCCTGCAGAAGTGGGAGATCGTCCTGATGCGGACCGATGACGGGAATGCCGAGCGCTTCCCTCAGCTCGTCTGCGCCGCCGGCATGATCGATATGACCATGGGTAAGCCAGATCTCCTTGGTGGTGAGACCGTTCTGGGAAATCACGTCGAGGATCGTGGCGACATCGCCGCCCGGATCCACCACAACGCCGTTCTTCGTCTCCTCATCGAAGAGAATCGTGCAGTTCTGCTGGAAGGGGGTCACCGGAACGATACCGGCCTGTAGTCTGCCCATGCTCAACTCCCGAGTTGTCGGGCGGACCTATAGCGGCATCATACCGCCGACACAAACTAGTTGAGCGCAGCGTAGCTGGATTCTGCGGCAACCGGTGGCGCCATAGAGACTGTCGTCAGCAGGAATGCCGCGACCAGAACTTTTGCAGCGAGAACCGAGATGAACACCGGCCGCAGCGGATGTGCAGGCTGGCTGGAGTACGAAAAGGTGGTGTCGGTGGAGGTCGATAGATCGGCCATGATTTTTTTCCTGTCTGTTTGGCGATGGCAACGGCCTCGACCGGCATTTGGTTCCTCTCGAACATCGCGTTCACACCACCGCAGCGCCTGTGGCCAGAGCGCCACACTCGAGCGGCACCGCCGGCACCCGGAGGAACGAGAGTGCGATCGGGACGTTGCCGCTGCAGTTGAACCCCAGGAGACGAAAATGAACCATTTACTTAGAGCACTGCTGGCCGGTAGCGCCGTTGCGCTTCTTGCCCTCCCTGCCCAGGCGCAGATGAGCACTGTCACGGCCTCCGACATCACCGTCCGGTCCGGCCCGGGCGACGAATACCCGGAGGTCGGCCTTGCCACGCGCGGCAGCGCGGCCGTGATGGACGGCTGCATCGCCGGCAGCAGCTGGTGCCGCATTGACGTCAACGGCATGCGTGGCTGGGTATTTGCCGAATATCTGACCATCGAGCGCGATGGCGCTCCCGTGGTCGTCGAAGAGTACCGCACGCAGTACGACGTGCCGGTCGTGACCTATGAGGCGACGGGCGCCGTTCCGGCAGCATCTCCCGCACCGGGCGATCTGCTTCTCGGTCCGGTCGAGGACGTCATCGTCGTGGAGCCGCCGGAAACCGTCAACACCTACATCCAGCAGAACCGTTCCCAGGCTGTCTACGTCCAGAACGACGTGGTCGTTGGAGCCTCGCTGCCGGCTGGCATCGTCATTCAGGAAGTCCCGGATTACGACTACGATTACGTGGTCGTGAACGACACCCCCGTTCTGGTCGATCCGCAGACCCGCCGCATCGTCCATATCTACGACTGAAAAATCGGCGGAGCCGCAATCGCGGCTCCGCCTCCCCTCCGCTATCCCTCCCGCTGACGATTGCGGTTGATTGTTGCTGCCGTTCGCGCTTTATCGGTGCACGACGGATCACAGCAGGAGCCTTCCGCAGGGGCTCAGGTGGAAAGGACAGGGTGTGTCGCGGGCACCGGCAGCAAGAGCAGTGAAGAAAAATCCTCCGGCCATGCCGGCAGTCGACGAGGCGCAGATCGATTTCGAGATGATCGAACTGCTGTTCTTCGCCTACCGCGACTTCGTCTCCGATCCCGATGCCATTCTTGCGACGATCGAAATGGGCCGGGCGCACCATCGCGTCGTCTACTTCGTCTCCCGCCACCCGGGCATGATGGTGACGGATTTGCTGGACATTCTGAAGATCACCAAGCAAAGCCTTGCCCGCGTGCTCAAACAACTCATCGAAATGGGTTATATTCGCCAGATGGCCGGCGCCAAGGACCGACGCCAGCGGCGTCTTTACCCGACGCTCGCCGGCCGCGAACTGGCCCTGGCCCTGTCGGAGCCGCAGTCACGCCGCATCACCCGAGCTATGGAGGCCCTGCCTCCCGAGGGGCGCACGGCCGTGGCGAATTTTTTACGGGAGATGCGGGGTCGTGACCCCAATCTTCCTGTCCTTGAAAGCGAGTTGGAGTGATGACACCACTTCTGTCCGATGATGCCCCTCACCTCCTTGTCGTGGACGACGACACCCGTATCCGCGACCTCCTGAACCGATACCTCACCGAGCAAGGCTTTCGCATCACGGTCGCTGCCGACGCGGCCGATGCGCGAAGAAAGCTGGCAGGGGTCCAGTTCGACCTGATCATCCTCGACGTCATGATGCCCGGCGAATCGGGAATCTCGCTGACGGAAGCGCTTCACCGGGACAAGACCACGCCAGTCATTCTGCTGACGGCGAGAGCCGAAGCGGATTCGCGCATCGCGGGGCTGGAGGCCGGTGCCGACGATTATCTGTCGAAGCCCTTCGATCCACGCGAACTGGTGCTACGAATCAACAATATTCTCAGGCGCAACGCTTCCCCCGATGCACCGAAGATCGAACAGGTCATGTTCGGCCCCTATACATTCTCCATCCTGCGCAAGGAATTGCGCAGGGCGGCAGAGCCGATCCGACTGACGGATCGCGAACAGGAAATCATGCTGCTGTTTGCGCTGAGGGCCGGCGATACCATACCGCGTCACGAACTGATCGGCGGCGACGCCGACGTGGGCGAACGGACGATCGACGTCCAGATCAATCGTCTGAGACGCAAGATAGAGGACGACCCCGCAAACCCCATCTATCTGCAGACGGTGCGGGGCATCGGCTACCGGCTGAGCATCGATTGACGACGGCAGAACGGCCAACAGGAGCGACAGGGCGATGGCACTGCTCGACAGCTTGAGACGCGATCTCGGCAGGTTTCAGGTGCCTGGCCTGCGCGCCTCCCGGCGCCGGTTCAAGCGGATGCTGCCGACGCGGCTCTACACCCGGTCCGTCCTGATCGTCATCATTCCGATGATCCTGCTGCAGACCGTCGTGGCCGCCGTCTTCATGGAGCGCCACTGGCGAATGGTGACCGAGCGGCTTTCGGAAGGGGTGACACGCGATATCGCCGCCATCATCGAGATAATCGAGTCCTTCCCCAGCAACGACAATTACGCCACCGTCACGCGGATCGCCGACCAGCAGCTGGACCTGAGCATCATCATCGAACCAGGCGGCGAACTGCCGCCGCCGCGGCGCAAGCCCTTCTTTTCCATCCTCGACGGGATCCTGTCCGACCAGATCAGCGACCGGATCCAGCGCCCCTTCTGGATCGACACGGTCGGCGATAGCCGACTGGTGGAAATCCGCATAAAACTCGACAGCAACATCCTTCGGGTCTTTACCCGGCGCAACCAGACCTATGCGTCGAATACGCATATCTTTCTGGTCTGGATGGCCGGGACGGCCTTGTTGCTGACGGCCATCTCGGTTCTGTTCCTGCGCGGCCAGATCCGCCCGATCCTCTTCCTCGCGCGCGCCGCCGAAGCCTTCGGCAAGGGACAGAGGATACCGGACTTCACCCCGCGCGGTGCCGACGAAATCCGGATGGCGGGATCGGCCTTCATCCTGATGCGCGAACGCATAGAGCGGCAAATCGAGCAGCGGACGGCCATGCTGTCGGGCGTCAGCCACGATCTGCGCACGATCCTGACGCGCTTCAAGCTTCAGCTGGCGCTGGCGGGCGACAAGCCCGAGCTGCAGGGCATGAGCGAGGATGTCGACGCGATGCAGAACATGCTGGAAGGCTACCTATCCTTCGCCAAGGGCGAATCCGAGGAGGACGTCGGCACGTTGCGACTGAGCGATCTTCTTGGAAAGGTCAAAGGCGATTTCGAGCTCAAGGGCAAGACGATGACCTACGAGATCGACGGCGACGACACCATAGCGGTACGCCCGAACGCGTTTTCCCGCCTCGTCGACAACCTGGCCGGCAACAGCGGACGCTATGCCGACCGCCTCCATGTCGAAGCCCGGCACACTGCCCGCTGGCTGACCCTCACCTTCGACGACAATGGACCCGGGATACCCGCGGCTGCGAGGGAAGATGTCTTCAAGCCGTTCTTCCGGCTGGATGAGGCGCGCAACATCGACACGTCCGGAACCGGGCTCGGCCTGTCGATCGTCCGCGATATCGCCCATGGCCATGGCGGCAACGTCACGCTCGGGGACAGTCCTCTCGGCGGCCTGCGGGCAACGGTTCGCGTGCCGGCCTGACGCTACATCAGCTTGCGACCGTTCGGCACCGGCCGCTCCACGGCCGAAAGCACGATCGCGCCGGTCTCATCCTCGAAACCCAGCGTCAGCACCTCGGACCGGAATGGACCGATCTGCCGGGGTGGAAAATTCACGACCGCCAGAACCTGACGGCCAAGCAGTTCATCCGGCTGATAGTGGACGGTGATCTGCGCCGAGGATTTCTTCACGCCGATCTCGGGCCCGAAATCGATCTTCAGTTTCCACGCCGGCTTGCGGGCTTCCGGAAACGGCAGCACTTCGATGATGGTACCGGTGCGGATGTCGACCTTCTCGAAGTCGTCGTAGGTGATCTCGTTCGCCATATCGAACCTCAGCTGCCGAGTTCTTCAGCCCGTCTGCGGGCTTCGGCAAGCGCCTTGTCGAACAAGGGCTGCATGCCGTCTTCCGCCATCAGCACGGCGAGTGCCGCAGCAGTCGTCCCGCCCGGCGAGGTCACGTTCTGGCGAAGCCGGGACGCCGGCTCCGGTGAACGGTGCAGGAGTTCGCCCGCACCGGAGACCGTTTCCCGCGCCAGCCGCATGGCAAGATCCGCCGGCAAGCCGAGCTTGCGACCCGATTCGGCCATGCATTCCACGAGATAGAACACATAGGCCGGCCCGCTACCGGAAACGGCGGTGACGGCATCGATGTCATGCTCCTTGCCGACCCATTCGACCGGGCCGCTGACCTTCAGGAGCGCATCGACCTGCGCCTTCTGCACATCGGTGACCTTGGGATTGGCGAAAGCGCCGGTCACGCCACGGCCGATCATCGCCGGCGTGTTCGGCATGGCCCGAACCATGGCAGCCTCGCCAAGATGGCTTTCGAGAAAGCTCAGCGTCGTGCCGGCAGCAACGGAGACCACCACGGTTTCGGCGGAAACGATCCGTTTCAGCGGCGGCAGCACCGTTGCCATCGCCTGGGGCTTCACCGCCAGAAAGATCACCTCGGCCAGTAGCCTTTCGGGTGGCGCCGTGAAATGTCGCGCGCCCCCCTCCTCGATCTGCTGCGCCATCACTTCCGATGGCGAGGGATCGAGGACCGTGATGCTGGCGCCGGGAATGCCGTTCCTCAGCCAGCCCGAGAGCATGGCGCCCCCCATATTGCCGGCGCCGACGAGAACGATCGATCCGGATCGCATCAGGCCTCGCCCACCGTTTCGAACAGCACGGCATCCATGGCGCTCTTGGCATCGAGGCCGGACCAGACGACGAACTGGAAAGCCTGGAAATAGGTCTCGCAGGCTTCCAGAGCGCTGGAGAGCAGCACCTCGACCTGTTGGTTAGTCGGCTCGGCACCGCCTGCCAGGAGCAGGGACTGACGGAAGATCACCACGTCCTCCTGGCGCCAGAGGTCGAAATGCCCCATCAGCACCTGGCCGTTGATGTGCGACAGCAGCCGGATGACCTCGTTGACGCGAATGTCGGGGATTTTGATGGAGAAGGCGCAGGCGAGATGCAGCGCCTCGAAATCCTCCATCCAGGAGAAGGAGACATGGTAGTCGGCCCAGCGGCCTTCTACCGTCATGGCAATCTCATCCTCTCCGGATCGTTCGAACGTCCAGTCGTTCGATGCGGCCACGACCTCGATCATGTCGACGGGATTGGACTGTCGCTCGAAAGCAAAATCTATGAGACTCATGCAGCACCTTCTTGACCGGGGATAATGCGGCGTTCGTGAAAGTACGCGAGACGCAGAACGGACCACCGGAAACACCAATTCAGATGATCGTCCGACAGTGGCACCATAACGCCGCCACCCTGCCTCAAGCTTACCAGCCGTTTCGAATCATCATTTAAAATCAGTGTATAGTCACGGAGTCCGACTGCCAGCCCCCAGTCCTGCAATTAGCGGTGGAGAGATGTTGAGGCTCCTCCGGCAGGAGATCAGCCGGGACTCTTAAGAGACTCTGCGGATTGCGTTTTTCGAGATGTCCACAGGCTGCAAAAATTAATCAATTGTTAGCCATCTCATGGCGCCGGAAACGCCAATGCGAACGGTGGCGGAAGACCACCGTTCGCCAGGTTCGAAACGTGGTGAGATCAGCCCTGGGAACCAAACTTTGATTCAAGCGCCTCGATGCGTGCCTTGAGGGCCTCGTTCTCGTCCCGGGCGCGCGCAGCCATCTCGCGAACGGCTTCGAATTCCTCGCGCTTGACGATGTCCATGTTGTTGAGGAAGCGCTCGGCCTGTGCCTGGAAGGCCGTCTCCGCCTCGCGGCGCAGGCCCTGGGCTGCGCCCGCAGCATCGGTCATGAGCTTGGCGAAGTCGTCGAGGATACGGTTGGTGCCGCTGGACATGGTCTTCAACTCCATCGTTTTGGCCGAGGCCTGCAATCATCTCTGTGGATGAAGTAGGGTTTGGCAGCCCGCCTTGCAAGCACGATTGCCTGTCGGAAGAGATTCACCTTGACCACCGTAGGGGCTGTCGTCATTTTCGCGCGCACTTATGCACAGATGGATACTTCCGTTTTGACCGATAGCCTGAAGCTGTTTGCGCTCCTGCCCTTTCCGGAGATCGATCCGGTTGCCTTTTCGCTTGGGCCGATTGCCGTGCATTGGTATGGGCTGGCCTATGTCGTCGGCATCCTCTGCGGCTGGTATTATGCGCGGCAGATCGCGCGGCGGGATCACCTGTGGCCGCACGATCGCTCGCCGATCACGGCGGCCCATCTCGACGACTTCATGGTCTGGGTCGCGGTCGGCATCGTTCTTGGCGGGCGGCTCGGCTATATCCTGTTCTATGATTTTGCGGCGATCGCGCAGAACCCGATCCGGGCGATCGAGATCTGGAATGGCGGCATGTCGTTCCATGGCGGTTTTGTCGGCGCGATCCTGGCGATCATCCTCTTTTCGCGCCGCAACGGCATTCCGGTGCTCAGCATGCTGGACACGATCGCGGCCGTCGTTCCCTTCGGCCTGCTGTTCGGCCGCCTCGCCAATTTCGTCAACGGCGAACTCTGGGGACGCCTCAGCGACGCGCCCTGGGCCGTCGTCTTTCCGACCGGCGGCCCCTTCGCCCGCCACCCGAGCCAGCTCTACGAAGCAGGCCTCGAGGGCCTCCTGCTGCTCGTGGTGCTGGCAATGCTGGTGTTCTGGGCCAAGGCCTTGAAGCGCCCCGGCTTCATCGCGGGCGCCTTCGGCGTCGGATACGCCCTCTCCCGCATCTTCGTGGAGTTCTTCCGCGAGCCCGATGTCCAGCTGGGCTATCTCGCCTTCGGCTGGCTGACCATGGGCATGCTGCTGTCGCTGCCGATGGTGGCCGTCGGGATCTGGCTGATGGCGCGTGCCCGCGTCAGTCCTTCGTCGTGATCGCGGGGAAGGATGGTCCGCCCATGAGTTCACCGCTGGCGCAGAAGATCAAGGCTCTGATCCGTGCGACTGGCCCGATCAGCGTCACCGACTATTTCTCGATGTGCCTCGCCGATCCGCGATATGGCTACTATCGCACCCGCGAACCCTTCGGCACGGCCGGCGACTTCATCACCGCTCCCGAGATCAGCCAGCTCTTTGGCGAGATGGTCGGCATCTTCATGGTCCACGCCTGGCAGCGCCACGGCTCGCCCTCCGGGGTGCAGCTGGTGGAGATCGGCCCGGGACGCGGCACGATGATGGCCGACATGCTGCGGGTCATCAGCAGGCTGTCGCCACAGATGTTCGACGACATGACCGTCCATCTGGTCGAGACCAGCGAGCGCCTGAGGGGCATCCAGCGGGTGACGCTGGAAGCCTATTCGACAAAGGTACAGTGGCACGACAGCTTCGAGAATGTGTCGGACGGCTTCACCCTGATCGCCGCCAACGAACTCTTCGACGCCATCCCCATCCGCCAGTTCGTCAAGACGCCGACCGGCTTTCGGGAGCGGCTGGTCGGCCTGGATGCCGACGACGAACTGACCTTCACCGTCGGCGTCGCGACGCTCGATCCGCAGATCCTGCCTGTCGGATCGCCGCCGCCCGACGGCACGATCTTCGAGCTTGCGCCGGCGCGCCAGGCGGTCATGCTGGCGCTCTGCGAGCGGCTTCGCCAATCCGGCGGCACCGCGCTCATCATCGACTACGGCCATATGGTCACCGGCTTCGGCGATACGCTGCAGGCGCTGCGCGCCCATGAATACGATCCGCCACTGGCCCATCCCGGCGAAGCCGACCTCACCAGTCATGTCGACTTCGAGGACCTGGCCCGGGTTGCCGTCGGAGCCGGCGTACATCTCAACGGCGGGCTGCGACAGGGCGACTTCCTCTATGGTCTCGGCCTTGCCGAACGCGCAGCCGCTCTCGCGAGAGACAAGGAACCTGCCGCGCAGAAACTTGTCGCCGCAGCCGTGGACCGCCTCGCCGGAGAGGGCGCCGGCAAGATGGGCGAACTTTTCAAGGTCATCGCCGTTTCCTCCCCGGCCCTCGACCTGACGCCATTCCGGCCGGTTGGATAAGCAGTCTCGCAGATTGACAGCCGGCGCGCGGATACGCCAACATCGGGGACCGAAGCAGCACCAGAACCTGCGCCGCTGCCGTGCGCGGCCACCTCATCCTCCATAAAACAGCGAGACAGCCGCCCCATGAAGGACCAATCCGCGCCGACGCCGATCGAAAACCGGCTCCTGGCAGACCGTGGCCGGGGACGTATCCGCCACGGCTTCTTCACCCGCCAGGGCGGTGTTTCCCAGGGCATCTACCAGGGCCTCAACGTCGGCGTCGGCTCCAGCGACACGATGGAGCACGTGATGGAAAATCGCGCCCGGGTGGCCGGCTGGTTCGCCCGCCCGCTTGAAAGTCTGGCAACGGTGCATCAGATCCATTCTCCGGATGTCGTCGTAGTCGACGGCAGCTACGATGGCGAGCGCCCGAAGGCCGACGCGCTGGTCACGGCATCGCCCGGTGTGGTTCTGGGGGTTCTGGCCGCCGATTGCGGACCGGTCCTGTTCTGCGACGGTCAGAACGGCATCATCGGTGCGGCACATGCCGGATGGAAGGGCGCCTTGGGAGGGGTTTTGGAGAACACCATCGAAGCGATGGTCATGCTCGGGGCAGACAGGCGCGCGATCACCGCCTGCCTTGGACCGTCCATCGGCCAACGGAGCTATGAGGTGGGTCCGGAGTTCGTCGAGCGGTTCATCGGCTTCGATCCCAGCTATGCCGAGTTCTTTTCGCCATCGGAGAAAGATGGCCATGCCTACTTCGACCTGCCTGCCCTCACCGTCAGGCGGTTGACGAATGCCGGCATCGAGGCCACCAGCCTCGACCTCGATACCTATTCCGATGAGGAGCGCTTCTTCTCCTATCGGCGCACGACACATCGTGGCGAACCCGACTACGGGCGCCAGATTTCTGCAATTGCAATCATGGAGGCTTGAGATGGCCCTTCACTTCGAACGAAGCGAATTTGACGAGAGGCTCGCCCGCCTTCTGGACAGGATGCGCGAGGAGAAACTCGACGCCATGCTGCTGTTCGCCCAGGAGAGCATGTACTGGCTGACCGGCTACGACACCTTCGGCTACTGCTTCTTCCAGACGCTCGTCGTCAAGGCCGACGGCACGATGACGCTGCTGACCCGGTCAGCCGACCTGCGGCAGGCGCGCCAGACATCGGTCATCGACAACGTGGTCGTCTGGGTCGACCGGGTGAACGCCGATCCGACGCTCGACCTGAAGAACCTTCTGGACGACATGGACCTGCTGGGCGCTCGCATCGGCGTCGAGTACGACACGCATGGCATGACGGGCCGTGTGGCGCGGTTGCTCGACAACCAGCTGTCGTCCTTCGGCCAGATCACGGATGCCTCCTACCTGGTCAGCGGACTGAGGCTCACCAAGAGCCCCGCGGAGATCGCCCACGTGCGCCGGGCCGCCGAACTCGCCGACGATGCCCTCGACGCGGCACTGCCGCTGATCAAGGCCGGCGGCAGCGAGGCCGACATCCTGGCCGCGATGCAGGGCGCCGTCTTCAGCGGCGGCGGCGACTATCCGGCCAACGAGTTCATCATCGGCTCCGGCGCCGATGCCCTGCTGTGCCGCTACAAGGCAGGCCGCAGGACGCTCGACGTGAACGACCAGCTGACGCTCGAATGGGCCGGCGCCAGCGCCCACTACCACGCGGCGATGATGCGCACCGTGGTGATCGGCGAACCGACACCGCGCCACCGGGAACTCTACCGGGCCTGCGCCGAGACCATTGCGGCCATCGAGTCGGTGCTGAAGCCGGGCCATACCTTCGGCGACGTCTTCGATACGCATGCCCGCATCCTCGACGAGCGGGGCCTGACCCGCCACCGGCTGAACGCCTGCGGCTATTCCCTCGGCGCGCGCTTCTCCCCCTCCTGGATGGAGCACCAGATGTTCCACGTCGGCAACCCGCAACCGATCCTGCCGGACATGAGCCTCTTCGTGCACATGATCATCATGGATTCGGAGTCGGGTACCGCCATGACGCTCGGCCACACCTATCTGACCACCGAGGACGCCCCCCAGGCGCTGTCGCGGCACGGGCTCGAGCTGATCATCCGCTGAGGCCGGCGAGAAGGCGCAATTGACACGGGGGAAAGCCGGCACATAAGGTCGCGTGGGCGGCGCAGAGGACGGAGGCGGACATGAAGATAGCGGCAACGGCCCTGGCGGTCGTCGGCTTGTCCGCCCTCCTCTCTGCCTGCAGCACGAGCGACGCACTGACACCGCAGGTGGACGTCGGCGGCGGACTTCGCCCCTCAACCCCCGTCACCCAGGCGGAGGCCGATCAGCTGGTGGGCAACACCGGACAGACCGCCTACGCGACCGATGGCGCCTCGGTCTATCGGACGGAAGAGGTGCGTCCGCCCCAGAACACGCTGGAAGCGCAGGCGCAGGCCCTGCAGGCCGGCCAGCTGTCACCATCGGCCTCCGATCCGCAATCCTCGGCGCCCCTTGCTCCGTCAGTGGCTGCACCTCCGCTCTCGGCAGCAGCACCACCACCCTCCGCGCCGGCCATCGAAACGGCAGCGGCACCGCCATCCGCGGCCAGTGGCACGATCCGCTTCCTGCCGATCATCGGGGCGCCGGTCCAGTCGGTCACGCCGCTGTCGCGCCAGCTCGGTGCCCAGGCGCGTGCCAGCGGCCTTGCCATCCGCGCCTCCGCCGACACCGGCACCGACCACATCCTGAAGGGGTACTTCTCCGCCTTCGAAGATGGAGAAGCCGTTACCGTCGTCTATGTCTGGGACATCCTCGACAACAGCGGGGCGCGCCTGCATCGGCTTCAGGGGCAGGAAAAGGTCCCCGCGGCCGGCAAGGAGACCTGGTCTGCGGTCCCGCCATCGACCATGGAAACCATCGCCACGAAGACAATCAACGAGTATGTGGCATGGAAGCTGGCACAACAGGGCTGAGCCAACCGGTCACCGATTGTTCATAAAAAACATGGCCGCGCCGGAAACGCTCTTGCATTCGCATTGTGCAACGGTAAAAGGCGCCCATCCAGCGTCACAACGGGCGGACCGCAATGAAGGTTTTCGCAGGCAACTCGAACCGGCAACTTGCTGATGCGATATGCTCCTATCTCAATGTTCCACTCGGGAAAGCCACGGTCAGACGCTTTGCGGACCAGGAAATTTTCGTCGAGATCCAGGAAAATGTCCGCGGCGAGGACGTCTTCGTGATCCAGTCGACGTCCTTTCCGGCCAATGACCACCTGATGGAACTGCTGATCATGATCGATGCCTTCCGGCGGTCCTCCGCCAAGCGCATCAC
Source organism: Pseudorhizobium pelagicum (assembly GCA_000722615.1). GTDB lineage: Bacteria > Pseudomonadota > Alphaproteobacteria > Rhizobiales > Rhizobiaceae > Neorhizobium > Neorhizobium pelagicum. The sequence goes on along the minus strand of JOKI01000002.1, from coordinate 206,866 downwards.
GGCAGTCCTCCCCTATTTCGGCTATGCCCGCCAGGACCGCAAGGCAGGCCCGCGCACGCCCATTTCCGCCAAGCTGGTGGCCAATCTGATCACCGAAGCCGGCGCCGACCGCGTCCTGACGCTCGACCTTCACGCGGGCCAGATCCAGGGCTTCTTCGACATCCCGACCGACAATCTCTTCGCCGTACCGATCCTGGCCCGCGACGTGAAGGACTACTACGACGTCAACAACGTCATGGTCGTCTCGCCGGACGTCGGCGGCGTCGTGCGCGCCCGTTCGCTGGCCAAGCGCATCAACTGTCCGCTGGCCATCGTCGACAAGCGCCGGGAGCGAGCCGGTGAATCGGAGGTCATGAACGTCATCGGCGAGGTTGCCGGCCGGGATTGCCTGCTGGTCGACGACATCGTCGATTCCGGCGGCACGCTCTGCAACGCGGCCGAAGCGCTCCTGAACCAGGGCGCAACCAGCGTGACGGCCTATATCACCCATGGCGTGTTGTCCGGCGGCGCCGTCGCACGCATAACCTCGTCCAAGCTCCGCGAGCTGGTGATCACCGACACCATCCAGCCCACGACCGCAGTACAGTCTGCCCACAACATCCGTGTTGTCACCACCGCTAACCTGCTGGGTGAAGCGATCAACCGGACCGCTCTCGAAGAATCTGTCTCCAGCCTTTTCGACTGACCCTCCGGCGGCAGTATACCAGCGTCATTTGTTAAGGGTGCCGCAACGAATTACTGACAATGATTCCGCCACCAGTGTTTATGTGGGGGAAGTCACTGCCATGTTGCAGTCATCGAAATCTGCCGTTGCCGGTAGATCGCTGTCTATCAAAGCGAAGTTTGCAAGCCTGGTCGTTGGGGCGACCTTTATATCCTGCCTGTCGGTCGGACTGTTGAGCTACCAGATCGGCAAGGACGGATTGATCGACGCAAGCACCTTGCGGCTCGAATCCGTCGCCGGCAACCAGTCCAAGGCCCTGGCAGACTACCAGCAGCGCATTTCTCAGTCCCTGGCTGATCTCGCCCAGAACACGGCGATCGGTCAGGCGGTGGAGACCATGACCAACATCATTCCGAGCGAAGGCGCGAGCGTCAAGGCGGAATACCAGAAGGCCGACAAGACGCCGGAGGAACGCGCAAGCTTCGACGGCACCGGCCTGAAGCTTCTCTACGCCGTCCACCACAGCTCCATTCACGGCACGATTGCCAGCGCCTGGAAGAACACCCGGGTCAGCGACATCTACGTCACCGACATGAACGGCACGATCGTCTATTCGGTAACGAAGGGCAACGAGCTGCTGGAGAATGTGTCCGCCGTCCCGGCTATCGGCGATCTCTTCACCCGCATCCAGGCCGGCACGCCCGACGACGTCCAGACCTCACCGTTCTCGCCCTACGAACTCGACGGCGGCAAGCCGTCCGCCCTGATCGGCAAGCAGCTCGCCGTCGCCTCCTGGGGCAAGGTCGTGACCAAGGGCGCCGTCGTCTTCCGCATCTCGTCGGACGAACTGACGCGCGCGGTCACCCCTGACGAGTTCGGCAAGTCGATCGATGAGGCCCTGCTTCTCGACAGCACGGGCAACTATCGCAGCGGCTCCTTCGTCGGCGGCCAGTCTCACGCTATCCCGCCCGAACTGAGCCAGGCGGCAACAAACCAGACCTCGGGCTCCGGCTTTGCGACGGTTGCCGATCATCCGCTCTTCTTCGCCTATGAGCCGGTCACCCTGTTTGGCGAAAAGCACCTGTTGGCGATGGGCCAGGCCGAGGAGCAGGTTCTTGCCTCCGCACGCAACCTCGCGTTCTGGGCCATCCTCGCGACCCTCGCCGTACTCACCATCATGGGCATCGTCGGCACCTATATCGCCGCGCGCCTGACGCGTCCGCTGACGGAACTCGCCGGGCTGATGAACCGCCTCAACGATGGCGACAAGACGATCGTTGTCGACCACGTCAACCGTGGCGACGAAGTCGGCGTCATGGCCCGTGCGCTGGAATCCTTCCGCCAGGGCGCGCTCGACAAGGAGCGCATGGAAGAGGAAGCCTACCGCAAGACGGAAGAGATCGACGAAGAGCGCCAGCAGCGCGAAGCGGAAAAGGCCGCCAGCGCCCGCGAAATCGACGAAGCCGTATCCGCTCTGGCCACCGGCCTTGCCGCCCTGTCGCGCGGCAAGCTCGACCAGCGCATCGACCGTGCCTTCGCCGCATCGCTCGATCACCTGCGGCATGACTTCAACAACTCGCTGGCCGGCCTCGAAGCGACGATCGCCTCGATCGGCAACAGCGTCACCACCATCCGTGGCGGCTCTGGCGAGTTGAAGGCGGCCTCCGACGACCTGTCCCGCCGCACCGAGCGGCAGGCAGCAGCGCTTGAGGAAGCTGCCGCAGCCCTCGGCGAGATGACCGGTGCCGTCAACGGCGCCCTCACCCGCTGCGAAACGGCCGTCGACGTCGCCGCCGACACGCTGAAGGGCGCCCACACCTCCACGGCTGTGGTCCAGAACGCCATCCAGGCGATGGAGCGGATCGAAAGCTCGTCCTCCAAGATCCGCCAGATCATCGACGTGATCGACCAGATCGCCTTCCAGACCAACCTGCTTGCCCTGAATGCCGGTGTCGAAGCGGCCCGCGCAGGCGAAGCCGGCAAGGGCTTCGCAGTCGTTGCCCAGGAAGTCCGCGAACTGGCCCAGAAATCGGCGACGGCGGCACGGGACATCGGACAGCTGATCACCGCTTCGGCGGCCGACGTCGAAAACGGTGTGGCGCTGGTCCTGAAGACCGGTGAAAGCCTGGAGCACATCCAGGGCAACATCCAGTCGATCAACGAGCACATCGGCGCGATCGTCTCCTCGTCCCGCGAACAGTCGGCACGCCTGGGCGAGATCAACTCCGCCGTCAGCGGCCTTGATCAGGTCACGCAGCAGAACGCCGCCATGGTGGAGGAAACCTCTGCTTCGGCCCATTCTCTCGCCAACGAGGCCGAAGTGTTGAACGACCAGATCAGCCACTTCTCCGTTGGCGGCAGTTCCCTCGACACGGGCCGACGCGCCGCCTGAGGCAGCGACAGTCGCATCCGCACACGGACGAGCGCCGGCCCAGACCTGGGCCGGCGCTTTTCGTTTTTTGCCTTGCATCTGCGCCAGCCGCGGCTAGTTGTGCGCATCCATCTCAGCGACCAACGGAGTCCCCATGGCAGCGCGCGACCGCTATTCGAGAAAGCTGGAATGTTCCCAATGCGGTCATTCCGGATACGCCGAAGTTTCGGAAAGCGACGAGCGTCGTGCCGGCAGCAGGGACTTTCAGATCGACGAAATGCCCACCGGCTTCTCGACCGAGTTCTCTTCCAAGGACCCGCGCAAGTACATGGTCCGCTGCCAGTGCGGCCACAAGTTCCGCTTCGAGCAGAAGACGGCCTATCCGCCGGGTGGGGAGCCACGCTAGCTGGAACCAGGACCCGCGGGGTCGACGCTGTTCTCAGGCGACCCGGGAACCGGGGGACTTCCTGCGCGACTCCGGTTGCCCGTTGACGATGGATTCGATCCCTTCGCGGGGTCCGGGCTTGCCAAAGAAAAAGCCCTGCACCTGGACGCAGCCTTCCTCCTTGAGGAACTTGATGTGCTCGTCCGTTTCCACGCCTTCTGCCAGCACCGGAATGCCGAGGCTTTCCGCCAGGATCAGCGTCGAGCGGACAATGGCCGCGGACTGGGAACTCGTGGCGACGCCATCGACGAACTGCCGGTCGATCTTGATCTTGTCGAACGGGAACGTCAGCAGCATCGACAGCGAGGAATAGCCTGTGCCGTAATCGTCCATCGCGATCCTGACGCCCAGGCTCTTGAGATGGCGAATGGTCTGCAGGGCGCGCTGGTGGTCGGCGATGATGCCCGTCTCCGTGATTTCCAGCTCGAGCCGCGACGGATCCAGGCCGGTTTCCTGGAGAACCCTCTGCACGAGCGTCGGGAAGTTGCGGTCGCTCAATTGCTGCGTTGCGACGTTGACGGCAATCGGTAGCGGGTTTCGCCAGCTTGCGGCCTCCCGGCAGGCCTCGCGAAGTACCCATTCGCCAAGATCGATGATGAAGCCGCTGCTTTCGGCAATCGGAATGAAGTCCAGCGGCGGCACTAGGCCGCGCACCGGATGGTTCCAGCGCAGCAGCGCCTCGAAGCCGACGACCTCCTCCGTGAACGTATTGTTCTGGCGCTGGTAGAACAGCTGGAATTGCCCTGACCGCAGCCCCGCCCGCATGTCCATGGCCAGGACGTTCCGCTCACGCACCGCCAGGTCCATCGATGCGTCATAGAAGCAGACGCTATTGGAGCCGCTACCCTTGGCACGATACATGGCGACATCGGCCTGGGCCAGCAGATCGTCCAGTGAGGTATCATCGTCAAGCACCGCGATACCGACGCTGGTGCCGACACTCAGCGAATTTCCCTGCCACTCGATCGGCCGGCAGATCTCGTTGATGATCCGCTGGGCATAACGCGATGCGTCCGCCTTCACATAATAGCGACGGGTCAGCGCGATGAATTCGTCACCACCGACACGGGCGATGAACTCGCCTTCCCCCGTCACCCCGGCCAGCCGCTCCCCCAGCTCGCGCAGGACGGCATCACCTGCCGCGTGCCCATGCACGTCGTTGACTTCCTTGAACCGGTCGAGATCGAAGGACAGCACGGCGATCCGGGCATTGCCGTCGGTGGAACGTGAGGCGACAAGCCCCAGTTCTTCCGCAAAGGAAGTTCTGTTGGGCAGTCCCGTCAGCGGATCATGAAGCGAGAGGTGACGGTAGCGCTCGACAGCGTCGTTCATGGTGGTGGAGTCGATCAGATAGGTTGCGGCGGCAACGGCCAGGAGCACGAGCATGACGCCCAGCACGCCCAGCCCCAGCACGGACGGCGGAAGAATGGCGTCGGGAATGGCGAGCCCGCGATCCAGAACGACCTCGATGGCCGCCATTCCGAGAAAATGCGCGGACGCGATGGCGAGGATCAGCGCAACGGTGGCACCATAGTGGCAGAAAGGCCCGATCGGCCGTCCCACCCGATTGGTGGCCAAGCCTCCGAAGGCCGCACCGGCAATCAGTGACGCAGCCACATAGCGCCAGTCCCAGATGATGATGCCCTGGATCTCATAGGCCGCCATGCCAAGATAATGCATGGCCACGATCCCGAGCCCGAGAACGACGCCGCCCGCCTCCAGCAGCAGCGAGCGGCCACCATAGGCAGCAACGCCAAGCCCGGTGGTGACTGCGGCAATGGCGACACCGAGCGACAGCAAGGTGAGACCCGGCTCATAGCCGGCCATTCCGCCGCTCGTGTAACCGAGCATCGCCAGGAAATGCGTGCCCCAGGTCGCCGTCCCGCCGATGAACCCGGCCATGAAGAGCCGCAGGCCTTTCTCCAGGCCATGCGCTCGCCTGACCCGTGAAAACAGCCTGACGGTCAGTGCCGCACCCAGTGCGCAGACGAGAACGGCCGCGGCGACGTAGCGCAGGTCGTGGTCGACAAAGATGCAGGTGAAGAGACGGCTCATGAAACGACGATTCCAGATTAGAATATCCTGAACCTCTAACATTCCAAATATGTTGGAAGGGTTGTCCAAGATGGTAAATGACATCCATCCAGACACCGCCCCGCCCATAGCTTGCCTTTGGGGCTCGGTTGTAATATAGGCCGCCAGTCCGCGTAGACACCCTTGGAGGCAACGCGGATGGAGCGCATCGCGAGGTGTCCTCCGGTCTCCCGACACACAAACTGCGTCGGAAGGCTCTCCAAATAACCTCGAAAGGATTAGCCATGAGCCAGACATCTTATGAGCTCAAGGCCGAGGCGCGCGAACGGGTTGGTAAGGGGTCCGCCCGTGAACTTCGCCGCAACGGTTTGATTCCTGCTGTCATCTACGGAGACAAGCAGGCCCCCATCGCGATCGCACTCTCGACCAACGAAGTGACGAAGCGCATTCACGCTGGCGGTTTCATGACCACCATCGCGACAATTGAAGTCGATGGCAAGAAGATCCAGGTCCTGCCGAAGGACTACCAGCTGGATCCGGTCCGCGATTTCACCATGCACGTAGACTTCCTGCGCGTTTCCGCAGACACCGAAGTCACCGTGGACGTTCCGGTTCACTTCATCAACGAAGAGAAGTCGGGCGTGAAGATCGGCGGCGTGCTGAACATCGTCCGTCACACGGTCGAATTCCAGTGCCCGGCAGATTCCATCCCGGAATTCATCACGGTGGATCTCGCCGGCCACAAGATCGGCGACAGCATCCACATCTCGGAAGTCAAGCTGCCGAAGGGTGTGAAGCCGGTCATTACCGACCGCGATTTCACCATTGCGACGATCGTTGCTCCGGCAGCTGGCGTCGACGAAGAACAGGAAGAAGCACCGGAAGCACCGGCTTCCGAGTAAGTCCTCCTGGTTCTGATGAAAAACCCGCCTCTTGCAGGCGGGTTTTTTGTTTGTACTTTCTTTTCCTTGTTTGGCGATCCTTGTTTGGACAAAACCGCCAGACGTTGCCTTCTCGTCCCTGCTGCAAGATGTTGCACGTTATTGCCGGATTTTAGCGAAGCTTAAGCAATTGGACTTACATTCGTCCTTTGCGCGAGCGAGCGTTTCGGCACGACTCCGCAATAGCGTCGGTGGGAGGCGGATAACCGCAATGAACCATTCGGTTGAAAGCCGCTTCATCACAATCGTTTCGGCTGCGCTCCTGGGCGTGGTCGTACCGCTCTTCACACTGTTTCTGGCGCTGTCATCGCAGCAGGTGGCGAGCGCACAGCGCGATCAGATCGAGCTCCTCCTCTCCACAAACGCCCGCGCCCTCGGCAAGCCCGTCTGGGAACTCGACGAGGACACGATCCGACAGACGGCACTGACGATCCTTGCGGATCCGTCCGTTCATTCCGTGACGGTGGACGACCGGCTCCGGAAGCTGAAGGTGTCCGAGAGCGATCTCAAGGCGTTCGATCCCGACGGCATGGACAAGATATCTCTTCCCATCAGCTACAAGTCGATCCAGGGCGAGCAGACCGTTGGCGACATCGCCGTCTTCGTCGAGGCGCCGGGCTGGTTTGCGGCTCTGAACGAAACCGAGTTTGCCTTCATCTTCATCTTTGTGCTTGCGGTGCTCACGGTCTTCCTGGCGGCCCTGGTCGGCAACCGCCTGATGGTGATCACGCCGCTGATGCGCCTCGCCGCCGCCATTGAAGCAACCCGCAAGCTCGGCGCCCGCCACCATGTCGACTGGCGCTCCAACGACGAGATCGGCCGCCTCGCCACGTCGTTCAACGAGATGCAGATCCAGCTGGAGCGCGACGAGAAGGAGCTCAAGCGTGCGCACCAGCAGACAACCGAGATCTACAACCGCACACCCGCCATGCTCTTCTCGCTGGACCAGGAGGACCTGATCGGGGCCGTCAGCGACTACTGGCTTCTTGCCACCGGGTACAGCCGGGACGACGTGATCGGGCAGCCCTTCACCAACCTTGTCGTACCGGTCGACCATGCGGTGTTTGCCGGCCGCAAGTCGAAGCTCCGCCACGATGGCCGTTCCGTCGAGGCAACCGTCCGTTTCGTGTGCCGCAACGGCAACGTCATGGACGTGCTGATCATCGAGCGCGAACTGGATGCCCAATACGGGACATCTGGTTCCTTGAACGTGATGACCGACATCACCGAGCTGAAGCAGTCGGAGCAGCGGAACCGCCAGCAAGCGATCACCGACCACCTCACCGGTTTGATCAACCGCCAGGGCTTCGAAGCCATCCTCGACCTCAAGATCAGCGAGGCCGACCGCAACGACATCCGCCTCGCCTGCCTGTTTGTGGATCTCGATCGCTTCAAGTCCGTCAACGACAACTTCGGACATGCCGCAGGCGACGACCTCCTGCGCCAGTTCGTGGCACGCATCCGGCCGCTTTTGCGCAGCGGCGACACCGCCTCGCGGCTGGGTGGCGATGAATTCGCGTTCCTGCTGGCGGGGGACAAGGATCAGTCCTGGGCTCACGAACTCTGCGACAAGATCGTCGAACTGTTCGAGACGCCGTTTGTCGTTGCTGGTGCAACGGTCCGCCTCAGCGCCAGCGTCGGCGTCGCCTTTTATCCTGATCATGCCTCGGGCGCAGCCGACCTGCTGCACAAATCCGACCTGGCCATGTATGCCCGCAAGCGCGACGGCAAGAACGGTGCCCAGATCTTCGACCCGGCCATCCTGGAAAAGACACGGGAACGGGCGGAGATCGAAAAGGATATCCAGGACGCCATCGCCGGCAACTGGTTCGAGGCCTTCTTCCAGCCGATCGTCGACCTGGAAGGCGGCGCCATCATCGGCTTCGAGGCGCTGATGAGAATGCGCCATCCGGTAAAGGGCATCCTCTCGCCTGCGGCGATCATCGAGGTTGCCGAAGAGAACGGCTCGGTCGGGACCATCGGCAACCTGATCCTGGAAAGCGCCGTGGCCAATCTGGCGCGTGTGCAGCAGGAATTCGGTCTGCCGGACGCCTATGTGGCCGTCAACTTCTCGCCGCTGCAGTTCGAGTGCTCGCTGCCGACGCGCCTTGCCGCCCTTCTGGGACAGTACGGGCTCAGGCCAAACCGGCTTGTCATCGAGATCACGGAAGCGGTGCTGATGCACGACAACCCCGAGGTCCGCAACGTCCTGAACGAGATCCAGCAATTCGGATGCCGGATCGCGCTGGACGATTTTGGTACGGGTTATTCGTCGCTGAGCTACATGAGCCGGTTCCCGGTCGACATCGTCAAGATCGACCAGTCCTTCATTCGTTCGATCGAGGAGCATACGGACGTCGGCCGCAAGAACCGCATGCTGGTCGAGGGGATCAGCGCCATCTCTCACAAGATGAACTGCAAGGTGATCGCCGAGGGCGTGGAGACGGCAGAACAGCAGGGCGTCCTGCGGAACATGGGAGTTGACTTCGCGCAGGGCTATCTCTTCTCGCGCCCCCTTCCCGTCGACGCTCTCCACTCTATCCTGTCGCACCGACAGCAAAGCTTGAACGGCACCATCGTGGCTTGATCTTGGGCGGCACGCCCTGCATGATACTGGCGCTATTAGGGCATACGAGGGGAAGGTGAATGATCCACATCGTGGTTCTGCTTCTGGTTGGCCTGATGCCCAGCTCGACGGCGTTCGCGCAAGAAACCCTCACCTTCACGACGGAAGCCTATCCTCCCTTCAGCTACCGGGATGACACCGGTACCAATCGTGGCGCAGGCGTCGATCAGGTCACGACGATATTGGCGGATGTCGACAGTCCCTTCCGGATCGAGATCATGCCCTGGGCGCGCGCGATTGCGCTAGCCGAGACGCAGCCGATGCACTGCGTTTTCGCCGCCGCGCGAACGCCCGAGCGGGAGAAGCGGTTCAAATGGGTCCTGCCCCTCTTCGTCGACCGTGCCATCCTCGTGACCCGGCAGGGATCGGGACTGGCGTCCCTGGACATCGAGGCCGCCAAGGGCCGCCTCGTCGGAACCCACAGAGCCGACTATACCGAAGTTCTGCTCAAGGAGATGGGTTTCGGCAGCGTCGATGTCAGCGCCGACTTCGGCACCACGGTCCGCAAGTTGGTCGAGGGCCGCATCGAGTTGATGCCGATGTCGGAAAGCGTGTTCCTGGAGATGCTTGCCCAGGGAACGCCGCTTGAGCAAGGCGTCACGCTGAGCACCCAACCGCTCGGCTTCGCCTGTAATCTCGGCGTCCCGGACGCCCTGATCGCCCAGATGCAGGCGGCTCTCGACGCGCTGATCTCGACAGGCGGGCAGGACCGCATACTGGCCTCCTACGGTGTGGCGCGTCCCCGGTAACTCCCTCCGAAACACATTGACTTCCTCGCGCGTTCGCGCTGGAGAGGCAGGGAACCTTCGGAACTGGATAAAGACAATGCTGATCATCGCTGGGCTCGGCAACCCCGGAACGCAATACGCGGGCAACCGCCACAATATCGGCTTCATGGCCGTCGACGAAATCCAGCGGCGGCCGGGATTCGCGCCATGGTCGAAGAAGTTCAAGGCGCTGATCTCCGAAGGCGAGATCGCCGGCGAAAAGATCCTGCTGATGAAGCCGCAGACCTTCATGAACGTGTCGGGCGAATCCGTCGGCGAAGCCATGCGCTTCTACAAGCTCGGGCCGGAGAACATCGTGGCGGTCTACGACGAACTGGACCTCGTGCCCGGCAAGGCCCGCATCAAGACCGGCGGCGGCCACGGCGGCCACAACGGCATCAAGTCGCTCGATGCCCATTGCGGCAAGGACTACCGCCGCCTGCGACTCGGGATCGGCCACCCGGGCCACAAGGACCGCGTCCAGGGCCATGTGCTCGGCGATTTCGCCAAGAGCGACCGCGACTGGCTGGAGCCCCTGCTCGCGGCCTTGGCCGACAATGCCGAGATGCTGGTGAAGGGCGAGGACTCGCAGCTCCTGAACAAGCTGGCGCTGGCAACAGGCACCAAAGCCGACGACGAGCCGGCAAAGCCCGCCAAGGCGCCGAAGCCGGCTGGCCAGTCCCATATCCGCCAGGCCCGCAATTTCAATCAGCCCAAGGCCCTGCCGACCACCGGCCCCATGGCCGCCATGCTGCAGAAGATGTTCGGCAAGAAGGAGAGCGACAAGTGAACGAGGTCGCGGCCCTCCCGTTCGTCATCCGGCCTCTGGTCCATGAGGATCTGGAGGCACTGCTGGTTCTCTATCGTCACCTGATCAGCGACGATCTCGACCTTCCGGGCGCGGTCGCGCAGGAGCGGTTCGCCGCTATCCTGACACAGCCCGGCATGACGGTCTTCGGCGGCTTCTCGGATGACGTTCTGGCAGCAAGCTGCACGCTGGCGGTCATTCCCAATCTCACCCGCGGCGGAGCATCCTACGCGCTGATCGAGAATGTCGTGACCCATGCCGACCATCGCCGCAGGGGTTACGGCCGTGCCATCATCGATACGACCGTGGCCGCGGCCTTCGAGCAGGGCTGCTACAAGGTCATGCTGCTCACCGCCAGCCGCAACTCCGGCACGCTGGACTTCTATCGAAGCTGCGGCTTCGAGACGAGCAAGACCGGCCTCGAAATCCGCCGCCCGTCATCCTGACCGCAATGCGAATGAATGAGGCCCCTCGAAAAAAAGCCTCTACTCTTCCGGTTCCGTCGTGAACATCAGCGGGAAGCCGGCCTCCTTGGCCAGGTCGATCGCCTCCTTCGACTTCGTCTCGGCGATATCGCGGGCACAGACCAGCACGACAGCCACCCCCATGCGGTGCGCCGTCAGCATGACGCGGGAGGCGGCCTCCTCGCTCATCCGGAAGACGGCCTTCAGCACCATCACCACGAACTCGCGGGGCGTGTAGTCGTCGTTGACGAGCATCACCTTGTAGAGCTTCGGTCGCTCCAGCTTGGGCTTCGTCTTGGGCAGGAGGGTGGTATCGTCCTTCGTCGGCATGATGGCTCGCGATGACGTTGCTCTTGATAGATCCCTATTATCGCACCGGGTTTGGACCTGATCAACCCGTGTCCGGAGGTCCGCCCCTCGCCCGCCGCGGCGCCTAGGCCTTGACCCCTCCGGCCGTTTATCCCATAGCCAAGGCAACAATCGTATCAAGCAACAGGTAATTCGACCCATGGGTTTCAAATGCGGCATCGTGGGCCTGCCGAATGTCGGCAAGTCGACGCTATTCAACGCTCTGACCAAGACGGCGGCAGCGCAGGCGGCCAACTATCCCTTCTGCACCATCGAGCCGAACACCGGCGAAGTGGCCGTGCCCGACCCGCGGATGAAGAAGCTCGCCGATATCGCGGGCTCCAAGGAGATCATCCCGACCCGCATCTCCTTCGTGGACATCGCCGGCCTCGTGCGCGGCGCCTCCAAGGGCGAAGGCCTCGGCAACAAGTTCCTCGCCAACATCCGTGAAGTGGATGCCGTGGTGCACGTCCTGCGCTGCTTCGAGGACGACGACATCACCCACGTCGAGGGCAAGATCAATCCGGTCGGCGACGCCGACACGATCGAGACCGAGCTGATGCTCGCCGATCTGGACAGCCTCGAGCGCCGCGTCGAACAGACGCGCAAGCGGGCTGCCACCAAGGACAAGGAATCGGTCGCGCAGCTGCCGATCATGGAAGCGGTCGTCAAGCTTCTGCACGAGGGCAAGCCGGCCCGCATTCTCCTGAAGACGCTGGCTCCCGACGAGATCGAGATCCTCAAGGGTCTGAACCTCCTGACCTCCCATCCGGTCCTCTACGTCTGCAACGTCGCGGAAGCCGATGCCGTCGAAGGAAATGCCCACACCAAAGCCGTCGCCGAGATGGCGAAGGCGCAAGGCGCCGAGTGCGTCATCATCTCGGCGGCCATCGAGTCCGAAGTGGCGCAGCTGCCGGAAGAAGAGGCGACGGAATTCCTCTCCGCTCTGGGGCTGGAGGAAGCGGGTCTCGACCGCCTGATCCGCGCCGGCTACCACCTGCTCGACCTGATCACCTATTTCACCGTCGGCCCGAAGGAAACCCGCGCCTGGACCATCGTCCGCGGCACCAAGGCACCCGCCGCCGCCGGCGTCATCCATACGGACTTCGAACGCGGCTTCATCCGCGCCTTCACGATCTCCTACGACGACTACATCGCCTACAAGGGCGAAGTGGGCGCCAAGGAAGCGGGCAAGGGGCGTGACGAAGGCAAGGAATACGTCGTCCAGGACGGCGACGTCATCCACTTCCGCTTCAACACCTGATCCGGACCATGACCGAACAGGAAGGCGCCGCACACCCGTTGCGGCGCCTTTTTCTATGGAGTTCAGATCCTCTTTGCGGGGCAGGTCGAGATGCCCACCAGCGAATAGATCGGGCAGGTGCCGAGGGCCCCGGTCAGCAGAGGCACAAGCCCTATGAGGGCGTAATAGCGCCAGGCGGCCTGCGGATAGAGAAAGAACAGCGAGAGGATGGCGATCCCGGCGACGATCCGGAGAAAGCGATCGATGGGTCCAACGTTTCTGGCGAGCATGAGCACGTCTCCTTGAAGCTGTATTGCCGGTTGAAGCTTAGCCGCGCCATCGGCAGCGTCGGTGACTAAGTCACCAGCCTCTCAGGCCCGTCGCCCTGCGCCATCCGCAGCAGGGCTCTGCGGTCACGGATACGGACCCGTCCCCTTTCGTTCTCCACCACCCCCGTGGATGCCAGCGCCTCCAGCCGGCGCGACACCACCTCGCGTGCCGATCCGATCGCAACAGCCAGCTCCTGGTGGGTCGCCTGCACGAGGTCTCCTTCGCCTGCCCGGTCGACCAGTACGCGTGCCAGCCGCTCGCGGATCGAGGTGAAGGCCACCTGTTCCAGAAGCCCCATCATGTCGGCCAGCCGGGCGGCGAAATCCTTGAAGACAAACGCACGAAAGCACGCGGACTCTGCCATCAGCGTATCGAACAGCGACCGCGGGATCATGACGGCCACCAGATCGGTCTCCGCCAGCGCTTCGCATCGATAGGCCGCATTGCCCAGCATGCCGAGCGTCGTCTGCACGCAGGTCTCACCGCCCTGCACCGCATAGAGCAGGATCTCGCGGCCATTGCGCCCCGTCAGGTAGACGCCGACGCGCCCCGACAACAGCACGAGAAAGGCCTGCGCGTGATCGCCCGGCCGAAACAGGACCGTGCCAGATCGCAGATGCACCGGTCGCAGGCCCTCCAGCAAGGCGGAAACATCCGGTTCAAGCGAAGCGGGGAAAACTGCTCGATCGAGCCATCTGCTCATCTCGGCTCCTTGAAATCACACGGGTTGCTGCCCATTGTGCAGCCGAACGCACGGAGGAACGTTGCGGATGATCAAACCGCGGTACCATTTCGAAGATTTCACCTCCGGCCGCTCCCTGCCGCTCGCGGTTCGCACGGTCAGCGCCGAAGAGATCGTCGCCTTCGCCTCGGAGTTCGACCCGCAGCCGATGCACCTCTCGAAAGAGGCCGGCAAGGCCAGCATCCTCGGCGGACTTTCCGCCTCCGGCTGGCACACGGCAAGCCTTTTCATGCGCATGATGTTCGACGGCTGGCTGTCGGAAACGGCTTCGGAAGGCTCGCCCGGTATCGAGTTCATGGAGTGGAAGAAGCCGGTCCTGGCCGGAGACACGCTCTCCGGCACCTCGACCGTATCGGAATCCCGGCTGCTGCGGTCCCGCCCCGGCATCGGCCTCGTCAAGTTTCTGCACGAGGTCAGGAACCAGAATGGCGTCGCCGTCATGAGAGGTGAGAACCCGATCATGATCCGCCTTCGCACGCCGCAGGAGGCACAGGCATGAGACTGATCGACCTCTCCCCTCCCGGCAACCGCGTGGTCACCGGGACAGTGCTGTTCACCGCCGAGGACATCATCCGCTTTGCCCGCCAGTTTGATCCGCAGCCCTTCCACATCGATGCCGAAGCGGCGAAGGATTACGTCTTCGGCGGCCTCTGCGCCTCGGGCTGGCATACCTGCGCCGGATGGATGAAGACCTATGTCGCCTATTGGAACGCCAAGGTGGAGAGCCTCGAGCGCGAAGGCCTCGTCGCGCCGAAGCTTGGCCCCTCGGCAGGGTTCAAGAAGCTCCAGTGGCTGAAGCCGGTCTATGCCGGCGACGAGATCACCTATTCGGTGGAGGTTGTCGCCAGTCGCTCGCTGGCCTCTCGCTCAGGCATGCACCTCAACCTGACGGTCAATGAGGGCGTCAACCAGAAGGGCGAGCTCGTCATGCGCTACGAAGGCACGGTGCTGGAGTTCGACTGAGCGACGCGCTGTCCGGCCTCAGTGGCCGGCAAACTCCATCAGCGTGCGCACCTCGACGCCGAGCGCCTCCAGCTTGCGGCGTCCGCCGAGGTCCGGCAGGTCGATGACGAAACAGGCCGAGACGATCTCCGCACCCTGCTGGCGCAGGAGCTTCACCGCACCTTCCGCGGTCCCGCCGGTGGCAATCAGGTCGTCCGTCAGGATCACCTTGTCGCCCGGCTTGACCGCATCCACATGCATCTCCATCTCGTCGACGCCATATTCCAGGCTGTAGGCGATGCGCACCGTCTCGTGCGGCAACTTGCCCTTCTTGCGGATCGGCACGAAGCCGGCGGAGAGCTGGTGAGCCAGGGCGCCCCCGAGGATGAAGCCGCGCGCCTCGACCCCTGCAATCTTGTCGATGCCCAGTCCGGCATAGGGAGCCACCAGCTCATCCACGGCCTGCCGGAAGGCAGCCGCATCGCCAAGCAGCGTGGTGATATCGCGAAAGATAATACCCGGCTTCGGATAGTCGACAATCGAACGGACGGAAGCGGCGAGGTCGATGGGCTTTGTCATGATGGACCGATGGTTTGAGGCGACTGGATCTTGGCGGGACGGTAGCAATTCCGGCACCGTCGCCCAACAAAAAAGGCGACCCGGAGGCCGCCTTTTTTCAACCTGAAGCAAAGCCTCAGTGGTCCTTGCTGGCGTAGACCGACTTCTTCGTCAGGTAGATCAGGCCGGTGAAGATCACCAGGAAGATCATGACCATGAAGCCCGTCTGCTTGCGCTCCTCGAGGTGCGGCTCGGCGGCCCACATCAGGAATGCCGAGATGTCCCTGGAGTACTGGTCGACGGTCTGCGGCGCGCCATCGTCATAGGTGACCTGGTCGTCCGAAATCGGCGGCGCCATGGCCAGCGATGCGGCGGCGATGAAGTGCGGGTTGTAGTAGGTGCCTTCAGGCACCTCCACGCCTTCCGGCGGCTCTTCGTATCCCGTCAGCAGCGAGTAGATGTAGTCCGGCCCGCCTTCCTGGTACTGGGTGAAGATGTCGAAGACGAACTGCGGGAACCCGCGGGTCACGCCGCGCGCCTTGGCGATCAGCGAAAAGTCCGGCGGAACTGCACCGTTGTTCGATGCCGCGGCAGCCTGCGGATTGGCGAACGGCGACGGGAAGTAGTCCGAGGGAACGGCGGTCCGCTCGAACATGTCACCGGAATCATTCGGGCCGTCGGTCACCTGGTAGTTGGCGGCGAAGGCCTTTACCTGATCCTCGGAATACCCCAGCTCCTCCAGCATGCGGAAGGAGACGAGCGACATTGAGTGGCAGGCGGAACAGACTTCGGTGTAGACCTTCAGGCCGCGCTGCAGCTGGCCCTTGTCGTAGTGACCGAAGGGACCGGCAAAGCTCCAGTCGATTTCCTTTGGATGCTTCAGCGGATAATGCGGCGTCGCACCTTCCGCATGAGCGCCTTCCGCTGCCGCGTGCTCTTCCTGCGCCACGGCGGCGACGCCGAAGCCAAGACCTGCCACCAGGGCCAGCGAAAGGACGCTTGTAACAAGCTTTTTCATACGATTATTCCCTCTCGATCGCGGCAATCAGGCGCTGGCTTCGCCAGGCTTGAGCTTTTCCATGTCGGACTTGTTCTTCTTGGCGAGCACCGCTTCGGTGATCGAGTTCGGGATACGCCGGGGTGTTTCGAACAGGCCGAGCAGCGGCATGATCAGGAGGAAGAACCCGAAGTAGTAGAGCGTGCCGATCTGCGACAGGATGACGTAGATCCCTTCAGCCGGCATGGCGCCGAGCCAGCCAAGCAGGATGGCGTTCGCGACGAAGATCCAGAAGAACAGCTTGTACCAGGGGCGGTACACGGCCGAGCGAACCTTGGACGTATCGAGCCAGGGAAGGAAGAACAGCACGATGATCGAGCCGAACATCACCAGGACGCCGCCGAGCTTGGAATCGATCGGGCCGACGTTGAAGGTGATGGCGCGCAGCATCGCGTAGAAGGGCAGGTAGTACCATTCGGGAACGATGTGGGACGGCGTCTTGAGGGCATCGGCCGGGATGTAGTTGTCCGGGTGGCCGAGGTAGTTCGGCATGTAGAAGACGAACCAGGCGAAGGCGATCAGGAAGACCGAGATGCCGAGCGCATCCTTGAGCGTGGCATAGGGCGTGAAGGCGACGGTATCCGTCTTGGTCTTCACCTCGACGCCGGTCGGGTTCGTCTGGCCGGTGACGTGCAGCGCCCAGATGTGCAGAACGACGACGCCGGCGATCATGAACGGCAGAAGGTAGTGCAGCGAGAAGAAGCGGTTCAGCGTCGGCTGGTCGACGGCAAAGCCGCCGAGCAGGAACTGCTGGATCCACTCGCCGATGAGCGGGAAGGCCGAGAAGAAGCCGGTGATGACGGTCGCGCCCCAGAAGGACATCTGGCCCCAGGGCAGAACATAGCCCATGAAACCGGTCGCCATCATCAGCAGGTAGATGACAACGCCGAGGATCCAGAGGATCTCGCGGGGTGCCTTGTAGGAGCCGTAGTAGAGGCCGCGGGCGATGTGCAGGTAGACGGCGATGAAGAAGAATGACGCGCCGTTGGCGTGCATGTAGCGCAAGAGCCAGCCGTGGTTGACGTCGCGCATGATCTTTTCGACCGAATTGAAAGCAACGGTCGTCTCGGCGGCATAGTGCATGGCCAGCACGACGCCGGTCAGGATCTGCACGATCAGCATCACCGACAGCATGGCGCCGAAGGTATAGGCGTAGTTCAGATTGCGGGGAACGGGATAGGCAACGAAGCTGTCATGCATCATTCGCGGCAAGGGAAGCCGGGAATCGATCCATTTTTCGATGCCGGAAGCCGGCTGGTATGTGGAATGACCGCTCATAAGTTAGAACCCCTCACCCGATCTGGATCACTGTGTCGGACGTAAATGTGAAAGTCGGCACCGGCAGGTTGGTCGGCGCAGGACCTCTCCGGATGCGGCCCGCCGTATCGTAGTGCGAGCCGTGGCAGGGACAGAACCAGCCGCCGAAGTCACCGGACTGGCCGAGAGGAACGCAACCGAGATGGGTGCAGGAGCCGATCATGACGATCCAGTTTTCCTTGCCCTCGCCGGCGGAACGGGCAAGATCGGTCGCTTCTGCAGCGGCATCGATATTGTCGTTGCGGGCAATCGGATCCTTCAGCTCGGCGAGCTGGACCGCGTTCGCCTCTTCGACTTCCTGCGCCGTCCGGTTCCGGATGAACACCGGCTTGCCGCGCCACTTGACGGTCAGCGACATGCCCGGCTCGAGCGCCGAAACGTCGACCTCGATCGAGGCCAGCGCCAGTGTCGACGCGTCGGGACGCATCTGGTCGATGAACGGCCAGGCGACGGCCACCGCACCGACGGCAGCGGCCATTCCGGTCGTCAGGTAAAGGAAATCACGACGGGTCGGTTCGCCCAGTGTTTCGCTGTGTGTTTCGTGCTCGCTCACGGCTCAAACATCCTTCTCACGCATTTCGCGAAAAACCGCGTTTGCCCTTACGACGGGAAACTGATTCTGGCCACAATTGGGACACAGATTCCCCGGCAATTTCGCGCCTTCTATGCTTGATCGCAAAATATGTCCAGTCTTGGCAAGAGCATAGAAGCCAGTTTGTCGCGGCAAATCCAGCCTTCGTTTCAACCGCATCGTCGACCGTCCCGACCGAGCCCCGGACGCTTGGCGCGGGCTATCCTCTACGGACGAGCCGAATACCCCTTCCAGCTCGACACAATAGGCTCTTCGCATTGCAGCAATGGGTGCCCCGTGGTACGTCCGGCGGACCAGACGACCGGCGGGACAGGCTGAATGAGACACTTTGTATCGAGTGCGATCTGCGGCATCGTGTCGCTCGTACTCTTGGCCATCGGCATCCGCTATGTGCGCAGCGTCTGGATCATCGGCACCGTGGAGAGCCTGCAGCTGCATCTGTCGATCGCCAGTGTTGCGGCTCTGCTGCTTGCGCTGAGCCTCAGGCGCGCCATCCTCCCGGCAGCTCTGCTGGCCGTGGCCCTGCTTTTCCTTGCACATTCGATATGGATGCCGCGCGACTTCGCTCAGGCACAGATCACGATCGCGGCAACCGACGAACCTCTGCTCCGGCTGGTGTCCTTCAACATCCTGATGGACAACATCGACAATGGCCAGGTGATCGCAGAGACGATCCTCCGCTCCGGCGCGGATGTGGTGAACATCATGGAGGCAGAGCCCCTGATGGCGCATCTCCCGGCGCTTTCGGTGGTCTATCCGTACCGCATCGGCTGCGGCGAGATGACCAGGCGATGCGACCTGATGATGCTGTCGAAGCACCCTCTCCTCGACCCTTCGGTCGCCAGCCTGAGCAATGTCTTCGAGGAACGGATGCTGCTGGCCAGGCTGGACTTTGGCGGTCGTCCTCTGCACGTCGCGGCAATCCACACCACCAAGCCCTATTTCGACAATTTCCAGAGGTATGAATTGCACAATGCCGCCCGCCGGCTGAACCGCATCGCGGGGCCGCTGATCCTGTCAGGCGACTTCAACGCATCCAGTCTCGCATCCAACGTCCGCGGCTTTTTGCAGGATACGGGCCTGAGAACCGCCGGACGGGAACCGGCAACCTGGCCGGTTGAGGCAGGCCCCATCGGCGTACCTATCGATCACATCTTCGTCCGTCCGCCGCTCGGCATCGCCGCGCTGCAGCGGCTCCCGGATGCCCTGGGATCCAATCACTACGGCCTGATGGCCGAAATCGCCGTCCCGACGAACTGATCGCCCTACTGCGCGGCGTCGGCTGCCAGAAAGCCGCCGGATTGCCGCGCCCAGAGATCGGCATAGATGCCGTTTGCGGCCACCAGCTCGTTGTGCGTCCCCTGCTCCACGATCCGGCCCTTGTCGACCACGATCAGCCGGTCGAGGGCTGCGATCGTCGACAGCCGATGGGCGATGGCGAGCACCGTCTTGCCTTGCATCAGGCGCACGAGGTTCGACTGGATAGCCGCCTCCACCTCCGAATCGAGCGCCGAGGTCGCCTCGTCCAGCACCAGGATCGGCGCATTCTTCAGCATCACCCGCGCGATCGCGATCCTCTGCCTCTGCCCGCCGGAAAGCTTCACGCCGCGCTCGCCGACATGGGCGTCGTAGCCCTTGCGCCCGCGCTGGTCCTCGAGGGAGGCAATGAAACCATCGGCTTCGGCACGCTCCGCCGCCTGCCGCAACTGCTCCTCCGTGGCATCGGGACGGCCGAACAGAATGTTGTCGCGGATCGACCGGTGCAGCAGCGAGGTGTCCTGCGTCACCATGCCGATCTGTGCCCGCAGCGATTCCTGCGTCACCTGAGAAATGTCCTGTCCGTCGATCAGGATGCGGCCGGACTCGATGTCGTAGAAGCGCAGCAGCAGGTTGACGAGCGTCGACTTTCCGGCACCGGACCTGCCGACGATACCTATCTTTTCGCCCGGCTGAACGACGAGCGAGAGGCTGTCGATGACGTCCCTGCCGTTGCCATAGTCGAATTGGACGTTCTCGAAGCGGATCTCCGGCACCTTGACCGTCAGCGGCTTGGCATCGGGTGCATCGACGAGTCCGATCGGCTTGGAGATCAGATCCGAGGAATTCTGGATCGTGCCGATGTTGCGCATCAGGCCGTTCAACTGCGTCATCAGCCGCCCGAGCAGGAAGTTCAGCCTCAGCATCAGCGCCAGCGTGAAGGCCACCGCGCCGGAGCTGATGATCCCGCCGAGCCAGAGATGGATGCTGAGTCCGGCCATCATCACGATCATCGTGCTGGAAAGCAGCGCCATGCAGGCCCGAACCCCGGTCAGCATCCGCGTGAACCGCAGGATCGTAGCCTGGAAGCTGTTGAAGCCATTCAGCATGTAGCTGTCGTTGGCCTCGTCGCTGCCGAAGAGCTTCAGGGTCTGGATGTTGGAGTAGGCGTCGACCATGCGCCCGCTGATCATCGACCCGGCTTCGGCCGAAGCCTTGGCATTCTCCCGGATGCGCGGCACGAAGTACCGGGCAAGGGCCGCAAAGACGGCAAGCCAGACCAGCACCACCCCGGCCATTCTGAGATCGAGCTGCGCCACCAGCACCAGGGTGGAGACCGAATAGATCAGAACGAACCAGACGCTTTCCATCAGCGTCGTCAGCACATCCCCCGTCGCCTGCCCCGCCGACCAGACCTTGGTGACGATGCGGCCGGAAAAATCGTTCTGGAAGAACGACAGCGATTGTCGCGAGACGTGCAGATAGGATTGCCAGCGGACCAGATTGTAGAACCCCGGCGTGATGATCTGCTGGTCGATCAGGGCCGTCAGGAAGGCGATCAGAAACCGCCCGACACCAACCACCACGGCCATGAACAGCAGCTCTCGGCCATGCGAGGCCATCAGCCCGCTCCAGCCATCGGCGGGTTGGATGGTGTCGAGGATGTCGACCAGCCGGCCGACGAACCAGAACATGGCGGCCTCGACGCCGGCCGCCAGTCCGCCCAGGACCAGCATGGCCAGGAACGGCAGCTTGGCCTGGCGCACGTAGAACCAGACGAAGGCAACGAGCCCTTCCGGCGGCTTCAGGTCGTCATGCCTTGCGAAAGGCTGGATCCAGTTCTCGAATATGCGGAAGGTGGCTCTGATCATGCGCCCGATATAGTCCGCTTCGCGAGGCCGGCAAAGGGCAGCGCCGCTTACATTTCTGTAATCGCGCGCAGGCGGCGATCGCCTCCGGGAAAGCTCCGGGCGGCACGCACACACGGCGCCGGCGAAAATGCCTCCGCGGGCGGGGCCGCGGAAGCTGGGATCAGAGCATGGCAATCATGCTTATTCGGCGGCAGCGTCTTTTGCAGCCTCGTCACCGATGAAGCCACCGGACTGGCGGCTCCAGAGGTCGGCATAGATGCCGCCGGAATTGGCAAGCTCCTGGTGCGTTCCCGTCTCGACGATCCGGCCCTTGTCGAGGACGATCAGCCGGTCCATCTCCGTCAGCGTCGACAGCCGGTGCGCGATCGCGATCACCGTCTTGCCTTCCATCAGCGAGAACAGGTTCTCCTGGATCGCCGCCTCCACCTCGGAATCGAGCGCAGACGTCGCCTCGTCGAGAACGAGGATCGGCGCATCCTTGAGGAAGACCCGCGCGATCGCGATCCGCTGCCGCTGGCCGCCCGAGAGCTTGACGCCGCGCTCGCCGACATGGGCATCGAGCCCGGTGCGGCCCTGCATGTCGGACAGCCCCTGGATGAACTCCCAGGCATTGGCCCGCCGTGCGGCCTCGATGATCTCGGCGTCGCTCGCCTGAGGCTTGCCGTAGGCGATGTTGTCGCGGATCGACCGGTGCAGCAGCGAGGTATCCTGCGTCACCACGCCGACGAGCGCCCGCAGGCTCTCCTGCGAGACCTGCGAGATGTCCTGCCCGTCGATGGTGATGCGCCCGGACTCCAGATCGTAGAAGCGCAACAGCAGGTTCATCAGCGTCGTCTTGCCGGCACCCGAGCGTCCCACGAGACCGATCTTCTCGCCCGCGCGGATGTCGAGCGTCAGGTCGTCGATGACGCCCTCCGTCTTCCCGTAGTGGAAGCGGACGTTCTCGTAGCGGATATGCCCCTTCTTCGTCTCCAGCCGGGTAGCAGTCGGAACGTCCGTCACGTCATGCGGCTTCGTCATCATCGACATGCCGTCGTAGACCGTGCCGATCGCTTCGAAGAGCGCCGAGACTTCCCACATGATCCACTGCGACATGCCGTTGATGCGCATGGCAAGGCCGATCGCCACCGCCACAGAGCCGACGGAAACCTCGCCGGTCAGCCAGAAGGAGATGCTCGCCGCCGCCACTGCAAAGATCGTCAGCGCGTTGTTGATGTCGACGCAGATGTTGAGGAGCGATATCTGCCGCATCTGCCGGTGCACCGTGCCGAGGAACTCGTCCATGCCTTCGCGGGCATAGCTTTCCTCGCGGCCGGCATGGGAGAAGAGCTTCACCGTGCCGATGTTGGTATAGCTGTCGACGATCCGGCCGGTCATCATCGAACGGGCGTCCGCCTGCTCGCTCGACGACTTCCTGAGCTTCGGGATGAAGTACCAGAGGATCAGGCTGTAGAAGACGAACCACATCACCAGCGGCACGACCAGCCGCCAGTCGACGACCAGCACCAGCGCCAGCATCGAGATGAAGAAGCTGATCGCATAGACGAAGACGTCGATGATCTTCATCACCGTCTCGCGGATGGCGAGAGACGTCTGCATCACCTTGGTCGAGACGCGGCCGGCGAACTCGTTGGCGAAGAAGGTCATCGAGTGGCGCAGCAGGAAGCGGTGCATCTGCCAGCGTGCGATCATCGGGAAATTGCCGGCCAGCACCTGGTGCATGGTCATCGTGTGGATGGCCCCGGCAAGCGGCAGCACCAGCAGCAGCACGACCGCCATCCACGTCAGGCGGCCGCCCTCCTGCTGCAGGAAGGTGGCGCGGTCGGCGTCCGACAGCCAGTCGATGATATTGCCGAGGAACTGGTAGAGGAAGACTTCCGCCACCGCGATGACCATCGAGCAGATGCCGAGCAGCAGAAGCCACGGCCAGGTCGGCTTCGTGTAGTGCCAGCAGAAGGCGAACAACCCCTTCGGCGGCAGGCCGGGCGGGTCGGCCGGATAGGGATCGACACGGCGTTCGAACCAGGAAAACATCATTATCTCCAAAAGGCTGGCGTCGGAACCGCATCCGCGGAGACACGCGAACGTCGGGACACCGGAAACTGGGACCGAGGCCGGGAACGGCCACGAGGGGAATCGGAAAATTTCAGGATGCGAAGGGCCGCAGAACGCCTAGCGCGTTGCAGGACACATCCGAGCCGGAAGGCGGGTGCGCACGGCTATATCCATGTAGGCCTCCTGAGGCTCGCATTAAACACCTTGTCCTTTTAGCGCTCCGCCGCGGCGATGGAAAGATCAAACTGCCACGACCGTTCAGACGCGATTGCTCTCCACCTTGGCTGTTGCCCCGTGGGCACGGTGGGCGGGCGAAGATCTTTGACGGAGGAAATCCGCTGGCGTATGACCCTGCTCATGTCCAGTCTCCGCATCGCCCTCTATCAGCCTGATATCCCCGGCAATACCGGCACGATCCTGCGGCTTGCCGCATGCCTCGGCCTCGGTGTCGACATCATCGAGCCGGCAGGCTTCGACATCTCGGACCGCAACCTGAAGCGGGCGGGCATGGACTATCTGGCAAGCGTGTCGCTGGTCCGGCATGTCGACTGGCAGGCTTTCGAGACCTGGCGCACCGCAAGCGGGCGCCGCCTCGTCCTCGCCTCCACGAAAGCCGCAACGCCCTATGTCGAGCATGCGTTTCTCGCCGATGACATCCTGCTCTTCGGCCGCGAGAGCGCCGGCGTGCCTGACCATGTCCACGAAGCGGCAGCGGCCCGAATACTAATCCCCATGGTGGAAGGCCAGAGATCGATCAATGTCGCCGTGTCTGCCGCCATGATCGCCGGCGAGGCCCTGCGCCAGACCAGTTGGTCCGCGTAAGAACCATCGGAGCAATGCCTAGTCTGCCGTCGGCAACCGGCGCATCGTGAACTCGATCTGGCCGCCCTCGAGCTGCCGCCAGCTTTCGACCTCGGTCCAGTAGGCAGCCTTGGGAAAGGCGTCGAACCACTCGCGCGCCTTGTGGCGGGCCTCTTCGCGGGACATGCGGAAGGTCTCGCGGACGAACATGCCGGACGTCCGACCCGACTTTTCCTGCCGATGCCGGTCAATTCTACGCTTCAAGCCGTCGAGCGGCGGCGGGGTGAACTTGGCCATGCACTACCTCTCTGAGCTGAAGATAATGCGGGAATTCCCGCTTTGCGAGTCGGAAATCTCGCACTTTTTCCTGAAGCCGGCCGCTCGGAATGGTTCGCGAAAGCCATTGCTGTTAAAGGCTTTCGGAAAGAGGAATCAGCAATCGAGGTGTGCGACGATGGAACGGCCAGTTTTGCCCAGGGACCTGCCGGACGACCTCGAGGACAAGAAGGTCATCGCCCGCCAGTGGTTTGAAAGCCTGCGCGACACCATCTGCGCCTCCTTCGAAGCGCTGGAGGACGAGCTAGCCGGCCCGCTCTCCGACCAGCCCCCGGGCCGCTTCGTCGCCAAGGACTGGCTGCGGGAAGAAGGCCAGGGCGGCGGCGGCCGGATGTCGATGATGGAAGGGCGCGTCTTCGAGAAGGTCGGCGTCCACACCTCGACGGTGCACGGCGAGTTTTCGGCCGATTTCCGCAGCCAGATGCCCGGCGCCGACGAGGATCCCCGCTTCTGGGCCTCCGGCATCTCGCTGATCGCCCATCCGGTCAATCCCAATGTTCCGGCCGTTCACATGAACACCCGCATGGTCGTCACCACCAGCCAGTGGTTCGGTGGCGGCGCCGACCTCACACCGGTGCTAAACCGGCGGCGGACGCAGGAAGATCCCGACAGCGCCCTCTTCCACCGTGCCATGGAGATCGCCTGCCGGCGCCACGAGACGGTCGCCGACTACGAACGCTACAAGGCCTGGTGCGACGAATACTTCTTCCTGAAGCACCGCAACGAGCACCGCGGTATCGGCGGCATCTTCTTTGACTGGCTGCATTCCGACGCGGAGAAAGGCGGCTGGGACGCGGACTTCGCCTTCGTCCAGGATGTCGGGCGCGCCTTCAGCATGGTCTATCCGCGGATCGTGCGCACCAACTTCAACGAGCCGTGGACGGAAGCGGATCGTGACGAGCAACTGATTCGGCGGGGCCGTTACGTGGAGTTCAACCTCCTCTACGACCGCGGCACCATCTTCGGATTGAAGACCGGAGGGAACGTCGAATCCATCCTGTCGTCGATGCCGCCGGTCGTGCGCTGGCCCTGATCCGGAAATTCACACAATATGTCACATTGCTAACATTTGGCATATTCAGACTCTGGCTTTGATGTTAGCGTTCTCCTGTCAGCACCGGAGGAGAAACGCCATGATCGCGTCAGACAGCATGCCAGTGCCTCGCAAGTCCCTGCCCGATGGAGGATCGGAACGGGGGCGTCTCATGGACACTCCCGAATTTGTCGAGAAGCTCGCAAAGGAGCTTCGCCAGCGTAGCGATCCCCACCTGCCCCACGAGTTCTATCTCGAGCAGGTCAGGCGGCAGCTGGCGGGACGTGCGGGCCTGTCGGGCACCGCCGCCCGTGACGCAGTGCTCGGCTCGCGGAAGACGCCCCTGCAATCGGCGTCCGTATTCCGCGCCTGGGCCATGCCCGAATAAAGACGGGAACGCTCAAAGCCTTCTCTTGTTAACCACACAAGGACGGCGTGCCGGACTTTGCGTCGCCCTTGGCCACCAAAGGAGGATTCGATGAGACTGTTCGAATGCGGAACCCTGGTGCCCGGCTGCCCGTGGCACACACGCGCAAACGAGGATGCGGAAGTGGTGCGTCGCGCCGTCGAGCATCTTCGCACCACCCATGGTGAAGAGATCATCCGCGAAAACATGGTCGAGAACATCAAGGCCCGGATCCGCGACGACGCCGAAGCAGCCTAGTCGCCGCGGCCCGGTTCTTCCCGGACCATCTCCTCGAGCCGGGCGGCAAGCGTCGCCCGGTCCAGCGAGAAGTTGCGCTCGACCCAGAGGGTCTCCAGCGTCGACAGAATCTCCCCGACCCGCTTTCCGGCCGGAATGCCGGCCGCCAGGACGTCTGCGCCCGTGAGTGGGAAGACTGGCTTTTTGTAGCGCTCGCAACGATGCAGAAGCACCGATAGCCGTGCCGCCTTGCGCATCGCAACCGGATCGCCTTCGGCGGAGCTGCGGGCGATGGAGAGGTCGAGCTTCAACCGCACCGAAAGCCCCTCCGGCCCGTGCCGGTAGAGAAGCCGGTCGAAGCCGACGTCCGTGATTTCGTCGGGAAGCGTCGGCGCGGTCGCAAATCGCTGCAATCGCCCCGCATCGGCATTGGACAGGCGCAACCGCTTTGCCAGCGCCTCCAGGCGCGCCGCATCCGGCGGCACGATGCCCGCAAGCCGCACCAGCGGATCGGGCGTCCACTGGAGCGCCTGCTCCGTCACCACCAGACCGTGGATGGCATCGATGCCCCACTTCTCGGTTTCCGGCAGGACTTCGGTCAGCACGCCGGTCTGCCGCATCCACAGGAGCGCCCGCGATGGATCGGGCGCCGCTAGCAGCTTTTTCATCTCCGCCCAGATTCGCTCGGCAGACAGCGTCTTCAGCCTGTCCTTGGCCTTCGCCGACGCTCTCAACCCATCCGCATCCGGTCGTCCGCTGCCGTAGTAGGCAAAGAAGCGGAAGAACCGCAGCACGCGCAGATAGTCTTCCGCAATCCGGGTCGCGGCATCGCCGATGAAGCGGATCGTGCGGGTCTCGATGTCACCGAGCCCTCCGACCAGATCGATGACCTCGCCGTCCGCATCCGCGTAAAGCGCATTGATCGTCAGGTCGCGCCGCTCCGCATCGGCCGTCCAGTCGGTCCCGAAGGCCACCTGCGCATGCCGTCCGTCGGTCTCCAGGTCCCGACGCAGCGTCGTGACCTCATAGCCTCGCCCCTCGAGCACCAGCGTCACGGTACCGTGGTCGATGCCGGTCGGCACTGCCTTGATCCCTGCCGCCTTTGCCCGTTCGATCACCTGCTCCGGCACCAGTGTCGTGGCGATATCGATGTCGCCGACCGGCAGCCCCATCAGCGTGTTGCGCACGGCACCGCCGACGACACGCGCTTCACCGCCCTCCCCGTTCAGGAGTGCGAGGATGCGGGTCAGGGCCGGATCCTGGAACCAGGCCTCGTGGGCGACTGAAGTCATGCATAAAGCCTTTCGTAGAGGGTCCGGACGATGCTGGCGGTGATGCCCCAGATGGTCCTTTCCTCGAAGGAAAACTGGTAGAAATGCCGTTCGCTGCCGTCCCAGACCCGGCTGCCGCGCTGATGGTTCTTCGGGTCCATCAGGAAGGACAGCGGCACTTCGAAGACGTCGTCCACCTCGTGCGGGTTGAGCTTCAGGTCGAAGCCGCGCTGGACGACCGACAGGATCGGCGTGATCCGGAACCCTGTGGCGGCAAGATACTGCGGCAGGCGCCCGACCGGCTCGACAAACTGCGGCGCCAGGCCGATTTCCTCTTCCGCCTCGCGCAGCGCCGCCTCTTCCGGCGAAACATCCTCCGGATCGATCGCGCCTCCGGGAAAGGCGATCTGCCCGGAATGCTTGCGCATCGTCGCGGTCCGCTTGGTGAAGATCACCTTGGCCTCGTCGCCGTCGTCGACGACCGGCACCAGGACGGCGGCATCGCGCAGGTGCAGCCCCTCGACGATCGGCATCAGGCTCGGGTTGAGCAGATGATCGCCGTGGTCGCGCCACGACTGGTCGATCGGACCGCCGTTCTGATTGAGCGCCCGCGCGCGAAACACCGCAGCGGAAAACAGGCCAGCCTCATTCATGCGAGAGACGGTCCAGTTCGGCAGCCGGCATGACCGGGAACACCTCGCCACCCGACCGGATCGCGAACATGGCGACGCCATCCATGTCGATCGTCTCGCCCAGTTCGACCAGGTCGTACATGACGGCTCGCGAGACGAGCGCCTCGAGCCGTCCCCGCACCAATAGATAGGGCTTCAATTCACTGTTACCGTCGGCCATCTCGAAGCGCAGCGGATGCTCGGCGCCAGCCTCCACCACGTCGCCGACATTGGTGCGGAAAACCAGCGTCTTTTGCCCGTCCTTCTCCGACACGCGCATCTCGACGGCGAGGAAAGGCGCATCCTGGACCCGGATCCCAACCTTTTCCACAGGCGTGACGAGATAGGTCCTGCCGTCCTCGTCCTTGCGCAGAACCGTTGAAAACAGGCGCACCAGCGGCTGCCTGCCGATCGGCGTGCCCATGTAGAACCAGGTGCCGTCGGCACGGATTTCCATGTCCAGATCGCCGCAGAACGGGGGATTCCAGCGCTCGACAGGGGGCAGACCGGGTTTGCCGCCAGCTTTCAGGTCCGAGGCGCGTGCAATCATCGCGGCAAGGCCCGCGGCGTCAGACGCTGTCTGAATGGTGTCGTCTGCCATCTTTCAGTCCCGGTTCCGCTTTAAATCATTCTGTCACGAGATAGTCATTCCGGACGTTCTTGTCAGCCGCTCCGGCGGGAATAAGTTTATGTGGATGTGGCGAATGCCGCACTGCAGCGATTCGCAGCCCGGCATGACGCCGTGGTCCACGCCCGATGGAGAGCGCAAATGGGTATGATGAATTCCACCGAAGCCGTTCTCGACGAGAAGGCCGTCATTGCGGCCGCCGAACGGGCGCTGGCGGATGTCGCCGCGGTCCGAACCGAAGTCGGCAAGGTCATCTTCGGCCAGGAGCAGGTGGTGGAAAACACCATGCTGGCGCTTCTCTCGGGCGGCCATGCGCTGCTCGTCGGCGTTCCGGGCCTCGCCAAGACGAAGCTGGTCACCACGCTCGGCACGGTTCTCGGCCTTCAGGCCAGCCGCATCCAGTTCACGCCCGACCTGATGCCCTCCGATATCCTCGGCTCCGAAGTCATGGATCAGGACGAGAACGGCCGCCGCTCCTTCCGCTTCGTCAAGGGCCCGGTCTTTGCCCAGCTGCTGATGGCCGACGAGATCAACCGCGCGTCGCCCCGCACCCAGTCGGCGCTGCTGCAGTCCATGCAGGAGTACCACATCACGGTGGCCGGCCAGCGCTATGACCTGCCGGCCCCCTTCCACGTTCTGGCAACCCAGAACCCGCTGGAGCAGGAAGGCACCTATCCCCTGCCCGAGGCCCAGCTCGACCGCTTCCTGCTGCAGGTCGACGTCCTCTACCCCGAGCTCGATGCCGAACGGCAGATCCTTCTCGAAACCACGGGGCGCTCCGAGGCCAGGCCGCGCGAAGTGATCGTGGCGGGCAGGCTGCAGGAAATCCAGTCGCTGATCCGCCAGATGCCGGTGAGCGACAAGGTCGTCGACGCCATTCTGAGCCTCGTCCGTTCCGCACGTCCGGGCCATGGCAATGCCACCACCGACAAGAACGTCGCTTGGGGTCCCGGTCCCCGCGCCGGCCAGTCGCTGATGCTGACCGCCCGTGCCCGCGCACTTTACGAAGGCCGTCTGGCGCCCTCGCTGGATGACGTCTACGCGCTCGCCGAGCCGGTGCTGCAGCACCGCATGGCGCTCACATTCGCGGCCCGTGCCGAAGGCATGTCGGTCCGCGACGTGGTTGCCGGCCTCGTCAAACAGGCGCGCGGCTGACGCGGCCACGGCCATAGAAAGGACCCCGCGTGGCATCCATCGGCCAGATCGTTGAGCAGACAACAGGCGGCGAAGTCCTCTCCCGGGCAAGGGCTCGGGCAGCCCTTGTTCCCGACTGCATGGTCGAGGCAAGACGCATCGCCAACACCGTGATTGCCGGCTGGCATGGCCGCCGCAAGCGCGGCATCGGTGAAAACTTCTGGCAGTTCAGGCCCTATGCCGAAGGCGAAAGCCTCGCGGCGATCGACTGGCGCCGGTCCGCCCGCGACGACCACACCTATGTGCGCGACCGCGAGTGGGAGGCCGCCCATACCGTCTGGCTCTGGGCGGACCTGTCGCCCTCGATGATGTACAAGTCCACCTTCGGCGCCGTCTCCAAGGAAAGCCGGGCGCTCGTGCTGATGCTGGCGCTGGCCGAGATCCTGGCCCGCTCCGGCGAACGCATCGGCTGTCCAGGCATCATGGAACCGGTGTCCGCCCGCAATGCCGCCGAACGGCTGGCAACGGCCATCATGCATGCGCCGCAGACCGCCGGCCTGCCGGAGACGGGGATGATCCGCGGCCACAGCGACATCGTCCTGATCGGCGATTTCCTCGATGACGCCGACCGGATCATGGAGCGCATCACGCCGCTCGCCCGGCGCGGCCTGCGCGGCCATGTCGTCGAGATCGCCGACCCGGCGGAAGAAACCTTCCCCTATTCCGGGCGCACCGAGTTCACCGATCCGGAAACGGGCGAGAAGCTTGTTTCCGGTCGCGCCGAAACCGTCCGGGAGGATTATCGGCGGGCCTATCTGTCACGCCGGGAGACGCTGGGTGAATCGCTGCGCCGCCTCGGCTGGAGCTTCGCCTTCCATCGCACCGATCATCTGGCCTCCGAAGCCCTCGTCACGGTCCACGGCTATCTGTCGGGACTGCCGGCCGGGGGTATCAATGGTGGGACCCGGACATGAGCGCATTTGCCTTCGCCAATCCGGCCATCCTGATCGGCCTCCTCGCACTTCCGGTGATCTGGTGGCTGCTCCGGCTGACGCCGCCCCGCCCGAAGAGCGAAGTCTTCCCGCCGCTGCGGATCCTCGCCAGCGTCCTCAAACGCGAGGAAACGCCGGCCAACAGCCCCTGGTGGCTGACACTGCTGCGCATGGCGCTGGCAGCAGCCATCATCCTGGCGATTGCGAATCCGGTAATCAACCCGCGCGCCAACTCGTTGAACGGCAGCGGGCCGCTCGTGCTGCTCGTCGACAACAGCTGGGCCACCGCCCCCGATTGGGATCGCCGCGTGCAGACGGCCGAGGCACTGATCGCTGATGCAGAGGATGCGGGCGTGCCGGTCTCGGTAACCTTCACCGCCGACGCCACCCATGACGCCGTCCCCGGCAGCGCCGCTGCCGCACGCGAAAAACTGGCCGCCGCAGCGCCGAAACCGCTGGTGCCGGATCGCGAGCGCGCCGCAGCAGCCGTGACCGAGGCAATCAACGGCACACGTCCCGGCACGGTCGTTGTGCTCTCGGACGGCGTCGCCAACGCCTCCGACGAAACGGCGCTCGACGCCCTCGCATCGCTGTCGCCGGCTGAACTTCGGGTCATCGAAGGCGATGGTGCCCGCACCATGGCCCTGACCGAGGCCACCAACAACGCCGATGCGATGTCCGTGACCGCCACGCGGCTGGCGACCGGCATGCCGCAGAGCATGGCCGTCAACGCACTCGACCCGCAGGGCCGCGCCCTCGCCTCCGGCACCCTCGATTTTGCCGCCAGCGCCGCAACCGCAACCGCAGAGATCTCCGCGCCCTTCGAGCTTCGCAACGATTTTGCGCGTCTGGCTGTCGCCGACCTCGCCACCGCTGGCTCCGTCCGTCTGCTCGACGACGGCTTCCGGCGCAGGCGTGTCGCGCTGATTTCCGGCGACAGCGGCAGCGACTTCCAGCCCCTGCTGCAGCCGCTCTACTACATCAGCCGCGCGCTGCAGCCCTATGCCGACCTGATCGAGCCGACCACCGCCGATCTTTCCGTCTCCATTCCGCAGATCCTCGAGGGCAATCCCTCGGCCATCGTCATGGCCGACGTGGGCCGCCTGCCGGCCGACGTCTATGAGCCGCTGCAGCAGTGGATTTCCCGCGGCGGCACGCTGATCCGTTTTGCCGGTCCGCGCCTCGCTGCCGCCCCGGCTGACGATCCGCTGGTGCCGGTGATCCTGCGCCAGGGTGAGCGTGCGCTGGGCGGCGCCATGTCCTGGTCGGAGCCGCAGGCGATGGCCGATTTTCCCGCGACCGGCCCCTTCGCCGGACTGCCGCGAGCCGACGACATCACGGTCAACCGCCAGGTGCTGGCCGAACCCACCCCCGACCTCGCCGACCGC
Organism: Pseudorhizobium pelagicum; assembly: GCA_000722615.1. GTDB lineage: Bacteria > Pseudomonadota > Alphaproteobacteria > Rhizobiales > Rhizobiaceae > Neorhizobium > Neorhizobium pelagicum. The sequence goes on along the minus strand of JOKI01000002.1, from coordinate 174,537 downwards.
ACCTGGGCAAGCCTGGCTGACGGAACGCCCCTGGTGACCACGCGGGAACAGGAGGCAGGGCGCATTGTTCTCTTCCACACCAGCGCGGAAGCCACGTGGTCGAACATGCCGCTGTCAGGAACCTTCGTCGAAATGTTGCGCCGGCTCGTGCAGATGGCGCGCGCTGGAGGTGCGGCCAGTGCGACGGCGGATACTGCTGCCGCCCTGCCACCCTTCCGCCTGCTGAATGCCGACGGCACCCTGACCACTGAGACTGGCATCGCCCGGCCGATCACCATCGCGGCGGGTGCTACGCCCGTCGCCAGCTTCGATCATCCGCCGGGGCTCTACGGCACGGAGGACGGCTTCAGCGCCGTCAACCTGCTGGCGCCCGGCACCGAACTTCAGCCCTTCAACGCCAGCCTCGACGGCGTGAACGTCGTCCGCGAAGGCCTGATCGGCGGAGAGGCGCAGTCGTTGCGGCCGCTGCTGTTTGCGCTGGCCTTCCTCTTCATCGTCCTCGACAGCCTCGTGGTGCTCTTCATGAACGGCGCATTCTCCCGCCTTCCGCGGCTCAGCCGTTCCGCGGCCGCCGGACTTGCCGTCTTGGCAGGCCTGCTCCTCGTCGCCCATCCCGGCGAGGGTCTGGCGCAGGATGCGCAGCCCGGCGACGACGTGATCATGGAGCATCTCGACACCACCCATCTCGCCTATGTCGTCACCGGCGAAGCGGAGGTCGACCAGCTTTCCGAGCAGGGCCTGCAGGGCCTGACGCAGTTCCTGACCTATCGCACGACGCTGGAGCCTGGCGCGCCGGTCGGCGTCGACATCGCCACCGACGAGCTGGCCTTCTATCCGATCATCTACTGGCCGATCTCGGCCAACGCCCCGATGCCGTCCCAGGCCGCGATCTCGCGGATCGATGCCTATATGCGCAATGGCGGCACCGTGCTCTTCGACACCCAGGACCAGTATTCCGGCCTCCATAGCTCCGGCATGACAACGCCGAACGGCGAGCGGCTTCAGGCCATTCTCGGCAATATCGACATCCCGCCGCTGGAGCCGACGCCGGAGGACCATGTCCTGGCGCGCTCCTTCTATCTGCTGAACGATTTTCCCGGGCGCTACGCCGGAAGCCCGCTCTGGGTCGAGGCACGCCAGGAGGCTGCTCAGACCGGCAGCGAACTCTCCTCCTCCGGCGACGGCGTCACCCCGCTCCTGATCACCGCCAATGATCTCGCCGGCGCCTGGGCCGTCGATGCGCAGGGCACGCCGGTGCTGCCGACCGTCCCCTCGGATGCGATGCAGCGCGAATTCGCCTACCGCGCCGGCGTCAACATCATGATGTACATGCTCACCGGCAACTACAAGGCCGACCAGGTGCATGTCCCGGCGCTCCTCGAGCGGCTCGGCCAATAGGAAACCTGACGGCATGACCATCGACTTCGCCCCCTTCTTCTCCTGGCCGATCATGGCGGCCCTTGCCGTCTTTGCGGCGATCCTTGCCGCTCTCGGGCTCTGGCGGGGCATCCGCGGCGCGACACTGCGCACGCTGGCACTCGCCGCCCTGCTTCTGGCTCTCGCCAATCCGATCCTGAACCAGGAGGACCGGGAGCAGCTGTCCACTGTCGTGCCGATCGTCGTCGACCGCTCGCAAAGCCAGGAAACCGCCGGCCGCGACGGCCAGACAGATCAGGCGCTGGCCGAGCTGCAGGAGCGATTCTCGCGCTTTCCCCGCATCGAGACGCGCGTCGTCGAGGTCGAGGACAACGCCGAGACCGATACGCCGTCGACGAAGCTGTTCGGTGCCCTCTCCTCGGCCCTTTCCGACGTGCCGCCCGCCCGGGTCGGCGGCGCAGTCTTCCTGACCGACGGGCAGATCCATGATCTTCCCGGTATCAACCAGGACCTCGGCTTCAACGCGCCGCTGCATGGCCTGATCACCGGCCAGCCGGACGAGTTCGACCGTCGCGTCCAGATCGTCAGGGCACCGCGCTTCGGCATCGTCGGCGAAGAACAGCAGCTGACGCTGCGCGTCTTCGACGACGGCCGCAGCACCGGCGGCACCGCCGACGTGACGGTCAGCATGAACGGCGAGGAACTGGAGACGCTGCAGGCGACGCCCGGTGTCGACACGCCCTTCTCCTTCACCGTACCGCGCGGCGGCAACAACGTCATGGAATTCTCGGTGGCCGAAGTCCCTGGCGAGGTGACCGCGGTCAACAACCGCGCCGTCCACGTCATCGACGGCATCCGCCAGAACCTGCGCGTCCTTCTCGTCTCTGGCGAGCCGCATGCGGGCGAGCGGGCCTGGCGCAACCTCCTGAAGTCCGATGCCTCCGTCGACCTCGTCCACTTCACCATCCTGCGCCCCCCGGAGAAGCAGGATGGTACGCCAATCAATGAGTTATCGCTGATTGCTTTCCCGACGCGTGAACTCTTCGTCGAGAAGATCGAAGACTTCGACCTGATCATCTTCGACCGCTACACGCACCGCAACGTGCTGCCGATCCTCTACTACGACTACATCTCGCAGTATGTGGAAAACGGCGGCGCCCTGCTGATTGCGGCGGGCCCCGAGCATGCCGGCGAAAACTCGATCGCAACGACCCCGCTCGCCCAGGTCCTGCCCGCCAGCCCCACCGGCGATGTCCACAATGCCGGCTTCTTCCCGCGTCTCTCCGACGAGGGCCAGAAGCATCCGGTCACCCGCGGCCTCGACGGCACCGGCCAGGAGCCGCCGGCCTGGGGCCGCTGGTTCCGCTCGATCGATGTGGCCGAGCCCGAGGGGCAGACGGTGATGCTCGGCGACAACAACCGCCCCCTCCTCGTGCTCAACCGCGAGGGCGAGGGACGCGTTGCCATGCTGCTGTCTGATCACGGCTGGCTCTGGGCCCGCGGCTTCGAGGGCGGCGGCCCGCATGTCTCGCTCTACAGGCGCATCGCCCACTGGCTGATGAAGGAGCCGGAGCTCGAGGAAGAGGCCCTGACCGCCCGCGCCGTCGGCCGCACGCTGGAAGCCACCCGCCAGACGATCGGCGACGATCCCGGCCCCGCGACGATCACCTATCCCTCCGGCCGCACCGAGACGGTACCCTTCACCCAGAGCGGCCCCGGTCTCTACCGGCTGGAGCAGCGGACCGAGGAGACCGGCCTCTTTGAAGTCACCAACGGCGATTTCTCGACCCTCGTCCACGTCGGCACCGTCGATGCCCCGGAATTCCAGGCGATGATTTCCACCGAGGAGACGCTGGCGCCCTATGCGGAACGCACCAAGGGACTGGTCGCCCGGGTGGCTGACGGCGACGGCGTCACGCTGCCGACCATCCTGCCGGTGCGCGGCGAAGTGCGCATCAACGATCCGGACCGCATGGTGATCCGCCTGACCGACGAGACGGTTCTGCGTGGCGTCAACACCGTCCCCCTGTTTGCAGGCTTCGCCGGCCTCTCCGCCCTGCTCTTCGCGGTCGCCGCCATGTGGTGGCGTGAAGGCCGCTGAGGCAATCTGCCTTGCTTCCTCCGCGACAAGGGCGCGGCTATCGGATTGAACGTATCCATGGTGACTGGGCATGACATCTGAACTCAGGGTGACGGATCACGCCACGCCGGCAGAGGAGAAGGCAATCTCTGAACGGCTTCAGGCCCACAGCAACAAGACCTTCGGCACCAGCGATCGCCGAGAGCTGGCGATCATCCTGTACGACGCAATGGGCAATCCGGAGGGCGGCTTCATCGGCCGCACAGCGCGGGGCTGGCTCTACGTCCAGATGCTCTTCGTGCCGGACCACCGACGCGGCCAGGGGCTGGCAAGCCGGATGCTGCAGATGGCGGAACGGGAGGCAAAGGTCCGCGGTTGCCTCGGCAGCTATCTCGACACGATGAGCCCGCAGGCGCTCGGCCTCTACCGGAAGCAGGGGTACGAGATCATCGGGCAGCTGGAAGACCTCGCCGGAGGCCACACCATCAGCTGGTTGAAGAAGCGCTTCTGACGCTTCTCTTACGCCAGCGAGGCGGCCCGCGTCTCCGTGTCGATCAGGAACGCGGCGATGGCCGCCAGCAGCAGTAGCCCGGCAAAGATCGCCACAGCCAGCCCGAAGCTCTGCGCCACGATCAGCCCCACCAGCGAAGGGGCGAGAAGCCCGCCGAAGCGTGCCATGGCGCCTGCCGCTCCCATGCCCGTCGCCCGCGAGGCAGTCGGGTAGAGTTCCGGCGTGATGGCATAGAGGGCGCCCCAGGTGCCGAGCAGCGCAAAGCTCATGATCAGCAGCGAGGCGCCGACGACGACGGCACTGCCCGCCACGACGAATAGCAGGCAGCCGGCCGAGGACAAGAGGCAGAAGCCGATCAGCGTCGGCCGGCGACCCCATTTCTCCACCCCGTAGGCGGCGAGCGCATAGCCCGGCAGCTGTGCAAGCGCGATCAGCACCAGGAAGCCATAGCCGCGCACGAAGCCGAAGCCCTCCCCCGCCAGCCGCGGCGGCATCCAGGCAAAGACGCCGTAATAGGAGACCGACACCAGGAACCAGATCGCAAGGATCATCAGGCTGCGCCGGCGCAAGGGTCCGGAGAAGATCCGGACTTCGCCGACGGAGGGCGGCGTCTCCAGCTGCTGCCCCGCCGGCAGCGCAGGCTTGCCGTTGACGACGAGAATCTCGTCGATGATCGATTTCGCCTCGTCGCTCCGGCCCGCGCGCATCAGGTACAACGGAGATTCCGGCACAAGGAAGCGCAGGCCGATGCCGATCACAGCCGGCAGCGCCGTGATGGCGAAGATGTAGCGCCAGGCGTCCTCGACACCGGCCAGGCTGGTCGCCCAGGCAGCGAGCGCCACGACCAGCGTGCCGACGGCCCAGAAGCCTTCCAGCAGGACGAGCCAGCGTCCGCGGTTCTTGGCCGGCAGGAATTCGGCCATCATCGCGTAATCGACCGGCAGGGTGCCACCGACGGCCGCACCCGTCAGGAAGCGCAACAGCAGGAGGATCGTAAAGTCGGGAGCGAAGACGGAGAGAATGCCGAAGACGGCGTCGCAGGAGACGGTGACGATCAGGACGGTGCGCCGGCCGATCCGGTCGGCGAGGCGCCCGAAGCCGAGCGCGCCAAGCAGCATCCCGAGAAAGAACAGCGTTCCTGTCTGCAGCGCCTGCGGAACCGTTAGGTCGAAGGTGACAGCAATGGAGGCGGCCGTGAAGCCGACGGCGAGCACCTGCATCGCATCCGCGGCCCAGACCAGCCCGAAGATCCCCATCAGGCGCTTCTGGTACGTTCCGGTCCCGGCGCGGTCGAGCGCTTCGTCGATCGTGATTGCCGCCATTCCACCGTCCCCCAAGCTCAGGAAAGGGATGCCGGCGACCGCCGGACCCTATCGCCTGATTAGATGACTTGTCTCATCCGCGCCAGCAGATTGTTCCTTTGAGACGCGGATGCACATCCTCGGCCAGCGGTACGACGAGCACCCGGCCGGGATCGACCGGCCCCGGGAACTGCAGGGCGTCGTAGGCGACCTTCTCGAAGCCGAGCGGCATGTAGTAGGGCGGGTCGCCGACCAGGATGACGGCCTCCGACCCGTGCCGGCGCGCCGCCTCGATGGCGATCCGCACCAGTTCCCGGCCGATCCCCCTGTTCTTGTGGGAGGGACGCACCGCCAGCGGGCCGAGAAGATGACCCTTGACCTCACCTGCAGCGATCGGGGTCATGCGCACGGAGGCGATGGTCTCCCCGTCGTCGGAGCAGACAAAGGACAGCGCACGATCATGCGGCCCCTGCTCGCGGATGCGGGCAGCCGCGCGCGTGTGGCGACCGGGACCGAAGGCCTCGGCATTGATCAGTTCGATGACGGCATCATAGGATGCGTCTTCGGTGAGATAGACGAGGTCATGCTTGGGAAGAATTTGCGCAGTCATGGGTGAACCGAAACCGTGAAAAGGACAGACAGGACAAAGGGATCTCGAGATGCTGGGTCAGCATCTTGCCAGGATCAGCGTCGTCGCAGTGTCCGTGCTTCGGTCATCGGGCTTCCTCAAAAGGTGACAAGCGCAATATCAGGAAAGAAATCCGCCGCCAACAGGAAAAACACAGCGTTCGTCTTTTGACGTCTCGCAATTCCCCGGCGCTGCCGTAAGTAAGTCGGCAAGAGGTGAAGGAGAAACACATGGGCATGCTGGTCGACGGAAAATGGCAGGACGTCTGGTACGATACGAAATCGACCAAGGGCCAGTTCAAGCGGTCCGAATCGCAGTTCCGCAACTGGGTGACCGCGGACGGTTCCGCCGGTCCGAGCGGTCGCGACGGTTTCAAGGCCGAGGCCGGGCGCTACCACCTCTACGTCTCCTACGCCTGTCCCTGGGCCCACAGGACGCTGATCTTCCGCAAGCTGAAGGGACTGGAGGACCTGATCTCCGTGTCCGTGGTCGATCCACTGATGGTGGAAAACGGCTGGGAATTTTCCGGCAAGGATGGCGCGACGAAGGACGACCTCTTCGGCTCCGAGTATCTCTACCAGGTCTACCTGAAGGCCGACCCCAAATATTCAGGCCGCGTCACGGTGCCTGTCCTGTGGGACAAGCGGCAGGAGACGATCCTCTCCAACGAGAGCGCCGAGATCATCCGCATGTTCAACGGCGCCTTCGACGGCCTGACCGGCTCCTCGGATGATTTCTACCCGCAGGACCTGCGCAACGAGATCGACGATATCAACGCCACCGTCTACGACACCGTCAACAACGGCGTCTACAAGGCCGGCTTCGCCACCACCCAGGATGCCTATGAAGGCAATGTCACGGCGCTGTTCGAGACACTCGACATGCTGGACAAGCGGCTAGCCTCGCAGCGCTATCTGGTCGGCGACCGGCAGACGGAAGCCGACTGGCGGCTGTTCACCACGCTGGTGCGCTTTGACCCCGTCTATGTCGGCCACTTCAAGTGCAACATCCGCCGCATCGCGGACTATCCGAACCTCAGCGCCTACCTGCGCGACCTCTACCAGGTCCCGGGCATTGCCGAGACGGTGCATTTCGACCACATCAAGCAACACTACTACCGCAGCCACAAGACCATCAATCCGACCGGCGTCGTGCCGGTCGGACCGGAGATGGATCTTCAGTCCCCCCATGGCCGGGAGCGGTTGGGGGCCTGATTACCAGAGGTCGGCGGGCGGCACGGCACCGGAAAGCTCCCGGACCCGGGCAAGCGTCGCCGTCGTGGTATTCTCCGGCAGCGCGTCGAGAGAAAAGAAGCCGGACTCGGCAATCTCGCGGTCCGGCAATCGCGGGGCCGTCTGCTCCACCTGGACCCGGTAGAGAAGCACGTGGTCGCGCTTGCTGATGCGGCTGTTGTAGTAGACGTGGAAGAGCGACGGCGCCGAAGTCATCACCAGGTTGCCCTCCTCCCGAATCTCCTTCTCCAGGGCTTCCAGCACGGTCTCGTTGCGCTCCACGCCGCCGCCCGGCATATACCAGCCAGGAACATAGGTATGCCGGACGAGGAAGATGCGGCCCTCGCTGTCGAAGCAGGCGGCCCGCACGCCGAGTGTCATGCCGCGCGTGAGGATGAAGACACGATGGAAGAGCCACACCGCCACGCGACTGCGCAGCCCGCTGACTTCGGGGATGCCGGTGGCCACTATTCACATCTCCGCGACGAAGAAATTAGATAACCATTCATGGCTTCGTGCGTTAAGTCTGCGCCATGTTTAAATTCGCTCATATCTCCGACATCCATCTGGGCCCGCTCCCGAGGCTCACGCTTCGCGAACTGATGTCGAAGCGCATCACCGGCTTTGTGAACTGGCACCGCAACCGGAGCAAGCATCTTTTCGTCAACACGCTGGATCTGCTGATCAGCGACCTCAAGACCCGCCAGCCGGACCACCTGATGATCACCGGCGATCTTGTCAACCTTGCGACCACCATCGAGACGCGGCTTGCCGGCGAATGGCTGCAGACGGTGGGCGATCCGAACGAGACCACCGTCGTGCCCGGCAATCATGATGCCTATGTCCCAGGTGCGCATGAACGCTCGGTCAACGAATGGTACCCCTATATCATCGGCGACGACGGCACCCGCAGCTGGCAGGACGAGACGAAGATCTTCCCGACCATCCGTCGCCGCGGCCCGCTGGCCATCATCGGCTGTTCGACCTCCGTCGCCACACCGCCGTTTTCGGCCTCGGGCTATTTCAGCCCGCGTCAGGCCCGCGAAACGGTCAATCTTCTGCGGAAGGCCGGCGACGAAGGTCTCTTCCGGGTGGTGCTGATCCATCACCCACCGATTCACGGCGCCGCGTCGTCCCACAAGCGGATGATCGGCATCCGCCGATTCGCGGCCGCGATTTCCACGGGCGGGGCCGAACTCGTCCTCCACGGCCACACCCACCTCAACACGGTCTACTGGCTGAAGAGCCACCACGGTCAGATCCCGGTGGTCGGCATAGCCTCGGCATCGCAGGGTCCCGGCGGCCACAAGCCGCGGGCCGCCTACAATCTCTTCACCCTCTCGGGCGAGCCGGGCGCCTGGAACCTCAGCTGCGACCGCCACGCGCTGAACGAGACCGGCGACGGCGTCGAGCTCGACAACAGCCATGTCTTCTACGGTGAAGCGCCCTCTTCCGTGTCCATTCCGGAAGCTGCCCGGTTGATTTAGGCAGTCGACTTGCACGTTTGCCTTATTCGATTCATATCTTGGGGTTAGGGCAACCTATCAGCATTATAAGGCCTCCTCGATTTGACAGCTGCATCAACCGCACCGGTCGACATACGGCGCGAATTCGTCGCTCTTCTGCCACGCCTGCGCCGCTTTGCGCTCACGCTCAGCGCGAGCGTGGACGAGGCGGATGAGCTGGTGCGGGCCGCCTGCGCGAGGGCGATCATCAAGGGCCAGTGTCCAACCGACGACAATCCGTCGGCGTCTTGGCTCTTCCAACTGATCCGCCGCGTCTCCTCCGACATGGCCAAAAAGCGCAAGCCGAAGCCGCGCGAGCCTGCCGGAGAAACCAGGGATAAGGCCGGCACCGAGCAGCAGCATGCGGTACTGGCTATGCCCGCGGGTCAGGCGAGCGCCTTCCTGCTGGTCGAGATCGAGGGCTTCTCCTACACCGAGGCGGCTGAGATTCTGGGCATCCCGACCGAACGTCTGGCCTCCCACCTCTGCGCGGCCCGCCTGAGCTTTGCCGCACGCGACGCCACGAGCGCGAAACGGAGAGCCTGATGGCATCGAACAGGGAGACCATGGACCTGAAGGTGAGCATGCTTCTGGATCGCGAGCTCGACAGCCGCGAACAGCAGGAGGTCGAAGCGGCATTGCGCGGCGATCCCGACGCATCTTCGCTTCATGAAGCATTGCGGCTCGGCAGCCGCTGCGGACGCGATGTCTTCGACGATCTCCTGAAGGAGCCGGTTCCCCTCGACCTGGTCCGCATGATCAAGACTGCCCCGCCGCCGCGCCGGGCGGTCCGCCTGCCGTCAGAGCACCGGCCCGGCTTCACCTTCAGGCCGACGGCCACCCAGGCGGCTCTCGCAGGTTTCGTGCTCTTCGCGCTCGGCGGCGGCTTCGGCTATACGCTTGGCCAGCAGCCGAGCGTTGCGGCGCAGTCCGCCGTGGCGGAAGCCGGCGGTGACTGGCTTGATGACATCGTCGCCCACTACCGCGTCTTTTCGCGCCAGCCGGATCGCCTCGTCGAAATGCCGGCCTCTGATCCCGCCGCAATCGTCGAATGGCTGCTCACCAGCACCGGCGTCAATTTCCGCATCCCGGACCTTGCGGACAACGATCTCACCTTCCAGGGCGCCCGGCTCCTCACGGCCGGCGGCATGCCGGTCGGTGAGCTCCTCTATACATCCGGCGAGGGTGAGGTCATCGCCATCCTGTTTCGAAAGATCCAGCCGGACGATGACGGCTTCTCCGACCTGATCCGCGACAACATCGCGCTGATGTCGTGGAAGGGTGCGACGGCAACCTATGTTGCCGTAGGTCCCTCCTCCGCCGCCTCTCTCGACGAGATCGCGGCGAAGGCTGCCGGCCTGATCTGACGATCAGGCCTTCTTTTCTGCGATGATGCGGTTTGCCGCCGAGACGATCGCCTCCAGCGAGGCGGCGACGATGTTGGTATTGATCCCGACACCGAACAGCTTGCCGCCCGGGTGCTCGACCTCGACATAGGCGATGGCCGAGGCATTCGAGCCATGCTGCAGTGAGTGCTCGGAATAGTCGGCGACCGACAGCGCAACACCCAGGTAGCTCGACAGCGCATCGATGAAGCCGTCGATCGGCCCCGTCCCCTTGCCCTCGATCCGCTTCGTCTCGCCGCGGTCGGTGATTTCCGCAGCCACGACCCGGACGCCCTTATGATCCGTCCCGGCCGGATAGGTGTGGTGGTCGACGAACTTCAGCCGCGCGTCCGGCTGCTCCACATAGTGGTTCAGGAAGTGCTGGTGGATGCGCTTCGACGGAAGCTCCACGCCCTCTTCGTCGGTGATCCGCTGGATCTCCTCGCGGAACTCCACCTGCAGGTTGCGCGGCAGGTTGATGCCGTAGTCGGCCTGCAGGATGTAGGCGATGCCGCCCTTGCCCGACTGCGAGTTGATGCGGATGATCGCCTCATAGGTGCGCCCGACGTCCTGCGGATCGATCGGCAGATAGGGAACCTCCCAGACCGGATGGTTGGCCACCTTGATTGCCTTCATGCCCTTGTTGATGGCATCCTGGTGCGATCCCGAGAACGCCGTGTAGACCAGCTCGCCGACGTAGGGGTGACGCTCCGGGATGACCATCTCGTTGGAGTATTCGTAGACCGCCTTGATCCGCTCGATGTCGGAGCAATCCAGCTCCGGATCGACGCCTTGGGTGTACATGTTGAGCGCCAGGGTGACGATGTCGACATTGCCGGTGCGCTCACCGTTGCCGAACAGCGTGCCCTCGACGCGGTCCGCGCCGGCCATCAGGCCGAGTTCGGTCGCAGCGATACCTGTGCCGCGGTCGTTGTGCGGATGCAGCGAGATGATGACGTTCTCGCGGTTGTCGATATTGCGGCACATCCACTCGATCTGGTCGGCATAGATGTTCGGCGTCGCCATCTCGACGGTCGACGGCAGGTTCAGGATCAGCTTGTTGTCGGCCGTCGGCTTCACTTCCGCGATCACGGCGTTGCAGATCTCCAGCGCCACCTCCAGCTCGGTGCCGGTGAAGCTCTCCGGCGAATACTCGAAGCGGTAACCGCCGCCGGCCTTCTGGGCCATGTCCATGATCATCTTGGCGGCATCGACGGCGATCTGCCTGACGCCCGCGACATCCTTGCCGAACACCACGCGGCGCTGCAGTTCGGAGGTCGAATTGTAGAAGTGGATGATCGGATTGCGCGCACCCTGCAGCGATTCGAACGTCCGGGTAATCAGCTCCGGCCGGCACTGCACCAGCACCTGCAGCGAGACATCGTCCGGCACGCCGCCCTCTTCGACGCACCAGCGCGCAAAGTCGAAATCGGTCTGCGAGGCCGATGGAAAACCGATCTCGATCTCCTTGAAGCCCATGTCGAGCAGCAGCTTGAACATGCGCGCCTTGCGGTCGTGCCCCATCGGGTTGACCAGCGACTGGTTGCCGTCGCGCAGGTCGACGGAGCACCAGATCGGCGCCTTGTCGATGGTCTTGCTGGGCCAGGTTCGGTCGGAAATATCGATCTGCGGATAGGGCCGGTACTTCGTGGCCGCATCGGGCATACCGTTCTTGGGGGATGAGGTCTTCGCGTCCATGGTCTTGTCTCGTCTCGCTTCACGCGCCGCAGCACAGGGTGCCGTCGCAGCCGCAGACCCGGAGGGTCTTGGAAATTCAGGTGTGAATGGTGATGAGAGGAGCTCTTACGCCGGCAGGCTTCTCGGCCGCCGGGCGCTCCTCAACGGACCCGGCAACCGCGCGTAAGGTCGAGGCTAAGAAGCGAGGAAAGCGCAAAAACCAGCGTCCCGGCCGCGGTGCGGCTGGTCGACATCCGGTCAGACATGATTGCGCCTGTCATGGTCATGCAAGAGTGATAGCCCGCGATCACGCATCGTGCAAGCATGTTATTCCACCGCGGTGGAGGCTTTCTCCAGCCGCTCGCGCACCCACTTTGAAATCAACTGGCCGCGGGTGGTGTTCAGGCGAGCGGCCTCCGCATCCAGTTCCGCCAGACGCTCCTTTGGAAGCTCGAGTTCGACCAGCTCGTGCTCCCAGTTGATGCGCCGGGTCTTGCTGACGTCAAAATACTGAAGGACATCCTCTTCGCCGTCGTCGAAAAGCTTATCCAGATCTTTGGCTTTCATACAGCTCAACCTCCTGTTTGCGTGACCGTCGCGCCGAGATTATCCGTATTCTCGGGCCGCGGTGGACGATAATGGCTGACCAGTGCTTCCCTGCAATTCTGCCGATGACCATCATGCGGAATTCATCTTCCTCACGCGCAGGAAATGTAATGGAATGGATGTCTCGCCACAAAGCCTGGGCCTCGACGAAATCGATCCCATGCTTGTCCTTGTTACTGGCGCTCTTCGCGGGATCGAATTCGAACTCCATGGCCAAATATAGCCCGGAAAGCGGACCTTTGCGAGTGGGCTATCGGCTCGTGACGACCCGCTGCAGCCCCATCATCAACCCGCCGGCGACCAGCCCCCAGAAGGCGCCGGAGATGCCGGCGAACGAGACGCCGGACGCCGTGATCAGGAAAGTCACCGCCGCCGCCTCGCGCGTCTCGGGCTCACGGAACGCGGCCACCGCGGATCCGGAGAAGGCGCCGATCAGCGCCAGCCCCGCGACCGCCTGGATAAGCACCGGCGGCGCCAGCGACACGAAGGCGGTGACGGCGCCGGCCAAAAGCCCGAGCACGATATAGCCGGCACCGCCGATGATCGCCGCCCAGTAGCGTCGGGCGGGATCGGGATGGGCATCCTCGCCCGCGCACATCGCCGCCGTGATCGCCGCCAGATTGACCGCATGCCCCCCGAAGGGTGCCGACAGCAGGGAGAAGAAACCAGTGACGGCGAACAGCGGCCCCGGCTGCGGATCGTAGTCATGGACCTTCAGCACCGCGATGCCGGGAATGTTCTGCGAGGCCATGGTGACGATGAAGAGCGGCAGCGCGATCGACACCAGCGCCGGCAGCGTGAAGACCGGCAAGACCAGCGCCAGCGGTGGCGCCAGTCCGGCCGTCCAGCTTGCCATCGCACCGTCCGGCAGGTCGACGCCGAAGATCATCACCGCAACGAAGGCGACGAGCGCCGCCGGCACCGCATAGAGCCGCTTCACCGTGGCCACCACCGCCCAGGCGATCAGGATCGGCAGCCCGAGCCATGCATCGAAGGCGATCGCCTTGAAGGGCGCAAAGCAGAGACCGAGGATCACGCCCGCCAGCATGGCGTTGGCAAGCGGCGCCGGAATGGCGGCGACCGCCCGGCCGAGCGGACGAAAGAGGCCCGCAATGACGATCAGCACACCGCAGACGAGAAATGCGCCGACCGCGGCGGGAAAGCCGCCCTCCACGGTCCCCGCCGAAACGAGCAGTGCCGCGCCCGGCGTTGACCAGGCGATCGAGATGGGCAGCCGCGTCCAGGCGCTGAGCACGATGGCGCAGACGCCCATTGACACCGAAAGCGCCATCAGCCCCGAGGCCGCCTGGTAATCGGTGGCGCCGACGCCCTTCAGCCCCTGCAGCACGACCGCAAACGAACTGGCAAAGCCGACGAAGGCGGTCAGCACGCCCATGAAGAAGGATTGCGGAGAAAGGTCTTTCAACATGGGAGACTCGGCGACAGGCGTGGAATGGATGGCGCTACCGAAGCCGGAATACCGGTCCTTTGCAAGCCTTCATCCCCGTCAAACCGTTCGACGTCGGACACGCGGTGCTGGATCTTCTTCGATCAGACCAGTCCCGCCCGCGACATCCTGTAGAAGGTACCGCTCCGGTCCGTCAGCAGCGCATCGTGCGAGCCATGCTCGACGATCCGGCCGCCGTCGACCACGAGGATGCGGTCGGCCTTGGTGATCGTCGACAGCCGGTGCGCGATCACCAGCGTCGTGCGGCCCTCGGCAAGCTCCGCAAGCGACGCCTGGATCGCCTGCTCGGTCTCCGTGTCGAGCGCCGAGGTCGCCTCGTCGAGGATCAGGATCGGCGGGTTCTTSAGGAAGATCCTGGCGATCGCCAGMCGCTGCTTCTGRCCGCCGGACAGYTTCACGCCCCKCTCGCCGATGATCGTGTCGTAGCCCTCCGGCAGSRSMGCGATCATGTCGTCGAGACGCGCCCGCGTTGCTGCATGCCGCACCTCCTCGTCGCTGGCATCCAGACGGCCGTAGAGGATGTTGTCGCGGATCGTGCCGGCGAACAGGAAGACGTCCTGCTGCACGATGCCGATGCTCGCGCGCAGCGATTTCAGCGTCACGTCGCGCACATCCTCACCGTCGATGGTGATCGTGCCTTCGGTGACGTCGTAGAACCGCGGCARRAGYGAACAGATGGTGGTCTTGCCGGCACCCGAGGGACCGACGAAGGCGATCGTCTCGCCGGCCTTGACCTCGAAGTCGATGCCGTCCAGCACCTTTCGTCCGTTCAGATAGCCGAAGCCAACGCCGCTGTAGCGGATGTCGCCGCGCGGYCGCGGCAGRTCNARTNGCACCGSSMCGGTCRGCAATGTCSGGSCGCGTSGCSAGRAACTGCGAGTACCGCTGGAAGCCGGCGATSCCCTTCGGATAGGTCTCGATSACCGCRTTGATCTTCTCGATCGGCCGGAAGAASACGTTGACCAGCAGCAGGAAGCCGACGAAGCCGCCGGCCGACAGTTCACCGGTGGTCACGAACCAGGCGCCGGCCAGCATCACCACCACCTGCACGGAGCGCATCGACAGGTAGTTGAGCGAGGTCGCCGCCGCCATCACCTTGTAGGCCTGCAGCTTCGTCGTCCGGTAGGCGATGTTGTCCTCGGCAAACAGCCGCCGCTCATGGTCCTCGTTGGCAAACGCCTGCACGACGCGGATGCCGCCGACATTGGCCTCGATCCGGGTGTTGAAATCGGCMACGCGGCCGTAKAGCGCATGCCAGGTCCCRGTCATYCGCTGGCCGTAGAACGTGGTGACCACGGCGGTCAGCGGCACGATGATGACGGTGATCGTGGCAAGCGGCACATGCACCCACATCATCAGTGCAAAGGCGCCGATCAGCGTCATCACGGCAATGAAGACGTCCTCCGGCCCGTGATGCGCCACCTCGCCTATCTCCTCGAGATCCTTGGTCAGCCGCGCCACCAGATTGCCGGTCTTCTGGTTGTCGAAGAAGCCGAACGAGAGCTTCTGCAGATGGTCGAAGGCCTTGCGGCGCATCTCCGTCTCGATGTTGATGCCGAGCATGTGGCCCCAGTAGGTGACCACCACCTGCAGCCCGGCGTTGAAGAGGTAGATGACGAGAAGACCGAGCGCCGCCARSACGACGAGATCCAGYCGCTGCGTCGGCAGCAGCCGGTCGATGAACAGCGTCACGGCCATCGGAAACGCCAGCTCCAGCAGGCCCGATGCCACCGCACAGGAGAAATCCAGCAGGAACAGCCGACGGTGCGGACGATAGTAGGCGGCGAATCGGCGAAGGAGGTCGGTCATCTGTCCTGCTTTCATGGCGTCACGTCGTCGGGCCTGGAAGCCGCGCACTGCAGTCCGATAGCCGGAAGAGATCGCCGCCCTCGAACAGAGCGATCAGAGCTACCGCTGGATCTGATAGGGGTAAAACACCCGTCCGAAAAGCCGGCGATCCACCAATCAGGGCCAGCGAAACAGGTGGTCCCACCGCAGACGGCGGGAGTGCCCCCTGCCCCCTATGACAAAAGCCCCGCCAACGTCTGCCGGCAGGGCTCTTGTTCTGGGACGACAGTCGGAGAAACCTACTGGATCTCGGACTGGTTGGTGATCACGCGGGACGCGAGGCCGTAGGCCACGCCGTCTTCCGCCGACAGCCAGTAATCACGGTCGATGTCCTTGGCGATCTTCTCTTCCGTCTGGCCGGTGGCCTTGGAGAAGATCTTGATCAGCCGCTCGTTCATCTTGATGATCTCGCGCGCCTGGATCTCGATGTCGGACGCCATGCCGCGCGTGCCGCCGGACGGTTGGTGCAGCAGGAAGCGCGTGTTCGGCAGGCAGATGCGGCGTTCCTTCGGAACCGAGACATAGATGAGCGCGCCGGCCGAGGCGACCCAGCCTGTGCCGATCATCCAGACCTTCGGCTTGATGAACCTGATCATGTCGTGGATCGAGTCACCCGATTCCACGTGACCGCCGGGCGAGTTGACGTAGATGCGGATGTCGTCATCGCTGGCAGCCGACAGCGCCACGAGCTGCGTGCAGACCTTCTGCGCCAGCTCCTGGTTGATCGGGCCATAGATGAAGATCGAACGCGACTTGAAGAGGTTCGCTTCCGTTTCCTTGCCGAGCGGCAATTCCTTGACCTTGTCGTCGTCGTCGTTTTCGTCGTGCATCAGCATCTCCAGCATGGAATGTGTCTCCACGGACATAATGCGTTCGCCAGCGTAAAACAATGCGCGAAAGCGAGTTAGCTCCGTCGCGCCGTGGCGTGGTGAAGAACTTCTTCCCGGTGCGGGCGCCGTCGCAGCCTCCCCATGCCGCCTGTCCTCTAAGTCGTTCGACGTAGTGGAAACGGTACCGCCACAGGCTTTGGCCATGGACAGGAAAATCCCAGCTGCTTATCGTCGGCGGATACGAACGGACCGACGCTTCGGCGGTTTGGAGACATATTGAGGGGATTCCATGTTCAGACGACTTTCGCTTGCCGCCATCATGTCCGCGGCCACTGCCGCACCCGCGCTTGCCCATCTTGACCCGCAGGCCCACGGCTCCTTCATGGCCGGCGTCTCGCATCCGCTCTTCGGCGCTGACCACATCCTCGCCATGGTCGCCGTCGGCCTGTGGGCCAGCCAGATCGCCTCGGGCGCCGGCCGCCGTTCGGCGCTCTGGGCCGTGCCGGCAGCCTTCGTCGGCACCATGGCTCTCGGTTATGCTGGCGCCGTCGCCGGCTTGGGACTGCCCTTCGTGGAGCCGGCCATCCTCGCCTCCGTCGTGGCGCTCGGCCTGCTGGTCGCCATGGCGGCGCGCCTTCCGGTCGCCGCATCGGCCGCCGTCGTCGGCATCTTCGCCCTCTTCCACGGCCATGCCCATGGCGGCGAACTGGGCAGCGCCGGTGCCCTGCAGTTCGGCATCGGCTTCGTTGTCGCAACCGCGCTGCTGCACACCGGCGGCATCGTCCTTGGCCTCGGCATCGGACGCTTTGCCCCGGTCGCCACCCGGATCATCGGCGCGCTGACCGCGCTTGCCGGCCTCTCGCTCGCCTTCGGCTGAGCGGCTCGATCCAGGAAAGCAGGAAAAAAGGGCGCCTCGCGGGGCGCCCTTTTTCGTAGATGTGGTTAGCCGCGCCCGCGATAGGTCGGCACGCCCTGATCCGGCAGCCATACGCCTTCCGGCACCGCCCCGGTCTGCCAGAACACGTCGATCGGAATGCCGCCGCGCGGATACCAGTAGGCGCCGATCCTGAGCCATTTCGGCGCAAGCAGGTCAACGATCCGCTTGGCGATATAGACAGAGCAGTCCTCGTGAAATGCGCCGTGGTTGCGGAAGGAATGCAGGAAGAGCTTCAGCGACTTCGATTCCACCAGAAAACCGTCCGGGATGTAGTCGATGACGATATGCGCGAAATCCGGCTGCCCCGTCATCGGGCAGAGCGAGGTGAACTCCGGCGCCGTGAAACGCACCACATAATCGGTACCCTGGTTGCCGTTCGGCACTTTCTCCAGAACCGCGGCTTCCGGGTTCTGCGGCGTCTCCACCGCCTGCCCGAGCTGCGAAAGGCTCGAGGTATCGGTCATGCTCATGGGTCTGTTCCTTCCAGTTTGACTCTGATGCCGTGCGCCTGCTCGCTTTCCGGCTCCACGTGAATGGCGAGGCTGGCGCCCGGTATGGCCTGCTTGATGGCATCCTCGAGGCGGTCGCAGATCTCATGCGCCCTGGCAACCGCCATGTCCGACGGCACCACCAGATGGAAATCGATGAAGGCCGCCGATCCGGCACGCCGGGTGCGCAGGTCGTGGACCCCGAGCGATCCGGCCGAATGGGTGGCGATCGCCGCCCGGATCGTCTCCTCCTCCTCCGGCGTCACCGCCCGGTCCATCAGCCCGCCGAGCGAATGCGAGATCACCTTGTAGCCCTGGTAGAGGATGTTGAGCGCCACCAGGATGGCCATGACCGGATCGAGGATCGCGTATCCGGTGAGGATGGCGAGGATCAGGCCGACGAAGACCCCGGCGGAGGTCACCACGTCGGACATGATGTGATGCCCGTCGGCAGAGAGCGCCGGCGAGCGGTGCTTCGCGCCGACCCGGATCAGCGCTGTCGCCCAGACGGCATTGATCACCCCGGCAAGCGCGTTGATCGCAAGACCCAGCACCGGCGCCTCGGGCAGCGTCGGGGAAAACAGCGCGCCCCAGGCCTCCTGCACGATCAGTAGTGCCGCGACGATGATCAGCGCGCCCTCGACCACCGCCGACATGTATTCGGCCTTGTGATGCCCGAACTGATGGTCCTCGTCGGCCGGACGCTGCGCGTAGCGGATGACGAAATAGGCGATGAAGGCCGCCACCACGTTGACGGTCGATTCCAGCCCGTCCGACAAGAGCGCCACCGAACCGGTCACCCACCAGGCGAGCATCTTCAGTCCCATCACCCCGAGGGCGAGCGGAATCCCCCAGAAGGCAAGCCTTTCGACGATCGGATCGGTTCTCGTGCCCACCATGACGGGTCATGCCTTTGCGAACGAATTGCAGGAGCAACGCCCCAGAACGGCGAAACCGCCCGGGCCAGGCCCGGACGGTTTCGTATGGTCGGCGGTATGGCTCAGCCGGAGCTATTTGTCAAAGGCTGCACCGATAACCTTACTTGCCGGTCTTTGATAATCTAGGGTTGCTCAGATTCGATCTTGGAACCCAGGTCATGGCCGTAAACACTCCAAACCCTTCCTCGCTCGCGCGGAAAATTGCTCTTGTCTGGATGGCAATTGTTGATCCCGCACAATTCGAAGCCGAAGAAGATTTGGACAATGCACTTTTAAACAAGCGGAATCCCGAACCCGAGATCTCGAATCTGCATGTTGTGAGGCGAGCATTTGCAGAAGCACTACTCTGGTGCTTTTCCGCTCTCGTCCTAGGCACCGCTGTCGGTGTAGGAGCGCTCGTCGTGCTCGGACCAAACTCCCGGTTAACTCTCGCTATTGTCGTTCTTGGAACGGTAATTCTGCTCTACGCCACCCTTGCTCTCCAAGGCTGGAACATTCAATCATTTGGAGGCGTCACCTTAACCGAGCAGCTCAACCGCTGGGTTTTCAGATGCCTGTATTGCCTGGGTACATTTTTGATCGTGGTGGGAAGTGCGTGGAGCGTAGCCAGCTAGCGCCCCTAACCACCAAAAGTAATATCTCGCCCGCTAATCCGCCGGCTCAGCCGGATTGGTCTGCTGGTCGCCAGCAACGGGCGGCGCCTGCAGGTTTTCGTCCGTCTCCGGCCACATGGTCAGCGCCATGACGACGACCACCAGGCCGCCTACCATCCAGATCAGTGCTCTTCTGCTCATGTCTCTTCCCGTTCGGTTCGTGTTTCCACGCCCCTAACTGGAAGAGACACAAAAGGTTGCCGCCCTGAACGCCTGCCTCAGGCCGCCTCCACCTTTCGGCGCCGGGCGAGGTTCGCCACCACGTTCTCGATCATCCGCATGCCGGCGTCATGGCCGAGCGTCATGATCGATTCCGGGTGGAACTGCACCGCCGCAATCGGCTCCTTGACGTGCTCGATGCCCATGATCGTGCCGTCCTCGCTTTCCGCGGTGATGGTGAAGTCGGGATGCAGCGACCGCGGGTCGGCGAAGATCGAGTGGTAG
The DNA here is from genome assembly GCA_000722615.1 of Pseudorhizobium pelagicum. Lineage (GTDB taxonomy): Bacteria > Pseudomonadota > Alphaproteobacteria > Rhizobiales > Rhizobiaceae > Neorhizobium > Neorhizobium pelagicum. The sequence goes on along the minus strand of JOKI01000002.1, from coordinate 154,629 downwards.
CGGCCAACCGTCACCTCGCGCGCGAGGCCGGAGAAGACGACGCCCGGTTCCAGCACCCGGATGCGCGACGGCTTGCCGTGCATGGGAACCGCCAGATGCCGCAGTTCGCCGCCATAGGCTTCCGCCAGCGCCTGCAGCCCGAGGCAGACGCCGAAGATCGGCAGCCCCTTGGCCCGCGCCGCCTTGATCGTCGCCTTGCAGTCGAAATCCTTCGGATTGCCGGGTCCCGGCGACAGCACCACGAGATCCGGATCGATGCGGTCGAAGATTTCTTCCGGCACCGGCGTGCGCACGGTCGAGACCTCCGCCCCGGTTTGCCGGAAATAGTTGGCAAGCGTGTGGACGAAACTGTCCTCGTGGTCGACGAGCAGGATGCGCACGCCCTTGCCGACCGGGGCGACGTCCCGCACCACCTTGGTCGTATTGCCGGCGCGCGCGTCGCGGATCGCCGACAGCATGGCGGAGGCCTTCAGTTCCGTCTCGGCCTCTTCCTCGGCGGGATCACTGTCGTTGAGCAGCGTCGCCCCGGCCCGCACCTCGGCGATGCCGTCCTTGATGCGGATGGTGCGCAGCGTCAGGCCGGTGTTCATGTCGCCGTTGAAGCCGACCATGCCGATCGCCCCGCCGTACCAGGCGCGCGGGCTCTTCTCGTGGTTCTCGATGAAGCGCATCGCCCAGAGTTTTGGCGCACCGGTGACGGTGACGGCCCAAGCGTGGGAGAGGAAGCCGTCGAAGGCATCCATGTCTTCGCGAAGCCGGCCCTCGATATGGTCCACCGTGTGGATGAGGCGCGAATACATCTCGATCTGCCGCCGCCCGATGACCTTGACCGAGCCCGGTTCGCAGACCCTCGACTTGTCGTTGCGGTCGACGTCGGAGCACATCGTCAGCTCGCTCTCGTCCTTCTTGGAATTGAGAAGCTTGAGGATCTGTTCGCTGTCGGCAATCGGATCCTCGCCGCGCTTGATGGTGCCGGAAATCGGGCAGGTCTCGATGCGCCGGCCCGAAACCCGCACGAACATTTCCGGCGACGCCCCGACCAGATATTCCTGCTGGCCGAGGTTGATGAAGAAGGAATAGGGCGACGGATTGATCGCCTTCAGCCGGTTGGAGATCTCCGACGGCTTGCTGTCGCAGCGCTCCAGGAACTTCTGCCCCGGCACCACCTCGAAGAGGTCGCCGCGGCGGAAGCTTTCCTTCGCCTTGGTCACCAGCTCGGCGTATTCGCCCGGGCGGTGGTCGCCCTTCGGCGGCGTCACGGTGGTGCGCTGGAAGGGTTCGGGCGCGATCTCCTGGTCCTTGCCCTCCGTTGTCACGCCGTCCTTGGCGAAATCATAGCGGTCGATCCAGGCCTTGGCCGCATGGTGGTCGACGACCAGGATCTCGTCGGGCAGGAACAGCACCATGTCGCGCTGGTCCTCCGGCCGCTGCATCGACAGCTTGATGGCATCGAACTGGAAGGCGAGATCATAGCCGAAGGCGCCGAACAGGCCGATCGCCGAATCCGCCTCGGAATAGAAGAGGTCGACCACGGCGCGCAGCACGGTGAACACCGTCGGCATCTTCGACCGCTCTTCCTCGGTATAGACCCGCGAGGGCTCGTTGATGGTGAGGTCGAGGCGGCGATCGGTGAGCGTCCCGAGCGTCAGCTCGTCGACGCCCTTCAGCTTCTCGACGATGAAGCCGAGCAGCACCTCGCCACGCCCGTTGAAGGCCTCGATCCAGACGCTGCGGCCATGCGAGGAAATCCCAAGCGGCGGATCGACGATCGCCGTGTCCCAGCGGGTGTAGCGGCCCGGGTATTCGTAGTTGGAGGAGAACACCGCGCCGCGCCGCTCGTCGAGCTTGTCGACATAGCTGGCCACCGCGTCCGCGTAAGGGGTGGGGCGCCGCGCGCGGCTGACGGCGATGCCGCCCCTCGTCTCGTAGGTCTCCGAACCGTCGTCCCGAATGATCGTCACCATTTCCTGCTCTCCGAATCTGTCGCCCGGGACCCTGCGGCGAACAACAAAAAAGCCGCCTCGAAACTCGGGCGGCTTTGGGGTCTTGTCGAATGGACATGACTGGTCAAGGCCGCGTCAGCGTGCCCACCACCAGTTACCGATGTTCATCGAATTGATCATGGGCGAAGAGATAACCCGGACCTCGGATATCCGCAAGTGGATTTCCTCTACGATGGCGATGCGACCAAAACCGCTCCCGCCGCGTTGTCCGGTCCCGGACATCCAACGGAGCAGCCATTGATGCAGCGTTCCCTCCTTCTTCTTCTGCTCGGCTTGCCGATCATGATCGGCGCCTCCGATTTGCCCAGTGACGGGCCTGTGCCGAAGCCGAAGCCCGCCGAAGCGGCCACCTCGGATGCCCCGCCCCCACCGGCAGCCGCCGCGGAGGACGACGATGACGCCGCCTCTCCGGCAACTGAGAAGGAGGACGCCGAGGCCTCAGCGCCCACCGCCGAGGACCCGCAGCCAAACCCGGCCACGGAACCGGTCTCCGAGATCCCGACACCGGAGCCGAAACCAGACACCGGCACCGAGCCAACGGAGCCCGCCGCCGACGAAAAGCCAGATGGCGAAACGCCGGCGAAGCCGAAGCCCGGCCCCAGCCAGCCCGATAATATGAAAGCCGACGACCAGAAGCCGGAGGAGCCGAAGGAGCCGCCGCCACCGCCCCCGCCACCGGTCGAGAAGGAGGATCAGGCAGCCCTGAAGGCCTGCCTGGCCGATCTCGCCACGCTCGGCACCAAGTTCAAGACGGCGGAACGCATCGATGAGGGCGACGGCTGCGGCATCGACCAGCCGATCGAGGTGGCGGAAGCCCTGCCCGGCATCGATACCGGCGGCGCCCAGATGCGCTGCGAAACCGCCCGCGCGCTCGGCCACTGGCTGAAGGACACGGTCCAGCCGGCGCTCCGGGTCGCCATGCCTGCACGCCGCATCACCGGGCTGACCACAGGCTCCACCTACGCCTGCCGGCTGCGCAACAGCGCCTCGACCGGCAAGACGTCCGAACACGCGAAGGGCAACGCCATCGACATCGCCGCCTTCCGGCTCGACGACGGGTCGGAGGTGACGATGAAGCCCCGCGCCGAGGACGGCACCCTGGAAGGCGCCTTCCAGCGCACCGCCTCAGCCGGCGCCTGCCTCCACTTCACCACCGTCCTCGCCCCCGGCAGCGATCCCACCCACATGGATCACCTGCATCTCGATGTGCTGGAGCGGGAGAGCGGCTACCGGTATTGCCGGTAGTGAGAGCAAGGGTGGAGCGTCTGTTTTGCGCCAATAGGGGACATCGTCAAATCTGCGATGGCCCCTAGAGCGGGGCTTATCAAAGGCAGTCTGCCTTAGAGGGCGATATAAGCCCCGTCGACCAACGCGCCAATTGCGGGCTGTACATCGGGCTCTGTGTCTGGTCGCCATCTGATCAGAAGGCAGAGGAGCAAGCGCATCGAGAAATGAAAATCATAACAAGCCCAGGACGTTATATCGCACTCCGAAGCGCGTGCTGGTTGATCCGCTGCTCATCCGAAACCAATGGGCGGCATCTGCGATCACCCTTGGCAATTACAGATATTCGCTGTCTTGGAAAAACAGGGTTTCGACCCAAGCCCTCCGCAGCGTTGATCAGGCCCGGGCGCCGAGCGAAGCTGCAAGGTGTTCAACTATCGCCCGAACTTTCGCCGACGGCCTGGGCCCTGCCGGGAAAATGGCATAGACTTCGGCCGGATCGAGACGGTAGCCATCCAGCAACTGGGTCAGCTGTCCCATGCGCAATTCTTCCTTGACCATGATGCGGGTCGCGAGTGCTATGCCGAGCCCTGCTACGGCGGCCGCCAGAATGCCCGGTGCGGAGTTGATCCAAAGTTTTGCCGGGACATCGACGGAGGTGACGGTCTGGTCGTGGGTGAAGCGCCAGCTCTCGCGACCGAACAGGCCATGCTGCACGATACAATGATGTCGTGTCAGTTCGGACGGATTGGCGGGCGCGCCATGTGTTGCGAGATAGGATGGGGCCGCGACCACCAGTCGCTCGACCAGCGCAAGCCTTCGGGCGCCGAAAGTGGAGTCTTCCAGCGGTCCGACACCGAGGCGAATGGCGACATCGACCCCGTCTGTCACCAGGTTCTGGCGGGCATCGCTCATGATCATCTCGACCCGCAGATCCGGATGCCGGGCGAGGAAGGTCGCCAGCGCCGGAATGACCTCGCGCACCCCATAGAGCACCGGCATGGCGAGGCGAATGACGCCGTGCAGCGAGTCCACGCCACGGGTAGCCTGTTCAGCCTCCTCCATCTCTGCGAGCAGGTACTTCGCCCGCTCCAGATACAAGCTGCCGGCTTCCGTCAGCGAAATGCTGCGGGTGGTTCTCAGCAGCAAGGTCGTACCCAGCCGCGCCTCCAGATTACCGAGGATACGCGAGATCGAGGGCTGCGAGACTTCCAGTTCGCGCGCCGCCCGCGAAAGACTACCGCCTTCAGCCACGCGGATGAAAACGGCCATTTCCTGCCAGCGATCACTCATTCGAAATTCGGATATATGTTCTGCATGTTGGATGGATACTCCAATTTCTCCGGATAGCCTAACTGTTAACTCACGACGCCGCCACAGCGAAACGGAGAATGACAATGAGGCTTCAAGACAGGCTCGACGCGATGCGTGCGGACTTCGAGAATGGACGCTTCCCGCTGGTGCCGACCCGTGACCAGCTCGACACGATGGAGCGCGCGACCCGGTCACTGGTCGAGAGCGGGCAGGCCGATAGGGCCCTCAAGGCGGGTGACATCGCACCCGGTTTCACGCTGATGGATGCCGATGGCAACAGCGTGAGTTCACAGGCTATCCTGGCGCGGGGACCGCTGATCACAACCTTCTACCGCGGTGTGTGGTGCCCCTATTGCAACTATGATCTCCAGGCGCTCGAGGACCTCAGGCCGGAGATCGAAGCGCGGGGTGCGAGCCTCGTCGCGATCTCGCCCCAGATGCCGGCGAACAGCCGCAAGTCGCAACGCGACAACAAGCTCGGTTTTCCCATCCTGAGCGACGTCGGCACGACCGTCGCCGCCGCCTTCGGCCTGCGCTTTCGCCTGCCGGACGATCTGATCGAGGTCTACCGGCAGTTCGGCAACGATCTGCCGAGGATCAACGACGATCCGGCCTGGGTGTTGCCGATGCCGGCTCGGTACGTGATCGGGACGGATGGCGTCATCGCCTATGCGGAAGTCAATCCCGACTATACCCGGCGTCCCGAACCATCCGACCTGTTGCCGATCCTCGACCACCTGCGTGTCGGCTCCAAGGGCTGAACCCGCAAACATTCTCATGATCGGCTTTGCCGCCTTGTCGAAGACAAGGCCGGCCGCTCCGATCGACCATGAAAAGGAGCACACCAAATGACCATCAAGATTTTCGGCGATGCCGGCTCGGGTAGCCTGCGTCGCGTGACCACTGCCGCCAAGATCATGGGCATCGAGATCGAACGGGTGAACGTCGATCTGTTCAAGGGCGAAAGCCAGACCGAAGCGTTCAGATCGCGCCTCAATCCCCACGGTTTGACGCCGGTCCTGGAAGACGGCGACTTCATTCTGTACGAGGCGGCCGCGATCAACCTGTATCTGGCCGGCAAGGTAAACTCGCCGCTGCTCGGAACGACGGAGAAAGAGCGCCTCGAGGTGCTTCAGTGGATGTTCTGGTCCGGCGAGCAATGGCGCATCTTCGCAACCACCCTGTTCGACGAGCGGGTCGGGAAGACAGTCATGGGATTACCGCAGGACGAGGCCGTTGTCGCGTTCGCGGAGGGCAAGATGCGGGCCGCCGCGAAGGTGCTCGACAAGCATCTGGAAGGCCGCAAGTTCATGGTCGGCCAAGCTCTGACCCTTGCTGATTTCGATGTCGCCGGTCCCTTCTCGCAGATCGATCGTTCCAGGCCGCCCCTTCGGGACTACCCGAACCTCATGGCCTGGCACGACAATCTTCTCCAGTCGGTGCCGGAATGGGCGCAGACGAAGGCCGAGGTCGACCACCGCATCGACAGCTTCCTGGCGAGCGTCGGCGTGACGCTGTGAACGGAGAAAGATCGACGATGGATTACGAACTCTTCTGGGTCAGCGGCAGCCCCTACGCCTGGCGGGTGCAATTGGCGCTTGGATACAAGGGCGTGCCATATATCTCCCGCCGTATGGACTCGGCCCAGTTGGCGGATCGCTCGCCCGCATTTCTTGAGCTCAATCCGCGTGGCAAGGTGCCGGTGTTGAAGACGGGTCACGGTACGATTTACGAATCCGTGGCGATCATCGCCTTCCTGGATCGCGCCCATCCCGCCGTACCGCTTTTCGGCCAGACGGCGCAGGAGCACGGCCGGATCTGGCAACGCGTAAGCGAGTTCGAGAACTACACGCGCGATCTGTTTGCCTTGGAGATTGTCCGCCCGCTATTGCGCGGTCATGCGAAAGACGATCCAGACGCCATGCGCGCGTCCGCTTCTCGGGCGTATGATGCGCTTGGCTGGATGGAGCGGGCGCTAACAGTCGCGCATTATCTGGCGGGTGATGATCTCACTGCAGCGGACATCATCGCGTTGCCGAACATACAGATGCTCCGTCGGGTCGCAGCGCGTCCGGAAGCAATCGAAATGGCTCTCAGTCTCGAAGACCTCGGTGCGCGTCTGCCGGCATTGGGCGCGTGGCTGTCGCGGATGGAAACAATGCGCGGCTACGACGCTGCTTACCCACCGCATTGGAGGAGTTGAACATGGGCATGCAGCGGCACGGGAAGTGACCGCTGCCTACCACAACTCTCTGAAGCAACCCCTCTGCGGATGACCCATCGTTTTGCGACAACAGCAGCTTATCGCTCATCCGCTTCTGGAACAGAAGGTACAACGATGTACATTGGCATCGGCCGCCAATGACCGCATTGGGCCGCATACTGCCATCACGTCAGCTTGAATGACTCCCTCAGAACAACCCCTCTATATGCCCGTCATCATTGAGGAAAATCCGTTCCGCCGAAGGTGAGCTCGGCAGGCCGGGCATCGTCATGATTTCGCCGGTGATGGCGACGACGAAGCCGGCGCCGGCCGAAAGGCGGACCTCGCGGACATGCACCACATGGCCCTCCGGCGCGCCGCGCAGCGTCGGGTCGGTCGAGAAGGAATATTGCGTCTTGGCGATGCAGACCGGCAGCTCGCGGTAGCCCTGCGCCTCCCAGGCGGCGAGCTGGTCGCGCACCGACTTGTCGGCCGTCACCTCGCCGGCGTGGTAGATCTTCGAGGCCACGGTCTCGATCTTCTCCATCAGCGGCATGGCGTCAGGATAAAGCGGCTTGAAATCCGCCTGGCCGCCGTCGGCAAGCTCCACCACCCGCTCGGCGAGTTCCGTGATGCCGGCAGACCCTTCCGCCCAGTGGCGGCAGAGGATGGCGTCGGCGCCGTGGCGGGAGACATAATCCTGCACGGCCGCAATCTCGGCATCGGTGTCCGTGGTGAAGTGGTTGATCGCCACCACCACTGGAACGCCGAACCGGCGGACATTGGCGATGTGGCGGCCGAGGTTGGCGCAGCCGCGCGTCAGCGCCGCCACGTCTTCCGCGCCGAGAGCCTCCTTGGCGACGCCGCCGTTCATCTTCAGCGCCCGGACGGTGGCGACGATCACCGCCGCCGCAGGCTTCAGCCCGGCCTTGCGGCACTTGATGTCGAAGAATTTTTCCGCTCCGAGATCGGCCCCGAAGCCGGCTTCCGTTACCACATAGTCACCAAGCTTCAGCGCCGCCTTGGTGGCGATCACCGAATTGCAGCCGTGGGCGATGTTGGCGAAGGGGCCGCCGTGCACGAAGGCCGGATTGTTTTCCAGCGTCTGCACCAGGTTCGGCTGCATGGCGTCCTTCAGCAGCACCGCCATGGCACCGTCCGCCTTCAGGTCGCGGGCAAACACCGGCGTCTTGTCGCGGCGATAGGCGACGATGATGCCGCCCAGCCGCTGCTCCAGGTCCTCGAAATCCTCCGCCAGGCAGAGAATGGCCATCACCTCGGAGGCGACCGTGATGTCGAAGCCGCATTCGCGCGGGAAACCGTTGGCGACGCCACCGAGCGCGCCGACCATCTGCCGCAGCGCCCGGTCGTTCATGTCCATGGCGCGGCGCCAGGTAATGCGCCGCACGTCGATGTCGAGCGCATTGCCCCAGTAGAGGTGATTGTCGATCATCGCCGCCAGCAGGTTGTGCGCCGAGGTGATGGCATGGAAGTCGCCGGTGAAGTGGAGGTTGATGTCCTCCATCGGGATGACCTGCGCATGGCCGCCGCCGGCCGCTCCCCCCTTCATCCCGAAGCAGGGGCCGAGCGAGGGTTCGCGCACGCAGATGACGGCCTTTTTGCCGATGCGGTTCAGCCCGTCGCCGAGACCGACGGTGGTGGTCGTCTTGCCCTCGCCGGCGGGCGTCGGGTTGATGGCCGTCACCAGGATCAGCCTGCCGTCCGGCCGGTCCGAGAGCCCGTGGATGAAGTCGGCGCTGACCTTCGCCTTGTCGTGGCCATAGGGCGCAAGCTGCTCGGCCGGAATGCCCAGAGCAGCCCCCACCTCCATGATCTGCTTCTTCTGCGCCATGCGCGCAATTTCGATATCGGACTTCACCGCCGCCATCTCGTCATCCCCTTGGCATTTTCGCGTGGTGAATTGGCCACAGGGGACGCCGGGAAACAAGTCGCTGCCGCCCGGGCGCCCGGATTATGCCGGCCAAAAAAGAAGCCAGCTCTACCTTTAGGTGTATTTAATCTTGAAATTTACCTAAGCATGTAGATACTGTCCGTGACGCTGGGGAGGACATCATGAATCTCATTGTCTGCTGCGATGGCACCTGGAATACACCCGACGCGGTGGAGGACGGGCTGCCCAGCCCGACGAACGTCGTCAAGCTCTACAACGCGCTCGCCCTGACGGACGACACCGGTGCGGAACAGAAGTTCTACTACCACCCCGGCGTCGGCACGGACGGCAGCTGGATCGACCGGGCGCTCGGTGGCGGCACCGGCAAGGGCCTCGATCGCAACATCATGAGCGGCTACCATTGGCTCGCCCGCAACTATCGCGAGGGCGACGCGATCTGGCTGTTCGGCTTCAGCCGCGGCGCCTATACGGTGCGCAGCCTCGGCGGCATGATCTCCAAATGCGGCCTCCTCGACCTGCCGGGCTCGAAGATTGCGGAGAACAATGTCTGGGACGAGATCGGGCAGATCTTCGATGCCTATCGTGCCGATGATCCGAGCCCCTTCGTCGACAGCAAGGGACGCCGCTTCCACAACACAGCCGACGGCGCGCATCCGGCGAAGATGACGCCGGTGCACTTCATCGGCGTCTGGGACACGGTCGGTGCTCTCGGCATCCCCGACGATCTGGCGCTCCTGAACCTCCTGGATAATCCGGAAAAGCACCGCTTTCACGACACCCAACTCGGACCGGCTGTCCAGAACGCCCGTCATGCGGTCGCGCTCGACGAGTTCCGGCAAAGCTTTCTGCCGACGCTGTGGGAAAAGCCGAAAGGCTGGAAGGGCTCTTTGAAGCAGGTCTGGTTCCCCGGCGCCCATGGCGATGTCGGCGGCGGCTATAGCCAGAGCGGTCTCTCCGACGGTGCGCTCTACTGGATGATGCAGGAGGCCCAGGACCTAGGGCTTCGCTTCGCCGAGGGCGCCATCAACCAGCTCGATCCGAACCCGCGCGGCCTCCTGCACGATTCCGTCACCGGCCTCTTCAAGGCCCTGAAGACCAGGCCGCGGGCGGCCCCTCGGGTGTCTGATCCGCCCTCCCCCGACGTCCATGCCTCGGCAGTCGACCGGCACCGCAACCCGCCGCTCGCGCAGGGCCGCTACCGGCCGGAAAAGACGCTGCCGGCGACCATCGACATCTTCGCCCGCGAGCGATGGAACGACACGGGCGTCTATCTGCAGGAGGGCAAGACCTACCGCTTCAAGGCCACCGGAGAATGGACCGACGCCTCCATCAAGTGCGGCCCGGGCGGCGCCAAGGACGGCAAGTTCCAGGCCGCCGAAATCGCCCATATCGCCTCGTCGGCCTGGGGCGGTGTCGAGACGCTGTGGAAGAAACTCACCGGCAACAAGCAGCTCGATTTCTGGTGGACGCGGCGCGAGGAGAAGATGGACTGGTTCTGCCTCGTCGGCCTGATCGCCAACAACGTGCCGCCGCCGCGCACCGACGAGGACCAGAAGATCGAGCGCCTGCCGCACGAGGTGTTCAGGATCGGCGAGGGCGTGACCCTAAAGCCGGAGGGATCCGGCTATCTCTACTGCTTCGCCAACGACGCCTGGCAGGCCTATGACAACAACCGCGGCAGCGTGCGGCTGACGATCTCCGAAGTCTGAGGCAGGTAACGCAAAAGGGCGGCGCGACCGATCGCACCGCCCTTCCTTTCCGTGATGCGGGCCGCCCTAGAACCGCTGCGTCAGCGAAACCTTGAACGTCCGGCCCGGCTCGGAATAATAGGCGTCGGGCTGCGGTGTCGTGATCGTCGCCAGATTGACGGCGTCATAGTAGGTCTTGTCGAAGATGTTGTAGATGCCGGCGCGGATGGTCAGGCCCTGGGTCTGCTCCGGCTCCCACCAGCCGGTCAGGTCGAAGATGCCGTAGCCGGGTGCATCGATCGTATTGGCGTCCGCATCGTTCTCGACACCCTTGGCGGCGGTGAAGACGAGGTCGGCGCCCCAGGTTTCCGTGGCATAGCCGGTGCCGAGGACCACCTTCAACGGCGGCACCGAACGGATGCTCTCTCCGGAATCCAGATCCTCGCCGTCCGCCAGCGAAAGCGCGCCGTAAACCCGCATGCCGTTGTTGAAGCGCTTGTGGCCCGAAAGCTCCAGGCCGTAGATCCGGACCTTGTTGCGGTTGAAGTACTCCGTGATGCCCATCGGATAGGTGCCGGTGGGATCGACGCGGCTCTCGCTGTCGATGAAGTTCCGGTAGCGGTTGTAGAAGGCGCCGAGATGACCGCCGAAGTCATCGTCCCCGAGGTTCGCGCCGATCTCGAAGCCATTGCTCGTTTCCGGCTCGAGGTTCGGGTTGCCGACGGTGAGATAGGTGCCGGGTGCCCCGTAGTTCAGATAGAGTTCGCTGACGTCAGGCGCCCGGAACCCCATTGCCCATTGCGCATAGAGCTCCACGCCCGGGTCGGGCTCATAGGAGGCGCGCAGTTTCGGAGAGAACTGTCCTTCCGACTGGCCGGCCGGCATGCCGGTGTAGTTCGCGCCGCTGGTATAGGCGACGGTTGCGGTCGGATCGTAGTCGTACCAGTCGTAGCGCAGCCCCGGCGTCAGGAAGAACGGCCCGTCCCGCAGGCCGATCTTGTCCTCGATGAAGACGCCGAGCGTCTTGCCGTCCACATCCGGCATGTCGGACTGGTTGGTGTGCAGGAAGTTGCAGCTGTAGAAGGGAAGCCGCGGATTGGTGGGATAAGGTCCGCCCGGGCACGTATCGTTACCCCCCGAATATTGCGAAGCCTTGGAGAAGGCGATGTTGAGGCCGCCTGTCATCTGATGGGACAGGTCGCCCGTCACGAACGAGGTCTCGGCATTGCCGGCAAACCCGATGCTGCGCTCCTCGAACGTATTGTTGCGGGAATAGGCGCCCGCAGGCGAGGTCGCGCGGGAACCCTCGGCGCCGTTCTCGCGCAGCACGTTCTGCCAGTAGAACACGGCATTCGCCCGATCGATCCAGGCGTCATCGCCAACGGCATCGAAGCGGTAGTCGAGCGACAGCCGGTCGCGCCTGATGTCTTCGCTCCCGTCCAGGTTCCCCGGCCGGTACGTGCTGGTCAGGCTCTGCCCGGTCCGATTGTCGATATCCTCGTCCCGCTCGAAGCGCTCGCCGGTGAAGCCGAACACATGGCCGCTGTCCGTATACTGCCGCAGCTTGAACAGCAGGTTGTACTCGTTGAAGTCAGCCGGATTGGGCTCGCTGCGCGTCGTCGAATAGCCGCCCACCTCGCCCTGGTTGTCGCGTTCGTGTCCCCGGCGATAGCCGCCCTGGAACAGCACCGACGTGTTCTCGATGCGCTTGGCCACCGCCGCTGAGCCGCCGAAGCTCCTGTCCTCGCTGTCGTAGGTGGACTTGGCCACCCCGCCCCAGTCGCGGCCCTCGCCGATCAGGTCCTCCGGCTCCAGCGTCCGCAGCACCACGGCGCCGCCCAGCGCACCGGATCCGGCGCGGCTGGAATCGGCGCCGCGCACGATGTCGATGGTGGAGAGCGAACTGAAGGAGAAGCTGTCCGCGCCGCCGTCTGCCTCACGCGCGCCGTCCTGAAGATAGGGGATCGGGATGCCGTCGATCGTCGTCACCACGCGGTTCTGCTCCAGACCGCGGATATTGACGCTGCGGGTGTTGCGGTTGAACGAGACGCCCGGCTCGAGGCTGCGGCCCAGATCATCCAGGCTGGTGATCTGGTTGGCTTCGATCTCCTCCGCCGTCGTCTGCGAGGCAAGCGGCGTGTCCGCCACCCCGCCCGCGGGCACCGCCACGCGTTTGCCCTTCACCACGATCGTTTCCAGCACGGTCGCTTCGGCCGCCGCAGGTTCCTGCGCCCTGCTCTGTACAGCCGAGAGTGCCACGATTGCCGTGCAGGTCATGAGCAGGTTTCGTGTGGTCCGGGAGGTCATGGTGTTCCTTTCTCGAATGGTCGAGCGCCATCGTCGGCGTGCGAAGGCACGCCGCCTGGAAGCGGTCGGCGGATGATTCAGCGGTGGCGGCAGGCAGGCTTGCCCTTGTTCCGCCATCTAAAAAACATGATTCCTTTTGTCAACTTAAATATCATGACAATTAAACTCATCTTTTAGCGAAGCGCTTTACGCGCTGTTAAGACTCAATCGAAGTCGTGAGCCTTAAGCCCCCCTTTCAGCACTAAGTAGAAATTGCCACGCCAGCCGGACCCAGCTAAGTGAAGCTGACAGTTTGTCGTAAATCGCCCTGGGACCGCTCATGCGCGGTGGTGCGGCAACACCCCGGGAAGCCGCAAGCGAGCAGATTTGTCAGCGACAGGAATGGAAAAGCCGGAGAGGCAAACGATCCTCAGCAGAACTATTTCGACTGCCAACTCTCAGGCAGACGTTTTGGCTGCGCTGGAGCAGACCGCACACGCCTTCGACTTTTCCTTCGTCACTCTGCTGATGATGCCAACGAGGCCTGAAGACCTGCTGGCACGATTGCTGATCCAGACCACCTTGCCCTCCCAGTTCGTCCAGGAGTTCGACCAGAGCCGCTTTCTGTCGGTGTCTCCGGTCATGCCCTTGCTGATTTCATCGATGCTGCCGCGCACCTGGACCCTGGAATCGGCTGAAATGCTGCACCGGGAGTCCTTCCCGAAAGACCTGGCTCAGCTGTTGAACCGCTTCGGCATGAAGACGTCCGCCGTCATGCCGCTCCACTCGCTGGAGGGAGAGCGCTTCCTGCTGCAATTTGATGGGGAGCGTCCGCCGGTCGGGCAGTCGGAACTCAACGAGCTCGGCATGATCGCCCTGCACGCCTTCGACGTCTTCGAGAAGCTGCGCCGCGCCGAGCGTTTCACCCTGCCGGGCCCCCTCTCGGCCCGCGAGCTCGAGGTCGTCCGCTGGACGGCCCAGGGAAAGACCTCCGTGGAGATCGGCCGGATCCTGTCGCTCTCGGACCACACCGTCAACGCCCATATGACCAACGCCATCAAGAAGATGGACTGCGTCAACCGCACTCAGCTGGTGGCCAAGGCGATCCGCCTCGGCCTGATCAACTAGAGAAATTCCCGCAGAAGTGGGTACCGGTTTTGCGTTCTGAAGGCGTCAAACAAAGAGCAAGGGCCTCCGCCTGCCTCAGCGGTCGAGAACGGACCGCACCTCCACGAGGTTGGAGCGCACCCGCAGGATATAGAAACCCATCGTCGCCAGATGCGTCGGCATGATCCAGCCGTCCTCGCGGCCGTTGGAGATGATCGCCGGCTGGATGCGCAGCGACGAGCGGAACTGCGTCAGCGTCTCGGTCCAGAGCGGCCCGAGGTTGCGCTCCCGGATGACCTGCGAGAAGTCCGCTCCGGCCGCCGACAGGACGGCGTAATAGCCGTAGAGCTGGCCATAGGCGAACCAGAACCGGTCGTCGGCCCGCGTATCGAACCAGCCCGAATTGAAGTTCTCCGACCGCTCGCGCAGGATCGCCGACGTGCTGCCGAGGTCGTTGGCAATCCGGTCGACGAACTGCACGAGATTGTCGGCCCGCGTGTCGAAGGTCGCGTTGCAGGCGGCGAGCTCCGTATTGAAGGCCCGGAAGCCTTCGATGGCGGTCCGGTAATAGCTCGGCGTCGGCGTCTTCGGGCCGAACGGGCTCAGCCCGAAATACCAGGAGTATTCGTCGAACTGCAGGTTGTTGCGAGCGTCCTGCAGCTCGCTGTTGATGCCCGACGTCCCGCGCATGCGCGCCAGCGTGTCGACCAGTTCGACCGAGGTCCGGCGCACCGCCTGGTTCACGCCCCGCTGGAACGACGCCTTGTTGTCGAGGAAGGGCGTGTGGTCCCAGTCGATCCCGAACAGCCCGAGCCGGTAGAGCAGCATGGAGGAAATCCACGCGTTCTGGTTGACGTTGACGTCGGTCAGGTCGGCGATCACGTCGACGATGGCCGACGACTGGCATTGACCGGCCGGGGTCGCGGTCGTCGAGGTCTCTGTACCGGCAGCATCGGCAGATGCCGGCGCCGGAGCTAGGATCTGCTGTCCGGCGGCAGTCGTCCGCTCAGACCAGCGATACTCCTCCACGAAATCGGGATCGAACGCGGTCCAGACCTGCGTCTGCCAAAAGAAGTACCCGTAAAGGCCGACGAACAGCACGAAGATCGCCGCCAGCGGCGCCTTGATGATCCAGCTGCGCCCCGCATACCAGCCATGGGCGGCGAGGAAGGGCCACACCAGCCATGCCACCAGCAGGCCAAAGCCGCGACCGACCGCGCTGAAGATGCGCTGGAAGAAATGCACGATGGGGTCAAGCATGCTGCACCTCCGGGGTAGCCGAAATCGTCTGTTCGCCGCTTGCCGCTCCGTCGCCGGCACTTTCGAAAGCGGCACGGAAGCGGGCGTCGATCCCTCCCCTGCGCCGCTCGATCTCGATGCTCGACAGCATGTCGTTCTCCTGGAGTTCGATCAGCGGCCGCAGATGCGCAAGGCGGACCTTGTCGAGGCCCGGCGAGGAGCCGGGCATCGCCCCTTCGTCCGCGAGGACGCAGGACAGCACGATGGCACGCTCGGCCTCCAGCGTCAGCTTGTTGACCAGCGCATTCAGCTCGCGCACCTGCCGGTTGAAGTCCGCCGCAAGGTCCTGAACCGCCTGCAGGCTGTCCTCGACCTGCAGCGAAACGGCGCTCGTTTCGCGCTCCTCCCGCTCCGCCGCGGCAATCAGGTTTTCGGCCAGTTGTGCCCGGTGGCCGGTCATTTCCACGAGATCGGACTCCACCGCATGGCGCACGCCGACGATACGCTCTCGCCGCGCCAGCAGCAGCCCGTAGAGACGGTCGGCCAGGGCCAGCGCTTCATCCAGCGATCGCGCCTTCGGCCCGGCCCTCTGCGACCAGCGCATCGAAAGCACCTGAGCGAACGCAGCACGAAGCCGTTCGGATCTCGTCGGTTGCGGCTTGTCCTCCAGCGGCGCCACGGCTTCGTCATTGCGGTCCGCCACCGCCACAACGAGGCTCACCAGCGTCTGCCGGGCGGCCGTCCATGCCTGCGGGATCGTATTGAACCGGGATTTCGCCGGCTCACTTAAGCCTGTCTTGTCGCGTGCAGCGCTGGCAACGTCCTGCGCCGCCTGCTCGATCTGCTGGTCGAGCGCCTCCAGCGCACCGGTGAGGGCCACCAGCTCGCCTTCAATGCCTTTTCCCCTGCCCATCGCGATCCCCGAAGCCGATTCCAACGCCATGAACATAAGGCCGCCGCAGGAATTTACCACGGCGACCTCGAAACTTGGTTCGGTCGGTTCTAGAGGCCGAGCTGCGCCACAGCAGCGTCGAGCCGTTCCTTGGTCTTCTTCGGCATCTTGGCGTTCTTCACCGCATCGAGATTGGCCGGCGTCCCCTCGCCGACGACCACCAGCGCAATCATCCCCATGCCGAAGTGCGGCGTGCACTTGATCACATAGGCACCCTCTTCTTCGACGGTGACGGTGAGCTCCTGGTTGATCTTGCCGGTGAATTCTTCCGTGCCTTCGGGGATCAACCCCTTCACGGCAGCGGCATTATGGCCCTTGTCGACGGGCATGAACCGGATCACGTCGCCGGGCGCGGCCCTGACCGCCGCCGGCTCGAAGACCATGGCCTGGCCGTCGCTGCCTTTGTTCAGCATCTTCACCTCGATCTCGGCGCCGAAGGCGGGCAATGAGAACAATGCGAGGCCTGTCGCGAGAATGAAAGCGGTCTTTGCAGTCTTGAACATGTCTATATCTCCTGACGCGAGCCTTGGGAGGCGTCGCGGCAAGGGAATAGGCGCATCCGGCCGCACCATCTTTGACCGAAATCAAGTCCGGCTCAGATACAGCGGATTTTGTCCTCCCAGTGGCGCCGGCAGAAGGAGACGTATTTCTCGTTGCCGCCGACATCCACCTGCGCGCCCTCCAGCACGACCTTGCCCTCCTCGTCGAGGCGCGCCACCATCGTCGCCTTGCGACCGCAGAAGCAGATGGTGCGCACTTCCCGCAGCTCGTCGGCAATCGCCAGCAGCTCCTGCGAGCCCGGAAACAGCTTGCCCTGGAAGTCGGTGCGCAACCCGTAGGCCATCACTGGGATGCCGCAGCGGTCGGCGAGACGCGCCAGCTGCCACACCTGCTCCGGCGCCAGGAACTGCGCCTCGTCGATGAAGACGCAGGCCACCGGTTCGTCGCGATGCAGGTTGGTGACGAGCGCATGCAGGTCGTCGCTCTCGCGGAAGGGGATGGCATCCGCGCCAAGACCGATCCGGGACGCCACCCGCCCGACGCCGGCGCGGCTGTCGAGCGCGGCGGTCAGGATCACCGTGCGCATGCCGCGCTCATGGTAATTGTAGGACGCCTGCAGCAGCAGCGTCGATTTTCCCGCGTTCATGGTCGCGTAGTTGAAGTAAAGCTTGGCCATGCCGCCGTTCTGCTGCCGACGGCGTCTGAGGAAAAGTCCACAGGAACCTGAAACCACAGAAAAACACCGCAGAAGGTGCATCGGGCGCCCCCCGTTGCAAAGCCGACACGATCTGCCGCCCTCGGGCAAGCTTGCCTCTCCTCCGCATATATTGATAATGACCGGGAACATAAGAACAGGGAGCGCCATGATGCCAATGACCAAACCGTTCAAGATCCTGCTGGCCGGAACCATCTCGTTTCTGGCACTCGGACAGATCGCCTCGGCAGCCGATCCAGAATCCTGCAGCCCCGTCCGCTTCTCCGATGTCGGCTGGACCGACATCACGGCGACCACCGCAACCGCCTCCGTCCTCTTGAAGGCCCTGGGCTACGAGACCGACGTCAAGGTCCTCTCCGTTCCGGTGACCTACAGCTCGTTGAAGAACAAGGACATCGACGTCTTCCTCGGCAACTGGATGCCGACCATGGAAGCCGATCTGGCGCCCTACCGCGAGGACAAGTCGGTCGAATCCTACGGTCCGAACCTGACCGGCGCCAAATACACGCTCGCCACCAACGCCAAGGGCGCCGAACTCGGCATCACCGATTTCAAGGATATTGCCGAGCACGCCGAGGAGCTGGATGGCCAGATCTACGGCATCGAGCCCGGCAACGACGGCAACCGCCTGATCCTCGACATGGTCGCAAACGACACCTTCGGCCTCAAGGATTTCGATGTGGTGGAATCCTCCGAGCAGGGCATGCTGGCGCAGGTCGCCCGCGCCGACCGCTCCGGTGATCCGATCGTCTTCCTCGGCTGGGCGCCGCATCCGATGAATGCCAGCTTCGACCTCACCTATCTGTCCGGCGGCGACGAGGTCTTCGGCGCAAACTACGGCGGCGCCGAGGTCTATACCAACGTCCGCGCCGGCTACACCGAGGAATGCCCCAATGTCGGAACCTTTGTGAAGAACCTGGAGTTCTCGCTGCCGATGGAAAACGAGATCATGGGCAGCATCCTCAACGACAGCATGGAGGCGGAAGCCGCCGCGACCAAATGGCTGAAAGCCAACCCCGATGCCATCGGCCCCTGGCTCGAAGGCGTCACGACCAGGGACGGCGGCGATGCCATGGCAGCCGTCAAGTCCGAACTCGGCCTCTAAGGCCAATCCGCCCTTGGCTGGAGCCTCACGGCTCCGGCCTCCCTCACCATCCAACCGGGAATGCCGCAAGTGGATTGGCTGACAGATAACAAGATCCCCATGGGACCCTCGGCCAAGTCTTTCGTGGACTGGCTCACCGACAACGGCGCCTGGTTTTTCGACTGGCTTTCGACCGTTCTTTCCTCCGTCATCGACGCCCTTCTGTATGTTCTCCAGACACCCCATCCGCTCATCATCGTCGCGGTGATGACAGCGCTGTCCTGGTGGTTCCGGCGCTCGTTCAGCATCGCCACCTTCACCGCACTCGGGCTGCTGCTGATCATCAACCAGGGCTATTGGGAGGAGACGACGGAAACGCTGGCGCTCGTGCTCGCGGCAACGGCCGTCAGCATGGTGGTCGGCATACCGCTCGGCATTGCCGCTGCCCGCCGCCCCTGGCTCTACGAGATTATGCGGCCGGCGCTCGACCTGATGCAGACGATCCCCACGTTCGTCTATCTCATCCCGGCGCTGATCCTCTTCGGCCTCGGCATGGTCCCCGGCCTGATCGCCACGGTCATCTTCGCCATCCCCTCGCCGATCCGCCTGACCCGGCTCGGCATCGTCTCGACGCCCGAGGCGCTGACGGAAGCCGCCGTCGCCTTCGGGGCAACCCCCCGGCAGATCCTGCGCAAGGTGGAGCTTCCCTATGCGATGCCGCAGATCATGGCCGGCATGACGCAGACGATCATGCTGTCCCTGTCGATGGTCGTCATTGCCGCGCTGGTCGGCGCCAATGGCCTCGGCGTGCCGGTGGTGCGGGCGCTCAACACCGTCAACATCGCCCGCGGTTTCGAAGCGGGTCTCTGCATCGTCATTCTCGCAATCATCCTTGACCGGATGTTCCGCCCAGCCTCGGGAGACGGCACATGACGGACGCAGTCGTCTTCGAAAATATCGATATCGTCTTCGGCGAAAAACATGCGGAAGTGCTGGGCCTCGTCGATCAGGGCAAGAGCCGCGACGAGATCAGCGCCGAGACGGGCATCGTCGTCGGCGTTGCCGATGCCTCCCTGAAGGTCCGCGAGGGCGAGATCCTCGTCCTGATGGGCCTCTCCGGATCCGGCAAGTCGACGCTGCTGCGGGCGGTGAACGGCCTGGCGCCGGTCGCCCGCGGCAATGTCACCGTGATGACCGCCGACGGACCGATCGATCCCTACAAGGCCAGCCGCAAGACGCTGCGCGATCTGCGCATGCACACCGTGTCGATGGTCTTCCAGCAGTTCGGCCTGCTGCCATGGCGCACCGTTGCCGAGAACGTCGGCTTCGGCCTTGAACTCGCCGGCGTGCCGGAGGCCGAGCGCAAGGCACGGGTCGCCGAACAACTCGAGCTGGTCAGCCTCGACCAGTGGGCCGACCGCAAGGTCGGCGAGCTCTCCGGCGGCATGCAGCAGCGCGTCGGCCTCGCGCGAGCCTTTGCCACAGGCGCCCCGATCCTGCTGATGGACGAGCCCTTTTCCGCTCTCGACCCGCTGATCCGCACGCGTCTTCAGGACGAGCTGATGGAATTCCAGAGCCGGCTGAAGAAGACGATCCTCTTCGTCAGTCACGACCTCGACGAGGCATTCCGCATCGGCAATCGCATCGCCATCATGGAGGGCGGCCGGATCATCCAGTGCGGCACGCCGCAGGAGATCGTCCGCAATCCCGCAGACCAGTACGTCTCCGACTTCGTCCAGAACATGAACCCTATTGCCATGCTGACGGCGGCGGATGTGATGCGCAACGGCGTGGCGACCGGCGGGCCCGCCTCCGGCGTCTCGGCGACGGCCAACAGGAACACGCCGCTCATCGACATCCTCGATGCGCTGGCGCGCCAGCCGGGCACGATCGGGATCGTCGACAACGGCACCGTCATCGGCACCATCAGCGCCGACGACATCATTGCCGGCCTGACGCGCCACCGGCAGCACGCCGGCAAGCCATGAGCGGGAAGGCGCAGGACAAGCCGCAGCTGTTGCGGGAGACGGACGAGGAGGCTCGCCGCCTCGCCCGGACCCTGATGCGTGACGCCCGCTATATGGCGCTGGCCGTCCTCGATCCCGCGACCGGCTTTCCCTCTGCCAGCCGGGCACTGACGGCAACGGATCTGGACGGCGTCCCGGTGATTCTCGCCTCGGCACTCTCGGGCCACACCAAGGGATTGCTTGCCGATCCGCGCTGCTCGCTGTTGGCCGGAGAGCCGGGCAAGGGCGATCCGCTCGCCCACCCCCGCATCACGGTTCAGTGCCTGGCAAACGTCGTCGAGCGACCGGGCGAAGCACATGACCGTCTGCGCACACGTTTCCTCGATTTCCATCCGAAGGCGGCGCTTTACGTCGACTTTCCCGATTTCCGCTTTTTCCGCCTGGTTCCGCAGTCCGCCGCACTGAATGCCGGCTTCGGCCGCGCCTATGCGCTCACCTGCCACGATCTCCTGTCGGACGAATCAGTCGACGCATCCGCATGACGAGACCTGCAGCAGGAGTTGCGTCTGGCGGCGGAAACGACATCGGCAGTTGCAGAAAGGCTCTACCATGCCACGAAAAGCGGCTGGAGATTTGCAGACGTCGATCCCTGGAGCTATGATCTGATCTGCGGCAAGCGACGAATCCGCCACGAGTTCAAGACCGCTGCAATGTTCGCAAGTGATGCTTTTCGCTGCATTTCCGCCGCTTGCGTCGGAAATGCTCAGTGGATACCGCCACCCGAAATTTAGGGATATACAAATATATCCGGTGCTTGCTAATCTTTGACTTTAAAAGTTGGGTTTAATGAAGCGCTGCCGCTTCAAGGGGATACTAACCACCATGGATACGATGCCGCTTTCCGAGCACTCGCTTGCCGCTGCTGGCTTGCTGTCTGCAATGGCAAATCCGAAGCGCCTCATGATCCTTTGCTGCCTCGTGAAAACGGAAATGGCGGTAGGAGTCCTGGCAGGACGCGTCGGTCTCAGCCAGTCGGCCTTGTCGCAGCATTTGTCGAAACTGCGCGCGCAGAAGCTGGTCAAGACCCGGCGCGATGCGCAGACGATCTATTACTCCTGCGCCTCGCCTGCCGTTCTGAAGGTCCTCGACTCGCTTGAGGAAATCTACTGCGAGCCCGTCCGCGCCTCCGTCGCTGCTGCCTGATGTTAGCGCTGACATCCGCGGACTGACGCCGTTCCTGGCACCCCTGGGTGTCGTCATGGGAACGGTCGCGCCGGCATGTCCCGCGACAGATGCGGTCTCTGCTCTGCAGTGCAGTTGACGCGCGGGCCGCCCCTGATAATTTGACCGAACAGTCAAAATCCCGGCAATGACCGGACGGGGAGAATTTCATGTCCAATCGCCTCAACAGCACGCCCAACGATCTGCGCGCCTTCTGGATGCCGTTCACGGCCAACCGCCAGTTCAAGCAGGAACCGCGCCTCTTCGTCGGCGCCAAGGACATGCACTACACCACCCACGACGGCCGCCAGGTGCTCGACGCCACGGCCGGCCTGTGGTGCGTCAATGCCGGCCACTGCCGTCCGAAGATCACCGAGGCGATCCGCGAACAGGCCGGCGAACTGGATTACGCTCCCGCCTTCCAGCTTGGCCACCCCAAGGCCTTCGAGCTTGCCAACCGTCTGGTGGATCTGGCGCCCGAGGGCATGAACCACGTGCTCTACACCAACTCGGGCTCCGAATCGGTCGAGACGGCCCTGAAGGTGGCCCTCGCCTATCACCGGGTGAAGAGCAACGGCTCCCGCTTCCGCCTGATCGGCCGCGAACGCGGCTACCACGGCGTCAACTTCGGCGGCATTTCCGTCGGCGGCATCGTCTCCAACCGCAAGATGTTCGGCACCCTGCTGACCGGCGTCGACCACATGCCGCATACCCACCTGCCCGCGCAGAACGCCTTCACCCGCGGCGAGCCCGAGCATGGCGGCGATCTGGCCACCGAACTGGAGCGGATCGTCACCCTGCACGACGCCTCGACGGTCGCCGCAGTCATCGTCGAACCCGTCGCCGGCTCCACCGGCGTCCTGATCCCGCCGAAGGGCTACCTGCAGAAGCTCCGCGACATCTGCACGAAGCACGGCATCCTCCTGATCTTCGACGAGGTCATCACCGGCTTCGGCCGCATCGGCGCGCCCTTCGCCGCCCAGTATTTCGACGTCAAGCCGGACATCATGGTCACCGCCAAGGGCCTTACCAACGGTGTCATCCCCATGGGTGCCGTCTTCGTGACCTCCGAGATCCACGACGCCTTCATGAGCGGCCCGGAGCACATGATCGAGTTCTTCCACGGCTATACCTATTCCGGCAACCCGATCGCCGCGGCCGCGGCGCTTGCCACCCTCGACACCTACAAGGAAGAGGGCCTGCTGACCCGCGCCGGCGAGATGGCCTCCTACTGGGAGGATGCCCTGCACTCGCTGAAGGACATGCCGAATGTCATCGACATCCGCAACATCGGCCTGATCGGCGCCATCGAACTCGACCCTATCGCCGGCGAGCCGACCAAGCGTGCCTTCTCCGCCTTCCTGAAGGCCTATGACGACGGCCTGCTGATCCGCACCACCGGCGACATCATCGCCATGTCGCCACCGCTGATCGTCGAAAAGCACCACATCGACGAGATCTTCGGCAAGCTGCGCGAGATTCTGAAGAGCAACATCTGAGCCTTGCACGGCGCAGGCATTGCGGGCGGTCCCTTGGGACCGCCCCTTTCTTTGCGGTTCTAGCCACCAAGACCGGCGAGATACACGTAGATCGGCAGGCCGGCGATCAGGTTGAACGGGAAGGTCAGTCCGAGCGACAGGCCGAGATAGAGTTCCGGCCGCGCATCGGGCACGGCGATCCGCATCGCGGCCGGAACCGCGATGTAGGAGGCGCTGGCGGCGAGCGTGACAAGCAGCGCCGTATTGCCGACCGACAGCCCCACGGCAAGGGCCGGCACGAGCGCAAGCGCGGCGCCGATCAGCGGCATGACCAGCGCAAAGCCGAGAAGGCCCGGCGAAAGCAGCCGCCAGTCCCTGCGGATACCGCCGCCCGCAATGGCGCCGAGGTCGAGCAGGAAGAGGCAGAGCACGCCACGGAAGGGATCGATGACGAAGCCCGAAAGCTCCTGCAGCCCCTGTTGTCCGGTCATGGCGCCGATGGCGAAAGCGCCCAGCAGGATCACGATGGTGACGTTGAGAACGACGTCACGAAGCGCCGTTTTCTGGCGATGCTCCGCCAGTGCCGGATCGGCGTCGGGCGCCGGATGGCGCAGGAGGAGCCACAGGGCAGCCAGGATGGCGGGGGCCTCCATCGCGGCCGCCACGGCCACCATGCCGCCGTCGAAGCCGATCCCGAGCCGGGTCAGCGCATCACTGCCCGCAACGAAGGTAACGATCGAGATCGAGCCGTAGTGGGCGGCGATGGCTGCCCGGTCCCGCGGTCCGAGCCTTGTCATCGCGCCGAGCAGCGCGTGGCCGAGCAGCGGCATGGCGGCAGACAGGAGGACGCCGATGGCGAGCGCCATGGCAACTTCCGCCGTCAGCCCGTGGGCGCCGACAGACGCCCCGCCCTTGAAGCCGATGGACAGCATCAGGTAGAGCGCCATCATCTTGCCGACGCCTCCGGGAAGCGCGATCTGGCCGCCCGCAAGGGTGGCGAGGAAGCCGAGCGCGAAGAAGAGGACAGGCGCCGACAGAAGGTTCTGTGATGCGAGCGACAGATAGAATTCCATGGATGATCTCGTGCGAGGTCGCGCAGCGCCGCGTCCGGGACAGCAGCGCGTGCATCAGTTGTTCAGGAGGCTGGGTGATCAGGACGACAGGCACCGGGCGCCATAGGCGGAAGCCGACTTCGGGCCGGTCGCGAACATGACTGCGCGGCGAGACCGCCAGCCGGGGCAGATCCCGGCTGGCGGTCGGACACGGGTGGGACTGAGGTCAGGACGTGGCGTTACGGCGCTTGTGTCGCAGACGGTCGGTCACCGGCGCCGTGTTCTCGGCGAGCATGCGCTCGAGCGAAGCGATCTGGTCACGGAGCTGAAGCTTGATCGTCTTCAGTGCTCTGACGCTGACATGATCAGGCTTCGGACGGCGCTGTTCCTCCACCACCCGTGCCTCCACGATCGCATGCCTTGCCTTCAGGGCCTTCAACAGTCGGTTCATTTGGTTCTCCTCTTTGACGACCTCAAAATGCGAAAACTTCCGCAATTGATCAAATTCATTGATTGCATCAGCATCATAGTTTAAAACTATCGAATGCCTTACAGACCCACCGTGAGACAGCTCGAATACCTCGTCATGCTTGGCGAGACCGGCCACTTCGGCGAAGCGGCGAAACGCTGCCATGTCTCGCAGCCCACGCTCTCGGTTCAGATTGCACTCCTCGAACAGCGCCTCGGCTGCGCGCTGATCGACCGCACGCCCGGTCTGGTGGCGCCGACGCCTGCCGGACTGGAGGTGATCGCTTCGGCCCGGACGGTGCTGGATACGTTGGACGGCATGGTTGCCGTGGCCTCCGTCAGCCAGGGCGCGCTTGGCGGCCTCATACGCCTGGGAGCCGTCCCAACCTTCGGCCCCTATTTCCTGCCCCGCCTCCTGCCCCGGCTGCACGCCGCCTATCCCGGTCTCAGGCTGCATATCCGCGAGGAGCGTCCCCTCCTGCTCGAGGAGCAGGTGGCGGACGGCAGCATCCACTGCGGCCTCGGTCCGGCGCCCGCCGCTGGCGACACGTGCGAGTTCTCGGCAATCTGCGAAGAGCGCATCTTTCTCGGCGTGTCGCGCAGGCACCGGCTGGCCGGCCGCGACACGGTTGACCTTGCCTCTCTTGCGGGTGAACAACTGCTGACGCTCGGCCGCGGCCATCGCCTCCTGGACACCGTGCGCGATCTCGCACGGGTCTCCGGAGCCCATCTCGTTGATGATTACGAAGGCACCAGCCTCGACGCCCTGCGCCAGATGGTCTCCATCGACATGGGCCTGTCGCTCTTTCCGGAACTCTATGTGCGCTCCGAATTTCGAAGCGATCAGGATGTCCATCTCCTGCGCATAGAAGGCTGGCCCGGCGTGCGCACCATCGGCTTCTTCTGGCGCCGGCACAGCGTCAGGGATGCGCACTACCGGCGCCTGGCGGAACTCGGCAAAGCCGTCGCGGACGATCTCTTGGGCTGATCCGCCGCAGCTGGCACGTCCCGCTGGCACCCGTCTTGGCACCGACAAACGGAAAAGGCGGCCGAAGCCGCCTCCTCCTCATCATCACGCGAATCGCTTAGGCCTGGAAGAAGGCCAGCAGATCGGCGTTGATGATCTCCGCATGGGTCGTCGCCATGCCGTGCGGCAGCCCTTCGTACACCTTGAGCGTACCATTCTTCAGGAGCTTGATCGCCAGATGCGCGGAGTCGGCGATCGGCACGATCTGGTCATCGTCGCCATGCATGACCAGCACCGGCACCTCGATCGCCTTCAGGTCCTCGGTGAAATCAGTTTCCGAGAAGGCCTTGATGCAGTCGTAATGCGCCTTGGCGCCGCCCATCATGCCCTGCCGCCACCAATTGCGGATTGCCCCTTCCGAGACATTGGCGCCCTCGCGGTTGAAGCCGAAGAAGGGGCCGGTCGGAATGTCGAGGAAGAACTGCGCCCGGTTGGCAGCCAGTGCCGAACGGAAGCCGTCGAAGACCTCGAGCGGCAGACCGCCCGGGTTCGCCTCGGTCTTGACCATGATCGGCGGCACGGCACCGATCAGCACGGCCTTGGCGACACGGCCCTCATGGCCGTACTGCGCCACATAGCGGGCAACTTCTCCACCACCGGTCGAATGCCCCACATGGATGGCGTTCTTCAGGTCGAGATGGGCAGCCAGGGCGGCGACATCGGCTGCATAGGTGTCCATCTCGTTGCCGGTGTCGGTCTGGCTGGAGCGTCCATGGCCGCGGCGGTCATGGGCGATGACGCGGTAGCCCTGGCCGAGGAAGAAGATCATCTGCACGTCCCAGTCGTCGGCGCTCAGCGGCCAGCCGTGATGGAAAACGATCGGCTGGGCGTCCTTCGAGCCCCAGTCCTTGTAGAAGATCTGCGTGCCGTCCTGGGTGGTGATGAAATTGCTGCTCATGTGCGTGTCCCTTTGAAAGAGTGAGATGTCGCTGCGATGCGCGGTGCCCCATCCCGGAGCATCGCGAAGTGTCTGTCTCCGGGATGTCGACCTGATGACGTTCCGGCTTTTGTTTATCGCGACATTCCTTATCGCGATAACTAAAAGCTAGCGGGTGGCGCAGACTTTGTCCAGAGTTTTATTTATCGCGATATCTTTTTTGTGCTATGGAGACGCTGACACCGCTTCCAGGCTGAAACTGAAAGAACAAGGCATGCCCGATAACGCCGTCTACCCACTGGATGACCAACTCTGCTTCTCGCTCTACACCGCGCATATCGCCATCAACCGGCTCTACAAGCCGATGCTCGACCGCATGGGCATCACCTATCCGCAGTATCTCGTTCTATCCGCCCTGGGAGAGAACGACGGGATCACCATTGGCGCCATCGCCGAACGGCTGTCGCTGGAATCGAGCACCATCACCCCGCCGGTCAAGCGGCTGGAGCAGGCGGGCCTCGTCCAGCGAATGCGCGGCACGGTCGACGAACGACAGGTCCATGTGTCTTTGACAGAGGCGGGCCGGGCATTGATCCGCGAGAGCAAATGTCTCGGTGACTCGCTGATGGAGCGATCCGGCATGACGAAGGCCGAATTCTCGGCCTTCAATCAACAGATCCGCACCTTCACCGAGGCTGTACGCACGGAAACCTGACGAGCAGTCCGGAAGCCCGTTTATTCAGCGTAGATCATCTTGCGGCTCATGCCGCCGTCGAGCGTCAGCACCTGGCCCGTCATGAAGCCGGCGGAGGCGAGATAGAGCACGGCCTCGGCCACGTCGCGCGGCCGCCCGACGCGCCCGGCCGGATGCTGCTCGTGATCGATGGGCCGCAGGTCCTCCTCGCCGGAAATCCAGCCCGGCGCGATCGCATTCACCCGGATCTTCGGCCCGAGGCTGACCGCCAGCGCATGCGTCAGTGCCACCAGCCCGCCCTTGGAGGCGGCATAGGCTTCCGTTTCCGGTTCCGACATGAAGGCCCGCGTCGAGGCCATGTTGACGATCGAGGCGCCCTCGCCCATCAGCGGCACCGCCGACCGGGTCATCAGGAAGGCACTGGTCAGATGGCTGTCGGTCACGCGCCGCCAGTCGGTCAGCGAAAGCTCGGAAATCGGCCCGTTGGACGGCCCGGCAATCCCGGCATTGTTGACGAGAAGGTCGAGGCTGTCCCAGCCGAGCTCCTCGAAGGCGCCGGTCACGGATGTCTCGTCGCCCGCGTCGCAGTGGATCTGGCGGACACCTTCCGGTCCCTGCTCGACGTCGAAGGACGCCACCTCGTAACCCTGCTCCGCAAGAGCCGAGCACAACCCTGTACCGATGAGGCCGGCACCGCCTGTGATGATCGCGCGTTTCATCCGGCCGGAAATAGGAGCGTGTCCCGATCTGTCCAGCGATGATGCGATCCTTTTCGATCACATCACCGTCCACGGGCTTAGGCGCGAATGAGAATGCCCGCTTCGGTCGCCGCGGCCACGAAGGCCTGGCGCGCCTCCTCCGGCTTGCGCTTCCCCTCGATCACGCCGGTGCAGGCGGTCACGGCGAGATCGAGCGCCGGCCCCTCCTCGATGGGCCAGTCGTCGATCAGCGCCCAGGCGGCAGCCTGCAGCGTGACGATGGCGGTTTCGGCAGGCGGCTCTCCGATGGAGATGACGACGGGATCTTTCCAGGATGGACTCATGACGCCACTTTAGCCGAACAGCCGTCATCATCCTATGCCCAATTCGCGGCCTGCCGGACCAGTCGCGCCGCAGCCCAGCTGGCCGGTGGTTCCGGCCTCCGGCGGCTCATCGCTGACACGAGACAGCTGGCAAACGAGATGCCGGAGGCACTGGCCAGGTCCGCCGACTTGGCCTCGTGGTTCAAGAGCGCGCCGGAGGCATGACGATATCGCGCGCGATCCGCCATGCCTAGCCACGATGCCGTTTCTGAACACGGCTGATCTCCAGGCGTGTCAGCCCGATATCCGCCAGGAGATAATCCTGCATTTCACCCAGCGCTGCATAGTCGCGTCGGGTTCGGATGTACCGCGCAAGCGCCAGGAGTACCCGGTAAGGCAAGGCAGCCGTGCGGCTGGCGAAGCGATGGAGATGCTGCGCCTCGCGGAAGCTGCCCTCCGCAGTGATGGGTCTCATCGTCATCGGTATGGTCCTTGTGGATCGTTGAATCGACTTTTCGGCACGATGATCCTCACCGGCCGGCGTCGATGGCGCCCTCTTCGAGGCGTCTGCGACATCGGCGGATCTCGTGCGACGGGAGGTATTTGACTGCCGGAAGGACTGGAGGAACCTTCCGGCAGTCTGAAGCGGCGCTGGAGCACGGCGTCCTGCTGAACCGCCAGCCCTTCGAAGCGGGGTTCGAACGAACCCCGTCGTTACGCAGCCTTGTGCTGCAGCGACACGGCAGAGCCTGCCGTGCCCCGCTGAACGGCGCGCTGAAGATCAGCAAACCCGGTTGCCTCGAGCACGCTTCGCATCACCGGATCCGGGACGTTGACGAGAAACTCGCTGTGCCGGTTTCGCATCAGTCGCGCACCGACGACCAGCCCGCGGATCCCCGCGCGCGTCAACGACGTTGCACCCGAAAGATCAACCAACAGGTGCGTGCAGTCGGAACGGATCGCCGCATTGACGGCATCATGGAGCCGACCGGCGGCAAAGCGATCGACGGCGCCGGCAATCTCGATGATGAGGGTGTCGCGGAGCCTCTTGAAATTGACATGCATGGTTGTGTTTCCTTCACCTGATCGCCGAAGCTTTTCGCATCCATCCGCCACCGGAGTGGGGGTCTTGGCGGTGCTTCGTGTCGTTCGTTTCCTCGTTAATGCAGAGTCACGCGCACCGGCGTGATCTGCCGGATGCCGCCGAAGCCGGTCATCCGTGGTTTTTCCTCCAGCGCGATGCTGGAGAAAGCGGCCGAGAGCGCACCCAGCGCTTCCTGCAGTTCGAGCCGGGCCAGCATTTCGCCGATGCAGCGATGCGGCCCGAGACCGAAAGCGGTGTGCAGGCGGGGATGATCTGTGCGCTCGATATTGAAGACATCCGGATCGGCATAAAGCTCTGGATCGCGCATCGCCGACATGATGCTGACGCGCAGCATGACCCCCGGTGGCACGGCAATGCCGCCCACTCCGACCGGCCCGAGGGTGAAGCGCGGCACCGACGCCACTGCCGGCTCGTAGCGAAGTGCTTCCGCGACGGCGCCGGCTGCAAGATCCGGATTGGCACGAAGTGCGGCCCATTGCTGCGGATGCTGGGCCAGAAGCGCAACCAGCGTCGGAAAGGCCACCCTTGTCGTATCCGTGCCGCCGATGACGATCGTCATCACCTGATGCACCAGGTTCTCGAAGGGGATCATCGGATCGACCTTCCAGCTCGAGGCCAAGGCGGAAAGGAGATCCTGCTGAGGGCGTGCCAGGCGGCGACGAAGGTGTTCCTCGATATAGTGATAGAGCCCTTCAGCCGCAGCCTCGATACGCTCATGATCCGCCAGCGGATAGATTGGCGAGACGGCACGGGCCAGATTGTTGGCATGAAGAACGAAGGTATCGACTTCCGATTCCGGAAGGCCGAGGATCGAGGCGATCATGAGGGCTGGCAGGCGCGCCGCCATCTGCTCCGAGATGTCGACGGTTTCACCGCGCGGCAGTCGTGCGACCATGGCATCCGCAACCGCACGAATTTTGGGCTGTGCCGAGCGCATGCTGGCGAATGCGAACGAACGCGCAAACAGGCTACGCTTGGCACAATGCGCATCGCTGTTGCTGAACAGCATCGTGTCTTTCATCAGCCTCGACGTGAAGCCCTCGGGAATACGGGTCAGGTGCACATAATCCGCACCTTCAATCTGCACGGTGCGTGGATCGTTCAGCAATGAGAGCACATCCGAGGCCCTGAGCGCCATGAAATGGCCCTCGCCCAGCTTGATGACGGGATGATCTTCGCGAAGTGCTGCAAATCGCGCATGCGGATCGTCCATCAGCTGGAATGGATCGACCACGAGCGGGCTTTGCGCGGGTGTCGATGCGTGTAAGTTCATGGTCATGCTCCATCGGCAGACCGCAGCGAATTTCAGTCGGAGCTCAGTCTGAGCTGCCCGATTGCCACGATGCATTGTTTCGAGTGACGCCCATGTCTTCGGCTACCGTTGTTGTCACCGTTGTCACGCAGGTGGTATTGATAGCGGAGTTCGTTGAATCGTCATTTCAATACATCAGAGTGGGCTAATTAATGCCGGAAGAAGTCCGGATTTCGCTGCTTGGCGAGTTACGCGTCACACTTGGAGATCGCGAAGTTGAACTTCCGGCGTCCAGGAAAGCGCGCGCGCTGTTGTCGTTTCTTGTTGCAACCGGACGACCACATCGCCGGGAGCGGCTGTGCGAACTGCTGTGGGATGTGCCGGACGATCCAAAGGCTGCCCTGCGCTGGGCACTGACCAAGCTTCGAAAGATCGTCGATACGCCGGGCCGCTCCCGTATTGTCGCCGACCGCGAGCGGGTTCACTTCGACCTCGAAGGGACGCAGGTGGATATTCGCGACATCCACGCCGCATTGCGACCGGATGCCGAACCGGTTGAATCGATGCGGCTGGAAGCGATGGCGCAGGAACTTTCGCTTGTCCTGCTCGACGGGCTCGACGGCGCCGGCGACGACCGGTTCGACGCTTGGCTCGTCGCCGAACGCGAGGATGCCGAGGCCGCACGCGCCGAGGTGCTGAAGCGGCTGGCAAAACTCCCCCATGCGACTTCGGCCGCCGCACAGAAATGGCTACGGCTCTGGCGCGAGGTCGACCCGGAAAACGCCGGAGCCTTCGAACGATCCGCAGCCGAGGCCGCGCGGGTCGCGGCAGCCGTTGTCGCCAGTCCGCAAGCCTCACCTGAGCGACAGCAGAGGCCACCGCGCATCACCGCCAGAAGCCGGGCGCTTCGCAACCAGCGCATCGGCTTTTGCGACATTCCCGATGGCACCAAGATCGCCTATGCGACGATCGGCACCGGGCCGCCGCTGTTGAAGGCCGCCAACTGGCTCAACCATCTCGAGTTCGACTGGTCGAGCCCGATCTGGGGCCGCAGCTTTGCCGCCATTGCCCAGCAGCGCACCTTCATTCGCTATGACGAGCGCGGCTGCGGCCTTTCCGACTGGGAGGTGAATGACCTGAGCTTCGACGCCTTCGTCGAGGATCTGGAGGTGGTGGCGGACAAGTTAAAGCTCGAACGCTTCCCGCTGCTCGGCATTTCCCAGGGTGCCGCCGTGTCGATCGAATATGCTGTGCGCCATCCCGAAAGGGTGAGCGGCCTGATCCTGGTCAGCGGCTATGCCGCCGGCTGGCGTCATACCGCCAGTGCCGAGGAACAGGCCCGGCGCGAGGCGGTGCTGACGCTGACGGAGCTCGGCTGGGGCACCGACAATCCCGCCTATCGCCACATCTTTTCCAAGACCTTCATGCCCGATGCCAGCGCCGAAGACCTCGACTGGTTCGACGAATTCCAGCGCCAGACGACCTCGCCGAAGAACGCCGCCCGCTTCCAGGATGCCTTCGGCTACATCGACGTCCGCCATCGGCTGGCCGAAGTCCGGGCACCGACGATTGTTCTTCACAGCAGGCACGACCAGCGCATCCCGCTGGAGCTCGGCCGCGCACTGGCCTCGGGCATTCCCGATGCCCATTTCGTGCCGATCGACAGCCGCAATCACATCCTCGTCGACAAGGAGCCGGCCTGGGTAACGGCGCTTGAAACCGTCGCCCGCTTCCTGATCGAAAAAAGCATCTAGCGCTCGCCCTTATAGCGCCTTCCCCAAACGGCAGCAGGCACAAGGGTTTCCCCTTCTCTGCTCATAGGGATAGAGTTTCCCGAAGCAATGGATTCGGAGATCGATGATGAGCAACCGCCTCGAACGGCTGATCGACCAGGGCACCGGCCGCATCCCGGCCGACATCGTCTTGAAGGGCGCACGCTTCTTCGACCTCGTCACCGGCGAGCTCGTCGCCTCCGACATCGCCATCTGCGGCGACCGCATCGTCGGCACCGGCGGCAGCTATGTGGGCGACACCGAGATCGATGTGACCGGCAGGATCATCGTCCCCGGCTTCATCGATACCCACCTGCACATCGAAAGCTCGCTGGTCACGCCGCATGAATTCGACCGCTGCGTCCTCCCCTATGGCGTCACCACCGCCATCTGCGATCCGCACGAGATCGCCAATGTGCTGGGCGAAGAGGGCATCCGCTTCTTCCTCGATTCGGCTGAGCAGACGATCATGGACATCCGCGTCCAGCTCTCCTCCTGCGTGCCGGCGACCCATCTGGAAACCGCCGGCGCCGATCTGCCGATCGAAAAGCTTCTGCCTTTCCGCGACCATCCGAAGGTCATCGGCCTTGCGGAATTCATGAACTTCCCGGGCGTCATCCACAAGGATCCGGGCTGCCTCGCCAAGCTCGACGCCTTCTACGGCGACCACATCGATGGCCACGCGCCGCTTCTGCGCGGCAACGACCTGAACGGCTACCTGTCGGCGGGC
This sequence comes from Pseudorhizobium pelagicum, assembly GCA_000722615.1. Taxonomy (GTDB): domain Bacteria; phylum Pseudomonadota; class Alphaproteobacteria; order Rhizobiales; family Rhizobiaceae; genus Neorhizobium; species Neorhizobium pelagicum. The sequence continues at coordinate 121,737 of JOKI01000002.1, read as the reverse complement.
ATCCGCACCGAGCACGAATGCACGACGGCAGACGAAGCCATGGAGAAGATCCGCAAGGGCATGCACATCCTGGTGCGCGAAGGCTCCGTCTCCAAGGATCTCCACGCCCTGATGCCGATCATCACCGAACGCCTGTCGCCCTTCCTGGCGCTCTGCACCGATGACCGCAACCCGCTCGACATCGCCGAGCACGGCCACCTCGACTATATGATCCGCACGGCGATCGCCCATGGCGTCGAGCCGCTGGCGATCTACCGGGCCGCCTCCATCTCCGCCGCCCGCGCCTTCGGCCTGCGCGACCGCGGCCTCGTCGCCCCCGGCTGGCGTGCCGATCTCGTCGTCCTCGACAGCCTGGAAAACTGCAAGGCAGAGATGGTCTTTTCCGCCGGCCGCCGCGTCACTGACGACCTCTTTGCCACCCGCAAGCCGGTCGCCCCGGTCGGGCTCGACAGCGTCAAGGCACGCCCCGTCCAGGCCATGCACTTCGGCGTGCCCTTCAGCGAGAACGAAACGCCGGTGATGGGCGTCATCCCCGGCAAGATCATCACCGAGCACCGCCGCTTTCGCCTGCCGGCCGCCGGCAACCAAGCCGGCGTCGATCTCGACCGCGACATCATCAAGGTCGCCGTCATCGAGCGCCATGGCAAGAACGGCAACCACGCCAACGGCTTCGTCCAGGGTTTCGGGCTGAAGAAGGGCGCGATCGCCTCCACCGTCGGCCACGACAGCCACAACATCTGCGTCGTCGGGGTCTCGGAGGACGACATGGCGCTCGCCGCCAACCGCCTCGGCGAGATCAACGGCGGCTTCGTCGTCGTCGAGGATGGCAAGGTGACCGGCGAGATCGCCCTGCCGGTGGCGGGCCTGATGAGCCTCGAGCCCTACGAGGTGGTGCGGGACACCCTCCATGGCCTTCGCCAATGCGCCTATGCGCTGGGCACCACGCTGGAAGAACCCTTCCTCCAGGTCGCTTTCCTGCCGTTGCCGGTCATCCCGCACCTGAAGATTTCGGACAGGGGCATGGTGGACGTGGACAGGTTCGAGTTGATCGGGTGAATGGCTACGCCTTGTCGCCCTGGGGCTTGGTCCAACCTTCGGGCAATTCGTCGCCGTTCATGGGCGGATTGCCGGGGACGCTCTCCAGTGCCTTGCTGAAGTCGTCTGGCGTGGCATTCGCTGTCCGCTTGCCGAGAAATTCGGCAGCGGTTTCGACCGCACCGACTTTCTGGGCAACGGCTGAGGCGATCCACTGATTGAGCGACACGCCGTCCTCCTTGGCCAGTCGGGTAGCGGCAGCCTTGATGGAAGCAGGAAGCTTCAAGGGATAGGTATTGCTGCTCATGTCCTCAGTTCCTCCAACAACTCCCTTGGCCGCATCACACGAAGTCCAAACTCGTCCTTCGCTTGCGCAAAGTCGCGAACGTTATGCGTCACCAGAGCATCGGCTCGCCCGTTTACAGCCGCTTCAAAGACAAGCTCGTCCTTCGGATCGGACAGCTTTGGCCGCCAACGGTAACGAACGTCGATCATCTCCGCCAAGGTCAGAAAACCCGCCAACGCTCTGTCCACTTCCGTTGATGTCATACCATGAACAGCTGCTTGTTCCTCGCGCTTGAGCACAGCCTCATACTCGAGATACAGAGCGACGGTGACGATTGGCATGATCTGACGGCTCGCCACGATTTGAAGAACCGCGAAGGACGCACCTTACGGCTCCGGAAGCCAGCCGCCAAAACATTCGTGTCAAGCACAACGCGCTTCATTGACGCTGAAGATAATACATCCCCTGGGGGGTATCAATCCGCCCCAACTCACCCCCGCACCAGCTCCATCCCCGCGTGATAAAGCACGTCCTTGCGGAACTCCCCGTCGGCGAGGAAGCCGGTGTCGTCCTTGTAGTCGATGTGGTTGCCGTTCACCCGATACTCGCCCGTGTAGGCCCGCTCCCGGTTGCCGCGCGCCTCGATATAGCGGCCGTTCGCCAGAAGCTCGTGGCGGATGTGCTCGTCCTTGGTGATCCAGAGGCCGACATAGGGGTGGTTGCTCATGGAGATCTCCTGCTGTTGCTCGCCGGCAAAGGCCGTGACCGCGACGATGAAAACGAAGGCCGCCGTGATGGCGACCAGCGCGATGTGCCTGGAACCGGCCCGCTCAGCCATTCATGTACTTCCGGCGCAGCGCCTGCTGGCGCCGCTTGGTCAGGGCGCCGCAGAGGTCACCGGCAAACCGCCTGGCCAGCCGCAGGGGCAGGCTGGCGAGCCAGCGGAAGGGGCTTTCGAGTAAACGCTGGAAATTGTCCATCACCATCTCCATTTCTGTCCGGGTTGGCTCGTTCGGACGAGACGGTATATGGGCGATCAACAGCAACAGGCGGTAGACCGAAGCTCCGAAGTGATTGCACGATCCTCCAGAAGTTCAAGATTACGCTTTCCCTGAAGCCGGCACGCGCGTACAAGACCTACGTCACATACCCCGAAAATTTCGGAGATCTAGATGCTCGCCACCCCAACGGCTCTGCCTCAGCTCGATGAGCTCGCCGCCATCGTTGCACAAAACACCAGGGACGACGGGATCTTCGACACGGACATTCCGCGCCTGTCGCTGATCCGTTTCTCCACGACCACGCAGCCGCTCCAGACCTTGCAGCACCCGGCCCTCTGCATCATCGTGCAGGGCTCCAAGCAGGTGATGCTGGCCGACGAGATCTATGTCTATGGCCCGGCCCGGCATCTGGTGGTCTCCGTCGACCTGCCGGTGAGCAGCCAGATCATCGAGGCGAGCCCAGACAAACCCTACCTCTGCATCCGCCTCGACCTCGACCTGCCGGCGCTCGGCACGATGATCATGGAAGTCGCACCGCCGGCAGCCGAGCCCGCCGGCATCTGCTCGAAGGCGATCTGCCTCGCCGAGACCTCGCCGCAGTTCCTCGAGTCGGCGCTGCGCCTGCTGCGCCTGCTCGATAGCCCCGACGACATCGCCTATCTGGCGCCACTGGCCGAGCGGGAGCTGATGTACCGCCTGCTGCGCGGGCCGCAGGCCCACAAGGTGCGGCGCATGCTGATGCCCGACAGCCGGCTGCAGCAGGTCAACCGCGCGATCGCCTGGATCCGCCAGCACTATGCCGCCCCCTTCTCGATCGAGCAGCTTGCGGCGGAGGCACGCATGAGCCCCTCCTCGCTGCACCAGCATTTTCGCGATGTGACGGCGATGAGCCCGCTGCAGTACCAGAAGCAGCTGCGCCTGCAGGAGGCCCGCCGCCTGATCCTCGCCAACGCCTATGACGCCGCAACCGCCGCCCAGCACGTCGGCTATGACAGCCCCTCGCAGTTCAGCCGCGAATACCGCCGCCTCTTCGGCGCCCCGCCCATCCAGGACGTGACAAGGCTCAAGCAGGAGCCGGGACGCTACGTCGAGGCGTGAGGGGGAAACGGAGGCGTTGCCTCGCGTCGCAGGCTTTCTCCCTGCGGATTACGGCAACTTTCGCGGAGGGGCCTTCCCCCTCCCCGCCTTCCACACCAGTCCGGCGGCAAACAGCGGCAGCCAGGCGAGGATCGGCTGCAGCGGCAGGCGCAGGCTATGGTAGAGCCACTGCCACGGAGAGACCGAGGTGGCGCCTAGCGCGTCGATGGCGTGCTTGATGTTGGCGGGAAAGACGCCGACGGCATAGAGCGCCAGGCCGACCGCCGCATAGGTGCGGACGGCGGGAACCAGCAGACCGATGGCGCCGGCGATCTCGCTGACGCCTGTCAGGGCAATAACCGCCTCGGGCTGCGGGACCCAGGATGGGGTGATGCCGAGAAACGGCTCAGGCACGGCCAGGTGCAGGACGCCCGCGAGGCCGTAGAAGCCCGCGAGCGCCAACCGGCACCGGACGCGCCAGCGTTCCAGGCGGGCCGTCCGCGGCAGGACCTTGTTATGTGTTCCCGCCATGGCCGCCGGGCTCCTCTCAGCAACGGCAGACTGCCATCCCTAGCCGGCCGTCGCTTCCTCGCGCACGTCGTCGAGAAGAAGATGCACCACGACATATTTGATCGTATAGCGCGCACCGCTGTCGGACGTGGCTTCCACCGTGCCACCATCGGCCGGATGCCAGGCGTGGTAATGGGGATTGTTGGTGATCAGGGTCACCGCCTTGCCTGCGTATTTGCCGTCCAGCCGGTAGCGGGCCTCGGCCAGCGGCCAGATGCGCTGGTAGTCCTCCTGCGTCACGCGCACCCGCAAGGCGGGCCGATGGGTCTCTTCCGGGCGGCCTCGGCCCGCCCGCTCGGACACCGGAACATCCAGCATCACCTCCTCGGCATCATCCAGTAGCGATCGCAGTTCCGCAGGCCACGCACGTCTCATCGATGTCTCCTCCACACCCGTCTCCTCGGGTCTGGGAAATGTAACCTGACGCCGCTGTCGAAGCAAACGGCCGGGGGTGCCTTCTCGCTTGCTGCAGGGAACGCGATCCTTTCGCAGCCATTCAGGCTCGTATCTGACGCGTTCATGGAGCATGGTGTGATCGAGCGAAACCGGATTGCGATTGTGGGCTTTGTCGCCACGGCCATCACCTTCGGCCCTGGACGCATGGCATACGGCATGTTTCTTCCTCAGTTGAAGGAGGAATTCGCCTTCAGCGCCGGCACGGCAGGCGCCATCGCGGGCCTGGGCTTCGCAGCCTTTCTTCTGGCCCTGTTCGTCACCGGCTCGCTGACGCCCCGCTTCGGCCCGCGCTTGCCACTTTTGATCGGAGGGGGCTTTGCGGTCGCCGGCTTTGCTCTCACCGCGCTCGCTCCTGGAATGGCCGTGTTGAGCCTCGGGGTCGCCTGCGCCTCTGCAAGTGCCGGCTTTGCCTGGACGCCTTTCAACAGCATGACGCAGCAGGCGGTACCGGAGCAGTATCGCAGGCGCGTCCTGTCGATCGTCAGCACCGGAACGACCTTCGGGATCATCGCCGCCGGTGTGCTCGCGATGGGCATAGCTGCCGGGGGATTGTCGTGGCGGATCGCCTGGGCGGCGTTCGCCGCCATCGCGCCCATCGCCGTGATCCTTCCGATGCTGCTCCTGTCGAAGCAGGATGGCTTCGAGCATGGACGCCGCGTCGACATCCGCAAGGAGTTTTCGCGGCTTCGCCGCCGTGAGGCCGTTCCCCTCTACGGCCTCGCTCTCTCCTTCGGCGCCACGAACGGCACCTATCTCTCCTACTGGATCGAACACATCAGCCAGTCCGGCGGCCTCCCCGGCGTCCCTTCCGAGCTGATCGGTCCCGTGCTGTTCATCGCCTTCGGCCTGGCGGGCTGCCTCGGTCTCTTCACGGGCGATGTCGTCGAAAGGCGTGGCCTGCGGATGGTGCTCCTGGTCCTGTTCTCCGGGTCGGCTGCCTCTTTGCTGCTTCTGGGGTTCCTGCCGGGTAGCTGGGCGGGCACCCTTGCTTCCGCCGCCCTGCAGGGGATCTGCGTGATGTGCCTCAGCGCGATCTACTCCTTCTGGAGCCAGCGCCTCTTTCCCGACATTCCCGCCGAAAGCTTCACGGCCGTCCTCATGCTCTATGCCGCAGGCAGCGTCATTGCCCCACCGGTGGCAGGCCAGCTCGGCAGCGCCCTGGGGCTCGGTCCGACGCTTGCCCTGTTCGGCGCCGTGTCGATCGGCTCCCTGCTTCTGGTTCGCCGGGTTCAAGAGGCGCCTTGAAAGCCTGTCCGCTCAGGCCGACGGGCGTCTTCCGCTTCGCCAAAAGGGGTAGATTACCGGCGTGGCGCGTCACAGGAGATGGAAACCAGCTCCAGCTCCTGGCCTCCGACCGACACCACGTCTCCCACGCGCTTTCCCGAAAGCTGTCTTGCGACGGGAGACACATAGGAAATGGTGCCGGCCTTGGGATCGGCCTCATCCTCGCCGACAATCCGGTAGGTCTGCACCCTCCCGTCCTCGCGTGAAAACGTCACGGTGCTTCCAAAGGCAACCATCTCCGCACCCGCCGGGGCAGGCACAACCTGGGCCGTGCGGACCCGTTCGGTGAAATAGCGCAGATCGCGCAGGGGCCCTGCCGCCTGCCGCCGTCGTTCGTTCACGTCCTCGATGGCGTTGGAAGCCTGATGCGCCTCGCGAGCCTCCTCCAGCTGCCTCTTCAGTGCCTCCAGCCCCGCCTCTGTCACCAGATTGGGATGGGGCGAGACCGGACGGTCGGGCAGCAGGGTTTCTGCAGCCGTTTCCGCACTCTCTTCCTTCACGAAGGCGACACTCATTTCCAATTTCCCTGTTCTGACAAATGCTTCTCGCCCGGCTGACCATCGACCTCAGACCCGACGCCTGCTTAACGCGTGGAAGAGCCCTGGTATCCATCGTTGCAACGTCCCGAGACCGGGATCGCGAGCCGAAGGCGGATCTCCTACCGGAGAAGCCCGTCCATATCGAAGTCTTCCCAGCCGCGCAGCGTGACAGCCGGATCCTCGGGGTCACGGGCGGGCTTTTTCGAAACCTTCTGGGCCTTCTTCAGCGACCGCGTCAGTTTCGCCTTGTAGGCCGCCTCTCGCCGTTTCTGCGCTTTCGCCTCGGCGTCCTGCTCCCGCCATTCGTCGACGGCGCCCCGGTCCAGAAGGTCTTCCACCACTTTCGGATCGAAGACATGGAACGTGATCCGGCGGGCGCGACCGTTTAGCCGCACAGTCCGGGTCCCCGCGCTCGGCAGCCGTCCGTCCGCAAGCCATCGATGGCGCTCGCTCGTCTTGATCGTCAGGATATCCTGGATCTCGCGGGGGATGACGGGCAGCGTCTCGACCTCCGCCATCACCTTGTTGATAACGGCGACCGAGGCGGTGAACGCAGCCTTCTCGCTGACCGGCATCGCAAGCGTCAGGTCGCTCCCTTCGAGAACGACCGACTTCTTCGAGGTCGCAGGAAGCCTGGCCTGGATTTCCTGCAAAATTCCCTTCGCCCGCACGAACGAGCCGAGCGTGGCCGCAGCCGACAGCGTCCATGTCCTCAAAAGTTCGATCTCGGTCTTCGCGGCTTTCGGCATTGGCGTTAGATGGGATGGACAGGCATCCAGGTCAACAATGCCTTTGCCAGTCGCAGACGGATGCAGCGGCGGGATCGCGTCTTCTCGCGGCCGCTTTGCGCCAAAAGGAGACATGCGCTTGTGCCGAGAAGATACCGCGTGTCTCCATCGAAAGACTTGGTTGGCCTCTATTCAGCCAATGCCTTCACGCCCAACTGCGTCCTCGTCGCTTTCCGTTGGACGAAGATGATCCCCACGATGGTCATGCCACCGCCAACGAGATGGTAGACATGCAAGGTCTCTCCGAGAAAGACAGCGGCGAAGATGGCGGTCAAGATCGGGATCAGGTTCATGAAGATTGCCGTCCGCGCTGCCCCCAGATGCTTGACCGCTGACATCCATACGAATGGGGCAAGAATGGAGCCAGGAATCGCCGCATAAAGGACCATGGCCGTGTTAGACATGTTAAAAGTCGATGGTGCTGACATTAGGTAGGCTGGGATGAGTAGCACCACCGCCACGCAGATCTGGACGTAGATGGACGTCCAGATTGCCAACGGAACAGCCCAGCGCTTGAGAAGAATCCCATAACCGGCATAGGCGAGCACCGCGATCAGCATGATCGCATCTCCACGGCCCACGCCTTGCGATAGGAGGCGCGATGGATCGCCCTGACCCAGCACAACGAAGATTCCGAAAAGGGAAACAAGGCCGCCAAGCATCGCAAGGCTGGATGGTCTGTCGCCCAGGAAGACGATGCTCAGGATCAGGGTCAGCAGTGGAACAAGCGACAGCATGATCGCTATGTTGGTTGCCGAGGTGAACGCAGCCGCATAATAGCCGAGCCCCTGACATGCGGCCATGCCGAGCAGGCCCAGAACGATAAGTTTCGGAAGGTAGGCCGCAACTGTTCTGCGGTGACGCCAAAAGTCGCGCCCAACGATCGGCGACAAGATGACGAGAGCAATAAACCAGCGCTCGAAGGCGATGGCGCCTGGCGCAATCGCGCCTGCTGCGAGCTTGCTGACGATCGTGTTTCCAACCCAGATTAACACCGCGAGCAGAGCGAAGAGGAGATATTTGATAGGCACAAGAAGCCTCCTTTGCTGAGAAGGCTTTTGCTACCAAATGTCTGAACATCGATATATAGCGATAAAAGGACATTCAACAATTGCGATAGGACGGTTCATGAAAACTGAAATCCCGCCCGGAGAGACGCCGTCGCCCCTCTCATTCAGGACGGAAAGCTACGAGGCCGGATCTGTCTTTAAGGAAAGACGACAGCCTTGGTGCAAGGTGGGTTACGCCGTGAAGGGCGTGGTTGAAGCGAAAGTGGAGGGCAGGCGATTTCTCTGTCCGCCGCACTATGCCACGTGGATTCCTGCCGATGCCTTGCACGCATGCCATACTCGCGAGAACGTTAAATTCGTGTCGATCTACATCGACCGCGCCCTTTGCACCAATATGCCGGAAAGACCCTGCACGCTCGCGCTCAGCCCTTTGATCAAGGCTATCCTCGCCGACTTCGCCGATCGTGGGATTACGGTACCCGAGACTGATGCCGACCGGCGGCTTGCCTTCGTTCTGGTCGACCAGTTGCTCAAGGCTCCAAGGCGGGAGAGCTTTCTACCCATATCGGACGATGAACTGCTCCGTCCCGTCATCAATGCACTCCAGGCAAATGCAAGCGATCGGAAGTCCCTCGCAGAATGGGCGCGGTCTCTCGGCACGACGGAAAAAACCTTGTCGAGGCGGTTTCAGGGACAGCTTGGAATATCGTTCAACGAATGGCGCCAGAGGCTGAAGCTGGTCGCTTCACTTTCGCTCATCGAAGATGGTAAATCGGTTCAATCGATCGCGAACGAACTGGGCTACAGCAGCGCGTCGGCGTTTATTGCCATGTTCAGAAGACAGACGGGAACTAGCCCGACACATTTGGCGACCATGACGACCAGCCAGAGTGTCTCCAATCCTGAAGGTTGACCTAAAACTAGGTTGTCCGCTTCGGTCCGACTGCCGTCAGGGCGCAGAAGCGCCAGGAGGAGACACAGGGACGCTGTCAGCGACGATTGTCCGTGTTGTCATAGCGCAGCGCCGCTGCCTCGACCTTGTCGCCGTTGGCCGCTGCCCACAAGCACAATGCTTCAAAAGGCTCCCGCAGGGAATGACCGAGCGGAGTTATCGCATATTCCACGCCGATCGGCTGCGTTGGGAGGACGGTTCTCGTTACAAGGCCATTCCGCTCAAGCCTCTTCAAAGCATCGGCCAGAGCCTTGTGCGTGATCCCGTCGAGACGCCGCTTCAGTTCGTTGAACCGCGCAGGTTTCGGACAGATCACGGTCAGTATCAGGATCGTCCATTTGTCAGCGATCTTGTCGAGCACCGGGCGAACCTGCGCCATGTTGCAAAGCGCGCGATGAGAAAGGGCTTCCAGGTCAGTATACTGGTCCATATCTAGGCTATTCCAGGTGCGTAATTGATATCAGGTATCCAAGTTATATCATGGCGAGACCATTCAGTGAAAGGATTTACGATGGCTCGCATGAATAACAAAGTGGCTTTGGTCGTCGGTGGCGCGAAGGGTATCGGCTTGGCGATTGCAGAGCGGCTTTCTGCCGAAGGGGCAAATGTCTTCATCACCAGTCGTCGCGGTGAAGATGCTGAACAGGCGGCCAAAGGCATCGGCAATGGCGCGGTCGGCATCACCGCTGACGCAAGCTCTCCGGAAGACATGGTGGAGGCTGTCGAGACGGTGCGCAGAGCATACGGTCGTATCGACGCGCTCGTTCTGAATGCAGGTCTTTCGGAACCTTCGCAGATCGCCGAGATAACGCCGGAGCATTTCGACCGCCACTTCGACGTCAACGTCCGAGGAATGGTGTTCGGCCTCCAGGCGGCTCTCCCTGCAATGACGGAAGGCGGTTCGGTCGTCCTCGTCGGGTCCATAGGCGGCAACGCGGGCTACCCGGCTTACGGAACCTACTGCGCAACCAAAGCGGCCGTTCGATCCTATGCCAGAACCTGGACGGCAGAACTCGCACCCAAAGGTATTCGGGTCAACGTCGTTGCACCCGGTCCCACGGATACGGACATGATGGCTGCTGTCGCGGAAGACACGCGCGCGGCGATGGTCGCGCCGATTCCGATGGGTCGGATGGCACGGCCTTCAGAAGTGGCTGCGGCCGCCTTGTTCTTGTTGAGCGACGACGCAAGCTACATCGCCGGTGCTGAACTGTGCGTCGACGGCGGCTTGCGGCAGGTCTAAGGGTCGGTCGAAAAGCTGTACCCGATCTCAAGGAGGTCGGGTACAGCAACACGCGCTCGATGAAAGGTCGACCTAATCCAAGCCGTTCAATGCCGTCGTGCGCCTATCGTCACTTTACCGAGTTGGCTGCCTCAAGAATGACATCCGCGGTCTCCTGCGGGTGAGACATGTAGACCATATGGCTCGACTTCACTTCCGTCACCTTCGTGTCTGTGCGCTGATACATCCACCGCAGAAAGTCGGGTGAGAGGACCTTGTCTTCGGTCGTCACGATGCCGAACGAAGGCTTGTCATGCCAAGCAGCATTCTGGAACCGCATCTGGAATGTATCCACCCGCATCGGCTTGGCCGACGCTGCCATGAAATCGGTGATGTCGCGCGGAAGGTCCGCGCCGATCATCTCGTGATAGCTCGCTGGACTGGGAACGAACCTCTCATCATCGAGCATCTTCGAATCGATGCCCATGGGAAACCGGCTGCTGATCTCAGCCAGACTTTCGCCCTTATCGGGTTGAAGGGCTGCGACGTATACCAGTGCCTTGACGTTGGGTGCGACGCCAGCCTCGGTGATAACGGCGCCACCGTAACTGTGGCCAACCAGAACGGTTGGGCCGCTTTGGACGTCGATAGCCAGTCTCGTCGCCGCAATATCATCTTCGAGGCTGGTATGCGGCAATGCCACGACAGTGACTGCCAACCCTTTCGCCCGCAGAATATGAAAGACATCCTTCCATCCCGAGCCGTCCGTTGACCCACCATGCACCAGCACAACATTGCTCGCACCGGCACTGGCAGGCCCATCGGCACTGGCAGGTCCGGAAACTGACAGAACGAACAGGGCGCTGGCCAGAAGTCTCATCATCGTCATCCTATTACCTTTCAACTGTCTCTGTGCGCATCGGGTGCCGCTCGTTCTTCCCGACAGCTTCATCACATTGCTCATGATGATGAGACACTAGGTACACGATGGATATCTGATATCAATTACGCACCTTGGATAGCCTAGATATGGACCAGTATACCGACCTGGAGCCCTCTCTCATCGCGCGCTTGGCAAAAAAAGGCCCCATTGGGCCGATACCGGACATCTCCGCCGTGCCGGTCCTCCCTCACCCCTCCTCCACTTCGACCCCGGCATCGCAAACGGCAGGCAGGATCTCATCCTCGCCGGCAAGGCGAAATCCTGTGGCTCGAGGGTCAGGTTGAAGACGAAGAGCAGTCGCTCGTTGTCCTTCTCGCGGATGGAGACGAGCAGGGCGTGGCTCCCGGGTATCGACGGCGGACGCAGCATGCTTCGGCAAGCTCCAAGCCGCACTCTCCGAAGGGATTTCGGAGAGGACTTACGTTCGGCGGGAATGCCTGGTGAACAGTGCGTCGATCTGAGGTGCGCTTCGAGAGAACCATTGCCAGAGCAGCACTGCCAAAACGAACATCAGATTCCAGGCGATCATCACATCCGACAGGAAGTGGGCTCCAAACACCACTCTGTTGAACGAGAAGGCGGCCGCGACAATGCCAACCGCACCGAGATAAAGTGTCGAGTATTTGGGCCTGATAAACACAACAAGTGTGAGCAGCGCGAAGGCACTTGCCGCCTCTCCCGAGATGAAGGAACAGTTCCTGACGCATTGGTCGGTGAGCTGCCAAGGAGGCGTAAAGAACGCACTGCCGCCAAATTCCTCAAGTGCTCTTGGACGCGCTCTGCCAACCAGCATCTTGATCAGGTGGACACCCAGCCCCGGACCCGCTGCAAGGAAGGTGATCGCAAATAGCAGTTTGTGCGGTGCAGGTGGATATTTCAGGTGCCTGAGGAATGGACTGGGAATTAACAGCGCAACCGCGGTGCCTATCACGACCCAGGGCAGAAACCTGTTGGTGTCACGAAATGCAATGAGGAAACTGTCTTCCTTGAATTCGAAGCCGGCGGCGGGCTCCCAGAAAAAACGACTTACAATGAGGTCAAGTTCTGGCACCGCTGCAAAGATCAGGGACACAAGGCCCAAAAGTATAAGCGCCGGTGCGAGCAAATGGCGCGCTTCGTCCCCCACGGTTTTCGAAATTGCTTTTTGAGCGTGGTTGAGATCAGTTACGTTCATCGATGGATCCTCGTTGAGGACCACGTTCTCTCGCCGGATTGTCAAGATTTGACCGAGACCCGGAGAAGGGCATGTCAAGGTCAGTGGGTTTGACTATGATTTCATCTCTCGTGCTGGTGGTCGAGGACGACGAGGAGATAGCCTCCCTCTTGGAAAAATATCTCGCACGAGCTGGCTACAGGACGACCAAAGCATCGACAGGCCTTGCGGCTCTCGCCCATGTACAGAGATTGCAGCCGGACCTGATACTGCTCGACATCGGCCTGCCGGATATCGACGGCTTCGATCTTCTGACGAAGGTTCGAGGGAGCTCCACCGTGCCGGTGATATTCTTGTCGGCGATGGATGACAGTACCGACAAATTGCTCGGGCTGAAGCTCGGGGCTGACGACTACGTCACGAAACCGTTCAACCCACAGGAAGTCGTGGCGCGTGTGGGGGCCGTCCTGAAGCGAACCAGAGGCGTTGCCGCCAGCGAGGTTATCCGACACGACGGGGTCGAAGTCCAACTGGATTCCCACATCGCGATTGCATCAACGGAGACAGGTCGGCTTGAACTGCCGCTGACGGCAACAGAGTTTCGCCTTCTGGTCTGTTTTGTCCGATCTCCTTTCAAGACGTTCGAAAGAGCATCGTTGTTGGACGCCTGTATGCCCGAAAGTGATGCCCTGGATCGAACCGTTGATACGCATATTGCCAATCTGAGGCGAAAGCTGGCGAATGGTGGCCAGGAGGGCTACATCGTCGCAGTGCGAGGTATAGGATATCGTTTCGCGAGGTCGACAGGTGTCTAGACCGGCCCTCTCAACAATGACAGCCGCGCTGGTATCTGTCATTCAACTCGTATCAATCGCGTTACTCTACGTCTTGGTTGATTATTACATCGACCATGCTGAAGTCGCTGCACTGGATGCGCTACCGCCTGATGCGAGAAGCGCTTGGGTGAGCATCAATAACGGCGAGGTCCCCGATCCAAAGGCTCTCGCGGCACTGGCGCCACTTTATCCGCAACTGGAGGAAGCCACGGAAGCGTCACCTGTCGAGGGTGTATTGGGTGTCGGCTTTGTGTTGATCGTCTTCACAAGCGGAATCGGGGTGTTCCTGGCCTATCGGCTCGTGGCACCACTGACCCGCCTGACTGCGGCCGCGGAAAAGATCGGGCAAGGCGATTTTCAGGTCACTGTAGAACCGGGTGCAACCAAGGAAGTTGAAACACTTGCGATAACGATCAATCGCATGGCCAGCGAGTTGCTCGCCCTGGAGACCCGCCTGAAATTCAACACGCGGGCGGTTGCCCACGAATTGCGTACGCCCCTGACCGTGCTGCAGGGCAATCTGCAAGGCATGACCGACGGTGTAATTCCTGCCAGCGAAGAACAATTGCGGGCTCTGCTGGTGCAGACACTGGGCATGTCCCGTCTCGTGGACCAGCTGAACACACTGTCATTGGCAGGCACCATCGACTTTGTCACGGCAACCACCACAACCGACCTGGCTTTGCATGTGTCCGAGACGGTGAGCCTGTTCCAGACCTCCGCGGGCGACGCCGTCGATTTCCGAACCTACCTTCAGCCCGCACCGGCGAAGATCGATCCCGACCGTTTCCGCCAGGCTCTCCTCGCTCTGCTCGAAAACGCGCGTCGATACGCGGGCAATTGCGGTCCAATCGATGTCCATACCGGTTTGGATGAAGCCGGGCGGTCATTCATGTCCGTTCAAGACAAAGGTCCAGGACTACCGGACTCTGTGCAGCACTCCTCTTTCGATATGTTCTGGCGAAGCGAGGGGCTTAACGGTCGTGGTCTCAGCGGTTCGGGGCTTGGCCTTACGGTGGTCAAGGCTATTGCGGAAGGCCACAATGCGCGGCTGGAGGTCGGAAACAACCCTGGCGGAGGTGCCTACGCCAGGATCACATTCTAGGTCTCGTAGGCGGCGCGCAGATGACGTGAGGGTTTCGGGCCGGAACGACTGCTCCGGGCCGAAAGTCGTCACGAACGTTGACGACTAGCTTGTCCAAGGAACACAGCCCGGGGCACGATATCTATGAAGCGCCCCCTCGGTCGCCGTCGTGTTTTTGAACATTTGGGAAAGGCGTAGCTACGTCGGCGAGCGTCACCCCCGCAAACCTCTTTCGCAAAAGCTCTTCTGCCTCGTCGAAAACGTCCTTCAGCGTTCCGTTGACCGCCTGCTCGATGGGACATCCCGGCATGTCGTAGGCTGGTCCAACCGCGAAAATGGAAGGCTCTCCAACGGCACGATAGATGTCCAGTAGTGTCAGTTCCTCAAGAGGACGAGCCAGTGTCCAGCCGCCGCCATGTCCTTTTATGGAGGTGACATAGCCTTCGTCGCGCAGCCCTGCCATGGTGCGCCGGATCACCACAGGGTTTGCGTCCAGCATCTGCGCGATCATCTCGGATGTCATCGCACCATCGTGCCGCCCCATGTGTATTAAGACATGCAGCATCCGCGAAAGCCGACTGTCTTGCCTCATTCCTTGTCCCTTCAATCGCTCGTCCAACATCAATAGCACGATCCGCCATCATGACACAACCGAGGTGTCATGACTGTTGACACCTCGCAATCATGACACTTATGTTGTTGCGAGAATCAGGAGAATGTTCATGAGCGACACGATCTACGACGTCATCATCATCGGCGGGAGTTACGCGGGCCTATCGGCGGCGCTTCAACTGGGCCGCGCTCGTCGCAGGGTCCTCGTCATAGACGAAGGCCTCAGGCGCAACCGGTTCGCGTCGCACTCGCATGGCTTTCTCACTCAGGATGGTGTCGATCCCGCTGTTATAGCGGCCGAAGCGCGTGCTCAGGTGATGAAGTACAGCACAGTGGACTGGGTTTCGGGCCGGGTGGATTCGGCACAGCGGAACGAGGAGGCGACCTCAGGAGCGACTATCTTCGACGTCATGGTTGGAACCGTCCGCTACAGGTCGCGCCGCCTGATCCTAGCCCTGGGCGTGCGCGACGTCCTCCCCGAGATCAAAGGGTTGAAGGAGCGCTGGGGTAGAAGCGTGTTCCACTGCCCCTACTGCCATGGCTACGAGTTGAACCAAGGCAGGATCGGCGTCATCGCTGGCTCAGAACTTTCCATGCATCATGCGCTGATGCTTCCTGATTGGGGTCCGACAACTCTCCTCCTAAACCGGGCATTCGAGCCGGACGCGGATCAACTTGCGGCTCTCGAAGCTCGTTGCGTGGTTATCGACCGTAGTCCTGTGGAGGCTATAAGAGGTCATGCCGATGTGCAGCTTGCGGACGGCCGGTCGCTCTCCTTCTCCGGTTTGTTCGCGCTCGCTCCCTTCGAAGTCTCAACATCAATCCCGGAGCAGCTCGGCCTCGACATGGAACAGGGCCCCCTCGGCTCCACCATCAAGACGGATGCAGTGAAGGAGACCAGCATGCCTGGCGTCTTCGTGTGCGGGGACGCCGCGCGACCAATGGCGTCCGTTGCCTTGGCTGTCGGCGATGGAAACCTCGCAGGCGTAAGCGCTCATCGGTCGTTGATGTTCGGGACCATCCAGCATGGGTAAGTTCGACGGACAGCAGGTCGGGTACATCGACGGTGCGAGACGGAATGTTCCCGGTCTGGACGCCCTTCACCGGATGACGGGGCTTCTCCTGGCAGAACACGTCCCACCGAATGGACGGGTGCTTGTTGTTGGAGCAGGTGGCGGCCTTGAGCTGAAAGCGCTGGCGGATCAGCATCCAGATTGGTCGTTCGACGGTGTCGATCCGTCAGCCGACATGCTGGAACTTGCAAGAGAAACGGCGGCCAGCACCGCAGATCGTATCGTACTTCACCATGGTGACGTGGGCGCTGCACCTGCTGGTCCGTTCGATGGAGCCGTCTGCCTTCTGGTGTTCCACCACATTTCGGTGGAGGAAAGGAAGGCGACCCTCAATGGGGTTCGCCAACGTCTTCGCCCTGGATCACCATTCGTCCTTGCTCATCTCAGCTTCGCAATGAGCGAACCGGATCACACGCTCTGGGTAAACAGGCACATTAAGTTCGGGGCCATGGCAGAGCTGGATGCCGATAAGCAAGAAGCCGCCAGGATCGGCATGAAAGAACGCCTTGTCGTTATGTTCCCAGAGGAAGAGGAAGCACACCTGAAGGAAGCGGGCTTTACCGGGATCATTCAGTTCTACCACGCCTTCAGCTTCCGGGGCTGGGTGGCGTATGCGTAATCGGCCGCACCCAGTATCCTCAGCGATCCAGGTGGCATGACTGCGTCGCGCCAAATGCGGACATCCCTCGGAATAGTTTGGCACAATGCTTACAAGGCATCCTGGATATCGAAGCGGACGATCTTGCCGCCTTCCATGCGGAAGATGTGTGTCACCGTCTTGTCCTTTAGGCCATGGATTTGTCCCTCCAGCGGCTGACCGTTGAGGTCGAACACCGACTGGATCACCTCGACAGCCACGACGCCATCCTCGCTATCGTCAAATGCGACCGGCTCGACAAATGGACTGACCACAGCCCACTGACGTGTCCAATAGTTGCGCACGCCCTTGCGTCCGTGAACATGATCGCCATCCATGCCATTGGCCCAGGCAACATCCTCTGCAAGCGTGGCGAGGACACCATCAATGTCTCTAGCATTGAAGCTTTGATAGATAGATTTGATCATTTGAACGTCATTTTTCGACATATCGTTCTCAATCTGTGTTGAAAGAGTTTCTGGGGCGGGCCGAAGCGATCTTGCCAAAACCGCTCATGCTTTATACATACGTGCATATGTATTTCGTGGTCAAGCGTGAGAAAAGGGCGAGCGGAATGGATGAAGACGTACTTTCGACGCCGGGACATCTCATCAGTCTGGCAGCGCGGGGGTTCGTCCGCATGAGCGAGGCACGCCTGAAACCGCTCGGCTTCGGTGTTGGCCAGTTGCCCGTACTGGTCGCATTGCAAAATGGCAAAGCGAGCACGCAACGCGACCTCGCCCGCTTCGCCAGGATCGAGCAACCGCCCATGGCGCAAATGCTAGCGCGCATGGAGAGGGATGGCTTGATCGAACGGACACGCGACCCGGCGGACGGTCGCAGCAGCCGTATCGTGTTGACGAAGGCTGCACAGCAACGCATGCCTGAGGCAATAACAGCCTTGTTCGGAGGCAATCGCGAGGCATTGGTCGGTTTCACGGATTCAGAAGCGTTACAGCTTGTTGATCTACTGACCCGGCTGATAGAAAATCTGGATCAAATTTCGAGCGCAGACGCTGCGTTAGGCGATTCACGCGTTTTGTAACGAAGACGAATGCCGCGACCGGCGAATGACCGGTCCGGGCCAATACCGGACACCTCCGCTGTGCCCGCCCCCCTCACACCCTTGCGCAAAACGCATCCAGCCCCGCCAGCTTCACCACGCCCTCCTCCACCGCGACCTCGAAGCCCGGCATCGCGATCGGCAGGCAGGATTTCATCGTCGTCGGCAGGGCGAAATCCTGCGGCTCGCGGGTCAGGTTGAAGGCAAAGAGCAGGCGTTCGTTGTCCTTCTCGCGGATGAAGACGAGCAGGTCGTGGTTGTGGGTGTCGACGAAGGTGAGGTCGCCGTCGAAGAGCGGCGGATGCGCCTTGCGGAAGGCAAGCGTCGCCCGGTAGTGGTTCAGCACCGACTGCGGGTCGTGCTCCTGCGTATCGACGGCGGCGGCGGCATGCTCCGGCGGCACCGGCAGCCAGGACCGTCCGGCGGTGGTGAAGCCCGCGTGGTCCTGCTCGGCGTCCCAGGGCATCGGCGTGCGGCATCCGTCGCGTCCCTTGAAGGCCGGCCAGAAGCGGATGCCATAGGGGTCGGTCAGATCCTCGAAGGCAAGCTCCGCCTCCGTCAGCCCCAGCTCCTCGCCCTGGTAGAGGCAGATCGAGCCGCGCAGGGTCGCCAGCACGCTGATCGAGAGCTTCGCCACCCGTTCGCGCTCCTCCGGCGTCTCGGCAAACCGCGTCACATGCCGCACCACGTCGTGGTTGGAAAAGGCCCAGCAGACCCAGCCGTTCGTCACCGTGTCCTGGAAGGTGGAGACGACACGGCGGATGAAGCCGGCCGAAAACGCCGGCCCCAGGAGGTCGAAGGTGTAGCACATGTGCAGCTTGTCGTTGCCGCTCGTATAGATCGCCAGTGTCGTCAGCGAGCGCGGTCCGTCGCCGATCTCGCCCACCGTCGCGCGGTTGTCGTAGCTGTCGAGCAGCGCCCGCAGCCGCTTCAGGAAGTCGATGTTCTCCGGCTGGCTCTTGTCGTAGAGGTGGTTCTGCATCGAATAGGGATTGGTGTCGGACTCCAGCCCCCCAGTCTCCGCATCGTAGAGGATCGGCGGATTGTCGCGCAGCTGCTTGTCGTGGAAATAGTAGTTGGCGGTATCCAGCCGAAAGCCGTCGACGCCGCGGTCGAGCCAGAAGCGCACCGTATCGAGAACCGCCGCCTGCACATCGGGATTGTGAAAGTTGAGGTCCGGCTGCGAGGTCAGGAAGTTGTGCATGTAGTACTGCTTGCGCACGCCGTCCCATTCCCATCCCGGCCCGCCGAAGATCGACAGCCAGTTGTTGGGTGCCGTCCCGTCCGGCTTCGGATCCGCCCAGACATACCAGTCGGCGCGCCCGTTGCTGCGGCTGGTGCGGCTTTCGATGAACCATGGGTGCTTGTCGGAGGTATGGCTGATCACCTGGTCGATGATCACCTTCAGCCCCAGCCGATGCGCCTCCGCCATCATCACGTCGAAATCGGCAAGCGCCCCGAACATCGGATCGACGTTGCAGTAGTCGGAGACGTCGTAGCCCATGTCGGCCATCGGCGAGGTGAAGAAGGGCGACAGCCAGATGGCATCGACGCCGAGCGAGGCGATGTGCGGCAAGCGCTCGGTGATCCCCTTCAGGTCGCCGATCCCGTCGCCATTGGTGTCCTGGAACGAGCGCGGATAGACTTGATAGATGACCGCCCCACGCCACCAGTTGGCATCATCCACCCTGCCCGTCTCCACAGCCATGTCCGTCTCCTGTTCAAGCGTTGCGACGCGTAACCTAAAGCCGCCGTTCCAAAAGACAATCGCATTCCGCTGCGGCGTACCGCACAGGCGTGGCCGAGCTTGCCTTGCCGCGCACTTCCGCCTATTGCGACTTGAAACACGGGATCAGGGAGAATGCGCGTGCCGGGTCGGTTGCTGTCCATCGGAGAATGCATGGTCGAACTGTCGCAGGCGGGCGAAGGCCTGCTGCGGCCCGGTTTTGCCGGCGATACCTTCAACACCGCCTGGTATGCCCGCGCCTGCCTTCCCGCCGACTGGAACGTCGATTACCTGACGGCGCTCGGCGATGATCCGATGTCGTCGGAAATGCTGACCTTCATGGAAAATGCCGGGATCGGCACAGATGCGATCCGCCGCATCCCCGGCAAGACGCCGGGCCTCTATCTGATCACGCTGAGGAACGGCGAGCGCACCTTCAGCTACTGGCGCGACACCGCCGCTGCCCGCCGGCTCGCCGACGATGCCGATCACCTGCGCCGGCAGATCGAATCGGCCGACATCGTCTATTTCTCCGGCATCACGCTCGGCATTCTCACCCCGGAGGCCAACGACACGCTGCTGTCGGAGCTGCGCCGCGCCAAGGCCGCCGGCAAGCGCGTCGCGTTCGATCCGAACGTGCGCCCGCGGCTCTGGGCCGACCGCGACACGATGCTGAAGACGATCAGCGACGGCGCCCGCGCCGCCACGCTGGTGCTGCCGAGCTTCGACGACGAGACCACCCATTTCGGCGACCGCACCGTGGACGACACCATCAACCGATATCACGGCCTCGGCGTCGAGGGCGTCGTCGTCAAGAACGGCGAGCACGGCGCCACCCTGAGCTTTGGCGGCGCCACAAGCTATGTGCCGGCAGTGCAGGCGCCGGAGGTGGTCGACACCACCAGCGCCGGCGACAGCTTCAACGGCGGCTTCCTGTCGCGCCTGGTGCGCGGCGCCGCGCCGGAGGATGCCGCGGAATACGGCGCCGCCGTCGCGTCCATCGTCATCCGCCACCACGGCGCGCTGATCAGCCCGGCGCTGCTGCCCAGCTGACCGGACGCAGGTGCCGGCAAGGGGAAATCGTCGGTCTTGCCGGCCTCTCCCCGGCTGACATCACCCTGTAACATAATCTTCCGATACCATTCCCGACGTCCGCGGTGCCGACAACCGAGTCGCTCGCATCCGGATCGCCGGGGTGGGACCATGAACAAGATCACCATCGTCACGGATGCCTGGTATCCTCAGGTCAATGGCGTCGTCCGCTCGATCCAGAACACCAACCGCGAGCTGGAGCGAATGGGGATCGACGTGGCCATGGTCACGCCCCAGTCCTTCCGCAACATTCCCTGCCCCACCTATCCGGAAATCCGCCTCTCTGTCGCCACCTACTGGCAGGTCGCCCGCGAGATCGAGGCCTCCAAGCCGGATGCCGTCCACATCGCCACCGAAGGGCCGCTCGGGCTTCTGGCACGGCGCTGGTGCCTCAAGAACCGGGTTCCCTTCTCGACCAGCTACCACACCCGTTTCCCGGAATATGTCGCCGCCCGCTTCCCCGTCCCGATCCGCTGGATGCAGGCCTTCGTGCGCTGGTTCCACAATGCCGGCAACGGCTGCATGGTCGCGACCGCCAGCCTCGAGCGCGAACTGGCCAAGCTCGGCTTGCGCAACCTCCTGCGCTGGAGCCGCGGCATCGACCAGAGCATGTTCCATCCGAGGCCCCTGGAGGAAAAGCCCTTCGGCCTGCCGCGCCCGATCTTCCTGACCGTCGGCCGCGTCTCGGTAGAAAAGAACCTGCCCGCCTTCCTCGATCTCAAGCTGCCCGGATCCAAGGTGGTCGTCGGCGACGGACCGGCCATGGCCGATCTGGCGCGCCGCTACCCGGACGTCCTTTTCACCGGCCTGCAGACCGGCAAGGACCTGGCCGACATCTATGCCCAGGCAGACGTCTTCGTCTTCCCGTCGCGCACCGACACCTTCGGCAACACCATCCTGGAAGCGCTGGCGAGCGGCGTGCCGGTGGCGGCCTACCCCGTGACCGGCCCGATCGACATCATCGAGCCCGGCAGCCGTGCCGGCGTGCTGCACGAGGACCTGCAGCAGGCCTGCCTGGCAGCCCTCGACTGCTCCCGCGACAACGCCCGGGCGCTTGCCCGCAAGTTCACCTGGGAAGCCGCCTCGCGCCAGTTCCTCGACAATGTCCGCACCTCGCAGAAGCGCCTCGCCCTGCCGGCTCCGTGACCGCAGACCTCAGCTTTTCTGCAGGGCAAGATGGGCGCCGAGCCCGACCAGAACCGCGCCGCCGGCCCGCTGCAGGAGCCTCTGCGCGCGCTGCGAGGCGCGCAGCCGATTGGTAAGCGCACCGGCAAAGACGACGCAGACGATATCGGCCGAGGAAAACAGCAGGTTGACCACCGTTCCGAGGATCGCGAACTGCAGCCAGATCGGCAGGCCGGCACCAGCCTCGACGAACTGCGGCAGGAAGGCGAGGAAGAACAGCGCCGTCTTCGGATTCAGCACCTCGACCATGACGCTTTCTGAGAACGCCCGCCGGGCAGACTTCGGCTGGATGGCCGAACCAGACGGGCCATCCCCGTCACGGCTGCGAAACAGCGCGATGCCGAGCCAGATCAGATAGGCGGCGCCGCCAAGCTTCACGGCCGTGTAGAGAAACGGTACGGCGTGGAAGATGAGCGACAGCCCGGCCGCCGCCGCCAGCACATGCACATAGCAGCCGAGATGGATCCCGAGCACCGCGGAGAAGCCGGATCGGCGTCCGCGCGCCACGGTCTGCGCCGCGGCGTAGAGCATAGCCGGCCCGGGGATATAGGCGAAGATCGCTGTCGTGACGAAGAACGCGATCAGCACATCTGCCGAGGCCATGGCGGCTCCTATGACGACCGGTTCGCCGCCTTGATCGCTTGAATCAAAGCCTGCGCTAGCGGCGCTTCCTCTTTGATTCGAATGGATTTTCTGCCGCCCGCAGATGGATTCGGATCGGCACGCCCGGCATGTCGAAGTCGGCCCGCAAACCGTTCGTCAGGTAGCGGATATAGGATTCCGGCACCGAATCGGGACGCGTGCAGGAGATCATGAACGCCGGCGGGCGGGCCTTCACCTGCGTCATGTACTTGAGCTTCAGGCGGCGACCCGAGACGGCCGGTGGCGGATGCTGGATCTGCACGCCGTCGAGCCAGCGGTTGAGCTTGGCGGTCGAGATGCGCTTGTTCCACACCATGTCGGTCTCGATGATGCTCTGCATCAGCTTGTCGAGCCCGTAGCCGGTCTGGCCAGACATCGGCACAGCCCGGATGCCGCGCGCCTGCGGCAAGAGTCGCTCGGTCTTTTCGCGCAGTTCCGCCAGCACTTCCTGCGGATATTCGACGAGATCCCACTTGTTGAAGGCCAGCACCGCGGCGCGCCCTTCGCGGATCACCAGGTCGACCAGCTGCAGGTCCTGCTTTTCGAACGGAATGGTCGAATCGAACACGATCACCACGGTTTCGGCAAAGCGGATCGAGCGCAGCGCGTCGGCGACCGAGAGCTTCTCGAGCTTTTCCTGCACGCGCGCCTTCTTGCGCATGCCGGCGGTGTCGAACATCTTGATGGTGCGGCCGCGCCAGTCCCATTCGACGGAAATGCTGTCGCGGGTAATGCCGGCTTCCGGCCCCGTCAGCAGCCGGTCCTCGCCGAGAAAGCGATTGATCAGCGTCGACTTGCCGGCATTCGGGCGGCCGATGATGGCGACGCGCAGCGGCTTGCTGTCGTCATACTCCGGCTCGTAGTCCTCGTCCTCGAATTCCAGTTCGCCGCGCAGGTCGACGTTGGTTTCGGGCTCGTCCACCTCCGGCGGAAACGCCACGTCCTCGCCGCCGATCGCCTCGACGATCGCGTCCCGCAGGTCGATCATGCCCTGGCCGTGTTCGGCCGAGATCGGCACCGGCTCGCCGAGCCCCAGCGTGTAGGCATCGTAGAAACCACCGTCGGACCCCTTGGCCTCCGATTTGTTGGCAACCAGCACCACCGGCTTGCCGCTGCGGCGCAGAAGCTCGCCGAAGGTCTTGTCGAGCGGCGTCAGGCCGGATTTGGCATCGACCACGAAGAGCGTCAGGTCCGCCTCGCCGATGGCGATCTCGGTCTGGGCACGCATGCGGCCTTCGAGCGTGTCGGGACCGACCTCTTCGAGGCCCGCCGTATCGATGATGGTGAAGCGCAGGTCGATGAGCTTGGCATCGCCCGGCCGCCGGTCGCGGGTCACGCCCGGCGTATCGTCCACCAGAGCGAGCTTCTTGCCCACCAGCCGGTTGAACAGCGTCGATTTTCCGACGTTCGGGCGTCCGACGATCGCGACGGTGAAGCTCATAAGGTTCGTTCCTTCGGTCCTTCCCGCTTCGGGAAGTTAGGCCGCCTTGCCGGAGGCGGCGATTGTGTCGAGCATGATCTGCGCACGGTTGGCGACGTTGCGCGGTGCGGCCGCATCGTCGGCAATGGCCTGGAACCATTCCTTCGCGCGCACCATGTCATCGGCCTTGTAGGCCGCAAGGCCAAGCGCCTCGCGGGCCGAATTGCGCAAGGCATGGGTTCCGGTCGTCAGCACTTCCGCCTCGGCCGAAACCTGTTCGTAGGTGCCGGTATCGATCAGAAGCCAGGCGGCCCGCAGGCGCGCCACGTCGCGCATGGCGTCGGGTGCAGCCGTATTGCCGGCGACCTCGGAATAGGCCGCGATGGCACCGGGGACGTCGCCCTTCTGGGCCAGCACCGCCGCCGCGCGCATCTGCGCCAGCACCGGGTAGGAACCGCTTCCGTCTTGCTCCAGCGCCTGGAAGGCGGCCAGAGCCTCGTCGTATTTGTCTTCCGAGGCGAGATTCAGGGCCGCGAGAAACCGGTCGCCGGATGCTGATGCATTGTGGCTTTGCCAGTATTCGTAGCCGCGATAGCCGGCTGTCGCGAGAACGATCAGGATTGCGAGTGCGATGATGATCTTGCCGAAACGGCTCCAGACGTTCCTGAACCGGTCGGAACGGAGTTCCTCGTTCACTTCGCGGATAAAGCTGTCGTTGTCTTGCGCCATTCCAATCTCCGGCCCTCGAGGCCCATCATGCGGAAAAGCGCCTTCTAGCGCATTTTCCCGCGCATGTAAGGGGTATCGGACGTGATTCTCGGATCGGCAGCGGCAGCACGCCGTCCGCGGATCGCGCTTCGCGCCCGCGCGGCGCTCGCACCATCCCGCCGGCCGTCCCAAGCTTTGCCGCATTCGGCTTACAGAAGGGCGCACCCACTCTGATTGCACGGTGCCCATGTTTTTCCGATTTTTGATGACCTTCTGCCTTTGCCTGCCGCTTCCCGCCCTTGCCGGGCAACCGGAACAGCAACCGGAATCACTCAAGCCGAAACAGTTGCTGCTCGTCTCCTTCGACGGCGCCGGCGACAATGCGCTCTGGCAGCGCAGCCGCGATTTCGCCCGGGCCAACGACATCCGCTTCACCTATTTCCTCTCCTGTGCGCTGGTGATCGAGCGCCCCGCCGCATCGACCTACAAGGGTCCGCACCACAAGCCCGGCCGCTCCAACATCGGCTTTGCCCAGACCACGGAGGAGGCCCGCACCCGCCTCGCCCATGTCTGGCAGGCGCATGAGGAAGGCCACGAAATCGCCAGCCACACCTGCGGCCACTTCGATGGCGCCGACTGGAGCGTGGGCGACTGGAAGACCGAGATGAAGAGCTTTCGCGCCGTGCTCGCCGACGCCTGGGTCGCCAATGGCGCCGCCGCCGATGAGCCAGAGGGCTGGCGCGACCTGGTGAAGGGCGGCATCCGCGGCTTCCGCGCGCCTTATCTGTCTGCGCCCGACAGCCTGTTTGCGGCGGAACGCGAGGCGGGCTTCGTCTATGACGCCAGCACCGTGACGAAAGGGCCGCTGATGCCGACGGAGACGGACGGGGTCACCCGCTTCGGCCTGCCGCTGATCCCGGAGGGGCCGAAGCAGCGTCCGATCATCGCCATGGACTACAACCTCTTCATCCGCCATTCCGCCGGTGTCGAGAACCCCAGCCGGTCCGCCGAATTCGAGGACCGCGCCTACGCCGCCTTCCGGGCTGCCTTCGATCGCCAGTACGAGGGCGAGCGCATCCCGCTCCAGATCGGCCTGCACTTCGTGATGATGAACGGCGGCGCCTACTGGCGAGCCATGGAGCGGCTGGCGACCGATGTCTGCGCCCTCCCCGACGTCGCCTGCGTCACCTATGCGGAGGCGATGGAAGATCTGCAGTCGCGCCCTTCGGACAGCTCCGGCCTGTAGTGACCGCGACGGCACGTTGAAAGCGCTGCCCGATGTGCTACATTTGTTGCACATCGGAGCGAGATCATGACCATCACCACGAAGATCCGGCGGCAGGGCGGCGCAGCCGTCGTCACCATCCCGCCCGTCATGCTGCAGATGCTGCAGACACAGGTCGGCGATCAGCTTTCCCTGACTGTCGCCGACGGCGCGCTGGTGGCCCGGCCCGTGGAGCGCGCCAGCCGCCGCTATACGCTGAGCGAACTCCTGAAGGGTGCCGAGGAAATGCAACGGCTTTCGGCCGAAACTGCCGGAGCACTGGACGGCGATGCCGTCGGTCGCGAGATCGGCTGATGATCCGCAGCAATGTGCCGCGGCGTGGCGACGTCTTCTGGATCGACCCCAATCCCGTGGCCGGTCGCGAAATGAAGAATCGGCACCGCTTCGTCGTCATCACGCCCCGCGAGATCAATGCCCTCGGCGTTGCGATGACCGTCCCCATCACCACTGGTGGCGCCTTTACAAGGGACGTCGGCCTGGCAGTGCCGGTCACGGGCCACGACACCACCGGCATCGCCGTCTGCAACCAGGTGCGCAGCTTCGACATTGCCGCACGCCTCCAGCAGAAGACGGCGCAGTACATCGAGACGCTGAATGCCGCGACGATGAGCGAGATCGTCGCACGGGTCGTCAGCGCAATCGACCCCGCCCCTGAGACGCCCTGAGGGGACACTTTTCGTCACGCCGGTATTTTTTTAGCTAACCGGCACAGCGGCTTACCGCATTTCACATTCACCTTCGTTCACGTCCCGGCCGGATGCGCGACAATCGGTGCGTCATCGGAAGGGAGCACCGGGTCGCGAACCGGGGTGGCGCCCGAACAAGGCTCGGTGCCGGTGATGGCTGCAGTGACGGACGCGACAGCAGGGAACGTCCCGACCGACACGGCAACCGGGGCAGGCGGAACGCCTGAAACACCAACCCCCTACCTCAACCGCCTGCCCTCTCCCCCTTCAACCCGCGCGGGTTCTCCCGGCGCGGACCAAACGGCTGCCCGGCGTTACGTCGGCCGGTCGGCTTCCATCTCGCCGCCCATGGCTTCCCGCTCGAGATAGTGCTGATCGATCTCCGGCAGCGGCTCGTCGTCGATCGCCTTCTCGAAGGCGCGCAGGCGCTTGTAGATCGACAGGAGCTCGACGATCGTCGGCCAGGACGAGACGAGATACTGGAAGGACGAGGTCACCTGCCCGAAGGCGCCGGAAATCTGGTTCAGCGCGCCAAGCGAGATGCGGCCGGCGATGATCGACGGCGCCAGGATCAGCAGCGCGAAGATGTTGTTGATCTGCAGGTAGAAGATGCGCGCGATGTTGAAATAGAGGTAGTGGAAATAGAGCGTGAAGTAGTTGCGGCGGACATTGTCGAAAAGCTCCGTCACCGTCATCGGCTGCGCCCGGTCGGCATGGTCTTCGCCGTAGACCAGCTCCTTGCGGTAGGCGGCCTCGACGCGCTGGTTGCGGAACTCCAGGCCCGGCAGCTTGATGCCGACCAGCGCCATGAACACCGTCCCGAACAGCGACCAGAGCACGGCCGCCGTCACCAGCGGATAGGGAATTTCCCCGATCAGCGGCAGTTCCGTGATGTTTTCGGAGAGCCGCATCAGCACCGGTGTGAAGGCGATCAGCGTCATGATGGAATCGATGAAGCTGACCCCCAGCCCCTCGACGGTCGAGGAAAACCGCATCGTGTCTTCCTGCACGCGCTGCGAAGCGCCTTCGATGTTGCGAAGCTTCGGCCACTGCGACATGTAGTATTCGTTCATCGCGGTGCGCCAGCGGAAGATGTAGTGGCTCACGAAGAAGCGGGTGATGACCGCAACCGCGACCGCGACCATGGCGATGCCGAGGAAGATGCCGATCTGGCCGTAGAACTGATCGCTCGTCACCGTGGCGGTCTGCGACACGGCAGCCTGCACCAGATCCCAGAAGGGGCCGTACCAGTTGTTGATCGCCACACTCACCTGCACCTGGAAATAGGTGGTGAACAGGATGACGGCCGAGCCGAGGATGGACCACATCTGCCAGCGGTGCGGCCGGTACCAGAACCAGAAAGCGGTGAAGATCAGCGTCACCAGCGCGAAGTAGAGGTAGAACCACAGGAAGGCGGGCGACCAGAAGGTCGAGACGCCGATCTCGGGCGGCGCCTCGACCGGCACCGGCGGCATGCCGAAATACGCTCCCAGGTCTTCTCCGACCGCATACCAGAAGGCAATGACGAGCGCCGACCAGACGGCTGCGGATATGAAGAAGAGCTTCGGTTGCGGGAAAAATGACTTGAACACGTGGCAGCACTCGTTTGCGCGATATGGCCGTGATTGGCTGGGGTGGCGTGGCGTGGCGGCAAACTAGGGCAGAACTGTGTGGGCAGCAATGCCGCCTGCCGTGCCTTACGGAATTGTAATCCCGCGTGTTCTCATGCTTTGCGAAGGATCGGCACGACCAGCAGTGCGGAGACCGTCAGCGCCGCCGCCGCCAGCACCGTCGGCAGCGTGAAGCTGCCGCTGCCCTCCGCCAGCCAGCCGGCGGCCAGCGGCCCGGCGATCTGGCCGGTCCCGAAGGCGGCGGTCATGAAGGCCAGCGCCCGGCGCGGGCTTTCCGGCGCCAGCGTCCGGCCGATCTGCAGCCCGTAGGCGGTCACCGCCATGAAGGTGAGGCCGAGAAAGAGGCCGCCCACCAGCGCCCCCGCCATCGGCGGCAGCAGCACCGAACCGAGCACGCCGACCGCTTCCAGCGCGATGCAGGCGGCATAGGTGGCCGTTGCCCCCACCCGGCGGACGAGCAGGCGCCAGGCCAGCAGCGACAGCGCCGCCGCGGTGCCGGTGACGAACCAGGCGAGAAATTCAACCACCGGGCCGGCGTCGGTGGTGCGCGCGATCGTCACCAGGAAGGTCGCGGTGATCACATAGCCGAACCCGAAGAGGCCGTAGGACAGCGTCATCAGAACGAGCGGCCGGCGCCACGGAAGCGGCGGTTCCTGCACCCGTGTGGCACCGCGGACCGGCCGCGGCAGCAGCGGCGCCACGATGAGAAGGCCGAGGAAGGCGATCGCCGCGCTGCCGATCCAGCTCAGCCGCCAGCCGTGCGCCCCGTCGCCGGCCATGAGATTGACGAGGAACACCAGCGCCGAGGACAGCGCGATGCCGAAGCCGACGCCGCCGAAATGCAGCATCGACACCCGCTCGCTCTGCGCGGCATAGGGCAGCACGATCGACGAGGTGAACACCATCGCAAAGGCGCTGGCGACCCCGGCAAGCAGCCGGATGACCATGAAGGCGGCCAGACTGTCGGTCGCCGCCATCGCCGCCAGCAGCACCGCCGTCGCCAGAAGGCCGGCGAGCGCCACGCGCCTCTCGCGCCCCGCCGCCCAGCCATAGGCGGCCAGCACGGCGCCCAGCAGATAGCCGACGAAATTAGCACCGGCAATCAGCCCGGCATCGGCGGCAGACAGCGACGCGCCCGCCATCATCCCCGGCAGGATCGGCGTGTAGACGAAGCGTCCGAAGCCCATCGCCGCCGCCATGGCGAGCGCGCCGGCGATGCCGATCGGCAAGGAAGAAGTCTGGGACGGGCGGATCTGGGAAGCCATGCGTGCTTATTGCACCGCACCCGGGGCGTCGGCAAACCAGCAATATTGATCGACCGATGCGCAAGTCTGATGAATCCGTCTCCTGCAGGCCGGAGCGGGCGAGGCGCTGAACGAACCGGGCTCACCAAAGCTGAGACTTTCACAACTTCT
Organism: Pseudorhizobium pelagicum; assembly: GCA_000722615.1. Lineage (GTDB taxonomy): Bacteria > Pseudomonadota > Alphaproteobacteria > Rhizobiales > Rhizobiaceae > Neorhizobium > Neorhizobium pelagicum. The sequence continues at coordinate 92,326 of JOKI01000002.1, read as the reverse complement.
CAGGAACTTCTCCGCGCCACCTCTTGTTTGGCGCCCGTTCCCAACACGAAGGAGAGAACGATGTTCTACACCGACGGAAAACTGCAATACCCCGTGCGCGTCGAGACACCGAACCCGCTGTTTGCCCGCGCGCTGCAGCAGGCCATCGGCGGCGTCGAGGGCGAGATCCGCGTCGCCATGCAATATTTCTTCCAGGCCTGCGGCGCCCGCGGCAATCCGAAGTTCCGCGACCTTCTGATGAACACGGCAGCCGAAGAGCTCGGTCACATCGAAATGCTGGCGACGGCTGTCGCCATGAACCTGGAAGGCGCTCCGCTCAGCCTCAAGGAAGAAGTGGCCAATGATCCCGTCGGCGGCGCCGTGCTCGGTGGCCTGAACCTGAAGAACCTCCTTTCGGCCGGCCTGTCGGCCATGCCGGTGGATTCCGACGGCGTGCCCTTCGACATGTCGCACATCTACGCCAGCGGCAATATCGCCGCCGACATGACGGCAAACGTCACCGCCGAATCGACCGGTCGCATCCTCGCCGTGCGCCTCTACAACATGACCAACGACCCGGGCATGAAGGACATGCTGTCCTTCCTGATCGCCCGCGACACCATGCACCAGAACCAGTGGATGGCGGCCCTCGAGGAGCTCGGCGGCCCGACCGAGGTCTTCCCGATCCCCAACAGCTTCCCGCAGGAACAGGAAAACCAGGAGTTCAGCTATTCCTTCCTCGGCTTCCAGAAGGACGGCAGCGAGCCTGTCCAGGGCCGCTGGACGGAAGGCCAGTCGATCGACGGCAACGGCACCTTCTCCAGCCGCCCGATGGAGCCGCTCGGCGAGAAGCCGAACCTCGGCCGCGCCAAGCCCAACAGCGGCGCCCAGGCCGAACAGCTCTAGGGAGAGGCGCCGATGGAAAGACGGTCTTTCCTCGCCGGCGCGGGCGGAGCCTTGGCTTCGCTCCCGCTGGCGGCCGCGGCCATGGCCGCCGGCGAGCCGAAGGCAGGGATCGGGCTGCTCCGGTCCTATGTCGCCAATCGCGACCAGTTTCCGCAGGCCCGTCTGCCTGAGGTGAACGAGATCCTGCGCCTTCGCCGTCGGCCGGACCGCAGCTTCGATCCGACCAGTATCGCGGTCGAGAAACGCGACGGCAGCCAGCTCGGCTACCTGCCGCCGGCATCGACAGGCATGCTTGCCGCCCTGCTCGACAACGGCTTCAACGCCTATGCCGTCACTCTTCGTGGCGACGGCCACTCCGAGGTCCCGCTTCAAGTCTATCTGGAGAAAGCCTCCGACCGGACGGCGTGAGGCCGATCGGCACGACAACGAGATCTCTGGTCCAGGGATGAGGGGCACGGGCGGCGCGATCCGCCCCTGCCCCTCATTTTTGAGGCGGCTCCAGTCGAAAGCCGGCCATCGGACTCCGGCTCCGCCGCCGGTCACCGTTGCTTGCCGGGAAGTTATCCACAGCCCCCGGCGCGGCCGTTCTTCTTTTGAGACGGTCATCTGTGCGGAAAACGAACAGTCGCCGCGTCAGCATCGATAGGGCCTGATGCGGATGCCGGCGCTTCACCGACTGTTAACCAGAACCGGATGCACCCCCGCGGAAGATCTGAACTTCGCCCGCCCTCCTGACTTAACCTCTGGCAGTCGGTTGAGTCGGACGGCGCGACATGAGGTCGCCAGCGTCGGACCGGGCATGATGCCCACAACCGGCGCAATTCGGCTCTCGCGACAGTGCGGGCCTTTCGCGGCGCACCGCGTTCAATGATTGAACCGGACGCCCGGAAGCCCGCACGCTGTCTTCGCCTTCCTAGCTTGCCAGCGTCAGGATCAGCGGCCCGTTGCGGGTTGCAACGATCGTGTGCTCGTACTGCACCGTCAGCGCCCGCGGCTCGCTGTAGAGCGTCCAGGGATCGCCGTTGCCGCCATCGACGGCCCAGTCGGCGCCGACCGACAGGAACGGCTCGATGGTGAACACCAGCCCCTCCTCGATCATCCGCGTCTCCGTCGGATCCGGCCAGGTCGGCACTTCCTTCGGCTCGTCGTGCAGCGTGTGGCCGATGCCGTGGCTGGAAAGATTCTGGATCAGCGTATAGCGGTTCTTGCGGGCAAACTCGCCGATGGCATTGCCGATGCCGGCGAGCGGCCGACCGGGCTTCACCTGCTGCAGGCCCGTCCACAGCGCCCGGCGCCCGTCGCGGCAAAGCTTCTCCGCCTGCCGCGTCACGGGCGGCACGGCGTAGGAGGCACCCGCGTCGCCGAACAGCCCGTTCTTCACCGCCGACACGTCGATGTTGACGAGATCGCCCGCGCCGATCACCCGGTCGCCCGGAATGCCGTGCGCCACGACCTCGTTGACGCTGATGCAGGTGGCGCCCGGAAACTTGTAGCAGAACTCCGGCGCCGATTCCGCCTCGTTCTCCTCCAGCACACGGCGCCCGATGGCGTCGAGCTCGGCGGTGGTGATGCCGGGTTCCAGCGCCTTGGCCATGGTCTCGATCGCCACGGCGCAGATGCGACCGACATCCTTGAGCTTCAGCAGTTCGTCTTCAGTGGTAACGATCATTCGATTGTCCGGTGGGTTCGGGCCGGTGGTTTCAGACCGGTGTTTTCAGGCCGCCGGTGTCGCGCCAACGGCCGAACCCGTCAATTCTTTTCTGACCAGCGGCGCGACTTTCGTGCCGTAGAGCTCGATGCCGCGCATGATCTGGTCGTGCGGCATCAGGCCGATCGCCATCTGGATCAGGAAGCGGTCGTTGCCGAACACCTTGTGCGCCGCGACGATCTTTTCCGCCACCAGCTCCGGATCGCCGACGAAGAGATTGCCGGTCGGTCCGCGGGCCTGGTCGAACTGCGCCCGGTTCGTCGGCCCCCAGCCGCGCTCGCGGCCGATGCGGTCCATGACCGCCGCCTGCGGACCGTAGAACTGGTCGGCGGCAATCTCGGTCGTGTCGGCGATGAAGCCGTGCACGTTGATGCTGGTCTTCAGCGTTGCGGGGTCGTTCCCCGCCCGGCGGGCCGCCTCCCGGTAGAGATGGAAGAGCGGCGCAAACCGCGGATAGTCGCCGCCGATGATGGCAAGCGCCACCGGCAGGCCGAGCGCGCCGGCCCGCGCCACCGACTGCGGCGTGCCGCCGACGGCGACCCAGAGCGGCAGTCTTTCCTGCAGCGGACGTGGATAGACGCCGCGGCCGTTGATCGGCGCCCGCAGTTGCCCCTCCGTCCAGGTCACGACCTCCTGGTCGCGGATCGCCATCAGGAGGTCGAGCTTTTCGGCAAACAGCTGCTCGTAGTCGCTGAGGTCGTAGCCGAACAGCGGGAAGGACTCGATGAACGAGCCACGCCCGGCCATCATCTCGGCACGGCCGTTGGAGATCAGGTCGAGCGTCGCAAACTGCTGGAACACCCGCACCGGCTCGTCGGACGAGAGCACCGAGACGGCGCTGGTCAGCCGTATGGACTTGGTCTTCACGGCCGCCGCCGCCAGCACCGTCGCCGGCGAGGAGACCAGATAGTCCGGCCGGTGATGCTCGCCGAGCCCGAAGACGTCGAGCCCGACCTGATCGGCCAGTTCGATTTCCTCGAGCAGGTTCTTCATCCGCTGGGCGCCCTCCGCGCCCTTGTCGCGCGCATTGGGGTCCACATCTGCAAAGGTATAAAGGCCGAGTTCCATGAGCAGGATCCTATCCGGTGGTTTCCCTGCAGATAGAGAACCCGCGACGCGACGGCAAATGCGAATATCTCGAACGGTCCGTTCGACGGGATGGATGGGAGAGATGCCGTCACGCCGTGTCGCGCGGCCGCGGATAGGCCGGAACGCTGAACCGGCGCCGGTAGGCACCGGGCGAAAGCCCCGTCACGCGCCGGAACAACCGGCGGAAGAAGGCCGGTTCTTCGTAGCCGACCTGCAAGCTGATCTCGTCCACCGAGGCCTCGGTGCGCTCCAGCCGGCGCTTTGCCTCCTCCACCCGCATCCGCTGCACATAGGCGATAGGGCTCATGCCGGTCGCCTGGGTGAAGCGCCGCTTGAACGTCCGCTCCGCAAGGCCCGCACGCCGGATCATCTCCCCCAGGGGATTGGCGACCGAAAAATGGTCCGCGAGCCAGTCCTGCGCCGCCTGCACCGCCGCGTCGCCATGATCGCGCCTGCCCTCGAAGACCATGTAGGGCGCAAGTCCGTCCTGATGCCACTGCAGGGCGAAGAACCGCGCGATCGTCTGCGCCGCGGTCGCGCCCGCATGGCGGGCGATCAGGTAGAGCACCAGGTCGTGCCAGGTCATGGAGGCGCCGGAGGTGATCAGCTCGTCGCGCGGGCCTGAGACCACGAGCACCTGTTCCGGATGGATCGAAACCTGCGGATGGACCGCCTGGAAGGCCCGCGCATAGCCGAAATGGACGGTCGCATCCGCGCCGTCGAACATGCCCCCCTCCGCCAGCAGGAAGAGCCCGGAGCAGGCCGAGCAGATCAGGGCGCCCCTGTCGTGCATGGCACGGCTCCAGGCGACCAGCTCCGGATAGCGCCCGGTAATCCAGCCCTCGGGGCCAAGCAGCACCGAAGGAACGATGACGATGTCGGTCCGCTCGATCTCGGCCACCGCCCGCTGCACCGTCACCGGCACCTTGCTGGCCAGCATCAGGGGCCCCGCCCGCTCCCCGACGATCTCGACCCGGAAGGGTGCGGGTCGGGGTAGCCCCCCGGCTTGAGGCACGATCGAAAAGGCGTTCATCACGTCGAAAATGCCGCTCAGCGTCGAGACCACCGCCTCCGGCAGGGCGACGAGACTGACATGCAGCGGCGCCGGCCCGGCGTCCTGCCCAGGGTTTGCCCCGTCGTTGCCATTGGGCATGGTCATCTCGCATCCCCGAAGAGCCGCGAGAATAACGCCGCCCTGCCTGAATTGCCAACTCGGACGCCCAGGCTTGAAAAATGCTGCCCTGTGGCTCGAATGGCCCGAAGCTGGCCTGCCCCGCTCTGCCGCTTCGCCCCTCTCCCTGCGATCCTCGCGCCACCTCGAACGGAGGCATCAACAAGGAGAAGAGAGATGGATTATTCACTGGCGAAAACACCCGACACCGCCAGGCTGGAGGCCCTCGTGGGTCGCGCCGTCAGCGATCTGTCGGCCGGCTACGGCGGCGTTATGGTGAGCCTCGGGCACCGGCTGGGGCTCTACAAGGCCATGGCCGACAAGGGGCCGCTGACGGCCCGCGACATCGCCGCCCGTGCCGGCTGCGCCGAACGCTATGTCCGCGAATGGCTGAACTCGCAGGTGGCCGGCGCCTATCTGCGCTACCACGCCATCAGCGACACCTACGAAATGACGCCGGAGCAGGCCATGGTGCTCGCCAACGAGGACAGCCCGGTCTTCATCCCGCACGCCTGGTCGGTCCCGGCCTCCATGTGGGCCGACGAGGACAAGGCGATCAACGCCTTCCGCACCGGCGCCGGCATTCCCTGGGGCGATCACGACGGCCGGCTCTACTGCGGCGTCGCCGCCTTCTACCGCAATGCCTACAAGGCAAGCCTGGTGCCGGAATGGCTGCCGGCGCTCGACGGGGTGGTCGAGAAGCTGCAGGCGGGCGCGCTGGTGGCCGATGTCGGCTGCGGCCACGGCCATTCGACGGTGCTGATGGCCGAGGCCTTTGCCGCCTCGCAATTCCTCGGCTTCGACACACACGACAAGTCCGTGGTCGAGGCGCGCCAGGTGGCGGGCGCGGCCGGCGTCGCCGACCGGGCGAGTTTCCTGACCGCGCGGGCGGACACCTATCCGGGGACCGGCTATGACCTCATCTGCTTCTTCGACTGCCTGCACGACATGGGCGATCCGCTGGCAGCCGCCACGCATGCGGCCAAGGCCCTTGCCCGCGATGGCACGGTGATGCTGGTCGAACCCTTCGCCAACGACCGGGTGGAGGACAATGTCTCGCCCGTCGGCCGGCTCTACTATGCCGCCTTGACGACCATCTGCTGCGCACATGCGATCTCGGATGGCGGGCGCACGGTGCTGGGCGCCCAGGCGGGCGAGGCGCGCCTGGCGGACATCTTCCGCAAGGCCGGTTTCACCCGCTTCCGCCGTGCCATGCAGACACCGTTCAACCTGATCCTCGAAGCGCGCCTCTGACGAGAGCGGCGGGCCGGAACCGGAGCCAGACGCCGCAGGAAGACCTCCTCCTGCGGTGCCGGCTCCGGTTGCCTGCCGGCCAGTTGGGCTCGATGGACCGCGGTTCGTCTACATCCGCGCCAGAAGCGCCACGAGCTGGTCGGTTGCCGCTCCCCAGCCTTCGTGGAAGCCCATGTCCTCATGCGCCTTCCTGTCGTCCTCGGTCCAGTGCAGCGCCTTGGCGGTATAGCGGGTTCGCCCGCCGGGCAGTTCCTCGAGCAGCACGACGCCGACCATGAAGGGCTTCTCCGTCGGGACCCAGCCCTCGGTGAAGGCATCGGTGAAGACGAGTTTCTCGTTCTCGATAACCTCGAGATAAACACCCTGGTTCGGGATCACCTCGCCGTCCGGTCCCTCCATGGTGTTGTTGCAGCGGCCGCCTGCACGCACGTCGAGGTCGGCCTCGGTCACCTTCCAGGGCAGCGGGCAGAACCATTGCTTCATCAGCTCCGGCGTCGTCCACGCCTTGAAGATCTTCTCGCGCGGCGCGTCGATCTCGCGCACCAGCTTCAGTTCGTGCCCAGGCGCCCTGTTCGTCATGTCCATCGTCTTTCCTCCGGCTGTATCACTTGACGCCCCGAGGACGGATCACGACCGCCAGTCCCGACATCGGGGGCGAGAAAAATCAGGAGGCCGGTCTCTCGTCCTGCAGCCGGTCCAGTTCCTGGCGGATATGCGCGGCTTCCGCCGGCGAATTGGCAAGGGCGATGGCGCGGCCGAAGGCATCCCGCGCCGCCCTCGTCTCGCCGGCCTGCGCCAGCAGCGCCCCGCGCACGCCATGGAAGTAGAAGTAGCCGTCCAGCGCTTCTCCAAGCGGCTCCAGCAGCAACAGCCCCTCGCCCGCGCCCTTCGCCTTGGAGACCGCAACGGCGCGATTGAGCGTCACCACCGGCGACGGAGAAAGCCGCTCCAGCACCTGGTAGAGAAGATCGATCTCCGCCCAGTTCGTGTCCTTGGCCGACGCCGCACGCGCGTGCAGGGCGGCGATTGCCGCCTGCACCTGATAGGGGCCTGGCTGGCGGTGGCGGATCGCCTTGTCCAGCACGGCAAGCCCCTCCTCGATCTGCCGGCGGTCCCAGAGGCTGCGGTCCTGGTCCTCGAGCAGGACCATCTCGCCGCGCTCGTCGTAGCGGGCGCCCCGGCGCGCATGCTGCAGCAGGATCAGCGCCAGGAGGCCCATGACCTCCGGCTCGCTGGGGAAGATGCGCAGCAGCAGCCGACCAAGCCGGATCGCCTCGTCGCAGAGCGCCGCGACGTCCGGGGTGGAGACGCCGGCGGAATAGCCCTCGTTGAAGACCAGGTAGATCATCGCCATCACCGGCGGCAGGCGCTCGGCGCGCTCGGTCGCCGCCGGAGCCTCGAAGGGCAGCCCGGCCTTGGCCACCCGCGCCTTGGCCCGGGTGATACGCTGCTCCATGGCGCTCTCGGAGACGAGAAAGGCCCGCGCGATGCGGGGCACGCCGATCCCGGACACGATCCGGAGCGCCAGCGCGATCTGCTGCGTGGCCGGCAGGTCCGGGTGGCAGCAGATAAACATCAGCCGCAGGATGTCGTCGCGGTAGTGCGAACTGTCGAGCCGGTCGGCCATGTCCGCTTCGGCGTCGGACAGGTCGGAGAGCGCCGTCTCGTCGGGAAGTGCGGTGGTGCGCGCCGTCTTACGGATCACGTCGACGCCGCTGTTGCGGCCGACGAAGATCAGCCAGGCGGCGGGGTCGCGCGGCGGCCCCTTCTCCGGCCAGGTACGGATCGCCCGCAGGCACGCCTCCTGGAAGGCCTCTTCCGCCGTATCGAGGTTGCGGAAATAACGCAAAAGCGCGCCCATCGCCTGCGGCCGTGCCGCCGTCAGTGCCAGATCGATCCAGGCCGGATCCGTCATCCCGTGACGCTCCCGGGATGGAACACGTAGAAGGGCCGGATTTCGTAAGCCGTGGAGCCCGGATTGACGCTCGAAAGCTGCCGGGCGAAGGCCACGGCCTCGTCCAGCGTCTCGACGTCGACGGTGTAGAAGCCGAGCAGGGCCTCCTTCGTTTCGGCGAAGGGCCCGTCAAGGACGATCGGCTCCTCCTTGCCCTTGCGCACCGTCGTCGCCGCGGTCGTCGGCATCAGCCGCCCGGTCGGGCCGAGCTTGCCGGCCTGGGCCAGCGGCTCCTGAACGGCATAAAGGCGGCCCATCACGGCCGCCTCTTCTTCCTTCGACCAGGCGAAGACGGTTTCCTCGTCGGCATAGCAGAGGATGGCATAGAGCATCGCGTTCTCCTTCTCCCTTGGAAGACGAAGACGTAGCGCGCGGGCCGACAGGCTGCACCAATAATTTGGTGCAGCCTTTCACTCAGGCCGTTTTCGGCTTGCCCGATGCCGCTCGTGGTTCGTCCATCAGCCCCTTGAACAGGCAGTAGGTTGCACCGAGCAGCACGATGGCGAAGGGGAAGCCCGTGGAGACCGCCATCGCCTGCAGCGCGGCAAGACCGCCACCCAGCATCAGCGCGATGGCGACCAGGCCTTCGAAGCTCGCCCAGAACACCCGCTGCGGCGTCGGGGCATTGACCTTGCCGCCGGCGGCGATCGTGTCGATCACCAGCGAGCCGGAATCCGACGAAGTGACGAAGAACACGATGACCAGGATGATGCCGATCAGCGAGGTGATCTGCGTCAGCGGCAGATGGGCCAGCATCTCGAAGAGCTGGATTTCCAAGGCCGCGTCCTGGACCGAGCTCAGGCCTTCGTTGACCACCTGGCTGATCGCCGTGCCGCCGAGTGCCGTCATCCAGAGCGTCGACACCAGCGACGGGATCAACAGCACCGCGATCAGGAACTCGCGCACCGTGCGGCCGCGGCTGACACGGGCGATGAACATGCCGACGAACGGCGACCAGCTGATCCACCAGGCCCAGTAGAAGGCCGTCCAGCCCTGGCGGAAGTTGTCGTCGTCACGGCCGAAGGGATTGGAGAGCGCTGGCAGATACTGCACGTAGGCGCCGAGATTGAGGAAAAAGCCGCGCAGGATCTGCATCGTCGGCCCGACGAGGATGACGAAGACCAGCAGCAGCAGGGCGAGCATCATGTTGATCTCGGACAGCCGCTTGACGCCCTTGTCCATGCCGGCGACCACCGAAGCGATGGCGATCCCGGTGATGATGATTACCAAAAAGACGATCATCCCCAAACTTGCGGGCAGACCGAAGAGGAAGTTGAGCCCGGCCCCGGCCTGCTGGGCGCCGATCCCGAGCGAGGTCGAGAGGCCGAAGATGGTCGCAAACACCGCGAGGATGTCGATGATATGGCCCGGCCAGCCCCAGACCCGTTCCCCGAAGATCGGATAGAAGATCGAGCGCAGCGTGAGCGGCAGGCCCTTGTTGTAGGCAAAGAGGGCGAGCGACAGCGCCACCACCGCATAGATCGCCCAGGGGTGCAGCGACCAGTGGAAGATCGTCGCCGCCATGGCCAGGCGCCGCGCGCCTTCCGTGTCGCCCACGGCACCGTTGAGCGGCGCCCAGTCTGTGCGCACGCCGTCCTCAAACACCGGCCCGCCGAAGGCCGCCGTGTAGTTGCCGAGTGGTTCGGAGACGCCGTAGAACATCAGGCCGATGCCCATGCCGGCGGCAAAGAGCATCGAGAACCAGGACATGCGGCTGTAATCAGGCGTGGCTTCAGGTCCACCCAAGCGGACGCGCCCGAGCGGCAGGAAGATCAGGAGGATGCAGGCGAGCACCAGGATGTTGCCGGCCAGCAGGAAGAACCAGGCAAGATTCGAGGTCAGCGCATCGCGCACGGCCACGAAGACGGGCCCGAGCGTTGTCTGGAAGATCAGCGTCAGGAAGGTGAACGCGACGATGCCGAGAGCCGAGACGGTGAAGACCACATTGTGGATGTCGAACTCCAGGACGAAGCGGCGACGGTAACTGGTATTGTCCTGACCGATCTCGTAATCGGTTTCGATGATCTGCGTCCTTCCCTCGGGGGCAGGAACGGCTTCGTCTGGCTCGGATGCGACCGGATCGCTCATGATTTGCTCCATTCTCTTGCGGACGGTGCCAACCAAGGAAGTCTGCCCTGAACGGCGGACATCCGGAGGACGAAAGGCACGCGCGAAAGGCTGCCGCCTCTGACGCCCGAGGGCGCGAGGCTGAGCAGCATCAGGAGGCGGTACATGGCGCAGCGATCATCGAACGGCAACCCCAACGCCACAATATTGCCACAAAAAAGCCACTGCCACAGCTGGCGCGCCGTACCGTCCAATCTATAGTGGCAAGCATCAGCAACCTTCGAGGTACCCGATGGCCGATCTGTCCGCCTATCCCATCACCAGCCGCTGGCCGGCGCAGAACCCCGACATCCTGCAGCTCTACTCCACCCCGACCCCGAACGGCGTCAAGGTGTCGATCATGCTGGAGGAGACCGGCCTGCCCTACGAGCCGCATTTCATCAACATCGGCGAGAATGAAACCTGGACCCCGGAATTCCTGTCGCTCAACCCGAACGGCAAGATCCCGGCGATCCTCGATCCCGACGGCCCCGGCGGTCAGCCGCTGGCGCTCTTCGAAAGCGGTGCGATCCTGATCTATCTGGCGGAAAAGACCGGCAAGCTGCTGCCCGCCGATCCGGCCCGTCGCTACGAGACCATCCAGTGGCTGATGTTCCAGATGGGTGGGCTGGGCCCGATGTTCGGCCAGCTCGGCTTCTTCCACAAGTTTGCCGGCAGGGAGATCGAGGACAAGCGTCCGCTGGAGCGCTACGTCAAGGAATCCGCCCGCATCATCCGCGTCCTGGAGACGCGCCTCGAAGGTCGCGACTGGATCATGGGCGACGACTACACGATCGCCGACATCTCCATGCTCGGCTGGGTGCGCAACCTCATCGGCTTCTACGGCGCCGGCGACCTGGTGCGCTACGACGAGCTGAAGACCGTCCCGAACTGGCTGGAGCGCGGCCTGGCGCGGCCGGCGGTGGAACGCGGGCTCAATATTCCGGCACGGGTGTAGGTCAGAGCCGGTCGGCACCCCTCTGCCCTGCCGGGCATCTCCCCACAAGGGGGGAGAGGACTTGCGGCGGCGCCTCGCCTGAGCCCCTCCCCCTTGTGGGGAGGGGTTGGGGAGGGGAAGGACCGCGACGAAATTGCATCTCACCGCCACGGCAAACTGCGTCCCCCTCCGGCGCCCTCCGGGCGATGAACGACCCTTCAGATCAGCGCTTCAAAAGCGCCTTGGCCGTGGTCCGCAGCGGGCAAACCCGTGTCAAAGTTGAGCGGCGCTCACCTCTTTGTGACGCCCGGGACATGATTTCGGCCTGAAAGTTAACTTCCCGGTAACCGCCACGAGCTGTATTAGAACCTCGTTTGAGACGGTCCCCCGCAACAGATGAGGGCCAAAACCCACCGCACAGACACAGATGGAGGCATAATGTTCGCTCGGACAAGCTGCTTTGCTCTTTCGCTCATTCTCGGCTCGGCCGCGGTCGCCAGCGCTCAGCCCACCCGCATCAAGCAGTTTGATGCCTGGGGCGTCTATTCCTACACCGCCGGCGGCCAGAAGAACTGCTACGCGCTGTCCGTGCCGGTCACGGCGCAGCCCTCCAACGTCAACCATGGCGACAACTTCCTGCTGATCGCACCGGCCAGCAATTCCAGCTACGCGCCGCAGGCAATCATGGGCTACAGCCTGAAGCCCGACGCCGACATCCGCGTCAACGTCGACGAAAAGTCCTTCAGCATGCGCCCGAAGGAAAACGCCGCCTGGGTGAAGAACCAGGCCGCAGAGCCGGAGATGGTCAACGCCATGCGCGCCGGACGCCAGCTGGTGCTGCAGGCCACCTCGCAGCGCGGCACCGATACCAGCTACACCTTCTCCCTAAACGGCGTGACCGCGGCGCTCCAGGAAGTGCAGAAGTGCAACTGACATGCACGTCAGTCAGCAGCAGCCTGGCCATCGGCCGGTCTGGATGAAGTCCGGCCTGCGGGCCTGGCGGCTTGCCGTGCTGGGTGCGACCGCTTTTTCCCTTGCGCTCGTCCTGCACCTGCCGTCAGCGACGACCGCACAGGCCCAGCCGTCATCGGTGGCAGGATTCAAGAAGGGTCGCGAGACCGGCTTCCCTGTGCCACGCTACGTGTCCCTGAAGGCGCGGCAGGCGCGCATGCGCGTCGGGCCTTCGACGGACTACCCGACGGCGTGGCTCTACACCCACCCCGGCATGCCGCTGGAGATCACCGAGGAATACGGCAACTGGCGGCGCGTGCGCGACCATGACGGCGTCAGCGGCTGGATGTCCGGCTCGCTGCTGTCGGGAGAACGGTCGGCACTGGTCGGCCCCTGGCTGAAGGAGCCGGTGGCGTTGCGCGGACGTCCCTCCGACAGCGCGAGCGTCACCGCACGGCTGGAACCGAAGGTGATGATGGCCGTGCGATCCTGCGACGGCGCCTGGTGCGCGGTCGCGCTCAGGAAGGCCGGCGTGGAAGGCTACGTCGATCAGGCCTCGCTCTGGGGCGTCTATCCCGGCGAACGCTTCCAATAGATCGGGCGGAACGGACCCGGGCGGATCAGAGGCCGCCCAGCGTCCGCCGCACCGCATTGTTCCAGCCCTCGATCTTGGCGGCCCTGACGCTCTCCTCCATCTGCGGCTCGAACCGCCGCTCGCAGGCCCAGCGGCGCGCGAACTCAGCCTGGTCCGGCCAGACGCCGGCCTTCGATCCGGCAAGCCAGGCGGCTCCCAGCGCCGTGGTCTCCAGAATCGTCGGCCGGTCGACGGGGGCGTCGAGAATGTCGGCAAGCCGCTGCATCGTCCAGTCGGAGGCGACCATGCCGCCGTCGACGCGCAGCACCGTCTCGCTGCCGGCCTTCTTCCAGTCCTTGTGCATGGCGTCGAGCAGGTCGCGGGTCTGGTAGCAGACCGCCTCCAGGGCGGCGCGCGAAAGCTCCGCCGGTCCGGTGTTGCGGGTCAGCCCGAAGATCGCGCCGCGCGCCTCCGCGTCCCAGTGCGGCGCGCCGAGCCCGGTGAAGGCCGGCACCAGATAGACGTTCTGCTCTGGGTCGGCACTCTCGGCGAGCGTGCCGGTCTGCTCTGCCCTCCGGATGATCCCGAGCCCGTCGCGCAGCCACTGCACGGCAGCGCCGGCAATGAAGATCGAGCCTTCCAGCGCATAGGTGGTCCTGCCGTTCAGCCGGTAGGCGATCGTCGTCAAGAGCCGGTTCTGCGACGGCACGATCTCGGTGCCGGTGTTGAGGACGGCAAAACAGCCGGTGCCATAGGTGGACTTGATCATGCCGGGCGTGAAGCAGGCCTGGCCGATCGTCGCCGCCTGCTGGTCGCCCGCGACGCCGAGGATCGGGATGGCGGCGCCGAACAGGCGCGCCTCGGTGACGCCGAAGTCGTCGGCGCAGTCCTTCACCTCCGGCAGCATCGCCGGCGGAATGTCGAGGATCCTCAGCAGCTCCTCGTCCCAGGCATTCTCGGCGATGTTGTAGAGGAGCGTGCGCGACGCATTGGTGGCGTCGGTGACGAAGCTCTTGCCGCCCGTCAGCCGCCAGATCAGATAGGTGTCGATCGTGCCGAAGCAGAGTTCGCCGTTGGCGGCGCGTGCGCGTGCACCCTCGACGTTGGAGAGCAGCCAGGACAGCTTGGTGCCGGAAAAATAGGGGTCGAGCAGCAGCCCGGTCTTCGCCGTGAAGACCTCCTCCAGCCCGTCGGCCTTCATCTCCTCGCAGAGACTTGCGGTGCGCCGGTCCTGCCAGACGATGGCGTTGTGGATCGCCTGACCCGTTTCGCGCTCCCAGACCACCACCGTCTCGCGCTGGTTGGTGATGCCGATTGCCGCGATATCGGCGGCGCGGATACCCGCCTTGCGGATCGCCTGGCGGATCGTCAGCACCACCGAGCCCCAGATCTCCTCCGGATCGTGTTCCACCCATCCCGACTTCGGGAAGATCTGGGTGAACTCCTTCTGCCCGACGCCCGCGATCTTCATGCTCTCGTCAAAGACGATCGCCCGGCTCGACGTCGTCCCCTGGTCGATCGCCAACACATAACCAGCCATTCCGGTCCTCCCCCTCCTCATGCCATTCCTGCCAAAGGTTTGAGCAGATGCGACAAAGACGTGTCAACGGCTGCCGAACGGTCCGGCCACTTCGGCGGGAACAAATAGCGCCGTCAGCCGTAGTGGCATCATCCCATCCTCTGCAACCTGAGGCGCCGCCATGACAACAAGCTATTCCACGACGACGACCGGGAGGACCGGATTTGCGGTCAGCTCGCTCTTCGTTCCCTTCCCCTTCGTGTGCTTCACGCTGACGCTCTTCACCGATATCATCTATTGGCAGACGTCCTTCCTGATGTGGCAGAACTTCTCGTCCTGGCTGCTGCTGGCAGGCCTCGTCGGCGGCGGCTTCGGCCTCCTCGCCGGTGCCATCGACATGGCGCGCCGCTCGACGCGGATGGTCGGCCCCGGCTGGGCCGCCGCCGTCGCCTACATTGTCGTGCTGGCGCTCGCCTTCCTCAACAGCCTGATCCACGCCAACGACGGCTGGCCGGCGGTCGTCCCGAACGGCCTCATCGTATCGGCCCTGACGGTTGCCATGATCCTGGTGACGGTGCTGCTCGCCGCCCGGAAACGGTCCCGCGTAATCTGGAGTGTTGAACGATGAACCGCCATTTCCGTACCCTCGCCCTCGCCTCGACTGCCGCCGCCGTGCTGGCGCTTTCCGGCTGCAGCGACGAAGGCTCCGATTTCGACATCTCCCAGCAGCTCGGCCCGGATCCCGTGCTGCCCGAACCGCAGAGCCAGCTGCTTCCCGACCTGAAGGTCGCCGAAGTGGTCGGCTGGCAGGACGGCGAGACGCCGACCGTGCCGGAGGGTCTGACCGTCACCGCCTATGCGACGGACCTTGCCAACCCGCGCACCGTCCACACGCTGCCCAACGGCGACGTGCTCGTCGTCCAGGGTCGGGCGCCTGGCGGCAAGCCGACCGAGCGGCCGAAGGATCTGATCCGCGGCTGGATCATGTCGATCGCCCACGGCGGCGGTGGTGGCCCACAGAAGGAAAGCAATCTGATCACGCTTCTGCGCGATGCCGATCGCGACGGCACCGTCGACGAGCGCCACGACCTCCTGACCGGCCTCAACTCTCCCTTCGGCGTCGCCTTTGCCGACAACACGCTCTATGTGGCGGCGGCCGATGCCATCCTCGCCTACCCCTATGAACTCGGCCAGGACTCGATCACCGAAGAGCCACGCGTGCTGACGCCGCTGCCCGGCGGGCCGATCAACCACCACTGGACGAAGGACCTGGCGCTCAGCCCCGACGGCCAGTTCCTCTACGCCTCCGTCGGCTCCAACTCCAATGCCGCTGAACGCGGCATGGAGGCCGAAAAGGGTCGCGCCGCGATCTGGCAGGTGGACCGCGAAACGGGTGCGGCGCGCATCTTCGCCTCGGGCCTGCGCAATCCGAACGGCCTGACCATCCACCCGGAAACGGGAACGCTGTGGACGGTCGTCAACGAGCGTGACGAACTCGGCCCCAACCTCGTACCGGACTACATGACCTCGGTGCAGGAGAACGCCTTCTACGGCTGGCCGTACAGCTATTACGGCCAGCATGTGGATGCCCGCGTTCATCCGCCGCGGCCGGAGATGGTGGAACAGGCGATCGCGCCGGACTACGCGCTTTCCAGCCACGTCGCAGCGCTCGGCATGACCTTCGCCATGGGATCGGCCATGCCGGAACCCTTTACCAATGGCGCCTTCGTCGGCGAGCACGGCAGCTGGAACCGCAGCGCCTTCAACGGCTACAAGGTGATCTACATTCCCTTCGAGAACGGCATGCCGTCCGGCCAGCCGGTCGATGTGGTCACCGGCTTCCTCGACGGAGACAGCGCCCGCGGCCGCCCGGTCGGCGTCGGCATCGACGGCACCGGCGCGCTGTTGGTGGCCGATGATGCCGGCAACGCGGTCTGGCGCGTGGCGCCGGCCGACGGCACGGTGATCCCCGAGCCGATCGCCACCGACGCGTCCCCGGCGGCGGCAGCAGCCACCGCACCCGCGGCAGGCACGGCCGCGACACCTCCGGCCGGACAGCCCGCGCCCGATGCGGCCCCGGGCGCAGCTGGCGGCACGACCGGCCGGGTTGCACCGGCCCCGACGGGTGCCGCACCGTCCGGCGATACGCCTCCCGGCGTTGTCACGCCGGCGCCGGCCGCTCCCGGCCCCGGCACCACGGACGGCGAGACGGTGACGCAGCCGGCGCAGCCGCAGATCGCTCCGGCCGTCCAGCCGCCGGCCGCGGTCGAAGATACCGACTGACCAGACGAGAGCCGGCGCCCCTTGCAGGCGCCGGCAATCTGGACGCATGACAGCCGGCGTGGCATCGTCCCTGAAGCTCGACGAGCGACGCACGCGGAGAGACAGCCATGCGGGTTACCATCTTCAGCACCAAGCCCTATGACCGCCACTTCCTCGACCGCGGCTGGCAGGCCGGCCTCGACCTCCAGTACTGCGAGGCGCGGCTGTCGCTGGAAACGGTCGCGCTTGCCGAAGGCTCCGCGGCGATCTGCGCCTTCGTCAACGACAACCTCTCCCGCCCCGTCCTCAAACGCCTGGCCGACTACGGCGTGCGGCTGATCGCCCTGCGCAGCGCCGGCTTCAACAATGTCGATCTGGTCGCGGCCGAAGAGCTTGGCCTGACGGTTGCCCGCGTGCCGGCCTATTCGCCGCACGCCGTCGCCGAACACACGATGGCGATCATCCTGGCGCTCAACCGCAAGATCCACCGCGCCTACAACCGCGTCCGCGAGGGCAATTTCGCGCTCGACGGGCTGCTCGGCTTCGACCTTCACGGCAAGACCTTCGGCATCGTCGGCACCGGCAAGATCGGCGCCGTGCTTGCCCGTATCGTCACCGGTTTCGGCTGCCGGCTGCTCGGCCACGACCTGCAGCAGAACCCGGATTGCCTGGCGCTCGGCATGACTTATGTCGACCGCGAGGAGATCTTCCGGGAGTCCGACATCCTCAGCCTCAACTGCCCGCTGACGCCCGACACCTACCACATGATCCGCAGCGACACCCTGCCGCTCCTGAAACCCGGCGTCATGCTGATCAACACCAGCCGCGGCGCCGTCATCGACGCCCATGCGGCGATCGCGGGCCTGAAGGACGGCACGATCGGCAGCCTCGGCCTCGACGTCTACGAGGAGGAGGCCGACCTCTTCTTCGAGGATCTCTCCAACGAGATGCTGCGCGACGACGTTTTTGCCCGGCTGCTGACCTTCCCCAATGTGCTGATCACCGGTCACCAGGCCTTCTTCACCCACGAGGCGCTCGAAGCGATCGCCGAGACCACGATCGGCAACATCGCGGCCTTCCGCGACACGGGCCGGCCACTGCACGCGGTGACCGTCGATTTTCTCGCCGACAAGGGCTGATCCAGCCTGTTTCGTTGCTGGTGAAGGCAATCCTGTCGCAGGCATTTCACACCCGGCGCATAGAAGGAGGCATCGGCCCGCCGGATTTTCCGCGGGTTCTCGCAGAGATGGAATGCGCTCCTGAGGTTCCACATCATCTTCAACGCCCGCGCCGGCACCGCCGCGACGCTCGGCATCACAACCGATGTCCTGGCGGAGAAATTTCGCACAGCGGGCCTCGACTTCGACCTCGACGCCGATGACGAGCGGCCCCTGGAGGAGCGGATCGCAAAGGCTCTGGAGAGCACCGCCGGCGTCATCGTCGCGGCCGGCGGAGACGGCACCGCCACCGCCATAGCCAGCGCGCTGATCGACAGAGACAAGAGCCTCGCGCTCCTGCCCTTCGGCACGGCAAATCTGCTGGCGCGCGACCTGCGCATTCCCCTCGACGTCGATGCGGCGATCGGCGCCCTCTCCGAGATGCAGCCCCATCGCATCGATGTCGGCGAGGTGAACGGCCGGGTCTTCCTGCACAAGGCGGTGATCGGCACCTTTCCCGGCATCGCGGCCGTCCGCGAGGAGATGCGCGGCGACCGGTCGCTCGTCGGCAAGCTGCATTTCGCCCGCCGGTCGATCCGCCGCATCGGCCGGGCAAGGCGGATCGCCGTCGAGATCGACCTGCCCCATTCCGACACCCGGGCGGAGACCCGGGCGGGCAAGCGCATCGAGCGCGTCCATTCGGTGGCCATCGCCAACAATGCCTATGACGAGGGCGTCGGCCGCTTCTTCTCGCGGGGCAGGCTCGACCGCGGCACGCTGACGCTCTACCTCCTGAAGCGCCTCAGCCTTGGCGGTCTCGTCTGGCTCGCCCTCGAGATGCTGCTCGGACGCTGGCGGCAGGATGAGGCCCTGGTGATCGAGGACGTGACCGAGGCGGTGATCCGCACGAAGCGCCGCGAGGTGGAGGTGATGATCGACGGCGAGGTGGAGCGGATGGCCATGCCGCTCGCCTTCTCGATCCGCCCCCGGGCGCTCTGCGTCCTGGCGCCGGCGGTCGACCACGCCTCAGAACAAGCATGAGGGCGCCGGACCAATGCGGCTGATCCATCTCTCCGACCTGCATTTCGGCCATCATGACGCCGACCTCGCCGACAGTCTTCTCGCCGACATCCAGAGGAATGCGCCGGACCTGATCGTCGTCAGCGGCGACTTCACCCAGGTCGGATCGCGCGCCGAGTTTGAAGTTGCCCAGGCCTTTCTGGAGACGCTTCCGGCCCCGGTCTTTGCCGTGCCCGGCAACCACGACGTGCCGGCCCGCAACCTCGCCCTGCGCTTTGCCGATCCCTATCGGCACTACCGCCGTCACATAGCGCAGGACCTCGAGCCCTTCCTGGAGACCCAGGGCATCGCCATCGCCGGACTGAAGACGTCGCGCCGGTTTCGGCTCGGCCTCAACTGGGCGCATGGCTCGATCAGCGCGCATCAGCTGGAGGCCCTGGAGACCCGGTTTGCCGGCAGCGCGCCGGAGAGCCTGCGGATCGTCGTCGCGCACCATCCCCTGCTGCAGCCGGATGTCGCCATGGCCCGTCCGATGCGGCTGGTGCGGCGAGCCGACGAGGCGCTGGCCTGTTTCGCTAGGCTCGGCGTCCGCCTCGTCCTCTCCGGCCACTTCCACATGTCCTATGTGCGCGAGCATCACGTCGTGACCGGCGAGACGGAGGGGCCGCTGCAGGCGGCCGCCGGCCCGATCATAGTCCTGCAGGCCGCCTCCGCCATCTCCACACGCCTGCGCGACCACGCCAATGCCTATAACCTCGTCGATATCGCCGAGGGTCTGATCTCGGTGACGGTGCGCGAATGGCAGGGCAAGGACTGGACGAGCCGAACCCATGCGGCTGGGCCGATCCCCGGCCGGTGAGCTGGCCGTATCAGACCGGTTTTGCGAGAAGGCCGGTTGCCAGGGCCCGGAACGCATCGATGGCCTTCGCCAGCACATCCCGAGGCTCGTCGGAGGCCGCGACCCAGAGCGCCGCGTTGAGCGCTGCCCCGTTGATCAGCCGCGCTGCCGCCTCGGGATCGACGGGTTTCAGCACGCCCTCTGCAATCAGCCGCTCGACGGTGTGCTGCGTCACCTCCAGGCAGCTGTTCTGGCTGGCCCAGCGCGACGGATCGCCCAGCACCGCCGGCCCGTCGAGCAGCACGATGCGCTGCACCTCCGGCTCGAGCGCCATCTCGATGTAGGCCGCCCCTTCGGCCAGCAGGGCCTGCCAGCCGTCCCCTGCCCGCGCGCCCACCGCCTGCGCCCGCGCCGCCATTTCCGCGTCGATCTGGTTGACGACGGCCGCCAGCAGCCCGCGCTTGTCGCCGAAGTTATGGTAGAGGGCGCCGCGCGTCAGGCCGGCCTGCGCGGTCAGCTCATCCATCGAGGCTGCCGCATAGCCCTGATCGGCGAAGGCTTTGCGGGCAGCGGCGATCAGCCTTGCCCGGTTCTCCTCCATCATCTGCGCGCGCTTCGTGGCCATGGCTCTTCCAAAATCCACATACCCTGCGTATCTGAATTGACATACGTCGCGTATGTTTCTAGTTTACATACGAACCGTATATCAAATCGAGCGACCGGTGTGAAGGTCGGCGGTTTTCCGGCAGCCCCACGAAAGGAGCCAGACATGACCCAGCGTCAGGCCATTTTCCCCGCCAACCGACATGCACTCTACGAAGCGCACGGCTATTCCGCTGCCATCCGCTCCGGCGACCTCCTGTTTGTCTCCGGCCAGGTCGGCAGCCGCGAGGACGGGACGCCGGAACCGGATTTCCGGACACAGGTGGAACGCGCCTTCGACAACCTGACGGCCGTCCTGGAGGCGGCAGGCTGCAGCCTCGACGACATCGTCGACGTCACGAGCTTCCACACGGACCCCGAAAACCAGTTCGAGACGATCATGGCCGTCAAGAACCACGTCTTCCCGGCGCCGCCCTACCCAAACTGGACGGCCGTCGGCGTCAACTGGCTGGCCGGCTTCGATTTCGAGATCAAGGTCATCGCCCGCATTCCGCAAGGCAGCTAGCGGGCTGCGATACAAGGCAACAATTGCCTGTCCTGGCGGATCGAAAAGCCGCCAGGTTTCCTGTATCGGTGCTCTTCGGCGCGTTTGGCGTCGATGACCGGAGGGTACGATATTGAGCTTTGCGGAAAGCTATCTCGGAAAATTGCGCGCCAGGATCGGCTCCGCCTTAGTCCTGGTTCCGGGCGTTCGCGTGGTGGTGAGGCGAAAGGACGGTTGCGTGCTCATGCAACATCGGAGCGACTTCGATCGCTGGGGTATTCCGGGTGGTAACGCGGAAGAGGGAGAGGACCTGATGTCGGTCGCCGTCCGGGAGACGATGGAGGAAACCGGCCTGCGCATCTGGAACCTCCGACCCTTCGGGTTTGCCAGCAATCCAGAGTTCGAAACCATCACCTTCCCCAACGGCGATGTCTGCCAGTTCTTCGCGATGATGTTCTACACCGAGGATTTCGATGGCGTGGCGACCGTCACCGACGCGGAATCCAAGGCGGTGGACTGGTTCCCCCTGGACGCCCTGCCCGACACGCTTCCCAGCATGCGTCGGAGCCTCGACGCCTTCCAGGCCTTTGAGCGGACCGGCACGTTCCAGATGATCTGACGGCGACCGCTCCAATACCCACGCCCGATTGCCAGCGCCTCCCATTTGCGCATAACTTCGGCAAATCACTGCGGTGCAACAAGAACACCGCGATTTGGGAGGTCAGGCATGTCCAGAACCGTCGTCGTCACCGGCTCCACCAGCGGGATCGGGCTCGGCATTGCAAAGGCGTTTGCGGCCGAGGGTTGCCACGTGGTGATCAACGGCTTCGGTGAGCCGGACGCGATCGAGGCGGTGCGGCGCGAACTGGAGGTGCTGGGCGGCGGCCGGGTGATCTACCATGGCGCCGACATGACGAAGCCGGAGGAGATCGAAGACCTGATCGGCACGGCGGCGGCAAACTTCGGCTCGGTCGACGTTCTGGTCAACAATGCCGGCATCCAGCATGTCGCCAGGATCGAGGATTTTCCCACCGCGCAGTGGGACCGCATCATCGCCATCAACCTGACGAGCGCCTTCCACACCACCCGCACGGCGATCCCGCTGATGAAGGCGAAGGGCAAGGGCCGCATCATCAACGTGGCCTCGGCGCATGCGCTGGTGGCCTCCCCCTACAAATCCGCCTATGTGGCTGCCAAGCATGGTATTTTAGGCTTTACGAAGACAGCAGCCTTGGAACTTGCCGAATTCGGGATTACCGTCAACGCGATCTGCCCGGGCTATGTGCTGACGCCGCTCGTCGAACGCCAGATCCCGGATACGGCCCGGGAACGCGGCATCAGTGAGGATGAGGTGAAGACCGAGGTGATGCTGCGGCTGCAGGCGACGAAGGAATTCGTCGCCATCGAGGAAGTCGCGGCCACGGCCGTGTTTCTTGCCAGCGACGCGGCGCGGCAGATCACCGGCACGCATATTTCGATCGATGGCGGCTGGACCGCCCAATAAGAGAACAGACGGCCCGAAAGAGAATAGACAGCATGACAGACGCAATCCGCTTCATCCTCAACGGCGAGGAGATCTCGCTCGGCGGCTTCGGCCCGACCGAGACGCTCCTCGACTACCTGCGCCTGAAGCGCCGGCTGACCGGCACCAAGGAAGGCTGCGCCGAGGGTGACTGCGGCGCCTGCACGGTGCTCGTCGGCCGCCTGGTCGAGGGCCTGCTGCGCTACGAGACGGTGAATGCCTGCATCCGCTTTCTCGGCTCGCTGCACGGCACCCATGTGGTGACGGTGGAGCATCTGGCCGCCAAGGACGGCACGCTGCATCCGGTGCAGCAGGCCATGGTCGACCAGCACGGCTCGCAATGCGGCTTCTGCACGCCGGGCTTCGTGATGTCGCTCTACGGCCTGTGGCTCTCCAACGATGCGCCGTCGCGCGCCGAGATCGAAAGCGCGCTGCAGGGCAACCTCTGTCGCTGCACCGGCTACGAGCCGATCATCAAGGCCGCCGAACAGGTGGGCGCGGAACGCCCGAGTTCGCTCTTCGACCCGCTCGAGCGCGACCGCAGCGAGATCGCCGCCAGGCTCTGGGACATCCGCGCCCATCCCGAAACCATCGTCGTCACCAGGGATGGCGCCCGCTCGATCGTGCCGGCCTCGATGGCCGCTCTTGCCGAGATCATCGCGGCGGAACCGAAGGCCACCATCGTTGCCGGCTCGACCGACGTCGGCCTCTGGGTGACGAAGCAGATGCGCCTCCTCGACCCGATCGTCTTCATCGGCCATCTGACGGAACTGCAGTCGGTGACGGTCGATGACCGGGGCATCACCATCGGCGCCGGCGTCACCTACGCCCAGGCGCTCGAGACGCTCTCGGACGAACTGCCGCCCATGGCAAAGCTCCTCGACCGGCTGGGCGGCGGCCAGGTGCGCAACATGGGCACCATCGGCGGCAATATCGCCAACGGCTCGCCGATCGGCGACATGCCGCCGCCGCTGATTGCGCTCGGCGCCACGCTGACGCTGCGCTCCCACAGCGGCACGCGCACGATGCCGCTCGAGGACTATTTCCGCGCCTACGGCAAGCAGGACCGGATGGCCGGCGAATTTGTCGAGAAGGTCTTCGTGCCGCGGCTGCGCGACGACGCCTATTTCGCCGTCCACAAGATCTCCAAGCGGCGCGACGAGGATATTTCGGCGCTCTGCGGCGCCTTTCATCTGGTGCTCGATGCCGAGGGCCGCGTCGAGGACGCCCGCATCGCCTTCGGCGGCATGGCGGCGACGCCCAAGCGCGCCCGCCACGTGGAGGACGCGCTGGTCGGCCAGGTCTGGAGCTGGGGCCTCGTCGCCGCCGTCCGTGACCTCTTCGAGGACGACTACCAGCCGCTCACCGACTGGCGGGCGACGGCCGAATACCGGATGCTGACGGCGAAGAACCTGCTGACCCGCGTGTTTCTGGAAACGGCGGGGGCCCCGGTGGAGCTGCGGCGATTCGAGATGGAGGAGGTGTGAGGATGGTGACTCAGCATCTGCAAAAGACCCCCTCTGGCCTGCCGGCCATCTCCCCCACAAGGGGGGAGAGGACTCGGAGCGCCGTCTCACGCCCAGGCAGCGGCAGATCCAACAGAACTCTACGTTCCCTGCGTCATGAGGCGGTGAGGCTGGTGAAGCCCCTCCCCCTTGTGGGGAGGGGTTGGGGAGGGGTCTCTCTTCACCCGGTGCAAAGCACCCCCCTCTGCCCTGCCGGGCATCTCCCCCTCAAGGGGGGAGATCGACATGCCGCGACGCTCGGAGGAACCCGCTGATGGACAACTCCACCTTCGAACAGAAACCGACCATCACCGGCGCGATGCATGTCTCGCTGCGCCATGACTCCGCCCACAAGCACGTCACCGGCACCGCCGAGTACATCGACGACATCCGCGAGCCGGCAGATACGCTGCACGCCGCACTCGGCATGGCCGATCGGGCGCATGCGGAGATCCTGTCGCTCGATCTGGATGCGGTGAGAGCCGCCGCCGGTGTCGTCTGGGTGATCACCGCCGAGGATATTCCGGGCTTCAACGACGTCGCCGCCACCGGCCGTCACGACGAGCCACTGCTGGCGGAGAAGGAAGTCCAGTTCCACGGCCAGCCGATCTTTGCGGTGATTGCCGAGACGCGCGACCAGGCCCGCCGTGCCGCGCGCCTCGCCAAAGTCGAATACCGCGACCTGCCGCATTGGACCGACATCGATGGCGCCATCGCCAACGGCGCGCCGCTCGTGGTGCAGCCGATGACGCTGACGCGGGGCGAGCCGGACACCGAGATCGACAAGGCGGCCCACCGGCTGCAGGGCCGCATGGTGATCGGCGGCCAGGAGCATTTCTATCTCGAAAGCCACATCGCGCTTGCCATTCCGGGCGAGGACGACGACGTCACCGTCTGGTCCTCGACCCAGCATCCGAGCGAGGTGCAGCACATGGTGGCGCATGTGCTGGGCGTCGCCAACAATGCCGTCACGGTCAACATCCGCCGCATGGGCGGCGGCTTCGGCGGCAAGGAGACGCAGGGCAATCAGTTTGCCGCACTCGCCGCCGTCGCCGCCAAGAAGCTCGGCCGGGCCGTCAAGTTCCGCCCCGACCGCGACGAGGACATGAGTGTCACCGGCAAGCGACACGACTTCCGCGTCGACTACGACGTCGCCTTCGACGACGAAGGCCGTATCCATGCGGTCGACAGCACCTATGCGGCCCGCTGCGGCTACTCAGCCGATCTCTCCGGTCCGGTCACCGACCGCGCCCTCTTCCATGCGGATTCCAGCTATTTCTATCCGCACGTCCATCTGACGTCGCAGCCGCTGAAGACGCACACCGTCTCCAACACCGCCTTCCGCGGTTTCGGCGGCCCGCAGGGCATGCTCGGCGCCGAGCGCATCATAGAGGAGATCGCCTATGCGGTGGGCAAGGACCCGCTCGAGATCCGCAAGCTGAACTTCTACGGACAACAGGGGTCTGGCCGCACGCTCACCCCCTACCACCAGGAGGTCGAGGACAACGTCATCGCCCGTATCGTCGAGGAACTGGAGGCGTCGAGCGACTATCAGGCGCGGCGCCAGGCGATCCTGGCGTTCAACGAGGAGAGCCCGGTGATCCGCAAGGGCATCGCCCTGACGCCGGTGAAATTCGGCATCTCGTTTACCATGACCGCCTACAACCAGGCCGGCGCGCTGGTCCACATCTACCAGGACGGCTCGATCCACCTGAACCACGGCGGCACCGAGATGGGCCAGGGGCTCTACGTCAAGGTGGCGCAGGTGGTGGCCGATGCCTTCAACGTCGACATCGAGCGGGTCAAGATCACCGCGACGACGACCGAGAAGGTGCCCAATACCTCGGCGACCGCCGCCTCCTCCGGCTCCGACCTGAACGGCATGGCGGCCTATGATGCCGCCCGCCAGATCAAGGAGCGGCTCATCGATTTCGCGATGCGCCAGTTCGAGGTGGCCCGCGACGAGGTGGAATTCCTGCCGAACCAGGTGCGGGTCGGGAAAGACATCGTACCGTTCGACACGCTGGTGCGGGCGGCCTACTACGACCGCGTGCAGCTCTCGGCGGCCGGCTTCTACAAGACCCCCGACATCCACTGGGACCGCGAGGCGGGCCGCGGCCGGCCCTTCTACTACTACGCCTATGGTGCGGCGGTCTCGGAGGTCTCGATCGACACACTGACGGGAGAATATCTCGTCGACCGCACCGACATCCTCCACGACGTCGGCAAGTCCTTGAACCCGGCGATCGACATCGGCCAGATCGAGGGCGGCTTCGTGCAGGGCATGGGCTGGCTGACCACCGAGGAACTGTGGTGGGACGACAAGGGCCGGCTCAGAACGCACGCCCCTTCTACCTACAAGATCCCGCTCGCCTCCGACCGGCCGAAGGTCTTTAACGTGAAGCTGGCGGAATGGTCGCAGAACGCCGAGCCCACCATCGGCCGCTCCAAGGCCGTCGGCGAGCCGCCCTTCATGCTGGCGATCTCGGTACTGGAGGCCATTTCGATGGCGGTGGCGAGTGTCGCCGATTACCGCGTCTGCCCGCGCCTCGACGCGCCGGCCACGCCCGAGCGGGTGCTGATGGCGGTGGAGCGGATGAAGGATCTATAGGCTACCGGATAACCGGTTCGTCACCGGCGGCGACCGGCATCCGGAAGGTGAAGCGGGTTTCGCTCTCGTCGGAATTGACGGCGAGGCTGCCGCCATGCGCCTCGGCGATCTGCGAGGCGATATAGAGGCCGAGGCCCAGCCCCTGCATGCTCGACCCGCCGTCGCCGCGCTTGAACGGCTGGAACAGCTTCTGCATCGCCTCCTTCGGGATTGGCGCGCCTGCATTGGCCACCGACAGATGCAGTTCGCCATCCGTGACGGAGGCATGGACGTGGATCGGATGCTCGACCGACCCATGGGTGATGGCATTGCCGAGCAGGTTGGAAAACATCTGCGCGATCCGCTGGTGGTCGACGCCGACCGCGTCCGACAGCCGGTAGTCCGCCTCGATGCGCCGCTCCGGGTGCCCGGACTGGATCTCTGAAATCACCTGATCGAGGGTGGGGCCAAGCGGCGCCTCGTAGTCCTTCTGGAGCGCGATGCCGCCCCCGAGCCGGCCGCGGGCAAAATCCATGACGTTGTCGATCAGCGCCGACATGCGCAACACGCTGCCGCGCATCATGTGCAGAACCCGCATCGATTTCTCGCTCTGCGGCTCGCGCTGCAGGACGCTGATACCGCCGCCGAGCGACGCCACGGGGTTGCGCAGGTCGTGCCCGAGCACGGCGATGAACTGCTCGCGCAGTTCCGAGGCCGCCTGCTCACCCAGCAGGCTGGCGCGCGCCGAGTTGAGTTTTTCCGCGGCGTCGAACTGGAAGCCGATCAGGTCCGCAAACAGCTTGATCGTCGCGAGCGTCTGCGGATTGCTGGGGTTGGCGGGTTTGGAACCGATGGCGCAGAGCGTTCCGAAGAACCGGCCGTCCGGGAGGAGGATGGGCACCGAGATATAGCTCTGCAGGCCATAGAGTTTCGGCGTGTGGTGACTGCTATAGACGGGATCTTCGGCAACATTGTCGATGACGATCACATCGCGGTATTTACGCACCTCATTGCAGAGTGTCGTTTCGACCTCGAGCTCGCTGCCGGGCCCAAGGCCGAAACCGATGTTGTCGCGGACCTGGCAGGCGATCCACCTGTCTTCGGTGACCCGGGCCACCGCGGCGAATCCCATTCCGGCCGTCTGGCAGACGACCTCCAGTATCGTCGGGATTGCAGGAACGCCCTGCATCGCTTGTACTTCGTCCTGCACGTCGTGAGCCATCTATGGGAAATCGAACATTGGTACGTCATTTTCCGCGGCGCCGACGGCCGCCGCTTGTCGCAGCAGCAATTAGCGCAGTTGTCCCGAATTCCAAGATCGGGTGCTGCACTAGCGAACGGCCGCCCGCAGCAGGTAGAGCCCGGCGGCAAAGATCATCAGCGGCAGGACGAGAAGCTTCACCAGATAGGCGACCGCGATGCCGATCGAGGCGGTGAAGAGATCGGCGGAGATGGCGACCCCATCGGTGATGATGCGGGCATTGGCCGACAATCCGCCCGTCACCGTCCCCGCGAGCCCCGACGCCGCATCCAGCGTCCCGGCCAGCGCCGAGCGTGACGCATCGACGGCGGAGCCGAGCCGATCGAGAAGTCCCTCCTCCGCAGGCGGCATGGGCGCGGCCTCTCCGTCTGCCGGCGGCAGCTCGCGCAGCGCCTCGACCTGCTCGCGGACCGCGGTGGTCTCGTAATCGGAATCCATCCGCTGGAAGACCGCGGTCGCACTTCGCCAGGCCTCGTCGGTGATCGCCTCGCCCGCATGGAAGGCGACGGCATAGGAGGCCGGCAGCACCACCGTTCCAATCAGGCAGACCACCAGCGCCGACCGGCTGAGCCTTTCGGCAAACGGCGGCGCGCGTCTGGCC
Organism: Pseudorhizobium pelagicum; assembly: GCA_000722615.1. Classification (GTDB taxonomy): domain Bacteria; phylum Pseudomonadota; class Alphaproteobacteria; order Rhizobiales; family Rhizobiaceae; genus Neorhizobium; species Neorhizobium pelagicum. The sequence continues at coordinate 64,275 of JOKI01000002.1, read as the reverse complement.
GTCATCACGAACAGCGCCTGCAGGATGGCAAGCACCGCAAGGCAGGCGGCAGTCACCTCGGCGACCGGCGCCAGCACCACCGACAGGATGCCGGAGGCGATCGCCAGGTAGAACAGCAGATCGGCCATGCGGTCGATGGTATTGGTCACCGGCTGCAGCAGCTGCCCCGGGCTTGCCGTTACCGAGGCGAGACCCACACCGCCCGTGACGTCGGCATCCTTGGCGACACTCATCACCGAATTGGCGACCCGCAAGGTGCCATAGAGGGCGCCGGTGCCGATCGTCACCTCGCGGGCAAAACGGGTGGCGGTTTCCGACAGCGGGTTGACGACAAAGATCGCCGCGGCAAAGACCGCGACCACGATCCAGGCGATCGAGCGTGTAAACCTGTTCATCCAGACATTCCCTGTGCGTAGTCGGGCGACCTTAGCATAACCGGCAGAGCGTGGCGCAAAGCCTGTTGCCGATGGCTGCTGACCCGGTGCAGCGGGTTGCGGAAGATGCTAGAGTGCCATCACCATGCCAGACCTTACCCTCCCCGCCTTCCTTGCCGCCCACCCGCACTCGGTTCTCGTCGCGATCGACGAGGCGCGCGGCTCGACGCCCCGCGACCGGGGCACGGTGATGCTGGTGGCGGACAAGGCTATCTGGGGCACGATCGGCGGCGGCCAGTTCGAGTTCATGGCGATCGACAATGCCCGCGCCTTGCTGGCGGGCGGTGGAGAGACCGAGATGGACATCCCGCTCGGTCCGGAGATCGGCCAGTGCTGCGGCGGGCGCACGCGGCTCTCCTTCTCCCTCGTGACTCCTGAGATCGCCCGCAGCCTTGGCGAGCGACTGAGCCAGGAGGCCGAACAGAACCCATCCGTATTCCTCTTCGGCGCCGGCCACGTGGGTCTGGCGCTGGCCCGGGCACTCGCGCCCCTGCCCCTGGCGGTGACGGTCGTCGAGACACGGGCCGAGGCGCTTCTGGACGTGCCGGACGGTATCGCAGCGCGGCATGTGGCCATGCCGGAAGCCATGGTGGCGGAGATCCCGGACGGTGGGGCGGCGGTGATCCTGACCCACGACCACGCGCTCGACTTCCTGATTGCCCGCGAGGCCCTCACGCGACCGGATCTCCCCTATATCGGGATGATCGGCTCGGCAACGAAACGGGCGACCTTCGCCGGCTGGCTGAAGCGCGAGGGCGACGACGGCGGCCTCATCGACCGGCTGGTGCTGCCGATCGGCGGCACGGCGGTCCGCGACAAGCGCCCGGCGGTGATCGCCGCCCTGGTGGCGGCCGAACTGCTGACGGTGCTGGGTCCCTCCGCTTCCGGCGGCCTCAGAGAGCCCGTGGCGGATAGGTAACCATGGCGGCGCGCCAGGCGCTGTCGCGGGATGTGTCGCCGTTTTGTCCGCGACCGTCGAGCAGGCCGATGTCCCGCTGCAGGTCGTCCGGCATGTGATTGGGATCAATCCTGTTGTTGCGTCGCCGCCCGGCGCCGAAGACGGCTACAAGCTTCTGCAGCAACCACGGAGAAAGCGCTGATCTCCGCCTTTGCGCCAGTGATACAAACGATATCGACATGATCTGACCCACTTCCATTTGATGATCGTGGGTTTAAGATGCTCCCCGCTGCAGGCGGCATCCAATCGAATGATCGCCTGCATGGATCAAGAGAGCTCATGCATGAAGATGTCCCGGCACTTTCCGCTGAACGCAATGCGCGTCTTCGAGGCCGCCGCCCGCCACATGAGCTTCACGAGGGCCGGCGCGGAGCTGGGCCTGACGCAGACGGCGGTCAGCTATCAGATCAAGCTTCTGGAGGACACGCTGGGCGAACAGCTCTTCCTGCGGCAGCCCCGACAGGTCAGCCTCACCGACGCCGGCCTGCGGCTGGCGCCGAAGGTCACGGAAGCCTTCGCGATCCTGCAGGACGCCGTGACCGGGCTGAAGGACACATCGGAGGGGACGCTGACCATCCACTCGACGGCGACCTTCGCCTCCCGCTGGCTGGCACGCCACCTCGGCACGTTCCAGCTCGAGAACCCCGGCATTGCCGTGCGCCTGGAGACGTCGCAGGAGGTGATCGACTTCAGCAAGACCGAGGCGGACCTGGCGATCCGATCCGGCAAGGGCGTCTGGCCGGGTCTGAAGGCCCATCTTCTCATGAGGAGCCACTTCACGCCGATGCTGAGCCCGCAGTTGGCCGAAACGATCGGCGGGATCGAGACACCCGCCGATCTCCTCAAGCTTCGCATCATCGACCCGAACGATCCCTGGTGGCGGATGTGGTTCGAGGCCGCCGGCCTGCCGGACGCCGATCTTGCCGGCCGCCCCGCCAGCCGCTTCGGCGTGCAGGCCTTCGAGGCCGCCGCCGCGATTGCCGGCAACGGCGTCGCGATCCTGATGCCGGAGTTCTACGCCGACGATGTCGCGCTCGGCCGGCTGGTACAGCCCTTCGACCTGACGGCCAACGACGGCACCGACTACTATCTCGTCTACCCCGAAGCGCGGCGCAACTCCCGGAAGATCAGGGTGTTCAGAGACTTCATGCACAAAATGCTGCCGCCGATCCCTGAGTAGTCCGGCGAGACTCCGGCCACCTGCTGGACTTGCGACTAGAACGCCATGTCGGGCGCATAGAAGCAGCGCAGCGTATCTTCCGTCGGATAGAGGCAGAGGTGGTATTCCGCATCCCGGGACCGGCGGGCCTCGCCTTGCGGCAGGCTGAACCGGTGCGGACGTGTCACCATCCGGTGATCTCCAGGCCCCAACAGGATCTCGTAGCCGCCCTTGGTGATCCTGACATTCTTCGTCGAGATCATCTGGCAATCGCCGCTGTGGCGATCGCCATTGCAGCAGAACTGGTCGTACTGCCAGCCTGTCTCCGTATCATGGGCTGCCGCCGGCAGCGCCGGCACTGTCATGGCGTAGGCAATCAATGCAGTTATCGGCATGCTGCGCATCTGCTCATTCTCCGTTGATGATGATGAACGATCACCAACCGGCAGGCCCCGCCAACCTCCACCACCGGTCGACATGCACTGTCATCGGAAAGGCGCATCTGCGCTCTTTCCGGTCGTTGCGTCGGCAGCTGAAACGGGTTCCCTGCGGCGCCGTGCCGTCAACCAGACAGCAGGCCTGGAAGTTCCCGCGCGGGAACATTTATCTGCAGCTCTGCCACCCCTTCCCTCACCCGTCATTTTTTCGCAATGTGCCGAGTCGGAGGGAAGGTCTCCAGAGGGGTTCTGAAATGTATGAATATGCCGTCGCATGGGAATGGCTGTCGTTTGCGGCACGCTGGTTGCATGTGATCACCGCGATCGCCTGGATCGGCTCGTCCTTCTACTTCATCGCGCTCGATCTCGGGCTGGTGAAGCGGCCGCATCTGCCCGCCGGTGCCTATGGCGAGGAGTGGCAGGTGCATGGCGGCGGCTTCTACCATATCCAGAAGTACCTGGTGGCGCCGGCACAGATGCCCGAGCACCTGACCTGGTTCAAATGGGAAAGCTATGCGACCTGGCTATCGGGCTTCCTGATGCTGGCAATCGTCTACTACGGCGGCGCGGACCTCTTCCTGATCGACACCCACGTCATGGCGCTCAGCCAGTGGCAGGCGATCGCCATCTCGGTCGCCTCGCTGGCGGTCGGCTGGGTGATCTACGACCAGCTCTGCAAGTCGCCGGTCGGCAAAAACACCTGGGGCCTGATGGCGGTCCTCTACGTGGTTCTGGTCGTCATGGGCTGGGGCTATACGCAGGTCTTCACCGGCCGCGCCGCCTTCCTGCATCTCGGCGCCTTTACCGCGACGATCATGTCCGCCAACGTCTTTTTCATCATCATCCCGAACCAGAAGATCGTCGTCGCCGACCTGATAGCCGGACGCACGCCCGACCCGAAATACGGCGTCATCGCCAAGCAGCGGTCGCTGCACAACAACTACCTGACGCTGCCCGTCATCTTCTTCATGCTGTCGAACCACTATCCGCTGGCGTTTGCTACCCATTTCAACTGGGTGATCGCCGCGCTCGTCTTCCTGATGGGGGTGACGATCCGGCACTGGTTCAACACCACCCACGCCCGCAAGGGTCGCCCCACCTGGACCTGGCTTGCGACCGTGCTGATCTTCATCGCCATCATGTGGCTGTCGACGGTGCCGAAGGTCCTGACCGGTGAGCCCGAGGATGCTGCACTCTCTTCCGTGCAGCAGAAATTTGCCGAGAACGTCCATTTCGAGGCCGCCCGCGACGTCGTCCTGTCGCGCTGTTCCATGTGCCATGCGGCCGAGCCCGTCTGGGAGGGCGTGCCCTTCCCGCCGAAGGCGGTGAAGCTCGAGACCGATCGCGAGATTGCCGTCCACGCCCGCGAGATCTACATCCAGGCCGGCCGCAGCCACGCCATGCCGCCGGGCAACATCACCGAAATTTCGGTAGAGGAGCGGGAGCTCCTGACCGCCTGGTATGAAAGTGCAGTATCCGAATGACGAAGACCCTGATCCGCGGCCGCCTGCTGACCTTCAAGCGGGCGCCGCTGTCGCTGACCGACACCGCAAGCTACCGCTACGAACATGACGGTGGCCTGCTGGTGGAGGACGGCATCATTGCCGCCGTCGGCGACTACGCCGAGGTCAAGGCGCAGGCGCCGGACGATGTGGCCGAGATCGACCACCGGCCGCATCTGATCCTGCCCGGCCTGATCGACGCGCATCTGCATTTCCCGCAGATGCAGGTGATCGCCTCCTATGCCGGCAGCCTCTTGGAGTGGCTGAACACCTATACCTTCCACGAGGAGCTCCGCTTCGTCGATACGGATCACGCGACCCGCATCGCCGGCCATTTCTACGACGAGCTGCTGCGCCACGGGACGACCACGGCGGCGGCCTATTGCTCCGTCCACAAGACCTCCGCGGACGCCTATTTCACCGAAGCCATGAAGCGCGGCATGTGCATGGTCGGCGGCAAGGTGATGATGGACCGCAATGCGCCGCAGGGGCTGCTCGACACACCGCAGATGGCCTATGACGAAACCCGCGCCGTAATCGCCGACTGGCACGGCAAGGGCCGCAACCACGTCGCCATCACGCCGCGCTTCGCCATCACCTCGACGCCGGAGCAGATGCAGGCGGCGCAGGCGCTGGCGAAGGAGTTTCCCGACCTCCACATCCAGACGCATCTGTCGGAAAACCTCGACGAGATCGCCTTCACCTGCGAGCTCTATCCGAAGGCGAAGGACTATACCGACATCTACGCCCATTACGGGCTGCTGGGCGCCAAGACGCTGCTCGGCCATGCCATCCACCTCTCCGACCGCGAGACGGATGTGCTCAGCGAAACCGGCTCGGTGGCGGTCCACTGCCCGACCTCCAACCTCTTCATCGGCTCCGGCCTGTTTCCGCTGAACGCCATCCGCCGGCGGAAAAAGCCCGTCCGGGTGGGGGTCGCCACCGACATCGGCGGCGGCTCGAGCTATTCCATGCTGCGCACCATGGACGAGGCCTACAAGATCCAGCAGATCCTGGGCGAAAGGCTGAACCCGCTGGACAGCTTCCACCTGATGACGCGCGGCAATGCCGAGGCCCTGTCGCTCGTCGATCGGATCGGCACGCTGGAGGTGGGCACCGACGCCGACCTCGTGGTGCTGAACGCCGCGGCGACCCCGGCCATGGCGCTGCGCATGGAAACCGTCACGACGCTGCCGGAGGAGCTGTTCCTGCTGCAGACCATGGGCGACGATCGGGCGGTGGCGGAGACCTATGTGAGGGGCACGGCGATGAAGGGTGGGCTGATTGGAAGCTGATCGATTAGCGGTATAATAGCGCCATGAGGATCATCGCGCGCCGCACCTTGGTCAAATTCGCAGAGGGCCTTCGCGGGCGCCGGGATCAGCCGGCAGTAAAGGAAGCGCTCGAGGTCTGGTTTCATCACGCCAGCCGAGCGCAGTGGAAAAGCGCCGCGGAGATCAAAAGGACCTTCGCAACTGCCAGTATCATCAACGCGGAACGCGTTGTCTTCAACATCAAGGGCAATGACTATCGGTTGATCGTTGCCATCGACTTTGAAAAGTCCATTATCTGGATAAAATGGATCGGCAACCACAAGGACTACGATCAGATCGACGCGGCACAGGTGGAGTATGATTGAAATCAGACCTATCCGCTCGGAAGCGGATTATGAAAACGCCCTGCAAGCAGTGAAAAGCCTCTGGGGCTCAGCCCTGGCGACAGCGGAAGGCGATCGGCTGGATGTCCTGGTCACTCTGATCGATGCCTACGAGAACGAGCATTTCCCCATGGATACGCCAGGTGCAGACGCTCTGGCTGCCTTCGAACAGGAGCAAAAGGACCTCCATGCCGCGGAAGCAGTGGGACACGTGACATTCGAAATCGTCAAAGACGAGGCCGGACGCTTCGCCTTCCACCTGACGAAGCGCTCCGGGGAGATCATCTTCACATCCGAAGGCTTCGACAGAAAAGACGATGCGATCGCCGCGATCAGAGTCTTGCAGGAAAGCGCTTCGAAATCCGACATTGTCGATCTAGCTGCTTAATTCCCCGGCTCCGCCGAAATGCGCATTTTTAGCCACAGCTACCGCAAGGCGAGCCTGCAAACGAGCACCCCCACAACGCCCAAAGCATACACTGTCCGTTTATCCTGCATTTTTTACTGACGAAGGCGAATGACTCATGTTAGCTGCGGGCTCTACACGGGGAGAGAGAGCCTGACATGTCCAAGCCGCTGACCATTGCCGACCTGAAGACGCGCGCCCGCCGCCGGGTGCCGAAGATGTTCTTCGACTATGCCGACAGCGGCGCCTGGACGGAGGGCACCTACCGCGCCAACGAGGAGGACTTCGCCAAGGTGAAGCTGCGCCAGCGGGTGCTGGTGGACATGACGAACCGCTCGCTGGCGACGACCATGGTCGGCCAGGAGGCATCTATGCCGGTGGCGCTGGCGCCTACCGGCCTCTGCGGCATGCAGCATCCCGACGGCGAGATGCTGGCGGCCAAGGCGGCGGAAGAATTCGGCGTCCCGTTCACGCTGTCGACGATGTCGATCTGCTCGATCGAGGACGTCGCCTCGGTGACCTCGAAGCCCTTCTGGTTCCAGCTCTACGTGATGAAGGATCGCGAGTTCGTCGCAAACCTGATCGACCGCGCCAAGGCGGCCAAATGCTCTGCGCTGGTGCTGACGCTCGACCTGCAGATCCTCGGCCAGCGCCACAAGGATCTGCGCAACGGGCTCTCGGCGCCGCCCAAGTGGACGATCCACCACGGCATCCAGCTGGCGACCAAGCCCTTCTGGTGCATGGACATGCTGCGCACCAGGCGTCGCGGCTTCGGCAATATCGTCGGCCACGCCAAGAACGTCTCCGACCTCTCCTCGCTGTCCTCCTGGACGGCGGAGCAGTTCGATCCGCAGCTGTCCTGGAAGGACGTCGCCTGGATCAAGGAACGCTGGGGCGGCAAGCTGATCCTGAAGGGCATCCTCGACGAGGAAGACGCCCGCTCCGCCGCCGAGACGGGCGCCGACGCCATCATCGTCTCCAACCACGGCGGCCGCCAGCTCGACGGCGCCATGTCCTCGATCAGCATGCTGTCGAAGATCGTCGACGCCGTCGGAGACCGCATCGAAGTCCACTTCGACGGCGGCATCCGCTCTGGCCAGGACGTGCTGAAGGCCGTGGCGCTCGGTGCCCGCGGCACCTACATCGGCCGCCCCTACCTCTACGGCCTCGGCGCCATGGGCAAGCCGGGGGTGACGACCGCCCTCGAGATCATCCGCAGGGAACTGGACATCACCATGGCGCTCTGCGGCAAGCGCGACATCCAGGCGGTCGACAGCAGCGTGCTGGCGGACGTGCGCTTCTGATTGCTGAAAAGATGCTGCTCGGCAAAGTCACGGAACAGGTCTTGAGGACCACGGGGTGAGCAGGTGCGGCCTTCACCCCGCGGCCGCTGAAAAGAAGACGTGGGACTAGCTGTAAAGCGCCCGCGTTGTGTCATCGACGACCGCCTCGATTGTCCCCGGCCGACACGGTCGTATGATGGCGCGGCGATCCATCCCGCCGGTGACGCCAATCCGCCTCACCCCGGGGGGTTGGCGACCCGTGTCCCGGCACGACCGTCCAGAATGGCGATTGCATCCTCAAGTCGGCCTATCCCGGTGAAGCCGCCGGCGTCGGCAAAATCAGCACCGGCAACAACCTTCGGCCCCATCGACCCCGCAGGCGCCGCGAAAGCGCGCGCTTCTTTCGTCGTCAGGACCGGGACTGATGTTGCCCCCTCCCTGCCAAAATCGCGATAGACCGCATCGACATCGGTCAGCAACAAGAGTGCGTCGGCGCCCAGCTGGCGTGCCAGCAGGGCGCTGGCGGCATCCTTGTCGATCACGGCTTCAATCCCGATCAGGCTGCCATCGTCGCAGCGCACCACTGGAATACCCCCGCCGCCGGTGCAGACGACGATGACACCGTGATCCAACAGGAGCTTGATTGTCCTGAAGTCCGGTATCTCCACGGGCTTGGGCGACGCCACGACCCGGCGCCACTTGTCGCCATCGGCGGCAATGCTCCACCCCGCGGCTTTTGCCCGCGTCTCCGCTTCGGAGCGTTCATAGACCGGTCCGACGAACTTGCTCGGCTTTTCGAAGGCCGGGTCACGCCGGTCCACGACAACCTGGGTCAGCAGCGTTGCGACAGGATGCACGTGATCCAGCGCATTTTCGAGCTCCTGCTCGATCATGTAGCCGATCATGCCTTCGGTTTCCGCGCCGAGCACGTCGAGCGGATAGGCCTCGTCCGGTTTGTAGGCCGCGCCCTGCAAGGCAAGAAGGCCGACCTGCGGGCCGTTCCCATGAGTGACGACCAGACGGTGACCCGCGCGGACTATGGCAGCCAGCGACCGGGCTGCCACGCGCACGTTTTCACGCTGTGCCCCGGCCGTCAGCGGCTCGCCCCGTCTCAACAGGGCGTTCCCACCCAGCGCCGCGACCACCAGCATTTTCAAGCTCCCAGGGTAGCGACAAGCACCGCCTTGATCGTGTGCATCCGGTTCTCGGCCTGATCGAACACGATCGATGCCGGGCTCTCGAAGACCTCCTCCGTCACCTCCATCGCATCAAGGCCGAACTCGGCCTCGATATCCGCGCCGACGCTCGTCTGCGTATTGTGGAAGGCCGGAAGGCAATGCATGAACCGCACGCGCGGATTGCCCGTCTTGGCCATCAGCGCGGCGTTGACCTGGTAGGGCGTGAGCAGCTTGATCCGTTCGGCCCATTTCTCCTTTGGCTCTCCCATGGAGACCCAGACGTCGGTATAGACGAAATCGACGTCTTTGACCGCGGCATCGATGTCCTCGGTGATCATGATCCGGGCGCCGGTGTCGATGGCGACCGCCCGGGCTTCTTCCTGGATCTCGTGCGAAGGCCAGCACGCTTCTGGCGCGCAAAGCCGCACATCCATGCCCATCTTGGCGCCGCCGATCAGCAGGCTGTCGCCCATGTTGTTCCCGGCGTCGCCGATGAAGACATAGGAGACCTGGTGCAATGGCTTTTCGACATGCTCCTGCATCGTCAGAAAATCGGCAAGAATCTGTGTCGGGTGAAACTCGTCCGTCAGGCCGTTATAGACCGGCACGCCAGAGTATTTGGCCAGTTCCTCGACAATCGCCTGTCCGAAGCCGCGATATTCGATGGCATCGTAGATCCGCCCCAGAACCCGGGCGGTATCCTTCACCGATTCCTTGTGGCCGATATGGCTGCCGCTTGGCCCCAGATAGGTGACCCGCGCACCCTGGTCATAGGCTGCCACCTCGAAGCCGACGCGGGTGCGCGTCGAATCCTTCTCGAAGATCAGGGCGATATCCTTGCCCTGAAGTCTGGCGACCTCGGTTCCCGCATATTTGGCGGTTTTGAGATCGGCGGCAAGCTTCAGCAGGAAGCCGATTTCGCGCGGCGTATAGTCGCGAAGCGTGAGGAAGCTGCGGTTTTTCAGGTTGAAAGCCATTGTGAATGTCCTTGAGGTCAGATGGCGTCGCGGATGGTCGGGCAGCTCATGCAATGTCCGCCGCCGCGACCGCGCCCAAGCTCGGCCCCTGGAATAGCCAGAACCTCAACGCCCATGGCCTTCAGTGCGGCATTGGTATCGTCGTTGCGGTCGTATCCGACCACCACGCCGGGGCGTAACGCCAGCACGTTGTTGCCGTCGTTCCACTGCTCGCGCGCGCGCTCTTCGTCCGTGTTGCCGCCGGTGGGCACGATCTGAAGTTTCTTGTAGCCGAGAACCTCAGCCACGATGTCGAAGATCGGGCGCGGATCGTGGCGGAATGACAGCGGAGCCTTGCCGTCGCCCGGCCGTATGTCATAGCAGACGAGTTCATCGGCGACCTCTTTGAAGGTCGTCACCACATCGTCGCCGCACAGGGTGAACACCGTGTCCAGATGCATGGCGGCGCGCGACTTCGGAATGCGGAATGCAAGGACGCGGTCGACGACGCCCTTGGCAAAGAGTGACGCCGCCAGCTGTCCGATCCCTTGCGGCGACGATCGCTCCCCCATGCCGACCAGCACCGTGCGATTGCCCACCGGCATCACGTCGCCGCCCTCCAGCGTTGCAAGCCCATGCTCTTTGGTCGGATCGCCCCAGTGGATGTCGACCTCGCCGGCAAATTTTGGATGAAACTTGTAGATGGCGGTGTTGAGCAGGGTTTCCGGGCGACGGGCAGGCCAATACATCGGGTTGACCGTCACCCCGCCATAGATCCAGGCCGAATTGTCGCGGGTGAAGAGCGCGTTGGGCAATGGCGGCAGGATCAGCCCGTGATGGCCAAGATAGCTGCCGAACAGGCCGGCCGGCTTGAAGGGCAGATCATCCGCCGCAAGCCCGCCGAGCAGATATTCGGCCAGCTGCGCACCGGGAAGTTCGTCCATCCAGGCCCGCAGCTCCTCCATCATGCCGACGCCGACCTGATTGGCGTTGATGCGATGATCCAGCACCCAGGCGCGACCGTCCTTCCGATCCAGAGTTTCGGCGAGCAGGACGTTGACATCCAAGACCTCGACGCCCTCGTCGCGCATCAGCGCTGAAAAGACATCATGGTCCTTCTGCGCCTGCTTGACCCAGAAGACGTCGTCGAACAGCAGTTCCTCACGATTGGATGGCGTGAGGCGGCGATGAGCGAGCCCAGGGCGGCAGACGATCACCTGCCGCAGCTTTCCGGTTTCGGAATGGACGCCAAGTTCGGGCATTGGATTCATCGTGATGGTTCCTATTCGGTGCTGTTAGAGGGCGCTGATCGCGCCGGTCCACATCAGATAGCCGGCCATGGCCGCCGCGATCACGATGCCCGCTCCGATGAGCGCTTCTATTCCGGAGAAGGCCTTTTCGCCGCGCGCATGCCGTGCCCACCAATAGACGGGAACGCCCACAACATACAAAAGCGCGCACATGAACAGGTAGTTCGGACCGGCCGCATAGATGAGCCAGACGCCATAGACCGTGGCGAGCGCCCCGGTGAAGATGTCGCGCCCCCGTCCCTCGCCGGCCCCATAGCCCTCGCCGGTGACGGCGAGTTTCAGCGCATAGGCGCCGGACAGCACGTAGGGCACGAGAATGGCCGTCGAGGCGATGTAGAAAAGCGCGAGATAGGTCGAGTTCGCGTAGTAGGTAACGAGCAGGAAGAGCTGCACCAGGATATTGGTGATCCACAGCGCTCCGGCCGGGGAGCCGTTCTTGTTTTCGATCGCAAATACGTCCGGAAGAATGCCTTCGCGCGCCGCGCGGTATGGAATTTCGGCGGCAAACAGCGTCCAGCTCAAGAACGCGCCAGCGACGGAGACGACAAGTCCGATCCGCACCACCACCGAGCCCCAGGGCCCGACCACCTGTTCAAGAACATTTGCCATGGAGGCCGCCGCCGGCAGAGCGGCAAGTTCCGGCTGCGTCATGACGCCGAAGGACAGAAGCGATACGAGCAGATAGGCGGTGAGCGCCACGACGAAGCCGATGATCGTCGCACGGCCGATGTCGGATCGCTTGGCGGCGCGACCGGAGACGACGCTCGCACCCTCGATGCCGATGAAGACCCACAGGGTCACCAGCATCGTGCTCTTGACCTGCGCCATGACGCTGCCGAGGTCGGGTGTCGCAAAGCCCCACAGGTCGAAATTGAACTTGGGGAGATTGAAGGCGAGCAGGACAATGACGATGAAGAGCCCGATGGGCGCCAGCTTGGCAATCGTCGTCACGACGTTGAAGATCGCGGCCTGGCGGATGCCCATCAGGATCAGCGCATGGGTTGCCCAGAGCACAACCGACGCACCGATGATCGCCTGCGTCGTATTTCCCTCGGCCCCGAAGCCGGGATAGAAGTAGCTCAGGGCCCCGAAGATCAAGACCACATAGGAGACGTTTCCAAGCCAGGCGCTCAGCCAGTATCCCCAGGCGCTGTTGAAGCCGACGAAATCGCCGAAGCCGGCGCGGGCATAGGCGTAGGGGCCGGCATCGAGCGCCGGTTTGCGGGTGGACAATCCCTGGTAGACGAAGGCCAGCGCGAGCATGCCGATGCCTGTGATCAGCCAGCCGATGATGACAGCCCCCGGAGAAGCCCCCTTGGCCATGTTCTGCGGCAGGCTGAACACGCCACCGCCAATCATTGAACCCACGACAAGAGCCACAAGCGGCACAAGGCCAAGCTTGCCGGTTGCCTTTTCGACAGCAGTGGTGGGAGCTGCAACGCTTGCGGTAACCATCTTGGCATTCCTTCAGTTGAAGAACCCCGGCATGACCGGGCGCATCAAGCGCATGGAGGCCCAGCGCTTGATGCGCTTGCCCCCGTCAATGCGAAGAAGGTAACCGTAATCGCAATGCCAAGAGCGAACGTTGATGCACATCAAAAATCGCAAGCGATCTGGCGCCAACGCACGGGTACAAGACCTGGCGTCCCGCGATCCATTGATCCAGGAGCGGGGCTGCCGGGTCTGTTTGCCGATCTTGCGACCTTACTCTCGGAGGAATCTGAAGGCCGGCTTACCGTTCGTGATGCTTCATCATTCCCGGAGCCTTGCTCCCATCAAGAGCATGGGCGTGGAACCACCGACGATTGCAGGCACAGAATCCTGCGCCCCGGAAGCAATCCTCTCATTTCACAGCCCCCTCATCCTCACTCCTGGCCGGTCTTGATCTCCACGGCGTCGAAGGTGACGTCGACCGTCTCGGCGTAGCGCTTGCCGTTGACCTCGTCGTGGCGCATGAACGTCGGCGGCTTGATCGTGACGTCGAGCCGGTAGATGCCGTCGCCGGGCACCTTGATGTTCGTGCCGTAATGATAAAGGCCGGGGTGCCAGACGAACGGCACCTCGAAGGGGCCGACGGCCTTGCCGTCCTTCGGCGTCAGGGTTGCGGTGATGTCCAGATAGGGGATGAAGCGCTGGTCGCCGGCGTCGCTCACCGAGATTTCCAGATGGCAGTTTTCGTCGGTCGGCTCATCCCAGACAAGCTCCCCTTCCCCCTTCAGGGAATACATGCCTTCCGCGCGCTCCTGCGCATAGGCCACGATATAGTCGCCGGCGCGGGTCATCCCGCCGCTGTCGGCCACGTCCTCGGCCATGTATTTCAGGGAGGCGTGGTAGGCAGCCCCCTCCTTCTTCGCCATGTCGATCTGATGGCGGTCGGCTTCATCGCTTACTTTTTCGGGTGGTTTGCGCATTTCGGTTCCTTTCGAGCCACAGGGTGCAGCTTTGCTCCTCACCTCCTTAAGAGCGGAGAGCCCGAAAAGTTTCCTCCTGCCGCTCGTCGGCATCCGAAACGGCAGCCGCGCCACAGGTCCCGATTGCGATCCTTGCCCGTGTCGATCAGGGTCCGACATCAATCCTGGTGCGGCTGATCGACCGCGTGCCCCGCCGACCGGTTGGATGACTGCCACGGCCACCGACCGGTGATTTCCACCTCGAGCGAGAGGCTGAGGAAGGTTCGGACCAGCACGATCCCGGCCAGGACGGCGAGACTGTCCAGCGTCGGCTCGATTGCCACCGTATTGATGATATCGGCCGCCACCAAGAGTTCCAGCCCCAGCAGGATGGCCCGACCGAGGGTGGCCCGCAGTTCATGGTAGGCGCCCTTGCGCGCTCTGTGTTTGACGAAGTTGAAAGCGGCAAAGAAGATACCGACGACGATGACCGCCACGCCCGCCACTTCGATGGCGCGGGTGGTCACATGCAGAAGCTGGGCAAACATGGCGTCCATTCGACATCCCCTTTCAAGCAGGTGAAACTGCGCCTGGCCGCATGAAGTTGCATTCCTGCAGCAGGCCACGGGGCCATGGACGCGTGCCCGCTAGCACCAGCCGCCTTTGGCCCCCGGCTTCCTCGCCAGTCCCTCGCGCACCAGGATGTCGGAGAGGGAAATACCGTTGCGCATGACGGCGCGGATCTTCTGGCCGCGGCTGTCGGCATCGTCGGCACCGGCGGCCACCAGGTCGAAGGGGCCGGAATCGAGGAAGGCGCGCACGCGCAGTTCGGCGTCGCTGCCCTTGATGCGCTCGGCTTCGCAGCGCGGCTTGTCCATGTCCGGCACCTCGATGCCGGCGAGCCGGATCTTCTGGCCGTGGAACATGAAGCTGTCGGCGGCGATGACGCAGTCATCCTGCTTGGCGGTGCCGCAGAGATAGAACTTCGCCTGATAACGGCCATCTGGCGCCACCGGCGCATCGGGCCGGACGGCCGCCGGAACGACGCCCGCGGGTCTTGCCGCATCCGGCTTGCCGATCGGCGCAGGTGGCGTAATGGCTGCCGTCTGCATCTCGTCGCGCGGACGGGCTGCGGGCGGACGTTTCGCCTCCGAGGCTGTCTCGTGGATCGCCTTGGGCGGAACCGGAACGGGACGCGATGCGACAGTCTTCTGCTGCGGCGCCTTCGCCGGGGCGGGTTTGGCCGCATGCGTCTCGGGTGCCTGCTTCAGGAGATCGCCCGCGAACCGGCGGACCGCCGCCGAATTGTCATAGGCGGCAATGGTGCCGACGAGGACGACGAGCGCCGCGCTCCAGAACCAGGTCGAGCCGCGACCATTGGCGGAGGCGCGCTTCTTGCGTCCGCTTCCCTTGCGGGCTGTCTTTCGTCTGGGACCGGCCATTTCACCCTCTTGTCGACTCGCGGCGAAGTATGGGGTGATGATGGTTTCCGAAAGGTTTCCGGATGCGTCTCTGCGGCCTCAGCTTCCCCTGTAGGTCGAATAGCCGAAGGGGGAAAGCAGGAGCGGCACATGGTAGTGCGCCGTCGTGTCGGCGATGCCGAAGCGGATCGGGATGATGTCGAGGAAGGCGGGCTCGGGCAGCGTCTGACCGGTCCGGCGCAGGTAGTCGCCGGCGTGGAAGACGAGCTCGTATTCGCCGGCCTGGAACGTCTCACCGGCGAGCATCGGCCCGCCGTCGACGCGGCCATCTGAATTCGTCGTCACCGTCTTCAGCTTCTCGCGGCTCTCGCCGGAGAGCCGGTAGAGGTCGATCGCCAGCCCTTCGGCGGGAAGGCCGCGGGCGGTGTCGAGGACATGGGTGGTGAGGCCGGTCATGGGCGGGGCTCCGAGATAACGTAGGGCGTGTCGAAGACGAATTCTTCCAGATTGGTCTCCGGCCGGTCGCGGTCGACGACGAGGAAATCGCTGACGGTATCGAGCACCATCAGGGGATGATGCCAGACGTTGCGGCGGTAGTTGATCCCCTGGCTTCCGCTGGCGAGGAACACCTGAGGTTCGCCGGGACGGCCACCGGCATCCTCCGAGACGGCGACGAGAAAGGGCCGCCCAGAGAGCGGCGAAAAGCTCTGGCTGCCGAAGGGATGCCGCTCCATCATGGTGATCTCGTAGGGAAAGCGCCGCGGCTGGCCGCGAAACAGGCTGATGATGACGCCCTCGCCTTCCGCCTCGGCAACCGACAGCCGGTGAAAGCGCTCGGTGGTGCCGCCGTTGATCAGCCGCATGGTCGCCTGATCGGCTTCGATGACGTCTCCGAAGGATGCGAATGTCTCGGCCGTCAGGGGACGGATAGGGAGTTCGATGGGCAAAGGGGTCATTCTCCCTGGATATGCGGGTGGCGGAGCTGGTCGATCTGTCGGACAAGCTTCGGCAGGTCGGACTGCACCGTATCCCAGATGATACGCCAATCCAGCCGGTCATATTGGTGAACCACGAGATTGCGCAGACCCCGGATCTTGCTCCAGGCGATCTCCGGTTGCTCGGTCGCAATGTCCGCAAACAGCGTCTGGATACGTGCAGCGGCGGTCGCGAGTAAAACGAAGGTCATGGCTACGGCGCGCTGACGCAAGAGATCCTGCTCGAATGCCTCAAAGCTGACTTCCTGAAGGAATCCGATCGCTTCGCGAGCCGCCTCCTCCATATCGATAAGGTTATCGAGCAGGCGCTCTTCCGGTGTCATATGGTGCGCGCTTCGGCAAGGATGCGGTCGCGCATCCGCGCCTTCAGGCCGCTGGCCGTGACCACGTCGACCCGGCAAGACAGCAGATCCTCCATCTCGGCTTGCAGCCCCCCGAGATCGAACAAAGTCATGCCGGGCAGAGCATCGATCAGGATGTCGAGATCGCTGTCCGGCCCGTCCTCACCCCGCGCAACAGAACCGAAAACACGCGGATTGGCCGCCTTGTGACGGGCCGTTGCAGCGCGGATCGCTTCTCTGTTCTGCTCCAGCACCTCGGAAGGCCTCATGGCGAAATCACTCCTGATGGCGGCAATATAGGCGATCGCAGACAGGCTGGAAAGAACATGCCGCTCACCCCTCCGGCAGCAGCGTCGTGAGCCGCAGCGCCGTCCTCGAACTCTGCCCCTGGGTCGTTAAGGCTTCTCGGCTGCGGGGATGGACGACGAGAGGCTGCGGCATGATCATTCGCCTTGCGGGCGCCAGTGGGTGATGGCGTGAAGCTGGTCGAGGAGGTCAGGGAGGAAGCTGTTTACGGTGAGCCAGATCGTATCTACATCCAGCTGGAAATACTGGTGCGCAATGCGGTTGCGCATGTTGCGAATGTCCTTCCAGGCAATCTGCGGATGGTCCGCGATGAACTCCGGATGGGCATCCATCAGCTTGATCACGCATTCGCCGATTGCCATGATGTTGGCAACCACGGCATCCTGCGTTCTCTGATCCGCAAAGAACGCGGCACGATCCATTCCGCGCGTATAGCCGGTCGCCGTCTTCGCCGCAGCTGCCATGCGTTCAAGATAGATTGGCAGGCGATCGTCGCTCATACGGCGACGGCTTCAGCGGTGATGCGTTCGCGGACCGCCGCAGGGAAGTCACCCGGAACCTTCACATCGACCCGGATACCCAGCGCTTCGGAAAGATCGCCTTCGAGGCCGCCGAGCGTCAGCAGGCTCGTGTCCGGCGACGGATCCACCAGGATATCGAGATCGCTCTCCGATCCGTCTTCGCCGCGCAGGACCGACCCATAGACGCGTGGATTCGAGACCCGGCGTCGGGCGACGATCTCCTTGATGACGGCTCGGTTCCTGTCCAGCACTTCGGACGGTCTCATGGCGAAATCACTCCTGATGCCGGCAATATAAGCGATCGGAGACAGGCTGGAAAGAACATGCTGACTCATCCCTCCGGCAGCAGCGTCGCAAGCCGCAGCGCGGCGATGCGCTCCACCTGCGCCGTCGCCGTCTCGAATTCCGCCTCGGGGCTGTTGTGGATGCGCTCCTCGAAGGCGGCAAGGATGTCGGCCTTGTTGAGACCCCGGACGGCGATGATGAAGGGGAAGCCGAATTTTTGCGTGTAGGTGTCGTTGAGTTTGGTGAACCGGGCGTGCTCTTCCGGCGTCAGCCGATCGAGCCCGGCGCCTGCCTGCTCGTTGCGGCTCTCTTCCGTCAGTTCGCCGGCGATCGCCAGCCTGCCGGCAAGATCCGGATGGGCGCGCAAGACGCCGAGCCGCTCCTCTCGCGAGGCCTTGCGGAAGATCGAGACCAGCGCCTGATGCACGCCGTCGGCCCTCAGCGGCACGAAGAGCAGGCCCGCGTCATAGGCCCGTTCGGCGATGAAGGGCGAATGCTCGAAGACGCCGCCGAAGCGGGCGACGAAATCCTCGCGCGCGGTCATGCGCCGTTCCCAGGCGTGTGGTGTTCGTGCCAGTGGCGGGCGATCTCGACGCGCTGCGGGATCCACACCTTGTCGTGGGAGAGCACATATTCGACGAAGCGGCGAAGGGCGGCGGCGCGGCCGGGACGGCCGACGAGGCGGCAGTGCAGCCCCACCGACATCATCTTCGGCGCTCCCTCCTGGCCCTCCTGGTAGAGGACATCGAAGGCATCCTTGAGGTAGGTGAAGAACTGGTCGCCGGTATTGAACCCCTGCGGCGTCGCGAACCGCATGTCGTTCGTCTCCAGCGTATAGGGGATGATCAGGAACGGCTTGCCGTCGAGCCCAGGCACCCAGTAGGGCAGATCGTCGGCATAGCTGTCGGAGGAATAGAGGAAGCCGCCCTCCTCCATCACGAGGCGCAGCGTGTTGTCCGACGGCTTGCCCTGGTACATGCCGTAGGGGCGCTCGCCGGTCAGCTCCGTGTGCAGCCGGACGGCTTCGCGGATGTGCTCGCGCTCCTTCTCGAGCGAAAAGTCCTTGTATTCCAACCAGCGATAGCCGTGGCTGGCGATCTCCCAGCCGGCTTCCTTCATCGCCGCGACGGCGTCCGGGTTGCGCGCCATGGCCCGCGTCACGCCGTAGACGGTCGTCTGCACCTTGAGATCGGTGAACATCCGCCACAGCCGCCAGAAGCCGGCGCGTGAGCCATATTCGTAGATCGATTCCATGTTGAGGTTGCGCTGACCCGGCCAGGCCGCCGCGCCGACGATCTCCGACAGCAGGTTCTCCGAAGCCGCGTCGCCGTCGAGGATCGAGCTCTCGCCACCCTCCTCATAGTTGATCACGAACTGTACGGCGACATGGGCGCCGCCCGGCCATTTCGGATCGGGAGGCGTGCGGCCGTAGCCGACGAGATTGCGGGGGTAATCGTTTTGGGACATCAAATCACCTTGCCAGATATGCCGCGACGGTAGCCAGCCCTCTCGCCGCTGTCGAGACGGAAACATCGATACCTGCGGTGATCAGTCGGGCTGCGCGGCAAGCCGCAGATGGCTTTCGAAGGTGAAGGCGTCGGGCACATCCATCACCTGACCGGCCATGGCGGACAGGGCCGCATCGGCCAGCCGGTGGGCGATGCCGAAGCTCACCTTGAAGCCACCGGTAAGCGCGATGACGGAGGGATGGTTCGCATGCGGCCCGACCATCGGATCGCGGCCGATCGCCTTCGGGCGCAAGCCTGCCCAGCGCTCGACCACCTCCGCCTGCCGCAACGCCGGGACCAGCTGCCGCGCCCGCTCCAGAAAGTCGTCGAGCTTGGCGTCGGTCGCGAACGGCGCGTCGAACTCCTCCTCGCTGGTGCTGCCGATCGCCACCAGCCCGTCGTCATGGGGCACGACATAGAGGCCGTTGAGGAAGACGATTGGATGCGCCGGATCGATGTCCGCCTTCAAAAGCGCCGCCTGTCCCTTCACCGGGCGCCCGAGCGACCGGGGAGCGCCACCGCCGAGCTCATCCAGAAGCGGAAAGGACGACGGCCCCGCCGCGACGATGCAGTGGCCGAAGGCGACCGCCGTGCCATCCGCGAGCACCACCCGGCTCTCTGCTGC
Source organism: Pseudorhizobium pelagicum (assembly GCA_000722615.1). Lineage (GTDB taxonomy): Bacteria > Pseudomonadota > Alphaproteobacteria > Rhizobiales > Rhizobiaceae > Neorhizobium > Neorhizobium pelagicum. The sequence goes on along the minus strand of JOKI01000002.1, from coordinate 44,603 downwards.
GTCGATGCGCAATGCCGGCACGCCCTCGACGATCCGGACATTGGGCGACGCCCGCAGCCGTGCCGCCAACTCCGCCATCAGGGCGCGCGGCGACACCCTCCCGGCGAGCGTCTCGTGGATCACCCCGGCACCGGTGAAGGCGGGATCGAGCGCCGGAACGGCGTCAGGCTCGAGCACGTCCCATCTAAAATCATGTCCGGCGGACGCCCAGTTCTCCCTGGCGTCCTGCGCATGACGGAGCGCGATGTCGCGCAGATGCGGCTTCGGCAGCGGGATCAGCCGGCCGGAGCGGCGATAGCCGCTGGAGAGACCTGTTTCGGATTCCAGGCGGGCGATCTCGGTTTCGAGCGAAACGAGCGCGTCGAACTGGAACTGCTTCTTCTCCGACCAGCGATCCGGCACATGCGCCATCAGCGCGCCGAGGAGGCCGCCGGAGGCGCCGCTTGCCAGCGTCCCGGCGTCCAGCAGCAGCGTCGGGATGCCGAGCCGGTCCGCCTTGAGCGCTGCCCACAGCCCCATGATGCCGCCACCGAGGATGACGAGATCCTGTGACGACGGAAGCGATTGACCGGCCCGACCGGCGGGACTATCGGCTGTGGTCATGAACAACGATATTTCCGAGAGTGATGGCGGGAGCCTCGAGTGGCACGAGGGCGATATGCCCTACTCGCCCCAGTTTGGCGACCATTTTTATTGCCGCAACGACGGTCGGCTCGAGTGCGGCCACGTCTTCCTGGCCGGCAACGGCCTGCCGGAGCGGTGGCGCGATGCGTCCACGTTCCGCATCGGCGAACTGGGCTTCGGCACCGGGCTGAACTTCTGCGAGACCTGGCGGCAGTGGAAGCTCGTGCGGCAACCGGGCGCGCACCTGCATTTCACCTCCTTCGAACTCTATCCGATGGCCGCCGAAGAGATCGGCCGCGCCCTGTCGCAATGGCCGGAGATCGCCGCGGAGCGGACGGCGCTGGTCGCTGCCTGGCCCGCGCATCCGCAGGGTCGCGTGGAGATCGTGGCGGACGCGCAGACGCGGCTCACCGTCGTCGTCGGTCCGGCGCTGGACGGCGTGACGGCAGAGCCCGCCGGTTTCGACGCCTGGTTCCTCGACGGTTTCGCCCCCTCGCGCAACCCAGACATGTGGTCGCCGGACCTGATGCAGGCGATCTTCGACAGGACCGTTCCCGGCGGCAGCTTCGCCACCTATGCGGCAGCGGGCTTCGTGCGGCGCAACCTGCAGGCGGCGGGATTTGCGGTGGAGCGGCGATCCGGCTTTGCCGGCAAGCGCGAAATGCTGTGCGGCAGAAAGTAGAAGGCCGCTATTCGCCCGGGTGCATGGGATGGCGACGACCGGGCGCGGTAAAATAGTAGACGCCCGCTCCGATCGCCAAGGCGACAAGCGGCATGCCGAAGAGGGCATAGATCGTGAACCAGCTCACAGCAGCCTCCCAAGAACTTTTCTTGCCAGCAAATGTAGTGCAATTCCGCAGGAAAGCCAAACACAGCTGGCAGCAGTCAGCAGCAGCGGACTAAACCCTATCCCGATGCTGAACTGAAAAAGCACGGCGATCGAAGGGGCCACCACCCCGGTGATGATGACGCCTGACGCCATGGCGTTCAGCCAGTTGGCAGTCAGCTTCGTGCGCTCGTTGTGGATCGCGCTCATGGCGCTCGCTCGTCAGTTTAACCTGAGCGAGGCTGATGTCGCCCCGAGCCACTGCCGGATCTTCTGCTCCAGAAGCTCCGGGCTGATCGGCTTCGACATATAGTCGTCCATGCCCGCGGCAAGGCAGAGTTCCTTGTCGCTTTCCAGCGCATGCGCGGTGACGCCGATGATCGGCACATGGCCGCCCGTCTGCTTTTCCAGCTCGCGGATCTTCTGCGTCGCCTGATGCCCGTTCATCACCGGCATCGACACGTCCATCAGGATCAGCGAAGGAGCCATGGCCTGCCAGGCGTCGACCGCCTTTGCGCCGTTCTCGACGATCTCGAAGCGCCAGGGGGTGCCCTGCAGGATCTGCGTGAAGACGATCTGGTTGACCTCATTGTCTTCCGCAACCAGTACGTCGATCACCGGTGCGGATCGCGCCGCCGGCGTCGCCCCCCTGCCATCCGTCCACTGCGCCACCGGTCGCGGGGAAAGCATCTGTGCAGCAGGAAGTGTCTGTGTCGGCGCTTCCGTACGGCGGTTCAGACGAACCGACCGCACCACCTCGACGACGGTCGCGCGCAGAAGGTTGGCGCGTGCCGGCTTCATCAGATGCGCCTGGATATTGAGCTTGGCAAATGCGCTGTCGTCGCCCGCCATGTCCATCGACGTCAGAAAGACGATACCGACATCATCGAAGCGGCCGTCGCTGCGAATGCGCGCGGCAACGTCGAGCCCGTTCATCTCGGGCATGTGATAGTCGAGCACGAGGGCGTCTATGGTCATGCCGAGCCGGAAGACCTCCGCCATGACCGCAAGCCCCTCCGCTCCTCCGTCGGCGGCGACCGTGTCGAAGCCCCACATGCTCAGCTGTTCGGTGAGGATGCGTCGGTTGACGGCATTGTCGTCGATGACGAGAACCCGCGCACCGGCCGTATTGACCGGCAACGCAGTGTTGGTGGTGCGTTCACTGACCACATGGAAGGGCAGCCTGACGGTGAAGACCGACCCCTTGCCGACCTCGCTCTCGACCTCGATGTAGCCGCCGAAGAGGTCGACGAGGCCGGCGGTGATGGCGAGGCCGAGACCGGTGCCCTCGTGACGCCGCGTCGAGGAGGTATCGACCTGGGAGAATTTCTCGAAGACCGACTTCAGCTTCTCGTCCGGAATGCCGAGACCCGTGTCCTCGATCCGCACCGAAAGCATCATTTCCCCCTGGGCGATCGCCTCCGAATGCAGGTCGATGAAGACATGGCCCTTCTCGGTGAACTTGACCGCATTGCCGACGAGATTGGTGATGATCTGGCGGAAGCGTCCGGCGTCGCCGAGCACCGTCTCCTTGACCGAGGCATCGCCGCGGACAATCAGCTCGATGTCCTTCTCCGCGGCCGAAGACGACAGCAGCGTCGCCACGTCCTCGATCGCCTCGACGGGATCGAAGGGCGCCTTCCTGAGCTTCATCTGGCCGGCGTCGATCTTGGAGAAGTCGAGGATGTCGTTGATGATCGTCAGCAGCGCATTGCCCGACTTGACGATGATGTCGATGAAGGTCTTCTGGCGGGTATCGAGGCTGGACTTGGCCAGCAGTTCCGCCATGCCGAGCACGCCGTTCATGGGCGTGCGGATCTCGTGGCTCATGTTGGCGAGGAATTCCGACTTCGCCTTGTCCGCCGCCTCGGCGCGCTGCACCAGGCGCGTCAGCTCCGCCTCGCGCTCCTTGATGTCGGTGACGTCGGTGAAGACGGCAAGCCAGTGATCATTGCCGCTGAGATTGGCCTCGACGTGGATCCATTTGCGACCGTCGACCTTGAAGGTCATCTCGACGGACTCGCCCTGGCTGACGTTTTCCTCCCAGGCGCGGAGCGTTTCCATCGCGTCGTCCGCAGGCCCCAGATCGCCGCGCTTGACGCAGAAGCGGAAGACCTCGCGCCACAGGGCGCCGGGGCTTCCGAGCGCCTCCGGGATCTCCAGCATCGCCGGCAGGGCGTTGTTGGAAAAGACGATCATCCCGTCGTGCAGGATGAGCAAACCTTGCGACATGGCACTGGTGGCGTCGCGCATCAGCGCGCCTTGGCGGTCGAGCGCCTGCTGGGCGGCCCGCACCTCCTCGTCGCGTTTGCGGATTGCGGTGATGTCGGTGTAGCTGAGCAGCAGCTTTTCGCCCGTCAGGCGGGTGCCGGAGATCAGGATCACCCGCCCCTGCGCGCTGCGGACCTCGATCGGCGACTGATCGCCCTCCTGGGTCAGGTCGGCGATCCGCTTGCTGTAGATCTCCTCGAAGCTCTTGCCGGTATCGCTGTAGATGCCGTTGTCGAAATTGACCTTCAGGAAATCGCGGTAGGGTCGACCGATCAGCTCGAACTGCTCGCCGGCATCCCAGAAGCCGTAGAAGGCCGGGTTGGCGTATTCGAAGGTGAAGTCGCGGTCGAGAATGCCGATGCCCACCGGAACGCCGCCGAGGATGGTCTGCATGTCCTGGCGCAGCTTTTCGGCATGCTCCATGGCCTGCTTATAGGGCGTGATGTCGGTGATCGAGCCGACGAGATGCGGCTCGCCCTCGGCATCGAGGACGCGCATCTGCCGGGTGAGAACGGGAATCGTGCGGCCGTCCGGAAAGGTCTTGTCCTCGGCCTTCTCCATCGCCTCGCCATCGTCGAGGATCCGGTCGTTTTCGCTCTGGCTGCGCTCCGCCTTCCAGGGGAACATTTCCGCATCGGTCTTGCCGAGGATGTTGGCGCGCTTGTCGCCGAACATCTCCTCGTAGGCGGCGTTGACGAATTCGAGCCTTTGCTCGCTGTCACGCATGAAGACGGCGACCGGCAGGTCCTCCAGCACCGCGCGCAGGAGCTCGGCCTCGCCGATGTTCTTGCGCAGGTCATGCTCCTGCTCCTTGAAGTCGGTGACGTCGGAGCGCAACGCGATGACGAGACCATTGTCCAGCCGCTTGTTGACGCTCTTCAGCCAGCGCCCGTCCTTCAGCTGCTCGACCGTTTCCGAATAGGCAAGCCCGAAGGACTTTACGCGTTCCTGAATCCAGGCCACCCGTTCCGGCGGCTCCCGCCCCTGCAGGCTGGGATTGTTCTTGACGCGCCTTTCGTAGATCTCCTGAACGAGTTGCTCGTAGCGGATGCCGTGCCGAAGCGACACGCCGAAGGTATCGTAGAATTCATCCAGCTGAGCATTGTAGTAGATGAGCCTATTGTCTTCATCGTAGATGCCGATGCCGACATCCAGGAGGTCGAGAGCGTTCTCGAGCTGCAGGTCCTGGTAGCTGCCGTCGGCGTCCTCGCGCATGGTCTTCCCTCCCCCGTCCGTTACAACATGCCGCGGCACCTCGCGGGCCTCCTCCACCGGCACGAAGCGCCCGAACAGAAATGTCCGGTCGTCTTCCGTGACGAAGCGCTCGATGGCGATCTCGAAGGCCGGCGTGCCGGACTCGTCGAGAACGCGTGCCGTTTCCTCGCTGCCGAAGATCAGCGCGCGGCATTCCTTCTCCCGGCGGTCACCGTCATGCTCTGTCTGAAGAAGATCGCGGGTGGACTGGCCGACGAAATCCGCCGGCACACCGCCAAACAGCGCCGCATAGGCGTCGTTGACAGCAACGTAGTTGAGGGTGCTGTCCTTGATGAACGCAGGTTCGCGCAGATCCCCGATCCGCGCGCAAGCCGTTGTCAGGAGTTGGCCCTGCATACCCACCGTCTTCCGCTCCAGCCGCTTGGACAGCGGCGTCCCACAGCGTTTCTGTTGTGCTCCGATTCGGAGATAACACCATAGCGAGCGTTAACGATTCCTTGCAAAGCGCGTTCAGCCGTCCCGAAAGCTTACATTTGTCAGTTTTACCCCGCCTGACCCTGACTTCTGCACTTTCGATGCCGCCCGGGATTCGCCAGGTTCAGGCCACAATCGCGCCGCAATTCGCGCTTTTCGAATGGTGATCGAGCGCTTCTTCAACCGCAGGCCGCATCTGGCTGAACAGCCGTTCAGACTGGAGCTTCTGCACGTCCTTCAATCCGCCGGGATTGATGGCGACACTCTTCCCCATACCCTGGAGAGGGAAAGGATGAGGATCATGCGAACACTTAAGAAGACTGTGACTGCGGGCATGATGGCGTTGACGGCGATGGGGGCTCTTGCGGTTCCGAACGCGCAGGCTCGCGATCGTCACGACGACGTCTGGGCCGGCGTTGCGGCAGGGCTTGCCGGCGGCATCATCGGCGGAGCCATCGCCTCGCAGCCGCGCCGGGTCTATGTGGAGCCCGAATACGACTATGCGCCGCCGCCGCCGGTCTATCGCCGCACCTATTACCGGCCCGCGCCGCGGTGCCATTTCGAATGGGTTGAGAACGAGTGGGGCGAAGCCTATCGCGCCCGTGTCTGCTACTAAGCGGAATCCATTGGACAAATCGAAGCCCGCCTCCAGGCCTGGGGGCGGGCTTTCGCATTACAGCCGCAAAAACGTCACTTGACTTTGAGCTGTCCTTCCACCAAATGAAGCACAGCTTTCACCTTCCGGCCGCCGCGTGAGTTGGCCCTGTGACACGATAGTCGCGAAGAAGGAACAAGGCGCACAGATAGATCGCCCTCATTTCCCGAGGGTTTACGCGCTGGAGAGCAATTTCCAACACACAAGTTCCCACTTCACGCGGGGTTCTTGACGCCAAGGGCAAGCCGGACAGCATGGTGCTGTAGCCGGTTGCGCGCTTTTGGCGCCCCGAAAAGGTATTCGACTTGACGAATTTCCAAGAGCTTGGCCTGTCCAAGCAGCTCGTAGACGCGCTTTCCGCCCTCGGCTACGACACCCCGACCCCGATCCAGGAAAAGTCCATTCCCCAGCTTCTCCAGGGCCGCGACATGGTCGGCCTGGCACAGACCGGCACCGGCAAGACAGCCGCCTTCGGCCTGCCGCTGATCGAAATGCTTTCCAAGGACCAGAAGCGTCCTGACAACCGCACCACCCGTGCGCTGATCCTGGCTCCGACCCGCGAGCTGGTCAACCAGATCGCCGTCAGCCTGAAGAGCTACATCCGCAATACGCCCCTGAAGATCAACGCTGTCGTCGGCGGCGCCTCGATCAACAAGCAGCAGCAGCAGCTTGAAAAGGGCACCGACATTCTCGTCGCAACGCCCGGCCGCCTGCTCGACCTGATCTCGCGCCGCGCCATCGGCCTGACAACGGTGCGCTACCTGGTGCTCGACGAAGCCGACCAGATGCTCGATCTCGGCTTCATCCACGACCTGCGCAAGATCTCCAAGATGGTTCCGGCCAAGCGCCAGACGCTGCTGTTCTCGGCCACCATGCCGAAGGCAATCGCCGATCTGGCCTCCGACTTCCTGAAGGATCCGGTCCAGGTGTCCGTGACGCCTCCGGGCAAGGCTGCCGACAAGGTCGAGCAGTTCGTCCACTTCGTGAACGGCAAGAACGACAAGACGGATCTCCTGAAGAAGTCCCTGACGGAGAACCCGGACGGCCGCGCCATGGTCTTCCTGCGCACCAAGCACAGCGCCGAAAAGCTCTCCAAGCACCTCGAGCAGGTCGAGTTCAAGGTTGCCTCCATCCACGGCAACAAGAGCCAGGGCCAGCGCGAACGGGCTCTGAAGGCCTTCCGCGACGGCGAGATCCGCGTGCTGGTGGCCACCGACGTCGCGGCCCGCGGCATCGACATCCCGGGCGTCACCCACGTCTTCAACTACGACCTTCCGGAAGTGCCGGATGCCTATGTCCACCGCATCGGACGCACGGCGCGTGCAGGTAAGGACGGCATCGCCATCGCCTTCTGCGCACCCGACGAAGCCGGTCTGCTGCGTGACATCGAGCGGCTGATGAACATCGAGATCACCACCGCATCGGGCGAACGCCCGGTCGGCATGGCTCGTCCGGCACGCGGCGGCGGCAACAAGCGCGGTGCTTCGGCTCCACGCCAGGCCCGTAGCAACGGCGGCGGTCGTCCCGGCGGCGAAGGTCGTCCGGAACGTCGCGAACGCCCGGCCCGCAAGCCCTTCTCGCAGGCTGAAGGCTCCGAGGAGCGCGGTGCGCGTCCGCAGCGCGACAACCGTCGCAACGACGAATTCCGCGGCCAGCGTCGCGGCGAAGGTGCGCCCCAGGCCGACAACGACCTGACCTCGACCTCCGACTTCCGTCCTGCCAAGAAGGCCTTCGGCGGCCCGAACGGTGCCGAAGGTCGTCCGGCCCGCAAGGAACACCGCAAGGGTGCCGCTCCGGCAGCCCATGGTGCCCATGAAGCCGCCAACCAGCGCACCCGCAGCGGCCACGGCCGTCCTGCCTCCAAGGGCAGCGCCAACGGCGGTCCCGTCAAGTTCGGCGGCGAGAACACCGGCGGCGGCCAGGGCCGCACGCGCCGCCCCGCGTAAGCGGTCCATCGGTTCGAAAAACAAGAAAGCCGCCCCGGAAACGGGGCGGCTTTCTTCATGTCGAGACGGCGTTGACGCCTATCGCTGCGCCTTGACGTCATCCGCCGTCACCGGCGGGGCCGCATTGCCCCAGCTGTTGCGGATATAGGTCAAAACGTCTGCGACCTGCTGGTCGTCGAGGCGCCAGGCAAACGAGGGCATGGCCGGCGTCGTCCTTGCCTCCGGCGTGGCTGCCCCCTGCGAGCCGTTAAGGACGACATGCGTCAGCGTCTCGGCACTCGGCTGCTGCACGAGCGGGCTTCCCGCCAGTGCCGGGAAGAGCTGCCTGCCCCCCGTGCCGTCGGCGCGATGGCAGGCCGAGCAGGTGTCGTGGTAGATCATAGCGCCTGCCCGCATGTGCGGATCCTCGGCGGCAATCGGCTGCGGCTTCTGCGTCTCACCGCCCTCGGTGCTCTTCAGATAGACCGCGATCGCCTTGAGGTCGGCGTCGTTCATCCGCGAGGTCGATTCCTGCACGGCTTCCCGCATCGGGCCCGAAGCGATGGAATGAGCATTCTGCCCGGTCTTCAGATACGCGACGATTTCATCCTCGCTCCAGCTGCCTATACCAAGATAGCTGTTGCCGGTGATGTTGGGGGCATACCATCCCTGCAGCGATGCTCCCTGCAGGGCCTCGTCCCCCTTGTCGGCGCCGAGCAGGGACTTGGGCGAATGGCAGGTTCCGCAGTGCCCCGCCGCCTGGACGATATAGGCGCCGCGGTTCCACTCCTCCGACCGGTTCGGATCCGGCCGGAAGTCGCCCGGTTCGAAGTTCACCATGTTCCAGCCCAGCATCACGAGACGGATGTTGAACGGGAACGGCAACTGGTTGGCCTCGACCGGATTGTGGACGGGCTCCACCGTCCGGATGTAGGACCACAGGGCGTCGATGTCCTGATCGCTCATCTTCGTGTAGGCGGGATAGGGCATGGCCGGATAGAGGCGCTTGCCATCGTGGCCGATGCCCTCCTTCATCGCCCGGCGGAAATCCGCCGCCGTCCAGCTGCCGATGCCGGTCTCCTCGTCGGGGGTGATGTTGGGAGGTACGAGTTCTCCGAAGGGCGTCTGGAGAGGCGCGCCGCCCGCAAGGGACGCGCCGCCCGGCTTGGTGTGACAGGCGGCACAGTCGGCGAGGACCGCCTGATAGCGTCCGCGGATGATCTTCGCATCGTCGTCGGGGGCCTGCGCCAGGACGGAGGACGATACCAGCGCCGAAACGGCGAGGGACAGAGAAAGAGCGATCGTCCTCATGCCGACACCAGGGATTGACCGGGGTTGCGGAGATACTGCTGACGGATCGCGTCGGCCGCATGATAGGCAAGCGCGCCGACCGTGCCGGTCGGGTTCTTGCCGGCATTGTGGGCGAAGGCCGAGGCACCGACGACGAAGACGTTCGGGACGTCCCAGCTCTGCAGGTACTTGTTGACGGCGCTGGTGCGCGGATCCGTTCCCATGGTCGCGCCGCCCGTGTTGTGGGTGCTCTGGTAAGGCACCGAGTCCCAGCCCTTCTTGCGGGGTGAGACCGTGTACTGGCGCCCCCCGAGCTCCTTGGCGATGCCCTCCATCTTGCCCGCGACCCAACTCGCCATGCGGATGTCATTGTCCGGGAAGTCGAAGGTCACCCGCAGCAGCGGCCGGCCGAAGCGGTCCTTGTAGGTCGGGTCGAGGTCGAGATAATTGCCGCGGGTCGGGTAACTGGAGCCCTGGGCGGAGAAGGAGAGCGTGCTCTTGTAGGAATCCACCGTCGCCTGCTTCCAGTCCTTGCCCCAGCGCGGCGTGCCCGGCGGCGTCGGCCGTGTCTGGATCGGACGGCCATTGGTCGGGATGCAGTTGATGCCCGCGCCGCCGACGAAGTCGAGGCCGCCGTGGTCGAAGGCGTCGCCGTTGAAATCATCCATCGTCTGGCCGAGCGCGCCGGCGGCAACGAAGGGATTGAAGTTCTTGTCGTCGAAGAACACCTGCGCACCGGAATTGGTCTGGTAGCAGTAGTTGCGACCGACGGTCCCCTCGCCGGTGTTGGGATCGTAGGCTTCACCGATTCCCGACAGCATCATCAGCCGGACGTTGTGCAGGCCGTAGGCGCACAACAGCACCATGTCTGCGGGCTGGAAGAATTCCTCGCCGGAGGTGTCGACATAGGTGACGCCGCGGGCGTGGGTCCTGGACGCATCGAGATCGACATGAAGAACCTCCGAATGGGTGCGCAGCTCGAAGTTCTTCTTCTTCATCAGCACCGGGAGCACGGTCGTCTGGGCGCTCGACTTCGAATAGTTGGCGCAGCCGAAGCGTTCGCAGAAGCCGCACATGGTGCATTGGCCCATGGCGATCCCCAGCGGGTTGATGTAATCCTCCGACATGTTGGCCGCCGGCGTCGGAAACGGGTGATAGCCGAGAGCGCGGGCCGCTTCGGCAAACAGCGTGGGCGCATAGGTCATCTGCATCGGCGGCAGAGGATAGTCGCGCGCGCGAGGATCCTCGAAAGGATTGCCGCCCTCGCGGATCTCGCCGTTGACGTTGCCCGCCTTGCCCGAGATGCCGCAGAGGTATTCGAAGCGATCGTAGGCGTTCTCGAGTTCGGCGCCGGTGACACCCCAGTTCTGCAACTGCAGTTCGGCGAACTTTTCGGCGCCGTAGCGCCGGGTCAGGTGATCGGCGATCTGGAAATCGGTGTCCCAGAAGCGCCAGGTATGCCCGTTCCAGTGCACGCCGGCGCCGCCGACGCCATTGCCCAGCAGAAACGAGCCGTAGTCGCGCATCGGCAGCGCCGTCTGCGACGTGTTGTTGCGCATCGTCATCGCTTCCGTGACCGGCTGCAGGAACAGGTCCTTGCGGATCGCGTAGCGGAGTTCGTCCTGCACATAGCCGATGTTGAAGTCGGTGGCCGTATCGCGCCAGGGTCCGCGCTCGATGGCCACCACGTCCAGGCCTTCATCGGTCAGTTCGTGAGCCAGAATGGAACCGGTCCAGCCGAGGCCGACGATGACGACGTCCTTGCGGGGCAGAATTGTTGTCATGGCTGAAATCCTACCTGCTCATCCATTCCGTCGAACCGGCGATGGAGACCGGCGGCAGAGGATAGGGTTGATTGTGTTTGGAGACATGGTCGCGGTAGTCGTAACGGGCGCCGGGAAAGCCCAGCATCCTCCACGAGGCCATGTCCTTGTTGCCGCCATAGATCGGATCGGCGAAGAAGCCCTCCATGGCACCGCTCAGCATCAGGTTGAAGAACGCCTTGGCATTCACCTTGTTGGGGAGCTCGATCTTGCCGGCCTCCAGATCCTTCAGCACGGCATCCTGGTCGTCGCCAGACAGCTCGGCGAAACGCTTGCCGTCCTTGTTGTCGCGGGTCCAGGCATTGAGGGAGGCGATCCCGAGGCGGTAGCGCTGATCCGGCGTCTCGGCGTTCTGATAGCCCTGGGTCGGCAGACCGGGCAGGAAAGGCCCGGCGGTATAGAGGCGCGCGGACGCCCCGTAGGAGCCGGCCAACTGCCGGTCGAGATAGAGGACGCAACCGGCCTCCCTGCCGCCGATCGAGAGCTCGTCGGCCGGGATCAGTCGGTCCACCACGGCCTCCATGGTCGAAACCTCGTCTGCGGTGAAGAACATCCACCCCCCGGGTCGCACCTGAATGGGCGGATCGGCTGCCCCCGACTGCCAGGGCGGTTCGCCCGAGATGCTGCGGGCGACGGCACCTCCGGCGCTGCCGGCCAGGGCTGCAAATGCAACTGAAGAAAGGAATTGGCGCCGGGTCGGGCGCTTCAGACAGTGGCTTTCCATAGAAAGACCTCCCCCATCGAGAAAAGGTCGGTGACGCGTCAAAAGACGTGCGCCGAGTTGATCGAACCGAACGGTTCGCCAGACCCTAACTCAATGGCGGATGGTTACAAGCCTGCAGGCGCCGACAGCCGGGAACTTTTTATTTCAAAGCCTATCCAACTCATTCCGAAAGGAATTCTTCTCATTGATCACGTCGCCAAAGGGCCAGGAGGCCGGGAACTGCCGGTCCGGTTCACCATGTAGACGCCGGCGACGACGATGGCCGTGCCGACGATCATCGGCAGGGTCAGCGGCTCGCCGAACAGGAAGAACGCCTCGATGGCGACCACCGGCGGCATCAGGTAGATGAGCGAGGCGGCCCGCGAGACCTGGCCGCGCCGGATCAGGTAGAGCAGCAGGCCGACGGCGCCCATCGAGATCCCGAACACCGACCAGGCCATGGCGAAGATCGCCTCGCCCGTCCAGTCGAAGCGCAGGTCCTCGAAGATCAGCGCCAGCGGCACGGTAACGATGAAGGCGCCGACGAACTGCAGCACCGCGATCGAGAGCAGATCGCCCTGCTGCAGGTGGCGCTTCTGGTAGAGCGTGCCGTAGGTGACGGAAAACATCGCCACCAGATTGACCATGATCGGCAGGCCGAGCCCCACGAGCCCCTGCTCCAGCGTGTCGAGAAGCTGCGGCGAGATGGCGATCAGGATGCCGGCAAAGCCGATCACGATGCCGACCTTCTGCAGCGGACGCAGGCGCTCGCCGATCAGGAAGGGGGCGGCCAGCGCCGTCAGAAGCGGCTGCAGCCCTGCGATGATGCCCGACAGCCCCGCCGGCACGCCCTGCCCGATCGCCCACCAGACGCCGGCAAGATAGAGCCCGTGCAGGAAGATGCCCGAGACCAGAGCGTGGCCGATCGCCCGCTTCGACCGCGGCCAGGTCGCACCCGCGGCGAGGCAGAGCGTCGTGAAGGCAATGGCCGCCAGCGCATGCCGCGCAGCCATGAAGGTCAGCGGATCGGCGTGCGCCACCGCGAATTTCGCCACGAGCCAGCCGGTGGACCAGAGAAGGACGAATACGGCCGGAGCCAATCGATACAGCATCAGGGGGTTCCGGCGAGCGGGAAAAAGGCATCTGCTTCCTAGACAGCCATCCGCCATCGGTCAAAGCAGAAAAACTTACAGGTTGCATCAGCACGGCTGACGCTCGCCGAACCGCCGTCGCCTCCCGCACCGGAAACGGTGCTGAAACGCCCAGCGCATAGGCCTTCTGTTTCAAAAAGGGGCAGTTTCGACGGCACCCGCGGGGATGATCTGACTGCACGTCACGCAGCCCCGATCTCCTCGGCCAGCCATCGGCATCTAGCATGCTTCTTGCATTACCACAGGGTCTGTATTCAAATGGCTGCAAAAAGGGGAACGCGCCATTGGCATTCGATGAAATGTTGACTGCGGACAACCGTCCGCGACCGCCCTACCAGAATTACCACGCATGGCACGCGAGCCAGGATCCGGCTCACCTCATCCAGAAAACCCGGGACGCGGAGACGATCTTCCGCAGGACGGGCATCACCTTCGCCGTCTACGGCCATGCGGATTCCTCGGAAAAACTGATCCCCTTCGACATCATCCCGCGCATCATCTCCGCATCCGAGTGGCGCCGGCTTGCGGCCGGGATCGAACAGCGGGTGCTGGCGCTCAACGCCTTTCTCGAGGACATCTACCACAAGCAGGAGATCATCAAGGCTGGCCGCATCCCGCGCGAGCTGATCGAAAGAAACGACGCCTTTCTTCCCGAGATGATCGGTTTCCGGCCTCCCGGCGGCGTCTACACCCATATCGTCGGCACCGACATCGTCAGGACCGGCGAGAACGAGTTCTACGTGCTGGAAGACAATGCCCGCACGCCGTCCGGGGTCAGCTACATGCTGGAGAACCGCGAGACGATGATGCAGATGTTCCCGGAGCTGTTCACGCAGAACAAGGTTCGCCGCGTCGAGGATTACCCCTACCTGCTGCGCCAGTCGCTGGCCGCCATGGCGCCTCCCGGCTGCCAGGGCAAGCCGCGCGTCGCGGTCCTGACGCCGGGGATCTACAACTCCGCCTACTTCGAGCACGCCTTCCTGGCCGACACCATGGGTGTCGAACTGGTCGAAGGATCCGACCTCCGGGTCATCGACGGCCGGGTGAAGATGCGCACAACCCGCGGCTACGAGGCGATCGACGTGCTCTACCGCCGCGTCGATGACGATTACCTGGACCCGATGACCTTCCGGGCGGACTCCACGCTCGGTGTTCCGGGCATCATGGACGTCTACCGCGCCGGCAAGATCACCATTGCCAATGCGCCCGGAACCGGCATCGCCGACGACAAGGCGATCTACTCCTACATGCCGGAAATCATCGAGTTCTACACCGGCCGCAAGGCCATGCTCGAGAACGTCCCGACCTGGCGCTGCTCCGAGCCGACGAGCCTTGCCTATGTGCTGGAGCACCTGCACGAACTGGTCGTCAAGGAAGTCCACGGCTCCGGCGGCTACGGCATGCTCGTCGGCCCGGCCGCCACCAAGAAGGAACGCACGCTGTTTGCCGAGAAGCTGAAGGCGCGGCCGTCGAACTACATCGCCCAGCCGACGCTGTCGCTCTCCACGGTGCCGATCTTCGTCAATAAGGGCATCGCCCCTCGCCATGTCGATCTGCGTCCCTATGTGCTGGTGTCCGACAAGGTGAAGATTATTCCCGGCGGATTGACACGCGTGGCGCTGAAGCAGGGCTCGCTGGTGGTTAACTCCAGCCAGGGCGGCGGCACCAAGGACACCTGGGTTCTGGAGGACTAAACCGATGCTCCTTGGAAGAACCGCCAACGGCCTCTACTGGATGTTCCGTTACATCGAGCGCGCCGAAAACATCGCCCGCCTGGTGGACGCCGGCATGCGCGTCTCCCTCACCCGCCCCGACAGCGGCGACGACGACTGGGAGGGCGTGCTGCAAAGCGCCGGTGCCCGCAAGAGCTATGCGGAAGTGCACGACAAGGTGACGTCGGCCGATGCGATCGACTACCTGCTGCGCGACCAGCACAACCCCTCGAGCGTGATGTCCTGCTTCGAATCGGGGCGCAACAACGCCCGCATGGTGCGCACGGCGCTGACCCGCGAGACCTGGGAAGCGACCAACGAATGCTGGATCGACCTGACGACCCGGCTGACGAAACGGGTCAAGCCCGCCGACCTGCCGGAGCTGATCGACGTGGTCAAACATCGCTGCGGCCTCATTCGCGGCGCCTTCCACGGCTCGATGCTGCGAAACGACATCTACAACTTCTCGCGCATCGGCACCTTCATCGAGCGCGCCGACAACACCAGCCGCATCCTGGACGTGAAATATTACGTCCTGCTGCCCGCCGTCAGCCAGGTGGGCTCGTCGCTGGACAACATGCAGTGGGAATCGATCCTGCGCTCCGTCTCAGCCCACCGTTCCTACAGCTGGGTCTACGACGGCGAATACCGCCCCTCCAACATCGCCGACTTCCTCATCCTCAACGGTCGCATGCCGCGGTCGCTGGCCTACAGCTACGGCAAGATCGTCAGCAACCTCCACTACCTCGAGCGGGAATACGAAATGCGCCCGGCGGCAATCGATACCGCCGAGAGGATCAACGCAATGCTGACGAACGGCTCGATCGGCGACATCATGGATACCGGGCTGCATGAATTCCTGGAGGAGTTCATCAGCCGCAACAACCGTCTCAGCATGGAAATCTCCCAGGGCTATCGCTTCAACGAGTAGGACGAATGCCCATGAGGCTGACCATCACCCACACGACCGAGTATCTCTACGATCAGCCGGTCTCCTACATCCTGCAGCGGCTGCGGCTGACGCCCGTCGATGGGCCGACGCAGAAGGTCCTCAACTGGACGATCGAGGTCGACGGCGCCACCGTCGAGACGGGCTATGCCGACCACCACGGCAACCGGGTCGAACTGGTCTCGGTGGAAGGCAGCGAACACCGGATCCGCATCGTCGCCCATGGCGAGGTGGAGACCATCGACAAGGCGGGCGTCGTGGGCCCGCACCATGGTTTCGCGCCGCTGTGGCTTTTCCTGCGCGAGACGCCGCTGACCAAGCCCGGCAAACTGGTCCGCGAGCTCATCAAGAACCTTCCGGCGGGCAGCGAATTGTCACGCATGCACGCGCTGATGGGCGAGATCCACCGGGCCGTTGCCTATCTGCCCGGTTCCACCGACAACCAGACGACGGCGGAGCAGGCGCTCGCGGCCGGACGCGGCGTCTGCCAGGACCACACGCATATTTTCATCAGCGCCGCGCGGCTTTTGAACATCCCGGCCCGCTATGTATCGGGCTATCTGCTGATGGAGGGTATCACCGAGCAGGTGGCGACCCATGCCTGGGCAGAAGTACATCTGGCCGGTCTCGGCTGGGTCGGCTTCGACGCCGCCAACGACGTCTGCCCCGACGAGCGCTACGTGCGGCTCGCCACCGGCCTCAGCTACCGCGAGGGCGCGCCCGTGTCGGGCATGCGCATCGGCCCCGCCGGCGAGAACCTGAACGTCGCGCTGACGGTCGCGGAATCGGGCAGCCAGCAGCAGAGCCAGAGCTGACGGCGGCCGGACCGGCGTCAGCGGAGAAACTTGATCCTATTCCGCCGCGCTGGCGGTCGCAGGCTGATGCAGATAGCCGCGGTCGAGCGTATTGTAGGCTGCCTGCACCATGTCGATGTCCTGCAGGTGGCTGAGCCCGGCCACAGCCATCATCAGATCGCCCACGGACGTCGGCACATCGGCGGGCGGCATGGCAAAGCTCTGCTGGAGGAGATCCCGGGCATGCGGCTCGGAACCGCCCATGGCCCGATAGAGCCCCAGCGAGACGGTCAGCAAGTGATGGCGCAGGGCCGCATCCGTCATTGGAGGAGAACCGGACTGCTGGTTCAACAGTTCGACGGCGCGGTTCTGGAGTTCACTCATGGCAGCACGGATTCCATGTCGTTGGCGGGGATCGTGACCCTAGCGGCGATCCTTTGCGAAAAGTAAAAACCGCGCCTGCGAGAACTCGTGAGTGAAAAGCTTGGCTGGCGGAAGTGCATTGCGCGTGCACCGCAAGCCCGGCGCCACCTTGGGGTGATCATCTGCACCCGAGAGGTAGAGGCATGCTGTTCGGGCAATCGGTATTCCAGTCGGTTCTGACCCGGCTGAACGAAGAGGACGCGGCAAAGGCGGAGGCCGATCCGCAGGCCTTTCGCGTGTCCGGCCTCAACACGAGTTTCGTGGTGGAGACGGCCACCGGTAGTCCGGCGAGCGCGGCAGGCGCCTATTTCGACGTCCAGGCCGACAGCGCCCCTTCGGGGCCTGCGGCGACAGCGGTGGCAGACGCTCCGGCACCAGTGCCCGAACCTCCGGAAGAACCGGTTATTCCCGCGCACCTCCTCCGGCTCACCGAGGCGGAGATCGCCGAGGATCTGGCGATCGGTCCGGAAGACAGCGCCGAGACGCTGGCGGAAAAGCGGCGCCGGTTTGCCAAGGACAATCATCCCGATACAATCGCCGCCGCCTTCCGCGACAATGCCACGCTGCGGATGATGACGGCAAACCTGCTCATCGACCGGGCGATCAAGGATCTCTACTGGCGATCGTCCTGACCGTCCGGTTCCACCGGAGCCGCTGGGGGAGCCGGACGCTTGCGCCCGAATTCGTAGAACAGCTTGTAGCCGGCATAGACCCCCATCGCCCCGACCAGCATGCCCCAGAAGGCCGCGCCGTTGTAGAACTCGAAGCCGGCCCAGGCGAAGCAGACGCCGACGATCAGCAGTCGCGCCCAGAGCGGCTTGTACATGGGGTGGTCGATGTCGATCATGCTGCTATTCTCCCGCCGCCGCCTGGACTGGCGCACGCTGGGCGATGATATCCTGGTCGACGATCGAAAATGCAAGCCCAAGGTGGCCTTCGAAGACGAGCGTGGGCTCGTCCGCCACGACCTCGAGCCGCGGCATGCCCGACAGCCGCACCACATGCGTCTGCGCCAGCCCCTCCTCCACCCCTCGGGCGAGCAGGTCGTAGTAGCGCATGCCCGGTCCCGTGATGAAGACGGGCATGTGGCCATGCAGGCTGAGCAGCCGCGACAGGCCGTTGCCAAGCGCGACACCCGCTTGCCGGAAGGCAAAGCCGGCCATGCGCTGGCCCTGACGGGCCTGGGCGGCGATCTTGTCCACCTCCGGCAGCGGCACGATCTTGGCGGGAATCGTATCGAGCGGCACCTCGAAGGCCGTCCGCAGCACCGCATAGAAGCCGGCATAGGCCTCGATGCAGCCGCGCGCGCCGCAGCGACAGAGCGCACCGCCCGGAATATGCAGCATGTGTCCGAAGTTCGGCGCCGAGATCTCCGGCTCGCTGCCCGGCCTTGCCTTGGCGATGCCGAGCCCGATGCTGTGGCCGAGCGATACGGCCGCAAGCGCCGGCACCGCCTGCGGCTGCCGCTGCTGCAGGGCCTGCGCGACCAGCAGCGTCTCGTTGTTGAGGATCGCCCTGGCGCGCCACCCCTCCCCCAGAACGGTCCGGACATCGACGGGCTCCGTGCCCAGCATCGGCGACCAGACGAGCTTCGGCTCGGTCGGGCTGACCAGCCCCTTGCTGCTGAAGGAGACGAGCAGCACCTGGTCCTTGCCGATGCCGGACCGCGCGACCACCCGCTCGAGCCCGGCCGACATCCGCCCCATGAAGGCCTGTGCCCCGTCCTCGCGGCGTTCCTCCGAAAACCGGTCGAGCAGCGTGCCGGCATAGTCCACCAGCGAGTACTGGATGGAATCGGACGAGACGATGACGATGATCAGGTAGCCGCAGTCGCGGCGCTGGCTGAACAGCACGCGCGGCCGCCCGCGGCCGGTCGCCGCCTGCTGTTCGTTCTTGCCGATGACCGCATGGCGCTCGAGGTCGGCGGTGATCGCGGACACGGTCGCCGAGGACAGCCGTGTCGCCTCCGAAAGCTGCGTGTGCGACAGCGGCCCATGGCGCCGCAGCGCCGTCAGAACGAGCGAGCTGTTTTGCTGCCGGACCAGCTCCGTGCTCGACTTGGCCAGCATTGTCTGCCCGTTCCTCCCGTGAGTCTTTCCTTCATAGTCCAGCTGCGAAGGATGCTCAAACAGCCTGATTGACTCTGTCAAAAATCTCTGACATCTAATTTCTCGACTGTCGAGAAAAAAGCCTTCGGGCTTTTGGGGGCAGCAAATCTGGCGGGGGGGAGAGCACGGAGGCTTTGGCCATCCGCCGTCACTCGGGAGGACATCATGAAGTCTATCATCAAGCTGATGGCTGGCGCAGCCGTCATCGTTTCCATGCAGACGGCTGCCTTGGCGCAGGAACTCGTCGTCGGCGTTTCCTGGTCGAACTTCCAGGAAGAGCGCTGGAAGACGGACGAGGCCGCCATCAAGTCGGCGCTCGAAGCCGCCGGCGCAAAGTACATTTCCGCCGATGCACAGTCGTCTGCCGCGAAGCAGCTGACGGACGTCGAATCGCTGATTTCGCAGGGTGCCAACGCCCTGATCGTTCTGGCCCAGGATTCGGACGCCATCGGCCCGGCCATCGAGAAGGCAACGGCTGAAGGCATTCCCGTCGTCGGCTACGATCGCCTGATCGAGAACCCGGAAGCCTTCTACATCACCTTCGACAACAAGGAAGTCGGCCGCATGCAGGCTGCCGAAGTGCTGAAGGTCGCGCCGGAAGGCAACTATGTCTTCATCAAGGGCTCCTCGTCCGATCCGAACGCGGACTTCCTGTTTTCCGGTCAGATCGAAGTGCTGAAGGAAGCCATGGACGCCGGCAAGATCAAGAACGTCGGTGAAGCCTATACCGACGGCTGGAAGCCGGAAAATGCTCAGCGCAACATGGAGCAGTTCCTGACGGCCAACAACAACGACGTCGATGCCGTGGTTGCCTCCAATGACGGCACCGCCGGCGGCGCCATCGCTGCTCTCGACGCCCAGGGCCTCGCCGGTTCCGTACCGGTCTCCGGCCAGGATGCCGACAAGGCAGCGCTGAACCGCGTTGCCCGCGGCACGCAGACGGTTTCCGTCTGGAAGGACAGCCGCGAACTCGGCAAGAATGCTGCCGAAATCGCCCTCGCCCTTGCCGGCGGCAAGACCATGGACGAGATCCCCAACATGCAGACCTTCAGCGGCGGCCCGAAGGGCGCCGAGATGAAGTCCGTCTTCCTGGCCCCGCTGCCCATCACCAAGGACAACCTTGGCGTGGTCATCGACGCCGGCTGGATCAGCAAGGAAGAGGCCTGCCAGGGCGTCCAGTCCGGTTCTGTCGAGGCTTGCAACTAAGCAAGACACGACAGCCTGAGGTGCCGACGCTGCTTTGCAAATGCAGCAGCGTCGGTCCATCGTGAAGAGGCAGGGCTCACTCCGCTGCGGCGGATGGCCGAAGCCGGCGCGGCGATCACCCCCACGGTGACCGATCTTCAATCGCGCCCCAAGAGGTGGGAACGGCGGGAATGGCCGATACAATGCAGACCACGACAACCAGCACTCCGCGCAAGGCGGATACCAATCCCGTGACGCGTTTCTTCCGCGCCACGGAAGTCGATACGCGCCTCCTCGGCATGATCGGCGCCCTGCTGATCATCTGGATCGGCTTCAACATACTGACCGACGGGCTGTTCCTGACGCCCCGCAACCTCTGGAACCTGACCGTCCAGACCTCCTCCGTCGCCGTCATGGCGACAGGCATGGTGCTGGTGATCGTCACCCGCAACATCGACCTGTCGGTGGGATCCATCCTCGGGTTCACCGGCATGCTGATGGGGGTGATGCAGGCGCAGATCCTTCCCGAATGGCTCGGTTTCGGCCATCCGGCGATCTGGGCGCTGGCGCTTGCCGGCGGTCTTGTCGTCGGCGCCATGGTCGGCGCATTGCACGGCCTCGTCATTGCCTTCCTCGGCGTGCCCTCCTTCATCGTGACGCTCGGCGGCCTCCTCATCTGGCGCGGCGCCACCTGGTTCGTGACGAGCGGCCAGACGGTTGCGCCCATGGATCCGACCTTCCGCCTGATGGGCGGCGGCACCACGGGCTCGATCGGCGCCACCTGGAGCTGGATCGTCGGCCTCGTCGCCTGCCTTGCCATCATCGCCGCCATCATCAACGCCCGCCGCCAGCGCATGCGCTTCTCCTTCCCGCGCAAGCCGGTCTGGGCGGAATATGTCATCGGCGGCATCGGCTGCGCCACGGTGCTGGGCTTCGTGCTCGTCGCCAACAGCTACTACTGGCCGGTGGCGATCGCCCGCCGCTACGCCGAGGCCAACAATATCGCCTGGCCGGACGGCGGCCTGCAGATCGCCCACGGCATCGCCATCCCGGTACTGATCGCCATCGGCGCCGGCATCGTCATGACCTTCATCGCCACCCGGTTGCGCTTCGGCCGCTATGTCTTCGCCATCGGCGGCAATCCGGAGGCTGCCGAGCTTGCCGGCATCAAGACCCGCTGGGTGACGGTGCGCATCTTCGCGCTGATGGGCATGCTCTGCGCCGTCGCCGCGGCGATCTCCACCGCCCGCCTCAACGCCGCCACCAATGCCCAGGGCGAACTCGACGAGCTCTACACCATCGCGGCCGCCGTGATCGGCGGGACGTCGCTGGCCGGCGGCGTCGGCACCATCGCCGGCGCCATGCTCGGCGCGCTCGTCATGCAGTCGCTGCAGTCGGGCATGGTGCTGCTCGGCATCGACACGCCGCTGCAGCGCATCGTCGTCGGGGCGGTTCTCGTGCTGGCCGTATGGCTGGACACCGTCTATCGCGCCAGAGCCAAGTAACAGGAGTTTTCATCGTGACGGACCAAAACACTCCGCTCGTGGAAATGAAGAATATTTCCATCTCCTTCGGCGGCATCCACGCGGTGGAAAATGCCAGCATCGACCTCTATCCGGGTGAAGTCGTGGCGCTCCTCGGCCACAACGGCGCCGGCAAGTCGACGCTGATCAAGATCCTCTCGGGCGCCTACCGCCGCGACGCCGGCGACATCCTGATCAACGGCGAGCCGGCCGACATCCGCAATCCGCGCGACGCCAAGGGCCATGGCATCGAGACGATCTACCAGACGCTGGCCGTCGCCGACAACGTCGACGCCGCCGCCAACCTCTACCTCGGCCGCGAGTTGCAGACGCCCTGGGGCACGCTCGACGACGTCGCCATGGAAGCCAACGCCCGCAAGGTCATGGGGCGGCTGAACCCCAACTTCAAGCGCTTCAAGGAGCCGGTGAAGGCGCTCTCGGGCGGCCAGCGGCAGTCGGTGGCGATCGCCCGCGCCATCCTCTTCGACGCCCGTATCCTGATCATGGACGAACCGACCGCAGCGCTTGGCCCCCAGGAGACCGCACAGGTCGGCGACCTGATCAAGCAGCTGAAGCTCGACGGCATCGGCATCTTCCTGATCAGCCACGACATCCACGACGTCTTCGACCTCGCCGACCGCGTCTTCGTGATGAAGAACGGCCAGGTCGTCGGCCACGCCAGGACCAGCGACGTGACGAAGGACGAGGTGCTGGGCATGATCATTCTCGGCAAATGCCCGCCCGGCGCGATCCCCGGCCCGGGGGCCATGGTAGCGGCCTGAACCGCACCACGACGAAGACAAAAAGGGCCCCGCGGGGCCCTTTTCTTTGCCCTCATGCCTGAGGTCGGCTCACCATTCGATCGGACTGCCGTCATAGGCGAAGAAGCCGCCGGTCTGATCCGGCTGCAGCTTGTCGAGCACCTCGAGCAGCATCTGCGCCGACTGCCCCGGCGAGATGCGCGCGTGACCGGCACCATAGGCCTCCGACAGCGAGGTTGCCACGGTGCCCGGATGCAGCGCCGCGATGACCGCCTGCGGCCGCGTGCGCGCCGCCTCGACGGCGACCGTCCGGACGATCTGGTTGAGTGCCGCCTTGGCGGCCCGATAGGAGATCCAGCCCCCCAGCCGGTTGTCGCCGATCGACCCGACGCGGGCCGACAGCGTGGCGAAGACCGCTCTCTCGTTGCGGTTCAGGAGCGGCAGGAAATGCTTCAACAGCAGCGCCGGCCCGATGGCATTGACCGAAAACTGCCGCGCCATGGCGGCAGGATCGAGCGCCCGGATGGTCTTCTCCGGCCCGATGCCATCGATCGTCAGCGCCCCGGTCGCATCGAAGACGAGGTCGAACGCCCCGCCCTCCCCAAGCGCCGCAGCGGCCGCCTCGACCGATGCCTCGTCGGTGAGATCGAACTGCGGCGCGGTCGCCCGCGACAGTGTCTCGACCGCCCCGCAGGCCGGATCGTCGCGAAGGGCGGCCACCAGTGCTGTGCCGATTCCGCCGCTCGCGCCCACAATCAGCGCCCGATATCCCTGCCTCAAAGACTGCATCGCGATCCTCCTCGCCCGTTCCTGTAAGGATCTACGCCGCACGGATCACCGCAGTTCAGCGCCCCTCACAACTTTCCGCCGACCGCACCGTGATTGCCATTGAAGCGGGCCTCATCCTGAGGTAAGTAGCTGCCATCGGAGCGGCGAAGTAGCCTTCGCCCATCGGTTAGCACCCGTAGCTCAGCTGGATAGAGTGTTGGATTCCGATTCCAAAGGTCACAGGTTCGAATCCTGTCGGGTGCGCCATTTACAACCTATTGAACAGAACTAGGAACTGGCCGCGTTTTGGTTCGCGAAGCTGCGGGCATATCGGCCGGGCGGCTGTCCCACGTAACGGCTGAAGGCGGTGCTGAACGTACTTGCCGAGCCGTAGCCGACCCGTTCGGCGACTTCGGCAATGTCTATTTCCTGTTGGCGCAGAAGGTTCTTTGCCAGCGCCATGCGCCACGCCAACAGATATTCCATAGGCGGCACGCCGACATTGCGTGCAAAGCGATCAAAGAACGCGGAGCGGGAGAGAGCCGCCCTTTTCGCCAGATCGGCCATCGTCCAGGGACGTGCGGGATCGGAATGCATCTGCCTGATTGCTTCCGCCAGCCGGGCATCGCCCAGGCCGCGCAGCAATCCCGCAGGGGCATCGGTCGTTTGTGTCAGTCGTAGCGCCTCCACCAGCAAGATCTCGACGAGCCGGGTGAGCACCAGCGTGCGCCCGGAGTGATCCGACGCAGCTTCCTCGATCAGAAGCTTCACCAACGTCGATAGTCTCTCCACACCTCGGACATGAATCTGGTCCGGGAGCTGTGACAGGAGAAGGCCGGAATCCTCATTGCCGAAGATGAAATAGCCCCCCAGAATGCGAACGGCTGGTGGGCCCTCCTGCCTGCCATGGCGGACCTCGCCGGTCGCAGTTGCCGCGATATGGGGATCAATGAACTCGGGAGTGACGGGCTCTAAGCCGGACATCGTGAAGCCCGGCGTGGTCGGCAGCAGAACGAAATCTCCCGCCTGGAGCATCAACTCAGCCTGCCCGTCGACCACCAGCCGGCAGGAGCCTTCGATCACAATGGCGAAGCTGGGGTGGCCGAAATCGCCATAGCGAACGCCCCAGCGCCCGGCGCCGCTGATGCCCTTGGTGAAGACGGTCTGCGGACGCAGCAGCGCTATGACGTCGGAGAGAGGATCGACCATCTTTGGACTATAACAAACTAAATTTGGACGCTCAATCGCAGATAGTCCTGCCCAGTCAGGCTAGCATGGATTCATCGTACCCAACAAAGAGATGAACCATGAGAACCATACTGATCACCGGCTGCTCCTCAGGCTATGGACTTGAGACGGCTCGCTATTTCCTTTCGAAGCAGTGGAACGTCATCGCGACCATGCGCACCCCGCGCGAAGACATCCTGCCGCGCTCGGAAAACCTGCGCATTCTGCCGTTGGACGTCACGAGCCAAGCCGGCATCGCTCAGACCATCAAAGCCGCCGGGCCTATCGATGTGCTAGTCAACAACGCGGGTATCGGCGTCGTCGGCGCATTCGAAGCGACGCCCATGTCTCACATCCGCAAGGTCTTTGACACAAACACCTTCGGCGTCCTGGCCATGACGCATGCGGTCATCCCGCAGATGCGCGAGCGCCGATCCGGGGTGATCGTCAACGTGACGTCGAGCGCAACCCTGGCCCCCATGCCACTGGCGGCTGCCTACACCGCCAGCAAACAGGCCATCGAGGGCTTCACAGGCTCTCTCGCTCACGAGCTTGGGTACTTCAACATCCAAGCCAAGCTTGTGGAACCTGGCCATGCACCGACCACAAGCTTCGCCAGGAATACATCCGTGCGGATCGAAGACCTTATCCCGGAGGCTTACGCGGACTTCGCAGCGCCGATCTTCCAATCCTTCGCGCGGCCGGCCCTGACCACGAGGGAAATCGATGTCGCCGAAGCGGTGTGGCTGGCGGTCCACGATGACACCGGCAAACTGCGTTTCCCTGCAGGGGCGGATGCTGTCGCGCTATCACAAGCCGCATAACCATTGCCTGGCGCCGGCCTCGATTCATGGCGAGGCTGGCGCGGCGAGCTTGCCGGCGTTCCAAGGACTAAGACGGTGCAGCAGGTGCCGGCGTCATCCACTCCACCACGCCATTCGACCGGGATCCAGCCCCGGACACCAAGCCGGCACTCCCCGTCCGCGTCCCCTACTCCGCCACGTAGATCACCGCCTGCTTGTCTGACGGCAGCCCGCTGTCCCCCGGGGCGAGGGCCACGGCGACCACGGAATTGGTGTCGATCCTCTCGCTCTGCATCGCGGTGTGAAAGAGTGCGCTGGCAGAGAGGGCCGTGCGCAGGTTGGTCAAGCCCTGCTGTTGCCGGGCGAGCGTCGGCTCCATCTCTTTCACGAGCTCGGGATCGAGCGACACGAAGCGGAAGTTGTCGACGCTGAAGACCATCTTGATCTCTTCCGCTGTGGCGTCTGATCGCTCCACGGCGTCGCGTACCTTTGCCGCAACGTCGCCGCTCTCAGGCTCGGTGACGTCGACGCTATAGCCAAAGAGATCCGCGGGATCCTCCTCCAAGGGAGGCCCAGACTGCGCCATGGCGGGAAGAGCCGGCGCCAGCGCGGCGAGGAGCGCCAGTGTGCAGAGTTCCGTCAGCCTTTTACCCATCGTGTCGTGACCTCCGTGAATGACGAGTCGAGCGTTGATTTGTGTCTTGATGTCTGGCTTCGCAATGGCTGCCGCGCCGGCTCCAGGATCGAACGACCGACGCGGCGACAGCCACGAGAGATGGTGGACGGTCTGCAAGGTCTGACATCCACATGACTTGCGAACGTTGGCACGTCGCGATGGTTCCCAGCTGCATCGATTCCCGGGGCAACCGCATGCGGCTCGACCGGAGGTCGGCCGGAGCGTTGACGGTGTTGACCGGGAGGCCTATCCTTGCCCCGTCTGAAACAGGTTAGGCCCGGGACGGTTGGCCCGGCCCTCACCCGGTGGCGACCCCACCCGGTGGGTCCTTCCGTTGCATGCCAACGGCCCAAGACTATCGAGGTGCGCGCGTCGTGCGGGCACCGATAGAAAGGGTATGGACGATGAAACCCAGAATTTCTGTTGTTACGCTCGGCGTTGCCGATCTCGAGCGGTCGCTGGCCTTCTACCGCGACGGCCTCGGGCTGCCCACGCAGGGCATCGTCGGCCGCGAATTCGAACATGGCGCCGTCGCCTTCTTCGACCTCTCAGGGGGATTGAAGCTCGCGATCTGGGCGCAGGACGACATTTGCCACGATACCGGACTGCCGAAGACGCCGGTCAGTCCGACCGCCTTCACCATCGGCCACAACGTCAGGCACAAGGAAGACGTCGCCGCGGTCATGGACGCTGCCCGTCGCGGCGGGGCTGAAATCGTCAAACCCGCGCAGGAGACGTTCTACGGCGGCTATGCCGGGTATTTTCGCGACCCGGACGGGCACCTCTGGGAGATCGTCTGGAACCCGCAGCTGCTTCCGGCGGAAGACTGAGGCGTCGTGCAACGCGACCCACGCGGCAGGATACACACCTTGAGCAAAAGCAGGACGGCCGGCATCAAGGTCGGACATTCCTGCCCTCGCCTGACACCGGCCGTCCTTGAATAGGTGGAAAGGGCGCGGCCCGAAGGCCGCGCCCCTTTGATGTTAGAGGTTCTGGTAGGCCAGGATGATCGCGTCGATCTGGTCCTGAGCGGTCAGTGCCTGGACCTGAGAGGTTGTCAGGGCCTGCAGCTGGTCGGTTTCCAGTCCGAGGATGTCCTCGGCGGCAAGACCGGAGATGGCCTTGACGCTGATCGCTGCGATCTCGTCGGTCGTGAAGGTCACGATATCCGTGCTCGACATGGCGGCGATCGAGGCCGACGTCAGGGCTGCGACCTGGTTCGAGGTCAGTGCCTCGATCTGGTCGCTGTCCATGGCGTCGATCTGGGCCGATGTCAGGGCCGAGATCGCCGCGGTGCTCAGCGCCACCACCTGGTCGGTGGAGAGCGATGCCACGTTGGTCGTGCTCAGCGAGGAGACCTGGCTGGCAGACAGCGCGGCCACCTGGGCAGTGCTCAGACCCTCGACCTGATCGGTGGACAGTACCCCGATCTGGGTCGCATTGAGACCTGCGATCTGCGCCGTGGTGAGAGCGCCGATCTGGGTGCTGGACAGCGCCGCCACGGTGGTGGTGGAGAGGCCGGAGATCGACTTGGCGTTGATGGCAGCGATATCGGAGCTGTCGAAGGTCGCGAGATCGTCCGTCGACATGGCGCTCAGATCTTCTGCGCTCAGTGCGCCGATCTGCGTGGTGTTCAGCGCTCCGACCTGGTCCGAGGTCAGCGCACCGATCTGGGCGGAGTTCATGCCGACCAGCTGGGCAGTCGACAGCACACCGACCTGGGTCGTGGTCAGAGCCGCGACATTGGTGGTCGAAAGTGCGGCGATCTGCGTTGCCCTGAGGGAGCTGACCTGGGTGGTCGTCAGCGCGGCAACCTGATCGGAGGTGAGAGCGCCGAACTGGGCCGACGTCATGCCTGCAATCTGGGTCGTCGTCAGGGCGGCAACCTGGTCCGTATCAAGCGCGGCGACATTGGTGGTCGAAAGACCGGCCAGTGCCTTGGCGCTGATGGCAGCGATATCCGAGGTATCGAAGGTTGCCAGATCTTCCGTCCCCATGGCGGAGAGTGCGGCAGCGCTCAGTGCGGCGATCTGGGTGGTGTTCAGCTCGTCGATCTGGTCGCTGGTCAGGGCGCTGACCTGTGCAGAAGACAGGATGGCGACCTGCGCCGTGGAGAGTGCGCCGAGCTGGTCACTGGTGAGCAGCGCGACGTTGGCGGTGGAGATCGCCGTGACCTGCGTCGGGCTCAGCGTCTGGACCTGACTGGTCGTCAGGGCCGTGATCTGATCCGTCGTCAGGGCGGCAATCTGCGTCGTCTTGAGGGCAGCCACCTGGCCGGTCGTCAGAGCGGCGACCTGCGTGGTGTCCAGGGCCGCGATGTTGGTGGTGGAGAGGCCAGCCAGGGCCTTCACGTTGATCGCGGCGATGTCTGCTGTGTCGAAGGTCGCCATATCTTCCGTCGACATGGCACCGAGAGCTGCCGATGTCAGCGATGCGATCTGGGTGGTGGTGAGCTGGTCGACCTGATCCGAGGTCAGCGCGCTGATCTGCGAGGACGTCATCGCGGCAAGCTGCGAGGTCGTCAGAGCGCCGATCTGGGTGGTGGTCAGAGCCGCAATATTGTCGGTGGAGAGGCTCGGGACCGCCTTCGCGTTGAGGGCTGCGATGTCGTCGGTCGAGAAGGCGACGATGTCCTCGGTGGTGAGACCTGCGACGGCCGCCGGGGTCAGTGCAGCAACCTGGGTCGACGTGAGGGCTTCCAGCTGGCTGGAGTCGAGAGCGCCGATCTGCGCGGATGTCAGCGCAGCGACGGCCTTGATGCTCAGGGCAGCAACCTGGTCGGTGGTGAGGGCCGCGACGTTGGTCGTGGACATCGTGCCGATCTGGACAGCACTGAGGACACTGACCTGCGTCGTCGTCAGAGCTTCAACCTGTTCGGTGTCCATGGCGCCAATCTGGGCCGTGGTGAGAACCGCGACCTGCGCGGTCGTCAGAGCAGCAACCTGCGAAGTGGACAGGGCAGCGACATTGGTGGTGGAGAGGCCTGCCAGCGACTTGACGTTGATGGCGGCGATGTCGGCGGTGTCGAAGGTCGCAAGGTCTTCCGTGGACATTGCACTCAGACCAGCCGAGCTCAGAGCTGCGATCTGCGTCGAGGACAGGGCTTCCACCTGCTCGCTCGTCAGAGCGCCGATCTGGGCAGACGACATGGCGGCCAACTGCGCGGTGGTCAGGGCGCCGACCTGGTTGGTGGTGAGCAGGGCAACGTTGTCGGTCGACAGACCGGACAGCGACCGAACGTTGATGGCAGCGATGTCGGCGGTCGAGAAGGCGACGATGTCTTCACCTTCCAGGGCCGTCAGGGCTGCCGCACTCATCGAGGCGACCTGTGCCGTGGTGAGAGCTTCCGTCTGCGACGAGCTCAGGGCACCGATCTGGCTGGACGTCAGGGCGGCAATCGCCTTGGCGCTGAGGGTCGAGACCTGGGTGGTGGTCAGCGCCGCGATGTTGTCGGTGGTGACGGCAGCAACCTGTGTCGCGGTCAGCGCGCCGATCTGCGACGAGGTCAGGGCCTGGGTCTGGTCGCTCGTCAGGGCGGCGATCTGGCCGGTGGTCAGCGCAGCGACCTGAGCCGTCGTCAGGGCAGCGACGCGGTCGGTGGCCAGCAGGGCGAAGGCGTCAGTCGACAGTCCCGAGAGCGACCGGGCGGAAATTGCCTGGATCTCTGTGGTCAAGAATGTGCCGATGTCGTCGGTGGTCAGGGCGGAGATGGCCGCCGAGCTGAGGTTGGCGATCTGGCCGGTGGTCAGCACGTCGATCTGGTCCGACGTCAGCGCAGCGACCTGCGTCGTCGTCAGGGCGCGGATGACCTTTTCGTTGAGGGCCGTTACCTGGTCGGTTTCCAGCGCAGCGATGTTGTCCGTCGTCAGGGCAGCAACCTGGGTTGCGGAGAGAACCGCAATCTTGTCGGTCCCCAGCGCGCCGAGCTGGTCGGAGGTCAGGGCGCCGATCTGCGAAGACGTCAGCGCAGCAACCTGGCCGGAGGTCAGGGCGGCAACCTGCGTGGTCGACAGCGCTGCGAAGTTGCCGGAGGTCAGACCGACCAGCGACTTTGCAGTGATGGCTGCGATGTCAGCGGTATCGAAGGTTGCGAGGTCGTCGGTGGAAAGAGCCGAGATGGCCGAGGAGCTGAGGGCGGCGATCTGCGTGGTCGTCAGGGCGCCGAACTGGTCGGAGGTCATGGCATCGGCCTGTGCCGACGAAAGTGCAGACAGTGCCTTCAAGGACAGCGCCGGCACCTGGGTGGTGGTCAGTGCAGCGATGTTGTCGCTGCTGAAGGCGCCGATCTGGGCAGCGCTGAGGGCCGAAACCTGCGCCGTGCCAAGCACTGCGACCTGGTCGGACGTCAGGGCGCTGATCTGCGCCGTGCTGAGGGCTGCAACCTGAGAGGAGGTCAGAGCCTGAACCATGTCGGTGTCGAGGGTAGCGATGACGGCCGTTGCCAGCCCTGCGATCGCCTTCGGGTTGATGGCGGCAAATTCGCTGGTGGTGAACTGAGCGATGTCGTCAGCCTGCATGACCGCGATGTCGTCGGCGGCAAGCGATCCGATCTGAGCCGAAGTGAGCGCCTCGATCTGGTCGGACGTCAGGGCATTGAGCTGGGCTGTGGTCAGGGCGGCAATCGCCTTGGTGCCGAGCGTCGCGATGTTGTCCGTGGAGATGGCAGCGATATTGGTGGTGGTCAGCGCTGCGATCTGTGCGCCGGAGAGGGCACCGATCTGGCTGGAGGTCAGCGCACCCATCTGGTCTGTGGTCAGGGCGGCGATCTGGGCTGTGTTGAGGGCAGCGACCTGGGCGGTGGTGAGAGCAGCGACGACGTCGGTCGAAAGCGCGGCAAAGTTGGCAGTGGTGAGGCCGGCAAGCGCCTTGGCGCTGATGGCGGTGATTTCACTGCTGGAGAAGGCTGCCAGATCGTCGCTGGAGAGCGCGGAAATGGCGGCCGATGTCAGGGATGCGATCTGCGTCGTGTTCAGGGCGTCGAGCTGCTCGGAGTCGAGCGCACCGAACTGAGCCGCGCTGAGAGCAGAGAGCTGGCCGGTGCCGAGGCTGCCGACCTGCGTGGTGTCCAGCGCTTCCATCTGGCTGAGGGTCAGGCCCTTGACGCCGGTGGTGGTGATCGCGCTGAGCTGGTCGGTGCTCAGAGCTGCGATGTCATCCGTGTCCAGAGCCGAGATCTGCGACGAGGACAGCACCTTGATCTGCGCGGTGGTCAGCGCCTGGACGTCTTCCGTCGTCAACGAAGCGACGGTGGTCGTGGAGAGGGAGCGGATCTGGTTCACGCTCAGAGAAGAGATGATCGATGTCATAGATGGGGCCGCCTATCTAGTTAAGCTGGAAAGCAAATTTCATCTCACCTGCCAGAGATCGTGCGTGGGCACTTCCAAAGTCCACGCCGCGGCCTCAGGCGCATCCTGCGCCATGCTGGCAACCTACCCGTAGCGAATGCCAGTACGGCACCAACCATGGGTGTCCTTTCGGACGAATCGATATGTTGGGATCATGGCTGACAGGAGCCGCAGCGTGGGAAGGCATCATGCGTTCAGGCCGCTAGCGCGTCCCGACTCCCCCGCCTGTAGGTTTGAACATCCCGCTTCCGCTAGGCTGCCGCACCGATCTGCCTGTGCCCATCGCGGGATGGGCTTGCTGGCAGAAGTCTTGGATGCATGGTTACGCCGCACTTCCTAACTTTGGGTTAACGCCCGGATCTTGTGTTTCATTTTAGCAAATAGAGACAAACTCTCTATTATGTCCCGTCAGTGAAGACCAGAACAGGCAAGTCCGCGCTCCCCTATACTAGGAAATCTAAATCCACCTTCACTGGATAGGCGGCCGGTTGACACAGAAACCGGCAGCCTATGCAGAAAAGTCTCAGTCGCGCGCGGCCCATCCGAGAAAAAAAGATGTCGGTAACACGAAGACGCATGAAAATAGCGGATATCGACTTGAAATTTCTGCCGCCGCCACGGAATTGGAAGCAAACCAGATTCATGCATGTTCTCTTCTCATGGCGACTTTCCTCCGGCGACATCCGGACTTGAGCCCATGTATTGTCAGGAATAGGCGGCTTTCAGCGAAATCATTCCCCAGTCAAGCAAGTCCAACGCAAGCTAGCGGCGCTACAGACGGTCAACTGCCTGTGTCACAACGACGTCTGCCATCCGGCCACCTGCTTCTGGGATCCCCATGCTGATCAACAATGCTTTCGCCTCAGACCCCGCCTCCCCACTGATCGGCCTGCTGGATCGAGCTCGAACAGGGACCCTTCCACTGGTCGACCTTTTCAAGATCACGGAGAGCTTCAACGCGACGGGACAGCGTGCGCAGGCGGCGGAATTCTTCAAGACCTGGATCGCCTACAACGACACCAGCCCCCTCCTCCACATCGCCTACTTCAACTACGGCGTGACGCTGGGGCAGATGGGCGATACCGCAGGGGCGGTGCAGGCCCTGCGCGCCTGCATCAAGGCCAATCCACGCTTCGGCGCCGGCTACATCAACCTCGGCCGCGCCCTGGAAGACAGCGGCCTGCCCGGACAGGCCATCCAGCAATGGCGCGATTTCGTCGAAGAGACCTCGGACATCACGCCGGAGAGGATCGGCCATCGCCTGATGAGCCTGCAGCATATCGGCCGCGTCCTGGAAGGCGCTGGACGGCTGGAAGAGGCCGAGGCGGCTCTCTGGCAGGCGATCGAGCTCCAGCCGGACCGGACGGAGGCCGGCCAGCATTGGACGGCGGCGCGCCAGCGGCAATGCAAGTGGCCCGTTCTCGCTCCCTCGGAGCACGTGACCTACCGCCAGCTGCTCGACTCGATGTCGCCGCTGACGCTCGCCTTCCATGCCGACGATCCGATGTTCCAGCTGGCCAAGGCCTATCGCTTCAGCAAGGCGCAGGCCGGACGGCCGGACCTGAGTGCCTTCCCGCGCAAGCAGCCGAAGAAGAAGGTGGGGACGGGTGAGCGGCTGCGCGTCGGCTATGTCTCATCCGATTTCCGCGAGCATGCCGTCGGCTTCGCCCTCAGCGAGGCGTTCGAGCTGCACGACAAGACGAGCGTCGAGATCTTCGCCTATTACTCCGGAGCGATCCGCCCGAACGACGAGACGCAGGGCCGCATCCGCGCTGCCGTCGATTGCTGGCGCGACATCACGGCGCTGAGCGACGTCGACGCCGCCAAGCTGATCTCCGCCGACGAGATCGACATCCTGATCGACCTCAACGGCTACACCAAGAATGCCCGCACGAAGATCTTCGTCTATCGTCCGGCACCGGTGATCGTGAACTTCTGTGGTTTCCCCGGGTCCATGGCCAGTGCCGCGCATCAGTATATCATCGCCGACGGGCACATCATTCCGCCCGAACAGGAGATCTACTTCACGGAGAAAGTGCTGCGGCTCTCCTGCTATCTCGCCATCGACCGCACCCGGCAGCTGACCACGCCGCCGAGCCGCGCCGAAAGCGGCCTTCCGGAAGACGCCTTTGTCTACGCCTGCTTCAACGGCATGCAGAAGATCAACGCCAACTGCTTCGGCCGCTGGATGCAGATCCTCTCGGCAACCCCGGGCAGCGTGCTGTGGCTTCGCAGCGGCGACGCGGTCGCCCAGGACCGCCTGTGCAAGCTGGCGGCACAAAGCGGCGTCGATGCGAACCGGCTGATCTTTGCGACCCCGGTCGCCGACCACTCCGGGCACATCGCCCGAATGGCGCTTGCCGATCTCTTCCTCGACACCTCGCCCTACGGCGCCCATGCGACGGCCACCGACGCCCTTTCCGCCGGCCTGCCGGTGCTGACCATCTCGGGCGCCGGCTTCGCACCGCGGGTCTGCACCAGCATCGTGGCCGCGGCCGGCATTCCCGAGCTCATCTGCACCACGCCGGACGAATACGTGCAGCGGGCGATCGCCTTCGAACGGGACCGCGAGAGCCTTGCCGCCGTCCGCACCTCGCTGGAGAACCAGCGCACCACCAGCGTCCTGCAGGACACGCCCGCCTTCGTCCGGCGGCTGGAGGAGCTGTTCTGGCAGATGCAGGGCGAGCGCGAGCGCGGCGAGACACCCCTGCCCGACTTCACCAATCTCGACGTCTACTACGAGGTCGGCGCCGAGCTTCTGCAGCAGCATGTGGAATTCGAGGACGAAGAGACCTACCGGAAGCGCTACATCGACGCGCTGGCCAAGCTGCACGACTATTCACCGCTCCCCTACGACAAGCGGCTGTGGCGGGATCCGGCGGCCTGACGCCGGCTCGCAGGCATGACCCGGTCCAAGAAGGATCGGGTCGCTACGCCGTCTTCCGGAGTTGCTCCTGCTCGCCGAGGTAGCCGGCGATCGCCGCCTGCGGCATCGGCCTGGAGAAGAAATATCCCTGATAGCCGGTGCATCCGCTGGTGGCGAGGAAATGCAGCTGAGCATGCGTTTCCACACCCTCGACGATGCACTCCAGACCGAGGCTCTGGCACATGGAGGAAATGGCCCGCACGATGTCTCGCGCGGTCGCCTCGTTCTCCAGATCGAGGATGAAGGAGCGATCGACCTTGATCCGGTCGATCGGCAACCGGCGCATGTAACTGAGGCTGGAATAGCCGGTGCCGAAGTCGTCGAGCGCCACCATCGCCCCCTTCGACCGCAGCAGGCTGAGCGCATCCACCGCGCGGGAGAAATCCTGCATGATCGCCGATTCCGTGATCTCGAACATCAGGCGCTGCGGCGGGAAATTCGCGGCATCGATCTCCGCCAGAATGGCTGTCATCGTGGTCTCGCTGCAGACATCGAAGGCGGACAGGTTGAAGGACAGGCGCAGATCGTCAGGCCACGACCGTGCGGCACGAAGGGCGCTGCGAAACAGCGGCACGGTGATCTTGCCGATGAGGCCCGCCTGTTCGGCGACGCGGATGAAGACATCCGGTCGCACGTCCCCGAGCACCGGATCGCGCCAGCGTGCCAGCGCCTCGAAGCCGAGCGGCATGCCGTTGCGGTCGACGATCGGCTGGTACTCCAGATGGAAGGCCTGTTCGACCACCACGCTGCGAAGCCGCTGCGCCACGGCCGCCGCCTTCTTGATCCCGGCCTCGTGCAGGTCCGAGAAGACGGTGACGCTTCCCCTGTCGTGCTGCTTGGAATAGCAGAGCGCAAAATCCGCCTTTTCGAAGAGTTCGCATCCCGTTTCCGCGGCACACGGGAAGCAGGCAATGCCGCAGGTCGCGGAGATCGTCACGCTGCCCTCCGGGAACGTGAAGGGATGGGCAAGCGCCGCCAGTGCGCGGCGGCAGATCTCCTGGAGCTCCTCCACGCCGGCGGGCGGCAGGATCAGGGCAAACTCATCCCCACCGAGACGGGCCACGAGCGTCTCCGGCGGCAGGCTGGCCGGCAGCCGCCTGGCGACCTCCTGCAGCAACCGATCGCCGACGACGTGCCCGAAGACATCGTTGACCGGCTTGAACCCGTCGAGGTCGAGAATGCCCACGGCAAATCCCGCCGTCTTTCCATCGCCTTTGAAGTCGGCGATCCGCTGATCCAGGGCATTCAGAAAACTGCGACGGTTGGCCAGCCCGGTGAGGCTGTCCTGGTTTGCAAGCAAGCTTATCGCTCCGTTCAGCGACTCCAGTTGCGTGCGCTGGCTGTCGAGCTCGATCTGCTTGTAGATGCGGTCGCGGAAATCCGAGTGCGAGCGCTGCATGACGAGGATCATCCCGCCGATGGCAAGCACCATGTTGATGGCGACAGCCGGGAAGACATTATTGTCCTGGAGGGCCAGGAAGACTGCCGTCGGCACGATCACCAGAATGAAGAGCGCCGGTGCCACCTGATGCAGGGGGCGCAGGCATGTCATGACCGTGATGATGGTGATGGCGGTGAAGAAGATGTTCTGGCCTTGGGTAAAGACGTCACCATAGCTGAAGAGCGCCAGCGACCAGGTGGAGACGGCAAATCCCAGCACGCAGGCAAGTACGACCACCGTGCGCAACGCCCGTCCCATCGCCTCGTCGGACGGCACATGATGGCGCCCGTAGGCCATGCGAAGCGCCCGTACAAGGCAGACCGCAACGAAGACGGCAGGAAGCCAGATGGAGAGAATGGCGGGCGCCTTGCCCACATAGGTCAGCGCGAGCATCACCATGTTGATGATGATGATGGCATACATCAACGGGACCTGGCGCGAGAGCTCGCTGTATTGCGCCCGCCGAAATTCCGGAAGGTCGGATCCGTCGCCAAAGACTTTTGCTACCCAGCGGGAGATTTGCATGATCACCTCCTGGCGCGTCGCAGCCGCTGGGCGGCAGCATCGTGCCAGCACAAAAAGAGGGGGTTGGTCGCCAAAAGACGCATGTCGGGCGTGGCAGATGGGCTTCTGCCGGCCATCATGGCTCACAATAGCCCGACAACCCTAGTGTTTCAGCAAATCATTAATAAAGAAATAGAGAGATAGCCTGCCGGAGTCGGCGGGTTCTCAGGCAGCGAGCATCTCGTGCATCGAGCGCACCACTTTCCGGATGTCGTAAGGCTTGCTGAAGAACCGGCTTTCCGCTGGGATGTCGTCCTGGGTCACGCGGCGATAGCCGGACGTCACGATGATCTTGAGAGGCGGCCAGCGGTCGCGGATGTAGGCGGCGAGCTTGATACCGTCCATGCCCCCGGGCATGTCCACATCCGTGAACACGAGCCGGATCTCGTGGTGCTCCATCAGGATAGCGATCGCATCGGCAGAATTGCCGGCCTCGAACACGAGAAACCCCGCGTCCTGAAGGCTGTCGGCAATGTCGAGCCGCAGCAAGGGCTCGTCCTCGACGACGAGAACCGGGATACTTTCACTCATGGATCATGATCTTATGCTCATTGCGTAGAACGGACGGGCTGCTGCTCGTCCTGCATAAGAACAGGCCAGATGCGCGAACGTTCCCCGATTTTCCGACGCCGTACGCAAACGTGACAAGCGCGTGACGGAAGTCCGCGGCGGCGACAGGTTCCACCAGTCACTGCTGCCGTCGCCGGTGTCTGAAGACGGCCGGAAGAGGTGTGCGGAACCTGCCTCGACCCGCCCGTGTTATCGTATCAAGGAAGGAGCCACGCCATGAGTGACGAGAACAGCGATCGAAAGGCCCAGGAGGCTGTCGAGAACCGCGAACAGACCCCGGAGACACCGAGCGACACCAAGCCGGCCGGCCCGCACGCCAAGGACAAGCTGACCGATCCGGAAAAGACCCCTGGTACGGGCTCGCTTGCCGACGAGAGCGGCGACGATGCCGATGTGGGCCCGGACTGACTGCGACGCCGTGGCGCTTGCCAGCCGCATCCGAGGGTTCTAGAGCGACAGGAGGATGGCGCCGGGGAAGATTGCATGACAGCGGACACCATTACCTTGTACGAAGCGATCGGCGGCGACCCGACCGTGCGCGCGCTGACGAAGCGATTCTATGCGCTGATGGACACGCTTCCGGAAGCCGCCCGCTGTCGCGCCGTGCATCCGCCGACCCTCGAGGGCAGCGAGGCCAAGCTTTACGACTATCTGACCGGCTACCTCGGCGGCCCGCCCGTCTATGTCGAGAAATACGGACACCCGCGGCTGAGGTCACGGCACTTCGCAGCGGCAATCGGCCCTGAGGAAACCGCGGAATGGCTGCTCTGCTTCCGCCGTGCTCTGGACGAGACGATCGAGAACCCGAAGCTGCGCGAGATCATCTGGCCGCCCATCGAGCGGCTCGCATTTCATATGCAGAACAGGGAATAGGCCCATGGAAAGACTCGATAATCTGCGGCCGTTGATTCTCTTTGTGAGCGGCCTTCTGGGCGCTGCCGGCGTGGCGCTGGCGGCGGCGGCCAGCCACGGCGGCGACATGCGCCTGCTGGGCTCGGCCTCGACGATGTGCCTCGCCCATGCGCCGGCGCTTCTGGCGCTGCATGCCGGACACCGCCTGGTGCGGACGGCGACGCTGGCTGCCCTGGTGATTAGCCTTGGCACCATCCTCTTCGCCGGCGACCTGCTCGCCCGCCATTTCCTGGCAACGGGTCTGTTCCCGATGGCCGCGCCGATCGGCGGCACGACGATGATCCTCGGCTGGCTGGTGGTGGCGGCCGGCGCCTTCTTTCGAAGCCGACACGCCGGGATCTGACCGCTAGCGGCGGAAGGCGACCACCTCACCCGGTCCATCGCGGGTATCATGGCTCGACGCTGCCCGGCGCTCCGCCGGAAACGGCACAACGTTCACCCGATCGGCCTGCGGCTGCGCCGCCAGCAGGGCATAGAGCTCCGGCACGAATCCGTCGCCATTCTGCTCGGCGAGCTTGTGCAGCCCGATCAACAGGCTCGCGTCAGGACGTTCTTCTGTCATCGCTTTGTTCCTTCATGGTCTGCAGCGCCCTGTCCAGGCTGGATTTGGAGCCGTTGCGCAGGGGGATGAAGGTCTTTCCGAACTTCTTGCAGCCGGTCTTCACCCTCAGACACGCATCGTGGCTGATACAGTCGATGGGGCAGAAGACGCAGTCGACCGAAGGCAGCACGGTGTCGATCCGTGACACCGCCTCGCGCAAGCCGCCGTCGTGGTGGATGAGTTCGGCGCCGTGGTTGCTGGCGATCTGCCGAAGATGGGCGACTTGGCAGTCGCGACCACCGACGTACAGGAAGCTGCGGATGGGCTCCGGGCGCTCGGACTTCTGGACTGCCTCTGCGGGATCCGCCGTTGGCTGCCTTGTCTGCCGGCCGGCCTTCTTGCCCTTCTTCGCCATGCTTGTCTCCTGCTTGGCGGGCAGTCGACCTCGACCGCCCCTCTCAGATTCGAGGCGACCTTATGAAACATGAGTGTAATAGTAAAGATTAAATCCGAGAGCCTGAACTCGGCCGCAGCACTGCTATCGGTCGCGCTCGATCGTGGTGATCCGGATACCGATGAAATTGTCGTGGTCGTCCGACACCAGTTCCCCGTGGCCGATGACACGGCCGTTCACCTGCAGTTCCACCGGCTCGCCAAACCGTCGGTCGAGAAGGAAGCGATCCCCCTGGCCCGCTTCCATCAATTTCGCCACGGAGACCTTCGTCCTCCCTATGACGACATCGATCTCGATCGGAATCTCTTGAACCTTCGCCTGCTCCCCATGCCTGTGGTGCAGGTCGGCAGGTCGGGCAAGCGCCCCGGCCGGCTGATCGAACCTGGGGAGCACGCTTTCCAGCGTCCTGGCGCCGCCATTGGCGGTCACCCCATAGGAAACGGTTCCCGGCGAAAAGGACGACGGCCAGGTGCCAGTCGGAGTTTGGGTCTCGGTATTGCCACTCAACGCTATGATCTCTTTTTGCATGACAGGAATCACCTCTGCCGACACTCTAGTGCGTCGGACGAGAAGTTGACGTCGATCAGCTTTTGGAGGTTAGCGGCGGGTTAAAATTCACAGCAGACGCCCGATTTCGGGACGGTCAGTCTACGGAATGCCCGGATTACTGCTTGCGCCGCGACTGGAGAATCCGGGATTCGATGGCGGCGGGAAAATGGCCGCTCATCCGCCTCAGCGTGCTGAGCGGAAAATTGATCCGCGCGAGCGCTTCGACGAACGGCGTGTCGAGCGGAGAGGTGAACGAAACCAGCATCTCCGCCTGGACGACGTCCTTCTTGGCGCAGGTCAGGAAGATCTCGCCCTCGCCGAGGCAGATGTAGAAGTGATCGGGCAGAAAGGCGATCATGCTGGACTGGATGAGTGCGCCCTCTTCGTGGATGCTCACGATCCGCACCTGCAGGCCCGCGAACGACTTCACGCCCGCCTTCGGATAGAGCGCCCGTGCCACGATGTTGCACTTGCGCGGCTGCCCCACCGGGCCGTTGTTCGCGCCATAGAACTGCGCCAGGTAATGGCGGCTCTTCTGTTGGTTGAGCATGGGTAACGGCCAGTAAACGTTAATAGGACGTTAACTGCTTAATCTGATCTTAATTCAGATTCAAGCGGCGCTCCGCAGCACCTGTGGACAGCGTTAACGCGGGCGCGGCGGAGGGCGATCGAGGCGGCGAAAGCGCCTGTCCGCCTGGTTCCCGTGCCGTGGAAGCCCCAAAGTTTTACCGTTTGATAAATTTTTGGCTTGTGCTAGCCTGCCTCAATAGTTGTCCATAAAGCCATAAAAGAGGGAACTCAGATGGAACGACTGGGAAGCGGGATTCAGGCCGGACGCCTGTCTCCCGAGCGCTACGCATCCAATTTTTCAGATCTTCATCCGCGCCTCGACAAGCATGAGGCGCTGGTGGCCGCCGACCGCTGCTACTTCTGCTACGACGCGCCCTGCATGACGGCCTGTCCCACCGCCATCGATATCCCGCTGTTCATCCGGCAGATATCGACGGGCAACCCGCTGGGTTCGGCCAAGACCATCTTCGACCAGAACATCCTTGGCGGCATGTGCGCCCGCGTCTGTCCCACCGAGACGCTCTGCGAACAGGCCTGCGTGCGCAACACTGCAGAGGACCGCCCGGTCGAGATCGGCAACCTGCAGCGCTACGCGACGGATATCGCCATGGAAACCGGTCGGCAGCTCTACACGCGGCCAGCCCCGAGTGGCCGCCGCGTCGCCGTTATCGGCGCCGGTCCCGCGGGCCTCGCCTGCGCCCACCGGCTCTCCATGCATGGCCATGACGTGGTGATCTTCGATGCCCGCCAAAAGCCGGGCGGCCTCAACGAATATGGCATCGCCACCT
Source organism: Pseudorhizobium pelagicum (assembly GCA_000722615.1). Lineage (GTDB taxonomy): Bacteria > Pseudomonadota > Alphaproteobacteria > Rhizobiales > Rhizobiaceae > Neorhizobium > Neorhizobium pelagicum. The sequence goes on along the minus strand of JOKI01000002.1, from coordinate 4,057 downwards.
ACAAGGCGACCGACGACTTCGCGCAGCGCGAGGTCGACTACGTCACCGCCATCGGCGGAATCGAGATCCGCACCGGCCAGATGCTGGGGCGCAACTTCACGCTGCCGGACCTGACGGAAGAATTCGATGCCGTCTTCCTCGGCATCGGCCTCTCGGGCGTCAACGCCCTCGGCATCGAGGGCGAAGACCTGGCAGGTGTCGACGATGCCGTCGAGTTCATCGCCGCCCTGCGCCAGGCCGCCGACAAGGCCGCGGTTCCGGTCGGTCGCCGGGTCGTGGTGCTCGGCGGCGGCATGACCGCCATCGATGCCGCCATTCAGGCAAAGCTGCTCGGCGCCGAGGAGGTGACCATCTGCTACCGCCGCGGCAAGGAAAACATGAACGCCTCCGGCTATGAGCAGGATCTGGCCGCCTCCAACGGCGTCATCATCCGCCACTGGCTGGCGCCCAAGCGCATCGTCGGCAAGGACGGCGCGGTGGCCGGTATCGAGCTGGAATATACTGCCATGGTCGACGGCAAGCTCACCGGCACCGGCGAGACAGGCGTGATTGCCGCCGATCAGGTGATGAAGGCGATCGGCCAGACCTTTGCCGCAAACGGTCTCGGCAACTTGCGTATCGAGGCCGGCAGGATCGTCACCGATGCGACAGGCCGAACCTCCATGGTGGGTGTCTGGGCCGGCGGCGACTGCGTCGGCACCGGCGAGGACCTCACCGTCACGGCCGTGGCGCAGGGTCGCGACGCCGCCGAAAGCATCAACACGCTGCTGGCTGCCGGGGTTTCCCCCGCCGCTGCGGTCGCCTGAGGGAGAACGGACATGGCTGATATCCGCAACGACTTCGTCGGCATCAAGTCGCCCAACCCCTTCTGGCTGGCATCCGCCCCGCCGACCGACAAGGCCTACAACGTCGAGCGCGCCTTCAGGGCCGGCTGGGGCGGCGTCGTCTGGAAGACGCTCGGCGAGGAAGGCCCGCCGGTCGTCAACGTCAACGGCCCGCGCTACGGCGCCATCTGGGGCGCCGACCGCCGGCTGCTCGGCTTGAACAACATCGAGCTGATCACCGACCGCGACCTCTACGTCAACCTGCGCGAGATGAAGGAGGTCAAGAAGAACTGGCCCGACCGTGCCATCGTCGCCTCCATCATGGTGCCCTGCGAGGAGGAAGCCTGGAAGGCGATCCTGCCGCTCGTGGAGGAAACCGAGGTCGACGGCATCGAGCTGAACTTCGGCTGTCCGCACGGCATGTCCGAGCGCGGCATGGGGTCGGCCGTCGGCCAGGTTCCGGAATACATCGAGATGGTGGTGCGCTGGTGCAAGCAGTACACGCGCATGCCCGTCATCACCAAGCTGACGCCCAACATCACCGACGTCCGCTACCCGGCCCGCGCTGCCAAGCGCGGCGGCACCGATGCGGTCTCGCTGATCAACACCATCTCGTCGATCGTCTCCGTCGACCTCGACAGCTTCTCGCCGAACCCCTCGATCGGCGGCAAGGGCAGCCATGGCGGCTACTGCGGCCCGGCGGTGAAGCCGATCGCGCTGAACATGGTGGCGGAAATCGCCCGCGATCCGGAAACCTACGGACTGCCGATCTCCGGCATCGGCGGCGTCACCACCTGGCGCGATGCCGCTGAATTTCTCGCCCTCGGTGCCGGCAACGTGCAGGTCTGTACCGCCGCCATGACCTACGGCTTCAAGATCGTCGAGGAGATGATCACCGGCCTCTCCGACTGGATGGATGCCAAGGGGCACCGGAGCCTCGACGACATCTGCGGCCGGGCGGTCGGCAACGTCACCGACTGGCAGTACCTGAACCTGAACTACATCGCCAAGGCCCGCATCGACCAGGACCTCTGCATCAAGTGCGGCCGCTGCCACATCGCCTGCGAGGACACGTCGCACCAGGCAATCACCAGCGTTGTCAACGGGATACGGCATTTTGAGGTGATGGAAGACGAATGCGTCGGCTGCAATCTCTGCGTCAACGTCTGTCCCGTCGAGGATTGCATTACGCTGGAAGCACTGCCCGCCGGCGCACTCGATGAACGCACAGGCAAGGTCGTCGACCCCGCCTATGCCAATTGGACCACGCATCCCAACAATCCGATGGCCGCTCCCGTGGCCGCCGAGTAACTGCGGGAAAGGGGCGCCGGTGGCCGCGCCCCTTTCCTTCCCGGATACAAAGCCCCACAGAAACGCACGCCCTTGCTGCAGTGCGACAGATCCGTTCGGATTTTAACCTGGAATTAGCGCAAGTCTGCAAAGTGTTGAGCGGGAGTTATTCCGGCGTTGATCACCTGCGCCGCAAACGCACTCGCGTATTCAACTAGGATTCGGGCCATGACTTTTAAGAATATGGGCATATCCAAGAAGATTGGTCTTCTTGTCGTCGTGATGGGAATTTCATCCCTGATCATCGCCGCCATCTCCGGCAGCGGCCTTTACGGACTCCAGAAGGCGATGACGTCGGTGGGAGCCAGAGAAGAGGTTGCACGCGAGGCAATGGACCTGCGCGTCGACATCATCGCCATCAGCCGTATGACGTATCAGCTGGCTGCAGCTCCTGAAAAGGCAGCCGACTTCCGCGCCGAGACCGAAAAGCGGGCCGCCGAAATGCTTGGCCGGATCCCCAAGATCCAGGCGACGGCCGATGCGACGGAAACCGAGCAGCTGAAGACGATCAAGGCTGCGCTCGACAGCTATTTCAATGAAATTCGTGCCATGGTGACGGTCGCCGAACAGACCCCCGGGGATGCAGCGGCCATGTCCGCGGCACTGGGCAAGGCACTCGCCGGCCAGAAGGTCGTCACGGATACCGTCAAGGTCTACAGCACCTATTCCGGCACCGCGCTGGCAGAAGCCCGCGCCAATGCCCTCTCCTCCTCGACCATGGCGATGATCGTGGCAGCCGTCTCGGCTCTCGCCTTCATCCTCATCGGCGCCGCCATCAGCACGATTGTCGCCCGCAAGGGCATCGTCCTGCCGATCCGCTCGCTGACGCAGGCCATGAGCCGACTGGCCCAGGGCGACATGGAAGGCGGCGGCATCGACTCCACCCGCAAGGACGAAATCGGTGAGATGGCCCGTGCCGTCGAGGTCTTCCGCAGCAATGCAATCGCCATGCAGGAACTGAAGTCGCAGGAAGCCGCCCTCCACGAGCGCAGCAGTGACCTGCAGTCCAGCATCGCCGCCGTCGTCGCATCCGCCGTCGCGGGCGATTTCTCCGGCCGCATCACCAAGGACTACCGCAACGAGGACCTCAACAGGTTTGCCAAGAGCGTCAACGAACTCGTCGGCAGCGTCGATAGCGCCGTCGCCGAAATCCGCCGCGTCATCGCCGCACTGGCCGACGCCGACCTGACCCAGACGATGAACGGCCAGTTCCAAGGCGCCTTCGCGGAGCTTCAGGGCAACGTCAACGCGACCATGGTGACGCTGCGCGCCACGATGAACAACGTCCGCAGCGCGGCCAGCACGATCAACGACAACTCTGCCGAACTGAGCTCGGCGGCCAATGACCTCTCCAAGCGCACCGAACAGCAGGCTGCGGCGCTCGAAGAAACCGCTGCGGCCCTCGACGAGATCACCGCAACGGTCCGCGCCTCCTCCTCGCGTGCCAACGAAGCCCGCGACATGGTTCACGAAACCCGCCAGAGCGCCGCGAAGTCGGGCGAGATCGTCCGCAGTGCGGTCGACGCCATGGGCCGGATCGAGGACTCCTCCAACAAGATCAGCCAGATCATCTCGGTSATCGACGASATCGCYTTCCAGACCAACCTGCTGGCSCTSAACGCCGGYGTSGARGCSGCBCGTGCCGGCGAAGCCGGCAAGGGCTTTGCGGTCGTCGCCCAGGAAGTSCGTGAGCTSGCCCAGCGYTCGGCAACGGCKGCCAAGGAGATCAAGGACCTGATCCGCAACTCCTCCGTGGAGGTCGCCAACGGCGTGCAGCTCGTCAGCCAGACCGGCGAGGCGCTGAAGACGATCGAGGCCTATATCGTCACGATCAACCAGCACATGGACGCCATCGCCACCTCGTCGCGCGAACAGTCGGTCGG
>JOKI01000001.1 GCA_000722615.1 Pseudorhizobium pelagicum | reverse complement strand
GAGGCTCCAAGCTCGATCAAGGACATCAACATCGTCGGGATGAACAGCGYCGACCTCGATACACTGATCTCCGGTGTTGACGAGGCTCTGAMCGACATGACSAGCGCAGCTGCCGAYCTTGGTTCRATCGGCATGCGYATCGACATGCAGSARGARTTYGTCRRSAAGCTGASCGASTCSATCGACAAGGGCGTAGGCCGCCTCGTYGACGCTGACATGAACGAAGAGTCGACCCGCCTGAAGGCCCTGCAGACGCAGCAGCAGCTGGCCATCCAGTCGCTGTCCATCGCCAACAGCGCATCGGAAAGCATCCTCACGCTCTTCCGTTGATCCGACACAGCAATTCCGAACATCGAGGCCGCCCGCAAGGGCGGCCTTTCGCATTTTATTAACTTTCTGCGATCCCGTTTAGGTTTTGTTAACCATGGCTGGCTTAACTGCAATCATCGTAACGATGGGTTAACCTAGACGAAGAAGCGGTTAACGGCATTAGGCCAGACCATCGTTCCCGGCGCTTCCGGGATGTCCCTCATCTAGCCAATAAAGGGGCAACCACCATGACAAGCATTCTCACTAACGTAGCAGCAATGGCTGCACTTCAGACCCTCCGTTCCATCGACGACGGCATGGAAGAAACCCAGGCACGGGTCTCCACCGGTCTGCGCGTAGGAACAGCGTCCGACAACGCCGCCTACTGGTCGATTGCAACGACCATGCGGTCGGACAACATGGCGCTCTCGGCTGTTCAGGATGCCCTGGGACTGGGCGCGGCGAAGGTCGATACGGCGTATGCAGCGATGGAAAGCGCTGTGGAAGTCGTCAAGGAAATCAAAGCGAAAATGGTAGCGGCAACCGAAGAAGGTGTTGACCGCGCAAAAATCCAGGAGGAAATCGAGCAGCTGCAGGAACAACTCCGCAGCATCGCATCGGCAGCTTCCTTCTCCGGAGAGAACTGGATGCAGGCCGATCTTACCAACGCCACCGGCAACACCGTTCAGAAGAACGTCGTGGGCTCTTTCATTCGCTCTGAAGATGGCACGGTCGCTGTCAAGAAGATCATTTATGACCTGAGCGGCAACACTGTGCTGTTCGACGATGGCGGCGATCTCGGCATCCTCGACCGGACCTTCAACGTCACGCCTTCATCAGTTACGCTGGACATCAATACCAACGGCGTCACGTCCAAGCATACCGTCCTGGCCTACACGATCGACGCCCTGATCGCTGATGGCGCCACCTTCGAGGGCAACTACGCCAACACAGCGACTCCCGCAGCCGACTACGTCAAGGTTCAGGGGGTGTGGGTCAAGGCCGTGGATTCCACCACGGTTCCGGGTCAGGAAGTGGCGGCAACCAGCGCGGGTCCGGTGGGTTGGTCTGTCGACACCACGCCGATTCCGGCGGGAACGACTGTCGAAGCGCCGAATTCGCTGGATCTGGTAGATATCACGGCTCTGACGAATGAAGAACTGGATGTCATGGTACAGGCAACGGACGTTGCGCTGGAGGCTATGATCAGCGCCACAGCCGATCTTGGATCCATCGCGATGCGTATCGGGATGCAGGAAGAGTTCATCGCAGCCCTTACCGACTCGATCGACTCAGGCATCGGCCGTCTGGTGGACGCCGACATGAACGAGGAATCGACACGACTGAAGGCGCTGCAGACCCAGCAGCAACTGGCCATCCAGTCGCTCTCCATCGCCAATACCGCTTCCGAAAATATCCTGTCACTCTTCCGTCAGTAGGCGGCGCCCTAGGCTGGGGTGGTTTCGTCCCGCCGCTGACAGGCAGGTATTCGGATGGAAACCGCGCTCCACCAGGGGCGCGGTTTTCGCTCGTCCGGAGCTTGCGTGAAACCTGCCGTTGGCCAGAAGGAAAGATTTGAAAGATTGCCAGACGCAAGCCTCGACTGTTAACTGCTCGTTAATGATTTGTTAACGAACGACGGATCGCCCCCCATGATGGGACTGAACGGGCGGCTAGGCATGAAGCTTCCTCGTCGTCGCCCTCCTTTGCGGGAGGATCGTGCATCCACGACAGAGGCAACAGGCAATGACCAGCATCCTCACCAATGTCGCCGCCATGGCGGCGCTCCAGACGCTTCGATCGATTGATCGCAACCTCGAGACGACCCAGGCGCGCGTGTCTTCCGGGTTGAGGGTGGAGAAAGCCGAGGACAACGCCGCCTATTGGTCCATCGCGACGACCATGCGGTCCGACAGCTCCACGCTTTCGACCGTCCAGGACGCCCTCGGTCTCGGAGCCGCCAAGGTCGATACGGCCTATGAGGCGATGGAAAGCGCGATCGCGACCGTCCAGGAGATCAAGTCGAAGCTCGTCGCAGCCTACGGCGTTGGCGTGGACCGCTCGAAGATCCAGGAAGAGATCACCCAGCTGCAGGAGCAGCTCAGCAGCATTTCCGAATCCGCGAGCTTCTCGGGCGAAAACTGGATCCAGGGACGGATCAGCGACGGCGGCAGCCCTGCGACGCCAAGCCCGCAGATCAAGGAGGTCGTATCCGCCTTTACCCGCGGTCCCTCCGGCGAGGTCGCCGTAACCACCGTCGACTACGTCCTCAATTCCAGCACCGTCCTGTTTGATACGAGCGGCGGCAAGCTCGGCATTCTGGATCAGGATCTCGCCTATGTCGCGGCGAACGAGTTGGCTGTGACGGTGTCGGAAACGGACACGGGCATCACGACGAACAGCCAGTATGCGGTCCCGACGTTCTCTGACGCCGATCTGGCCGCGCTCGGAGCGGACGGAAACGCGGATGCCTCCATCTACGATGTCGGCGGTTCCTCGTACTTCAAGGTGACCGACGACAAGTGGGTCGAAGTCACGACGACGGATCCGGCCGCCTTTCCCGCCGTCACCACGTCCGTCCACAACGACGGTACCGACGATTTCTTCTTCGTGGTCTCCGCCGCCAACAGCCTGGACAGCCGCAAGGTCGACATGTCTGTCGTCACGCTGGACATCACCACGCTCGACGTGATGGCGGCATCCCTGAACGCTCTGGTCCCGGGATCCATTGCCGAGGACCAGGAAGTCCTCGACATCATGACGAGCTTCGTCGACAAGCAACTGCTTGCAATGACGAGCGCCGCGTCGAGCCTTGGCTCCATCCAGAGCCGCGTCGACCTGCAGGAGGATTTCATCGCCTCCCTCGTCGACGTCATCGACAAGGGTATCGGCCGACTGGTGGACGCGGACATGAACGAGGAATCCACACGCCTCAAAGCGCTCCAGACACAGCAGCAGCTCGGCATCCAGTCGCTGTCGATCGCCAATACCAACGCGGAGAGCATCCTCACGCTCTTCCGGCAGTAGTCAGCGTTCGACCAGGGTTGAGGTGTTGGTACAACGCCAGGCTTTTGTCCCAACACATTCATCTTCGCGCAAGTTTGATCCGTTACCGTTTCGGCAATCCCTTGGACTGCGCATTCGCGCGCAAGGAGCAGCGGAAGCGCAGGTTCGCCCAAAGTCGGGAGCGATGCCGAGATTTCGTGGCAGGACAGTAAAGAGCAGGAAAAGCTATGACGGCCTCGATTGCCCGCTACTTGAAGGACTTTGGCGAGGCGCCTCCACCGCCTCCGATCCTGGCCGACGACGTGGGCGGCTTTGACTTTGGTGGAGACCTCGACTTTCCGGAAGTCCCGGTCGAAGTGCCTGTCGATATCGATGCCGAGCGCACCGAGGCGCATGCGCAAGGCTATGAAGCGGGTACCGCGGAGGCGCAGCGCGCCTGGCACGAGGAGCGCGATCAGCTCCTGAAGGCGCATGCCGACGAACTGGCGGCGACCAAGGCATTGCACGAGCATGAGATTTCCACCCTGGTGGAGAAGAAGATGAGCGAGGCCGCCCTGCTCATTGCAGAAGCGGTGAGCGATCAGACGGCCAAGGTGCTGGCGCCGGTCGTCGAGCAGGTGCTGATCGCCAAGGCGGTTGCAGACCTGGCCGAGCTCCTTCGTGCCGCAATCCTGGAAGGTGAGGTGGCGGTGGTCACGCTTCGCGGGCCTCTCAACCTGTTTGAAAAACTGACGGCGGCGCTGGGCGAGAACCACGCGACGCTGCTGCGCCACATCGAGGCGAACGATCTGGATATCTCGGCGGAGATCGGTGATTCCGCCATCGTGACGCGTCTGTCGGCCTGGGCGGCTCGGCTGCGGGAGGTGCTGGCGTGAGCGACGGCGAAAACCATCACCATGGCAAGAACGAGATCATCATCGTCAAGCGCCATAAGGGTGACCACGATGGCGCCCATGGCGGTGCCTGGAAGATTGCCTACGCCGACTTCATGACGGCGATGATGGCCTTCTTCCTCGTGATGTGGCTCGTCAATGCCGCCAACGAGGAAACCAAGGCCTCGATGGCCAGCTATTTCAACCCGATCAAGCTTTCCGACGAAACGCCGGCCGAAAAGGGGCTCGAGAAGCCTGTCGACCAGGCGGAAGGGGAGGAGCAGAGCGAACGCTCCAAGGTCAAGGCAGACGGCGAGACCATCGGCGCGGCTGCCGCGACCGGTGAGGACATGACCTCCACCTCCGGCGACGAAACCAATTACTCCGAAGCCGATTACTTCGAGAACCCGTATTCGGTGCTGGCCGAGATCGCCCAGGAAGTGGGCCAGCAGGCAAACGTCAGCGCCAAGGGCGAGGGTGGCGCGGCAGAATCGGGACCGGCAACGGGAGCAGATGGCGGCGAAGCCTATCGCGATCCGTTCGATCCGGACTTCTGGACTGAGCAGGTGCAGGTAACAAGCGCCGAGGATCGCAAGGAAGCGGCCGAGGTTCAGTTAGAGAGTGCGCAGGAGCTTGCGCCGGCCGAAGAGCAGGACGTGGCTCTGGCGATGCCGCAGCCGCGCATCGATACGGCGCTTCCTGACGTGCCGGCGAGCGAGAGTGCCGAAAAGGCGCAAGAGCAGGAGAAGGATCTGGAAGAGGCGGCGGTAAGCGACGATGCTCCTCCACCGGAAGCGGACGCCGAGCCGGCAGACCCCGAAACGGCGGCGGAACAGCTCCGCGAGCAGATTGCAGCCCAGATCCAGGGTGTTGCAGGCAAGCTTGCGGAGGGCCTGGTGGTCACGCCGGCCGAGGGCGGTCTGCTCGTGACGATTTCGGACCAGAACCTGGATCCGATGTTCAACGTGGGCTCCGCTGTCCCGCGGCGGGAAATGGTCATTGCGATGGAAAAGATCGGCAAGATCCTGGAAGGTCGCCAGGGCGACATCCTCGTGCGCGGGCATACGGACGGTCGACAGTTCCAGGGGACGGAGAACGACAACTGGCGCCTGTCCATGGCTCGCGCCCATAGCGCCTATTACATGCTGGTGCGTGGGGGACTTGATGAGGGGCGCGTCAAGCAGGTTTCAGGCTTTGCCGACCGGCGTCTCCAGCTTCCCGACGATCCCCTCGCGGCCGGCAACCGGCGGATCGAGATTCTTCTGCAGGCAGGCGAGGGATGACGATGGCCCTGGCGGTACTTCGGCCGTTCGTCCTTGCCACAGCGGTCGCCCTGGCGATATTGCCGGCGCAGGCGGTGGCTCAGGAAGACGCCGCCCTTGCTCCCTACATTATGCTGCGCTCGTTGCAGTTCGTGCAGGACACGGTGGTCGCCGGTGACCACTCTGCGGGCGAGATGCAGCGGTTCATGCTCGGCAAGATCGATCAGCGGCTTCGGACGGCGGATCCGGCGATCTTCGAGGATACCCGCAACGTCGACGCAGCGCTGATCTACGCCATGAGCGGTGGCAATCCCGCGACCCTGGAATACCTGGTCGGCCGCGACGTGGCCGGCAACTTCGATAGCCGCGTGGCCGATGCCTTGCGAAAGTACCTGGCAGGAAAGGGAACGCTTGTTGCCAAGTCCCTCGGCGACATGGCAACCGAGTATCGAGACCAGAAGATAGGTGCCTACATCGCGCTCGTCAGCGGCAATGTGATGGTGCCGACCGATCCGACGGGGGCCCTGGCCTTCTACGACATGGCCCGGCTTGCCGCACCCGGCACGATCGTCGAGGAAGCCGCACTGCGCAGATCCGTCGCCATCGCCGTCGACGCCGACCTCGTCGACAAGGGGCTGGACTATTCGCGCAAGTATGCCCGCCGCTTTGTTCACTCTCCCTATGCCAGCCAGTTCGCGGATTTCTTCGTGCAACTGGTCGTCGAACATTATCCGAAGATCGTCGAAGCCGACATCGATGGCACAGTCGAGTTCATGGACGTCGGCCGGCGGCGCGAGGTTTTTCTGAGGATCGCCAGAAGTGCCGCAGTATCGGGCAAGAACGATCTTGCTCGGCTTGCGTCCGGGCGCGCTGCCGCCCTGTCGGGTCTGGATGCGGAGGCACCCGAGGCGCTCGCGCGCCTCTACAGCGGGCTCGCCAACGTGTCGACGGCCAACGTCGATGCGGCGATGCAGGATATCTCCCAGATAGAGGACGACCAGCTCTCCCCTCGGGATCGCGCCCTTCGTCAAGCAGCGCAGGCCGTTGCGGAGGAGGTGCTGCGTCGACCCGTGAGCGAAAGCCTGGCGCAAGATGCGCCGCGCACAATGCCCACGACACCGGACGCAAGCTTAGCAAATGCGTCTCCCGGCGATGAAGCGCCGGGATCTGCCGAGGTTGCGGAATCCGCGCCGGCGGCGAGCGGTGTCAAATTCGACGCAGAATTCCAGACCTTTGTCGACACCGGCCGTTCCAAGCTCAGTGCCATCGATGATCTTCTGAAGGAAGAAGGTACAACACCATGACGCTTGAGGTTCTTTCATCACCTGCGCCAGCAGACCGCTCGCAGAAGAGAACCGGGCGCGGTGCGGGTGAAACGGAAGGCGGAACCGACGGCTTTTCTACCGCTTTGTCCAAGGCCGGACGTGGCACCTCGTCTGATGAAAATGCCACTGACGGTGAGGGGCGCATGTCTCACCAGACGACGGCCCACGGTGCGGACACGCCGGCGGCGGAAAGTGGCAGGCGTTCCGTCAGAACGGCATTGGATAAAGCCGGCGAGCATACGGTCGAAGACCAAGGTGAGACGACGAGAACCTCTGTCTCCTCGATCTTCCCGACGACCAAGGGGCAGGTTCAGCGCCACCTGCAGGACAGCAGTAACAGCGTCGTCATTCCCGCTGCTGAAGACGCAGAACCGGTCGCGGATGATGACGAAACCGCAAGCGAGACGGCCGAAGAGGGAACTGGCGAAGTCAGAGGCGCTGCAGACCTGCTGAGCATTCTGGCCGGACTGAACTCGGCAGCCGCCGCATCGGCTGTCAATGCCGGCTCCTCGCGTCCAGCGCCCGCAGGCGATGGACGCAGAGGCTCGAGTGGCGAGGGCGCGGAGAAGACCGGTTCGGCTACCGATGCCACGCACAGGGGTGCGACCGCGGAAGCCGTCCTCGACATGCCGTCTGCCGATGAGGCGGACGTCGGACCCGAGCGAAATTTCAAGTTTATCAACGCCAAGAACGGCAGCATCAATGCTGAACTGACGCAAGCGGCTCAGTCGAACGAGAAAGGCGGGTCCGACTCCAAGACGGCCTCCTCATCGACTGAGACCGTCATGGTCCTGGATTCGCGCCGTATCGTCGGTCTGCCGAGCGGATCCAACAGCGCCTCGATCATGGCAGCCATGGTCGGCGACCAGAGCTGGTCTTCGGCGATGCAGCCGGATGCGACGCTGTCCAATACCGCCGCCCAGAGCAGCTCCGGCTCCGTGGTCCACATGCTGAAGCTTCAGATGAACCCTCATGACTTGGGTTCGGTCACAGCCATGCTGAAGATGAGCGGCGAGCAGCTTCATGTTCATCTGACGGTGGAGACCCGTGCCGCCCTTCAGCAATTGAGCGATGACAGCAGCGGCATGCTCGATGCCTTGCGAGCCCAGGGCTTCTCGGTGGACCAGGTGACGATCAGCGTCGCACCGACGGCCGACACGGACAGCCAGAAGGGTCAGCAGGGGGCTCAGAACGGCCAACAGATGACCGGCAGCGGTGAGCGGCAGGGTGAAGCCAACCGGGAACAGTCCGGTCAACGCTTCGATCAGACGGGCGATAGCAGGAATTTCGACAATGACTCTTCGTTGGATACTTCGGCAGCCTTCGGTCCTGGCGCTGCTGGCGACACTCGCGCTGGGCAGCTCTATCTCTGAGGCGGTGGCGGCGTCAGCCGGGGCCTGTGAAAAAGAGATCCAGGCCGCTGCCGCCAAATACGGTGTACCCGAGGGTATCCTGTACTCGGTGGGACTGACGGAAACGGGCCGCAAAGGAAGCCTCTACCCCTATGCGATGAACGTGGAGGGCAAGGCCTATTATCCCTCTTCGCAAGGCGATGCCCTGGGCGTGTTCGACGCAGCCAGACGGGAAGGGCGCAAGCTCATCGACATCGGCTGCATGCAGATCAACCACCATTTCCATGGCGAGAACTTTGCTTCAGCGGCCGAGATGTTCGAGCCTCGGCGCAACGTCGAGTACGCAGCCAAATTTCTTTACAACCTCCACCAGCGTCACGAAACCTGGACGATGGCGGTAGCAAGATACCATGCTGGGCCGAACAACGACCCCGCGCAGAAGAAATATGTCTGCCGTGTCATCAGCAATCTGGTCGCGACCGGCTACGGAAAATGGACTGCGAACGCCAGTCAGTTCTGCAACAACTGACAATTCTGGATTGAATCGCCGACCCCCGAGACTCGCATGCCGATGTGTGGCGCGTTTGGGGCGAAAACTAGTCAGGCAATCCCTTTATGAGTAAAGTCTTAACGTTATCCACCGGATAATTGTGCCTGTCTGCGTCGCGAGACACTATATCTAGCGCAAATCGCAGTCCAATGGTTAATCAACTATTAATTTGTTTAGTTAACTTCCTGCAGCTTGTGCCCGATTCCCGCGATTCGTACCCATAGGGTCATTGAAGCACCACAACTGATTCGGAGGCGGACGAATGATCGTAGTGGTTGATGAGCGCGAGCTCGTTAAAGACGGCTATACATCCCTTTTTGGCCGCGAGGGCATCCCTTCCACCGGCTTTGACCCGGCAGAGTTTGCCGAATGGGTCAGCACGGCAGCGGATGGCGACATCCATGCCGTGGAAGCCTTCCTGATCGGTCAGGGCGATCGCATGCTCGAACTGCCGCGGACGATCCGGGACCGATCCCAGGCGCCCGTGATCGCTGTCAGCGATCATCCCTCGCTGGATGCGACCCTGGCGCTCTTCGACAGTGGCGTCGACGACGTCGTGCGCAAGCCGGTCCATCCGCGTGAGATTCTGGCCAGGGCCGCTGCGATCCGTCGCCGCCTCAAGGCCATTGCCAACTACACCGACGTCGGGCAGATCCGGGTCTTCTCTGATGGCCGTGATCCGGAGATCGCAGGCGAGATTTTCGCCTTGCCGCGCCGTGAGCGACGTATCCTGGAATACCTGGTCGCCAACCGCGGCCGCCGCGTCTCGAAAACCCAGATCTTCAACGCGATCTACGGCATCTTCGACGAGGAAGTTGAAGAGAACGTCGTGGAAAGCCACATCAGCAAGCTCCGCAAGAAGCTGCGCAAGCGCCTCGGCCACGATCCGGTCGATTCCAAGCGATTCCTTGGCTACTGCATCGACTGGAGCTGAAGCCTCCACAGTTTCCGCCTCCCGACAGGGAAGCGGAAACCAGACAGCTTCACGCAAGGCCCACCGCCTACTCTCCTGGTATAAGCTGCAACGAGGATTTAAGATGAGCCTCTACGGAACTATGAGAACCGGCGTGTCCGGCATGAATGCACAGGCCAATCGGCTGAGCACGGTCGGCGACAACATCGCCAACGCCTCGACCGCTGGTTACAAGAAGGCATCCACGCAGTTCTCATCGTTGATCCTGCCTTCGGGAGAGGGGTCGTACAACTCGGGCGGCGTCACCACCAACGTGCGTTACTCGATCTCCTCGCAGGGCACCTTCACCTACACGACGTCGGCAACCGATCTCGCCATCAACGGCCGCGGTTTCTTCATCGTTCAAGGCACCGACGGCGTAGAGTACCTGACGCGCGCCGGCAACTTCACGGGCATGTCCGACGGATCGTTGCAGAACGCGGCCGGCTTCACGCTGATGGGTTACGAGTATGTGGAAGGGCAGGATCCGACGATCGTCATCAACGGCTTTGATGGCCTGACGGAGGTGAACCTCTCCTCCGGTGCATTGAACGCCACTCCGTCAGTCGGCGGCATCCTTGACGTCAATCTGCCCTCGCAGGAAGCTGTCGGTTACGAGAAGAAGACTTCGCTCAAGGCCTATGACACGCAGGGCAATACCCGTCTTCTCGACATCACCTACACGAAGCTCGCCGACAACTCCTGGACCGTAGACGTTGCCTACGAAGGCACGTCGCTCCTCAGCCGGGAATTCGACCCGCTGGCCGACGCGACGACGGATGCGACTGCGGTCGGTAACCTCGACTCGATCGCCGCCGACGGCACGAAGTTCCAGGGCTCCGAGATCGCCTATGATCTGAACGGCGACGCAAGAACCCTGCGCTACGATTATATCAAGGGTCCGACAGGCTGGAGCGTCAATGTCTATGATGGGATGACGTCGACGACACCGCTGAATGCGGCGCCCTTCGCTATTCCCGGCGGTGCATTGGTCATTCCGGCGACCGGCACTCTCGGAGCCATGACCATCGACTTCTCCGCAGTCACGTCTGACCCTGGAAAAACGGGCGTCAACTCGCCGTCCAATGGTATCGGCAGGATCCCGACCATGGAGTTCGATGCACTCGGCAAGATCATCACGCCGCTCTCCCTGACGACGCAGGCCATGGCCTTTGGTGGGGCTGAGTTCAACAGTCTGACGATCAGCATCGACGGCTCGACGCAGCTGTCTTCCGAATTCAAGGTCGGTAACGGCAAGATCGATGGCAATGCCGCCAGCAACGTCGTTGGCCATGAAATCAGCGAAGACGGCATCGTCTACCTGAAGTACTCCAACGGCGACCTGGTCCCCAAGTATCGCATTGCGGTGGCGGACGTGCAGAGCCCCGACCAGCTGAACCCGCTGGCAGGCAACGTCTACACGCAGAGCAATGACTCGGGCATCATCGTCATGGGTTACGCTGGAAACGGCAGCTACGGCACGATCATCTCGAACGCGCTTGAGGATTCCAACGTCGATATCGCCGAGGAGCTTACCTCGATGATCGAATCCCAGCGCAACTACACCGCCAACTCCAAGGTCTTCCAGACCGGTTCCGAACTTATGGAAGTTCTCGTCAACCTGAAAAGGTAACGGGGACTAATTCCCAGAGGCATTCACCATGACCCTTTCGTCAGCACTTAACACGGCGCAGTCAGTCTTTAACAACACCGGAATTCAATCCGGAGTTGCCTCGAAGAACATTGCGAATGCCCAGAACGCCAACTACGTCCGGCGCTCTGCGGTGCTGACGAGCAGCGGCAATGGCGCGCTCGTGGTTGGCATAGAGCGATCTCAGAACGTCGCCCTGCAGCGCCAGACCATCGAAAGTTCGTCCATCTACAGCGGTCAGGCCGTGCTTCTGGCGGGGCTGGAGGAAATGAAGTCGCTGATGGGCGGCAACGACTACGAGACCTCGCCCCATGCTCTCATTGGCAACCTGCGCAACAACCTGCAGACCTGGGCGAGCAAGCCCAACGAGAGCACACTCGGCGCAACGGTTGTGTCCACGGCGCAGGATCTTGCCAAGGGGCTCAACACGGCCTCGAACGAACTGCAGGCCATCCGCAATCGCGCGGATGACGAGATCGCCCAGAGCGTCGATTCCCTCAATGCGCTGCTCTCCCAGTTCGAAGTCGCAAACAACAAGGTCAAGCAGGAAGTCGCCGTCGGCGGCAACCCCAACGACGCGCTCGACGAACGCGACACCCTGCTGAAGCAGATCTCCGAGATTGTCGGCGTCAATTCGTCTGTCCGCGAAAATCAGGACATGGTTCTCTACACCTCGGAGGGAACGACCCTGTTTGAAACAGGGCCCCGGACGGTGACCTTTGCTCCAACGGTTGCCTATAGCGCGGCAACGGTCGGCAACGCAGTCTATATCGATGGCGTCGCGGTGAGAGCGGGCAAGGGTTCCGATACCAATGCCGAAGGCTCGCTTCAGGCCCTTCTTCAGATCCGCGACGAAGTGGCGCCGCTCTTCCAGAGCCAGCTCGACGAAGTGGCGCGCGGCCTGATTATCGCCTTCGCGGAGAGCGATCCGGCCGACCCTGCGGTGCTTCCGACGCTGCCAGGTCTCTTCACCGGCAGTTCGCTGGGGGTAATGCCGGCCGACGGGATCGTGGAGCCTGGTCTGGCAGGCACGATCAGCATCAATCCTGCGGTCATTCCGCCGACCGGTGATCCCAGCCTGATCCGCGACGGTGGCATCAACGGGGTTGGCTATATCGTCAACACCACCCAGTCGACCGGATATTCCGATCTCCTCAACAAGTTTGATGACGCTTTCGACGCAAAGATCGTGTTTGACGACGGCACCGAAATCGGCGGGTCGCTGTCGGTCCAGGAATTCGCCGCAGACTCCATGGGCTGGCTGGAAATGCGACGCAGCACGGCCACCTCGGCGACCGAAAACAAGCTCGCCATGCTCAGCCGTGCCAACGACGCTTACTCGAGCGAAACCGGCGTCAGCCTGGATGAGGAACTTTCGCTGCTGCTCGACATCGAGCAGTCCTACAAAGCAGCAGCCAAGCTCATGTCCACCGTGGACGAGATGATGCAGGCACTCCTGGCAGCAGCGAGCTAACCGATGAAAACATCCTTCGTATCATCCCTCAGCCTCCAGACGACGATGCGCACCGCAGTCGCCAAGGCGCAGCAGGACATGGTGGCGGCCCAGCAGGAGGTCACCACGGGCCGTCATGCCGACGTCGGGGTGGCTCTCGGTGCAACCACCGCTCGCAGCCTCGACCTGACGCGGGACGTGCTGCGCATCAAGTCGATGCTCACGACGAACTCGCTGGCCACGCAACGGCTCGAGTCCTCCGAAGAAGCGCTGTCGAAAATGGCAGAGCTGGGCCAGAAGGTTCTGGATTCACTCGTTGGCATCGGCTCCAGTAGTGACGCGACCAATCTCGATGTTGCGCGCACGGCAATTCAGAACTCGCTCGATACGTTCTCGAACTTCGCCAATACATCCGTCAACGGCGAATACCTGTTCTCCGGCATTAACACCGACGTAAAACCTTTCGAAGATGTTGCCAAGGAAGGCTCTGCAGCAATTACCGCTTTTGGTGCGGAGCTGAACTTCTTCATGACGAACAATGGCATCGCGTCCAAGTCGGACATGACCAAGGCCGACATGGATGCCTTCCTGACGGAGATGGAGGCGAAGCTGGACGGAACATCGCTACTGACCGATCCGCCTCATGATCCAGCCGTGGCCGGACAGGACTTCTGGAGCACGTTTGTGTCCAGCGCCTCCGACGACAATATGAAGAGCCGGATCACGCAAAGCGAGATCGTCCAGACTTCGACGAATGCCAACAGCCAGGGCATGCGCAAGTTCGTGCTGACCTCCCTCGTCTCGATTGAGTTCCTGACCTCGGACATGTCGGACGTGGCAAAGGAGGAAGCGGTCAGCCGCTCCACCGGTTACATCGGCCAGGCCATGTCCGGGCTGACCGGTGAGCGTGCGACGCTCGGTCTGTCGGCCGAGCGTGTGAAGAAGGCGGACGAGACCCTCGACGCCCAGATGAATATCATTGAGGTCCATCTCAACGATCTCGAAGCCGTGGATGCTTACGAGGCTTCGACGAGAGTGAAGGGCCTCGAGGCGCTGGTCGAGACAGCCTACACGCTGACCGCCCGCCTGCAGCAGTTGAGCCTAGTCAACTTCCTTTGATGAAGAGGGAAGTCCGTGAAAATGAAGGATACATGAATGTACCAGTTTTCATATGCCGAGATCATGGAGGATGGCGTCGCTGACGCCAAGGACCGTGAACGGCAGGCGCTGGACCGATCGATAGAACTTCTGACGGCCGCGATGAATGCCGGCGATTACTCCCGCGCGACGATTGACGCCATCTACTACACGCGGCGCGTCTGGATCAGCTTCATCGAAGATCTCAAGCAGCCGGACAACGAGCTTGCGACCGAACTGCGCGCCAACCTTATCTCAATCGCCATCTGGATTTTGAAGGAGTGCGAGCGGATCAGAAAGCGGCAGTCCACCAACTACCAGGGCATCATCGACGTGACCACCATCATCAGGGATGGACTTAAATGAAAAGTACGCTGCGCATCTCATTGAAATCCGGCGAGCGAATCTTCATCAACGGCGCAGTGCTGCGCGTCGATCGCAAGGTGGCTTTGGAATTCCTCAACGACGTCACCTTCCTGTTGGAGAACCACGTTCTTCAGCCCGAAGATGCCAATACGCCACTCCGCCAGCTCTATTTCATCGCCCAGATGATGCTGATCAATCCGGAAGGCAAGGACCAGTCCCTGGCACTCTTCCGCAAGTCGGTGAGCATGCTGCTCAACTGCTTCCAGAACGACGAGATTCTCGCCGAGCTGAAGCGGATCGACGGTCTGGTGGCATCCGGCAGGGCCTTTGACGCTCTGAAGGCGATCCGGGGGCTCTATCCCATCGAGGACCGGATCCTGAACAACCAGGAAATGACGCCGGCAACCATTGAACAAATCCGCAAGGAGATCGCTCCATGGCGGTAGATCCCGTAACAACGGCTGCGTCCAATCCCTGGGCCAATGCCGCTGCAACCTCTGCGGACGCCGACAAGGCGGGCCTCAACTACGACAGTTTCCTGCAGCTTCTCATCGCCCAGATGAAGAACCAGGATCCGACCGATCCGATGGATGCGGGCCAGCAGATGTCCCAGCTCGCGTCGTTCTCGCAGGTCGAGCAGACCATCCAGACCAACTCGCATCTGCGCAGCATGCTGCAGGCCGAAGCGCTGACGCGGGCCGGCGACCTTGTCGGCAAATACGTGCAGAGTGCCGATGACACGGTCATGGGCAAGATCAAGGAAGTCGAAGTCTACTCCGATGGCGTCATCGCCATTACCGATGCGGGCGACAAGGTCCTGCTGCAGGCGGGCGTGGTCATCTCGAACGAGACAATCGTGAAGACCCCGACCGACGAGACCACCGACGGCTCGACGGACGACTCCACCGGCGGTACAACCGGCTAATCAACCAAGGCTCGAATGATTCGGGCTGGAGCAGGCGACATGAACGAAGCCGACGCCCTGGACATCATGCAGGCGGCGATCTGGACCATCCTCGTGGCATCAGGTCCCGCCGTGCTCACGGCCATGATCGTGGGCGTTGGTATCGCTCTTTTGCAGGCGTTGACGCAGGTGCAGGAGATGACCCTCACCTTCGTCCCCAAGATCGTCGCCATCATGGTGGCGCTCGGCGTGACGGCACCTTTCATCGGCGCCCAGATCAATCTCTTCGCGACCCTCGTCTTTTCGAGGGTGCAGTCAGGCTTCTAGCGGCTGTCCGCATTGCGCACATCCTCGCACAAGCTTCGCATTCTAAGCAGGTGGTGAACTGGCAGACTTGTCTGCCCCCTCTCATGAAGAGACGGATGCACCATGGCGCAACCACCCGCACTCGTAATACCCAAAGTCGCACCAAACGGGCGGGATCTCGGCTTTGCCGCCGGCATCATTGCGATCCTCTGTGTCCTGTTTCTGCCGATACCGACCTTCCTCATCGACATGGGGTTGGCCTTCTCGATCGCCTTTTCGGTCCTGATCCTGATGGTCTCGCTGTGGATCCAGCGGCCGTTGGACTTCTCCTCCTTCCCGACCATTCTGCTGATCTCGACGATGGTCCGGCTGTCGCTCAACATCGCGACGACCCGCGTGATCCTTTCCAACGGCAACGAGGGCCACGACGCTGCCGGCGGCGTGATCGCCGGGTTTGCGAGCCTCGTGATGTCGGGCGACTTCGTCATCGGGGTGATTGTCTTCATGATCCTGGTGACGGTCAACTTCATCGTCATCACCAAGGGTGCCACCCGTATCGCGGAAGTCGGCGCCCGCTTCACCCTCGATGCCATCCCCGGCAAGCAGATGTCGATCGACGCGGATCTTTCCGCCGGCATGATCGATGAAAAGGAGGCGCAGCGCCGCCGCTCGGAACTGGAGCAGGAAAGTTCCTTCTTCGGCGCCATGGACGGTGCCTCCAAGTTCGTGCGTGGCGATGCCATCGCCGGCCTGATTATTACGGCGATCAACATCTTTGGCGGCATCATTATCGGTTACTTCCGCTATGGCATGGAAATCGGCGAAGCCGCAGACGTTTTCGTCAAGCTTTCCGTCGGCGACGGCATCGTGTCGCAGATTCCGGCCCTCATCGTTTCGCTGGCGGCCGGCCTTCTGGTTTCCCGCGGCGGGACCGCGGGATCGACCGACAAGGCCGTCCTCGACCAGTTGAGCGGCTATCCCCGCGCGCTTTTCATGTCGGCAGGCCTGATGGGCATGCTGGCACTGGTGCCGGGCCTTCCCCTGGTCCCGTTCGCGGCGCTGGGCGCCGTCATGGGCTTTGGTGCATGGATCATCCCGCGCCAGCTGGAAGCGGAAAACAAGGTGCGCCGCGAGGATGAGGAGAAGAAGGTCGTCCAGAACAAGGAAGCCGAGAAGGATTCCGTCAAGAGCGCGCTGCGCACCGCCGAGATCGAACTGGCGCTCGGCAAGCAGGTCTCCACCCGCCTGCTCGGCGCCCATCAGGAGCTTGCCTTCCGCGTCGGCAAGATGCGCAAGAAGTTCGCCTCGCAGTACGGCTTCGTGGTTCCGGAGATCAAGGTCACCGACGACATCATGATCCAGGAGAAGTCCTACCAGATCCGCGTCCACGGCACGACGATCGCATCCAACACGCTGCGTGTGGGCGACGTTCTGGTGGTGACCGGGGCCGGCCGCAAGCCGAGCATTCCGGGCGACGAGATCCGCGAACCGGCTTTCGGCATGCCGGCGGTCTCGATTCTGGAAACCTTCGCGGAAGATCTGAAGCGCGAGGGCTTCCACCCCATCGACAACGTCTCGGTGGTGCTGACCCATCTGTCCGAGGTGATCCGCAACAACCTGCCGCAGCTCCTGTCCTACAAGGACGTCAAGATCCTGATCGACCGTCTCGATCCGGAATACAAGAAGCTGGCGGACGAGATCTGCTCGTCGCACATGTCCTATTCTGGCCTGCAGGCCGTGCTCAAGCTTCTGCTCGCGGAACGCGTGTCGATCCGCAACCTCCATCTCATCCTGGAAGCCGTGGCCGAGCTTGCCCCGCACGTCCGCAAGACCGAGCAGATCGTCGAACATGTCCGCATCCGCATGTCCCAGCAGCTTTGCGGCGACCTTGCCGACAACGGCGTGCTTCGCGTGCTGCGCCTCGGCACCAAGTGGGACATGATCTTCCACCAGGCGCTGAAGCGCGACGCCAAGGGCGAGGTCGTCGAGTTCGACATCGATCCGCGCAGCCTGGAAGAGTTCAGCGAGCAGGCGACGAAAGTTATCCGTGAATTCATGGACCGCGGACTACCCTTCGTCCTTGTAACCTCGCCCGAAACACGGTCCTATGTGCGGATGATCATCGAGCGGCTGTTCGCCACGCTTCCTGTCCTATCCCACGTGGAGCTTGCAAAGGGACTCGAGATCAAGATTTTGGGCGCCATCTCCTGATGACCGACCCGTAAGGGATCGTGCTGATGCTTCTCGACCCGCAAGGGACCATTCTTGCCTTGTTCCTGGCGTTCTGTCGCATGGGTGGCTGCATCATGGTGCTCCCCGGCTTCGGCAGCGCCCGGATTCCGACCAATGTCCGGCTGATCGTCGCAATCGCGGTCTCGATGGCCGTGCTCCCGCTGCTGTGGGACGTGATCTATCCCCGCGTTTCCTCGCCGGCGCCGATCTATATCGGCCTGATTGTCAGCGAGACCATGGTGGGCGTGGTCTACGGCCTGATCGCTCGGCTCTACACGCTCGGCATGCAGTACGCGGGCGCGATCCTGACGATGTCGATCGGCTTCACCGCGCCTGGCGGAATGGATGTTCTCGAGGATACCTCGGAAAACCAGCTCACGAACATGCTGAGCTTCAGCGCGCTGTTGATGCTGTTCATGCTCGATTTCCACCATGTGATCTTCCGCGCGCTGGTGGAATCCTACACGGCAACGCCCGTCGGCGGTGTCATCGATTCGCAGAAGATGCTGATCACCCTGACGGACACGCTGCGGGCGACCACCGACCTGATGCTGCGCCTTGCCAGCCCCTTCCTGATCTACGGACTGATGTTCAACGTCGCCATCGGCCTCATCAACAAGCTGGCGCCGCAAATCCCCGTCTTCTTCATTTCCACGCCGTTCCTGCTCGCGGGCGGGCTCTTCCTTCTCTATCTGTCGATCGCAGCATTCATCCGCCAGTTTGCGGATGGCTTTGCCACGGTCTTCCTGTCCTTCTGAGGTCGCCATGGCAGAGCAGAACCGTTCGAAGAAACTCAAGCGGCTGGTGACGGTCCAGCGGCATCTGGAGAAAATGGCGGAGAGCGATCTGGCCGCAACGACGCGCCACCGGGAAGAGGTTGCGCAGTCGATGGAGGTGGTCATCGAGGCCATCGGCTCCATGGACCCGGTGCATCGCCAGTTCTCCCATAACTATGCCGAACGCTATGGCCGTCTGAGGATCAAGGATCAGCAGCTGGAGAACGTGCAGCAGTTCCAGGAAAACAAGGTTCTGAAGGAGCGCACCAAGGGGGACCGTCTGGATGAACACATGAAGGATGCCCGAGATCTGGAAGACCGTGAGGCTTCCGATCAGGCTATATACGATCTTCTTGAAATAACGCTGGCCGCGCCAGCCTCCAGCAAGCTTCAGAAGCCATAGTCTCTTCCACGGTATGACCGGCGCCTGATGAAGGCGTTCCGGCATGCACCATAAATCGAAATGTCCTTGCGCTGCTGCAGTCTGCGGGCTGACGCGCAATAGTCATGGCGAAAGGAATTGACGTGGCGATCTCTCCTCCAAGCGACCTTGTCCTCGATGTCGTGCGCGCTGCGGATCCGACGGAAGTGCAGGCTGCGCAGGCGAAGCTGAAGGCGACACGGGCCGCCTATGCGGCCTCCAGCCTTGCCGAAGTCGGAGCCGGCTTTGGTGCGGCGATGGATATCCTGTCGACCCCTGCCTCCAAGGCGGGCCTCGGCAATGCAGAGCCCAGCAAGCAGATGGCGGAAATGCCGGACGAGTATCGCCAGTTCGAGGCGAGCATCCTGCAGAATTTCATCGGTTCGATGCTGCCGAAGGATACGGAGGAAGTCTACGGCAAGGGCTCCGCCGGTGAATTCTGGAAGAGCATGATGGCTGAGCAGATCGCCGACAGCATGTCGAAGACCGGCGGCGTCGGCATTGCCGAGCAGATGTATTCGCAGGCGCTTGCCAGAAGCGAAGGCAGGGTCGTCAACGCGACCACGGATGAAAGTGATCGCGACCGCGCAATGAGAATGATCACGGATTTTGAACGTCAGGTCCTCGGCCTCTCGGCCGCCAAGGAAAGCGAAGCCTGACATGAGAGAAATTGGGGCAGGAAACATGGAAGTTGTATCCAACGATCATCGGATCAAGACCGTTCTCGGTCGGCTTGAAATGATCGTCGACAACGAAAACCAGAGGATCGGCAGCGACCCGCAGTTCGATCTCAAGGTATCGAACGCACACAAGAGCCGCTGCCTCTACGAACTGACGATGCTGTTCCGCAGCACCGACCCCAAGGAACTGGCGGTCGCCCACATCGACCAGATGCACGCACTGAAGCAGAAGCTTGCCGTGAATGCCCGCCGGGTCGAAGCGCATCTGCATGCGGTTCGTGCCGTGGCGGATCTGCTGAAGAACGCCGCGCGTGAAGCCGACGGCGACGGCACCTACACCCAGGAACAATTCCTCTACAGCGAGAACTGATGCTGAAGCTCCTTCTCACCGGCCTGTGGGTCTGCATTGTCACGCTGGCGGCGGTTTACTTCTCCGTGCAGATGTCGGCGCCGCCGCCGCCTGTCGACGAAGAGGCCGCCAAGAAGGAAGCGTTCGAACTCGTCCGTGGAGAGGCCTTGACCATCCCGGTGATCTCCGACGGCATGGTCACCGGCTATTTCCTCGGCCGCTTCTCCTTCATGATGGACAAGGAGAAGATCAAGGGTGTCGATTTGCCGATGACAGAATTGACGACCGACGAGTTGTTCACCCTCCTCGTCGGCGACAAGATGATCGACCTTGGCAATCCCGGCGCTTTCGATCTGGAAACCTTCCGGACACGGATCAAGGATGACATGAACCGCCACCTGGGCGAGGGGATGATCTCCGAGGTGCTGGTCGAACAGCTTGACTTCATGTCGAAGGAAGACATCCGCACCAACGTCGCACGCGAAGGCAAGCGTCCCGTCGAGGCGACGAAGATCGTCGAAGGCGCCACTGTCGAAGAGCCTGCCCCGGCCGCTCACTAATTCTCCCAGAAACAGAAAATACAGGGATCGCTAAATCTTTAGCGGTCCCCTTGGGCCCCCGTTCACCGCCGTCTGCTAGGTCTCTGGCCGACCATGGAAAGCGGTGGAGGCTGTGCATGCGTATCTTCTCGTTCATTCAATCGCGCGCTGACAGACACGCAGCGCAGGTGCCGGCCACTTCCGGTGCGGCGCGCACGGTGTTCGGGCTGTCGGTTCTCGACACGGGCTGGTCGGAGATGCTTGCAAGGGCTGAGGCCGCGCTTTCGCGGCGCGGGACGCGAACCGAGATCTCGTTTCTCGACGATGCGACGCTCGCCACGATGTTGATCGACTCGGAAAATCGCAGGTGGCTGTCCCAGCAGGTTCTTCTGCCCTCGCGACGTGGCCTCGCCGGTCTTGTCGACATGTTGATCGGGCGCCGACCCGCCGTGGACTTTTCTCCCGACACCTTGGTGCCGGCACTTCTGACCTATGTGGAGCGGCCGCTGAACGTCCTGCTGATCGGCGAGAACGGTCAGGACGGGCAAAAACTGAAGGCCCGCCTCCAGGACCATGCACCCTGGCACCGGGTGGTGCCCGCAACCATCGATCGTCTCCAACCCACGCCCGCCGTCGATCTGGTGGTCGTGACGAAGCCGCATCTTGACGTGACGGATCGTGTGCGGCTCTCGGCCGTTTCAGCCAGCCTGGTGATATTTGCAGGCAAGGGGCTTGAGCGGTTTGCGGAGACCAGCGCTCCCTCGGTCGGCAGGTCCAGCCTTTCCACGGCTGTCAGCGCGGCTCGTTCCAAAGCGGCCTGAGCGGCCCCATCCGTCCTGTGGAATCGGCAGCGTCGACTATACGATGATGCTCCGGCTGGCGAAGCAGACCCCGTCTTCGGCATTTCGCGTGATTGTTGTCGCAACCGCCTTGCAATTGTTCGCAGTGCGAAGCTAAGGCTTGTGCCGGAACAGGTATCCAGGAGCCTTGGACCGGGCTTCATGTTGGACAGGGGACAGGGCGTGGCGCACATCATCGACGGAAAGCAGGCCGCGGCGTCGGTCATCGCAACGGTAACCGAGGCAACGCAGACACTGGAGCGGGAAGGGGGGATCAAGCCCGGCCTCGCCGTCGTCATCGTCGGTGATGATCCGGCAAGCCACGCCTACGTCAACTCCAAGAGCAAGATGGCCAAGCAGTGCGGCTTCAATTCCATTCAGCACAACCTGCCTGAGATGACGGCGCAGGAAGACCTGGAGCGGCTGGTCGCAGAACTCAACGCCGATCCTGCCATTCACGGCATCCTGGTCCAGCTGCCATTGCCGCGCCACCTTGCGTCCGAACCGGTCATCCAACTGATCGCACCCGAAAAGGACGTCGACGGCTTGAACGTCGTCAATGCCGGCAAGCTCGCGACCGGCGACCTGGCGAGCGGATTGATCTCCTGCACGCCGGCCGGCGCACTGATCCTCATCAACAAGATCCACGGGCCGGATCTCTCCGGCCTGAACGCTGTCGTCATCGGGCGCTCGAACCTGTTCGGCAAGCCGATGGGGCTGCTGCTGCTCTCCGCCAATGCCACGGTCACCATGGCCCATTCGCGCAGCAAGGATCTCCCCGCCATCTGCCGTGGCGCCGATATTCTCGTTGCTGCAGTCGGGCGTCCTCACATGGTCAAGGCAGACTGGGTGAAACCGGGCGCAACGGTGATCGATGTCGGGATCAACAGGGTTCCGGCGCCCGAAAAGGGCGAGGGCAAGACGAAGATCACCGGCGACGTCGCCTACGACGAATGCGCCGAGGTTGCCGGATCGATCACGCCGGTTCCGGGCGGGGTCGGGCCGATGACCATCGCGATGCTGATGGCCAATACCGTCGTCGCGGCGCATCGTGCTGCCGGCCGCCCGCTCCCGAAATTCTAGGTCTGCGCGGATGCCATTCCGTGGTGGGGCCGCTCTGCGGGCGGCCTGAATACCCTTGGAATGAAGGCGCGCCGGTGTGCCCCTGCAGGTCGACGGCTGCCAGCTCTGGCGCGCGTGCGGGGGGCTTGACTCCATAGAGTAGAAGAACACATCACTATGACCAAGAAAACGGAGACGACCGCGGCAGCGCGGTCATCGCAAGACGGTATTGGATACCAGGGAGGGTATTGGCATGAGGAAGACCTTTTGGATGGGCGTTGCAGTTGCGGCTCTTGTCGCCGGCAGCGCCGGCGCGCAGGAACTGAAATTTGCCCCGGGGGAGGATTCCCGCTTCAACTGGCAGAGCTTCGAGGACTTCAAGTCGTCCCATGGCGATCTGCAGGGCCAGAGCCTGACGCTGTTCGGCCCCTGGCGCGGTGACGACGAGATCCTCTTCAACAGCGTGCTTGCCTATTTCCG
Organism: Pseudorhizobium pelagicum; assembly: GCA_000722615.1. Lineage (GTDB taxonomy): Bacteria > Pseudomonadota > Alphaproteobacteria > Rhizobiales > Rhizobiaceae > Neorhizobium > Neorhizobium pelagicum. Next base: position 369,559 of record JOKI01000001.1, on the reverse strand, counting down.
CGAAGCGACCGGCGTCGATGCCCGTTACTCCTCTTCGGAAAACTACGAGCAGCAGATCGTCATCGACACCCAGGCTGGCTCGCCGCCCGATATCGCGATCCTGCCGCAGCCTGGCCTTCTGGCCGATCTGGCCGACAAGGGCTTCCTGACCCCGCTGGGCGGTGAAACGGCAGACTGGGTAAAGGAAAACTACGGCGCGGGTGAAAGCTGGGTCGGCTATGGCACCTACGAAGGCCCGGAAGGCGAAGAACATTTCTATGCCTTCCCCTACAAGGCCGACGTCAAGTCGCTGGTCTGGTACGTGCCGGAAAACTTCGAGGAAGCGGGTTACGAAATCCCCGAGACGATGGAAGACCTGATCGCGCTCAGCGACCAGATCGTCGAGGACGGCGGCGTGCCTTGGTGCATCGGCCTTGGCTCGGGCGGCGCAACCGGCTGGCCCGCGACCGACTGGGTCGAGGACATGATGCTGCGCACGCAGCCGGCGGAAACCTACGACAAGTGGGTGAGCAATGAGATCAAGTTCAATGATCCTGCCGTCGTTGGCGCCATCGAGGAATTCGGCAAGTTCGCCAAGAACGAGGAATACGTTAGCGGCGGCGTCGCCGCCGTCGCCTCCACCGACTTCCGGGACAGCCCCAAGGGCCTCTTCGACATCCCGCCGAAGTGCTACCTGCACCACCAGGCGTCCTTTGTTCCATCCTTCTTCCCCGAAGGAACCGAGCTCGGCACGGATGCGGACTTCTTCTACATGCCGACCTATGCGTCCAAGGCCGACCTTGGGACGCCCGTGCTCGGTGCGGGAACGCTGGTGTCCATTACCCGGGATACGCCCGCGGCCCAGGCGTTCATCGAGTTCCTGAAGACACCGATCGCCCACGAGGTCTGGATGGCGCAGGCCGCATTCCTGACGCCCTACAAGGGGGTAAATGTCGAGGCCTATGCCAATGATCCGCTGCGGAAGCAGGGAGACATCCTCACGTCGGCGACCACGTTCCGCTTCGATGCCTCCGACCTGATGCCCGGCAAGATCGGCGCCGGCGCCTTCTGGACCGGCATGGTCGACTATGTCGGCGGCAAGGATGCCGAGACGGTCGCGACGGAGATCCAGCAGGCATGGGACGGCCTGAACTGATGCAAAAAATCAAGGGCCGCGCCTGCACAGCAGGCGGGGTCCTTGTGGCATGCCTGCCGCTGACGGCAGCAGGATAGGCACGAGGCAGGGCTTGCTCGGGGTGGGGAGGTAAGGATGGCATCGCAGATCATATCGGCCGTCGGGGTGATGGTCGTCGGCGTCTTCGCCTGCGCTCTCTATTACTGGCTGTCCGACAAGATCCTCCAGGTCGTCCTGCCCACGCCATCCGGCGACGTCCAGCTGGCCTCGCGAAACCTCAATCGCCGCGCCGTCATCCGCCCCTGGCTTTTTCTCGGCCCGGCCCTGCTGCTGCTCGGCGTATATCTGGTCTATCCGGTGGTGGCCACCGTCATACTCTCCTTCTACGGACGTTCAGGCGACGTTTTCGTCGGCCTCGCCAACTACCGCTGGGCGATATCGGATGCCGGCTTCCGGCAGTCGATCTTCAACAATTTCCTCTGGCTCCTGGTCGTGCCGGCCGCCTGCACCTTCCTGGGCCTTGTCATCGCCGTGCTGACGGATCGCATCTGGTGGGGCAATATCGCCAAGAGCCTCGTCTTCATGCCGATGGCCATTTCCTTCGTCGGCGCATCGGTCATCTGGAAGTTCATCTACGAGTACCGCGGCGCAGGCGAGACGCAGATCGGCCTGCTCAATGCGATCGTGACCTTCTTCGGCGGCGACCCGCAGGTCTGGATCGCCTTGCCCTTCTGGAACAACTTCTTCCTGATGGCGATCCTGATCTGGATCCAGACCGGCTTTGCCATGGTCATCCTGTCTGCGGCGCTCCGCGGCATTCCCGAGGAGACGATCGAGGCGGCGGTCATCGATGGCGCCAGCGGCTGGCAGATCTTCTGGAAGATCATGGTGCCGCAGATCTGGAGCACCATTGCCGTCGTGTGGACGACCATCACCATCCTCGTGCTCAAGGTCTTCGACATCGTCCTGACCATGACCAATGGCCAGTGGGATACCATGGTGCTCGCCAACCTGATGTTCGACTGGATGTTCCGCGGCGGCGGTGACAGCGGCCGAAGCGCCGTCATCGCTCTCGTCATCATGGCGGCGGTGACGCCGATCATGGTATGGAACATCCGCCAGGCGAACCGCGAATCCGAGGGCCACTGAGATGACCGCACTGGCAACGCGCATCCGCCGCATCGGGCTTCCCCGTCTGGCCGTCCATCTGTCGGTGCTGCTGATCGTCATCATCTGGCTGATCCCGACACTCGGCATCCTGGTCACCTCCGTCCGCGACCGCGACCAGATCACGACATCTGGCTGGTGGACCGCCTTCAGCAGTTCGGTTCAGACATCTGCCGCACGCCTCGGCGACCCCTCGGAGCAGCGGCAGGAGGGCGCCGCTTACGTCATTGCCGGCAATGTCTTCGAGGAAGGTGCAGCAGGAACTGTTCGCGCCTTCGGCGTTCGCGTGCAGGAGCCGGCGGCCTTCGAAGCGGGCGAGGCCGCCGAGATCGGCGATGGCGAGACGCTGACGGTGAACGAGGACGGCTCCTATGTTCACGCCAGCACAGCCCCCTTCGAGGGCAGCCGCGGCCAGCGCGTCTATCTGAGCGTCGCGAGCGCTCCCGAGTTCACCCTCGAGAACTATGAAAGGGTGATCGCCGCCGAAGGGCTGGGGCAGTCCTTCATCAATTCTCTGACGGTGACGATCCCGGCGACGATCATCCCGATCCTGATTGCGGCCTTTGCGGCCTACGCCCTCTCGTGGATGCAGTTCCCCGGTCGGGCGCTGATCCTGGCGACCATCATCGGCCTGATCGTCGTGCCCTTGCAGATGTCGCTCATCCCGCTGCTGCGGCTCTACAACGAGATCAGCATCCTGTTCGGCGTGCCCTCCAAGACCTATGCCGGCATCTGGCTGGCGCACACCGCCTTCGGCATGCCGCTGGCGATCTATCTGCTGCGCAACTACATTGCCGGCCTGCCCAAGGAGATCATCGAATCGGCCCGGGTCGATGGCGCCAGCGATTTCGAGATCTTCATGAAGATCGTCCTGCCGCTGTCGTTCCCGGCGCTTGCCTCCTTCGCCATCTTCCAGTTCCTCTGGGTCTGGAACGATCTCCTGATCGCCATCGTCTTCCTCGGCACCGGGCGAGACCAGCTGGTCCTGACCGGCAGCCTGAATGCGCTGCTCGGATCGCGCGGGGGCAACTGGGAAATCCTGACGGCCTCCGCCTTCATCACCATCATTATTCCGCTTCTGGTATTTTTCGGCCTTCAGCGATATCTGGTCCGCGGCCTGCTGGCAGGTTCGGTCAAGGGCGGCTGAGCATTTTTGATGACGACAGGATTTTAGATGACCATTCACACTGCAACGACGGCGACACCCGACAAGGACTGGTGGCGCGGCGCTGTCATTTATCAGATCTACCCCCGATCCTTCCAGGACTCCAACGGCGACGGCATCGGCGACCTGAAGGGCATCACGGCGCGCCTGCAGCATGTGGCGGCACTCGGAGCCGATGCGATCTGGATCTCTCCCTTCTTCCCGTCGCCGATGAAGGATTTCGGCTACGACGTCTCCAATTACACGGAAGTGGATCCGATGTTCGGGACGCTCTCGGATTTCGACGGGCTCATCCACGAGGCACACCGGCTCGGCCTCAAGGTGATGATCGACCTCGTGATGTCGCACAGTTCGGATCAGCACGCCTGGTTCATCGAGAGCCGGTCGAGCCGCGTCAATCCGAAGGCCGACTGGTACGTCTGGTCGGACGCCAAGCCGGACGGCACGCCGCCGAACAACTGGATGTCCATCTTCGGCGGCTCGGCCTGGCACTGGGACCCGACGCGCATGCAGTACTACATGCACAACTTCCTGACCTCGCAGCCGGATCTCAACCTGCACAATCCCGAGGTCCAGGACGCGCTGCTGGACATGACGCGCTTCTGGCTGAAGCGGGGCGTCGACGGCTTCCGGCTAGATACAATCAACTTCTACTTCCACGACCGGGACCTGCGCGACAACCCGGCGCTTGAGCCGTCGCGCCGCAACGCCTCGACGGCGCCGGCGGTCAATCCCTACAATTTCCAGGAGCACATCTACGACAAGAACCGGCCGGAAAACATCGACTTCCTGAAGCGCTTCCGCGCCCTGCTGGACGAGTTTCCGGCGATCGCCGCGGTGGGCGAAGTGGGCGACAGCCAGCGCGGTCTGGAGATCGTCGGCGAATACACCTCCGGCGGCGACAAGATGCACATGTGCTACGCCTTCGAATTCCTTGCCCCCGACGCGCTGACGCCGTCGCGTGTCTCGGAAGTTCAGACGGCTTTCTCCGCTGCGGCATCGGAAGGCTGGGCCTGCTGGGCATTCTCCAACCACGACGTCGTGCGCCATGCCAGCCGCTGGGGCATGGAGGTTCTGGATCGCGACGCCTATGTCCGGATGCTGGCCGCAATTCTGATGACCCAGAGAGGGTCGATCTGCATCTATCAGGGAGAGGAACTGGGACTGACGGAGGCCGACATCGCCTATGCCGATCTGCAGGATCCCTACGGCATCCAGTTCTGGCCGGAGTTCAAGGGCCGCGATGGCTGCCGCACGCCCATGGTCTGGGATGCGCAGGCACTGCAGGCGGGCTTTTCCACAGCGGAAAAGACCTGGCTGCCGATCCCGGTGGAGCATCAGCTGAAAGCCGTCAGCGCCCAATACGGCGATCCCGAGTCCGTTCTGGAGCAGTATCGGCGTTTCCTGGCGTTCCGCAAACAGCATCCGGCGCTGGCGAGAGGTGATATGGTGTTTCTCCCGGCGGAGGCGCCGCTTCTCCAGTACGAGCGCCGCAATGGCAATGAGATCGTCCTGTGCATGTTCAACATGAGCCCGGAGGCGATGGTCGTTGAACCGCCGGCGGGCGACTGGGAAGCGCTCGGAGGACATGGGTTCGAAAGCAGCGTTGAAGACAACCGCATCAACTTGCCGGCCTGGGGGGCGTTTTTCGCCCGTCGCGCCTGAAGCAATAAGGGGGGACACCATGGCAAGCGTCGTACTGAAGGACATCCGCAAGGCCTACGGCCAGGTCAAGGTGATCCACGGGATCGACCTCGAGATCAAGCAGGGAGAGTTCGTTGTCTTCGTCGGTCCGTCCGGCTGCGGAAAGTCGACGCTTCTGCGGATGATCGCGGGCCTTGAGACGATCACCGGCGGCGAGATGTCGATCGACGGCCGGGTCGTCAACGAGGTGCCGCCTTCCAAGCGTGGCATCGCCATGGTCTTCCAGTCCTATGCGCTTTACCCGCACATGACCGTCTACGATAACATGGCCTTCGGCATGCGGATCGCCAAGGAAAGCAAGACGGAGATCGACCGGCGCGTGCGGGCGGCGGCGGAAATCCTGCAGCTCACGCCCTATCTCGACCGACTGCCGAAGGCTCTGTCCGGCGGCCAGCGCCAGCGTGTTGCCATCGGGCGGGCGATCTGCCGCGACCCCAAGGTCTTCCTCTTCGACGAGCCGCTCTCCAACCTCGACGCCGCGCTCCGCGTCGCCACCCGCATCGAGATCGCCAAGCTCAGTGAGTCGATGCCGGACACCACGATGATCTACGTCACGCATGACCAGGTCGAAGCGATGACGCTGGCCGACCGGATCGTCGTTCTCTCCGCCGGCAGGATCGAACAGGTGGGACCACCGCTGGAGCTCTACGAACGGCCGCAGAACCTCTTCGTTGCCCGCTTCATCGGCTCGCCGGCGATGAACATCATCCCCGTCAAGATCACCGAGACGGGAGAGGCGACGACGGTCTCGCTTGCGGATGGCAAGTCCGTACGGGTCCCGATCGCCACTGCGGCTTCGGAGGCCGGCAAGCAGGCGAGTTTCGGCGTGAGACCCGAGGATCTGACCGTCACAACCGAGGGCGAATTCCTGTTTGAAGGCAAGATTGCCATCGCCGAAGCCCTCGGGGAAGTCACGCTTCTCTACCTGGAGGGGATCGGCGATCAGGAGCCGGTCATTGCCAAGATGCCGGGCATTTTCAAGGCCAGAAAGGGTGACGTCGTCCGCCTGTCGGCGCCTCTGGAGAAGCTTCATCTCTTTGATTCGGAAGGAAAAACATATCGGCGCTGAACGTTCAGGAATGATTAGGCATAAAATCTGAGAGATTCACAGATTTGTGCCGAAATGGGAACGGATCATCCTCTGTTAAACTTCGGCTTGTACCCTTTCTACATTTTAAAAGGGAGACGGGGCGTGAGTGTCCAGAGCCGCGGCAAAAATCATTTTCTGAACAAGGAAGAGTCCTTCATGTACGACCGCGAAACGCGGTATCGCATGGAAGACACGATGAATGCGGCGCGCATCGAGTACACCGAAAAAGGCGTGCTCAACATGGCCGCCCGCCGTTGCGACGTCGTGCGCATCTCGATGAGCGGTGCCGTCCTCAGCCTCCTGACCCAGTACAAGCTGCCCGAGCAGTTCTACCTGGACATTCCCGACGCCCGCATTTCGAAGGTCGGATGCCTGCTGATGCGCACCTACGCCAACAACACGGTCGAGGTCCGCTTCCTGAGCCTTTTGACGCAGAAGGAGCTGGACCGCATCTTCGTGTTCAGCACACACCCGGCGCACCGCGATCGTGTGCTCGACATCCGCTCCTGGTAACGAATGCGTCGTGACAAAGGGCCGGCGGAACGCGCCGCCCTGTCTCACGGGTGGTGTCATCAGCTTGTTGATCCTCAGACGCCGTTCAGCGCCTCGAGCACCAGTGATTTCAGCTGCAGACCTGCGACCTCGGAGAAGGCGAGATCCTCGCGACCGAAATAGACCTTGCGGTTGATCGCGGACCAGTCGTTGCAGGCAATGACATAGCGCTCTTTCTCAGGCGGCTGCGCCGGAGCGGCATAGAGGAAATCGCCGGTGCGTGCGGAAAGGGGCGTGTCCCCATCCTGATTGCAGCGGGCCATGATGGCACGCAGCGTCGCGGCATCCACTTCCGCCTTCATGATCTTGCCTTCGAAGCGCAGTGCGGCGTTGTAGTCGAAAAGCCGGACGTCCCCCTGCGGCAGTCCGGTGCCAAACGACGTGTGACCGATGAAGCCGATATCCGCGCCAGCCGATGCGGCGATGGCAGCTGCGGCGAACCGCGCCGTCTCGCCAAGCGTCATGGAGTGCGTCGTCCGGGCCACCACACTGCCGTCTTCCGCCGTCAGATGCGTCTCCATGAGGCTGGAGATCATCGCTTCGAGAGCAGGGGAGGCGGGTGCATCGCGGTCGACTGTGATCCGCTCAAGGTCTGCTGCTTTGCCGGGCGCACTGATCGTGGCCACCGTCAGAAGCGACGCCCAGGAGCCGGTGTGAACATAGCGGGTGTTGCCGGCTTCGTGGACAAGCGTCAGATGATCATGCCCACCGATCATCAGGGTGCCATCCGGCACCACCGGCAGAATATCGCGATCGGCCACCACGCCGGCGTGGCTGAGCACGATGTTGATGGCATCTCCCGTCAGCATGCCCGGAAGGTTGGCTTTTGCCCACTCCACCGGCTGCGGCACGTCGATCATCTCGCGCGTCGCCTTGGGATAGGTATTGACCGCGGTCGTTGCCAGAGCCGCAATATTGATGGTCATTCCACCGGCGGAAAGGCTTGCCGACGCCTCTGCATAAGGCTTGCCCGTCCGCGTGTCGTTGATGTTGGTGAGCACGGTGACCCCAAGGCCACGGGCTGTCTCGACGACGCGCGCGAGGTCATTCTCGAAATCAGGCTCGTGATTGCCGATGTTCAAGACGGTGGGCGCAAGTTTTGCCAAGGCGTCGAGAAACGCCCAGTCTGCCTCGCCTCCGGAGCGTGCCGCCACGACATTGCCAGCCTCGAACAGGTCGCCATTGATCAGGATGACCTGCGGGCGCTGTGCTGCGGCGACCCGTGTCTCGATCAGATGGAGCATCTGTGCCATCCGCTCATAGGCGGAGTGGAGATCGGAGAGGATGATGAAATCGACACCATCATCGGCGGCCTTCACGAGGCCCGTTGTCAATGGAAGCAATGCGGTCGAGGAAATCAGAGCGAGAAGAGAGCGGCGATTGAGCTGCATGGAATGGCACCCCTTGAGGAAATAGCTGCGAGTAGCAGGAGCGCACTACATTACTGTGACGCCTTCGCTCCGCTCTCGCACCCTGCCGCAAGGGATGCACCAATGGCTAGGAGAAGAACACGCTCCCGCCCTGATCTGCGGGCCCTGCATTCCGGCGGAACGGTGCGAAAAGCTCGCGCCCCATGCCGAATTCATTGGCCTCCAGATCGGCCTCGGCGAGCGGACGCGCAGCAAATTCCGCAGCATCCACCAGCACTTCGAGCGTGCCTTTGACGGCGTCGAGACGGATCATGTCGCCGTCCCTGATCCGGGCGATCGCACCGCCATCGCAGGCTTCCGGCGTGACGTGAATGGCGGCCGGCACCTTGCCTGATGCACCCGACATGCGTCCATCGGTCAGAAGCGCAACCTTGTACCCGCGGTCCTGCAGCACGCCGAGCGGCGGCGTCAGCCGGTGCAGTTCCGGCATGCCGTTGGCCTTCGGTCCCTGGAAGCGGACCACCGCCACGAAGTCGCGGTTGAGGCGACCGTCCTTGAACGCATCCTGCAGGGCCTGCTGGTCCTGGAAGACCATGGCAGGGGCCTCGACGATATGCCGCTCCGGCTTGACGGCCGAGATCTTGATGACGGCCTTGCCGATATTGCCGGTCAGCATCTTCAGGCCGCCGTTCGACTGGAAGGGGGCCTCCATCCGCGCCAATACTTTCGGGTCGCCGCTCTCGTCGGGAATCGGCTGGCGGGCCACCGTGCCGTTCTCGCCGAGCTTCGCCTCGATCGTATAGGCCTCCAGCCCATGGCCGAAGACGGTGCGGACGTCGTCATGCAGCAGTCCGCCCTTCAGGAGCTGCTTGATCAGGAAGCCCATGCCGCCGGCGGCATGGAAATGGTTCACGTCGGCGAGCCCGTTCGGATAGACGCGGGCCAGCAGCGGCACGACGTCGGAGAGCTCGGAAATGTCCTGCCATGTCAGGTGGATGCCCGCCGCCCGCGCCATGGCGACGAGGTGGAGCGTGTGGTTGGTGGAGCCGCCGGTCGCATGCAGGCCGACGACGCCGTTGACGATCGAGCGCTCGTCGATCATCTCGCCGGCCGGCGTGAATTCATTGCCAAGCGCGGTGATGGCCAGCGCCCGCTTGGTTGCCTCCTTGGTCAGCGCGTCGCGCAGCGGCGTGCCTGGATTGATGAAGGACGCACCGGGCAGGTGAAAGCCCATGATCTCCATCAGCATCTGGTTGGAATTGGCCGTGCCGTAGAAGGTGCAGGTGCCGGGGCCGTGATAGGACTTCGATTCGGCTTCCAGCAATTCGTCCCGCCCGACCTTGCCTTCGGCATAGAGCTGGCGGATGCGCGATTTCTCGTCGTTGGGCAGCCCCGTCGTCATAGGTCCGGCCGGAATGAAGATGGCGGGCAGGTGCCCGAAGGTCATCGCGGCAATCATCAGGCCGGGCACGATCTTGTCGCAGACACCGAGATAGACGGCGGCATCGAACATGTTGTGCGACAGGCCGATGCCCGCCGCCATCGCGATCGCGTCGCGTGAAAACAGCGAGAGCTCCATCCCCGGCTGCCCCTGGGTGACACCGTCGCACATCGCCGGAACGCCGCCGGCCACCTGCGCAATGCCGCCGGCTTCCCGCGCCGCGTCACGGATGATCTGCGGATAGGTCTCGAACGGCTGATGCGCCGACAGCATGTCGTTATAGGCTGTGATGATGCCGATGTTCGGGGTCACGTCTCCGGCAAGGCCTGCCTTGTCGGAGGGGGAACAGGCGGCAAAGCCGTGGGCGAGGTTGCCGCAGGACAGCACCGAGCGGTGCGGCCCGCGCGAAATCGCGCCGCGAACGCGGGCGAGATAGGCCTCGCGATGAGGCCTGGAACGCTCGACGATGCGGGCTGTGATTGCTTCGATGCTGGCGTGCGCAGCCATGGCCATGTCCTTCGGTTCGGGAGCAAGCCGGCTGGGAGCGGCAGATGCCGCCCGGATTGCTCCGGATGAATACTTCGTGTCGGGCCTCAGGGAGCCCAGTAGATCTCCACCGGCGACGTGGCCCGGTTGAGCACGGCGCGGATCGGCATCTCGGCTTCGTCCGTGCCGGATTGCGCCGTCTTGAGAACGTCCTTCTTCGCTTCTCCTTCGACGTGAAGCACGAGCAGCCCCGCATCGGTGAGGCTCGAGAAGGAGAATGTCAGCCGCGGTTCGTCGGCACCTTCGGCTTCCATCGGCATCACGCAGCGCGGGCCTTCTTCATCGAGGGCCTGGCTGAGGTGGTTGCCATGCGGGAAGAAGGATGCCGTGTGGCCATCGCCGCCCATTCCGAGAATGACGACGTCGAACGGATTGCCGATGCTGGCGGTTTCCTGCGTCGCCGTCGCAGCCGCTTCATCGACGCTCGGACGATCGTGGAAGAGCGGTATGAACCGCGCCGAGGAGGCCTCGTTGCGGAGCAGGTTCTCTTTCACCAGAAGATGATTGGATCGCGGGCTGTCGGCCGGCACGAACCGCTCGTCGACGAGCGTCACCGTAACCTTCGACCAGTCGATCTTGCGGCCGGAAAGCGCCTGGAAGAACTTCTTCGGCGTGGAGCCTCCCGAGACCGCGAGGCTTGCGCTGCCCTTGGCTTCGATGGCGGCGGCCAGCCGATGCGCCACCTGGTCTGCAAGCTTCTCGGCAAGGGTCGCACCATCCGCGAATTCGTGCAGCGACAGTTCCATGGTTTCAAGCTTCATGCCAGGTCCGCCCGTCGCGTTCGATCAGCGCAATCGCCTGGCTCGGACCCCAGGTTCCTGCCGTATAGCCCTGGACGGCCTGGCTGCTGGTCTCCCAGCCCTTGAGGATGGGGTCGATCCACTGCCAGGCGGCCTCCACTTCGTCGCGGCGCATGAACAGCGTCTGGTTCGACCGGATCGTGTCCATCAGCAGCCGCTCGTAGGCGTCGGGGTGACGCACGGAGAAGGATTCCGCAAAGCTCATGTCGAGCGAAACGCTGCGCAGGCGCATGCCGCCCGGGCCGGGGTCCTTGATCATCAGCGACTGCTTGACGCCTTCGTCCGGCTGCAGGCGGATGATCAGCTGGTTTGCGGTGATCCGTCCGGCGGCGCTGTCGAAGATATTGTGCGGGATCGGCTTGAAGGTGATGACGATCTCGGAGACGCGAGTCGCAAGGCGCTTGCCGGTGCGGATGTAGAACGGCACGCCCGCCCAGCGCCAGTTGCCGATCTCCGCCTTGATGGCGACGAAGGTCTCGGTGTTGGAAACGCCGCCTTCCAGTTCTTCCAGATAGCCCCTGACGGCGCCGCCCGAGGAGGCACCGGCCCGGTACTGGCCGCGCACCGTCGCCTGTTCGACATTGGCCTCGGTGATCGGCTTCAGCGCATGCAGCACCTTGAGCTTCTCGTCGCGCACGGCTTCGGCGCTGAGCGAGGAGGGCACTTCCATGGCGACCAGGCAGAGCAGCTGCAGGATATGATTCTGCACCATGTCGCGCAGCGCGCCCGCTGTGTCGTAGTAGCCGGCACGGCCTTCGAGGCCGACGGATTCGGCAACCGTGATCTGCACGTGGTCGATGTGCTGGGCATTCCACAGCGGCTCATAGAGCGCGTTGGCAAACCGCAGCGCCATCAGGTTCTGCACGGTCTCCTTGCCCAGGTAGTGGTCGATGCGGAAGATCTGCTCTTCCGGGAAGACCTTGCCGATCGTGTCGTTGAGGTGGAGCGCCGAGGCGAGGTCGCGCCCGATCGGCTTTTCGACGACGATCCGGGTATGCTTGGTGATCAGCTTGTGGTCGCGGATCTTCTCGGAAATGGGGCCGAAGATGGAGGGTGCAACGGCGAGATAGAAGGCCCGGACCCGGTCCTTGCCCTCGTCGAGCAGCTTCTTCAGTTCGCTCCAGCCCTGGTCGGACATCGCATCGATCGAGATGTAGAACAGCCGCGCGCAGAAGATCTTGACCTGTTCGTCATCGTATTCGCCGGGCTTCAGGTGCTTCTTCAGCGCCTCCTGAGCGAATTTCCGGTACTCGTCATGCGAAAGGGCACTGCGGGAAGCGCCGATGATGCGGGTGGGCTCTGTGAACTGGCCCTCGATCTGCCGGTGGTAGAGGGCCGGAAGCAGCTTGCGCTCCGCCAGGTCGCCAGAGCCACCGAACACGACGCAATCAAAGGGATCGACCGGGATGATCTGGCTGCTCATGAACGTGTTCTTTCCTCTTCTGAGAGTACGGGTCTCAATAATCTAATCGATTGAAAAATTCTACCCCTGGCTCATCACTTTTGCTGCGACATCAAAGCCTGTCGCGCAGGGCAAACCAGGTGAGGGCGAGAAACAGCAGCGGGTCGCGGAAGCGGCGCCCGCCGGGAAAGCCTCGCACGTCGAGCGCTTCGAGGCCGTCCAGTTCCGGCGCCGCGCCGGCGATCCGATCGGCATAGAGCTTGCCACAGTAGTTTGACAGCATCACGCCGTGGCCGGAGTAGCCGCCGATCGAGGTGACGCCCGGCATCACCTCGCGGACGAACGGATGCCGCGACATGGTGATGCCGACATAGCCGCCCCAGGCGTGGGTGATGCGAACGGTCTTCAGCTCCGGATAGGTCTCGACGATCTGCTCCCGGATGAAGTTTGCCGTGTCTTCCGGGTTCTTGGAGGAGTAGACCTCGCGGCCGCCAAACAGCAGCCGGTTGTCTCGCGTCTTGCGGAAGTAGCGCACCACGAACCTTGAATCCGCCACCGCCTCGCCGCCGGACAGCACGCGCGGATGATCGTCCAGCGGTTCGGTGGCGGCGATGAACGAGCCGATCGGCATCACATGCGCCGCGGTGACCGGCTCGAGCTTGTCGACATGGGCATTCGTGGCCAGGAGCACGCGGTCTGCGGAAACGCTGCCCCGCGCCGTCTCCAGGATCGTCTTGCCGCCCGCCTGCCGCAGGCGGGTGACCTTCGTCATCTCGTAGAGTTCAGCGCCGGCGGCCTGCGCGGAGCCGGCAAGGCCGATCAGGAGTTTCAGCGGATGGATGTGGCCGGTGCCGGTATCGCGTACGCCGCAGTGGTAGTGGCTGGAGCCGAGGCGCTCTGCCGTCTCCGCCCGGTCCATATAGGTGAGATGCGGGTAGCCGTAGCGCTCGGCCGCGATCTCCGCATTGGCTCGGTATTCCTTGTCATGCCCGGGCTTGTGCGACACGTTCATCTGTCCCGGCATGTATTCCATGTCGATGTCGTGCTCGGCGGCAAAGTCGAGCAGATAGTGCTTGGCCGCCTCGGCCATGTCGAACAGTGCCTTGGACCGCTCGAAACCTATCTTCGCTTCCAGATCCTCCGGCCAGGCGCGCTGCCCCGTGCCGAACTGTCCGCCGTTGCGGCCCGATGCTCCGTCTCCGAACCGATAGGCTTCCAGCAAGGCCACCGAGATGCCACGCCTGGCAAGGGTGTAGGCCGCCTGCAGACCGGTAAAGCCGCCGCCGACGATGGCCACGTCCACAGACCGCGAGCCATCCAGAGCCGGATAGCTCGGCCGCTCTCCCACGGTCGCCTGATACCAGGAAACTCCCGGTGCAATGGGGCTCTGCCAGTCGGTCATGCCCATCTCCTCACACGTTGAGAAGCAGGAACTCCCGCTCCCAAGGGCTGATGACCTGCATGAAGGTCTCGAACTCGCCCCGCTTCACGCCGGCATAGAGCCCTATGAATTCCTGGCTGAACACTTCCGTCAGCGCCGGCTCGGCCTCGAGCTCCGACACCGCCTCCAGAAGACCGCGCGGCAGGTCGATGGAGCCCTCGTTGGCGCTGTACTCCGTCGGCGGCTCCGGCTCGATGCCTTTCATGATGCCGAGCAGGCCGCAGCCGAGCGAGGCCGCAAGCGCCAGATAGGGATTGGCATCCGAGCTCGGCAACCGGTTCTCGACCCGGCGTGCCGAGGCATCCGAGACCGGGACGCGAAACGCCGTGGTGCGATTGTCGTAGCCCCAGGCGTTGTTGACCGGCGCTGCCATATCCGGCGTCAGGCGACGGTAGGAGTTCACATAAGGCGCCATCATCACCAGTGCCTTCGGCACATACTGCTGCATGCCGCCGATGAAGTGGAAGAACTCCTTGGACGGGCTTCCGTCCTCGTTCGAGAAGATGTTGCGGCCGGTTTCGATGTCGACCACCGACTGGTGGATGTGCATCGCCGACCCCGCCTGACGCTGCATCGGCTTGGCCATGAAGGTTGCATAGATGCCGTGTTTCAGCGCCGCCTCGCGGATTGTCCGCTTGAACATGAATACCTGGTCGGCGAGCTCGATGGGATCGCCATGGCGCAGGTTGATCTCGAGCTGCGCCGGGCCTTCCTCGTGAATCAGGGTGTCGATCTCCAGCCCCTGCTTCTCGGAGAAATGGTAGATATCGTCGATCAACTCGTCGAACTCGTTGATCGCGGCGATCGAATAGCCCTGGCCGCCGAGAATGGCGCGTCCGGAGCGACCCTTCGGCGGATGCAGCGGGTAATCGGGATCGTCGTTCTTGGCGACCAGGTAGAATTCGATCTCCGGCGCCACCACCGGCTTCCAGCCACGCTCGCGGTAGAGCTCGACGACATGCCGCAGCACGGCGCGCGGCGTGTAGGAGATGTTCTCGCCGCTGGTGCCGACGACATCGCAGATCACCTGGGCGGTGGGATCCGTTTCCCAGGGAACGACCGAGAGCGTCGAAAGGTCGGGAACCAGTTTCAGGTCGCTGTCGCGCGGTTCATAGCGGAAGCTGGCGGTCTCTTCCGGGTACTCACCGGAAATCGTGTGCCGGTAGAGGGCGGAAGGAAGTGCCAGCGAGGTGTTCGAGGTGAACTTCGACGATGGCATCATCTTGCCGCGCGGCACCCCGGCAAGGTCGGGCGTGATGCATTCGACGTCCTCAATCCCGCGGGTCCGCAGCCACAGTGCCGCTTCCCGCCAGTCCGTCGCGCCCCGCAGTGAAGTCATCGCCGGCTGCACCGGCGTATGGCCGGTCGACTTCAGGACGCTGCTCGCGGGCGGCGTGGATGCGGTTTCTTTGCGTGGCATGACTCACCGTGGGTTGATTGATGGGAACACCATCATAGTCGGAGATCCTCAATTGGCGAGGGGGTGCAGCATTGACTTTCAGGGGAGGATCGAAAACAGCAGGAATAGAGACAAGGAGTTTCAGTTGGCCCGCAAGTTCGACGCGATAATTCTCGGGGCAGGCGCCGCCGGCATGATGTGCGCGATCCGGGCAGGCAGCCGCGGGCGGCGCGTGCTGCTGCTCGATCATGCCAGGGCTCCGGGTGAAAAGATCCGCATTTCCGGCGGAGGCCGCTGCAACTTCACCAACATCAACACGACGCCGGCAAACTACCTGTCGGCCAATCCGCATTTCGCCAAGTCGGCGCTCGCCCGCTACACGCCGCGCGACTTCCTCGACCTGGTGGAGCGGCACGGCATCTCCTGGCACGAAAAAACCCTGGGCCAACTGTTCTGCGACAACAGTGCCAAGGACATCATCCGGATGCTGCTTTCGGAAATGCAAGCGGCCGGTGTGACGATGGAGCTGCAGCAGGAGATCCTGTCCGTCGAGAAGACGCCGGACGGCTACCGGCTGAACATCTCCGGCGGGCAGACGGTCGAGGCGCCGACCCTGGTGATCGCCACCGGCGGAAAATCGATCCCGAAGATGGGCGCAACCGGTCTCGCCTATCGGATTGCCGAGCAGTTCGACCTCGGTCTTGTGGAAACGCGCCCCGGCCTCGTGCCGCTGACGCTTGATCCGGCGCTTCTGGAGAAGCTGGCGCCCTTGTCCGGCATCGCCGTCCCCGCCGAGGTGCGGTGCGGAAAGACGAGCTTCCGGGAAGCGCTTCTCTTCACCCACCGCGGCCTCAGCGGTCCCGCCATCCTGCAGATTTCCTCCTACTGGCGGGAGGGCGATGGCATCACCCTCAAGATCGAACCCGATCTTGATATCCTCGCAATGCTGAAGGCAGCGCGCCGGCAGAACGGTCGACAGGCGCCGCAGACGGCCCTGGGGGAGATATTGCCGAAGCGGCTCGCGCAACTGCTGGCGGAAAAGGCCAACACAGCCGTTCCCCTGGCGGAGATGCCGGATCGCGCCCTGGAGGCCCTGTGTCAGGAAATCCAGGCTTGGCAGATCGTGCCCGCCGGCTCGGAGGGCTACCGGACGGCGGAGGTGACGCTCGGCGGGATTGATACGCGTGAGCTGGATTCCCGGACCATGGAGGCAAGGCGCGTTCCCGGCCTTCATTTCATTGGCGAATGCGTCGATGTCACCGGATGGCTGGGCGGCTATAACTTCCAGTGGGCCTGGGCGTCGGGCCATGTGTGTGGTGAGGCAATTTGACCTTCAGGGATTCAGTTCTTTTTAACGCGCGTGAGCAATCCTGCCTCATTGACATCGAAATCCTGTGATGGGTGATGGTCAAGCGCCGCCGCAATCGGCTGTACGCGTAACGAAGAGAGTTGGGGATCTGCCATGCACAAAGCCCGCCGTGCCCGAGCCGTTGCCATCGCCCAGACGCAAGATCTGGCAAAGACGATGCGTCTTCGTCTTCTTGTGATCGCTGTCGGCGCCACCGCTGCTCTTCTGGCTCTGCCAGCCTTCCTCTAGCGCCTGCCTCCCGATCTCTCCTTTCCGTTGGCCGAGCGTCCTGCCGACGCGTGCCCAAGGCGTCGTGCTGACGTCCACCCGGCTGAAGTGTAGCCGCGGTAGGAAACCTGCCAAATCGCAAATTAAGCCAAATTTCACGTGTCAGGCATATACCGGTCCCTTAGTTTAACTCATGGGGCGTGGGGCTATGTTTCAGATTTTACCTTCATCGGTCGTCAGCCGAATACTGCTTCTCTGTCTTTTCTTGATCCTGGTCACAGTCTCCGCCGTTGGTGGACTGGCCTACAGACACATCTACAACGATGTGATGCAGACGGCGGTGGTGGATGCGCAGAAGGCGGTGAGGGTCATGGGACTGCTCTACGAGCTGGAAGCGCCAGGGGCGAGCGTCACGCTCTCCGAAGAGGTGGTGACCGGCATCCGTGCCGGTGAGGGCGACCTGCAGGACCATGCCCTGGTCGATCGCACGGCCGCGTCCATCGGCGGTGTGGCCACGGTGTTCGAGAAGCAGGCGAATGAGTTTGTTCGCATCTCCACCAACGTGAAGAAGGAAAATGGCGATCGCGCCACGGGCACCAAGCTCGCGCCCGAACACCCCGCCCAGGCTCTCCTGGCACGCGGCGAGGCCTACTACGGCCCTGCGGTACTGTTCGGCAAGGACTTCATGACCGGGTATTTCCCGACCAAGGATGCAAGCGGCGGCGTCAACGGCATCCTCTTCATCGGCATCCCGATGGCGGTCTACTTCGACCACATCGCTGCCTCCGGGTACGTCATCATCGGCAGCTCGCTTGCGGCGCTGCTCCTGGTCGGCGTGGTCGGCTTCCTGGCGATCCGCGCACAGATCAGGCCGCTCCAGGTACTGACCGGCACTGTTGTGGCGATGGCCAACGGCGAACATCCGCCCCACATTCCTTATCGCGACCGGTCGAACGAGTTCGGCAACATCGCCCGTGCCCTGGAGGGTTTCCGGGATAACGCCCGCGAAAAACAGGCCATCGAGAGCCGCAGCGCTGAGGAGCGTGCCGCAGCCGAGGCCGAGCGTCAGCGTAACGACGCCGAAAAGCAGCAGACGGACGCGCAGATCGACCACGCGGTGACAGAGCTGGCGACGGCGCTTGCCCGTCTGTCGCAGGGCGACCTGTCCGTCACGATCGAGCGCAGTTTCTCCGGCCGCCTCGAGCAGCTGCGGGTGGACTTCAACGGCTCCATCCTGCGCCTGCGCGATACGCTTTCGCAGATCCGCCACAGCACCCTGGCGATCCAGCGAAACAGCTCGGACCTCAGTGAATCGTCCTCCGATCTTTCCAAGCGCACCGAAAGCCAGGCAGCCTCGCTGGAAGAAACTGCGGCGGCCGTGGAAGAGATCACGGCCACGGTCAAATCCTCCGCGGAAAGAGCCAAGGAGGCCAATGCTGCCGTTGCCGAAACCAAGCGTAGCGCCGACGATTCCGGGACGGTCGTCAACAATGCCGTGGACGCCATGGGACGCATCGAGGATGCTTCGAAGAAGATCGAGCAGATCATCGAGGTCATCGATGAGATCGCCTTCCAGACCAACCTGCTGGCGCTGAACGCCGGCATCGAGGCTGCGCGTGCGGGCGATGCTGGCAAGGGATTTGCCGTCGTCGCTCAGGAGGTGCGCGAACTGGCGCAGCGCTCCGCCGATGCGGCCAAGCAGATCAAGGGCCTCATCCACCAGTCCACGCACGAGGTCAGCACCGGCTCCGGCCTGGTGCAGGAGGCAGGGCGCGTCCTTGCTTCGATCAGCCTGCAGATCACCGCCATCAGCCAGCACGTGGAAACGATCGCCACCGCCAGCCAGGACCAGTCGGCGGCACTTCAGGAGATCAACGGGGCCGTCAACCGCATGGACCAGATGACCCAGCAGAATGGTGCGATGGTCGCCGAAACCAGCGAATCCAGCACGCGTCTGGCAAGCGAGGCTCACGCCTTGATGGAACTGGTGGATCAGTTCCGCATCGACGCCGACAAGACGTCGAGAGCGGGCTTTACACGGGCGGCGTAAACTTAGTCGGTTTTATCGCAAAAGGCGGCAGGTTGAGAATTCAGCTGCCGCCTTTTTCAATGTTGGACAGCCGCTTCCAAACGCCGGATCATGAGGGCAACGATGTCAGATTACAGCAAGGCCTTGCTGAGAACCGAGCGACTGACGCTGCGCATGCCGGTCGTGCAGGATTTCGACGCCTATCTCCGTCTGATGGCCTCGCCGCGTGCTGTCGGCATGGGCGGCCCCTTCGACGTGCGGGCTGCCTGGGGAATGTTCTGCCACGATGTCGCGCAGTGGCAGCTCTTCGGTCATGGGGCGTTTATGATCGATATCGAGGCTTCCGGCGAATGCGTGGGGCAGGTCGGCATAAACCACGGCCCGCTGTTTCCGGAAAAGGAACTGGGTTGGTTTCTCTACGATGGCCATGAGCGGCGGGGATATGCGACCGAGGCGGCCGCTGCACTGCTGGATTGGGCTTTGGTCGAGCTGAGACCAGCATCGCTGGTCAGCTACGTTGATCCGGACAACATCGCTTCGCAAGCTGTCGCGGTGCGGATCGGCGGAAGTCTCGATCCACTGGCGCCGAGGACTGATCCTCATGATCTGGTCTATCGCTACAACCTTCGATGAGACAGGAAAAGAACCCGGCTGAGCCAGGCCCTTTCCTTCCGAAGCCGCGCAATCACTGCGCCTGCGTCACGATGACCGGGATCAGCAAATCGCCCCAGTTGCCGCCGCCGCCATGGTGACGGGCAGAGCGGACCAGCTCCACGGAAACCCCGGCCTCGACCGCCTTCATGACGGCATGGTTGAGACGATGCAGGTCGTTGGCCAGCGTGCGGATCGCTGCCTGCTGGTCGGCGGACATGGCGGTCGACTGTTCTTCCGCGCGTTCCTTGACTCGGGTCTGGACGTTCATGGCATTTCTCCTCTTGTTGTCTGGGGTTGTTGAGACTTCAGTTGCTTCGAAAAGCCCCTCCCGAACCCTCCCCCTTACGAGGAGGAGTTGGGGAGGGGTGATCCTCACTCCGCCGCCGGACGGAACTGCTCCGTTTCGGTCGATTCCTTCATCGCCGTCGTCGACGACTGGCCGCCGGTGATGGCCATGGAGACTGCATCGAAATAGCCGGTGCCGACTTCGCGCTGGTGCTTCGTCGCGGTGTAGCCGTTGACCTCGGCTGCGAACTCCGCCTCCTGCAGTTCCGAATAGGCGGCCATCTGGCGATCCTTGTAGCCGCGGGCGAGCTCGAACATGCCGTAGTTCAGCTGGTGGAAGCCGGCGAGCGTGATGAACTGGAACCTGTAGCCCATCGCGCCGAGCTCCTTCTGGAACTTGGCGATCGTCGCGTCATCGAGATGCTTCTTCCAGTTGAACGACGGCGAGCAGTTGTAGGCGAGCTTCTTGCCCGGATGGACCTTGTGCACGGCTTCGGCGAACTTGCGGGCCTGATCCAGATCCGGCTTGCCGGTCTCCATCCAGATCATGTCGCAGTAGGGCGCATAGGCGACGGCACGTGCGATGCAGGGTTCGATGCCGTTCTTGACCTGGTAGAAGCCTTCCGCCGTCCGTCCGGCGTCATAGTCGACGAAAGGCTGGTCGCGCTCGTCGATGTCGGAGGTCAGGAGCTTGGCGGCCTCCGCGTCGGTGCGGGCGACGATCAGAGTCGGTACCCCCATGACGTCGGCGGCAAGCCGCGCAGCGGTCAGATTGCGGATATGGGCCGCCGTCGGGATCAGGACCTTGCCGCCGAGATGGCCGCATTTCTTTTCCGACGCCAGCTGGTCTTCGAAATGAACCCCGGCAACCCCGGCTTCGATGAAGGCCTTCATGATCTCGAACGCATTCAGCGGTCCGCCGAAACCGGCCTCGGCATCGGCGACGATCGGCGCAAACCAGGTGTCGACGGAAAGCCCCTTCCCCTCGGCGGTCTCGATCTGGTCGGCGCGCTGCAGCGTCTTGTTGATCCGCTTTGCCAGCTCCGGCGCCGCGTTTGCGGGATACAGCGACTGGTCGGGATACATGGCAGACGCCGTATTGGCGTCGGCGGCAACCTGCCAGCCCGAGAGATAGATCGCCTTCAGCCCGGCGCGGACCATCTGCATGGCCTGGTTGCCGGAGAGGGCACCCAGCGCATTGATGAAGGGTTCCTCGTCGATCAGCGTCCAGAGCCGGTTCGCACCCATCTCGGCCAGCGAGTACTTGATCTCGACCGATCCGCGCAGGCGCTTCACGTCCTCTGCCGTATAGGGGCGCTCGATACCGTCATAACGGCCCTTCGGTGCATTCGGAACAAGATTGTAAAAATCGGTCATCTCTGTGTCTCCCTTTTGACTGCGACATCCGGGTCAGCGGCTTCTGCGCTGGCTGGTGTGACTGGATTTACAGAAACGAACGCGTGACAGCCAGAAAAGATATGGAAACAGCTGCAGTAAAAGGGTCACGATGTTCGAAGATTGACATTCGACGCTGTGAAGATGTAAATGTTGTAAAATTAAATGAGCCGGCGATGGCTGTAAAAATGGTGACAGATGGCCGAGCGTAAGATTTTTGCAGGACCGCGTGTCCGCCGTGTCCGCTCGGGAATGGGCCTGACCCAGACCGCCATGGCGGAAGCCTTGGGCATTTCGCCCTCCTACCTCAATCTCATCGAGCGCAACCAGCGGCCGCTGACCGTCCAGCTCCTGCTCAAGCTCGCCTCCGTCTACAAGATCGACCTCGACATGCTGCAGGGCGAGGGCGGTGGGACCACCGGCCAGCTGCGGGAGGTCTTCTCCGATCCCCTGCTTGCGGGAGAGATCCCCGGCGATCAGGAAATCATCGAAGTCTCGGAGGCTGCCCCGAACGCCGCCATGGCCATGGTGAAGCTCTACCGTGCCTATCGGGAGCAGGCCGCGCGCCTGACGGATCTGGCCGATATGCTGGCGCGGGAAGGGCATGAAACTTCGGTGGCTGGCGCCCGGCTGCCGATCGACGAGGTGCGCGAGCATCTGGAGCGTCGTGCCAATTTCTTTCCCCGCATTGAGGATGCAGCCGAAGATTTCGCGCAGCGCACGGTCGGGACCGAGGATCTGCAGGGGGCGCTGAAGGCGTGGATGAAGGCGCAGCACGGAATTGCGGTGCGGACCCTGCCCGTGCACGCCATGCCGAACCTGCGCCGGCGCTACGATCGGCATTCGATGCGGCTGTTCCTGTCGGAACGGTTGTCGCCCTTCGACCGGGCAAGGGAGCTTGCGATGGAGGTTGCCCTCCTTGCGCTGGGACCGGAGATCGCAGCGGAGCTTGATGCCCTGTCCCTCTCGGGTCCTGAAGCACGCCGCATCGCGCGGTTCGAGCTTGCCCGTTATGCTGCCCACGCGTTGATGATGCCTTACGGCGCCTTCCTGACCGCGGCACAGAGGGTGCGCTACGATGTGGATGTCCTCAGGTCGCGCTTCGATGTCTCGTTCGAGCAGGCCGCCAACCGGCTGACGACCCTTGCACGGCCTGGCGCCGCCGGAATTCCATGGTTTCTGCTGGAGCTGGACCATGCTGGCAACGCGATCCGCAGGGCAGGGGCTCATGGCTTCCCAAGGGCCGCGTTCGGCGGCTTCTGTCCCAAGCTCGGCATCCATTCGGCATTTGCGCAGCCGGGCCAGATTCTGGCGGAGGCTGTGGAGATGCTGGACGGCAGTTCCTTCCTGACCGTCTCCCGCACCATCGAGGGGCCGCAGGCGGCGTTCGGCGAAAGGCTGAGGCGCACGGCGGTCCTGCTCGGCTGCGAGCTGCCGCATGGCATCGAGACGGTCTACGCTCCCGCTGCCGGCGACCAGTCATCGAAGGTCCTGGGGGGAACGGCATGTCGTCTCTGCGAACGGCGCGGTTGCCTTGCCCGTGCCGAGCCGCCCCTGACGCGTCCCCTCGGCCTCGACGAGATGGTGACGGGACTGAGCGCCTTCGATTTCCAGTAGCCGATGATGCGCTGCACATTTTCGCTTGTGGCGACCGCCTTTCCTTTTTAGTCTCCATTGCAGGGGAACAACGGTGGCCGAGGCTGCCGATAAAAAGCTGGAACAGGAGAGATCATGAAAACCCGTTTGCTCCACCTTGCGGCACTTGCCGCCGGCACCATGATTGCCGCCACCGCCGCCACCGCTCAGGAGCGCGTGGTCCATGTCTACAACTGGTCCGACTACATCGACGAATCCGTCCTCGAGGAGTTCACCAAGGAGACCGGCATCAAGGTCGTCTAC
This sequence comes from Pseudorhizobium pelagicum, assembly GCA_000722615.1. Classification (GTDB taxonomy): domain Bacteria; phylum Pseudomonadota; class Alphaproteobacteria; order Rhizobiales; family Rhizobiaceae; genus Neorhizobium; species Neorhizobium pelagicum. The sequence goes on along the minus strand of JOKI01000001.1, from coordinate 346,530 downwards.
GACGTCTTCGATTCCAATGAACTTGTGGAGACCAAGCTACTTGCCGGCGGGTCGGGCTATGACGTCGTCGTTCCCACCGGGCCGTTCCTCGCACGTCAGATCCAGGCCGGCGTCTTCCAGAAGCTCGACAAGTCGAAGCTGCCGAACCTCTCCAACATGTGGCCGGAGATTACGGAACGGCTGGCGAAATATGACCCCGGTAACGAATATGCCGTCAACTACATGTGGGGCACGACCGGCATCGGCTATAATGTCGACAAGGTGAAGGCCGCCCTCGGCGACGTTCCCGTCGACAGCTTCGATATCCTCTTCAAGCCGGAGAATGCCGAGAAGCTCGCCTCCTGCGGCATCAACATCCTCGACGCATCCGATGAGACCTTCGCCATCGGCATGAACTATGTCGGGCTGGACCCCGACAGCAAGGAAACCGCCGATCTGGAAGCGGGCGCCGAGGTCTACATGAACGTCCGGCCGCATGTGAAGACGTTCAATTCTTCGGCCTACATCGACGAGCTTGCCAATGGCGACACCTGCATCACCATGGGCTGGTCGGGCGATATCCTGCAGGCCAAGGCGCGGGCGGAAGAGGCCGGCAATGGGGTCAATGTCGAATACGTCATCCCCAAGGAAGGTACCTACATGTGGTTCGACAACCTGGCGATCCCGGCGGATGCCAAGAATGTCGAGGAAGCGCATGAGTTCATCAACTTCCTGATGAAGCCGGATGTCATCGCCAAGGCCTCGAACTACGTCCAGTATGCCAATGGCAACCTGGCGTCGCAGGAACTGCTCGACAAGGAAGTCCTGGAAAATCCGGCCGTCTATCCGCCAGCCGAGACGGTTGCCAAGCTCTTCACCATCTCTCCCTACGGGCCGCGCGAACAGCGCGTCCTGAACCGGCTCTGGACCCAGATCAAGACCGGACGCTGAGCATACAAAAGGGGCAGGCACGGACCTGCCCCTTCTTTCTTGTTGCTGACGGAACACAGCTCATTTGGGGATCGGCATGGCGAAAACTCTCGGACCCGTAAAACGCAAATTCGCCCCATGGACGGATCCGAACGCAGTTCCTTTCATCCGATTCGAAAACATCACGAAGCGCTACGGCGACTTCACCGCGGTCAGCAATCTCAACCTGGATATCTATGAGCGGGAATTCTTCTCGCTGCTCGGCCCTTCCGGCTGCGGCAAGACCACCCTGATGCGCATGCTCGCCGGCTTCGAGGAGCCGACCGAAGGTCGCATTCTCCTGCAAGGGCATGATATCTCCGGCGTGCCGCCCCACCGGCGGCCGACCAACATGATGTTCCAGAGCTACGCGCTCTTCCCGCATATGAGCGTGGAGAAGAACATCGCGTTCGGCCTGGAGCAGGACAATCTGTCGAAAGGCGAAATTGCCGCGCGGGTTCAGGAAATGCTGAAGCTCGTGAAGCTGGAGGATTTTGCCAAGCGCAAGCCGGGGCAGCTTTCCGGCGGCCAGCGCCAGCGTGTCGCGCTCGCCCGTTCGCTGGCCAAGCGTCCCAAGGTGCTTCTCCTCGATGAGCCTCTGGGCGCTCTCGACAGAAAGCTGCGCGAAGAGACGCAGTTCGAGCTCATGGACATCCAGCACACGCTGGGCCTCACCTTCCTGATCGTCACCCATGACCAGGAGGAGGCCATGACCGTCTCGGACCGCATCGCGGTCATGGACAAGGGCGTCATCGTCCAGGTCGATACGCCGGCCGAAATATATGAGGCGCCCAACAGCCGGTACGTCGCCGACTTCATCGGCGACATCAACATCATGGAAGGCGGCATCGTCTCGAAATCCGCGGAGCCGGGGCAAGCGCCGGTCGTCACGCTCGACTGCGACGGCCTGCCGGTGACGGTGGAACAGGAGTGTGCCGCGACGACCGGCGACCGGGTGGCCTTCGCGATCCGGCCGGAGAAGGTGCGCATCACGCTCGACCAGCCGGAGAATACGGCGTCCAATGCCGCCTATGGCGAGGTCTGGGATATCGGCTATCTTGGCGACTTCTCCGTCTTCCTGGTCAGCCTTGCCGATGGCAGGATCATTCGCGCAGCCCAGGCCAACGTCTCTCGTCTGGTGGATCGTCCGATCACCTTTGGCGACATGGTCTGGTTGACGTGGCCGAAGGACGCCGGGCTGGTTCTGACCAGATAGGGGAGAGCAGAGATGGCTGAGATTTCCACGAGCCCCCATGCCGGTCCTGCCCGTTGGCTGGTCGTCGCCGTTCCCTATGTCTGGCTGCTGCTGTTCTTCGTCGCGCCATTTCTGATCATTCTGAAGATCTCGCTCTCCGACACGGCGATCGCCATGCCGCCCTATACGCCGCTCCTGGACGGTTTCGGCGGGATCGGCGATTTTCTCTCGCAGCTCGATTTCGAGAACTATGCCTTCCTGACCGAAGATCCGCTCTACATCCAGTCCTATCTGTCGTCGCTGCGGATGGCCTTCATCTCCACCGTCCTGTTGCTGCTGATCGGCTACCCGATGGCGCTGGCCATGGCCCGGGCGCCGACGCGGTGGCGGCCGACGCTGGTGATGATGGTGATCCTGCCGTTCTGGACGTCCTTCCTCATCCGCGTCTACGCCTGGATCGGCATCCTGAAGCCGGAGGGTCTGCTGACAGTCCTGCTGCAGGCGATCGGTTTGATGGGACCCGAGGAACAGGTGCAGATCTACCGCACCGACACAGCCGTCTTCATCGGCATCGTCTATTCCTATCTGCCGTTCATGGTGCTGCCGCTCTATGCCGCGCTGGAGAAGATGGATGGCACGCTGCTGGAGGCCGCAAACGATCTGGGCTGCCCACCGCTGAAGGCCTTCTGGCGGATCACCTTCCCTCTGTCGCTGCCGGGCGTTATCGCCGGCGCGATGATCTGCTTCATCCCCATCACCGGCGAGTTCGTCATCCCGGACCTGCTCGGCGGCGCCGAGACCTTGATGATCGGCAAGACGCTCTGGACCGAATTCTTCGGCAATCGCGACTGGCCGCTCGCATCGGCGGTGGCCGTTCTTCTCCTCCTGGTGCTCGTGGTGCCGATCATGATCTTCCAGAACCAGCAGCAGAAGGTGGGCTAGCCCATGAAGTCGTCTCGCTTCGACCCGGTGGTTCTGACGCTCGGGTTTGCCTTCCTCTACATCCCGATCATCATCCTGGTGATCTATTCCTTCAACGCCTCCCGTCTGGTGACCGTCTGGGGCGGGTTTTCGCTGCAATGGTATCGGGAGATGTGGTCGAACCAGGGCCTGATGGATGCGGCCTGGGTGACGGCACGGGTCGCGGTCCTGAGCGCCAGCATTGGCACCGTTCTCGGCACCATGGCGGCACTGGCGCTTGTGCGCTACGCCCGCTTTCCGGGCAAGACCCTCTTCTCCGGAATGATCTATGCGCCGCTCGTCATGCCCGAGGTCATCACCGGGCTGTCGCTGCTGCTGCTGTTCGTGGCGGTGGGGGTGGATCGGGGTTTCTGGACGGTGACAATCGCCCATACCACCTTCACCATGTGCTATGTCGCCATCGTCGTGCAGTCCAGATTGCTCACCTTCGACCGCAGCCTGGAGGAGGCGGCCCAGGATCTCGGCTGCCCGCCGGTCAAGACCTTCTTCAAGATCACCCTGCCGCTCATCCTGCCGGCGGTCGTGGCGGGATGGATGCTGGCGTTCACGCTCTCGCTCGACGATCTGGTGATTGCAAGCTTCACCACCGGCCCGGGCGCGACCACTCTGCCGATCAAGATCTATTCGCAGGTGCGACTCGGCGTGACGCCGGAAATCAACGCGATCTGCACCATCCTGATCGGGCTCGTGACGATCGGAGTGGTTGCCGCGTCGCTTGCATCCAAGCGTACCGAACTGCGCCGCATCCGTGATGAGCACGTCGCCCTGCGCGGCTCTAGCTGAAACAAGAAAAGGCACCGGTCCTTCGGGGACCGATGCCTTCGGTGCGATTAAGGTCGCTGATTAGCGGTGGGTGCGACCGATGTCGGCTTCCGCAGCGGTTTCGCCGACTGACATGGCCTTCACGAGCGGCATGATCTGCCAGAGTGCCGAGAGACCGACGAGCACGTAGACGATCGTGGCGAGCGCCGAATCCTGGCCGCCGAAGAGAGTGGCAACGAGGTCGAAATCGGCAATGCCGACCAGCAGCCAGTTGAGGCCGCCGACAATGATGAGAATGAGGGTGATGATGTTGAGCATGCGCATGGACGATCTCCTGTGGGGTTCGAGCATGCCGAACAGCCTTTGCAGGCCGTTGTTCCCCGACCCGTGTCGGATTGTGTCGTTTCCCCTCAGATAGCCTCCGGTCGCCTCAGCCGGGATCGCCGAGGTACCTGCGAGGAACTTCGACTGCGACAGGATCGGGCCACGTGCCGCCGACGAAGATGCTTTCTGCGGCAGAGCCCGCCGAAGGTGCGCCAATGTCCACCGAGAGGGCCAATCCGCCGTCGCGATAGTCGATGATCCCCATCATCGTGACGCGGGTCGTCTGGCTCTCGATCGTGGCTTGCTGCAGTTGTGCCACGCCGCCGGACAGACTGGCCTCGAGCTCCAGGCGTTCGTACCCGAAATCCTCGCCATTTGGATTGAACAGCGGCGAGTAGCGCTGGTCGCCGACCCGCTGGAGGATCACGGTCGGGTCGGCATCCGGAATCGAGCCCGGTCCTGTCGTCACCTTGAGGCTGCCGTCAATGCGATCGAGGGCGATGGCACCAAGAGGACCATCCGAGGAGAAGCTTGTCTCGATCGAGCCGCGGGCCAGAGGAAAGGGCCTTGCCAGGCCGAGCCGGGCGGAGAGCTCGCCGAGATCGGCATCACGTAGGAAGACGCGGGCCTGGGAGCCAGATGCGAAACTGCCGTTGTCGCCGATCAACTGCCCGGTGATCCTGCCGCCGCCCAGCGAACCGTCGAGGATGTCGATGCGGGCCTCATTGGACGTGGTCATGATACTGATCGCCATGGCGCTCAGCATCAGGGGGCCGGCTGCCGCCGCCTCTCCGGAAATACGCAGGTCCAGATCCAGTGGCAGTGTCAACGAGGTGCCGGCGCCATCCTGAGGTGCTGCGGACACCGCGCCAAGCAGTCCGGCAAGGTCCAGCCGCTCGAAGGCAAGCGTTCCCGTCAGGCGCGGCGCCCCCTCGGAAAGCAGGAGATCGACAAGGCCACGCCCCGCCGATCCGTTCAACGACAGTTCCATCTGATCGAACCGGACCGTTTCCCCGGTGGTCAGCACCTGCGCACGCAGCGAAAGCTGCTGGAGGGGAGCAAGCGCGGCGAGCTCGACGCCGGCCCAGTCGAGCAGCGAAGCCGTGTCCGGGACGGAAAGCTCCAGGTCGCCGGAAACGAACCCGTATTCCGCGATATTTGCAGTGCCGTCGAAGCCTCCCGACAGGACATCGGAGGCCAGGCTTCCTTCGAGCGGCGCGCTCCGTCCGGCAAGCAGCGCAAGCGGTTGCGGCGAGGAGAGGCTCAATTGCAGGCTTCGGCCATTGATCTGCGCCGTCACCTGCGCATCCATACCTGACGACAGCCGGGGCCAGCGGATGGCACCGTTGATGGCGGCTGCTCTCAGGGTCTCGCCGGATGCGACATCCTTGACCTCGATCCGTCCGTTGACGACCGTCACGTTCCCGACACGACTGTCGAGTGTCGGCTCAAGAGGCTCCTGGGCGCCGGACGCGGCCATGCTTCGCGTGGCGGCGCTGAGGAGCCCGTCGTTCGTGAGGTCCAGCCGGCCATCTTGACCCCGTACGACGAAGATCTCAGGCTCGACAAGCTGGAAATCCCGAAAGACCGCCCGCCCCATGATGGCTTGGTAGAGGCTGAACGCGGCAGATAGCCTGGCCGTGCGGGAGAGGACCCGCACACCTTCGGGCGTTGCCTTGCTGACCGTGATCCGGCTGACCTCGATGCGGGCCTGCGGCCAGAAGGCGATCGACGGCGTCCCCTGGATCGTCACGTCATGGCCGGTCCACGTCGCGATCGCCCGCTCGATGCCGCTGCGCACGACGGCCGCCTGGATGAGGAATGGTGCCGCGGCCCGGAAGAGGCCGAAGAGCAGCATGGCCACGACAACGGCTGCCAGCAGCACCTTCAGGACGCGCTTCCCCCAGACCGGCAGATGGCCGGTGCCGCGCTCCAGAGTGCTTCTGCTGGCTTTGCTCATCAGTTCAAGATCGGCCTTGATAGACGGGGCGGGGAAACTGGGACTGGCGATATAGGAAATCCACCTGCCGCGCAAATCCACAACACTGGCGGGCCCGACAGCCTCTTTATCTCGCGCTGCAGCATGCTATAAAACGCCCAATGGGTGGAGGAGATCCAATGACGAATGAACAGCCGCTGTGGAGCCTGACGAAGGCTGAACAGCAGAAGACACCGCTCTATGCGTTCATGGGCTGGTGTGCCGAGCGCTACGACAGCCCTCGCGACGACTATGACGCATTCCATGACTGGTCCGTCGCGCAACCCGAACAATTCTGGTCGGCCGTCTGGAGTTTCTGTGACGTCAGGGGCGAACCCGGTGAGCGCGTGCTGATCCATGGCGATGTCATGCTGGACGCCCGTTTCTTCCCCGATGCCCAGCTCAACTTTGCGGAAAATCTGCTGCGCCAGCACGGCGAGGCCGAAGCCATCATCTTCCGCGGCGAAGACAAGGCGAGCGACCGCTGGAGCTGGGACCGGCTGACCGCGGACGTCTCGCGCCTGCAGCAGGCGTTTCGCGATCTCGGCATCGAGAAGGGCGACCGCATCGCCGCGATGATGCCCAACATGCCGGAAACGGTGGCGTTGATGCTGGCGGCCGCCTCCATCGGCGCGGTCTGGTCGTCCTGCTCCCCGGATTTCGGCGAACAGGGCGTCCTCGATCGCTTCGGCCAGATCGGCCCGAAGCTCTTCATCGCCTGCGACGGATACTGGTATAACGGCAAGCTGCAGGACGCCGCGGAGAAGGTGCGTGCGGTATCCGCTGTTCTGGCCGTCCCGGTCCTTGTCGTCCATTATGCCGGTGATGCCGAGGCGCTCGCGGCGTCCTTGACGGACGGGCGGACGCTGAACGACTTCACGGCGCCTTTCGAGGTCAAGGCGGTCAGCTACGAGCCGCTGCCGTTCGCGCACCCGCTCTACATCCTGTTCTCCTCCGGCACCACCGGCGTCCCCAAGTGCATCGTTCATTCCGCCGGCGGCACGCTGCTCCAGCACCTGAAGGAGCAGCGCCTGCACTGCGGCATCGTCCCCGGCGAACGGCTGTTCTACTTCACCACATGCGGCTGGATGATGTGGAACTGGCTGGTCTCCGGCCTTGCCGTTGGCGCCACCCTCTGCCTCTTCGACGGGTCGCCCTTTGCGCCGAGCGGGCAGGTGCTCTTCGACTATGCCGAGCAGGAAGAATTTGCCGTCTTTGGCACCTCGGCCAAATATATCGACGCCGTCCGCAAGAGCGGACTGGTGCCAAGGCAGACGCACGACCTTTCGCACCTGCGGCTGATGACCTCCACCGGTTCGCCCCTATCGCCGGAGGGCTTCTCCTTCGTCTATGAAGGGATCAAACCCGACGTGCAGCTCGCCTCTATTTCCGGCGGCACCGACATCGTCTCCTGCTTCGTGTTGGGCAACCCGCTGAAGCCGGTCTGGCGCGGCGAGATCCAGGGGCCGGGCCTGGGGCTTGCCATCGATGTCTGGAACGATGACGGCCAGCCGGTACGCGGTGAAAAAGGTGAGCTTGTCTGCACCAGGCCGTTCTCCTCCATGCCCGTCATGTTCTGGAACGATCCGGACGGATCGAAATACCGCGCCGCCTATTTCGAGCGCTTCGACAACGTCTGGTGTCATGGTGATTTTGCCGAATGGACGCAGCACGGCGGCATCGTCATCCATGGCCGGTCGGATGCGACGCTCAATCCGGGCGGGGTGCGTATCGGAACCGCGGAAATCTACAATCAGGTTGAGCAACTGCCGCAGGTCGCCGAGGCGATCTGCATCGGCCAGGACTGGGAGGACGATGTCCGCGTCGTCCTCTTCGTGCGGCTGGCGCCTGGTGTGTCTCTGGACGACGACCTGGTGAAGACCATCAAGAACCGCATCCGCACCGGAGCGACCCCCCGCCACGTGCCGGCCAAGGTGATTGCGGTTGCCGATATCCCGAGAACGAAATCCGGCAAGATCGTCGAACTGGCGGTCAGGGATGTCGTGCATGGTCGGGCGGTCAAGAACAGGGAGGCGCTGGCCAATCCGGAGGCCCTGGACCTGTTCATCGGTCTTGGCGAACTGCGGATCTAGAGGCGGTAGGGGCGGGGCGCCTGCCGGCCCGACCTGTGCCATTTTAACCCGACGTTAATGAGGATTGGTCAAGAGTAAAGAAATACGGAACCATCTCGTGTATACGGGATCCGAGCAGCCGCTTTCAGGACATGAAGTCTTCGATCCACTCCGTTGGAACAGCATTGACTTCAAGGCGGCTTCGGCCGCCTTTTTTTTACCTCTGCCGATCGATGGACCGGGATACGAGCAGCACCGGGATCAGGCCGGCCGCGATGATGATCATCGCCGCCACGGAGGAATCCTCGATCTTCGCCCTCGAGGCATCCTCATAGACAAGCGTCGCCAGCGTGTTGAAGTTGAAGGGCCGCAGCAGGATGGTCGCGGACAGTTCCTTCATGGTCTCTATGAACACCAGCAGCGCCGCCGTCATGATGGCAGGCCGCATGTTGGGAAGCAGCACCGTACGCAGCGTCTGGTTCTGATTACGCCCAAGCGTGCGCGCAGCCATGTCGAGGTGCGGCGATAGCTTCTGGAATCCGGCGTCGAGCGTCCCCTCCGCCATCGTCATGAATCGTACCGTGCAGGCGTAGACGATCGCAAAGCCGCTGCCGGACAGGAGAAGGCCGGTCGAAATGCCGAGATGGGTGCGGAGAAACCCGTCGACGGCATTGTCCAGTCCGGCAAGCGGGATGAGGACCCCGATTGCAAGCACGGTCCCGGGAACCCCATAGCCCATCGACGCGACGCGTCCGGCCAAGGCCGTTCCCGGCGAGCCGTCTGACCGCGCGGCATAGGACAGGAGAAAGCCCAGCGTCACCGCAGCCAGAGCCGCGGATGAAGAAACGATGATACTGTTGAAGAGAGCGTCCAGCAGGCGCGGATCAGCATAGCTCTCGATCCGCCGCAGCGCAAACCCACCCAGAACGAAGACCGGGACGAGAAAGCCCGGGATCACGGGCAGGGCGCAGAAAGTCGCGGCGGCCGCGGCCCGCAGCCCCCTGAGGCGGGGCCGGACCATGTCGTTGACGACCGCGGTCGTCTTGTTGCTCGAGAACCGCTGGCTTCGCCGCGCCGCTCGCTCCAGCAGGATCAGCAGTGCCACGACGATGAACATGACGGAGGCGATCTGGGCGGCGCCGGAAAGGCTGCCGCGGTTCAGCCAGGTGCTGTAGACTGAGAAGGTGAGCGTGTTGACGCCGAGAAACTCCACCGCACCGATGTCGTTCAGCGTTTCCATCATCACGAGGGTCAGCCCGATCATGATGGCCGGTCGTGCCATTGGTATCTGGATGCGCCAGAACACCTTCAGGGGGCTGGCGCCGAGCGTCCTGGCCACATCCGCTGCCGCGCGGCCCTGCATCAGGAACATGGAGCGGCAGGCAAGGTAGACATAGGGGTACAACACCGAGCTCAGCACGAGCACGGCGCCGCCCATGGAACGGATGTCTGGAAACCAGTAGTCGCGGGAGGTCTCGAAGCCGAAGAGCGCGCGATAACCGCTCTGCAGCGGCCCGGTAAAGTCGAAGAACTCTCCGAAGGCATAGGCGGCCAGATAGGATGGGATCGCAAGCGGCAGCACGAGCACGATCGACAGAAGGCGCCGCAGAGGGAAGTCGAAGGTCGTCACCAGCCAGGCGGTCACGATTCCAACAACGGCCGTTACCAGCCCGGTCAGAAGCAGAAGCTCCATCGTGCGCCCCGTCGCCCGCGGCACGACGTTGGTCATCACATGGCGCCAGCTGTCGTCGCCGCCGGCAACGGCGATCCACAGGACGGCGAGGATTGGCATGGCGACGATCGCCGCCGTCAGCAGGGCGCCCTGCGACAGGGCGTGCGATGGCCGGCGGATCGCAGGCTTGGTCATTTGCCGGGAAAGCTGCACAATTCCATCCTCTTTCAGCAGAGGACTGCTAGTCCCGCTGACGTCAGTTCGCAAGCACTCGCTGGGGCGGGAAGGTGATTTCGACCAGTGTGCCCTCGCGCGGTTCCGAGTGAATGGAGAAATTCGCGCGGTTGGCATCGACCATGGCCTTGGTCAGAGGCAGACCGAGCCCGGTTCCGTCACCGCGCTTGCGGGCGTTGCCGGCGACCTGACGAAACGGCTTCATGGCCATCTCCAGTTCCTGGCGGGTCATGCCGATGCCGGTGTCGCGCACCCGCAGGATAACGCTGCCATTTGCCTCGTAGGCGGTCGACACGACGATCTGCCCGCCGGATGGCGTGAAGCGGATGGCATTGGACAGGATGTTCAGGACGATCTGCTTGACCGATCGCAGGTCTGCCACCACCGGCGGCACTGCCTGCGACAGCGCCGTGCGGATGATCACCCGCTGGCTGTTGGCTTGCGGCTGCACCAGTGCAACGCTCTCGGAGATGGTCTCGTTGAGCTCCACGGCACTGAAGTCGAGCTCCATCTCGCCCGCCTCGATCTTCGAGATGTCGAGAAGATCGTTGACGATATCGAGGACATGCCGACCGGAGCGGACGATGTCGTTGGCGTATTCGACGTAGCGCGGATGCCCGATCGGTCCGAAGCGCTCGGACGCCATCAGGTCGGCAAATCCGATGATGGCGTTGAGCGGGGTGCGGATCTCGTGGCTGACGTGGGCCAGGAACTCGCTCTTGTGGGCATTGGCAGTCTCGGCGGAGCCCTTGGCGGTGCGCAGCTCCTCCTCGGTTCTCTTCCACTGCGTGATGTCGCGGATCACGGCGCAGTAGCCGTTCGAGGAGGTCAGCCGGCCGATCGTCATGAACAGCGGGATGAAGCCGCCGGAGGCCTCGCGCCCGATGACTTCGCGGCCATCGTTGAGGACGCTCGCCACGCCATGATCCGACAGGCCGCCCAGGTAGTTGACGATCGCCCTCTGGCTCTCGTGGGCAAACAGCATGACGAAGGGCTTTCCGGCCGCTTCCGTCGTATCGTAGTTGAAGAGGGCGCTGGCCGCTCCGTTCATGGAGCGGATGTCGCCGCCTGCATCGATCACGACCACGCCATCGGTTGCCGTTTCGAGGATGGCGCGAAGCTCCTCCACCTCCACCTGAAGGCGCGAAGCCTTGAGTGAGACGAGCTTGCTGGCATCGGATGCGCCATCATCGGGCTGCTGTTCGGCCGCGATGGGCATCAGCGCCAGCATCAATGCGCCGGCCTGCTCGAAGCGGACCGACTGCAGCCGCGCCGTCACCGGAACGATGGTGTCGTCGGCGCGCACGACCACCATGCCGCCGGCCTCGGCCCTTTTCCCTTCCAGTTCCTGGCGCTGCAGGAGCGCATCCAGGCCGCCGACCTCGGCGAGTGCGTCAACGGAGCTGTATCCGGTCAGACGCAGGAACTCGGGATTGCCATGGATCAACCGGTCGCCGCTGTGGACGAGCAGCGCCACCGGCATCTGGTCCAGGATCTCGGCTGTAAGGCCGTTGCGTTCGCGATGCAGGGAAACGGTAAGCGCCGCTGGCTGGTCCTCCGGCTCCGCAACTGTGGCATCCGGCTGCTGCTCCGGTTCGTCCCCAGCTGAAGCGACCGTCTCTTCCGCGGTGGACTGAGCCGGCTCGTCGCCGTCATCATCGGGCGCGATTTCGGCAGGCGCCGCGTTGGTCGCGGCCACGGACAGATCGTGGGCCTGGTCATCTCCGCTGTCGGGAGAGTGAGTCTCCTGCTCTTCGGCAGAAATCTGCGCCTCGTCTTCGGCGGCGGTATCTACCGGCGCCTGCGGCTGCTCATCGACCCCTGCATTGTCGTCGCGGCCGATGAAGCTGTCGAGCTGGCGGGCGATCTCGCGGAATGCAGCCTGTTCGACCGGGGAGAGGCTTTCCCTGCGGCTGCGGCGGTGCTCCAGCGAGATGACCTTCTCGGAAGCGGGGACGGAAGTTTCCACCAGCCGAAGGGCCGGCCGCTCCCCCGTCGGCCATTCAAGCGGCGTCGCCTCGCGTCCGGACTGCTGCGGCGCCTCGGCTTCGTCTGTCGATGGAGTATCGTCGCCGGCGGGCTGACCGCCACTGTCTGTGGCCCCCTCCTGCGTCTCGGAGGCGAGGTCTGTCTCCGCAGTGTCGAGCTCTTCGGTGCCTGCCGTATCGGCGGTATGCTCGACGATCTCCGGCACGTCCTCGTCTTCGGGCGCGGAGTCCGGCTCCTCATCGGCTTGAACTGCATCGCCTGCCGGAATGCCGCCCAGAACGAGACCCACCGCGTGGGGGTCCTCGACCGCGTCGCTCATCCGGATGATACCAAACCCCCGGAAACCATCGAAGGTGCGGGTGCGTGTGTAGGTCGGCAGCGCCGCAAGATCGATCGGCACGACGAGCGACGTCCCCTCGATCGGCCACCAGATAGTCTTCCCCGACCAGGTGTCGCGCTTGCGCAGCAGCTCGGCAATCTTGCCCTCCGGGTCAAGGTGGAACAGCCCGGCGACATCGCCGAAGGCCATGCCGTTGATATCCGCCGCATGGGGTCCCACGATCTTCGCGAATTCTGCGGAGACCTCGCAGAAGCGGCCCTCCGCATCGATCTTCCAGACGAAGCGCGTGGCGCGGGCGTCGCGGCGAAAGAGGAAACCTTCGTCTGCGCGGTCCGCGGTCGGCTCTTGCGGCGCAAGTGCCGAGGTTGGTGCGTCGTGAACAGCCTGATCGTCGGTCTCATCGGTGGACGAAGCATCGGCAGCTGGCGGCTCGGCTGGAATCGAAGCTGCCGTGGTTTCGTCCGAAGGTTCCGCAACCTCAGGCTCGCCGTTTCCAGGCTCCTCGGCGGGCAGATCGAGCACGATGATGTCTTCCGGCTCCGGAGCCTCTTCCAGATGCGCGACCGCCTCGATTGCCTCCTGGAAATCAGGATGCGCAGATGCCTGTGCGACAGCCTCGGCAGGCTCACGTCCGCCGTCGTCGGCGTCATCGGCGACCGGCTGGTCGACGCCGGCTGCAACGGCTTCGACGACAAAGAGAAGATGGAGCGCCGGATCGGTCGAGACACTGCCCATGGCTGCGGGCAGATATCCCTTTGCCGTGGGGACCGGGCGCTTGACCAGGCGGCTGGCCTCGCTGCTGGCCATGGTAACCAGCATGCGGGCGGTCTGCTGCGTCAGCTCGAGCTCGGCAAAGCCGCTCGATCCGGCAATCACCGCACCCTCGCCGTCGAGAATGGCAATATGCGTATCGAGGTCGTCCAGCCCCTCGATCATGCTGGCGGCAGCCGCTTGCGGGGTGCCGGCCGTCGCGTCGGTCGCCGCCGTGAACAGCACCGCCGTCTCGCCGCAGATGTCGATGAGCGTGCAGGAGGCGGGCACGGTGGCGCGCTGGAAGCCGGCAGCAATGCGGATGGTGAGGCCAGCCATGTCGCCGACTGCGCGCAACTGGCGGCCAGCGGCGGCGATCTGCCGGAAGGACAGGTCCTGGCGCGCGGGTCCCCGGTCGAGGAGATCGTAGACCGAGCCATACCCGAAGACCTGCGCCCCGCGCCCATTGGCCCAGAGCACCTCGGTCATGTCGACGGAAAACAGAACCACGGCCTTGCCCGCAGCGAAGGGCTCGCGGATTTTGTCGTGCACGGCAACGTCGATGAATGGATACTGGATAACTGGCATGGACATGGCCCGAGGTCGCTGTTGGCGGCAGTCAGTTGTTAACAGACAGTTAATAGCCTTAGGTGCGGTTCAGGTCCACAAGCGGCCGGCTTTATGGTCCCACAGGGTTAACAAACCAGAATGCTGCACCGCACAAAAATGTTGCAGCGCACAATAACTTGTATTATACTCTTGTCATGAAGCTTGGATCAACTGCCGAGCATCACCAACCCACGGGGAGTGAATACATGGCTTATCGTACTGATGATGTCTTCGCCTTCAGCGCCTTTGACCCGGCAAAGCTGACCGAGAATTTCCGCGACTTTGCTGAAAAGGGCGCCGCCCAGTCCCGCGAAACCTATGCACGCATGAAGGCCGCTGCGGAAGAGGCCGGCCAGACCGTCGAGACCACGATGCAGTCGGCCCAGGCCGGTTCCGTCGAGATCGGTCTCAAGGCGATCGAGGCCCTTCGCACCAACGCCGATCTGTCGCTGGCGCACATGGAATCGCTGCTCGGCGTCAAGTCGGTCGCGGAATTCCTGGAGCTGCAGACGACGTTTATCCGCAAGCAGGCAGAGCTGACGGTCGAACAGGCCAAGGGCCTGCAGGAAGCCACACGCAAGCTGGCCGAGACGGTCAGCCAGCCGGGCAAGGATGCCGCCGAAAAGGCAATGGCGACCTTCAAGACGGCCTGAACCACGTCCGCCACAACGGAGACAGGCCGGTTGAAAAACGCAGGCCTGTTTTGCCATCGGGGGCTTGCAAAACAAGTCCGATGGCCGTATTGGACCCGAAACGGCACCTGGAACGGTGCTTGTGCGGTTGTAGCTCAGTTGGTTAGAGCGCAGGTTTGTGGCACCTGAGGTCGGAGGTTCAATTCCCCCCAACCGTACCATTTTCTCTCTATAAATCTTGAAGTCCTGGTACGAAGCCGTCGTCTGCGGATGGCGCTCCGTGCCGCAAGTGCGCGTTTTTGACGAGCGGCTGGACCAATTCGCCTGTCCTTGTCGGAGGAAGCGCGTATGCTGCAGCGAAATTCGTCCGCCGCTTCTGCTCTCGCCGTCGGCGGATCGGGAAGCGCTAATCCATCCGGATCATCGATCAGATGCTCCGGCCGGTGGATGTAAAAGAACATTGGCATTTGGCACAAACAGACGTGGCGAATGATAGTTTCGGTCCCGAAGCGCACAGAAGGATATTGTCCGCTGGCGCATCCGGAGACGGTTCGATGGGATGATGGTGGACGGGGATCGCCCGTCTTCATCCCGCGGGGGCCGACCTAACCACCTTGTCTGCTTGAGTGAGTGATCATGTCGTCAAAAGAAGCCAAATCCCTCTGGAATACCCAGGCTCTGCGCAGAGCCATAGAGGCTGCCGGCGTGGCTCTCTGGATCTGGAATGTCGATACCGACCATTTCGCCATGGACGAACAGGCCTTCCGGCTGTGGGGCGTCGAGCAGGACGATGAGGAAGTGTCCTTCGAAGACCTCTCCGCCCATATCCACCCCGCCGACAGGGATCGGGTCAGGGCCGCATTCAATGCGACACGCGCCATCGTCGGTCCCTATGAAATCGATTTCCGCATCATGCTGGGGGAGGAGATCAAATGGATCTCGGCCCGCGGTATCGGCAATGACGCAGGCCTGCATGGTCGCCATATGTACGGCGTCTTCCTGGACGTGACCGGCCGCAAGCAGGCGGAAGAAGGCCATGAGCTGCTGGCGGGGGAGATGAGCCACCGGGTGAAGAACCTCCTGGCCGTCGCAACGGGCCTGACCCACGTCACCTCGCGCTCCACGACCACGGCCGCGGAAATGGCCAAGGAACTGACCGAACGACTGACGGCACTCGGACGGGCGCATGACCTGGTGCGCCCGCTGCCGGGGCATCAGGGGCAGGCGGCGCTCCTGGGGGATCTGATCTCGATCCTGCTCTCGCCCTACGAGGACATGGGGGCATTCAGCGGTCGGATCCGCGTCGCCGTGCCCCGCATGGGCGTCGGAGAAATTGCCGCGACCACCATGGCGCTGGTCTTCCACGAGCTGGCGACGAACTCCCTGAAGTACGGGGCTCTGTCGGCAGACACCGGTACACTCGATATCTCCGGAACTCTGGAAGACGACGAGGTCACCATCGTCTGGACCGAACGCGGCGGCCCTTCCGTGGAGACCCCGAAAGCCGCCGATGGATACGGGAGCAAGATGCTCGTGCGGATCATCTCCGGTCAGCTTGGCGGTGCGATTTCCTACAACTGGTCCAGCGAGGGCGTCATCGTGGCTCTGAAGGTGAGGGCCGGGAAGCTGGCCACCTGACCGGCTCAGCAATCTCCGATCGACGTGCCCCTTGCCACACCCATGCGCCTGATGTCGGGATCGGGAACCAACCAGGCAGGAGGCAGTTAAGGGATCAGGAGAGCCCCGATGCCGCTTTATCTGCTGAAAATATCGAATGACCGCGAGACGGAGATCGAGATCGAGGCCAGCGATGAAGCTGAAGCGATGAGTGTCGGCTATAATGCAATGGCATTGTTTGTCTGCCGCAATTTCCCGCCTCCCGAGTCGATCTCGATCCGCGTCGTCGATGCGAACCGGACACCGGTTGGGCGTCTCAAGATGACGTTCGAGATGGAGACCGCCGTTCGAGCCTCGCTGCAGTGACTGCCGAAACCTGCGTTCTACCGGGCGCGTTTCTGCAAGGAACCTGATGTGACTGCCGTTTAGGCACGGGCGCTACTTGTCATTACAGCAGAAGTACCTATTTTTGTGCGGCGCACCCTGTATGCGCGCTGCTTCTGTCATTCCCGAAGATATCGCTTTGGCGAAACCCTCTTGAAGGAGTTGCCCTCATGTCGATTTCCATGAACAACTTTGAAACTGCATCTGAAAAGAATGTCTCGGGCGGGCAGGTTGCTGCTGCTGTTGCCGAGGCACGCCTTGCCGTCGGGTACTCGCTGGAGCAGCTCGCTGTTACCACCGGCCTGACTATCGACCAACTGACGGCCGTCGAAAACGGCGAAGGTGCCGATGCCGCTCTGCTGCACCGCATCGCCACCGCGCTTGGATTGCCGGCCGCAACCTTCGTCGGCGTCTGAACGTCGCGATCCCTAGTTGAAGATGCTCCGCTCTGCTTCCACGAGTTCATTGAGATAATCCAGCACCACCCGCAGCCGCACCAGATCGCGGCTGCTTTCATGATAAGTGGTCCAATAGGCGCGGCGAATGGCAATGGCCGGAAGCACGCGGACAAGCTCCGGATGCTGCCGGGCGATATAGTCGTGAAGGATGCCGATGCCTGCACCCGATCGCACGGCCTCGGTTTGTCCGATCGCGCTCGAGATTTCGAAACTGGCGTCCCAGTCCCGCATCACCTCGCCGGTGAAGTTGAGCGACGGCGAGAAGATCAGGTCTTCCACATAGCCGATCCGCGGATGGCTCTTCAGGCCTTCGATGCTGTTCGGTTCGCCGTTTTCCGCCAGGTAGGCGCGTGAAGCATAGAGCCCGAGCGAGTAGTCGGTGAGCTTGGATGAGATCAGCCGGCCCTGCACGGGCTGCTCGACGGTGATGGCGATATCGGCCTCGCGCTGCGAGAGCGAGAAGGAGCGGGGGACCGGCACGAGCTGCACCCTCAGCTGTGGGTGTCTCTGCGTCAGGCCCTTCAGCCGCGAGGCCAGAAATGAAACGCCGAAACCATCGGGGGCGCCGATGCGCACCGTACCGGCAATGGCCGTATCGATCCGCCCCGTGGCAGCCTGTGCGGCCAGCATCTCCGCCTCCATCCGCTCTGCCGCCTGGAAGAGGACGGCACCTTCGGGCGTCAGCTCGCAGCCATTGGTCCGGCGGATCAGGAGCCGGCTTCCCAGAGCCTCTTCCAGGTGGGTGACGCGCCGCCCCAGCGTGGCATGATTGATGCCGAGCCGACGCGACGCCGCCAGCAGCTGGCCGGCCCTGGCGACCGCCAGGAACATCCGCACATCATCCCAATCCATCCAGGTCTCCTGATGCTGATTTATGCACAGCGGATGCGTAAACTATCGCGTTGCATTGTGCAATTTTGAGTGTCAGTCTCACCCATACACGAGCGGAGGAGCATTCCATGTACGAGATCGGTCACTTCATCGACGGCAAGCGCATCACCGGCGCCAGCGGTCGCACGGCCAATATATTCAATCCGGCGACCGGAGAGGTGCAGGGGACCGTCGCCCTGGCAAGCGAAGCAGAGCTGAGCGCGGCCGTCGAATCTGCCCGTTTGGCGCAGCCGGCCTGGGCTGCGACCAACCCGCAGCGCCGCGCCCGCGTCTTCATGAAGTTCGTGCAGCTGCTGAACGACAACATGAATGAGCTGGCGGAGATCCTGTCTCGCGAGCACGGCAAGACGATTGAGGATTCCAAGGGCGACATCATTCGCGGCCTCGAGGTCTGCGAGTTCGTGATCGGCATCCCGCATCTGTCGAAGAGCGAGTTTACCGAAGGCGCCGGCCCCGGCATCGACATGTATTCGATCCGCCAGCCGGTCGGCATCGGCGCCGGCATCACGCCCTTCAACTTCCCCGGCATGATCCCGATGTGGATGTTTGCGCCGGCGATCGCCTGCGGCAATGCCTTCATCCTGAAGCCGTCCGAGCGTGACCCGTCGCTGCCGATCCGGCTTGCGGAGCTGATGATCGAGGCCGGTCTGCCGGCGGGCGTCCTGAACGTCGTCAACGGCGACAAGGCGGCAGTCGATGCCATCCTCCACCACCCGGAAATCGGTGCCGTTTCCTTCGTGGGCTCCACGCCGATCGCGCGCTATGTCTATGCGACGGCCACCGCCGGCGGCAAGCGCGCCCAGTGCTTCGGCGGGGCCAAGAACCACATGATCATCATGCCGGATGCCGACCTCGACCAGGCCGCCAACGCGCTGATTGGCGCCGGCTACGGTTCCGCCGGCGAGCGCTGCATGGCGATCTCGGTGGCGGTGCCGGTGGGCGAGGAGACGGCCAACCGGTTGATCGAGAAGCTGACGCCGATGGTGGAAAGCCTGCGCATCGGCCCCTACACCGACGACAAGGCCGACTTCGGGCCGCTGGTCACCAAGGAGGCGCATACCCGCGTCACCGGGCTCATCGACCGGGGCGTCGAGGAAGGCGCCAAGCTCGTCGTCGATGGCCGGAACTTCAGGCTGCAGGGTTATGAGGAAGGCTACTTCGTCGGCGGTTGCCTGTTCGACGAGGTGACGCCGGAGATGGACATCTACAAGACCGAGATCTTCGGCCCGGTTCTGTCCGTCGTGCGTGCCGCCAACTACGAGGAAGCCCTGTCGCTTCCGATGAAGCACGAGTACGGCAACGGCGTCTCGATCTACACCCGCGATGGCGATGCCGCACGCGACTTCGCCAGCCGCATCAACATCGGCATGGTAGGCGTCAACGTGCCGATCCCGGTGCCACTCGCCTATCATTCCTTCGGCGGCTGGAAGGCATCGTCCTTCGGCGACCTCAACCAGCACGGTACGGATTCCATCCGGTTCTGGACCCGCACAAAGACCGTCACCAGCCGCTGGCCCTCCGGTATAAAGGATGGCGCAGAGTTCTCCATCCCGACCATGAAGTAACGCAAAGGGGCGGCCTGCCTTCGAGGGCAGGCTGCTTATTTGCTATTGAACTTAATTAGCCAGGCACTAGTTCTACTCCACCCGAGGAGGGGTAGCTATGGTGTATGAGTGGGATGAAAAACGCGCCCGGCGCACCTACTGGACAAGGCTTGCATTGACTGGCGCGGGATGCGTAGCGGCTATCGGCGCATCACTTTGGATCGCCGACGCGTTCGGTTTCGGGTTTTGATAGACCCGGTTCGGGCAAGGCCCTGAAATGGCGAGGCCGGCGAATGCCGGCCCCGTGTAGCTCTTGATGAAGTCGTATCAGCCCTCAGGGCCTTCATTCACGCCGACCTTGTCAACCAGTTCCGAAGCGACTTTCCGGTTTGCCGCGATGTCGGCAAGCGGCAGCGTGTCGGGCTTGATCGTGCCGAAGGACTTGACGATCTCTGAAGGCTCCGCACCCGGCATGACGGGATATTCGAACACCTGCTCCGCATAGATCTTCTGCGCCTCGCCGGACGCGAGGAATTCCATCAGCTTCACCGCATTGTCCTTGTTCGGCGCATTCTTGGCCAAAGCCATCGCCGAGATGTTGACGTGCGTGCCGCGGTCTTCGGTATTGGGGAAGAGCACCTTGATGGCGGCGGCCCAATCCTTCTGTTCCGGCTCCTTCTCGTTCGTCTGCATCAGTCCGACGTAGTAGGTGTTGCCGAGCGCAATGTCGCATTCGCCGGCCAGGATGGCCTTGGCCTGGTCCCTGTCGCCGCCGTTCGGCTTGCGCGCCAGGTTGTTCTTCAGGCCCGTCAGCCAGGTCTCGGTGTACTCCTCGCCATGTTCGGCGACCATCGACGCGATCAGGCCGATGTTGTAGGAATGCTGCGCGTCGCGGATGCAGATGCGGCCTTTCCACTTCGGATCGGCCAGTTCCTCATAGGTGATCTGGTCCTGCTCGACGCGATCCTTGGAGGCATAGACCACGCGGCCGCGGGTCGTCAGCGCAAACCACTCGCCGGCCGGATCGCGGAACTGCGCCGGGATGTCCTTGTTGATCGTCTCGTTGTCGGTCACCGGCTGCGTCACGCCGCCTTCAGTGGCTTCCATGACACGCGCGATGTCCACGGTCAGGATGACGTCTGCCGGCGAATTGGCGCCTTCCGCCTGGATGCGCTCAACGAGACCCTTGTCGAGGAACAGGACGTTGGTGGCGACGCCGGTTTCCTTCGTGAACTCGTCCAGCAACGGCTTGATCAGGTCCGGCTGACGGTAGGAGTAGATGTTCACCTCACCATCGGCCATCGCCGGCTGGACGGAAAAAATCGATACGCCGGCCAAAGCGCTGGCTGCTAAAATGCCTTTAAGTGCTGTCATGTGGAGCCCTCCATCGGTTCAAATCATTCTTGATCCGAAAAGTCATGATTTTTCGGGCTCGTCAACCGTTTCCATCTGTCCGAACCGATAACTTGATCACAATTTTCTTATTTTTGAATTGTTCAAAACTGCACGAGCCACTATATGTTGGGCGGACAAGACTCGGAGAGACAGCATGCGACTGACGAAACAAACCAACTACGCGGTGCGCATCCTGATGTATTGCGCCGCCAACGATGGCCACCTCAGCCGCATCCCCGAGATTGCGCGTGCCTATGGCGTATCCGAGCTTTTCCTCTTCAAGATCCTGCAGCCGCTCAACAAGGCGGGCCTCGTTGAAACGGTGCGCGGACGCAACGGCGGCGTGCGCCTCGGACGGGCTGCCGACCGCATCACCCTATTCGACGTCGTCAAGGTGACGGAAGACAGCTTCGCGATGGCCGAATGCTTTGAGGAAGGCGTCGCTGAATGTCCCCTCGTCGATAGCTGCGGCCTCAATTCCGCGCTTCGCAAGGCCCTCAATGCCTTCTTCGAAGTGCTGGCCGACTACACCATTGACGACCTCGTCAAGGCACGCCCGCAGATCAATTTCCTGCTGGGTCTCGATGAGGTTCGACGCCCCCTGAAGCTTGCTGCGGTGCCCGCGCCCGCCGCCTGACCACTCGCCTGATCGGCGCCGGCAACGTCCGGCCCCGAGGTTGACCTTCTGCTGACATGCAATAGAAAGAAAATGGCTCCGGGTCCGGCAGCCTGTCTTTCCCTGCCTTGGCGTCAGCATGTCCCTTCTGGAAATCCGCGTCTTCGCACTGACCGCCGTGATTGCTGCAGCTGGCGCGGCTCTCGCCTATCTCCTCGAGTTCCCAGCCCCCTATCTCATCGGGCCGGCCGTTGCTGTGACGATAGGCGGGCTTGCAGGACTGGATCTTCGCATCCCGGTGCTGGCCCGCAACGCAAGCTTCGTCATCGTCGGCCTGTCGATGGGAACGGGGCTGACCCCTGAGATCTTCGTCGCCGCCAGGACATGGCCGCTGAGCTTCCTGATGGTGCCCGTGGCCATCGTCATTCTTCTCTATGCCGCAACCTGGATCCTCGAACGCTTCTTTGGCTACGACCGGGCGACCGCGCTGCTTGCGGCATCGCCGGGGCACCTGAGTTTCGTCATCAGTCTCGCAGCGGATACCAAAAGCGATCTCCTTGCCGTCGGTGTCATCCAGAGCGTGCGCGTGCTGGCGCTCACCCTGACGGTGCCGCTGATCGTCGATGTGCTGGGGCTGGTGGGCCTGGAGCCTTCCGCTGCCAATCCGACGATGGGACTTGTCCCGCTTCTGGCCTCTTTCGCCGTCGCTGTCCTGCTCGGCCTGATCTTTCTGCGCTGGAAGACGCCCGCGGCCCTCCTGCTCGGCGGCATGGTCGCATCCGGCGCGACCCACATCACCGACATCGTCGTCGGCGATCTTCCCGCCTGGATCATGGTGCCGACCTATGTCCTCCTCGGTGCCATGATCGGGTCGCGGTTTTCCGGTGCCTCGCTCAAGGCGATGCGTACGGCCTTCGTTGCCGGCGCCGTGGTGACCGTCGTCGTCGTCGCACTGGCAGCCGTCATTGCCGCTCTGGTCTCTTGGCTGACGTCCGTGCCGGTGGATGCCGCGCTGATCGCCTTCGCGCCCGGTGGGCTGGAAACCATGGCCGCCATGGCGGTGATGCTCAATGCGCAGCCCACCTACGTCGGCGCCCATCACATCTTGCGGCTTCTCATTCTGTCGGCCCTCATGCCCTATGTCCTGCGCCGGGATCTGCGGGCGAAGCCGTAAGTGCCGATAAGATGCCCTCACATCTTGTCGAAGAGCCTTCTAATCGGGTAGCAGGCATCTTTCTCACGTTAGGATAAACGGTCCATGTCCAAGGAAAATCCATCTGCCATCATCGTCATGGGCGTCAGCGGTGCGGGAAAATCATCCATAGGCGAACGTCTGGCTGTCCGGCTGGGTTGCCGGTTCGTCGAAGGCGACCGGCTCCATCCCGCCTCCAACGTGGAGAAGATGGCAAAGGGCATGCCGCTGACGGACGAGGACCGCTGGCCATGGCTCGATCTGGTCGGGCAGGAACTGGCAGCATCGGTCGCAGAGGGCAAAAGCCTCGTGCTGTCCTGCTCGTCTTTGAAGAGGATCTACCGCGACCGCCTCAGGCAGGCAGCCGGCGGGCATCTGCGCTTCGTCTTCCTGAAGGGCACGCCGGAACTGCTTGAGCTCCGGATGGGGGAACGCACCGGCCATTTCATGCCGCTGTCACTTCTCCACACGCAGCTTGCGACGCTCGAAACGCCTGAAGGCGAAGAAGGTGTCGTGACGGTGGACATCGATGCGACTTTGGAAGAGATCGTCGATGCGGCCCACTCGGGGCTCATGAAGCAGGGCTTGTAAAGCCTAGTTTAACTGTCTGGTGGGATAGTACCTGATTACATACGAAAATGTTGATGAAACATTCTCGGAGATGATCTGGGTCACGCCTATCTCCGTACACGCATATACGCAAGTGCTTGACAGCATTGCGTGGAGGCAGCTGGCAAAGACCGCTTGAGCCTATGTGTGAGGGAAGTACTGACGATGCCTGAGATGACCGAAACCGCCACCTGGGGCCAACTGCGCCGGGTCCCGAAGCAGGAACGTAGCCGAGACCGGATCGACGAGATCCTGAAGGTCTCGATGGACCTGATCGGCAAGAAGGGCATCGATGCCGTGACCATGAAGGAGATCGCCTCTCTTTCCGGCGGCCCCATCGCATCCGTCTACCAGTACTTTCCAAACAAGACCGCCATCGTCGCAATGCTCTATGAGCGTTACGCGGACGAGGTGAAGGATATGATCGAGGCCGGTGTCACGAACCTGCAGTCCAGTCAGGATGTCCTCGCTGCGATCGACGGGCTTGTCGACGGTTACTACGAGAAGGTCAAGGATACACCGGCCATTCAGGACCTGCTGAATGCCGCACAGGCATGCAAGCAACTGGCGGCAATCGACCTGGAGCAATCGCGGGTCCACAGCAGGATCTTTGCCGAAGCCACCCATCGATTCGTGCCCGCTGACCTGCGGGAAGAATTCGACAGGATGGTGCTGTTGATGTTTCACCTCGCAGCCGGCGCCATTCGGCTGGCCTTGCTCGTCGAAGACGAGAACGGCGTAGGGGTCATCCGGGATTTCAAGGCGGCAGCCGGCGTCCAGTTCCAGCGTTTCATCGCTCCGTCCGATTAGTCGGCGGCGCAGCCCGCGCTATAAGCCGAGCCTGTCCCGCATCCCGTACCACCAGGCGCCCAGTGCCGTCAGCGGCACGCGCAGCGCCCTTCCGCCCGGAAAGGGCAGGTTGGGCAAGGAGGCCCAGACATCGAAGCGCTCGGCATGGCCGGCCACCGCTTCACCGAGGATCTTGCCGAGCAGATGCGTCGTGGTGACGCCGTGGCCACTGTCGCCGTGGGAGAAGAAGACCGTCTCTGAAATCTTGCCCATGTGCGGGATACGGGTCAGCGTCAGCGCGAAATTGCCGCTCCAGGCGTAGTCGATCCGGACGTCCTTGAGCTGCGGGAAGGTCTTCAGCATGTTGGGACGGATCACGCTCGTCAGGTCCTTCGGGTCATGTCCGCCGTATCCGATGCCGCCGCCGTAGAGCAGGCGATTATCGGCGGTGCGGCGGTAGTAGTCGAGGATGTAATTGGCGTCCTCGACGCAGTAGTTGGCAGGCAGCAGGCTTTCGGCAAGCTCCGCATCGAGCGGTTCCGTGGCCATCACCTGGCTGGAGACCGGCATCATCCGCCCATGGATCTCCGGCAGCAGGGGAGAGAGATAGGCATTGCCGCAGACCAGCACATAGTTTGCCCGCACGGACCCCTCCGCGGTGCGCACCAGCGGTCTTTCGCCTGTTTCGACGCCCGTCACGCGCGATCCTTCAAAGATGCGACCGCCGAGAGACTCCACCGCTGCCGCTTCGCCCAGCACGAGGTTCAGAGGATGGATGTGTCCGCCCAGACGGTCGATCATGCCGCCGGCATAGCGGTCGGTCTTCACGTATCGGGAGACCTCGTCCTTGCCGACCATCTCGAGGCCGGAGTGACCGTATTTCTCCCAGTTCGCCTTGTGAGCCGCCATCTCGCGGACCTGCTTGTCCGTGAAGGCCGCAAAGAAGCCGCCCTGCACGAGACCGCAGTCGATCTTGTATGTCGCAACCCGGTTGCGGATGATCTCGCCGCCCTCGAGCGACATGGCTCCGAGCTTCACCGCCTTGTCGGGGCCATACCGCCCGGCGATCGTCTGCAGGTCGCGGCTGTAGCCATTGACGATCTGGCCGCCGTTGCGGCCCGAGGCGCCAAAGCCGATCCGTTCGGCCTCCAGCACGACGACCGAGTACCCCCGCTCGCAAAGCTCCAGTGCCGCCGAGATCCCGGTGAAGCCGGCACCGATGACGCAGACATCCGCCTCGATCTCTCCCTGCAACTGCGGCCGGACCCGCTTGTCGTTGGCGGAAGCCGCATACCAGGAGTTGGCGTGCCGGGGATTGTCGCTGGTCTTGTAGGTCATGTCACACCGTCCGGATGTAGGCGTCATACTCCACGTCGGTGACGCGAAGAGAGAATTCCTGGATCTCCTGCTGCTTGCAGGCGGTATAGAGCGCGCGGTATTTCGGACCGAGCGTAGCATAGGCGAAGGTAGACTTCCCGAATTCGTGCACGGCGGACGCCCAGTTGGTCGGCAGCGGCTCGTGGCTCACCGCATGCGCGTCGCCGGTAATCGCGCCGCCGGGATTGCGCTTCTCCCGGATGCCGGCCAGCGCCGCGCTGAGGATCATGGCCAGCACGAGATAGGGGTTGGTATCCGCGCCCGCGACACGATGCTCGATGCGGGTTGCCGGCTTGCTCGCCGTGATCACACGCACGGCGGCTGAACGGTTGTCGAAGCCCCAGGAGGCATAGGTCGGCGCATGTTCGCTCGGCCGCAGCCGCCGATAGGAGTTCGCGTGCGGGGCAAACACCGCCATGCTCTCCCCCATGTTCTCCAGGAGGCCGCCGACGGAATGAAACAGCATTTCCGAAGGTCCGTCCTCGCCCGCATAGACGTTGGCGCCGCTTTCGTTGAGCAGCGAGAAATGCACATGCATGCCACTGCCTGCCTGCATGCCGTAGGGTTTCGCCATGAAGGTCGCATCAAGATCATTCGCCCGCGCAACGCCCTTCACCACGCGCTTCAGCAGCACGGCATAATCGGCGGCCTTCAATGCATCCGGCACATGGTTGAGGTTGATCTCGTACTGCCCGGGACCGTTTTCGCGCAGTGTCGTATCGGCGGGGATGCCTTGCGCCCGCGCCGCTGAGGCTATGCCGTGAAAGACGTCCTCGAAGTCCTGCAATTCAGAGATCGACAGAACCTGCGTCTGTCCCGTGTGCCAGCGTCCCTCGCGCGAGTTCGGCGGTCGGACCGGGTCAAGCGCGGAGCGGACGGGGTCGATCAGATAGAACTCGAGTTCGGTGGCCACCACCGGCGTCAGGCCCAGCCGGGCAAAGCCCCTGAGGACATTGGCCAGCACCTGGCGCGGGTCGCCATAGAAGCCGCTGCCGTCCGGGTCGCGCATGGCAAGCAGGACCTGCGCGGTGGGGCGGTTGAGCCATGTGACGCGCGACAGCGTGCCCGGCACCGGAAAGCAGAGCCCGTCCGGATCGCCGGTGCCTTCCGCCAGCCCGGCAGCGTTCACGTCGCGTCCCCAGACGTCGAGCGCATAGACCGAGCGTGGCATCGCCATGCCGTTCGCCAGCACGTCGAGTGCCCGTTCGCGCGGGATCCATTTGCCCCGCGGCACGCCGTTCACGTCGATGACGAAGGCCTCGAGGACCTCGATGTCGGGATTGCTGTCGAAGAAGATCTGAGCTGAGCTGATTTCGTCCATGAAACACCAGGTAATCGTTATGCCGTTGGCGCCATAGGCGCTCGAGCCCCTTGGGCTGTTCTAGCGGTGAACGGTCTTGGCGTTGTAGATGAGATATCGAACCAAAAGGGCGGACGGCCCTCGCTGGGCCGACCGTATCGCCGTGGATGCGGACTGTATCCGCATTTGCCGCAGGGTGCCAGTCAAGCGCCGAACCGCTCAGGCCGGTAGGCGGAGATGTCGATGAACGGCGTCTCCCCGGTGATGGCCTCGGCAATGGCGCGGCCTGTGGCCGGCCCGAGCGTCAGTCCGTGGTGGGCGTGCCCGAAGGCGAACCACAACCCGCTGTGACGCGGCGCCTTGCCGATCACCGGCATCATGTCCGGCGTGCAGGGGCGGGCGCCCATCCAGGGCTCTTCGTCGAGCCGCTCCCCGAGTGGAAAGATGCCGCGCGCAACGGCCTCGGCCCGGTCCAGCTGGACCGGTGTCTTCGGCGCATCGCGAAGGGCAAATTCCGCTCCCGTCGTCAGCCGGATGCCCTGGTTCATCGGCGCGAGGAAATAGCCGCGCTCGGCATCCATGGTCCAGCCGTTGAGCTTCGCGTTCCCCTCGGTACCGTAGTGCATGTGGTAGCCGCGCTTGACGCCGACGAGGAAGCGATAGCCGAGCGGCTTCGTCACCGTGTCGGACCAGGGGCCGAGCGCCACCACCACGTCCTTGGCTTCGACCACGCCGTCACCGGCCACCATCCGCCAGCCGGTGGCGGTCTGCGACAGGCTCTTGGCATCGCCGTTGAGGAACCGGCCGCCGAGCTTTTCGAACAGGCGCAGATAGGCCATCGTCAGCGCATGCGGATCGCGCACCGACCATGGGTCCTCCCACTTCAGTCCACCGACAAAATCCGTGCTGAGGCTCGGTTCCTGGGCAGCGATATCGGCGGGTGACAGTTCCTTGAAGGCAACGCCATATTCGCGATTCAGCCGGCCCGCCTCGCGCAGTTCGCCATCGCGCTTGGCAGAGGTGCGAAACACCTCCGTCCAGCCCTGCTTGACGATCAGGTCCTCGGCACCGGCCTCTTCGATCAGCTCGTTGTGGGTGTCGATCGAATGCTCGATCAGCGGCGCATAGGCGCGCGCGATCAGCTGGTGCCGGCTGAGGTTGGAATTCCACCAGTATTTGGCGAGGAAGGATGACACCATCGGAATGGCCCGCCAGTGGTAATGCGCATCGATGCGATTGTTGAGCGCGTAGCGGAGGATCTGGCCGAACTGCTGCGGGAAGCCGTAGGGAACGACGCCCTCGCGCTGGATCAGTCCGGCATTGCCGTAGGAGGTCTCCTCGCCCGCGCCGCGCCGGTCGACCAGTACCACCGACTTGCCGCGCCGCGCCAGGTGCAACGCCGTGGAGACGCCGACAATGCCGGCACCGAGAACGATCGCATCCGCTGTCATATCTGCTTGTTTCCAGTCCTGTTATGCATGGGGCGAACATGCCGAGGACGATGCTGCGGTGCAAATGAAAAATGGTTACGATCGACGTTTCTGGGTCGGATACAGCCCGTGCCGCGCTTGTCCGCTGCGCTGCACACGGTATAGCTTCGCAAAAGACAGGATGATCAAAGGGCAGGTGACAGGATGAAGTTCGGAACGAGCGGGTTGAGAGGGCTGTCCTCAGACCTGAAGGGTGCGGCGTCCATGCAGTACGCAGCCGCCTTCGGCCGGTATCTTCTGGAGAGCGGGAAAGCCCGGCCCGGAGCGGAAATTCTCCTGGGACGCGACTTTCGCGACTCCAGCCCCGAGATTTCTGGAAACTGCGCTGCGGCACTCTCCAGGCACGGGTTCGAAGTGATCGACTGCGGCACGGTGCCGACACCGGCACTGGCGCTCTACGGACTGGAAAAGGGCGCAGCCGCCTTGATGGTGACCGGCTCCCACATCCCCGCGGATCGCAACGGCATCAAGTTCTACCGGCCGGACGGTGAGATCGACAAGCAGGACGAGGAGGCGATCAGCAGCCTGGCGTCGGCTATCGATGAAGTCGGGCGGGACGAGGGCAACACCATCGCGACGATCGATCGATCCGAGGAATGCGCTGCCCTCTTCATGGAGCGCAACCGCTCACTCCTGCCCGACCAGGCGCTCGCCGGCTTGAAGGTCGGCGTCTATCAGCACAGCACCGTCGCCCGTGATCTGCTGGTGGAGGTCCTTGAATATTACGGTGCCGAGGTTGTCGCGCTCGGCCGCTCGGCGACCTTCATCCCGGTGGATACGGAAGCGGTCTCGACCGAGACGATCGAAAGCCTGAAAGCTTGGGCGAGAGAGCATCACATTCATGCAATCGTCTCTGCCGACGGTGACGGGGATCGCCCTCTCGTGTCGGACGAGACAGGAATGCCGATCCGGGGCGATCTGCTGGGCGTCGTTGCCGCACGCTTCCTGGACGCTGCCGTGACGGTGACGCCGGTGACGTCCAATTCC
This sequence comes from Pseudorhizobium pelagicum, assembly GCA_000722615.1. GTDB lineage: Bacteria > Pseudomonadota > Alphaproteobacteria > Rhizobiales > Rhizobiaceae > Neorhizobium > Neorhizobium pelagicum. The sequence goes on along the minus strand of JOKI01000001.1, from coordinate 317,395 downwards.
GGAATCGAGGCCGCAGGCAGCTACGAGGTCGTCCGCACCCGGGTCGGGTCCCCTTATGTGATCGCCGCCATGGACGAGGCCGTGGCAGCCGGCAAGCAGCGCGTCATGGGCTTTGAAGCCAACGGCGGCCTGCTGACCGCAACCGATTTCACGGTCAACGGCCGGATCGTCAGGGCCCTGCCCACCCGCGATTGCTTCCTGCCGATCCTGGCGATGCTTTTCCTTGCCGCCCAGGAGAAGAAGCCGCTGTCGGAACTCGCCGCCTCCTTCGGTCTTCCCTTCGCCGCCGCCGACCGCCTGGAGAACTTCGCGCTCGAGAAGAGTTCGGCCCTGATGGCGTATCTGCGAAAGGGCGACCAGGAGCTGCAGGAGTTTCTGGCGCCGATCGGAAACGTCGCGGGTAAAAGCGACATCGACGGACTGCGGATCACGCTGGCGGACAGGCGCATCATCCACTTCAGGCCCTCGGGCAACGCCCCGGAGATGCGGTGCTACGTTGAAGCCGAGGACAGCGCGGCAGCCGAGGCACTTCTACAGGCCGGTCTGGCGCGCATCCGGGAGTGGGCCTCAGCTTCCGCCTGAGGTCGGTAGCCACGAGGAACTTTCATGGCCGCTCCGGGTTCGCCCTGCCAGATAGGAGAGCCTCATGAATATCCGCTACCTCGTAATTGGCCTCATCATAGCCGTGATTGCGCTCGTGATCATCATGTCTCGCCCGTTCCAGTCGACGGTGGTGGAGGAAGATCCGGGCCAGCCGTCGCCCCACGCCATCGATCAATGACCTGCTGCCGCTGGGGCTCCATCCGGGGCCTCGGCGGTAGCCTTCGTTGTTGCTCTTGCCCGCCAGGGTCGTCGGAGTTTCGTTTCCCGACTATCCGGCAGGAGCTAAATGGCGGCCGATGCTGCCGCATCAGGAACCTTCGCGTGCGAAATGCTGTTCAGAAGTCGAGCAGCCAACCGGAAGTGACCCATGACCAAAAGCAGAGCGGCAAAAGTGCCGTCCGATTTCGATCGTTTCGCGACACTCCACGGCATTCCGCCTGACTATGAAGACCAGCAAGGCAAGATCCGCCCGGTTCCGGAGGCGACGCGCCGCAAGATGCTGGAAGCGCTCGGCATCTCCGCTGATCCAGCCGTTCTGAAAAGCCAGAACAAAGGCCTTCAGCCGCCACGGCTGGAGCTGGACGGGCGCGCACCCTGTTATCTTCCTGAGTTTCTGGAAAAATCGCCGGTCTGGGGCATCTCGCTGCAACTCTATGAACTGAGATCGCAGCGCAACTGGGGAATCGGCGACTTTGCCGACCTTCGCGAATTCTGCGCGATTGCAGCGTCGGCCGGAGCCGATTTCATCGGCCTCAGCCCGCTTCATGCGCTGTTTCTCTCGGATCCCAGCCGGTGCAGTCCCTATTCGCCCTCGAGCCGTGTCTTCCTCAACCCTCTCTACATTGCCGTCGACAAGGTGGAGGGTTTCGATCCGTCCTGGGTGGACGCAGCGGAACTGGAAAGCCTCCGGTCCGCAGACATGGTGGACTACAAGGCCGTTGCAGACCTGAAGCTCGCCGTCCTGCGAAGGATCTGGACGTCCTGGCGCCAGAAGGGCCTCAAGGAGGAGGCGCTTGAACGGTTCAAAACGGAGCACGGTGAGGTTCTGCACAGGCACGCCGTCTTCGAGGCGCTTTCGCTTCACATGGCGGCGGAAGGCCACGGCAGCGGTTGGCGGCAGTGGCCCTCGCAGTTCCAGAAATGGGATGGGGATGCGGCTCGCCATTTTGCCGAAACGCAGTCGGACGAAGTCGAGTTTCACATCTGGCTGCAGTGGTTGACCGCAGCGCAGCTCGCCGAGGTCACGGGCGATACGTCGCGCCTGGGCATGCGCGTCGGCCTCTACTTCGACCTTGCCGTTGGCGAAGCGCCGGATGGGTCGTCCACCTGGAGCACACCCGATCTCGAGCTGCCCGGCATGCGGGTCGGCGCGCCGCCCGATTTCTTCAGCACCAGCGGTCAGGATTGGGGTCTGGTCGCGCTTTCGCCAAAGGCGCTGCAGGACCAGGGCATGGCGCCCTACCAGGAACTCATCGACGCGTCCATGCGATATGCCGGAGCGCTGCGCATCGATCATGCGATGGGCATCTGGCAGCTGTTCCTGCTGCCGGAGGGCGAAACGCCTGCCGTCGGGGGCTACCTTCGCTATCCTTTCCCGGACATGGTCTCCGCTCTTTCTCGTGTCAGCCACGAGCGACGGAGCATCGTCATCGGCGAAGATCTGGGCAATGTCCCGAACGGATTCCGGGAGGTCATGGAAGAGGCGAATATCCTCGGCTACCGGGTTCTCTATTTTGAGGAAGCCGATCCCAAGGGCTATGACATCAGCGGCATGACGCGCCTGTCGCTTGCCTGCCTGGGAACCCACGACATGCCGCCGCTGATCGGCTGGTGGCGTGGCGAGGATATAAACCTGGCGCTGGAGCTGGGACTGACGGAGCCCGAAGCGGCAAAACAGGCCAGGTCGGATCGGGCCGCACAACGCACGAGCTTTCTGGACGGACTGGGATTGTCGGGGCTGATCGAGCGTCGGAACGTCATGGCCACGATCGCCGACAGCTCAAGCGGCATCACGACAGAAGTGGCCGTGGCCATGCATGGGCTTCTTGCCCGGGCGCCGAGCCTGATGGTCGCGCTGCGGCTCGCCGATCTCGTCGGCGAGGACCAGCCCACCAATGTTCCCGGCACCTCGGATGCCTATCCGAACTGGCAGCGCAAGCTCCGTCTGCCGGTAGAGGAGATGGCAGAGAGCTCGCTGTTCAAGCAGATCGTCACCGTCGTCGCCGAAGAAAGGCCGAGAAAGGCTTGAAGCCAAGATGAGGATAGCCGCAGCCGCCTTGGCGGCGGTTGCTCAGTCGTTGCCGGCGTGGGAAGCGGCCTTCGCCTCCGCCGGGGTGGGATGCGGTTGGTCCGCGAGTTCGGTCGGCTGGTGGGTAAAGCCTTCGACCCCGGAAATGGGCTGAAGATCCCGCTGGATCTCCACAGGGCTGACCGCGAACGCACCGACCAGTTTCGCCACCGACAGCAATGCATCCGTGTGGATGCGCTCATAACCATGCGAGGCGTCGACGCCGAAGGTCACGAGGGAGGTCCGCACATCATGTCCGGCTTCGATGGCCGATGCCGAATCCGATCGGTAGTAGCGAAACACGTCCTTCTGGTAGGGGATCTCTTCCACCTTGCACAGGTCGACGAGTTTCTTCGTCAGGTGGTAGTCGAACGGTCCCGACTGATCGGCCATCGCGATGGTGACGCCGAATTCGGAGGAGTTCTGTCCCGGCGCGGTGGTCCCGTTGTCGATCGCCAGCATCGAGGCGACATCTGCGGTGATGACGGAGGAAGCACCGACGCCCACTTCTTCGGCGATCGTAAACAGCCAGTGCGTGTCGACCGGTGTTGCCGCTCCCGCGCGCTCCAGCGCCTCGATGGCCGCCAGCGCGATGGCGACACCCGCTTTGTTGTCCAGATGGCGCGAATTGATAAAGCCGTTGTCGAGGAATTCCGGCGTCGGGTCGATGGCCACCGTGTCGCCGACGTCGATTCCAAGCGCGCGGGTTTCCTGAAGCGAATGAGTCAGGGCATCGATGCGAAGCTCCACGTAGCGCCAGCCGACGGGCAGCGTGTCCACCTCGTCGTTGAACGTGTGGCCGGACGCCTTCAATGGCAGGATGGTGCCGCGGAAGCTCCCCTTGCTGCTGAAGATCGTCACCCGCGCCCCTTCCGCAAAGCGCGCCGACCAGTGGCCGATCGGAACCAGCTCCAGCCGGCCGTTGTCCTTGATGAACTTCACCTGGGCGCCCAGCGTGTCGAGGTGCGTGACCATCGCGCGGGCGCCGCGACGGCGGCTTCCCTGGCGAATGGCGCGAATGGCGCCGCGCCGCGTCAGCTCCGGATGCAGGCCCAGCCGCTCCAGTTCCCGCGAGCAGTAATGGACGATCTCGTCCGTATAGCCTGTCGGGCTGGAGATCGCGAGTAGCGCCTTCAACTGCCCCAGAAGGTAGTTTTCGTCTATATCGATGGTCATCGTGACTTACATTTTTCCCAGTGCGACGCTTGCTGCCCGGTGCCCGGAATGTGGAAACAGCAGGTCGAGGAAGCGTTCGGCGGTTGGCTGCGGCTCGTGATTGGCAAGCCCCGGGCGTTCGTTGGCTTCGATGAAGACGTAGTCCGGGTCGGTCGGCGACCGGACCATGAAGTCGATCCCGACCACCGGGATGTTGATCGCGCGGGCTGCGACCACCGCGGCCTCGACCAGCCGGGGATGAACGATTTCGGTGACGTCATGGATCGAGCCGCCGGTATGGAGATTGGCGGCCTTGCGCACCACGACTTCCTGACCCTTGTCGAGAACGCTCTCCAGTGCAAGGTCGTTCAGCTTCAGGCAGCGTTCGGTCTCGGCGTCGATCGGGATCCGGCTCTCGCCGCCGGTGGCGGCAGCCCGGCGGCGCGACTGGGCTTCGATCAACCGGCGGACGGTTTGCTGGCCGTCACCGATCACGGTGGGCGGGCGGCGGACTGCTGCGGCGACGAGCTTGAAGTCGATCACCACGAGCCGCAGGTCTTCGCCTTCGAAGCAGGACTCGATGAGAACGCGGTCGCAGACCTCCCGGGCCTCCACGATCGCGCGCTTGACGGACTCCAGGTTGTCGAGACCGACGGCCACCGCACGACCCTGCTCGCCCCGTGCGGGCTTCACCACCACGCGTCCGTGCCGCTCCAGAAATTCGGTGAGCTGCGCGTCGTCGTCGGTCGCATTGATCTGCTCCGGCACGGAGAGGCCGGCCCGCTCGACGACGCGCCGGGTGACCGCCTTGTCGTCGCAGATGGACATGGCAACGCCCGAGGTCAGTTCCGACAGGCTCTCGCGGCAATGGACCGAACGACCGCCTTGCGACAGCCGGAAGAAGCCGCCTTCGCCGTCGGTGATCTCCACATGGACGCCGCGCCGGCGCGCCTCGTCGACGATCAGCCGGGCATAGGGGTTGAGAACGTCATAGGCCTCCAGCGGGCTGGCGTAGAGCCGTTCGTTGATGGAGTTCTTCCGTTTGACCGCAAAGGCCGGAATGCGCCGGAAATGCAGCTTCTCATAGAGGCCGATGGCCTGCTCGTTGTCGTGCAGCACCGAGAGATCCATGCAGGCGGCACCGCGGGCCTTGAAGTGCTCTGCAAGCCGCCGCACGAGCGCCTCGCCGATCCCGGCGTGGCGCGCCTGCGGGTCAACGGCCAGGCACCAGAGCGAGGAGCCGTGTTCCGGATCGTTGAAGGCGCGTCGATGGTCGATGCCGGTCACCGTCCCGATGATCTCGCCGGAGCTCTCGTCTTCCGCAACGAGATAGGTGATCGAGCGGTTGTCGCGGTTGGACCAGAAGAAGTCCGGGCGTACCGGCACCATCCCGCGTGCGGTATAGATGCGGTTGACCGCATCGGCATCGGTTTCCGACGAAAGGCGCCGAACGAAGAATCCGCGGGGTTGCTTGCGGCTGCTGCGATAGGTCGCCAGATCCAGGCGAAACGTATGGGACGGATCGAGGAACAATTCCTGCGGGGCCGCCGCAAGAAGCACATGCGGATCGCCCACGTAGACTGCGATATCGCGGTGCTCGGGAGCCTCCTCCCGCAGCGCCGAAACCAGCTGCTCCTGGCTCTTGAAGGTCTGTGCGAACAGAAGGCGTCCCCAGCCGCAATCCACCTGCGATGCTTCCACGGCGATCTCCATGTCAGGCGCCTGGGATTGCTGACCGTGACTGGAATAGTCGACCCTCTGCTTGAGGCGATGGGCAACCGATTTTGCGGAACGGTAGCGCCCGGCCTTGTCGTCTGTCATCGTCTTCCCCATCCTGCTTAAACCCCGTGGGTCTGCAACCACATTTCGAGAAGGCCGACCTGCCAGAGCTCCGAGCCCCTCAGCGGCGTGATGTGGTCGGCAGGGCTGTCGAAAAGCTGCTGCAGGTAATCTTCACGGAAGAGACCCCGCTCCTTTGCCGCCTTCGAGGTCAGTGCATCCCGCACCATGTCGAGATAGGGGCCATCGACGTACTTCAGCTGCGGGACCGGGAAGTAGCCCTTCTTCCGGTCGATGACTTCGGAGGGAACGACGAGGCGCGCGGCATCCTTCAGCACGCCCTTGCCGCCTTCGCGCAGCTTCTCTTCCGGCGGGATTTTTGCCGCCAGCTCGACCAGTTCATGGTCGAGGAAAGGCACGCGGGCTTCCAGACCCCAGGCCATCGTCATGTTGTCGACGCGCTTGACCGGATCGTCTACCAGCATCACCTGGCTGTCGAGGCGGAGTGCCGCATCCACCGGCGTATCGGCGTGGGGGCCGCGCAGGTGGTTGGCGACATAGTTGAAGCTCACGTCCTCGTCCGTCATCCAGTCCGGGTTCAGGTGCTGTCCGAGCTTCTCGTGCGAGCGGTCGAAGAAGACCTTCGCGTAGTCCGCCGCCACGTCTTTGGAATTGGCAAGCGGCGGATACCAGTGATAGCCGCCGAAGACCTCGTCGGCGCCCTGGCCGGACTGCACGACGCGGATGTGCTTCGACACCTCCTGCGACAGCAGATAGAAGCCGGCATTGTCGTAGGAGACCATCGGCTCCGACATCGCCTCGAAGACGCCGGGGAGGGCGCCCATCAGCCGTTCCGACGGTACGAAGATCTGGTGGTGATCTGTCCCTAAGTGCTTGGCGACCAGGTCGGAGTAGACGAACTCGTCACCCTTTTCGCCATTGGCGGCCTCGAAGCCGACGGAGAAGGTCATCAGGTTCTTCTGCCCCATCTCGGCGAGAAGACCGACGATCATGCTGGAATCGACGCCGCCGGACAGCAGCACGCCGACCGGTACGTCGGCGACCATGCGCCGCTTCACGGCCGTCCGCAGGGCGTCCAGCACCAGGTCGCGCCAGTCCTGCGAAGAAAGCTTGGCCATCGACGGATCCCGCTCGTATGGCGGGCTCCAGTAGAGCGTGTCTTCTTCGCGCCCGTCGCGCTCGATGACGCGGATGGTCGCCGGCGGCAGCTTCTGGATGCCGTTGACCATGGTGTGCGGTGGCGGCACGACGGCGTGGAACGTCATATAGTGATGCAGCGCCGTCTTGTTGATCGAGGTGTCGATGTCGCCACTCTTCAGAAGCGCGGGCAGGAAGGAGGCAAAGCGCATCGACTTGCCGGTGCGGGCGAAGTAGAGCGGCTTGATGCCGAACCGGTCGCGTGCCATCACCACCCGGCCGCTGTCGCGCTCGTGGATGACGAAGGCGAACATGCCATGGAAGCGCTTGACGCATTCCGTTCCCCAGGCATGCCAAGCCTTAAGGATGACCTCCGTGTCGCCATGCGAGAAGAAGCGGTAGCCTTTCGCCTCGAGATCCTTGCGCAGCTCCGGATAATTGTAGATGCAGCCATTGAACGCGATGGTCAGACCGAGCTCGGCGTCCACCATGGGCTGTCGTGCCTTTTCCGAGAGGTCGATGATCGAAAGCCGCCGGTGCCCGAGCGCAGCATTGCCATGGATCACCAGCCCCGAGCCGTCCGGCCCGCGCGGCGCAATGGCGTCCATCATCCTCGCCTGTACGAGGGGGGAAGGCTGGGCGCCGTCGAAGCGTATCTCACCACAAATTCCACACACGGTTCCGCTCGATCCTTTTGCTATTGATTGTTTGCGTAACAGTTATAGGTCTAATAATTAGAGTTCGAATGAAGCAGGTCAAGTCTATGAGCATCGGCGGAAACGGGATTGAAGGGAAAAAGTTTCAGGCATCCCATGCCAGAACCATCGAGAAAGCGGTCCGACGCATCGTCCGCGCCCATGACCTGCAGTCGCGGGCGCTGGCCAAGCGTTGTGGTCTGACCGCCGCTCAGCTGGTGCTGATGAAGGGAATTGCGGAGCTGGGGGAGGTGACGTCCGGGGCACTTTCCGTCTACGCCGACATCAGCGCGGCCACGGTTGTGACCATTCTCGACAATCTCGAGGAGCGCGGGCTGATTCAGCGCTACCGCTCCGGCAGCGACCGGCGGATCGTGCATACGCGGCTGACGGAGACGGGCGCCGCCCTGATGGCGCAGGCTCCGGATCCGATGGGCGACGTCTTCCTCGACCGTTTCGCAAAGCTGCCGCCGGAAGAGCGCCAGTCGCTGGCGGATGCCGTATCGAGACTTGGGGAGCTGATGTCGAGCGCGGGTGAAGTTGCTCCCCTGGTGCCGGTGGACGGCGGCTAGAGGGGAGGGAACGCAGCTCAAAATCGACGGGGGCTGGAAGCGATGAAAGTCTCGCCCATATACCTCTGACGTCTTGCAGACGAGAGGAGGCAGCCATGACGATCACGAGAGACGAGATCAGACGCGTGCTGGGACCTGTCGATGATACCCTTGCCGCCGACATCGTCAACACCGGCGCCAATGAGCAGGAACTGGCGGAAGCCTGGGCCTGGGTCAACAGCGACGAGGCGCTGATCAATGACGGGAGGCCGTTGCCGGGTGGCCGTGTGGCAGAACTGGTGGCACTTTTGGTGGCCGACGAGGAGGAGGAGGACCGCTAGGTTCCCTGGCGGCGCGGTTCGTCACTCGGCGGCGGGGCGTTCCATCTCCTGGATCAGCGGCGAGGGGCGGCGGCGTCCCACCGAATGGATCTCCAGTCCGTACCGCTCTCCGATGGCGGGATCGTAGATGTTGCGGCCGTCGAAGATCACCGGTGAGCGCAAGGCCGATCGGATGGCCAGGAAATCGGGTGCCTGAAACTGCTTCCATTCCGTGACGACGATGAGCGCGTCGGCGCCGGCAAGCGTGGCCTCCTTGCCCTCGCACAGCAACAGGTCCGGCCGTTCACCGTAGATCCGGCGGCATTCGTCCATGGCGGCCGGGTCGAAGGCCTGCACTTTTGCGCCCGCCTGCCACAGCGCCTCCATCAGGACCCGTGACGGCGCATCGCGCATGTCGTCCGTCTTGGGCTTGAACGCCAGCCCCCACATCGCAAAAGTCCGGCCGCGCAGGTCGCCACCGAAATAGTGAAGGATCTTGGTGCACAGGAAGCTTTTCTGCTCCTCGTTGCGGGCTTCCACCGCCTTCAGCAGCAGCGGGTCGAATCCATCGGCTTCGGCCGTGCGGATGGTGGCTCGGATGTCCTTGGGGAAGCAGGAGCCGCCATAGCCGATGCCGGGATAGATGAAGTGATAGCCGATGCGCGGATCCGCGCCGATCCCGATGCGGACCTTCTCGATATCCGCCCCGAAGCGGTCGGCGAGGTTGGCCATCTCGTTCATGAAGCTGATCTTGGTGGCAAGCATGCAGTTCGCCGCATATTTGGTCAGCTCGGCACTGCGGACGTCCATGGCGATGATTTTCTCATGGTTGCGGTTGAAGGGAGCATAGAGCTCCCGCAACTGCTGCTCGGTGCGCAGGTTGTCGGTCCCGATGATGATACGGTCGGGCTTGGTACAGTCGGCAACGGCCGATCCCTCTTTGAGGAACTCCGGATTGGAGGCGACATCGAAGCGAAGATCGCGTCGGCCTCGGTCCGCCAGTTCCGCCGTCATGGCCGCGCGCACCTTGTCGGCCGTCCCGACGGGCACGGTCGACTTGATCACCACGGTCTTCGCCTCGTCCATGTGCCGGGCAATGCTGCGGGCGACGTTCAACACATGACGAAGGTCTGCGGACCCGTCCTCGTCGGGCGGCGTGCCGACCGCGATGAACTGCAGCGGCGAAAACGCGACGCCTTCCTTCGGATCGGAGGTGAACAGCAGGTGTCCGGCCTTCACGTTGTCGCGCACCAGCGACTCCAGCCCAGGCTCGTAGATGGGGATCTTGCCGGCCTTCAGATCGGCGACCTTCTGTGCATCGATGTCGACGCACATCACCGTGTAGCCGGCCTCGGCAAAAACGGCCGCCTGAACGAGACCGACATAACCAATGCCAAAGAACACAATCTGCATGCAAAATCGTCCCGGCGGAGGGAAGCGTGAAGCGCCGGCAGAGCAACCAGCGGCAAGAACGGTTCTAGACATTGTTCATGACAGTTGTGTGCAACGTCGGTGATGCGACCTTGCGAGAGTGGCACCAGAGCCCTATCTCCCAGAATAAGCCCGGGCCAATGGCCTCCGCCTCAATCCAAAATCAATAACGACACCTGACGCCTGCAACTGCAGGCGCAAACCAGGGGATTTTCACATGGAAGCTGCCAAGACTCTGGCCGAAATGACAGTCAGCGAGCGGCGGAAACTGATCGATTTCGTCGTCACCGCGCTGGAAGATACGGCCGAAGAGGCCGAGGAACACGGTGATGCCCTGTCGGCCGCCAATTCCTACAACCTTGCGACAGCCATCCGGGGCAATGCCACGGAACTCGCGACGCACGACCTGAAGTCGGCAGAACTTCTGCTGCAGCAAGGAATCAATCTCGTCGCCGCAGGCCTCGCGCGGCCCGATCAAAGGCGGCTTCACTAGCCGCCAGCATCAGCGCAGAACGCCGGCTGCCTGCAAGGCTGCCTCGATGGTATTCTGGATCTGCCCCGAGAGGTCGCTGGCGGCAGTCTCTGCGGTCGATCGCGTCGACGAAGCGCCTGCGTCCTCTACGGGCTGCTTGCGCTCGAACGATGCCGCTAGGCCCCAGTTTCGAGCAATATGGACTGTGGACGAAATGCCGGCATCCAGCATGTGGGGACCAGCCTTGCCATAGCCGCTGGAAGCGTCGAGCGGGGTGCCGTGGCCCATGCCGTCGATCCGGTAGAACTCGATCGCGTCCCGCCCGGATGCATCCGTCCAGGTCTCGCGAGTGTGTCCGTCGACCACATCGGTCTTGCTCGGCTTGTCCGCTACGGCATGCACACCACGCCATTGCTCGATGATCGCGAGCGCATTGTCTTCACTGACCGTCCTGTCGCCGGTGCCATGCCAGACCGAGACGGTCGGCCAGGGGCCCTCGTGCGGCGAAGCGGCATCCAGCAGCTCCCGAAGGGCGGAGGGAGACGGCAGGCCATGGCCGCGCATGCGGTCAAAGGCCTGAGGCACCGTTGAAGCTGCGCCAAAGGGCAGGCCCGCAATGACGGCGCCGCCGGCAAAGACCTCGGGATAGGTGGCAAGCAGGGCATTCGCCATGGCTCCGCCGGCCGAGAGGCCTGTCACATAGATCCGTCTTGGATCAATGCCGTGCTCCGAGACCATCACGTCAATCATCTCGCGGATCGACAGCAACTCGCCGCGATCGCGCGTCATGTCCTCGTCCTTGAACCAGTTGAAGCAGCGGTTCGCATTGTTCTGGGGCGACTGCTCCGGATACAGCACGGCGAATCCGTAGTCTTCGGCCAGCTGTGACCAGCCCGAACCTGCATCATAGGCCGCCGCCGTCTGCGTGCAGCCGTGGAGCACCACGACAAGCGCGGGCGGCGTTTTCGGACGCTCCGGGGTCTTGTGCCATCCGGTCAGCTTGCCGGGATTGTCGCCGGCGATGACCAGCGGTTCCAGTCCACTGGATGCGCCGGTGATGCCTGATGCGGCAGCGCGCATGCGCGCAAGCCTTTCGATGGTATCGGATATGGAGCGCATGGCGCGGGTCCTCTGTTGAACAGGAAAGCCAACTGACACCCTGGCATCGGGAGATAATGCTGCGATGCACAATTTCAAGCATGCAGAGCCGATCTGCCGCCGTGCGGCAAGTGACGCTGTTGCCTGCGCGCGTGGAACAGTTCATGAAACGAAGAGATCGGAAAGCAGGAGCGTGATCATGAACGAGATGCCTCAACGCCAGTATGTCCTTGAACCGGCAGCGGTACCAACCTTGGCGGTGGCCGGTGGCGAGGCACTGTTCCCCATCCATCGCATCTACTGTGTCGGCCGCAATTTTGCCGATCACGCTATCGAGATGGGTCATGATCCCGACAAGGAGCCCCCCTTTTTCTTCCAGAAGAACCCGGACACCATTGTGCCCATGGGGCAGGACTTTCCCTACCCGAGCGCATCGAATGACGTCCATCACGAGATCGAACTGGTGGTGGCGCTTTCCAAGGGCGGTACCGACATCCCCTTGGAGAATGCGCTCGACTGCGTCTACGGCTACGCCGTCGGTCTCGACATGACCCGCCGCGACCTGCAGGGGGAAGCGAAGAAGGCTGGGCGCCCTTGGGAAACCGGCAAGGCCTTCGAAGCCTCCGCGCCCTGCGGCCCCCTGCACCCGGTCTCCGCGATCGGCCACCCGACGCAAGGTGCCGTCTGGCTCAAGGTCAACGGCGAGACACGCCAGGCCGGCGATCTCAACCAGATGATCTGGAAGGTGCCGGAGATGATTTCCTACCTGTCGCGCCTGTTTGAACTGAAGGCCGGCGACCTGATCTTTGCCGGGACGCCCGCAGGCGTCGGTGCTGTTACTCGCGGCGACGAGATGGTCGGCCATATCGCCGGTGTCGACGACATCCGCTTCCGCGTCTCCTGATCGGGAGATCGGACGTCAGGGAACGAAGACCGAGACAGCCTTCTCGATGATCGAGAAGTGCACCGGTGTCTCGGTTTTCAACTCGCCGTCCAGGTTCACGGCCCGGGCCTTGCTGGTCCGGATGATCAGGTCCTTGGTCGAAAACGCCCGGACGTCGTTCCAGCTTCCCTGCGTGCCCTTGCGCAGGCTCGGCAGCAGCGTCAGCAGCTTCCACCAGTGGTCCACCTCCAGGCTGTAGAAGTCCAGCATGCCGTCCTGTGCCGTGGCATCGGCATGCACCGTCATGCCGCCTCCATAGAAACGGCCATTGCCGACAGCGACCTGAAAGCTTCGCAGTTCCTCGCTGCGTCCGTCGTGCTCGAGTTCGGCGGTAAACAGACGTGACCCTGCAAGCAGCCGGGCGGCGACGATGGCGTAGCCCAGCTTCCCCCAGCGCTTCTTGGCCTCTTCGGTCAGCGACATCGCCAGGTCGGCGCTGAAGCCGATGCTGGCGACGTTGAAGAAAGGGTGCTCGTTGGCCATGCCGAGGTCGATCGGGGTCGTCTTCCCCTTGGCGATCACGCCGACGGCCGCCTCTAGGTCCAGCGGCAGGCCGACCGTACGGGCAAAGTCATTGGCCGTTCCCAGCGGCAGGACGCCCAACGGCAGCTTCGTCTGCAGCAACCCGGGAGCGGCAGCGTTCAGACTGCCGTCACCGCCGCCGACGATCACGCAATCGATCTCCTGCGCGCGGTTGGCGATGGTTTCGGATGTGGTCTCCCTCGTGTCCGCAGGGCGCTCGATGTAGCGGATATTCGCCTGCTCCAGAAGGCTTCGCACCTTGGGAAGACTGGCCTTCCCGCGTCTCGAGTTCGGGTTGACCAGCAGTAGCGCCATCTTGGCCGTCATCCAGACATTCTCCATGCAGGCCGAAGCGGAACCCCGCAGGTGCGCGAGACGACGAGGCCATTTCCATCGGGGCGGATGTAGAGGCGCGCAGGGCGTCCTTCAATGCCGACCGGGAAAGCCTTCAGTGTTGATAGCTGGCCATGCGGAAGCCCGGGGAGGCAGCCGATCAAGAAGCCGCCGCTTGCCGTGGCCTGTCTGGCTGCGGCGCCAAGCCGGCGGATGAGACGGATTGGACTTTAGTCCGCCTTTGCAGGCGCAGAGCCCTTGCCGACTTTATCGGCTGCGGCTGGTTTTTCCAGAGCCAGCTCGGGTGTCTGGTCCTTGGTTTTCTTCTGCGATGGTTGAACGTCCGCCTTCTGCACGGGCTCGGCCTTCTTTTCGAACCTGATCATTCTTCGTCTCCTGCTGGGTAGGCTCCGATCCGGCAAATCGCCTGGCTTCGGGCTTCAGTACTCACTGATCACCACCACCGTCAGAAGACAAGGAAATACGAGAATTTCCTAAAATGACATGGGGAGCCTGAGTGAGCATGTGTGATGGGCGGCGAGGGTGCCTATGGGGCGAAAGCGGTTGATAATGATGACGCCGAGCTGATCTTTGCTGCTGATCAGCCTGCAGCGCTCGCCTTCCCATGCCGCTCGCTCCATCGCTTGCGCGCATAGGCCTGGAGATCGGTGATGCTGTCGGCTTCGTCGACGATCTCCTCCCCGATCAGCGTCTCGATCAGGTCCTCCAGCGTGACGACACCGGCAGTCCCACCAAACTCGTCGACGACCAGCGCAACATGGCGGTCCTTGTGGACGAGCGCGTCGAAGAGTTCTTCCAGCGGCATCGTTTCGATGACGGTGTCGAGATCCCGCCGGATGTTCTGCAGCGTCGTTTCGCCATTGCCGTCGACAGCCTCATAAAGGATGTCGGTCTTCAGCACGAAGCCGGTCACCTTGTCGATCGAGCCGGCAAAGATCGGGATGCGGGAGAAACTGAGCTCGGCCTTGCGGGCAATCGCCTCGTCGATCGTCGTTTCCTGGTCGAGTGCGAATACCACCGTGCGCGGTGTCATGATGTCCCCGACAGTCAGGCGGTCGAACTTCAGGAGATTGCGAAAGACCTTGGAATCACCCTTGTCGATGACCCCTTCGCGATGGCCGATGTCGGCCATGGCCGCGATCTCCTCCCGGCTCACCGGTGGTTGCCGCTTGCCGCGCGACAGAAGCAGCGTGATGAATTGCGACATCTTCACCAGTGGCCACATGGACCAGATCATCGGTGGCAGGATGCGCGCGACCATCGGGGTGAATTCCCTCCAGTACATCGCGCCCAGCGTCTTGGGGATGATCTCCGACAGCACGAGGATCAGCAGTGTGAGCACGGCAGAGAAGATCGCGATCGAGGTATCGCCGAACACCAGCGCCGCCTGCGCGCCGGCCCCGGCGGCACCGGCGGTATGGGCAACGGTGTTGAGGCTGAGAATGGCCGCCAGCGGTCGGTCGATGTCATCCTTGAGCACCTTGATTTTCCGGGCAGTCTCCGGCCGTGTCTCTTCGAGCGTGGCGGTATAGCTCGGCGTGATGCTGAGCAGCACCGCTTCCAGGATCGAGCAGAGAAACGAGATGCCGACCGCAAGCGCCACATAGATGATAAGAAGCGTCATGGGGTCGTCCTGACCTGAGAGGGGTTGCCGAGATGGGGCGAAGCTTGAACATTCGTCATGCTGCGCCAATGCATCTCGGCCAGCCTGGTTCCGAAATGGGTTGCCGGGCCACCTCCTGAGCACCCTCCTTATCTTTTCTTTACGTCTCCCACGTCTCTTCCCAATCGAAGCCTGACCTGAAGCGCGCTTAATTCTCCTGCAGCATCAACAGGAGAAACGGACATGTCCGACCTCGTCTTTCTCGCGCTCGGCGCGAGCATGCTTCTTGTGCTGGCGCTCTATGCGCGCGCACTCGACCGGCTCTGAGGGGGCAAGATGCTTGAACCTCTTTTCGGCCTCCTCGTCACCGCCGTCCTTGGCGTCTATCTCGTGATCACGCTTCTGCGTCCCGAGCGGTTCTAGGAGCAGCCTCATGACCCTCATCGGTTGGCTGCAGATCAGCCTTCTCTTCCTTGCCGTTCTTCTCGTCATCAAGCCGCTCGGGCTCTACATGGCGAAAGTCTTCTCCGGCGAGAGACACCTTCTGTCACCCGTTCTCGCTCGCGGCGAACGCGGTCTCTACCGCCTTGCCGGCATCGATGCGGACAAGGAACAGAGCTGGCGGGCCTATGTTACCGCCATGCTGATGTTCTCGCTGATGGGCTTTCTCGCGCTCTATGCGATCCTGCGCCTGCAGGCCTATCTGCCGCTCAACAGCCAAGGTTTCGCCGGCATGGCGCCGGATCTCGCCTTCAACACGGCCGTCTCCTTCGTGACCAATACCAACTGGCAGAACTACGGCGGCGAAACCACGCTCAGCCATTTCAGCCAGATGGCGGGTCTGACCGTGCAGAACTTCCTGTCGGCAGCCACCGGCATTGCTCTTGCGGTCGCCTTTACCCGGGCGTTTGCCCGCTCGAAGGTCACGACGCTCGGCAATTTCTGGGTCGATGTCACCAGGGCCACCCTCTACGTGCTGCTGCCGCTATCGATCATCGTCGCGCTCGCCTTTGTCGCCATGGGCCTTCCTCAGACACTCGATGCGTCCGTGACGGCAACCACCCTCGAGGGTGCCAACCAGATGATCTCACTCGGACCGGTCGCCTCGCAGGAAGCAATCAAGCAGCTCGGCACCAATGGCGGCGGCTTCTTCAACGTCAATGCCGCCCATCCCTTCGAGAACCCGACCGCCTGGTCGAACTACCTCAACATCTTCGCCATGCTGTCGATCTCGTCGGCGCTCGTCTATGCCTTCGGTGAGATGGTCGGCCATCGCCGCCAGGGCTGGGCACTGATCTCGGCCATGGCCGTCCTGCTCGTCGCCGGCGTGGCCGTCACCTACTGGGCCGAGGCTCAGGGCAATCCGATCCTCACCAGCCTCGGCGTCGATCCGTCGCTCGGCAACATGGAGGGCAAGGAAATCCGCTTCGGCCAGGCGATGACGGCGCTCTACGCCGCTGTCACCACGGGCCTTTCCGACGGTGGCGTCAACGGCATGCATGGGTCCTTCACCGGGCTCGGCGGACTGGTGCCGATGTTCCTGATCCAGCTCGGCGAGGTTCTGCCCGGCGGCGTTGGCTCCGGTCTCTACGGCATGCTGGTCTTTGCGCTGCTGTCGGTTTTCGTCGCCGGCCTGATGGTCGGTCGCACGCCGGAATTTCTCGGCAAGAAGATCGAAGGCCGCGAGATGAAGTTCGCCATGCTGGCGGTGCTCGTCCTGCCGCTCGCCATCCTCGGCTTTACCGCCGTCTCCGCCATGCTGCCCCTTGCGGTTGCCAGCATCGGCACCGCCGGCCCGCATGGCCTGTCGGAAATCCTCTATGCCTATACCTCGGCGGCCGGCAACAACGGTTCGGCCTTCGGCGGGCTCTCGGGCAATACGCCCTGGTACAACACGACGCTTGGGCTTGCCATGCTGCTCGGTCGCTTCGCCTATGTGGTGCCGGTCATGGCCATTGCCGGATCGCTCGCCGCCAAGGTCAAGGCACCCGGATCGGCCGGCACCTTCCCGACGGACGGCCCGCTGTTCGTGGGCCTGCTCGTCGGCATCATCCTCATCCTCGGCGGCCTGCAATTCTTCCCGGCGCTCGCACTCGGTCCCATTGCCGACCATCTGGCGATGCTGGCCGGCCAGACATTCTGAAGGAACTTCCATGTCCAAGGCTCATAAAGCTCAAAGCCTTCTAGACCCCGGCATTCTGCGCCCGGCTGTGGTCGACGCCTTCCGCAAGCTCGACCCGCGGCTTCTCTTGCGCAATCCGGTGATCTTCGTCACGGAAATGGTGGCTGTGGTGGTCACGCTGCTCTTCCTGCGCGATCTCGCCGCCAACCCGGGCGAAGCGTCATTCTCCGGCCAGATTGCCGCCTGGCTTTGGTTCACCGTGCTGTTTGCGACGTTCGCAGAGGCCATCGCCGAGGGCCGCGGCCGGGCGCAGGCGGACAGCCTGAAAAAGACCAAGTCGGAACTCGTCGCCCGCCGGCTCAAAGCCGATGGCGTTACGGAGACGATCGCCGCGCCGGACCTGAAGGTCGGCGACGTGGTGGTGGTTTCGGCCGGCGAACTGATCCCGGGCGACGGCGAAGTCATCGAGGGCGTCGCCTCGGTCAATGAAAGCGCCATCACCGGTGAATCCGCCCCCGTCATCCGTGAATCCGGCGGCGACCGTTCGGCCGTCACTGGTGGCACCCAGGTCCTCTCCGACGAGATCCGGATCAGGATCACGGTCGCCCCCGGCTCCTCCTTCGTTGATCGGATGATCGCGCTGATCGAAGGCGCCCAGCGCCAGAAGACGCCGAACGAGATCGCGCTCTCCATCCTCTTGTCCGGCCTGACGCTGATCTTCCTCTTTGTGTGCGTCGCGATCTGGGGACTGGCCGGCTATTCCGGGACGGTCATCTCCGTCACCGTGCTCGCCGCCCTGCTGGTCACGCTGATCCCGACGACGATCGGCGGGCTTCTCTCGGCAATCGGCATCGCCGGCATGGACCGCCTGGTGCGCTTTAATGTCATCGCCACTTCCGGCCGCGCCGTGGAAGCCGCCGGGGACGTCGACACCCTGCTGCTCGACAAGACCGGCACGATCACCTTCGGCAACCGCATGGCGAGCGATTTTCTCGCTGCCCCCGGTGTTACGCCGGCCGAACTGGCCGAGGCGGCCCTGATCGCCAGCCTGTCGGACGAGACGCCGGAAGGCCGATCCGTCGTCGCACTCGCCACCGGTGACTTCGGTATCGCCATGCCGGAGGCCCGTTTCGATGCGGTCATCGGCTTTACCGCCGAGACGCGGCTATCGGGCGTCGACATCGGCCCGCGTCGGCTGCGCAAGGGCGCGGTCGATGCCGTGCTGAAGTTCGCCGGTCTTGCCGAGCAGGACGCGCCGGCAGAATTTCGCCGCGCCGTGGAGCAGATCGCCCGCAGCGGCGGCACGCCGCTGGCGGTCGCCGACGGCACTCGCCTGCTCGGCGCCATTCACCTGAAGGACGTGGTGAAGCCGGGGATCAAGGAGCGTTTCGCAGCGCTTCGCGCCATGGGCATCCGCACCGTCATGGTGACCGGCGACAATCCGGTCACGGCGGCTGCCATCGCCTCGGAAGCCGGTGTCGACGACTACCTTGCTCAGGCGACGCCGGAAGACAAGCTCGCCTATATCCGCCGCGAGCAGCAGGGCGGCCGCCTGATCGCCATGTGCGGCGACGGCACCAACGATGCGCCGGCGCTTGCCCAGGCCGATGTCGGTGTGGCCATGCAGACCGGCACCCAGGCCGCCCGCGAGGCCGCCAACATGGTGGATCTCGATTCCAGCCCGACCAAGCTCATCGAGATCGTCGAGATCGGCAAGCAGCTCCTGATGACGCGCGGCTCGCTCACGACCTTCTCGATCGCCAACGACGTGGCAAAATACTTCGCCATCATCCCGGCGCTCTTCGTCGCGACCTATCCGACGCTTGGCGCGCTCAACATCATGGGGCTTGCCTCGCCGCAGTCGGCCATCCTCTCGGCCGTGATCTTCAACGCGCTGATCATCGTCGCCCTGATCCCTCTGGCACTCAAGGGCGTGTCCTACCGGCCCTCCGGCGCCGCAGCGCTCTTGCGTCGCAATCTCCTGGTCTACGGCCTCGGCGGTCTCGTCCTCCCCTTTGCTGGTATCAAGATCATCGATCTTGCCGTCAGCGCTCTTCACCTGGTGTAATCATGATCAATCATCTTCGCCCCGCAATCACCCTCGTCGTCGCCATGACCGCCGTGACCGGCCTCGCCTATCCGCTCGCCATCACCGGGATTGCGCAGGCCGTCATGCCGGCACAAGCCAATGGCAGCCTGATCGAGAAGGATGGTGCCGTCATCGGCTCCGCCCTGATTGGCCAGAGCTTCACCTCGGATCGCTATTTCTGGTCAAGGCCGTCGGCGACGGGTCCGGAGCCCTACAATGCCGCCGCATCGTCCGGCTCGAACCTCGGCACGACCTCGGTCAAGCTGAAGGATCGTGCCGCAGGGGAGGTGGCCCGGCTCACTGCGACCGGCATGACGCAGCCCGTGCCCGCCGATGCGGTCACCACGTCCGGCTCGGGTCTCGACCCGCATGTCTCGCCAGCCTTCGCCGAGGCGCAGGTTGCACGCATCGCCCAGGCGAGAGGACTGGAGCCCGCTGCCGTCGCCTCGATTGTGGTGCAACACACCGAAAATCCGAACTTTGGCGTTATCGGTGAAGCAAGGGTCAATGTGCTAGAGCTGAACCTGGCACTCGATGCCCTTTGATATGTGAGAGCCTGATGGCGGATGACGACCGCAGGGACGACAGACGTCCCGACCCCGATGCCCTGCTTGTCCTGGCGGACAAGGACCGTCGGGGCAAGCTGACCGTCTTTCTGGGAGCCGCGCCCGGTGTCGGCAAGACCTATGCCATGCTGTCTCGCGCCGCGCGCCTGAGAACCGATGGCGTCGATATCGTCGTCGGCCTCGTCGAGACCCATGGCCGCAGCGAGACGGCGGGGCTGCTCGACGGGCTGGAGGTGCTGCCGAGGAGACACGTCTCGCACCGCGGACGCATGCTGGAGGAGTTCGACCTCGATGCGGCTCTCGAGCGGCGCCCCTCCATCGTCATCGTCGACGAGCTGGCACATTCCAATCCGGACGGCAGCCGTCATCCCAAGCGACACCAGGACATCGAAGAGCTGATCGCGGCTGGCATCGACGTCTGGACGGCGCTCAACATCCAGCACCTCGAAAGCCTCGCCGATCTCGTCGGCCGGATCACCGGCATCACCGTGCGCGAGCGCGTTCCGGATATCGTGCTGAAACGGGCCGACGAGGTGCTGCTCGTCGATCTGTCGCCGAGCGAACTGATCGAACGGCTGAAGGACGGCAAGGTCTACCTGCCGGAAAGCGCACGCCGGGCGGTGGACAGGTTCTTCCGTCTCGGCAATCTGACGGCGCTGCGGGAACTGGCACTGCGCCGGACCGCAGACCGGGTGGACGATCAGATGGTCGACTACCTGAAGCAGAATGCGATCGACGGCCCCTGGGCGACAGGCGAGCGCCTGCTGGTCTGCGTCGGGTCGGATGTGCTTTCGGAAAAGGTCATCCGGGTGGCGAGCCGGCTCGCGTCGGGCCTCAATGCACCGTGGATGGTGGTGTCGATCGAGCGTGCCGACCGTGAGGTCGAGACGCCTGAACGCCTGCAACGGATCGAGACGCTGTTTCGCCTTGCCGAACAGCTCGGGGCGGAAACCCGTCGCGTCATCGGACACGATTTCGTCGACGAGATCCTGAAGCTCGCCCGTCGCGAGCATGCGACCCAGATCGTCATCGGCACACGGCGACGCGGCCGGATGGACCGTTTCCTGTCAAGATCCCTGCCGGAGGCGCTCGCCAAACGCGCCTCGGGGCTTGGCGTCTACATCGTCACGCCTGACGGAGGTGATGCCGCTTTTGCCAAGCGCCCGCTCCCCATGCCCCGGCTTTCGGCGCTCAGGCAGGCGACCGCCATCGCGTCAGGTTTCGTCGCAATCGCGGCTGCGATCGGCAAGGTCATCGATTTGATCGTGCACCTGCCGAACATCTCGCTGCTGTTCCTGCTCGCGGTGCTGGGCGCGGCGGTATCCGGCGGCTATCTCGCGGCCTTTTTCGCCGCGGTCCTGTCGACGCTCGCCTATAATTTCCTCTTCATCGATCCGCTGCATACCTTCACGATCGCCGCACCCCATGAGGTTTTCGCCCTCTTCGTCTTTCTCGCCGTTGCCATCATCGCCGGTGGATTTGCGTCGCGGATCCGGGAACAGGCCGAGATTGCGGGGATCCGGGCGGCGGCCTTGCAGTCGCTCTACGATTTTTCCCGCAAGCTCGCCGGCACCGCAAAAACCGAGGACGCCATCTGGCTCACCGTCTCGCATCTGCAGGCGAGGCTGAAGCGCAAGGTCGTGCTGCTCCTGCCCCGCCAGGGCGACCTGAGCATGGCCGCCGCCTGGCCGCCGGATACCGAACTCGATGTCACCGACCTCACCGCAGCGCGTTGGGCGCATGACAAGCGCGAGGCGGCAGGACATGGAACCGGGACCTTGCCCAATAGCAGGTTCGAATTCCGTCCTCTGCTCGGTCCGCACGGCATCGTCGGCGTCTGCGGTATCGAGCACCGCGACGATCGGCTCGACCTCAATGCCGAGCGCGCGCTGACTGCCATTCTCGACCAGACGGCGATCGCGCTGGACCGGGCGAGACTGGCCGAGGAGACGGTGCAACAGGCCGCAAGGCTGGAGGGCGAACGCTACCGGGAGGCGCTTCTCTCGTCGATCTCCCATGATCTCAGGACGCCGCTTGCGACCATCACCGGCGCGGTCACCGGCCTTCGCCAGCTTGGCGAGCGCATGACGCCAGAGAACCGCGACGATCTGCTGCAATCGATCGAAGAGGAAAGCGGCCGGATGAGCCGTTTCGTCGCGAACCTCCTCGACATGACACGCATCGAGGCCGGCACGCTGAAGCCCAAGCAGGAGTGGATGGATGTGACCGACGTGGTCCAGTCGGCCGTCGAGCGCACCCGCAAATATGCGCCGGGACGCCTGATCGAGACGGGCATCGCTCCGGATCTGCCGCTGATCAAGGGCGATAGCGTGCTTCTGTCGCAGGTGCTGTTCAACCTCTTGGACAATGCGGTAAAATACGGCGGAGAGGAGCCGATCAATGTCTATGCCCGGCGTGACGGCAAGGACGTGCTGATCTCCGTCACCGATCTGGGCAAGGGCATTCCGCCGGAGGAGCTGGACCGGATCTTTGAAAAATTCTATCGCAGGGGCAAGCCGGATGGTCGCGCGCCGGGCACCGGCCTTGGCCTCTCCATCGCCCGCGGCTTCGTCGAGGCGATGGGCGGACGCATCCACGCCGAAAGTCCGGCGTGGAAGAAGAAGGGAACCCGCATCATCATGCGTTTCCCGGAAGCGGAGCCCTCGGCAATGGAGCCCGGATGACCGTGTCACGTATTCTCGTAGTTGACGATGAACCGCAGATACAGCGTTTCCTGAAGCCCTCCCTGACGGCAGCGGGCTACGAGGTGATCGAAGCGCTAACCGGTGCCGATGCCTTGAAGGCTGTGGCCACGCAGGCACCCGACCTCGTCATCCTCGACCTGGGCTTGCCCGACATGGACGGAAAGGACGTCATCGCCAGCCTGCGCGGCTGGAGCGAGGTGCCGATCGTCATCCTGTCGGCCCGCGATCGCGAAAGCGAGAAGATTGCAGCCCTCGATCTGGGGGCCGACGATTATGTGGAAAAACCCTTCGGCATAGGCGAACTCACCGCCCGCATCCGCAACGCGCTTCGCCATCGCGGCAGGCTGGACGCGATACCGGAGATCATGGAGGTCGACGGCCTGACGATCGATCCCATCCGCCGCCTCGTCACGCGCGGGGTCGAGACGATCCGTCTGACGCCGAAGGAATACGATCTGCTTCTGCTGCTGTCACGGCATGCGGGCCGCGTGGTAACCCACAGGACGCTGCTGACCACCGTCTGGGGTCCGGCACACGGGGAGGACCTGCACTACCTGCGGGTGTTCATCGGCCAGTTGCGTCAGAAGATCGAGCGTGACCCGACAGAGCCACGAATTGTGCGCACGGAGCCTGGAGTCGGCTACCGGCTGCTGACGGATCACGAAACGTCTTGAATGCGAACCTGCCTTTGCGCCTCGCAGCACGCGTCCTGCCTGCCTCCCAGAAGCAGCCATAGGTCCTCGCGCGTGATGAGCGTTGGAAGCGGCCAGCGGTCCGAGACTGCAATGAGGTCTCTCACATGACCTTCTCGAACTGAAATCCCTCGCCGCCTGCTGGATCGTCGGCACCGGGGTGGTTCGGATCGGGATGGCGTTCATGGAAGAACTCAATGATCTTGAACCCACATTTGTTGACGTAGAAGTGGATGTTCCTCTTTTCGAAGTAGGGGGTGTGCGTCTGCCACGTCACGGTCTGCGGATAGCGCGCTTCAATGGCAAGCCAGGCCTTGTGACCCAGACCATGACCCTGCTCTCCGACCTTCAGGAAAAAGAGATCGAGTGTGTTGTGATGGGTCTCCTCATCGATGGTCACCACCGCGCCGCCAACCTTTTTCCCGTCGCAGAGGATGCGGAGCGCCACAGCCCCGGGGGCATTGATCGATTTGTCGAGATCCTCGTCGGAAGGGATGGGGCCGTCCGGCAGATCCCCCAACTCTTCGACGACTGCGACTGCAAACGCCTCCTGAAGTTCCTTCTTGAAGTCCGGGAGATCGCCCCGATCGGCTACGGTCAGGCTAACACTATGATTGGTCATATCTTTCTCACGTCATACCTCAAGGAGTGGTCGGGTCTCAGCGGAACGATGTCGGCCCGCTCTTCTGCGTCACCACGCAAAGCTTTGGCCGCGCGGGACATCGATCCACGCCGACGACATTACCGATCCAAATTTGAGACTGTATGGAGGAGATGTGGAGAGTGTGTGGAGCCGAGTGCTGCTGCACGACGGCGATCAGGCTATCGGCGCGGCTCCAGCCGGCGTGGACTACGGTTCAGGAAACCGGCCTTCCAAGTGAAATCTCGAACATGGCGCCGCCTTTGTCGGAAGGAGCATAGCGGATCTTGCCACGATGCGCCTCAACGATGGCGCGCACCACCGACAGGCCGAGGCCGTTCCCGCCCTTTTCCAGAGAGCCGGATTGTGTTCCCCTTCGGAAGGGTTCGAAGGCCGAGGAGGCGATATCGCTATCGAGCCCCGGTCCCTCGTCCGCCACCCGCAATATCGTCATCTCATTCTCGACGCTGAGGCTGATCTCGATGATGCCGCGAATTGCGTAGCGCCGCGCATTGGTGACGAGCGCGAGGAGCACCTGCCGGATCCGCATCGTGTCGACGGAGACCAGAACATCGGAAAGTTGAAGCCGAAGTTCGAAACCGTCCTCTTTCAACTCCTGTTCCAGCACCCCCGCAAGCCGTTGGATCTCGTCCTTGAGCCGGACGGGCTGGATACGAAGGTCGAGGTGACCGCTGTCGGCCAGCGTGACCGTGCGCAGGTCCTCGACGAGCCGAGCCAGCGAATCCACCTGCAGCACCAGGGCATAAAGGGACTTTTCATCGGGTTCGAATACGCCATCGATCATGCCCTGCAGGCGACCCTTCAGAATGGTCAAGGGTGTGCGCAGTTCATGGGCGATCGTGGCGTTCCAGAGCGTCATATCGGCCGCCATGTCCTGAAGGCGCTGGGCCATGGCATTGAAATCTTCGACAAGAAGGGCTGTCTCCCCGAGTGAATGGTCGCCCGGAACAGCGCGCGCCGAGAGGTCGCCGTCCTTGATCCGTCTTGCGCTCTGTGCCAGCGACTCCAGCGGCTCGAGAATGCGCCGCGCAAGCCTGATGGATGCGACGGCCGCACCGATCAACGCGATGAAGATGAGGATGGACAGGATGATGAAATCGAGGCCCGTCAACCAGTTGTCGGTGCCCTCGGACCAGGGAGAGAAATAGAACAGGATGCTGAAGGCGAAATAGGTTCCGAAAAAGACCAGCAATCCGGCAGCCACGGCCATGGATGACATGGCGAACAGAATTTGCCGACTGAGACCCTTCATGAGCATCATGGGTTGATCGCCAGCCGGTAGCCGATGCCTCGTATGCTGGTGAGCATGCCTTCGCCACCTGCCTGTTCGAGTTTCTTGCGCAGCTTGCTGAGATGGCTGTCGATCGTCCGATCCAGCGCATCGGATCCGGGCAGGCACGCATCGACGAGTTCGCTTCTCGAAAAGGCCTTGGTGGGGGTCCTGGCGAGATGCGCCAGGAGCCTGAACTCGGTCAAGGTCAGGGATAGGGAGGTCGTCGTTCCATCCTTTTCGATCTTCACCTGATAGCTGTCCAGATCGATTGTGAGATCCCCGGCCCGGATCATCGCACCTGCCTGGCTCAGGCCCGCGCGCCGCAGGACTGCCTTGGCCCGCGCGACGACCTCGATGGGATTGAACGGCTTGACGATGTAGTCATCGGCGCCGATCCGCAGGCCCTGCAAACGATCGATGTCTTCATCCAGAGCTGTGATCATGATGACGGGGGTGCGGCCACGTCTTTGGATTTCGGCCAGAAGCTCCCAGCCATTCACCCGCGGCATGGTGATATCCGCCAGAACGATATCGGGTTTCAGCGAGCGGTGCAGGTCCAGGGCAACCTGCCCGTCGCGGGCATGCACCGTGCGGAACCCCTCACGGGTGAAGTAGGCCTCAAGAATGCCGGCGATCTCCATATCGTCTTCGGCAATCAAAACTAGTTCCGCCATGGTCATCGAACTCCTTGCGTCTTCAATGCCATTGAACTCGCGCATCGTCGAGTAGGCGTGCTTGGCCTCCACACGATCGCAACAAAACCTCCACAGAGCCCCAATGCGACACTTCTAGATGAGCGCCATCAAAGCATCTTCTCGATGAAAATGAATGGTGGATACCAATGAGACGCGGAACTCGTTTCTGGAAAATTGGCCTGTTGTGCCTGCCGGTGGTGCTTTTGTGCGCCTGCAGCGACCAGTCTGACGCCGAAGTCAAAGCAGCCGCTGAATTCCAGCCGGCTCGTGTCAGCGTCATGACCGTCCAGCCGGAAGCGGTCACCGTCTATGATGAGCTGCCAGGGCGTGTCTCCGCCTTCCGGACCGCGGAGATCCGGGCGCAGGTGAGCGGCATCATCCAGAAGAAGCTCTTCGAGGAGGGCGCCTTCGTCGAGGCCGGCACGCCACTTTTCCAGATCGATCCGGCGCCTTTCTCCGCGGATGCCGACGCAGCCGTGGCCGTGCTGGCGCGCGCGGATGCTGAATTGCTGAACGCAAAGGTGAAGTTCGAGCGCGCGGAACTGCTGTCGGCGCAAAAGGTCACCAGCGACGAAGCCTTCAACAATGCGACTGCGACACTGGCCCAGGCCAAGGCGAGCGTTGCGGAAGCCAAGGCCAATCTGGCGCGGCGAAAGCTGGAACTGTCCTACGCGACCATTCGCAGTCCGATCAGTGGCATTATCGGTCAGTCCTTCATGAGCGAGGGTGGACTGGCTTCTTCTTCCGCCACCTCATCTCTCGCCGTGGTCCAGCAGATCGATCAGGTCTACGTCGACGTCCGCCAATCGTCCATGAGTCTGGAGGACCTCCGGAACACAGCCTCCGGGGCCGGGACGGGCAATCCCGAAGAACTGCCGGTCAGGATCAGGACCATCACCGGCAAGCCTTACGGCCATGCCGGAAAAATTCTGTTCTCCGACATGTCGATCGATAGCGCCACCGGCAGCCTCGGGATCCGTATCCTCGTTCCCAACCCGGAAGAGCAACTCCTTCCGGGCATGTTCATCCGCGCAATGGTTCCGCGCGATGTCTATGGCGCGGCTCTTCTGGTGCCGCAGGAGGCCGTCACGCGCGATTTGGCCGGTACGCCGGAGCTCATCATCGTCGGTGCGGACAAAACGGGAGCGAGACGAACGGTGGAGCTGGGGCCGCTGGTCGAGGGAAAATACCTGGTCAAAAGCGGTCTTGCGGCGGGTGAAACCATCGTCGTGCAGGGACAGGATCGGGTTCAGAACGGGCAACCAGTGGAACCATCGCCTTCTCACAGCACCTCGGAAAAGCAGAGCTAAGGAACGCCTGATGCCGCAGTTTTTTATCGACAGGCCGGTCTTCGCCTGGGTTATCGCCATCATGATCGTCATTGCGGGGCTGATCGCTCTCCCGCAGCTTCCCGTTTCACGATTCCCCGTCATTGCCCCGCCGAGCGTATCCATCTTCGCCAGCTACACGGGCGCAACGCCGCAGGTGATCAATGACAGCGTCACCAGTGTGATCGAGCGCGAGATATCCAGCGCGAAGAACGTCCTCTACTTCGATTCGTCCGCGGACTCATCCGGCTCTGCAACCATCACCGTGACATTCAAGCCGGGGACCGACCCGGAACTCGCGCAGGTGGACATCCAAAACCGGTTGAAGGCCGTAGAGCCGCGTTTGCCGGAGGAGGTTCGTCGGGCCGGGCTGACAGTGGAGTCGGCTTCGTCCGGCTTCCTGATGATTGTCTCTCTGAAGTCAAAAGACGGCACGCTCGATGCGCTTGCCCTTGACGATTATCTGGTGCGCAACATCGCACCGGAGCTCAAGCGGGTGGCCGGCGTCGGCCGGGTCCAGTCGTTCGGTTCGGAAGCGGCCATGCGGATCTGGGTCGATCCCATGCGCCTGCTGGCCCATTCCATGTCGTTGGCCGAGGTGACGCAGGCGATCCAGTCGCAGAATATCCAGGTCGCGCCGGGACGGCTCGGCGACTCTCCGACGGTCCCCGGACAGAAAGTCAGCGTGCCGCTGAATGTCAGGGGCCAGCTCCAGACACCTGAAGAATTTGGCCAGGTCATTCTTCGCTCGAATTCGGATGGCTCACGATTGACCCTGGGCGAAGTCGCGAAGATCGAGGTCGGATCACAATCGTCCGGTTTTTCCATTCTCGATGGCGGCAAGCCCGCGACCGCCGCGGCCATTCAAATGACGCCGGGTGCCAATGCCGTCAGCACATCGAGCGGTGTGCGCGCGCGCCTCGCAGAGCTTTCCCTCACCATGCCTGCGGGAATCGAATATGCGATCTCCTATGACACCGCGCCTTTCGTGAAGATCTCGATCCAGAAAGTGGCACAGACGCTCGCTGAGGCCATGGTGCTCGTGTTCCTGATCATGCTGCTGTTCCTGCAGAATATCCGCTACACGCTCATTCCGGCCATCGTCGCACCGATTGCGCTTCTCGGCACTTTTGCCGTCATGCTGGCGATCGGCTATTCGATCAATGTCCTGACGATGTTCGGCATGGTTCTCGCGATCGGCATCATTGTCGACGACGCGATCGTGGTCGTCGAAAACGTCGAGCGGCTGATGGCCACAGAGGGATTGTCACCGCGTGAGGCGACGCGAAAAGCCATGAAGGAAATCACCGGCGCGGTTGTCGGGATATCCCTCGTGCTGATAGCGGTGTTCCTGCCAATGGGTCTGGCTTCCGGCTCCGTCGGCGCCATCTACCGCCAGTTCACGGTCTCGATGGCCGTTTCGATCCTCTTCTCCGCCTTTCTCGCGCTCAGCCTCACGCCCGCCCTGTGCGCCACCTTGCTGAAGCCGATCGGCCCCGATCACCATCAGCGAAAGGGCTTTTTTGCATGGTTCAACCGCGGGTTCGACCGCTTCACGCAGCGTTATGCGGGCTGGGTGGCAAGACTTGTGCAAAGCACCGGCCGGACCATGTTCGTCTATCTGGCCATTCTCGGCGCAGTGGCCTACGGATACACCACGCTGGCGACCACATTCGTGCCGGAAGAGGATCAGGGCTCCTTCATGACCTCGTTCACGCTGCCGGCAGAGGCGACGGCGGAGCGCACGCGCGACGTGGTCGATCTCTTCGAGAAGCATGTGCAAACGCGATCGGATATCGTCAACAACCTGACGATCATGGGCTTTGGCTTTTCCGGTTCCGGCGCCAATACCGCCATGTCTTTCACGACCATGAAGGATTGGGACAAGCGCTCGACCAGCGTCGACGACGAAGTGAACGCGGCGACGCAAGCCATGGCCGCCGCAACCGAGGGCGAGGTCATGAGCATGAAGCCGCCGGCAATCGATGAACTGGGCACGACCTCGGGTTTTTCGCTCAGACTTCAGGATCGCGCCAATCATGGAGAGAAGGCGCTTGCCGCAGTCGCGGCCCAGCTCACCCAGCTCGCATCCGAGAGCAAGCTGCTGAGCGACGTCCGTGTCGACGGGCTTCCCAGTGGGCCAACCGTCACGCTTGAGGTCGATCGCCAGAAGGCCAGTGCCTTGGGTGTCGCCTATCCCACGATCAGCGACACGCTGAGCGGCGCCGTCGGCTCGACCTATGTGAACGATTTCCCGCGTGACGGCCGGCTGCAGCAGGTCATCGTCCAGGCAGAACCGGCAAGCCGTATGCAGGTTGACGATATTCTCAACCTGCATGTCCGAAGCGACACCGGCCAGATGGTCCGCCTGTCGGAGATCGTGACGGCAGAATGGTCGACCATCCCGCTGCAAGTCACACGCTACAATGGATACCCTTCGATGAGCTTTTCCGGTTCCGCGGCAAAAGGTGTGTCCAGTGGCAAGGCCATGGACGAGATCGAGCAACTGGCGCTGAAGCTTCCCAAGGGTTTCGCCGTCGAGTGGACGGGGCAATCCCTGCAGGAGCGGCAATCCGGCGCTCAGGCGCCAATGCTGATGGCCTTCTCCTTCCTGGTGGTGTTCCTCGTGCTGGCGGCACTTTACGAAAGCTGGACAATACCGATTTCCGTCATGCTCGTGGTGCCGCTTGGCATCATGGGTGCCGTGATTGCCGTGCATCTGCGCGGCCTGGAGAATGACGTGTTCTTCAACGTCGGCCTGATCACCTTGATCGGTCTCTCCGCGAAGAATGCGGTCCTGATCGTGGAGTTCGCCCGCAAGCGCCAGAAGGATGGCCAGGGAGTCACCGAAGCCGTCGTCGAAGCGGCGCGCCTGCGCCTGCGTCCCATCGTCATGACGTCTCTCGCCTTCACTCTCGGTGTCGTGCCGCTGGTGCTTGCCCGAGGCGCAAGCTCGGAAACCCAGAACGCCATCGGAACCGGCCTGTTTGGCGGCATGATTTCCGGCACCGTGCTGGCGGTGATCTTCGTCCCGGTGTTTTACACCGTCGTTGCACGGTTCGCGCGCCGCCGTCATGCCGCGGCAGCCTCATCTGTCAGTTGTTAATGCTGTAACCGACTTGCCTGACATGAAATCTGAGCGAAACGGACGACATTCAGACATGCAGCCGTGAAGAAACGTGAGCGGCAGTTCCAGACTCTGCTCGCACCTGCTTTGGAGGGTTGCAAAAAATGTCATTCATCTCTGGTTATCATCACCTCACGCTGAGCACCGATGGCGCTCAGGAGGACTATGACTTCTATACGAAAACACTCGGACTGCATTCCATCAAGCGCACCGTGCTCTTCGACGGGACGATCCCGGTCTACCATCTCTATTACGGCGCAAAAAACGGCGACGCCTCGACGATCGTCACGACCTTCCCGTTCAAGAAGCCCGGCATCTACGGCAAGCGTGGCACCAACCAGTCGAAGATCATCCAGCTTGCCATTCCCCTCGGTTCCGCCGACTTCTGGGTCGACCGGCTGAACGAGCGTGGCATCCCGGCGACGAAGACAAGCCGGTTTGGCATCACCCGCGTGGCGCTCGCCCACCCCTGCGGGATCGACCACGAACTGGTCGAAAACCCTGTTGACCCGCGCCCGCCGATCACGAGCGAAGTGCACGGCGTCGGCGCAGACCATGGCATCCGGGGCATCTACGGCGCGGCCGTCGCTGTCTTCGATCGGACATCCATGGACGACTTCCTGACTGTGGGCATGGGTATGAAGAAGGAAGCCGACAGCGATGAAGGGCTGATGTTCTCGGTGCCGAACGATGGCGGCCCCTCGAGCATGGTCGAGGTTCTACATCAGCCGACAGGGCCGCAGGGCACCTGGACGCTCTCGGGCGGCACCATCCATCACCTCGCGCTCGACACGGGGAGCGAGGAGCACCAGCTAAAATTGAAGGCACACCTCGAAGGGCTCGGTTTTACCGACGTCTCCGACCAGAAGGATCGCAACTACTTCAAGTCCTGCTATGTCAGGTCTCCGGGCGGCGCGCTCTTCGAGATCGCCTGGTCGGTCGAAGGCTGCTGGGCAAAGGACGAGCCGGCCGATGCCATCGGCTCGACCCTCGTCTTCCCGCCATGGTTCGAGGATCGCCGCGAAGAAATGATTGCCGGCCTCGAGCAAACCAATTTCTGAGCCCGCCGAAAGACGGCCGGTCGGTAATCCCCCTGCCGCCTTAGATACAATCGCTCTTCTGAAGTGAAGGCGGCCCGAAAGGTCACCTTCTTCCTCTATAATCAAATTAAATCAGAGAGATAGTGATATGAACGATACTACGTCGAAGGCCGTTGAGGTTTCAGAGCGCGTGCCGGGTTCCCCTTGGGCACCCTCTCCCCCAGCAGAACATGCGCATGTCATCAGCAGCGACGAGGAGGCGATCGCGATTGCCGAAGATTTACGCGTCCGCTTTCTTGCCGATGCAGGTGCAAGAGACAAGCACAGACGGCTACCGTTTGACGAGGTCGACCTTTTCTCTCAGAGCGGCCTCTGGGGCATTACGATACCCAAAGCATACGGCGGCGCTGGCGTCTCGCAGACCACCCTCGCCAAGGTTTTCACGCTCCTGGCGTCAGCGGATGCTTCTCTGGCGCAGATGCCGCAGAGTCACTTTGAAATCATCGACGTCATTCGGCTCACCGGCAGCGAAGAGCAGAAGAGAGACCTCTTCGGCAAGGTGCTTGCGGGCAACAGACTGGGCAATGCCTTTTCGGAATTCAAAGGGAAGAATGTCGAAGACATGAAGACCCGACTGGTGCGGGAAGGGGATGATTTCCTTGTATCGGGGGAGAAGTTCTACTCGACCGGCGCGCTGTTTGCACACCTCGTACCGATCGTGGCACTGGATGAAAGTGGTCATGTCTTTGTTGCCGTAGCCGATAGAGCGGCGAGCGGATTGACAGTCATCGACGATTGGTCAAGCTTCGGTCAGCGCACGACCGCAAGCGGTACGGTGCTGCTCGAAAACGTGCGCGTTGCCGCGTCTCGGGTATTACCTGCCCACATTGTCTATGAACATCCAAGCGCCGTCGGTCCGCAGAGTCAGATCATCCATGCGGCGATCGATCTCGGTATTGCCCAGCACGCTATCGATACCACGATCGATCTGCTCAACACCTATGCTCGTCCCTGGATCGATAGCGGGCAAGAACGCGCAACGGATGACCCCTATACCATCGCGGCTATTGGGGACCTGAAAATCCGGTACCATGCTGCCGAACTGATGCTCGAACGCAGCGGCCGGCAACTCGATGCCACGATTGCCAATGCGAATGAACAGACAATTGGCTTGGCGAAAATCGCGATTGCGGAGGCCAAGGTTTTGTCGACGGAGCTTGCCCTCCTTGCATCGAACAAGCTGTTTGAACTCGTCGGAACGCGCTCAACGCTCGACAAACTCAATCTGGATCGCCTCTGGCGTGACGCGCGGACACATACGCTGCACGACCCGGTTCGTTGGAAATTTCACGCGATCGGTCAATATTACCTGAATGGAATTCAACCCCCGATACATTCGTGGATCTAGGCAGGGGTGACGCCCCCTGGAGACGCCAGCGTTTCCTGGGGGCGTGGCGGCTGGCGGTGAGTTTCTCATCTCACCGATACTCGTGGACTGGCAAAGCGCGCGATGCCCAATTGAAACCTACCGATTCCAAGACCGCTTTTTCGACGGAGCAGATAGGAGACAATAATGGCGACTACGACACGTGGACGCGCACAGGATAGTGCAAAGGGTGCCCGGCGGGCAGGAACGCGAAGTCCGCTGTGAGGCCAAAACGAAGGCGTCTCGAAGGATGCCGTGAAGAAGTCAGTTAAGAAGGTCGGCAACAGCCGCGACCAAGTCGAGGCTGATCTGCAGGCCAAGACGTGATAAGGGGCGTCGTCTGGGCCAGGATCGGAAGCCCGACGTCGAGAACCGCTCCGAAGATCGCCCGCAAGAAGAACCAGGTCTGACAGCTCCCCATCCAGTCGTCCCTTGCGCAACGGCAGCGTGCGGAGGTCTCTCTGATGTTCAGTAGAGGCGCCGGCTTCAGGCCAAGCTTCCACAGAAGGCGGAAGGCTAGGACTTGGTAGCTAGGCCTGGTTTTGTTCCATGCCCTGGTGCCGTTCGCGCGGAAGCCACCGACCACCACATTCATCGCGGAGGAATGCGTAAAGCTTTTCGCGCGTTCGGCACTGGAGATTCCATCCTGCTGCCGGATTTGCTGCCGAGGCATAGAACCGGACTGTGATGGTCCAACCATCGTTACCGATGACCAGGGTCTTGGGATCCTCTCGCTTGTCCCAATCGGGATCTTCGCGCAGAATCGCTTCGAACTGCTTGCGCAGAACCTCGATATCCGCGGTGGGATCGAGTTTGATTTCGATAGGTTTCGTCATCTCGGGGTTGCGGATCGACCAGTTCTCGAAGGGTTCGCTCACGAAATAACGGACAGGGACGATGAAGCGGCGACTGTCCCATGTTTGCACCAACACATAGGTGAAATTGATTTCTTCGACATAACCCCACTCGCCCTCGAAATTGATGGCGTCGCCGATCCGGATCGGCTTGGCTATGGCAAGCTGCACGCTCGCCAAGACGTTACCGAGAACCGTCTGGGCCGCAAAGCCGAGGATGAGGGAAAGCAGGCCGGCCGACGCCAGAAGCGAGACCCCTAGCGAACGGGAAAGGTTGAGCTGTGCGACGACCGCGGCAGTCCCCGCAACCAAGGCCAGGAAGATGACGATGCGCCTGGTGACGGAAATATTGGTGATCAGCTCACGGGACTGCGTGTTTTCTTCTTCGCCGATCGATGCGACGAAATTGTCGGTCACGATGTCGAGGACCGTGCCGACAATCCGCAGCAGGACCAGCGCGATGGCCACGACGAGCGCTACAGTGGTTGCGATAGAGACAACCGTGCTGGCCGGCCCGGAAAATGAAAGCAGACTTGCATTCAGGATGAGCACGAAAGCCGCGCCCGCGAACAAGGCAACAGGGGTTGCTGCCCGGTGAACGATCTGCGGAAGCCATCGCTTCTTTTCCGTCCCGTCGTCCTGTCGTGACGCCAGTCGCCGTTCTGCAAAACCCATGATGCGATAGACAATGTAGCCCGCGAACGCGCTGACCAGCAGGATCAGGGGGAGCGCGACGACCTGCCAGATCGGGATCCGCCAGAATGCCTCCTGCCGGACAACATCCGGCAGGAGTTCTTCGATCATGCCCGGCCCATGGACTTCATAAAGAGCAGGGATGTAGCCAACCGTCCGGCGTGACACCAGCCAGATGGGATCTCCCTCTTCCGGCTCGTAGCGGTTGATGCGGATTTCGACGGGCCGGCCTTCCAGATCGACAACACCCAGGAGCAACGAGCGCCGTCTTTCCCCTGCAAGGGGTTCATCCGAGGACGCCACGGAATCCAGCCCATCTTCCCGGTCCGGCAAGCTCTCCCAGCGGATCCAGACTCTGGCCTTGATGATCTCATGCAGTTGCCGGGCACGTTGCGCACCCCATAGCAATCGCTGGTCATCGGGAAGGTCGGAGAGGTCGAGATAGGCGGCTGCCCGCTCATAGTCGTGGCGGCTTGCGCTGTCCACGAAACCCTCAACGGTCGACCTTGGGGTTGAGCGATCGACGCGGTCTTGAGAGAGGTTGGAGATGTCCAGGTCTTCGACCTCGAACGTTGAGGCGCCGTCCTGGGCCAGCGACGCGGTCGGAACGGCCGCACCGCCCACCAACAGCAACGACAGCATGCCTGCGCGGAACACGGCGACGCCCCAGCCTGGCCGGGCCGACGCGAGCCCCTCGATCGCAACGCAGCGCGCGCGGAGCAGGAGGCCCACAAGAATCATCAGAAGCGTGTGCGGCAGCAGGATGGAGAGACTGCGAAAGCTGGCGAAGAGTAACCTTCCCGATCCCAAGGACCGTTCACATCTCGTCGTCGTTGAGGCGCAGCTGCTCCGCCTGGCGTTCTGCTTTGTCATCCTGCTTCCGTTCCGCATCTATCACCAAGGTTCCAGTCTTAAAGTAGGCTAAGATCAAGAAAGCGACAGTGCTAAGGATCGCGACAGGCAGCATTGGCGCAGCAACTTGCTCCGGGGCGTTTGGTCGGCTTCTTCATCATAGCTGCAATCGCATCTTGCGTTTGCACGAGGCTCATCTTGCGAAGAACGATGGCCCCGGCTCCTGGAAAGGGAACTATGTTCACCCGGACCTGTTCCCTGTCTCGCAAGCAAAACACGAATGAGTGGCCTGCTTGCTCTGTGGAAAACGTCCAAGGAGACCGTTCATGCTCAAGTTTATCGGCGGCACCATCGGAGTCATCTTCCTGATCGGCCTGGCCGTGGTCGTCCTTCTTCTGATGCTGATCTTCTAGTGGCCGGCACGGCGGGCCTTCCCAGTTGGGTTCGGCTGTCGGTCTTTGCGGTACTTGCCGGGCTTCTTTTGCTTCTAGCAGGTCGGGCGGGGGCGCAGGAATCGGAAACCGTCAGGCTCGACGGCCGAGGCCTATTCGCTGTCAGCGCGGTCGAATCTCTCGATGCATCGGAACGCGCACGCCGCGTGGAGCAGCGGCTTCGCGTTCTCCTCAGGGCGCTTGATGCCGTGCCTCAGGCACTCATCGAAGCGTCAGGTGACGAGCGCGTCGTCGTCGTGTCGGGTGTCCGGGTCACGACCGTCTATCCGATCGACGCGGAAGACAATCTGAGTGATATCGACGGCCTTGCAGCACTATGGGCGCGGGCGATCGAAATGGGTTTGCAGGAGGCGTTGGACCGCCGCTCGGGTTTCGGCGGCAGCTTTGTCGCGGATACTCTGGCCGCCCTGCAAACCGTCCTCTCGCGCGCTTGGGCCTCGGTCGTCAGCGTTGTTCCAAAATTGCTTGCCGCAGGGCTGGTAATGGCCGTCGCTGTGATGATTGCCTCGGTGGTGAACCGGGTGCTCGTCCTCGTCTTCAAGCGCCGGGTCGCCGACAAGACGCTTGAAAATCTGATCCGGCAACTGTCGTACTACTCGATCATTCTGCTTGGAGTTCTCGTTGCTGCCGACGCCTTGGGGTTCAGTCCGGGCGCTCTGGTGACCGGGCTGGGCCTGACGGGGCTCGTGCTCGGCTTTGCGCTCAAGGACATTCTCTCGAACTTTGTCAGTGGACTCTTGATCCTGGCGCTTCGGCCATTCGAGATCGGGGATCAAATCGTCGTGGGACCGACGGAGGGTTCCGTCGAACGTATCGAACTGCGGGCGACGCAGATCCGCACCTATGACGGTCGAGTCGCCCTGGTTCCGAATGCCGAGGTCTTTACCTCGCGTATTGTCAACAATACCGCAGATCCGATCCGTCGCGGCAATGTCCTTCTCCAGGTCGGCTACAGCACCGATCTGAACGCGCTCGTGGAACGCTTGCGCGGCTCAGTCGCTTCAGTTGAAGGTGTTCTTCCTGATCGTCCGGTGACGGTCCGCATCGAGGATCTGGCTGCGGATGCCATCACCTTGAACATCGGCTTCTGGACGGATTCGCTTCGGTCGGACTATAAGGAAACCACATCCGGCGTTCGACATCATATCGCCTCGACAATGGAGGACATGGGGCTTCCCCTTCCAGAGCCTGATCTCTGGCGCATCGCACCCGCCGATGTCGAAGGATGGAAGAGCATGCTGTCGAGGAGCGATCGCTGAATTCGGCCGGTAGCGAGGGCATGATGGTCAGTCGCGAACTGAAATAGAAACAGGCGGCACATGAGGCACAAGCGGATGATCGCACCCTTGATTTTGCTTGCCGGTGCGGCTCCAGCGACACAGGTCTTTGGACAATCGACCCCTCAACTGACGGACGACCCTGCGGAACTCTTCGGATACAGCGTCGACGTCAGGGAGACAGAAAGCCGCCGCATCGCCGAGCAGGCTCTTGATGCACTCGCGCAAGTCAGATCGACCGCTCAAGAGATCAAGATGGTGTTTCGCCAATAGAAGATGTTCCCGCGGCGGATCAGATTCGCGACGTCGTGGCGCATGGCCATGACGAATACCCAGTCTTGCGCCCGAGAGTTCGGCTGCGGCGCGTGAGCGCCGGGGCATCACCTGTGGGCATCAGGTCGCCAATGATACCAAAACGGGATCCGGCACTATTGGAAAATCGAGGAAATAAGGGATTTTAGGGAAAATTGGCTGGGGAACCTGGAAAGTAATCCAACTTTAATCAAGCCGTTGATGCAAAACAACCTATTGCAATTAAACAGCTTATTTTCTAGAGCTGTTCCGGTTTGGTGTTCCGGAATAGTGCTACGGATGGGCGAAGATGGCAAGAGTTTCATATCTAGAACGGCGGGGGGCTACCTACTATGCCAGGCTGGATGTTCCCCTCGATCTGGTAGCTCACTACGGCACCTCCAC
This sequence comes from Pseudorhizobium pelagicum, assembly GCA_000722615.1. Taxonomy (GTDB): domain Bacteria; phylum Pseudomonadota; class Alphaproteobacteria; order Rhizobiales; family Rhizobiaceae; genus Neorhizobium; species Neorhizobium pelagicum. The sequence continues at coordinate 279,876 of JOKI01000001.1, read as the reverse complement.
CCGCAAGAAGTCGTTGCGCACCAAGGATGAGAACGACGCAAAGAAGCGCCTTTGGCCGGTCATCGAGAGCTGGCGCAGCGAGTTCGACGAGGTGCGCACTCGCCGCGAACTCTCCTCAGACGACAAGGCGGTTGCTGTCTGGCAGCACTATGAGGCCACGGTAGAAGCCTACGACCGGAAGCAGCGCGCCATGCCGACACCCGAACAGACGGACTCCGAACTGCGGCGCCTATATCGGAGGATCGACCTCACCGAAATTACGTCCGACAACTTCTCTGGCATGATCAATGCCTATACCGACTACGAATTGATGCTTCGCGCACGCACGGACGATACAAATCTACGCACCCGCCGTCTCGCTGCCATCAAGAATGCGCTCACGTTAGGCGACATTGTCTTAATCGAACCTGCAGTGAAGGATTTTATCGTCAGGCATCGACTTCTTGTTGATGCAGGTTCCGAGGAATTCCGTGAGCTTTGCGTCCTCATGGGACGAGCTGAAGTCGAGGGTCTGCAGCGCACTCTTGAGCGTGACAAGGGCGATTATACTGGAACTCCGACGGATCCAATTGTGAGGCCCGATACCGGGACAGTTCGGGAAGCGGCGGCACCCGGTGAAGCCATTATGGACTTGTTTGAAATCTATTTCCGGGAGAACCCAAACCAGATCAAATCCGACACACTTTCGCAAGCTCGCCGGGACGTTGGCCTGTTCGTTGAATACGTGGGCAGCACGTTCCCGGTGCATCGGATCGACAAGAAGGCCGTTCGCGAGTGGAAGGCGCTCTTGCTCCAGTATCCGGTCAAAGCAACAGAGACCAAGGTCTTCAAGGACATGAAGCTAACCCAGATCGTCAAGCACAACGAGACGCTGAAGAAGCCGACGATCAGCACGGCCACCGTCAATCGCTACCTTTCCGGCTTCAGCGCCTTTTGCACCTGGTTGACGAACCATGGATATCTCCCGGCAAATCCCGCCGCTGACATGTTCTTGAAGAAGTCGAAGGAGAAGACGACGAAGCCGTTCACGATTGAGGAAATGAACGCCCTGTTCAAGTCGCCATTCTTCACCGGATGCCAAGCAGATGAAGCTCCCCGATTTTGGAACAAGCCGGGCGACATCCTTATTCGGGACCATCGGTTTTGGGTTCCGCTGGTCATGCTTTATTCCGGAGCGCGTCCGGCCGAGATCGCGCAGCTTGGCATAGAGGACGTGCGCGAGGATCACGGCCATTGGATCATGCACATCACGACCGAAGGCGATGGTGATAAATCGGTCAAGACTCCGGGCTCGATGCGCGTCGTGCCGTTGCACCCTGAATTGGTGAAGCTCGGCTTCCTGGAGTATCACGCCGATCTGAAGAAGCAGGGAGAGAAACGTCTGTTTCCGCGAGCGGAACGAAATGAACGCGGGCAGATGATTGCCGGCTTCAGCCGAGACTTTCCGCGCTACCTAACGAAGATCGGCTTGAAGGATGGTCGCGGGTTGTCGCTTTACAGCTTTAGGCATGGTGCGGCTGACGCTCTCCGTCGGGCTGGCTTCCTTGATGAGCAATTCGGTTTCATCCTGGGGCACACGACGGGGACGATGACGCAGCGGTATGGCACCCTGCCGCAGGGCATGCTTAAGCAGCGCATCGAACTGGTGAACTCGATCCTCTATCCCGGCTTGGTCCTCGATCATCTGCGGGTTGCAAGGAGGGTAGGCGACACAGCATAAGCTCTCATCCCTCCGGTTGTTGGGGTCTCATTTTTTGGTCCAGTTCATAGCCCCGGCGCCAGGACGGAGCAGCGTCGATTGCAGCCTGATAGCGCCATCGCTGTTTCGTGCATTGCTTGACCCATGCTATCGACATCCGCTTGCCCTGGTCCAGAGCGTGTCGCATTGCGAGCTGCATGTGCGAGTTTGGCTTGATCGGCACGAGCCGCAATCCGCTGCCTTCTACCTGCTCTAACATGAAGCGCGTGATGAGTGAGGCTTCGTCGTCTCCGATGATAATGCCTCTGTCCGACAAGCCGGTCTTCATAGCTTTCTTTAGAATTCGCCAGGTATCGACGTCTGCGTGTGACGTTTCGACTTTGCACGTCTGATTTGGCGACAGTGAGTGGTTCAGATTCTGACTCATTTCTTCTTTTTCTTTTTCTTCGACCTCACTCGCTCGCTTTGCGGCGTCACATCCTTCTCGGTTCGCAATTGCGCTATCGCGTGCTGGCTGACTGCCTCGAAAACATAACCCACGGCATCGGCAGGAGCGTATTGGCGGAGAACGAGATATATGAGGTTGGCGGGATCTAGATCTAGCGACTTCGCCAAAGGCCTGGCTAATTCCAGAGGGAAGTAGTGTCTCCCCGTGAGTAGGTTCTGGAGCTTTGCGCCTCGGGAGACTCCCGTCAAATCACACACTTCCTCCATTGAAAGGGCTGACCGTCCGATGGCTGCGGCGATAAACTTCCCGACCTCGATCGCCGCACCCGGGTCTCTGTAAGAATAGAAAGACACTAATACACCTCGCAGTTTAGGCGCAATCACATAAAATGATTCTAGTAAAATATCAACCCAGCTCAGAAAACAAAGTATTAAGTAATTGCTTACTTACTAAATAGTTCGGCATTCCTCAGAATGTCGCGTCACTCCTTCGAGTATAAGCTATAAGTCTACATGTGATAAACTGAGCGAAGGACGGACAATGGAACAGGAAGCTCTTAAAAATATTGCAAATATAATGAGCGAGTATCTCGCCTCCTGCGGTTACAGCCTCTCCGAAGTTGCTCTCCTGGCTGGCTTCAAGAGCGACGACATGGTTAAAAGCTTCGTCCGCGGCGACGGCAGGATTCCGCTCGACAAGGTGGTGCCGCTTGCCGCGGCATTAGGGTGCGACAGGCGACAGCTGCTAACGCTCGCAATGACGAGTTGGTTTGGCGCGGCCTTCGTGAAGACCCTGACGGAGGTCTTGATCGATGAAGCACCTCCCTCCACTGAAAGTGCTTGGATTGCATCGCTGCATGAGCTCTATGGGGACAGCATTCCCGATATAACTCCAGCTCTGCGCCGTCGTCTCCGTCTCCTGGTTGGCAATCCAGATTAGTGAGACGCACTTACGGGAAGCTGCTCCTAGTGAGGCATGGGAGGTTTGGAGCCCAGAGTTGTGCCACTCCGGAAGGCATCCCCGTCGATGAACCCGGTCGCCCCTAGGACATCGATGTTATCGACGGTGGACTTTGCTACTTCGCCTGCTCCCCGGCAGAGGAGGGTAGACAGCGCCGAACTTCAGCCAACGAAAGCGCGGCGCTGTCCCAAGCTTCGTCCACCGACAGCGCCGCTGTTATTTGGACATCGGCGGGTTGAATTTCGCGAGCTCGTTCAGAACGTTTGCCGATGAGTATGGGCGCACACCACCGGTCTAGAAGGTGTCGTTCTGTGTCGACGGCTAATACGTTTTTAGCACTGGGCCACAAGGCGGATCACCGAATAGGATGTGCCTGGGAAGGAGCTCTCGCGCATACCTCTCTGAATCTCCCGGACTGCGCCGAACTGCCCGAGGGGGCAGAGAGAGCGGGGCAACCTAAGCGCGTTCTACGACCTTTACCTTGAGCGGAAAAAGCCGCGTTTTGGGTTTTCTGTCAAGATTGTGTAAACCTTTGGGAAAGGTATTGCTCATATCCGCAATGATTTCGGTTTTTATGACAAGGTCAATATGCAACCCAAGATTGGTATAACTCCACGTTTAAGTGCTGGACCTTTACCAAACACGTCGGCGCCCGGTCGGAGATGTAAAGGTCCTGCTGCGGATAGGGTTCTAAAGCGCTCAGGCAATCTGGGTCATCACGCAACATTTGGCGCGTGCACAGCATTCCGCCTTGCTTTAATTTCCCATCTAGGCCGTCAGACTTCAGAGCCGGGTCCGCTGGATCCTAGGTGGGCGACATCTGCGTCGACGGACGCTGGGGGATTGGGTAACTTTGCGCCTTCCGCTGATAGTCGGTTGCGGAACGTGCGGTCCAGCCTGATCATCGCATTCGTCATATACTCAATCATCATCGGCCATTGCTCTCTGTCGAAGATGTTGGCGGAACGCTCTGCCTTGATGCGGCACGCGCGCCGGCCCGGAAGGCGTTCCCAAATAAGATCCTCCTCGAAGTCTTCTTCGATGGCACGCGCCTCGAGTTTCAGGGCATCAAACAATTGCTCATTCAAGCCACCGTGACCGAGGTCAATGTAAACCTCGACCCGAGCAACTTGTTTGGTGACGACAAAGTTGAAAATGATCCCCCTCGACCCAGCGCCAATACCAAGCCAGTTTTTTGTGACCGGGGATATGCTTCGGAAAAGAACGCTCTTTGCATTCATGTTCGATAACAAAATTGTCCAGAACTCGCGGCGAAGAGCATGTCGAGCTTTTTCAGCTTCGACGTCTTCCACCTCGTTTTGAGCTTTGACCGCTAGCCCTATCATAAAATCTTCAGCATCCTTCGTCGGGATTATCTGATCAATTGTAAGAAAGAGCTCCTCTCCTTGTGAAAAGGGCGTGACCTTAAAGCACTGAACCCGGAGCTTGAAGCTGGATAGCCAAAGAACGGTGGAAGTCACCTCTTTTCGGAAGTTCGCTGCTACAAGCATGATGCGCTGTGTCACCCCCTTGTTCAAAACAATTTCCTGATATTCCTCCTCGTCGAGGAAGGTGCACAAAAGTTCCTCAGCTTTCGTGCCGGGTGAATATCGGTCGAGGTAAGACTGGAAGACATCTCGAATATCGTCGCGGGTAAGTCGAGCGCAGTAGGACGCGTATTTGAGCGCCTGCCAGGTGACATCGCGGCCGGTGTCATCAAGCTTGTTCTCTATGATCACCAGGGATCCCTGTTTATCTACCGCAAGCAGATCGAGCCGCTCTGACGTGTCTGAGAATCCAGCGAACTCCTTCTGAATGACGAGCAACTCCTCCCCTAAGGCGTCAGGCTTATTTGCAAGCCACTCCTGGAGATGCGCTCGTTCGCGAAAACCGAGTTCGGAGAATGATCTTGGGACCAGCCGCTCGATACGGTTCTCGCTTCTTTCTATCTTGAACAATGGCCCCTCCTTGGTCCCGACCATTGTTGCCACACAGGTATTAACGCGTGGTCAGCGGATGGCAACTGGGCGTTCAGTTGCCGCAAAGTTACTTCTCTCTGCCGCAGATCGGAGACCTATCCTGTTGAGAAACCGACTGCCGTCCCTGGTCGATTAACTTGGTTGTAACGCTGCGGATGCTCAGATCCGAATGGTTCTGGACCCGTGACCGCTCTTGTAATGGAAGCTTTCCATCGGTTACCTCGTATGCACGCTAGACTGGAAAAGTGGTTTGGCACCGCAGAGCGAAGTCAGACTCAGATGAGGGCACGGAACATCGACAGAACTGCTTCTTCCTTTGTCGACCGATGCTTGTCGATCGACCTCGAGGTCAACCCAAAGACAGCGTTCATCTTTGCCTTCGCGGCGGTTCGCCGTCGGGACCAGAAGAAGGTGGTTTTCCGAAACGGAGATCGGAACCATGCACTTGATCAGCTGGAAGACATGGCGTCAAACGCCGAATTTCTGCTGGGTCACAACATTCTCGGGCACGATCTTCCACATCTCGCCGCGGCGAGGCCGAGCTTTGGCCGGCTCTCATCGAAGCCTATAGACACGCTTTGGCTGAACCCGCTGGCATTTCCGCGCAATCCTTACCACCACCTGGTGAAGCACCATCATGACGGTCGTTTACAGGCCGGGCACATCAATGAACCAGAATTGGACGCTCGCCTAGTTCTGCAGGTCCTGGAAAATCAAATAGAGGCGTTTAAGAACCTTGCAGACCGTGCACCGGCAGTTATCGAAGCCTACCACTATCTCTCGACTTGTGCCCTAGGGAGCGACGGGTTTGATGCTTTTTTCGCCGATTTACGCTGCGCTACTCGCCCGACTCCTTTAGCTGCCGAGCGGGCGATCAAACAGATCCTTGAAGGGCAGGCCTGCGCAGCCCGCGTGCGAGATGTATTGCAACGCCTTTCGTCGCCCCATCTTGGGTGGCCGATGGCCTATGCGCTCTCATGGATCTCGGTCGCTGGCGGAGATTCAGTTATGCCGCCTTGGGTTCGGGCGCAGTTCCGCGAGGCTGCGCAGATTGTCCGTCACCTTCGCGACAATGCCTGCGACCACTCCGACTGTCATTGGTGCCGGGAGAGGAGCGATCCAAAGAAGGCTTTGTCTCGATGGTTCGGGTTTGATGGCTTTCGGGCCGAGCCGAAGGATGATGCGGGTCGCCCTTTGCAGGAGCGCATCGTGGCCGAGGCAATGGCTGGCCGCTCGGTGCTCGGCATCCTGCCGACCGGCACTGGCAAATCTGTCTGCTACCAAATCCCGGCGCTGTCACGGTTCGACAAGACCGGCGCTTTGTCTGTCGTGATCTCGCCATTGGTGGCGCTTATGGCCGATCAGGTCCAAGGTCTTGCACGACACGGCATCTCCAGCTGCGTGACGATAAACGGTCTCCTCTCGCTGCCAGAGCGGCATGCAGCATTAGATCAGATCCGGATGGGCGAGGCAGCAATCTTGCTGATTTCGCCTGAGCAGTTGCGGAATCCTTCCGTGCGCTCGATCCTGTCACAGCGCGAGGTTGGCTATTGGATCCTCGATGAGGCTCATTGCGTGTCGAAGTGGGGACACGACTTCAGGCCAGACTATCGTTACGTATCGCGGTTTATCCGCGAATACACGGGGGATCGAGAGCCGGCGCCAGTGATCTGTTTGACTGCGACGGCTAAGCCCGAGGTGGTGCGCGATATCAGGGACCACTTTCATTCTCGGCTTGGGGTGGAGCTCTTGCTGCTCGACGGTGGGGCAACGCGCGACAACCTCACCTTCGAAGTCCAGGAAACCCACCGCAGTCGCAAACTGGCGGACATCCTGGACACCATCGAGCGCGCCCTCCCGCGAGAGGGAATGTCAGGGGCGGTCGTCTACTGCGCCACGCGTGCTGCAACCGAAAAAGTTGCAGGCTTCTTGCAGCAGCAGGGACTGGCCGCTGACTACTTTCATGCAGGCCTGACACCTGAACGAAAGCAGGATACCCAGGAACGCTTTCGGGTAGGTGACCTCAGGATCATTGCCGCGACCAATGCTTTCGGTATGGGGATCGACAAGCCAGACATCCGGCTTGTCGTCCATGGCGATATACCGGGTTCGCTCGAAAACTATCTGCAAGAGGCAGGACGCGCCGGGCGAGATCGCAGTCCTGCCGTATGCGTGTTGTTGTTCAACACGGATGATGTCGAGCGGCAGTTCTCGCTCAGCGCACGCTCACGCCTGGCTCGTCATGAGATCAGTGGGATACTGAAGGCGCTGCGTCGCCTGGATGCGAAGGGCAAGCACGGGGGTGGAGTTGTTGCGACGCCTGGCGAGATCGTTCGTGAGGACGCAGCGCAGGACTTCGAGCGCGACAGCGCAACCGACGACACAAGGGTCAAGACCGCGATCGCTTGGCTTGAAGAATCCACCTTGCTGACACGCGACGAAAACCGCGTGCAGGTGTTTCCCTCATCTCTGAGAATTCGCACCATGCAGGAGGTCGATGCCATCCTGACAAAGGCGGAGATCACTGGATCGCGGCGCAAGCAACTCATCGCTTTAGTGCAGCACTTGATGACGGCGCCTTCGGATGCCGGAGTGTCGACTGATGAACTTTCCGGTGCGAGCGGCCTAACAGGTGGTGCTCTTCGCAAAGCATTATCCGATCTCGAAACCCTCGGCATTGCAACCGACGACACCGCGATCACCATGTTCGTGCATGTTGGTATTGAAGGGGCTTCGCGACACAGATTTCAGATGGCTGCGTCTCTGGAGACTGCCCTGATTGCAGCTCTGCGCGAGAATGCGCCGGATGCCGATAATGGGGAAGCGTATCCCCTGCACCTTGCGACGACCTGTCAGATGCTTCGTAATCAGGGGCACGCCACCGTTCGCCCGGATTTGATCGAAGCGCACCTTCGTAGCTTCGCTCAGGATGGTCGCGACGAGGACGGAGGGCGCGGTAACGTGCATTTCCAGAAGCTGAACAGGAGCACATACCTCCTTCGTCTGCAGCGCTCCTGGGAAATGCTGAGCAGAACAGCAGAGATCCGGCGACGTGGATCGGAATTGCTGCTGCTGCACCTGGAGGGGCTCGTTCCGAAAGGAACGCGCGGGAAGGACATCAGAGTCGAAACGACGATCGGCAAACTGCAAGGCGCCATTATGGGAGATGTCTTCTTGAAAGCGTCTGTCCGTGACGAAACGAAGCTCTTGAGCCGGGCATTGATGTGGCTTCATGAGCAGGGGGTCATCACGCTCGGGAAAGGCCTCACGATCTTCAGGCCGGCGATTACGGTCAACTTGCGACCTGGCGCAGGCCAGTTCAGCCAGAAGGACTTTCTGCCTCTCGAAGAGCACTACAGCGAACAAACAATCCAGACCCACATCATGGCGGCCTACGCGTCGCGCGGTCTCATCTCTATCAGTGAGGCTGAGAGACTGGCACTCGACTATTTCAAATTGGAGAAGGAAACCTTCCTCAAGCGCTGGATGCCTGACCGGTCGGGAGAGCTTCGCAGGCAAACCACGCCCGAAAGTTGGCTTCGGATCGTCGACGGCCTTGGCAGTTATACGCAATCGAAAATCGTTGCAGACGATCGTGAGCAGACCAATGTGTTGGTGCTTGCCGGCCCAGGCTCCGGTAAGACGCGTGTCCTGGTTCATCGCGTTGCTTATTTGGTTAGGATCAGGCGCGAGGATCCGCGCGGGATCCTCGTGCTGACCTACAATCGCCATGCCGCTGTCGAAATTCGCAAGCGACTGAAGGACCTCATCGGCAACGACGCACTAGCCGTAACGGTGTCGACTTGCCATGCGCTGGCAATGCGGCTCATGGGGGCAAGCTTTGCAGGCCAGATTGACAGGGGCGAAGAACGAGACTTCGACAAGGTCGTGGTGGACGCTACGGCCTTGCTGAGGGGCGATGGTCTGCAGAGGGAAGAAGCCGAGGCACTACGCCAAACGTTGATCGAGGGGTATCGGTGGATCCTGGTGGATGAATACCAGGACATTGGTCCTGAGGAGTATGGGTTGATTGCCGCTGTGGCCGGCCGCTCCCTGGATGACCAAGATCAACGTCTCAGCCTTTTTGCAGTAGGAGATGATGACCAGAACATCTACGCCTTCGCCGGCGCTTCGATCGAGTTCATCAGGCGCTTCGAGGCAGACTACCATGCTAGGCCGACCTATCTGGTCGAGAACTACCGTTCGACGGCAGCGATTATTGCCGCCGCCAACCGGGTGATTGCGCCGGCTGCGGGGCGAATGAAGGCGGAGCATGATATCGTGATCAATCGGGCTCGTGCAAAAGCGCCTGAGGGCGGCACGCTGGCCAATCTCGATCCTGTAGCGCAAGGGCGGGTTCAACTATTGCACTGCAGCGCCGACGGACAGGCTCAGGCCGCAGTGGATGAACTGTTTCGATTGTCACAGCTGGTCCCGGATTGGTCCTGGTCCAATACAGCAATCATCGCCCGGGAGTGGCGTCTGCTGGAGCCGGTGCGAAGCTATTGCGAGGCGAGGGGCATTCCGGTGCAGCTTGCGAGCGAGACCTTGCCGCCTTTCTGGCGTCTTCGTGAGGTCAGGGGTTTCCTCGGCTTCGTGAGAGCGGCGCCGGCAAAGATGCTGACAACCTCACAGATGCACGAGTTCATCGCTGCGCAGCCAGTGAACTGTTGGTGGACGATGATATCCGATGCTTTGACGGCGTTCAGTTTGGAGCTGGATGGCAAGGCGGTTCCGGCTGCCGACCTTATCGAAATGCTAGCGGAGTGGGCACGTGATGCTCGTCAGGAGCAACGCGGTCTAATGCTCCTGACCGCGCATCGTGCTAAGGGGCTCGAATTCGATCATGCGGTCATCCTCGATGGTGGTTGGGACCGAAACTCCCGAGGGGAAGATCAGGATGCACCGAGGCGGCTTTTCTATGTCGCCATGACGCGCGCCAGGCGCAGCCTGGCGATCATGGTGACCAAGGGGCAGCACCCACTAGCAGGACCAAACGCCACGGCTATATTACCGCGGCAGATCGAGGCTACTGTGAATGAGGGTGGAGATCGCTCCCTCCGACATCAGCTGGTGGAACCGCAGATGGTGGACCTCTCCTGGACAGGTCGGAAAGGTCCATCCCATCCGGTCCACGTTGCCCTGGCAAAACTGCAAACCAATGACCCAATAACGTTAATCGAGGTTGATAGTCGTTGGCTTATTCAGAATTCGGATGGAGTCACGGTAGGGCGGATGGCGAAAAGCTATCGGCCGCCGGAAAGACTGCGACTGGTTAGAGGGTCGGCGCGCGCCATTATTCAATGGCGTAAGGTCGATAATGGCGAGGAGTTTCAGGAAGCTCTTCGGCATGAGGCCTGGGAGGTCGTTCTACCGGAGTTAGTGTTCGCGGAACGGTTGATCTAGCCGGTCCATCGTCGCTCTGAAGCATCGACTTGGGCTTGCAGATCAAGCGGCCACTTCTCTGCTTCAAGTCTGGTGTCGAAGCTTTTTGCTAGCGGCTTCATTACACGGCGGCGGACCTGCGCTTGCCAGCGCCTCTGAGTCTTCTGAGCAAAGCGACGTTCCGAAAGCGCCGGCGACGCGCCTTGTTGCTCCAAGCTATCATCAAAGGCTTGCGCAATTCCCACAACTTTGAGTAACGATTGCTTGGGAGGCACTTCAACAGGAGGGGGAAGAGATGCATCTGAGTGAAGTGGGGCGGCTAGAAAAGGCCGCCAGAAAATTAGCAGCAGCAAAAGAATGGGAATTCGTTGAACTTCTCGGGCATGGAGCGAGTGCTGCCGTGTTCGAAGTTTCCACGTCTCAAGGTCCGGCAGCCCTGAAAATTTATCATCCCAACTTCCTCAGAGGCAACGAGGGAGTGGTGAGCAGAGCCCGTTTAGCTCTCGTCCAAGAAAAGCTGATGTCGCACACTTGCCCTACCCTTGTCAGAGTCTTCGATTGCGGGGAGGCCGACGGCACGGTCTACATGCTGATGGAGAGAGTGCCTGGACTATGTCTCACCGAAGCTCTTAAGCTTGTGCCCGGAGATAAAATTGAGACGATCGTCACTCAAGTCGCGCAAGCGGCGGAATACCTCGAAACGCTGAATATCTGCCACCGTGACATCAAACCTGATAACGTAGTCGTATCTGCTGACTTCAAGCAAGCAACGCTTCTAGATCTTGGTGTGGTGCGACTGATTGACAGTGCCGAGGGGTCGGGAACGGATGACTCTGGTCAACTCCCATTTGTGGCCACCGCGCGTTACAGCTCGCCCGAATACATGTTTCGTCTCTGGCCTCCGGGGCCAGAGCTTTGGAGAGCTCTAACGTTTTACCAGCTTGGTGCCATTATTCATGATTTGTTAGCAGGGGAGCAGCTTTTTGATGCAATTGTTAAGCAGGGGGCTGGAAACCGCTACTTGATCGCACATGCTGTAGCCACCACGCATCCTAGCGTTCCAGTGAGAACAGACGCACCGTCCTACTTAGTCGTCCTAGCTCAACGCGCTCTTCAAAAAGATCCAGCAGCGCGCCTCCAAGCTGTGACTTGGGAGGACTTCAAGCAGGACCGCCGAATTCAGAATGAGCTCCTGCTAGGCGTCAGAAAAACACGAAACGCCACCTCGATTCCTTCCTTCTCAAATTACAACGACCTCGCCAATAAAATCAGGGACCATATAAACAGGAAGCTTACTGAAAATAAAATTGACTGCATCCACAAGATTGAATTCCGGGGAAGAAATGAGTTCCTGGTTAAGTTCGAATGGTCCGCTGACCTCCCAAATATCTTCTCAGCCTTACCTATCAGAAGCTGCATTCGAATATTGATAAAGGAACACTTAGCTACCATAAGTGGATCTGCATCCTGCGAAGGAACGGTGACCGTGAACACCTCATGCGTTACAGTTCCCTATACGGCTGGCAACGAAGCCGCGGTTGAAGAGCAGTGTTACGCTAGTTTCCTAGAGGCATCCGCATCAGTGGCGAGAAACAACCTGAAAGAAAATGAGGAACACGCCATATGAGTCTTCTCTGGAGACGACGCCGCGACCTGCATCAAGATCAAATAAATGCGATCGAAGGACTGCTTCCTACTGGAAAATATATGCTTATAGGGCCGCCAGGAAGCGGGAAAACGAGTATTCTCTTACACAGAGGACAATACCTTCGACTTCCTCCGCATCAACTGGCAAATACGAAGCTAATAACGTTTACGAGAACTCTCAGAGAATTCATATCCCTGAGCGGCGACAATCGGTTCCCAGCTGAGCTTATTACAACGATGCGATCATTCGTGGACCGCTTCTTCTCCACCTACGGAGTTAACCCCCCTGCTCATGTCGGGAATTTAGTGGAGGCAAATCGGACTCGCGCCATAGCAGCAATAGATTTACTAGATCGGCACGGACGACTCGTCTCTTACGATGCTTTGCTCGTCGACGAAATTCAAGACCTCTCTTTTGAAGAACTCGAATTTCTAAATCGACTGACGGATCGACTTATGCTCGTTGGCGATGATCGACAGCGCGTATACGAGGGCGGCACCACACTAGAGCTCGCCGGTGAAATCTGTGATCAAAGAATTGATCTAAGGCATCACTTTAGAATTAGTCACGACATCTGCTCGATGGCTGACAGAATTCTGGTTCAGAACGATTACGCTCTTTCAGAGTATTGCCATTATACCGGGCCTACGCCAACTCCGCCTCATTCTGTAGGTCCTTGCTCACGACGGGCACAGATCGAAGCTCTTATTGCCTCTCTAGATATCCAACTCGATACATACAATGAACCCGGCGACCTCATCGGTGTAGTTGTTCGCCAGCGCAGCGATTGTGACGAAGTGTTCGAAGCGCTTGAACAGATCGGAAAACTCTCGGGACGATCACAGGTTTTCCACTCCGGCGTCTCAAACCGGCACTTCTCAGAAGAATGCCGCATTTGCATCACAACGATCCAGTCATGCAAAGGACTGGAATTTCGCGCCCTGCACTGGTTATTCGCGGAGGATGACGCTTACTTAACCCGCCAGAAAGCTTATACGGTCGTGACACGCGCTAAAACGTCATTGGCCGTGTATTTCAACAACGCTCTCCCAGAAATTCTGGCGGGGGCATTTCCTCCTGCAGCACAGGGATTGTTTGATGATGATGAGTAAAAGCGACTTGTCGTTTTCCCTCGTAGGCCGTGAAGAACTCGCGTCGGTGCTGCGGGGCGAGTCAGGGGCAAGGGATCTCGCGACTCAGGAGATGATCGCATTACCGCGTGAGAAAACGGCGAAGCATCAGATCCTGATCTGGCATGAGCAGGGTCCACGCCCTATTGCTATCGTCGTGAGTTCCGTTCAGGCGCGTGATGAACTTCTTGCTTGGCTCGTGACGTTCCATGGAGATCTGGCGCCCCTTACCAGCTGGTGCTACCTCCTCACATCAGAGGACTTCGAACGCTATCATCGCAATGGCTCGCGCTACCCAACACTCAATGGGCTAGAGGCCGCCTGGCTCGGAGCAATTATCGCTGATGCTATGACCTCATCAAGGTCCGAGCTTTCCTCTTTGTCATTGTCCGTATGCCTCTCGACCGAGACATTCGCGGTCGCTCGTGCGGCCGCTCTTTATGGCCCGAAGAATGGCCTTAGCGCTGTTGAGCAGCTTGAAACTGCCAAGCAGGTATTACAACAACGAGCAGGATCCGGACGCGCAAAACGAAATTTTGCCACTGAGGTCTTAGCGAGCTTGATGCCCGGAAGCGTTTCGCGCCCATCGCGCAATGGTGACCTCGTTTCCGCTGCTTGTCGGTCGTTGGTATTATCCAGCCACGACATACCATCGATTCCCGATCAACTGGTGCGCGAGTTTATCAACGTCTCACCTGTTTTCGATCAGCTTGGGCTAATCGAAAAAATGCCCGCTGAGAGTCGAGTTCGCTTTCTGAGGCTAATCAAGGAGGCTACCAATGACGCCTTCCCCGGAGATGCGGAGCTTTACAACTTCGTTGCCGGCTATGTGATCAGTAGAATAGGTGGAGCAGAGCGAGATTTCCGTCTTGCTCAGGACTTCAAAAATCGAGAAGAGGTCCTGGCCTGGGCAGCTATTGCCGGGGGACTGGGCGTTGAGACGTTTTGGACAAACGCGTTCGAAGGTCTCGGACGCCTCGTGGCAAAAGAGCTACTTCGACCCCTCTCGCTGGACGAGTTTCCAGATGCCGATATCTCTTTAGACGAGATCAGACATCTTGAGGCGACCAATGGAAAACTGCCCTTCCGCACTACAAGTAGAAATTCAGCAATCGTAGCTCTACAACCAGGCGTTAACGTCACAGTAGCTTTAATCGACACTGATCGATCATCTACTCGAACTTTACCTCATACTCAAAAGGATTCGTCTCAACCACAAATGTTGCTTGATTTCAGCCCGGCACAGATCGAAGGCTTGGTAGAGCGGCTTCTTCCTCTGTTGGAACGCAGGTTGAATACCACAGCAAAATCAGGGAAATATTCGAGAAGCACATCAAAGCTATCAAAATGAATTTGGAGGAGGCGTCGTGATCACGACGCTGCTCTCCGAGCTATATGTGCCGGGGTCGTGGCCCTGTAAAACTGCCGCGACTGCTTCCTGAATTGATTTCTTCCAGCAGATTACGGGAAAGCCTTGCGGCCACGAGCCAGAATGGCGGAGAGGGTGGGATTCGACCCCCCCGATACGGTTGCCCATATGCCGCATTTCGAGTGCGGTGCTTTCGACCACTTAGCCACCTCTCCGCGGGTCTGGTCGGCGCTGTTCGGCGCGGGCTGTCTCATGGTATTGCCGAACATCAGTTACAGCCTGGATTTGCCATCGCGTTGCCTCGACCTGTTGTCAACCCTCCTACCGATCATTGAACAGAATGAAGAGTTGTCAGCTCGCTACGGTGGGCCACCCACAACAACTTTGACCCTCGCGATGGCGGGTCCCCTGCTCATTTTGCCGATCGAACGCATCGAGAGACAGCTCATAAGAAATTGAAGGCTACGCGGACGATCGCGCGCTTTCAACCGGGCTGACAGAGAAAATCAATGCGGCCGCCCTCGGCAAGCGACTAAGCGAGCACAATGTTTTTGCGGAGTTGGGTTGGTCGTTTCTAGGATCAGTCGCGCCTTTCAACATCGCTCACGGCTTGCCGGATACAATTGCAGACCAACTCAATACAGAGGCAGCTAAGACGTTCGCCCAGTAGCTTCCTTTTGCAACCTTTCTGAGCTGTCTTCGCAACGGACTTTCTCATGGTGGCGTTGTTTACCTAGATGACACGGGTCGAACCACGGATCGAGAGGCCCGGATGCTTTGTTTCGTCAGCGCGCGTCAAGATCGAGATCGACCTCGTTGCGACAAACGTGAGGGCCGCTGTCCCATTGTCAATCCCCGGACGAGAGACTTGCGTCTTCTAAGGATTGGCGAAACTATGTTCCGCGAATTTTTATTCAGGTGGGTTCGCTGGCTTCAAGATGCCGGCCTGGAAACGCGCACGGCAAAAAGCTCAATGTAAGGACTACCAATAGTTAAGCGTTACCAGTAGGTTCCTCTCATGGGGGACGTATGAGCCAGCAACAGATTAACCAATACCTAGCTGAGATCGATCGGCTCAGGAAGTTTTCCGGCATTTCCAACGAACAGGTGATCCGCCCCGCTTTCCGCCGGCTGCTGGACGCCTGGGCGACGTCTGCCAAGCTGGTCTTCCTTGAGGAGTTCCCCCACCAGACGACGATGAAGTCGACCGTTTATCCCGACGGCACAGTGCTGCACGACATCCGCGTTCCACTCGGTTACTGGGAGGCGAAGGACACGAAGGACGACCTCGAAGAGGAAATACGCAAGAAGTTCGCCCGCGGCTACCCGCAAGACAACATCATCTTCGAGAACTCCGAGACGGCGGTGCTCATCCAGAACCGGCAGGAGATATTCCGTTGCTCGATGACGGACACCGCCGAGCTGTCGAGGCTAGTGTCGCGGTTCTTTGCCTACGAGCGGCCGGAGATCGCGGAGTTCCGCAAGGCGGTGCAGCAGTTCAAGGCTGACCTGCCGGCGGTGCTGGACGCCCTGCGCAAACGTATCGATACGGCCTACGCCGAGAATGCGGATTTCCGCGCTGCCGCCGCTCGCTTCCTCGTAACATGCAAAGAGACGATCAATCCCGCGCTGGGCGAGGCGGATGTGCGGGAGATGCTGATCCAGCACATCCTGACGGAGGAGATTTTCGCGCATGTCTTCAACGACAGCGATTTCCACCGTAAGAACAACATCGCACACGAGCTCTATGCACTGGAGGACAAGTTCTTCACCGGCGCAGTGAAACGCGAGACGCTGAAGGGGCTAGAGCCCTACTATGCAGCCATCCGGGCGAACGCGGCGCAGATCACCAGTCACCAGCAGAAGCAGACCTTCCTCAAGGTGATCTACGAGAACTTCTACAAGGTCTACGACACCAAGAAGGCCGACCGCCTAGGTGTGGTGTATACGCCGAATGAGATTGTCCGCTTCATGATCGAGGGCGCCGACTGGCTCTGTGAGAAGCATTTCGGCAAGAACCTGATCGACGAGCATGTCGAGATCCTCGATCCTGCGACGGGCACCGGCACCTTCGTCTGTGAACTGCTGGAATATTTCCGCGGCGACCCAAGGAAGCTTGCCCACAAATACAAGAACGAGCTGCACGCCAATGAGGTGGCGATCCTTCCCTATTACGTTGCCAACCTGAACATCGAAGCGACCTATGCGGCGATCACCGGCCAGTTCGCCGAATATCCCAACCTCTGCTTCGTCGACACACTAGACAATGTGACCGCTCTCGGGATCAGGACGGGTCAGCACGTGGGCGACCTGTTCGGGGCATTCTCGGATGAGAATGTCCTCAGAGTGAAGCGTCAGAACGCGCGCAAGATCTCAGTGATCATCGGAAATCCGCCTTATAACGCCAACCAACAGAACGAGAACGACAACAACAAGAACAGGAATTACGATCACGTCGACCATTTGATCAAGGATAGCTACATCCGGCTATCGACGGCGCAGAAAACCAAGGTCTACGATATGTATGCCCGCTTTTTCCGCTGGGCATCCGACCGCATGCACGACGACGGCGTGCTGGCTTTCATCACCAACCGCTCCTTCATCGACAGCCGCACATTCGACGGTTTCCGCAAGGCGGTGGTCGAGGAGTTCAACGAGATCTACGTGGTCGACCTCGGCGGCGACGTGCGCGCCAACCCGAAGCTGTCCGGCACGAAGAACAACGTCTTCGGGATCCAGACGGGCGTCGCAATCTCCTTCCTCGTCAAGCGGCGCAAGCAGAAAGGCTGCAAGATTTTCTACGCCCGACGGCCGGAGTTCGACACGGCGGGGGACAAGCTGGCGTTTCTGGGGTCGTCGAAGCTGGCGGGGATGACTTTTGAGCGAATCGAGCCGGACAAGAAGGGGAATTGGGTCGATTTGGCGGAGAATGATTGGGAGGAGCTGGTTCCGCTTGCTGATAAGAAGGTAAAACGCGGCAGCAGTCCTACTCGGGAAAAGGCGATCTTTAGACTGTTCTCCCTTGGCGTCTCAACAAGCAGGGATGAATGGGTTTACGGTGAACCGAGCCAGATACTAGAGCGGACCTCCTACCTGGTCGACGTCTATAATCAGGATTTGAAGCGCCTTGGCAGCGGTCAGTCTTATGATGCAGCGGACTTAGATTACTCGATAAAATGGACCCGATCAGTCAAGCAGGACCTGTTGTCTAAAAGGATCTACAACACCGAAGCAGGCCACCTAGTCCGTGCCGCCTACCGCCCCTTCTTCTCCCCGTATCTCCACTTCAACGGAAGGCTCATTGAGGTCCAATATCAACAAACGCGCCTATTCGGAGAGGAAGGGAAAAGTCCAAACAGGGCTATTTGTTTCACGGACGCTGGTTCGCAGAAGGACTTCATGGTTCAGGCAGTTGATCACGTCTTCGACTACCATTTTGTGGGGGCCGCAGCCGCAGCGAACGGGCTTCCCCTCTACCGCTACACCCCTGATGGCGAACGCATCGACAACATCACCGACTGGGGCCTGAAACGGTTCCAGGGCCACTACGGCAAGGCTGAGAAGATCGGCAAAGAAGACATCTTCCACTATGTCTATGCGGTGCTGCACGATCCGCGCTACCGCGAGAAATACGCGCTGAACCTGAAGCGCGAGTTTCCGCGCATTCCCTTCTATCCGGACTTTTGGACATGGGCCTGCTGGGGCAAGCGGCTGATGGAGCTGCATATCGGCTACGAGACGGTCGAGCCCTGGCCGCTCGAACGGCTCGATACGCCCGACGAGAAGGCGCAGGCGGCAAGCATTTCGCCCAAGGCCATTCTGAAGGCCGACAAGGACAACGACATCATCCGTCTCGACAGCGAAACTCAGCTGTCCGGCATTCCGACTGAAGCCTGGGCCTACCGGCTCGGCAACCGCTCCGGGCTGGAATGGATCCTCGACCAGTATAAGGAAAAGACGCCGAAGGATCCGACCATCCGGGAAAAGTTCAACACCTACCGCTTCGCGGATTACAAGGAGAAGGTGATCGACCTTCTGATGCGCGTCAGTCGCGTTTCGGTAGAGACGGTAGCGATCACCGAGGCGATGAAGTCGGCTAGGCGATCAATGAAGCCGATCGATAATCCGGAGTAGGTGGCCGCAACTTGAGCATCTACCCCCAGGCTGGCACGAAGATCCGCTTCAGCGGCACAAGCTGCTGGGTCTCGAGGTCCAGTTTGTCATATTGCTCAAGCAGGCTTTTCACCAGGTCGTCGAGGTCCATGAGCGCCAGCGGAATATTGGCGCGCTCGGCCTCGTAACGCGCCTCTCGGGTAAAACCACCGGTGCTGACATAGAGACCCTTGTCCTGCGGGTGCCTACCGCCCAAAAAGCTGCGCACGTCCGGCGCTCCCATCGTGCCCTTGCGATGCTTCACCTCCACAACGATGCGGGGGGATTCGAAACCGAACCCGTCAGGAGAGGCAACGATGTCCTTGCCGCGATCCGGTCCTGCTTCGGAGACCCGTGTCTTGTAGCCCAGCGAGCGAAGCAGGCCAGCAACGAGCTCCTGCATGTCATCCCAAGCAATGGCGCTAACCTTGTCCTTGATGAACTCGTGCGCGCGACTCTCCATGGACTTGAAGAGATCTTCCTCCGTGGCCTCCGTCGTTGCAGCAACAGCTTCAGGCTTGGCCGGCTGCCCCGAAACCATCGCCTTCTTGAGCTCAGCAGAAACTTCACTGGAAATTCGGAAGAGCGTTGATATCGCGCCAAGGCTGTTGCGGCTCTCGACAGACAAAAGATCGCGACTAACCTCGCCCTGCCACCGCACTGGCCGATACTGGGCATCCTCTGGGTCTACCGACGTATCGTAGCGGTATGGGCCGGCGATCTCTCCCAGCAGATACACACGGCGGGATGGATTGTAGGTGACCACCATGTCACCGACCTCGATCTCATTCACGAAGCGGTGCAACTGTCCCGCAGCCATAGCGTTCGACTGCGGCTTTGCCTCCGGCCAGGAAAGATTGACGAGGTCCGCGATTGGCTTACGCGATTTGACGTTTGAAAGGTCGCCGACCTCGTTCCAGCCGATGGCGACGGCTGATTTCTCCTTGAACGTCTCGAAGAGCCGTCCATCGCGCTCAGCGCGCACCATCCATGCTTTGCTCATGCCTTACCCTTCATTTCGACGCCGAACATCGCCGAAGGCAGCAGCTACTGCAAGGTCATGATGCAGGATGATGCTCTTTGACTCACAGGCGCTCACTGGCTGGCTCGGTCGACGCTGACGTTGCATCACAGCGTTTGGCATGCCACACGCGCCAGTGAGTCTCCTGTCAATTGGGCGGCGATGCTTGGACGGACGTTGATTGGCAAAAAAACAGCTGCGCGATAGTGCCTACTATGAGGAGCGCCTGAAGCGCGATCATCCGACCGTCTACGGTGTTAGAGCGGGTAAGTATGGGACGGTGGCGGACGCAGCCATGTCAACCGATTGCGGCTTCATCTCAGGCCACAGGCACTGACGAGATCCGCAAACGCCTTTCTCGACTTAACACTTAGACACCGCACTCAATACGTGTCCGACAATGATTGACACTGGGCAACGTTTTGGGAAGTGACCGACCTTCGTGAGGTAGAGAAGGATGAGACCCCCCCCAATGACTGTCTTCCGCGGGTGGCGATCAGACAAGTATCACGTGTCCGCATTTGGCCCGGACGGACCGCTGCTTATCCAGGCACCATAGTTCAGATACCAGGAATGGAATTGGTTGGCATCCGAGGAAACCAAAGCCCGCTCTGCTTGCGGATCCAAGGAAAGTAGTCGGACAGGAATATCCTGGCCGACTACCTTTGGCTAGGTCATGGTCTCTATGCCTGCTGCATAGCGGCGCGAAATTCGCTGTAGTTGATCTGCAGGAGCGCATCGCGCAGCGCGTCAAAGTCGTTGCCGAGCCGCGCCTTGAGGATCGTTGCCGCCCTTGCGGCGATCTTCTTCATCTTCTCTTCCTTGTGCCTTGCCGCTCCCTCGCGATGCTCAGCCTCTGCGATCTTCTGCAGCGCGTTGCGTTCCTTCCGGACCTTCTTCGTTGCCCGGCGCTTGCGTTCAATTTCAATCTCGGCGTCTGACTTGCCTGCAGTCCGCATTACCTGTTCGTGTTTCTGCCAGGCGCGCTCCTCCAGCTTCACCTCACGTTCCTCTTCCCGCTTCAGCCGTTCACTGATTTGCGCGGTCGCAAGCTGGGCTTTAATCTCCTTGTGATCCAAGATGACCCCGCTGGCGGCACCCTCGATTACGGACCGCCTGATTTCTGCCGGCGCGCCCTTTGCCGCAAGCTTGTAGACGATCGTAGGCGGCAGAAGATCAATTACCTTGGGCATCGATCCAAACGCGTCAGCCGCGTTCATGTAGTTCTGAGCCGTGCGCTCCGACATGCCGAAGTGGTAACTCAGCCAGCTACCGAACTGCCCATGTTCAAGCTTCTTCTTAATGGCGCACAGATCGTTGCCGGTGTCGATGATGCTGGCGCGGTGCCGACTGCGGATCCGGTCGGCAGTCGCCTCTGCCTCCTCGGCGACGTCATGGGACACTCCAGAATAGTCGAAGCCGAAGATGGCGGGCTTTGCCAACACCAACGGTCCTGCTTCAGTCGGGTTCTGAGACATGTCGTCGTCAGGAAGGCTGCTTTTAGAGAAAGTGAAGTCGAAATCTTCAAGCTCATCACTGGAGATGGAAAGGTCAGTCATCGTCGGTCTCCTTGGCTGGTGGATATGTGTTGGCAAAACCGCAACCGTTGCGGATTTGGGTAGGTTCGAGAGCGAGCGAGTTTCAGCCGGCAGACGATGCCAGGGGATCCGTCGCTAGTTGTGGGGTGTCGATGAAGATGCTCAGTTCTGAGCGTCTGGATTTCAGGACAGCATTTCAGCTCTGCTAGGTATTGGCTATTCGTCCGCCAACTTCCATTGCGGAAAGGACCAGCGCACCCGCTTGTCGAGGTGATCGACCATCTTCTGCAGCCGGACCACTTCGGTCAGTGCGGCCTTTTTGACGCCTGGATCTGAGAGGTCGGCATTCTCGATCTCTCGGAGCCGGCTAGTGATTTGGTTGCGCTTATACTCGTTGATGATGCGGGCAAGCTCGGAGGCCGCGTCAATCAAGCAACCTACCATGATCTCCCCCCGGGCAAGCGATCCACCGCCGCGGGCATAGGGGCTGCGCTCGGGCTCGTCTTCAAAGCTGCGCTCGATCTCACCTGAAAGGGACTTGGGGTTGCTGTCATCGTCGATGTCCGGCGCTTCTATGCCCGCGATGTCAAAAGATTTCGCGAAGTCAGAGAACCCGCCGGCCTGTCCCTGAAACCATTCATAAAATGGGTCCTCTGCAGGAACTCCCAGGTCGACGCTGTCCGGTTGTTTCAGGTCACCCTTTTTCTTGTCCTTCTGACGCTGGTAGTGAAGTCGCTGCCGTTCCGCGTTGCTAAGTGCCATGGTCAATCTCCGTTGTTGGCCGTTAGTAACTAAGCCTAACGAACGTGTCAATAAGCACATAACGACTAACGGAAGATTCTTTGTCGCACGCCGGAGGTTCGCGCGAGGACACCAGCGGGCTTGCACAGCCATGGCCGGAAAGATGAGTGCTTGGCGTAAGAGGGGAGTAAGGCAGCTTTCGGGAGCTGTATCTTTCAGAAATAACCGAAATTCGGATCGTTCTGGTAGTCCGCGGGCTCGGATACCCTGAGGGCCTCTAGCGCCGCCTTGTGGGGCCTACGGAGCGCTGCTGCAGTCCAAGCCTCGCCACGGTTGGTCTTCAAGCCGATCCCGTTCAGTGCGTCCACCAGGGCCGGCACAGAGAGATCCTGCCAGCCGTTCTTTCGAATAGCCGCGGCGATCTCGTTGACCTTCTGCTCGGCCCGGCGCTTGTTGGATTCCGCACCCAACTTCTGAGCTTCCGGAAGGTTGGTTCTATTTCCCAGCTTCACGCCCTCAGCCTTCTTCCTACCGAGGGCGAGGGTGGTCCGCTCAGAGATCTGCTCCCCTTCAAGCTGCGCACGTGCAGCACGGCTGGCGAGAACAACCGGATCTGAACTGGCATTCTCGGTCACCGAGTGAACCATGATCTTCCTCTCGCGCATGATGTGCTCGATCGTTTCGACATTGCGAGAAAGCCGATCGAGGCCAGCAACCAGAATGTCGGCATCATTTGCCTCGGCCAGCTCCAAGGCCCTCAGCAGACCAGGACGGCTCTTAAGGTTCTTCTCACCGCGGCCGGAAGCAACATCCTGGAGCCACTCCACGATCTCAATTCCCCGGGAGTCCGCATGAGCACGAATAGCCGCGCGCTGTCCTTCAAGGCCGATCCCCGTTTCGCCTTGCCTATCGGTCGATACCCGAATGTAGCCAATTGCTTGCTTGGACGTGCGGTAGCTGGTCATGTGGGTAACGCTCGTGTGTAGGAGAGGATGGTGTGATCAAGACTATACGATACCCTTTAGTAATGATCAAGTCTTCCGGGAGGGTGAGCAACTCTAAATCGTGGTCGGGCGAGAGGGGGCGGTGGCCAAAGGGCCGAGGAAAATGTCGTTCTACCCGTAGATCAGTCGGTCGATCCCAAGGATCGCTCCCGTTCCTCGCCCTGCTACCCGCCGCTGCCGACGTGCTGCGGTAGGGCCAACGACAGTGTGAACAAGAGGAGGGTGGCTATAGGGAAGGTTACATGCGGGTCCTAGTCGCGGCTCTTCTCGCCTACCAGAAGCTCGTCGTCTCCGCGGACCGGTAAGAAGGGGCAGGACCAGCATCTTGCGGTCCAACGTGTGATGATCAGCGAAAGCTGGTTTGCAGTTGGCGGATCCCTAGGATCTCTGCCATTCCTCACCCCCATGTGAGGCTTCAGCCTTGTGGATTTGCTCCGGTCGATAAAGCCAACATGTGGGCGAGGGAGAGGTAGACCCTCCGGCTAAAGGGTTGCGAGTTGTCACCGCTTCGCACGGTTCCAGACGTTCGTCCCACCTCGAGGAGGCAGCGCTTCAGCAGCCCGTCATCCCTCGGCCGCGTGGATCAATTCCTGCTTATTCCTTGCGTCGACCACCTGTATGTCATTGTCCTTGAACAGGCCGATGGTCTCGCTGAACGCCCTCTGCTGCGCAGCCTTGCCATTCGGGCCTTCAACCGCAAAAACCACGTCATGAGGAAGGAGCTGCTTCAGCCGATTTATGGTGAAAAGCCACTTGTTGCCGTGATCGAGTATGCGGCTTGGATCCTCTTGTCCGAGATAGATGGGCTTCAGGATCTTCACCGGCATATCATCAACAATCTCGACAAACGGAAACGTGGCGGAATAGACGCCATCATCGAACGTCCGTCGCTTGAAGTTCTTGTTGATCTCTTTCAATCTGAGAACCGACCGAACGTGCTTTTCCAGCAGGCCCTCCCGATACAGTGGGCTCGAGAAATTCCGCCTGACATAAAATTCAAATAGTTCCTCGAGCTTCGTCTTAGGGCTATCAGTCATTGCGAAGCGCACATCGCTGAACCGTATGATGCCCTCCCGATCCTTGGTGAGGGCACGAAACAGGTGTTCCGCGTTGTCGGTGAGGTCGAATTCAAAGCGGGTCTGCCCATCTCCAACGTGAGCAGCTAGATCGCGGATCCGCCTCAACTCCGAATGATAGTTTCCCAGGATCGCTCGGATAGCGGCAGGTTCCAGGCTGTCAAAAAAACCAGTAAGTCGCCCGTGCCGCCTGGTTTCTAATCTGAAATCGAGATAGCCCATCCTCGGTGCGACGAGAACGATGCCAATGTTAGCGAATTCCTCCGTCTCAACATGAGGTTGGAAACGGATTATCGCATAGCTTACCGCATGCTTCTTCATGTTCGTTTCCAGAAATCGGGCATCATAAATCTTTGCAAAGCAGCTTCTACGGTGGCGGTCGACAAAGAAATCTCGACCGTCTCCTGATCGTCTACATAGTGCCACCTTGGTGGGATGTCACCAATGATGTTGGGCAGCTCGGACATCACCTGAGTGAACCTGATGCCGTATCTTGACTGCAGTTCTGGGTCTTCACAGATTTCGGCGAGTGCCCCAGCGAAAACATGGTCTGACAGCTGTGAATTTAGCGTTACGCTTGGGTCGAACGCCAGATTATGGTCGATGATTACGGCTGTTTTGTTGCGTTCCGACCAAAGGATATTGGGATTGCCACCGGACTCAGTGAGTGTGCGGTCGCCGTTCATTATCCACCAGTCAAAGGCGGCAATGTCACGCTTCAGAGCGATTGGGATTGCTGTCACGTTTAGGAATGATAGCTCGTTCGAATCCGGTATGTGTTCAGATCCGAAGAGAGTTCCCGAACCCAAGCCAGCGAGGTTTAGGCCCCCCTGGTTTACGTGGCGACCTAGCTCATAGAGCTCCACAGGAACGAATACGAAATCGAACGGAGCGATAGGCAAACCCATGTGTCGGGCAAGCGCACCGGCGATCCACTCCTTCACCAGCGATTCATATCCCGCGTTCTTTCCCTTGACGTAATACAACTTCCCGTCTGTGCCGCGGCAGATGTATGGCATGGTCACGCCTTGTTCAGTTCGCCGGAGCACTTCTTCGATTTCAATCGGCATTGATCCACACAGGCGCAAATGAACACTGCGCGCTTATAGAGCACACCGCAAAAAAGACTCCAATAGCCGCGAGCGCTGGCCAGGAGGTAAGGAGGGCGCAAGCCAGTCTGCCTGGGCTCAGCAGCTAGTATAATGGAAGCAAGCCTATAGAGGCTGCTAACCCGCTAGGCGCGTGCCTGCCCGAAACGATTTCACAAGCTACCCGTGCTACGGACAGCCGATACGGGAAACTGTTCCGGTTGCCTGAGGCGGCATCGCTCTAATGGACTGAAATCATTGCATAAATTAAGATTGGCTGGGGAACCTGGATTCGAACCAGGACTAACGGAGTCAGAGTCCGTGGGTCTACCGTTAACCTATTCCCCAAGACCGCCGTGGCGCGCGGCGCCGGTCGGTGTGGGCGGCTTATAACCAAAGCGCCGGCCGATGCAAATACCCTTTTTGAAAAAAGTTGGCCACCGTTTCTGTCGGGCTCGGGCGCCTCGCCCGGATAGCCGGCGAAAAAGCCGTTGGCGAATGCCGCTGCCGCTGTTATCCTGTCGTCAACGTAACGATAAACGCCAGCTGCATGCTCCAGGGCTTTGCGCGGCGAGATGGACACAAGTGATGGACCCCGATAGCGGCGGAAAGCCGCCAGAAGGCGGGGCATCTGTTGCAGGTCGCGGCGAGGGGAGGTCTTCCCGCCGCCGCAAGGCGAAGCGCAGGGGCAAGAACCTCAACGCGGCGCCTTCCGTGCATGCCGGGACAGCGCAGGATGCTGGCCCGGCCGGACGGCCCGCAACAGACGACGCCCTCAATCCGACGCGAAAGCGCAAGCGCCGCCGTGCGCGATCCGCCTCGGCCGCCAAGACGGAGGCGGATGGCGTGACGGCCGTTGCCGTGCCGGCACGTGTGCCGACAGCAGCGGGAGACACGGCCGGACCGGGCAATCCCAAGAAGCGCCGCAAGAAGAACCGTGGCGGCCGCGGGCTGCAGGGTCGCCCGCTGGCGCAGGCACGCGCCGAACCGGCCTACGCGCCCCGCCCGGCATCCCCAGCAGGCCAGGCCGCGTCCGTTGCCATGGCCAACGGCGCCGGTCGCATCGCCCCCGAAGCTCCGCGCGTCTACCGCGATGATTTCTACGCCGCGCTCGATCTCGGGACCAACAACTGCCGCCTGCTGATCGCGCAGCCGACGCGTCCCGGCCAGTTCCGGGTCGTCGATGCCTTTTCCCGCATCGTGCGCCTTGGCGAAGGTCTGGCGGCCAACCGCCGGCTGTCGAACGACGCCATGGACCGGGCCGTCGATGCGCTGAAGGTCTGCGCCGCCAAGCTCTCCACCCGACCGATCCGCAAGATGCGGCTGATCGCCACCGAGGCCTGCCGTGCGGCCGACAACGGCGAGGAATTCCTCTCCCGCGTCGTGCGCGAAACCGGGCTTGATCTCGAGATCATCGACCGCGAGACGGAGGCCCGCCTTGCGGTCTCCGGCTGTTCGTCGCTGGTCGGGCGCGAGGCGCGGTCGGTGGTGCTCTTCGATATCGGCGGCGGCTCGTCTGAAATCGCCGTCATCCGCATCGACAACAACCGCTCCAGCCGTCTCGCCAACCACATCACCCACTGGACATCGCTGCCTGTCGGCGTCGTCACCCTGTCGGAACGCCACGGCGGCCGCGATGTGACGCCCGAGGTGTTCGAGGCCATGGTCACCGAGGTGGAGGGAATGCTCTCGAGCTTCCATTGCCCACCGGTGCTGGCCCCGCAGGGCGGGCTCGACGATTTCCACCTGATCGGCACCTCGGGCACCGTCACCACGCTGGCCGGCGTGCACCTCGATCTGCCGCGCTACGACCGCCGCAAGGTGGACGGCCTCTGGCTCTCCGACACGGAGGTCACGGCGATGCAGGCAAAGCTCCTGTCCTGGGGCTTTGCCGACCGCGCCGCAAATCCCTGCATCGGTCCGGACCGCGCCGATCTGGTGCTGGCCGGCTGCGCCATCCTGGAGGCGATCCGGCGGCGCTGGCCCAGCCAGCGGATGCGGGTGGCCGATCGCGGGCTGCGCGAAGGCATTCTGACGGACATGATGGCCGATGATGGCGCATGGCGCCGGATCCGCCCCCGGCGCACGGAACAAGAGCGCGATGAGCAAGGAGCAAGCCGATGACCAAACCGCCGGTCGGCAGCAATCGCACGGGCCGCAAGCTTGGCCAGAAGGTAAAGAAGGGCAAGCTGAAGGCGTCGTCGCGGCGCTGGATCGAGCGTCACATCAACGACCCCTATGTGCAGCGGGCAAAGCTCGAGGGCTACCGCGCCCGCGCCGCCTTCAAGCTTCTCGAGATCGACGAGAAGCACCAGATCCTGAAGGGCGCCCGGCGTATCATCGATCTGGGCGCAGCACCCGGCAGCTGGTCGCAGATCGCCGCCAAGGTGACGGGGTCGACGGACGAGGACGTGCGGGTGGCGGCCATCGACTTCCTGGAGATGGCGCCGCTCGCCGGCGTGAAGATACTGCAGCTCGACTTCCTCGATGACGAAGCGCCGCGGCTGCTGCTGGAAGGCATCGGCGGCGAACCCGATCTCGTCCTCTCCGACATGGCTGCCCCCACCACCGGCCACCAGAAGACCGATCACCTGCGCACCATGCATCTCTGCGAGGTCGCCGCCTATTTCGCCGTGGAAGTTCTGAAGGAGGGCGGACATTTCCTCGCCAAGACCTTCCAGGGCGGCACCGAGCGCGATCTCCTCAACATGTTGAAGCTGAACTTCCGGCAGGTGATCCACATCAAGCCGGGCGCCTCGCGGTCGGAATCGGTCGAGATGTTTCTGCTCGCCAAGCACTTCAAGGGCCGCCGGGTCGGCGCCGGACCGGAAACGGAAGTCGATGTCGAAGACATTGATCCCCGCGAATTTGCCGGGGCTGATACCGACGAGGACAGCCGGGACTGACCGGACGACTACTGCGCCGCCTCGGTTTCCACGGCGGCGCGTCCATGGCCGGAGACCGCCGATCCGGCGTCCCGGCGCAGGCCGAGCAGCGGCACGACGGCAAACAGCGACACCCCCGCGACGATGAAGAAGGCCAGGTGGAAATCGGCCAGCTGCAGGTGCGATCCGGAGAGCACCGAAGAGGCCTCCAGAATGAAGGCGGCAAAGGCAACGCCCAGCGCCAGGCTTACCTGCTGCAGCACGGAGGCGATGGAGGTCGCCTGGCTCGCCTGCGCGTCGTCGATCTCCGAATAGCTGAGCGCATTGCTGCCGGTGAAGAAGAACGACCGGCAGAGCCCCGACATCACCAGGAAGGCGATGATCAGCGCATGCGAGGTCTCCGGGGTGAAGAAGCCGTTGACGGAGGTTGTAACCGCGCCCAGCACGCCGGCGGCGATCAGCGTCACCTTGAACCCGGTGGCGGCAAACACGCGGCGGGCGACGAATTTCACCATCAGTGCGCCGAGCGCGCCGGCAAAGGTGATCATCCCGGACTGGAACGGATTGAGGCCGAAGGCCAGCTGCAGCATCAGCGGCATCAGGAACGGAATGGCGCCGGTCGAGACCCGGAAGATCGTCCCGCTGGAGGTGGCGGCGCGGAACGCCTCGTTGCGGAAGAGCGACAGGCTGAGGATGGGCGAGGGGTGGCGCCTCTGGTGCCCGATGTAGAGAAAGCCGCAGAGGATGCCGACGGCCGTCGCGCTGATGCCGAAGGCCGGGGGCAGGGCCGGCAGGCTCACCACCGAGAGACCGAACACCGTTCCGGCGGCGGCCATGGCGATCAGGAAGAAGCCCAGCCAGTCGATCGGCGGCGGCAGCACGGTATCGATCTTGGGCAGGTAGATGCCCGACAGCCAGATGCCGAGAAAGCCGATCGGCACGTTGATGATGAAGATCCAGTGCCAGGTGAAATAGGTGGTGATGAAGCCGCCGATGGGCGGGCCGGTCAGCGGCCCGATGAGAGCCGGGATGGTCAGCAGCGCCATTGCCGAGACGAGGTCGCTGCGTTTCGTCGTCCGCAACAGCAGGAGCCGCCCGACGGGCGTCATCATCGCGCCGCCCATGCCCTGCAGGAACCGCGACAGGACGAATTGCACCAGCGTTCCGGAGACGGCGCAGAGGATCGATCCGATGATGAAGACCAGGATTGCCATCCGGAAGATCGTCTTGGCGCCGAACCGGTCCGCCATCCAGCCGCTGATCGGAATGAAGATCGCCAGAGCCACCATGTAGGAAGTCAGCGCCAGCTTCAGCGTGATCGGCCCGACCTCGAGATCGGCGGCAATGGCCGGCAGCGCCGTCGCGATCACGGTGGAATCCATCTGCTCCATGAACAGGGCGACGGCGAGGATGAGGGGAACGATGCGGTTCATCAATCAGGCACGACAGGCGGAACGGAGGTCTTGTGTAGTCCCATCCCCCCGATTTGCCAACGCCTTTGCCCGCCTCCGCTGAACTTGGCATCACGACTGCGTGACATCGGTTCCCACACGCGTCATGGCTTTTATCTAAGCACGCACTGTCGGGATCGGCAGAACCTTATCAGCTTCGGGGAGAGACAGATGACGATGCCATCAATGGGACGCCGGGCGCTTTTGGGAACAGCCGGCATGGGTATAGTGACCGCGCCGGCGCTCTTGCGGGGCGAAGCGCGTGCGCAGGAAACGAACCGCCTGGAGATCAATAGAGCAATGCCGCCGGAAACCGACCGATTTAGCGTAGGAAGCTTTGGAGTTCTTGTTGTCAAGGATGGCTCGCGGGCCTCGGGTGCGCCCAACGAGACATTCGGTGCAGATCAGTCTGCCGAAACCGTCGGTGAACTTCTTGAGGAAAACTTCCTGCCGACGGACCAGTTCGTCAACAGTTTTGCCCCGACGGTCATCAACAGCGGAAGCGACGTCGTCCTGTTCGATACCGGCATGGGTCCGGGCGGACGCGCCCAGGGCATGGGACGCCTGATCGAGGGGCTGACCGCCGGCGGCTATACGCCGGAAGACGTCACCGTGGTCGTCCTCACCCACCTGCATGGTGACCACATCGGCGGCCTGATGGAAGATGGCGGCCCGGCATTCCCGAACGCCCGCTACGTGACCGGCCAGATCGAATACGATTTCTGGACGGATACCGCACGGGTAGGGACGCCGGCCGAAGGCGGCCACAAGTCTGTTCTGGAAAAGGTCAAGCCGCTCGCCGACAAGATGACCTTCATCGGCGATGGCGCCGAGGTGGTGTCGGGCATCACCGGCATGGCCGCCTTCGGCCATACGCCGGGCCACATGATCTTCAACGTCGAGTCCGATGGCCGTCGCCTGATCCTCGCGGCCGATACGGCCAACCACTACGTTCTGTCGCTGCAGCGCCCCGAGTGGGAAGTCCGCTTCGACATGGACAAGGCTGCCGCGGCTGCCACCCGCAAGAAGGTCTTCGACATGATCGCCACGGATCGGGTGGCCTTCCTCGGTTACCACATGCCGTTCCCGTCGGTCGGTTATGCAGAAAAGCTCGACACCGGCTACCGCTTCGTGCCGAAATCATACCAGTTCGAGATCTGATCGGGCTTTCGCCACGAATTAGAATGGGACCGGTCTCTTCGCGCCGGTCCCTTTTTCATGACGGATTGTCCATCTAGCATTAGATTTCGGTAATATTGATCTGGATCACGCGGAGATCGGGATCGAGGTGACTACGCTCCTCTCGTCAACCCAGAGGAGACTTCTGATGAAATGGACTTTCCCGATTCTGATTGCCGGCGTCATGGCGTTGGTGCCGGCCGTTGCCCCGGCCGCCACTGTCGACAATCAGGCCGAGCAGGCGCTGATGCGTGCGCTGGCGGATGAGTATAATGCCGAAGCCTTCTATGCTGCCGTCATCGAGACGTTCGGCCCGGTCCGGCCTTTCTCCAACATCATCGAAGCCGAACGCATGCATGCTTCGGCCCTGGTGGATCTGATGCGCGGTTATGGAATCGACGTGCCGCCAAACGACAAGCTCGGTGCACAAGCCGTGGTGGCTGAGGTGCCGGCCACGCTCAAGGAGGCCTGTCTCATGGGCGTGGAGGCGGAAATCCTCAATCGCGATCTCTATACAAAGGACCTGATGCCGGCGGCGGCCGGCTACCCGGATATCCTGCGTGTCTTCGGCGGCCTGCAGGCGGCTTCCGAGAACAATCACCTGCCGGCATTTCAGCGTTGCGCCCAAATGAACTGACCGCCGATGATGACGAGACGATGAAATCCTGCCTCCACGCTCCTTTTTGAGCCTGGCGGCAGTTTTCATTGCCGGGAAACCGTGGTACCAGCCCTCGCCAACTTCCCATTCCTGAAGATCGCTCCGGTTATCCTCCCACCGGAACGAACTTCCTTTCATATAAGGAAATTGGCCATGGCTCGCATTGTAGAATCCGCAACCGGCGCAGATGCGCTGACCTTTGACGACGTGCTCCTGCAGCCGGGACACTCCGAGGTGATGCCGGGCCAGACGAACATTGCCACGACCATTGCCCGCGACATCGATCTCAACCTGCCGATTCTCTCCTCCGCCATGGACACGGTCACCGAGGGTCGCCTCGCCATCGCCATGGCCCAGGCCGGCGGCATCGGCGTGATCCATCGCAACCTGACGCCGAGCGAACAGGCCGAAGAGGTCCGCCAGGTCAAGAAGTTCGAGAGCGGCATGGTCGTCAATCCGGTGACGATCGGCCCGGAGGCGACGCTGGCCGACGCCCTGTCCCTGATGAAGACGCATGGTATTTCCGGCATTCCGGTCGTCGACAACGGCGGCAACGGCGGTCACAGGACCGGCCGCCTCGTCGGCATCCTGACGAACCGCGACGTCCGGTTTGCCTCCGATCCGTCGCAGAAAATCCACGAACTGATGACCCATGAGAACCTCATCACGGTCAACGACAACGTCGACCAGGGCGAGGCCAAGCGTCTGCTGCACATGCATCGCATCGAGAAGCTTCTCGTGGTGGACGGCCAGGGCCATTGCGTCGGACTGATCACCGTCAAGGACATCGAGAAGACGCAGCTCAACCCGAACGCCTCCAAGGATGCGCAGGGCCGCCTGCGGGCTGCCGCCGCCATCAGCGTCGGCGATGACGGCTTCGAGCGCGCCGAGCGGCTGATCGAGGCAGGCGTCGACCTTCTGGTGGTCGATACCGCCCATGGTCACTCGCAGCGCGTGCTGGACGCCGTGGCGCGGGTCAAGAAGCTGTCCAACTCCGTGCGCATCATGGCCGGCAACGTCGCCACCTATGACGGCACGAGGGCGCTCATCGATGCCGGCGCGGATGCGGTGAAGGTCGGGATCGGTCCGGGATCGATCTGCACGACCCGGATTGTTGCCGGCGTCGGCGTTCCGCAGCTCGCCGCCATCATGGCGGCCGTCAACGCCGCCCGCGACCAGAACATCCCGGTCATTGCCGATGGCGGCATCAAGTTCTCCGGCGATCTGGCCAAGGCGATTGCCGCCGGCGCCTCGGCCGCCATGGTCGGCTCGCTGCTGGCCGGCACCGACGAGAGCCCGGGCGAGGTCTATCTCTACCAGGGCCGCTCCTTCAAGGCTTACCGTGGCATGGGTTCGGTGGGCGCCATGGCGCGCGGCTCTGCGGATCGCTACTTCCAGGCGGAAGTGCGCGACACGCTGAAGCTGGTTCCGGAAGGGATCGAAGGCCAGGTGCCCTATAAGGGCCAGGTCTCGGCCGTGCTGCACCAGCTGGCCGGCGGCCTGAAGGCTGCCATGGGCTATGTCGGCGGCGCCGATATCCCCTCCTTCCAGGAGAAGGCGACCTTCGTGCGGATCTCCGGCGCTGCCCTGCGCGAAAGCCATCCGCACGGCGTCACCATCACCCGCGAAAGCCCCAACTATCCCGGCGGCGCCTGATCCTCTGACGGTGGCAGTCGGCAAGGCAGTTGCCAATGTCACGGCTTCCTCTATTCTTCCGGCGTCGGCAATTTTGCCGGCTGCCTGAAGCGGACGATGACCCTGCAGACTTTGCGTTGCGTGACGAGGATGTCTTGACCGATGCGCCCTGGCATTCTCCGGCCGTCTATGCAGGAGGCCGCACCAAGACTGACGTGATCCGGGGGCACCCATGACCTTCAGCAATATAATGATCTGGCCGATGATCGCCCACGCGTTCCTGGTGTTCGGCCTCTACTACCTTCTCTCCAGCCGACGCATCGGTGCTGTTCGCGCCGGAACCGCCAAGGCGGAGCAGTTCAAGGAGAACCGGGACGAGCCGCTCGAAAGCCTCCTCATCCACAACAACCTCAAGAACCAGTTCGAGCTCCCGCTGCTCTTCCATGTGGTCTGCCTGGCGCTCTATCTGACGACGGCGGACAATGTGGTGACGGCATTCCTCGCTTGGGCCTTCGTGCTGTCACGCTACGTCCACTCCTACGTGCACATCACCAGCAACCGCCTCCGCCATCGGCGCCCCATCTGGATCACCGGCTTCTTCCTCCTGATTGCGCTCTGGATCTGGCTTGGCGTCTGGCTGGCATTGGGCTGACATCCTTTGCGGTGGATCAACGTCGCGCCTGCCGCTCCATAGTAGGACCCTTCGAGCCACACGACCGCAACGACGCGGTCACCGTTCGAAAGGGTCCAGCGATGTCAGCAATGATGAAAGCCGCCGTGGTGCGGGAATTCGGCAAGCCTCTGGTGATCGAGGAGAGGCCAATCCCCGAGCCTGGTCCGGGGCAGATCCTCGTCAAGTATGAAGCAACAGGCGTCTGCCACACGGATCTCCATGCCGCCAATGGCGACTGGCCCGCAAAGCCCAGCCCGCCCTTCATTCCGGGCCACGAAGGCGTCGGCTACGTCGCCAAGCTCGGCGCCGGCGTCTCCCGCATCAAGGAAGGCGACCGCGTCGGCGTTGCCTGGCTGCACACCGCCTGCGGCTGCTGCACGCCATGCCGCACCGGCTGGGAAACGCTCTGCGGCAGCCAGCAGAATACCGGCTATTCCGTCAACGGCACCTTCGCCCAGTATGGGCTCGCCGATCCGGACTTCGTCGGGCGCCTGCCGGACAATCTGGAATTCGGCCCCGCAGCGCCCATCCTCTGCGCCGGCGTCACCGTCTACAAGGGCCTCAAGGAAACCGAGGTGAAGCCCGGCGAATGGGTGGTCATCTCCGGCATCGGCGGTCTCGGCCACATGGCGGTGCAATATGCCAAGGCCATGGGCATGCATGTCGTGGCTGCCGATATCTTCGACGACAAGCTCCAGCTGGCCAAGACGCTCGGTGCCGACGTCATCGTCAACGGCAAGGCCGCCGACGCCGTGGAGCAGGTTCAGAAGGCTACCGGCGGCGTGCATGGCGCGCTGGTCACGGCGGTCTCGCCCCAGGCGATGGAACAGGCCTATGGCTTCCTCCGGTCCAAGGGCACCATGGCGCTCGTCGGCCTGCCGCCGGGCTTCATCTCGCTGCCGGTCTTCGAGACGGTCCTGAAGCGCATCACCGTGCGCGGCTCGATCGTCGGCACGCGCCAGGACCTGGAGGAGTCGCTGCAGTTTGCCGGCGAGGGCAAGGTTGCCTCGCATTTCTCCTGGGACAAGCTCGAGAACATCAACGCCATCTTCGACCGCATGAAGGAAGGCAAGATCGACGGCCGCGTGGTGCTCGATCTGGCAGCCTGATCGTCTCACGCAGAAGTGTCACCCACCGGCGGCCGGATGATCTAGCTTTGCTCATCCGGCCGCCGGCGCTTGCCCGGACGTGCCGTTCAATCCGCCAGAGGAGCGCGTCATGGAAAAGCCGAAGATCACCCAGGCAATGATCAATGCCTATGATGAATATACGCATCTGACCCTCGACCGCCGCGCCTTCATGGAACGGCTGACGATGCTGGCCGGATCGGGCGCCGCCGCAGCCGCCATCGCGCCCATGTTGGCGGCAAGCGGCGCCCGAGCCCAGACGGTCGCGGAGAGTGACGACCGCCTGATGGCCGAGGAGGTGACCTATCCCGGATCGACGGGCGAGATGAAGAGATATCTGGTGCGTCCGAGCAATGCGGCCGCCGACCTGCCTGCCGTCATCGTCATCCACGAGAACCGCGGCCTCAACATGCACATCCGCGATGTCGCGCGGCGCATGGCGCTCGAAGGCTTCGTCGCGCTGGCGCCGGACTTCCTGTCGCCCGCCGGTGGAACGCCGTCCGACGAGGACCAGGCACGGCAGATGTTCGGATCGCTCGACGCCGCAGCGACGGCGGCCGATGCGGAGGCAACCCGCGTCTATCTCGCCGGCCTCGACGGCACGAACGGCGAAGTTGGCGCTGTCGGCTTCTGCTGGGGCGGCGGTCTCGTCAACCGCATGGCGACGAAGTCTCCGGAGCTTGGCGCCGGTGTGGCCTATTACGGCTCGCAGGCGGCGGCAGAAGACGTCCCTGCCATCCAGGCGCCGCTAATGCTTCATTATGCGGGCCTCGACGATCGCATCAATGCCGGCATCGACGCCTACCGGGCGGCACTGGAAGCGAATGGCAAGACCTTCGAGATCCATGTCTACGAGGGCGTGAACCACGCCTTCAACAACGACACCTCGGCGGCTCGCTACGACAAGGTGGCGGCCGATCTCGCCTGGGCGCGGACGGTGGAATTTTTCAAGACGCACCTCTCCTGATTTTTCGGTCTGCGACCCGGCTCTATCGCGGGGCCGGGGCGCAGCTGGCGACGGCTTCCGCAAGGGCCTTCATCTCGTCCCTCCGCCCGCTCGACTTGCGCCAGATCAGCCCGATCTCCCGCGACGGGGCGGGCTCCGCGAAGGGCACGATGCGGATGTCGTTGCGGGCCGTTTCCGTCGGGATCGCCATCTCCGGGATCAGCGTCATCCCCATGTCGTGGGACACCATCTGCAGGAGCGTCGTCATCGAGGTCGCGCCGAAGGTGACGAGACTGCGCTTGCCGGCCGTGCCGCAGACCGAAAGCGCCTGTTCGCGCAGGCAATGCCCTTCCTCCAGAAGCAGCAGCCGGTCGACATCCACCTGCGTCTCGATCAGCGGCGACAGCAGGATAGCCTCGGCATTGTTGGCCATCGCCATGAAGAACCGGTCGACGAACAGCGGGAAGGCCTCGGTGCCGTCTCCCTCGATCGGCAGCGCGGCGATCACGGCATCGAGCGTCCCGTCCTGCAGGTCGAGGATCAGCCGGTCGGTGACCGCCTCCTTCAGCTCGATCTCGATCGAGGCATAGCGCTCGCGCAGACAGGGAACGAGCTTCGGGACGAGGTAGGGCGCGACCGTCGGGATGATGCCGATCCGGACCGGACCGTCGAGCATCCGGCCGTTGCTGCGCACCCCGCTTTCCAGCCGCTCGACCTGCTCCAGAACCGATCGGACCTGTGCCAGCACCTCCTCGCCCTGGCGCGTCAGGAGGATGCCGTTGCGGTTGCGCTCTACCAGCCGAACCCCCAGGCCCTGCTCCATGTCGAGGATCTGGGCAGACAGCGCCGGCTGGCTGATGTGGACGGCTTCCGCGGCGCGTCCGAAGTGTTTCTCCCGGGCCAGCGCCTCGAAATACCGCATCTGCCGCAGCGTCAGTGTCATCAGTTTTTCCGATCGTCGATCGCAGTAAATAATATTGGAAACTATGGAACTATGGTGCCAAGGTCAAATCGAAAGCCTAGAACGGCTCCAGATTTTCAACAGGGGAGACAGCCATGTCCGATCGTCCCACGATGACGACGACTGCCGGCGCACCAGTGCCGGACAACCAGAACACGATGACCGCCGGCCCGCGCGGCGGCGTCATGCTGCAGGATTACCAGCTGATCGAGAAGCTGGCGCATCAGAACCGCGAGCGTATTCCGGAACGCGTCGTTCACGCCAAGGGTTGGGGTGCATTCGGCACCCTGAAGATCACTGGCGATATCTCGAAGTTCACGAAGGCCAAGTGTCTGCAGCCGGGCGCCGAGACGCCGATGCTCGCCCGCTTCTCCACCGTTGCCGGCGAAATGGGTGCCGCCGACCACGAGCGCGACGTGCGCGGTTTCGCGCTGAAGTTCTACACGCAGGAAGGCAACTGGGATCTCGTCGGCAACAACACGCCGGTCTTCTTCGTCCGTGACCCCTACAAGTTCCCCGATTTCATCCACACGCAGAAGCGTCACCCGAAGACAAACCTGCGCTCGGCAACTGCCATGTGGGACTTCTGGTCGCTCTCGCCGGAAAGCCTCCACCAGGTGACGATCCTGATGTCGGACCGCGGCCTGCCGGTCGACCCGATGCACATGAACGGCTACGGCTCGCACACCTACTCGTTCTGGAACGATGCCGGCGAGCGCTACTGGGTGAAGTTCCACTTCAAGACGGAGCAGGGCCACAAGCACTTCACCAACGAAGAAGGCGAAGCGCTGATCGGCAAGACCCGCGAAGGCTACCAGGAAGCCCTGTTCGGCGGCATCGAGCGTGGCGAGTTCCCGCGCTGGAAGGTGCAGGTTCAGGTGATGAACGAAGCCGAGGCCGAGACGACCTCCTACAACCCGTTCGACCTGACCAAGGTCTGGCCGCACTCCGAGTTCCCGCCGATCGACATCGGCACCATGGAGCTCAACCGCAACGCCGAGAACTACTTCGCCGAGATCGAACAGGCGGCCTTCTCGCCGTCCAACATCGTGCCCGGCATCAGCTACTCCCCGGACAAGATGCTGCAGGCCCGCGTGTTCTCCTACGCCGATGCGCACCGCTATCGCCTTGGCACGCATTACGAGAACATCCCGGTCAACCAGCCGAAGTGCCCGGTTCATCACTACCATCGTGATGGCCAGATGAACACCTACGGCGGTATCCGCACCGGCAACCCGGACGCCTACTACGAGCCGAACTCGGTCAATGGTCCGTTCGAGGACGCCTCCGCCAAGGAGCCGCCACTCGCCATCGAAGGCGACATGGGCCGCTTCAACCATCGCGACGGCAATGACGACTACGGGCAGCCACGTGCGCTCTTCAACCTCTTCGATGCGGGACAGAGGGCACGCCTATTCTCCAACATCGCGGCAGCCATGGGCGGCGTCCCCGGCGAGATCGTCGAGCGGCAGCTGGCGCACTTCAAGCTGGTGCATCCGGATTACGAGGCAGGCGTTCGCGCGGCTCTCGAGCACATGCACGGCTACAAGGCCGACACCATCTCGGCCCAGCCGACCGCGGCCGAATAAGTCTCAGGTCTGCAGAAACGAAAACCGGGGCCTCGGCCCCGGTTTTTTCATGTCTACCAGCTGGTGGCCATCTGTCCGGCCCGCACCTTCGGCGTCCGCCCGATGCCCTTCGGCTCGGCGTCCAGATCGTCCGGCACCACCGCCGGCGAAATGTTGTCGAGGCAGGCGGCGATGTGATCGGTGATGGCGTTCATCAGCGATGGCGAGAGGCCCGGGCGTTTCATCAGGCCGATCTGCACCGGCGGCAGCGGCGGAAAGCCGTCCGCCGACGTCAGCACCTTCATGCCGGGCCGCAGGGCCGATTCCGGCAGCACCGACACGGCCATGCCGGCCAGCACCGCGGCGGCGACCACGGTCGACGACCAGCTCGTGAACAGCACCTGGTATTCGCGACCATCCGCATCGAGCGCCGAACAGGCAAGCTGCCGCCACAGGCAGTCGCGACGGCCGACCGCCAGCGGAACCGGCGCATCCTCCCGCAGCGGATGATTGGCCGATGCGACCCAGCAGAGCGGCTCGGTCCGCACGACGTCCGACATTCGGGCGCGGGGGTTATGGGTCACGAGCGCGATGTCGAGTTCGCCCTTGGCCATGCGTTCCGCCAGGCTCGATGAGTTCTCGCAGACGATATAGAGCTCGACGTTCGGATGCGTCTTGGCAAACCGCCCGATGATTTCCGGCATGTAGCGGTCGGCATAATCGTCCGGCGTGCCGATCCGCAGCGTCCCCTCCAGCCGGTTGTCGTCGAAGGCGGCGATCGCCTCGTTGTTCAGGCGGATGATGCGCCGCGCGTAGTTGAGAAGCTTCTCGCCCTCCGTCGTCAGGCGGTTGCCGCGGCCGTCCTTGGCAAACAGCTGCTTGCCGATCCGCTCCTCCAGCCTTCGCATCTGCATGGACACGGCGGACTGCGTCTTGAAGACACGATCGGCGGCCTTCGTGAAGCTGCCGGTGTCGACGATGGCGAGGAAGGTATGAAGCTGGTCGATATCGAGAGGAGCGGACATGGCGATCACCCATCAGTTTGTCTGATGTCAATCATTAGAAACATTCGTTGGACTGATCAATACGGTTTCCGGCATAACGTGAGTGCAATCAGAACAACGGGCACTCCCTGCGCCCGAAGAGCCTTCGCCACCCTTCCGTGAGACCTCCACGGAGGGGACGGCCTTCTCGTGCCTACCGGAAAGGACCAGACCATGCGCACGATCCAGACAGTTGAACTCGACCTCGTTCAGGAGCAGACGGGCATTCGCCGACCGATCGGTGTAATGGCGGGCGTCGCGAATTCCGTCTGGCGTGTGCTGCGCAACCGATGGGCTGCCAATCGGCTGCACGAACTGGATGACTACCAGCTCGACGACATCGGCCTCACCTGGCATGACGTGATGCAGGCGACCCACCGCTCCGGCGTCTTCGACGACCCGGCGGCCTTGCTGGCAGAAACGGTGCGCCGCCGCGGCAAGGACAGGTTCGAGCGCCTCCGGCGCAGCTGATACGACTTTTTCCCCGCAGGGTGATAGCCAATAGCCCTGCTGCTTGCCCGGTCCGGATCTTCCGGCCGGGCTTTTTTTATCAGGCCTTCGACGGCTCCGAGGCTGCCTGGCTCGTCGTCGTGCCCTTGAAGTAGGTGTCGAAGATCGCTTCCATGTTCTTCTGGTAGGTCTTTTGCACCTCCAGCCCGCTGTCGAACATGCTGTTCAGCGTCTCGGCATAGGGATTTGCGGCGGCACTGGCCTCGCCCTGCGAGGGTGACTTGGCCGAAGCGGCGTGGCCGAAGCTGCCGGACATCATCTCCTGGAACGCCTGCATGAACGGGTTGTCGGCCAACATGGCGGCGGGCGAAGGCTGCTGTGGCGCGGCCGCCTTGTCCATTCCCCAGGCCGATCGCATGCTCTGCATGAAGGGGTTGTCGAACACATCCATCGGATTCTGGCTTGCGGCCTGCTTCGGTTGCAGCCCGAGGCTGTCCAGCCACTGCTTCGTCATCTGGCCCATCGGCGTCGAGGCAAAGAGGTCGCCGCCCTGCTGCATCTGGCCGGTGGCCTGCTTGAACATGCCGCCCATCAGCGTGTCGGCCATGGCCGGCATCATCTTCTTGAGGATGTCTTGGCCGACGCCGGTTAACTGCTCCGCCTGCGCGGCAATCGCACGCGACACCTCCGGCGAGCCGAACAGCTTCTCCAGCACCGCGTTGCCGTCCGCCACCCCCTGCGGCGTGAAGGTCTTGCCGAGATCCTCGAAATACTTGGCATAGCTGCCGGACATCATCGTGTTCATCAACGCCCCGAAGTCATAAGGGTTGGTCGCCGTCCGTTTCAAACCGGAGGAAAAGGCGGGCGTCAGGGCGGCCATGGCCTGGGCGGCCTGCTCCTGCGCGAGATTGAACTGCCTGGCCATCGCATCCATGGCGGCACCGTTCTGTGCCTTCAGCATCATGTCGAACAGTGGCAGCATGGAGCATCCTTCCGATTGGCGTGATAGGCCAATATATCCGGAAAGCTCGCAACAGGAACAGTTTTTCGAAAGCGTGAAAGGATCAGTACTTATACTGATCGAAGATCGGCTCGACCGACCCCTGCCAGCGTCCGTGGTAGAGCATCAGCAGGTCGTCGGCCATGGTCGCCTTCTTGGCCAGCACCTCGTCGAGCGTCGCCAGGAAGACCGTCTCGTCCTGGCCTTCGCCATTGAGACGATTGCGGGCGGCGAGACCGGCGCGCGAGATGTTGACCACCTCCCGCGCGACATCGATGAGAGGCCGGCCGGCGATTTCTGCCTTGAGCGCCTTCGCGGGAACCGCGTTGCGCAAGGCAAGAACGTCCTCGTAGCTCCAGCCTGCCGTCAGCTCTTCGGCTGCGGCAAGGGCGCCCTCGTCGTAAAGCAGCCCGACCCAGAAGGCGGGCAGGGCGCAGATGCGCCGCCAGGGGCCGCCGTCGGCACCGCGCATCTCGAGGAACTTCTTCAGCCGGACGTCCGGGAAGAGGGTGGAGAGGTGATTGGTCCAGTCCCCGAGCGTCGGCTCCCAGTCGGCGATCTCGCCCTTCAACGCGCCGTTCATGAACTGGCGGAAGGTGACGTGGGTACAGTCGTGATAGCGTCCGTCGCGCACCACGAAATACATCGGCACGTCGAGCGCCCACTCTACATAGTCGTTGAAACCGAAGTCGGCATCGAAGACGAAGGGCAGCAGGCCGGACCGATTGTTGTCGGTGTCGCGCCAGATGTCGCCGCGCCAGGAGAGGAGGCCGTTGGGCTTGCCTTCGGTGAACGGCGAGGAGGAAAACAGCGCGGTCGCCAGCGGCTGCAGCTTCATGGAGACACGCATCTTGCGCGCCATGTCCATCTCGGAGGAGAAGTCGAGGTTCACCTGGATCGTGCAGGTGCGATACATCATGTCGAGACCCTGCGTGCCGACCTTCGGCATGTAGCGGCTCATGATCTCGTAGCGCGACTTGGGCATGCGCGGCGTTTCGTCCAGCGTCCACTTGGGGCTGCCGCCAATCCCGAGGAAATGGATGCCCATTGGCTCGGCCACTTCGCGCAGCACATCCAGATGGCGGTTCGATTCCGCACAGGTCTGATGGATGGTCTCGAGCGGCGCGCCGGAGAGCTCGAACTGGCCGCCCGGCTCGATGGAGATCGCGCCCATGCCGGAGCGCTCGCCAAGCCCGATGATGTTGTCGCGATCCATGATCGGATCCCAGCCGAGCTTCTGCTGCATGCCGGTGAGGAGCGCCGAGATGCTGGCTTCGCCCTCGTAGGGAACCGGGCTGTTGTCGGCAAAGAAGAAGGCGAACTTCTCGTGCTCGGTTCCAAGCCGGAATTCGTCTTCGGGGCGCGCGCCGCTGGCAAGGTAGTCGGAGAGCTCGGACACCGAATTCAGGGGTGTCTCGTCGGTGGTGTCACGGGCCATGGGAACTACCTTGTAGGACCGACAGATCTGTCGCGTCCGGCTGCTTTAACCGGATTGAAGTGCGGTGCAAGTGAATTTCTTTCAAGATGCTTTCAGAAAAAGAACGGGCTCCGTTCAGCGCCAGTCGCCGATCGTTGCCTGGATCACCGCGAGTGCCGCGACGGCTGCCGTGTCCGCCCGCAGGATACGCGGCCCAAGCGGGATCGGCGTGACGAAATCGAGGCCGCGCAGCAGATCGCGTTCCTCCTCGGAGAAGCCGCCCTCCGGGCCGATCAGCAGCGCCAGCCGCTTCTCCTGGATGGCGGCAAGCGCAGCAAGCGGGTTCTGGCTCTCTTCGCCCTCGTCGCAGAAGATGATGCGCCGGTCCGCCGGCCAGTTGTCCAGGATGTCGCGCAGCTTCTTCGGCGCGGCGACTTGCGGGATGGACAGTATGCCGCATTGCTCTGCAGCCTCGACGACATTGGCCTGGAGCCGGTCGAGGTTGGTGATCTTGCCCTGGACGTGCTGGGTCATCACCGGTTGCAGCAGGCCTGCCCCCATCTCCACCGCCTTCTGGACGATGTAGTCGAGCCGGCCAACCTTCAGGGGAGTAAACAGGTACTGCAGGTCCGGCGCCTGGGGCTGCGGCCGCGTCTGCTCCACGGCTTCGATCACCAGCTTCTTGCGTGACGGGAAGACCAGCCTCGCACTCCACTCGCCGTCCTGCCCGTTGAAGACCAGGATCTGCGATCCCTCCGTCAGCCGCAGCACGTTGACGAGATAGTTGAACTGATCGGCCGCAGCCTCGACGAACGCGCCTGCCGCAAGGGGTGCATCCACGAAAAGCCGCTGCATCCGGAAGTTGGCACGCATCTCAGGCCCTCACAGGAAGATGGCAAACATGATGGTGGCGAAGATGGCGGAAAGGCCCGCCGCCAGCGGAAGCGTGATCATCCATGCAGCCAGGATACTCATGAAATGCGACCGTCGCACGAGCCGGCGTCGTCGCACTTCGTTGTCATTGCGCTCGACCGGCACCCCCATCGCGAATTTGGGCGATTTGGCCTGGATATAGGCCAGCCGGCGATGCGAGTGGCGCGTGTACCATTCCCGGAAGAAGCCGACCCCGAAGACGGCACCGACGGCGACATGCGTCGTCGACACGGGCATGCCGAGCCAGGCCGCCACGATCACCGTCAACGCGGTGGAGAGCGAAACGCAATAGGCCCGCATCGGGTTGAGCTTGGTAATCTCCATGCCGATCAGCCGCACGAGCTTTGGCCCGAACAGCAAGACACCGAGCGAGATGCCGAAGCCGCCGATCAAGAGGCTCCAGAGCGGGATATCGGCAGTTCCCGCCGCTTCACTGTGGACGCTGGCAACGATGGCGGCCAGCGGGCCGATGGCATTCGAGACGTCGTTGGCGCCATGAGCGAAGGAGAGAAGTGCTGCGGCGCAGACCAGCGGGATGCGGAACAGCTTTCGCAGCGATTGATTGCGGTTCTCCAGGCCTTCCGCCTGTCGGCGGACGACCGGAATGAGGAGCCGCCAGACCAGGATGCCGCACAGCAGTCCAAGCCCTGTCGCGGACAGCACGGACACATCGACCGGAAATCCGAATCCCACAAGCGCAAGATAGGCGGAGAAGGCGCCCGCCATTACCCCGATCAGGGGGGGCA
The DNA here is from genome assembly GCA_000722615.1 of Pseudorhizobium pelagicum. Classification (GTDB taxonomy): domain Bacteria; phylum Pseudomonadota; class Alphaproteobacteria; order Rhizobiales; family Rhizobiaceae; genus Neorhizobium; species Neorhizobium pelagicum. Next base: position 235,966 of record JOKI01000001.1, on the reverse strand, counting down.
CCCATTGGCGAGCCGCCGCGATCTTGTCCTCCCTGTAGATGATCAGTTCCTTCAGGAGGAACAGGAAGCCCGCAGCGATCACCGCACTGAGGAGCGGCGAGAGGATCCAGCTTGCGGTGATGCTGCCGATTGTGGTCCAGTTGACGGCGCTGAAGCCCGCGGCGGCAATGCTGGCCCCCATGACCCCGCCAACCATCGAGTGGGTTGTCGAGATCGGCGCGCCGAACCACGTGGCCAAGTTGATCAGCACCGCCGCCGAAAGCAGGGCCGCCATCATCGACCAGACCAGCACCGAGGGCTCGCCGATGAAGCCGCTGTGCATGATGCCGTTGGCGATGGTGTCCGAGACGCTCCGGCCGCCAATGACGGCGCCGGCAATCTCGCAGACCGCAGCCAGGGCAAGCCCGAACCCCATGGTCATCGCCCGCGCGCCGACGGCGGCCCCGATATTGTTCGTCACATCGTTCGCGCCGATGTTGATCGCCATATAGGCAGCCAGCGCAGCTGCGCCGATGATGACGAGCGTACCCGGTTGCCCCAGCGCAAACGCGCCGGCAAGAACGCCCGCCACGATCAGGAAGAGCAGGACCGTCCAGAACGCCGCCATGCTCCGCGACACCTGCCGGGCAGCGCCCTCGGCCAGGTTGAATTTCTCGAGATCCTTGTCGAGCGTGGGCTTGATGAGACGCGGCTTGCGTGTCCCCATGATGCGTATCCTGGAGGATGACCAGTCACTGGCCGATGATGCGAATGATTTGACGTAGCGTCAGTGCGTTCCGATGACAACCATCCGGCGCGTCGGAAGTTTCAGGCAGCCGCGGTCGATGCCGCTTCGGCCCTCGAATCGGGGCCATGGGCCATTTGAAGGAACAGTGCCTTGAGTTCCGGCTCCTTGACGCGCATGGCGGCTTCCTCGGGAGAGACCCATTCCAGGCGCCGGCTGCCTTTCTCGGGAAAATCCTTCAGCATCTCCTGGACTTCCAGCGCATGCACCTGCACGCGGACCGGAACCTTCAGCCCGCTGCGAAGCGCCTTGTCGTAGTGGTAGTAGCCGAGGGGTTCCTTGTCGACCTTGCCTTTGGCGCCTGCCTCCTCGTAGGCTTCGCGCTCCGCAACGGCATGCGCCTTCTTTGCCGCCATGGGCCAACCCTTGGCGATCACCCACCGTCCGCTGTCGCGGCTGGTCAGCAGCAGAACCTCGATTTCGCTGCGCTTCTTCTTCATCCGATAGCAGAGCGCAGCATATTGCTGCTTTGGCGGCCGCCGAAGCATGAGTGCAATATCTGACGTGATGCGGTTGAGAAGATGCAAAGTGATGGGATCTCCAAAGCTGAGTTTCAGGTGAACACGCGTACAATGCGGTGATTCTGCCGCAGCACGCAATTTTATTCGCAGATTAGAATATGGTGCGAAGACTAAAGTTTTTGAGACCAAAAGCGACGCAGGACACGGAAATCTGACCTGAATCACCATTTTTTTGGCGCATCTCTCGTCAGTCAACGCATGGCGTCGCTCGCGGTGCCGTGATATTCGCAATTGACGCCGCAGATTGACGGTCGGTCGGCGGCTTCGGGAGGAAGTCCGTGATGGAAGCAATCAAGTTCCTGGAACCTCGTGCCAGTGTCGTCGCGCGCCGATCCGCCATCATTGCGGATCTGGTGGACCTGCTGCCGCGCGAATGCGTGGTGCATGAAGCGCGCGAACTGGTGCCCTTCGAGACGGATGCCTTCGTCTCCTACCGCCGCTTGCCGCTTGCCGTCGTCCTGCCGACGACGACGGAGCAGGTCGCGGCCGTGATGAAGTACTGCAACCGTTACGGAATCCCGGTGGTGGCGCGCGGGGCGGGGACATCACTCTCGGGCGGCGCGATCCCGCAGGAGGACGCGGTGGTGGTCGGCCTGTCGAAGATGACCCGCATCCTCGAGGTGGACCCGGCCAACCGCACCGCCACCGTCCAGGCGGGCGTCACCAATCTCAGCATATCCGATGCCGTCAGTCCCGAAGGTTTCTTCTACGCGCCCGACCCGAGCTCGCAGCTTGCCTGCACCATCGGCGGCAATATCGGCATGAACTCCGGCGGCGCCCACTGCCTGAAGTACGGCGTCACCACCAACAATCTGCTCGGGGTCAGGATGGTGCTGGTCGACGGCACCGTCATCGATCTCGGCGGCAAGCATCTGGACTCGGCCGGCTATGATCTGCTCGGCCTCGTCTGTGGCTCGGAAGGCCAGCTCGGCCTCGTCACGGAGGCAACCGTCCGGCTGATCGCAAAGCCGGAAGGTGCGCGTCCCGTACTCTTCGGCTTCGACAGCTCGGATGCCGCAGGCGCCTGCGTCGCCGACATCATCGGCTCTGGCATCATCCCGGTCGCCATCGAGTTCATGGACAAGCCGGCCATCGAGATCTGCGAGGCCTTCGCCCATGCCGGCTATCCGCTCGATGTGGCAGCCCTGCTGATTGTCGAGGTTGAGGGCTCCGAGGCGGAGATGGAGGCCATGCTGAAGGAGATCGTCGCGATCGCCGGCCGCCATGGCGTCAGGACCGTCCGCGAGAGCCAGAGCGCCACGGAGGCGGCGCTGATCTGGAAGGGTCGCAAGTCCGCCTTCGGGGCCACGGGGCGCATCGCCGACTACATCTGCATGGACGGCACGGTGCCGCTCGGCAAGCTCTCCTACGTGCTGGAAAAGACCTCCGAGATCGTCGAACGTTACGGGCTGCGGGTGGCCAATGTCTTCCATGCGGGCGATGGCAACATGCACCCGCTGATCCTCTTCAATGCCAACGACCCGGAGGATGCCGCCCGGGCCGAAGAGGCCGGCAACGAGATCCTCAAGCTCTGCGTCGAAGCCGGCGGCTGTCTGACCGGAGAACACGGGGTTGGCATCGAAAAACGCGATCTGATGCGCCACCAGTATTCCGACGTGGACCTCAACCAGCAGATGGCGGTGCGGGCGGCCTTCGATTCCGAGTGGCTCCTCAACCCGTCCAAGGTCTTTCCGCTCGAGGGACGCCCTGCCGCATGACACTGACACCCCACAATGAGGCGGATGCGGCCTATGTCATCCGCAACGCGGCAGCAGGGGGCACGACCCTGGCGATCGTCGGCGGCAATACCCGCAGCGGTTTCGGCAATGCTTTCGCCTGTCACGACACGCTGAGCTCTTCCGGATTGACCGGCATCGTCGACTACGAGCCGGCGGAAATGGTGATGACGGCGAAAGCCGGAACACCGGTCGCCGAGATCGAGGCGGCACTGTCCGCCAACCGTCAGATGATGGCCTTCGAACCGATGGACCATCGCGGCATCATGGGCACCACCGGCGAGCCGACGATCGGCGGCGTCTTCGCCGCCAATGCCTCTGGACCGCGTCGCTTTGTGGCCGGTGCTGCCCGCGACAGCCTGCTCGGCATCCGCTTCGTCAATGGCAAAGGAGAGATCGTCCGCGCCGGCGGCCGCGTCATGAAGAACGTCACCGGTCTCGACCTCGTCAAGCTGCTGGCCGGCTCTCAAGGGACGCTGGGCTTCCTGATCGAGGTCACCTTCCGGGTCCTGCCTGTGCCGCAGACGGTGGAAACCATCGTCATTTCCGGTCTCGACGATGCGGTCGCCACGCAGGCCATGGCCGTCGCCATGGCGATGCCTGTGGAGGTCTCCGGCGCCGCGCATCTGCCGCAGACCGTCCGCGGCCGCTTCCTAAGCGGCCGGCTGCCGGACGGCGAGGCGACAGTGCTGCGCCTGGAAGGGCTGGAGGCGTCGGTCTCGGTGCGCGCCGAAAAGCTGACCGCGGCCATGGCAGTGTTCGGAGAGGTCAGTCGGTTTGGCGCCGAAGACAGCAGGCATCTCTGGCAGCAGATCCGCGACGTCGCGCCGTATGCTGGTACGCCGCAGAAGCCGCTCTGGCGCGTCTCCGTCGCACCGTCCGCCGGGCACCAGCTGGTGGCGGCCCTGCGGCTGGAAGCGGGCATCGACGCCTTCTTCGACTGGCAGGGCGGGCTCGTCTGGATGCGTATGGAGGCGGATCCGGAGGCAGAGCTGCTGCGCCGCTACATCAAGGCGCTCGGCGGCGGTCACGCCACCCTGCTGCGGGCACCCGAACAGGCAAGGGCCGTGACGCCAGCTTTCCAGCCGCAAGCCGATGCCGTCGCCGCGCTCTCGGCCCGCGTCAAGCAGAAGCTCGACCCGGCCGGCATCTTCAACCCCGGCAAGATGGCGGGAGCATAACGTGCAGACCAATTTCACCGCCGAGCAACTGGCAGATCCGCATGTGGCGGAGTCCGAAAAGATCCTGCGTCGCTGCGTCCACTGCGGCTTCTGCACCGCCACCTGTCCCACCTATGTCACGCTCGGCAACGAGCTCGACAGCCCGCGGGGCCGCATCTACCTGATCAAGGACATGCTGGAGAACGGCCGGGCGGCGGACGCCGAAGTCGTCACCCATATCGACCGCTGCCTCTCCTGCCTTGCCTGCGTCACCACCTGTCCGTCCGGCGTCAATTACATGCATCTCGTCGATCATGCGCGGGTCCACATCGAAAAGACCTACCGGCGCCCGCCGATGGACCGCCTGATCCGGCAGGTCCTGGCAACGGTCCTTCCCTATCCCGGACGCTTTCGCCTGGCGCTGGGGCTTGCCCGCCTCGGCCGGCCGCTGGCACCGCTTCTGAGAAGAGTGGCGCCGCTGAAGCCGCTGGCGGCCATGCTGGATCTGGCACCGCAGGCTAGGCCGAAGCCGTCGACATCCGCCCGCCCCGGCAGCCGAGGCTCCGAGGGCGAGCGTCGGGGGCGGGTCGCCATCCTCTCCGGCTGCGCCCAGCCGGTTCTCGATCCCGGCATCAACGAGGCGACGATCCGCCTCCTTACCCGGCTCGGCGTCGAGGTGGTGGTGCCGCAGGGGGAGGGCTGTTGCGGCGCGCTCGTCCACCACATGGGCAAGGAGGATCAGGCACTCGCCTTCGCCCGCAGCAACATCGACGTCTGGATCCGCGAGATCGAGGCGGGGGGCCTCGACGCCATCATCATCACCGCCTCCGGCTGCGGCACGACGATCAAGGACTACGGCCACATGCTGCGGCTCGACCCGGCCTACGCGGACAAGGCGGCAAAGGTCTCGGCGCTTGCCAAGGATGTGAGCGAATATCTGTCGGCGCTTGAGCTACCCGAGGTAGAAAGCCGGGGCTTGGCGGTCGCCTATCACTCCGCCTGCTCCATGCAGCACGGCCAGAAGATCACCATGGCGCCGAAGGTGCTGCTGCGGAAGGCGGGTTTCACGGTGCGCGAGCCTGCGGAAGGTCACCTCTGCTGCGGTTCGGCCGGAACCTACAACATCATGCAGCCGGAGATCTCGGCGCAGCTGAAGACCCGCAAGGTGAAGAATATCGAGGCAACGCGTGCCGACGTCATCGCGACCGGCAACATCGGCTGCATGACGCAGATCGGCACCGCAACCGCGATCCCGATCGTTCACACGGTCGAACTGCTGGATTGGGCCTATGGCGGCCCGAAGCCGGCGAAGCTGGCATAGAAAAAGCCGGCGCGGACGCCGGCTTGCAGGGACCTGTTCAAGTCTCAGAACTTGAACGAGACGCCGAGGTTCACGGCATTGGTGATGACTTCGGTCGTCAGCGAAGCGCCGCTGTCGATGTCGACATCGACCCAGGAGTAGTTGCCCTTGTATTCGACGAAGGCGGCCCAGCGGTCACTGATGTCGTATTTGACACCGGCCTGCGCCTGAAGGGTCGCGCCGCCGAACTGGTACTCCGAAGTCTGACCGCTCGCACGGGTCACCTCGATATGCGGCACGTTGATGCCGGCGCCGGCGCCGATATAGGGCGTGAACCGGGTGCCTTCGATCGGGAAGCGGTAGAGGGCGTTCAGCGTCAGCAGGTTGATGCCATCGGTCATCTCGAAGTGCGACCAGCCCGATTTCGCCAGCGTCTCGTCGTCGGCATAGACCTTGGCATGGCTGAAATCGAGCGAGACGCCGAGATCGGAGAGCTGTCCCTCGCCGAACCAGTAGGTGCCGCGAACACCCCAGTACGGCGGGGTCGAGAAGGACTTCCCCTCCCAGCCGGCAGAGAAGCTCGTCTGGTCGGAGACGTCGATATCGCTGTGCGGCGACGTCTGGTATCCGCCATAGGCAGAGAGTTCGAAGTAGCCGGGGCTCGCCGGCGCAACATAGGTGGTTTCGACCGGGGCAATTTCTGCCGCCACATCAGCGGCGACAGCCGGCACAGAACAGCCGGCGCCTGCAGCCAGAGCCAATACAAGTACGGGCGATCCCCGCCTGCGGGCGGGCGCCCGATCCGTTACGTCATGCGAAACCATTATCACTGCTCCGACTCGCCGAGGCACACGCCACCGTGATGCAAGCTAATCAGCTTGTACCACGATTTTGTGACGGTGGCCCGCAGCTCTGTCAGCCTCCGAAGAGTGTTCGGAAGATGTCGACGCCGCGGTCCTTGAAGGCCACATCGCCATGCTTGTTGCCGGGGCCGATCACGACCACCTTGGTGTCAACGGGCGCCCGTGCGTAGAGGTGCTCCACATCCTTGTTCATCATCCGGATGCAGCCGGATGAGAGATTGAGACCGATCGACCATGGCTGGTTGGTGCCATGGATGCGGAAGATCGTGTCGCGGCCGCCCTTGTAGAGATACATGGCACGGGCGCCGAGCGGATTGTCAGGACCGCCTTTCTGCACGGCAGGCAGGATGTGACCCCGGGCTGCTTCGCGGCGGCGCATTTCCGCCGGCGGCGTCCATGTCGGCCACTCCGCCTTGCGGCCGATCTTCACCACCCCCGACCAGCCGAAACCCTCGCGGCCGACGCCGATGCCGTAGCGCGTGGCGCGATTGCGCCCTTCGACGTAGTAGAGGAACTTGTTGTCCGTATCGACGATGATCGTGCCGGGTGCCTCGTTGGTGGAGAAGCGCACCATGCGGCGCTTGTACTTCTCGGGCACCGCCCGGTTGCGGACCGAAGGCGCGACGTCGCTCGCCGTCGTCTGCTGCTGTGCGGAAGCTGAAGTCTGGGCGGGTGCCTGGCCCGCGGTCACTGTGATCGCCAAGCCGGCGACAGCGATGAGCAGAATTCGCAGTTTCATTTTTACCCCTGTCGGACTGAATATCGGATGGCGAGGAAGATGTTCCGGTCCCTGCGGTCCGACAAGGCGACAGCGGCCGAATCAGGGCCTGCCTGTCCAGAAACGGGCCGGATCGTGGCGATCCGGCCACATCTCCTCAGATCACGATGACCTTGGTTCCCACCTTCACCCGCTCGTATAGGTCGACGACATCCTCGTTGCGCATGCGGATGCAGCCGGATGACACGGCGCTGCCGATGCTCCAGGGCGCGTTGGTCCCGTGAATGCGGTAGAGCGTAGAACCGAGGTAGAGGGCGCGGGCGCCGAGCGGGTTGGCCGGGCCGCCGTCCATGCTGGCGGGCAGGTAGTGGCCCTTGGCGGCCTCGCGGGCGACCATCTCCTTGGGCGGCGTCCAGCGCGGCCACTCGGCCTTGCGACTGACCTTGTGCATGCCTGCCCATTCGAAGCCCGGTTTGCCGACCCCCACGCCGTAGCGACGGGCCTGTCCCTTGCCGGTCACCAGGTAGAGGAACCGGTTGTTGGTATCGATGATGATCGTGCCGGGGGCGTGCTCGGTGTCGTAAGCCACCGTCTGCGGCAGGAACTGCGGCTCGATCTGGTGGCGGGCCACCTGGTTGGGCCGCACCGCCGCCGGCTGCACAGTGCTGCGCGACCGCTCCCGGAAGAAGGGGCGCGGTTCGGCCGGGCGGCTTGGATAGACCGCCGGCCGCACGCCACCGCCGCCGAGCTGCATCAGCCAGGGCGCCGTCAGGTCGGGGCTGACGATCACCGGGGGGCGTTCCCGATAACGGTCGTTTGCCTGCACCGTCGTCGACAACAGGGGGATAAGCCCGAGGGCCAGCAGAAGCATCTTGTTCATCGTCGGATCCACTCGCTACACATGCACCGATGGGGCGTCACATCTGCCCCTTTGCAGCCACGCTGCCTGCGGAAAACGAGGGAAGCGTAAACAGGTGGCGATTCAAATTGGCCGTCGGCTATAAAGCTTTCGGCAGGGTTACCGGCGCGTTTGGGAAGATGGTTGACCAGGCCTGAACGCCGCAGCCGGCGCGTTAACGATTGGGGACGAGATGGAAAAGACCGGCATCATCATCGGCGAGGATGGCCAGGGACGTTGCTTCTGGCATGGCGGGCTCGAAGACTACCGGCGTTATCACGACGAGGAATGGGGACGCCCCGTCACCGACGACTTCCGTCTTTTCGAGAAGATCTGCCTTGAAGGCTTCCAGTCCGGCCTCTCCTGGTTGACGATCCTGCGCAAGCGCGAGAATTTCCGTGCCGCTTTCGCCGGCTTCGATTTCGAGAGGGTGGCGAACTTCGGGGAGGAGGATATCGAACGCCTGGTCGCGGACGCCGGCATCATCCGCCACCGCGGCAAGATCGTCTCCACCATCAACAATGCCCGCCGCGCGATCGAGCTGCGCGACGAGTTCGGGTCGCTTGCAAGGTTCTTCTGGAGCTTCGAACCCGGCGCAGACGAGCGGCCGACGGTCATGGACTATGCGACGCTCTCCGCCAATCCGACGACGCCCACCTCGGTCCGATTGTCCAAGGACCTGAAGAAGCGCGGCTGGACCTTCGTCGGCCCGACGACGGTCTATGCCTTCATGCAGGCCATGGGGTTGGTCAACGACCACCTTGCCGGCTGCATCTGCCAGCCCGAGGTGGACCGTCTGCGGGCAGAGCTCATTCGCCCGTGATCGTCGCAAGCACGTCCTGCAACTGGCCGAGATGGTCGATCTGCCGGAACCGCGGCGCCTCGGTCGGCGCCTCGACGTGCTCGATCACCCAGGTCAGCGCATGCGGAATGAAGACGCCATAGCTGCCCGCGGCGATTGCCGGCACGATGTCCGATTTCAGGGAATTGCCGACCATCATCGCCCGGTCTGGTCCGTCCGCCACCTTGGAGAAGATCCGCCTGTAGGTGGTGGCAGACTTGTCGCTGACGATCTCGACCGCATCGAAGAGGTCTCCCAGGCCCGACTGCGCCAGCTTGCGTTCCTGGTCGAAGAGGTCGCCCTTGGTGATCAGCACCAGCAGATAGGTGCCATTCAAGGCCCGCAGGGTTTCTTCCACATGCGGCAGCGTCTCCACGGGATGACGCAGCAATTCGCGACCGATGTCGAGGATCTCGGCGATGGTCTTGGCCGGCACCTTCCCCTCGGTGATCTCGATGGCGGTCTCGATCATCGACAGCGTGAAACCCTTGATGCCGAAGCCGTAGTGGGCAAGGTTGCGCTTCTCCGCCTCCAGCAGCCGCTCCGAGACGTGGCTTCCCTCGGCGTAGTCTCCCAGCAGGGCGGCAAACTGCTCTTCCGTCAGGCGATAGAACTGCTCGTTCTGCCACAGCGTGTCGTCGGCGTCGAAGCCGATGGCGGTGATCGGTCGCATTGGGTTGCCTCCTGAGAGGAAGATATGGTTCGTGAAGGCGGCCGGGCAAGCGGGTGCCTGCCCGGCCAGCTCTTTCACATGCCGCGATCCTGCAGCCACTTGCGCATTTCGGCAATCTCGGCTTCCTGCGCCTTGATCACCTCTTCGGCCAGCGCCCGCATGCCGGGATCCTTGCCATGCATCAGCTGGATGCGGGCCATGTCGATCGCGCCCTGGTGGTGGGGGATCATGCTGCGGACGAAATCGACATCGGCATCGCCGCTATAGGCGATCGCCATGTCCTTGTGCATCTTGAGGTTGGCGTCCTCGAAGGCCTTGGCAACCGGGTCGGTGGCGGCTGCAGCCATGGTATCGGCGTGGCCGTGGGTGGCCGGGGCGTGTGGCTCCTGGGCCAGAACCGGCGTCGCCATCGAGAGGCCAAGAGCAAGCATGATGAATTGTGTCCTGACAGACATTGTCTGTGTCTCCAATTGAATTCCTGATTGTGTCCGTATTGCCGCGGTCAACGTCGCGGCGGAGGCTCAGGTGGTGCGGGCGCGCCCGCCGTGATCACGCAGGAGGAATGGTCGGAGGGACAGGAAAAGGACGCGGCGACCGCTACCACCTCCGGCGGTTGCGGCAGCAGCGTCAGGCAGGCGGCGCAGAAGCTCGCGGGACAGCCCTTGCCCACCGCCCCGACTTCGGCGGTCTCGGCTGCCGCCATCTCAAGATCAACGTGGTGGCCAGGGGCTGCCGCAGGTGCCGCGCCCTGCGCATGGTGATGGCCAGCCGCCACTGGCTCCGGGTATGTCGACGCCACGGCGGGCATCACGCAGAAGGGGAGCCACGAGAGGAACATCAGCAGGGCGGCAAGACGGGTCATGAGGATCGATCTGTCTGTTCGGTCTCACCTTACGCCTTCTGCGCCGGCGTTCAACTGCGCTATCGGAGCGCGCGCACCGCTGCGACATCGTGAACCACGCTGAACTGCCGGCTCTCTTCGCCAATCGGCACCACGGGCCACGTCCATCTGGCCTGCGGCTGCGGCGCGGACACCCCGTGCAGCAGGTCCGCCGTCTCGCGGGTTTCGCCGTCGTGGCCGAGAACCGTGAAGGCCACATCGCTGAGCAGGACGGTGCTGCAGGGCAGGGCAGACAGTCCCTCCAGATGCGCCTCGATCAGCCGCGGCACAAGACCGGATGGTCCTGTCGGCTCCTTTTCCAGCCGCCGCTCGGCGCCGACGCCGATCTGCGACAAGAGGTTTGCGGAGATCACGAGGTCGAGATAGGGCACCTGCCGCAGGAAGGAGAGCGGCTCCGGCGCTCTTCCGGCGGCAGCCTCGGCAAACCCGGAGAGATCGCGGGAAATCAGCCGCACATTGCGCAGGCGGTTTGCCATGAGCCACAGCCGCACACTCGCCAGATGCACGAGATCGACCAGCACCACCGTGTCGAAGGCGTGCGAGAGCGGCTTGATCGGGACATCGCGCAACAGGCCGGACCCCAGCACCACCGCCGTCCGCCGCTGCCGCATGCCCGTGATCGTGTCGTCGATGAAGGCTTTGCAATTCTCCTCATGCGCCGACCATGCCCGGGCACATCGCCCGGCGCGCGACCAGAGGCTGACCGACGAGCCGATGAAGGGGCGAAATTCTCTGGCCGTGACGGGATAGGTCGCGGCATACTGCAGGGCTTCGGCTATCATGACCTAACGGTAGACCTCACGCCGGTGGCCGACGTCGATGACGAGCACCACCAGGCGCTGATCCTGGATGTCGCAAATGATGCGATAGTCGCCGACGCGGTACCGCCAATAGAGGCCGAATGTCTCGCCCTTGAGCGCAGTACCCAGTTCGCGAGGGTTTTCGTGCGCGGCCAGACGATCTTCCAGGAACGAGACGATGCGCGCGGCGTCTCGTGATGCAAGGCGCTGCAGCTGTTTTTCCGCCTTTGCACGAAACTCAATCGCCCAGGCCAAGTCTCTGCTTCACTTCAGCAAGGGTGTAAGTCGGTTCGCCGTTACGCAGCCGTTCCATGGCTTCCTCGGCCACTGCAAGGTCCTGCAGGTCTTCAAGGTGCTGCTCGATCACGTCGCGCAGATAGGCATCCGGCGCAGCGCCCGCTCCGGCCGCATATTCCTCGACGAGCTTCAGCATCTCATCCGGCATTTCGATCGTGACGCGCTTGTTCATGGCCAAGATCCTTTCCAAGGCCGCATATATACCATCGGCCCGGGCCGTTCGCCAGCGGCTCCGCCCTTGCCGCTCCGGCCTGCATCCTCTAAGAAACCGCACACAAATCCGGCCTCTCCGGCCGTCGGAAAACGGAATCCCGATCATGAGCGACAAGCAGAAGAAACCCCAGAAACTGAAGGCCCGCCTGCCGCGTGGCTTCGTCGATCGCTCGGCCGCCGATATCCATGCCACCAACGAGATGGTGGCGAAGATCCGCGAGGTCTACGAGCGCTACGGTTTCGACCCGGTCGAGACGCCGCTCTTCGAATATACCGACGCGCTGGGGAAATTCCTGCCCGACGCCGACCGCCCGAACGAGGGCGTCTTCTCGCTCCAGGACGACGATGACCAGTGGATGTCGCTGCGCTATGACCTAACGGCGCCGCTTGCCCGTCACGTGGCAGAGAACTTCAACGAGATCCAGCTGCCGTTCCGCACCTACCGCGCCGGCTATGTCTTCCGCAACGAAAAGCCCGGCCCCGGCCGCTTCCGCCAGTTCATGCAGTTCGACGCCGACACGGTCGGCGCCCCGGGCGTCCAGGCGGATGCCGAGATGTGCATGATGATGGCGGATACGATGGAAGCGCTCGGCATCAAGCGCGGCGACTACGTGATCCGGGTCAACAACCGCAAGGTTCTCGACGGCGTGATGGAGGCCATCGGCCTCGGCGGCGAGGAAAATGCCGGCCGCCGGCTGAACGTGCTGCGCGCCATCGACAAGCTCGATAAGTTCGGCCCGGAAGGCGTGAAGCTTCTGTTGGGTGAGGGCCGCAAGGACGAGAGCGGCGACTTCACCAAGGGCGCAGGGCTGGATGAACGCCAGATCAGTTTCATTCTCAAAGTTGTAGCAAATGAACGGTTTGTGGACGGCGAAGAGGAAATGGCATTCAACGATGCCAATAAACAGAGCGGTGGTTTCGCCGAGGGGTTCGCAGAGCTTGATCTTATTCGCAGCCTAGTCACATCTGCCGGCTATGGCCCCGACCGCATCAAGATCGACCCCTCCGTCGTCCGCGGCCTCGAATACTACACCGGCCCCGTCTACGAAGCCGAACTCACCTTCGACGTCACCAACGAAAAAGGCGAAAAGGTCGTCTTCGGCTCGGTCGGCGGCGGTGGGCGTTATGATGGCCTCGTTTCGCGCTTCATGGGCCAGCCGGTGCCGGCCACCGGCTTCTCCATCGGCGTCTCGCGCCTGATGACGGCGCTGAAGAACCTCGGCAAGCTCGGCCAGGACGAAGTCCTCGGCCCGGTCCTTGTCACCGTCATGGACGGTGACGTCGAGAGCATGGGCCGCTACCAGCGCTTCACGCAGGCGCTGCGCAGCGAGGGCATCCGCGCCGAAATGTACCAGGGCAACTGGAAGAAGTTCGGCAACCAGCTGAAATACGCCGACCGCCGCGGTTCCCCGATCGCCATCATCCAGGGCGGTGATGAGCGGGCTGAAGGCGTTGTGCAGATCAAGGACCTGATCGAGGGCAAGCGCCTCTCCGGCGAGATCGACGACAATGCCGCCTGGCGCGAGGCCCGCGTCGCGCAGGAAACGGTGGCGGAGGCCGATCTCGTCGCCAAGGTGAAGGAGATCCTGGCCGCCCAGGCGGAAGACCGGCGGCGGGCGAAGGATATTTGATCTGATGGATGCGATTCACCCCCCTCTGCCCTGCCGGGCATCTCCCCCTCAAGGGGGGAGATCGATCTGGGGCGGGCGCCGCGAACTCCCTTCGATCTCCCCCCTTGAGGGGGAGATGTCACGAAGTGACAGAGGGGGGTACTCTCCACGCTATGGTGTATCATGCCCCTGACCGACATGCCTGACTTCGCCCCCGACCTGCTCGACGAATTCTCCCGCCGCCGCACGGTGAGGGTCAACACGCCCGTCATCCAGCCGGCCGAGCCGTTCCTCGACATGGCCGGCGAGGATCTGCGGCGCCGGATCTTTCTCACCGAGAGCGAGACGGGGGAAAGCCTCTGCCTGCGCCCGGAGTTCACCATCCCGGTCTGCCTGCGCCACATCGAGACGGCGACCGGCACGCCGAAGCGCTATTCCTATCTCGGCGAGGTGTTTCGCCAGCGCCGCGAGGGCTCCCACGAATTCTACCAGGCCGGCATCGAGGATCTCGGCGAGACGGATATCGCCAGCGCCGACGCGCGCCTGATCGGTGACGCGGTCGGCATTCTCTCCCGCCTCCTGCCCGGCCGCTCGCTGACGTTGACGCTCGGCGACCAGGCGGTCTTCGAGGCCGTGGTGAAGGCGCTCGGCCTGCCGCTCGGCTGGCAGAAGCGGCTGATCCATGCCTTCGGTGACAGGGGCCATCTGGACGCCTTGCTGGAACGGCTCGCCCGTCCGCAGCCGGTGGCGGGTCTCGATCCGGAAATCGCCGCGCTGCTTGCATCCGGCAACGAGGCCGAGCTCGTGGCGCAGATCGATCGCACCATGGAGACGACGGGCTATTCCACCAATGCCAGCCGCTCGCCGCTCGAGATCGCCCGCCGCCTCCAGGAAAAGCTGACGCTGGCCGAGACCAGGCTCGATGGCAGCGCCCTGCTGCTGCTGCGCGAATTCCTGACCCTGAGCCTGCCGCTCTCGGAGGCCTCCGCAGCACTTGCGGGCTTTGCCGATGCGGCCTGCCTGAAGCTCGGGCCTGCGCTCGCCCAGTTTGACGCCCGCCTTGCGGCGCTTGCCAATGCCGGGCTCGATCTCTCGGCCATGACCTACCGCGCCGCCTTCGGTCGCCCGCTCGACTATTATACGGGCCTCGTCTTCGAGGTCACGGAAGCGGGCGCCTCCGCGGTGCTTGCCGGTGGTGGCCGCTTCGACCGGCTGCTGACGCTGCTGGGCGCCAAGGATCGCATCCCGGCGGTCGGCTTCGCGCTCTGGCTCGACCGCATCGAAACGGCGAGGGCCCCCAAATGACCATCACCATCGCACTGCCCTCCAAGGGGCGCATCAAGGACGGCACCGTCGAGATCTTCGAACGTGCCGGTCTCAGCATCGCCAGTATCGGCAATGACCGCTCCTACCGCGGCCGCGTCGAAGGCATCGATGGCATCGAGATCGCCTATCTCTCGGCTTCCGAGATCGCCCGGGAACTGGCGAGCGGCGCCGTCGATTTCGGCGTCACCGGCGAGGATCTGGTGCGCGAAGGCATGCCCGGCGTCGACGACAAGGTGGAATTCTGCGCCCGTCTCGGCTTCGGCCAGGCCGATGTCGTGGTCGCCGTCCCGGAGATCTGGCTCGACGTCGAGACCATGGCGGATCTCGGTGACGTCGCCACCGATTTTCGTGCCCGCCATGGCCGTCGCCTGGCAATCGCCACGAAATACTGGCGCCTGACGCAGCAGTTCTTCTCGCGCCAGCATGGCATTCAGCTCTACCGTATCGTCGAAAGCCTCGGCGCCACCGAGGGTGCGCCCGCCGCCGGCCAGGCCGATATCATCGTCGACATCACCTCCACGGGTTCCACCCTTAAGGCCAACCACCTGAAGGTCCTGGGCGACGGCGTGATCCTGAAGAGCGAGGCCTGCCTCGTGCGCGCCCGCAAGCCGGCGCATGATGCCGATCCGCGGGTCGCGCAGATCATCTCCGCCGTCCAGACAGCCCTGCAGCGCGCCGATGGCTGAAGACGACAACATCATCGGTCTCTACGAGCGGCACGCGCTGGCCTTCGACGAACTGCGCGGCAAGAACCTGTTCGAGAAGCCCTGGATCGATCGCTTCGCCTCTCTCGTCCCCGCCCAGGGCATCGTCCTCGATCTCGGCTGCGGCTCCGGCGAGCCGATCGCTGCCGACCTGATCCGGCGCGGGTTTCGCGTGACGGGCGTCGACAGCTCGGAAAGCCTGATCGGTCTCTGCCGGCAGCGTTTCCCGCAAGAGCAGTGGATCGTCCGGGACATGCGCAAGCTGCCGCCGGGGCGCACCTTCAACGGCATCATTGCCTGGCACAGCTTCTTCCACCTGAACCCGGCGGACCAGCGGGCGATGTTCCCCGTCTTCGCCTACCTCTCGGTACCCGGTGCGCCCTTGATGTTCACCGCCGGTCACTTCTCCGGCGTGGCCATGGGAGAATTCGGCGGCGAGCCGCTCTATCATGCCAGCCTCGACCGCGAGGATTATCTGGAGCTTCTCACCGCCAACGGCTTCCGGGTGGTCTCGCAGGTGACGCAGGACCCCGATTGCGGCGGCGCCACCGTCTGGCTGGCGCAGCGCCAGGGCTGAAACGGGAAAAAGCGCTGAAACGAGAAAGGGCGCCGGACCAGATGGCCCGGCGCCCCGTCTTGGGCAGGGAATTCAGAAAAGCTTAGGCAGCGACCGGGACCGGCTGGCGACGGGCGTCGAGCGAGTAGGCGCCGGCACCGACGGCGGCAAGCGCCAGGAAGCCACCGGCAATCGTCAGGTTCTTCATCATCATCAGGCCGTTGAAGACTGTCAGCAGGCCGTTGGCGGCTTCCGGGAAGTCAGGCACGTTGATGGGGCCCGAGTGGAAGACGAGGCCGGTGAAGACGGTGAAGACGGCAAGCGCGATGGCGGCGATGCGGGTCTGGAAGCCGACGATGACGGCAAGACCGGCAACAAGTTCGAAGACGCCGGCCAGATAGGCAAGTGCGGTTGCAGCGGGGAAGCCCGCGCCGGCGATCATGCCGGCGGTGCCGGCCGGATCGACCAGCTTGGAATAGCCGGAGATGATGAACATGGCCGAGAGAAGAACGCGGCCGGCGAGAAGCAGAAGGTTGTTCGTGGTGGTGTTGTGCATGGGAGGTCTCCAGGAAAATCCGGTTGTCGTGAGCATTGAAATTCTGGAGACCTATGTGCCTCGTTTCGGAGATTCCTGAAAGATGAACAATCGACGACAGATCGTCTTCTAAAGCTGAACGATACTCCGGGAAGGCGCTGGCCTTGGCCTCTGTTCGGTCGGCCACCCAACAGAAAAGGGCGGCCCGAAGACCGCCCTTTCCTTAAACCTGAACCGGATGGCCCAGATGTCAGACCCGAAGGTCTTACATCATGTCCATGCCGCCCATGCCGCCCATGCCGCCAGGCATGCCGCCGCCAGCCGAATCCTTCTTCGGCAGTTCGGCGATCATGGCTTCCGTCGTGATCAGCAGCGAAGCAACCGAAGCTGCATTCTGCAGAGCCGTGCGGACAACCTTGACCGGATCGACGATACCCATGGCGATCATGTCGCCGAACTCGCCGGTCTGAGCGTTGTAGCCGAAGTTGTCGTTGTCCTTTTCGAGGATCTTGCCGACGATGATCGAAGCTTCGTCACCGGCATTTTCCGCGATCTGGCGAACCAGCGACTGCAGGGCGCGGCGAACGATGTTGATGCCGGCTTCCTGGTCGTCGTTTGCACCCTTGGACGTGATCTTGACCGAGGAGCGCAGGAGAGCGGTACCACCGCCGGGCACGATGCCTTCCTGAACAGCAGCGCGGGTCGCGTTCAGGGCGTCGTCGATGCGGTCCTTGCGTTCCTTGACTTCGATTTCCGTCGAGCCGCCAACGCGGATCACGGCAACGCCGCCAGCGAGCTTGGCAAGACGTTCCTGCAGCTTCTCGCGGTCGTAATCGGAAGAGGTTTCTTCGATCTGAGCCTTGATCTGGGCAACACGGCCTTCGATGTCGGACTTCTGGCCCGAACCGTCGACGATCGTGGTGTTTTCCTTGGTGATCGAGACCTTCTTCGAACGGCCGAGCATGTCGAGCGTAACATTCTCGAGCTTGATGCCGAGGTCTTCCGAGATGACAGTGCCGCCCGTCAGGATGGCGATGTCTTCCAGCATGGCCTTGCGGCGATCGCCGAAGCCAGGAGCCTTGACGGCAGCAATCTTCAGGCCACCGCGCAGCTTGTTGACGACGAGCGTTGCAAGAGCTTCGCCTTCGACGTCTTCAGCGATGATGAGGAGCGGCTTGCCCGACTGAACGACAGCTTCGAGAACAGGCAGCATGGCCTGGAGGTTCGAAAGCTTCTTCTCGTGCAGGAGGATGTAGGGATCCTCGAGGTCAGCAACCATCTTTTCAGGGTTGGTGACGAAGTAGGGCGACAGGTAGCCGCGGTCGAACTGCATGCCTTCGACGACTTCGAGTTCGGTCTCGGCAGTCTTGGCTTCTTCGACGGTGATGACGCCTTCGTTGCCAACCTTCTGCATGGCTTCGGCAATGTCGCGGCCAACCTGGCTGTCGCCATTTGCCGAGATCGTGCCGACCTGTGCAACTTCTTCAGAGGTGGAGATCTTCTTGGCCTTGGCCTGGAGATCCTTCACGACTTCCGAAACGGCCAGATCGATGCCGCGCTTCAGGTCCATCGGGTTCATGCCGGCAGCAACAGCCTTGTTGCCTTCGCGAACGATGGCTTGGGCCAGGACGGTTGCCGTCGTGGTGCCGTCGCCGGCGATGTCGTTGGTCTTCGAAGCAACTTCGCGGACCATCTGGGCGCCCATGTTTTCGAACTTGTCTTCGAGTTCGATTTCCTTGGCGACCGATACACCGTCCTTCGTGATGCGCGGTGCGCCGAAAGACTTGTCGATGATGACGTTACGACCCTTGGGGCCGAGCGTGACCTTCACTGCATCAGCGAGGATGTCGACGCCGCGCAGCATCTTTTCGCGCGCAGTGCGGCCGAACTTGATTTCTTTAGCTGCCATTTTAGGAGCTCCTGAATAGGGGTGTCAGCGGATGGATATGGACAAGACGGCTGTTCAGCCGATGATGCCCATGATGTCGGCTTCCTTCATGATGAGAAGGTCTTCGCCGTCGAGCTTGACTTCCGTGCCGGACCACTTGCCGAACAGAACGCGGTCGCCTGCCTTGACGTCGAGAGCAACGATGTTGCCCTTGTCGTCACGGACGCCGGTGCCGACAGCGACGATTTCGCCTTCCTGCGGCTTTTCCTTGGCGGTGTCCGGAATGATGATGCCACCCTTGGTCTTGGCTTCAGACTCAACGCGACGAACGACGACGCGGTCGTGAAGCGGACGAAAATTGGTGCTTGCCATTGTCTAATCCCTCGATCAAATGACATGGACGGATCTAAGGACCCGTGTAGGGTGTTAGCACTCTCGATAAGTGAGTGCCAACGGCGCTGAGATATGCTCGACCCGAGGCGGAGTCAAGAACGGTCTTCCGGAATCCCATCGATCGGCGAGATGGCCGTGGGGCGGCGGCACCCTGCCGGCAGGGAATTTCCTTGCCATCGCGGATAAGCTTTGCCATGTCAGCGCCTGTCCCAGATATGAGTTCGGAAGCACGCATGGCCAAGCGCATCAGCAATCTCAGCGAAATCACCGGCAGCTACGATGTCGTCCTCTCCGATGTCTGGGGCGTGCTCCACAACGGCATCGATGCCTTTTCCGGTGCCTGCACGGCGCTTGCGGATGCCCGCAAGGCCGGCGTGACGGTGGTGCTGATCACCAATTCCCCACGGCCTTCCCCGGGCGTCATCGACCAGCTTCGCATCCTCGGCGTGCCCGACGAGGCCTATGACCGCATCGTCACCTCCGGCGATGTCACGCGGCACCTGATTGCCGAAGGCCCCAAGAAGATATTCCTGCTCGGCCCCGAGCGAGACATGCCGCTCTTCGACGGTCTCGACGTCCAGGTTGTCGGAAAGGACGAGGCGGATGCCATCGTCTGCACCGGCTTCTTCGATGACGAGAAGGAAGTGCCGGAAGATTACCACGACATGCTGTCGGCTTTCCAGGCGCGCGGCGTGCCTTTCATCTGCGCCAATCCCGACCTCGTCGTCGAGCGCGGCCATCGCATCATACCCTGCGCCGGCGCCGTTGCCGCCTATTACGAGCAGCTGGGCGGCGCCACCCGCATCGCCGGCAAGCCGCACCGCCCGATCTACGAGGCGGCACTGGAAGCGGCCAAGGAAACCCGCGGCGACTTTGCGCGAGACCGCGTCATCGCCATCGGCGACGGCATGCCGACAGACGTGCGCGGCGCCATCTCGCAGGGCCTCGATCTCCTCTACATCAGCGCCGGCATTCACGTGCACGAGTACACGGTGAATGGCCAGATCGACGAAGCGATCATGAACGCCTGGCTGAAGAACGAAGGTGCTGCCCCCGGATGGTGGATGCCGCGGCTCGCCTAGGATCCCGCCATGACCGTGTTTCACCGCAACGAGAACAGGGAACCGCTGCCCGAGACGCTGAAGGGCGGCGTCGTCGCCATCGGCAACTTCGACGGCGTCCATCGCGGCCATCGCAGCGTGCTGGAACGCGCGCTGTCGCTTGCCGAGAGCCGCGACGTCCCGGCGCTGGTGCTGACCTTCGAGCCGCATCCGCGCACCGTCTTTCAGCCGGAACGGCCGGTCTCCCGGCTGACGCCGGCACCGCTGAAGGCGCGTCTTCTGGAGGCGATCGGCTTTCGCTGCGTCATCGAATACCCCTTCGATCGCGAGTTCTCCAACCGTTCGGCGGAAGAGTTCGTGCAATCGGTGCTCGTCGACTGGCTGCATGCGGATGCCGTCGTCACCGGCTTCGACTTCCACTTCGGCAAGGGCCGCGAGGGCGGACCCGCCTACCTGATGGCGGCGGGCGAGCGCCACGGCTTCACGGTCAGCCTCGTCGACGCCTTCCGGGACGAGAACTTCGATGTCATCTCCTCGAGCCGCATCCGGACGCTGCTGGCAGAAGGCGACGTTGCCGCCGCCGCCGGTCTTCTCGGCTATCGCCACACGGTCGAGGCGCAGGTCATCGGCGGCGAAAAGCTTGGCCGAACGCTGGGCTACCCGACCGCCAACATGGCGCTGCCACCGGAAACGGAGCTGAAGGCCGGCATTTATGCCGTTCGCCTGCGCAGCGAGGACGGCACGATCCGCGACGGCGTCGCCAGCTACGGTCGCCGCCCGACGGTGACCGAGAACGGCGCGCCGCTCCTGGAAACCTATGTGTTCGATTTTTCCGGCGACCTCTACGGCCAGACCTGCTCGGTCTCCTTCTTCGGCTATCTGCGCGAGGAGCTGAAGTTCGACGGCCTCGAACCGCTGGTCGAACAGATGAAGCGCGACGAGGAGGAGGCGAGGGCGCTCCTCGCCGGCGTCCGGCCGCTCGGCGAACTGGATGCAAAGATCGCATTCTGACGGCGGCGGCGAGCCGGGTTCGGGCAATCCGCCGGCCTCACCGCTTTGCCTTGACGCTCCCGTCGTTATGGCGCCTAGTCTCCCGCAGTCGAACGTCGACACCAACAGGAAAGACACTTCAGATGGCAAGCCCACCGCGCCGCCCCGTAAATCCGATGGAAGCCGCGGAGGCACTGTTCAAGCCGATGAAGAAGCCTGCGGCTCCCGCACAGGAACGTCGCGCGCTGCCGGAGGTCAAGGAGCTCGTCTCGATCAAGCTGGACAGCGCCGTGCTGGAACATTTCCAGAAGGACGGCGCCGGCTGGCAGGATCGCATCAATGACGCGCTGCGTGCTGTCGTGGCTGCAGAAAGCGAATAGAGGCTCCCCGCTCACCTGCCGCGAGCCTCTTTCTTTTGCGGCAAAAACCCCCTAAAGAACGCGGCACAATGACGTATTCTTCGGTGGCCCGGATCATTCGAATTATCGGCCCGGCCCTCCCGGCAGCTTGAACAGCCGCGGGAAGGTCCGGGTTTTTGGCGCTGGGATGCACCCCTTGCGCGTTTGCCGCCACTCCATGACAGAAGTTTTCGCGACCACGCCGGTCGCCCTATCCGATGGTTGATCCATGACCGATACCGCAGACAAGCTCGACTACTCCAAGACCCTCTATTTGCCCGAAACCGAATTCCCGATGCGTGCCGGACTGCCGCAGAAGGAGCCGGAAATGGCGGCGAAGTGGAAGGAGATGGGTCTCTACAAGAAGCTGCGCGCCTCCGCCGCCGGCCGCGAGAAATTCGTCCTCCACGACGGCCCGCCCTATGCCAACGGCAACATCCATATCGGCCATGCGCTAAACAAGGTGCTGAAGGACGTCATCACCCGTTCCTTCCAGATGCGCGGCTATGACTCGAACTACGTGCCCGGCTGGGATTGCCACGGCCTGCCGATCGAATGGAAGATCGAGGAAAAATACCGCGAGAAGGGCAAGGACAAGAACGAGGTCCCGGTCAACGAATTCCGCCGCGAATGCCGCGAGTTCGCGCAGGGCTGGATCGACATCCAGTCGGACGAATTCCGCCGTCTCGGCATCGAGGGCGATTTCGACAACCCCTATACGACCATGGCCTTCCACGCCGAAGCCCGCATCGCCGGCGAACTCCTGAAGATCGCCAAGTCCGGCCAGCTCTATCGCGGCTCCAAGCCGATCATGTGGTCGGTCGTCGAGCGCACGGCGCTGGCGGAAGCCGAGGTGGAATATGCCGAGGTCGAGAGCGACACGATCTGGGTGAAGTTCCCGGTGGTGCGGGTGGTTGAGCCAGGCGTTGCTCTTGAAAAGGGCGAGGCCTTTCGTCAGGCCGTCATCGCGCAGAATGCTGAAGGGGGCATCCTGGGCGACCTTCAGGGTTCTTTTGTGGTGATCTGGACCACCACACCCTGGACCATTCCCGGCAATCGGGCCATCGCCTATTCCCCTCGGGTCCAGTACGCACTTTATGAGGTTACGGCCGCTGAAAACGACTTCGGCCCACGCCCTGGCGAGAAGCTGATTTTCGCTGAGAAACTGGCAGAAGATTCCTTCAAGAAGGCCAAGGTCGAATACAAGAAGCTCCGCGATGTCGCAGCCGATGAACTCGCAAAGCTTCTATGTATGCACCCGCTGCGGCAAGTAGGGGGCGGCTATGAGTTTCCAGTTCCTCTCCTCAGCGGCGATCACGTTACCGACGACGCCGGAACCGGCTTCGTTCACACCGCACCGTCCCACGGGCGTGAGGACTTCGAGGCCTGGACCGACAATGCCCGCGCGCTGGAAGCTTTGGGTATCGACACAAAGATCCCGTTCCCGGTCGACGACGCCGGTTTCTACACCGAAGACGCGCCCGGCTTCGGCCCCTCGGCTGAGGGCGGTGCCGCCCGCGTACTCGACGACAACGGCAAGAAGGGCGACGCCAACAAGCGCGTCATGGACGCCCTGATCAAGGCCAACAATCTGTTTGCCCGCGGCCGCATCAAGCACGAATACCCGCATTCCTGGCGCTCCAAGAAGCCGGTCATCTTCCGCAACACGCCGCAGTGGTTCGTCTACATGGACAAGGAGCTCGGCGACGGCACGACGCTGCGCACCCGCGCGCTCTCGGCTATCGACCAGACCCGCTTCGTGCCCGCCGGCGGCCAGAACCGTCTGCGCGCCATGATCGAGCAACGCCCGGACTGGGTGCTGTCGCGCCAGCGCGCCTGGGGCGTGCCGATCTGCGTCTTCGCCGATGTCGACGGCAATGTGCTGCAGGACGATGCCGTCAACGCCCGCATCCTGGAGGCCTTCGAGGCCGAAGGGGCCGATGCCTGGTTCGCCGAAGGCGCCAAGGACCGCTTCCTCGGCAACGGGCATGACGGCGACAGGTGGCAGATGGTCACCGACATCCTCGACGTCTGGTTCGACTCGGGCTCCACCCACACCTTCACCCTGGAAGACCGTCCGGACCTGAAATGGCCGGCCGACGTCTATCTCGAAGGCTCAGACCAGCATCGCGGCTGGTTCCACTCGTCGCTTCTCGAAAGCTGCGCCACCCGCGGACGCGCGCCCTACAATGCCGTCGTCACCCATGGCTTCACCATGGCCGAGGACGGCCGCAAGATGTCGAAGTCGCTCGGCAACCAGGTCTTCCCGCAGGACGTCATGAACCAGTCCGGCGCCGATATCCTGCGCCTCTGGGTGATGAACACCGACTATTGGGAAGATCAGCGTCTCGGCAAGACGATCATCCAGACCAACATCGACAGCTACCGCAAGATCCGCAACACCGTCCGCTGGATGCTCGGCACGCTCGCCCATGACCATGGTGACGAGATCGCCTATGCCGATCTGCCGGAACTCGAACGTCTGATGCTTCACCGGCTCTCCGAGCTCGACCAGCTGGTGCGCAAGGGCTACGACGAATTCGACTTCAAGCGCATCGTCCGCTCCCTGTCGGATTTCGCCAATGTCGAACTGTCGGCCTTCTACTTCGACATCCGCAAGGACGCGCTCTATTGCGATGCCCCGTCCAGCCTGAAGCGCCGCTCGGCTCTCTACGTCATCCGCAAGCTCTTCGACTGCCTGGTCCTGTGGTTTGCCCCGATGATGCCCTTCACCACGGAAGAGGCCTGGCTCTCGCGTGATCCAAACGCCGTCTCCGTCCACCTGGAGCAGTTCCCGGAAATCCCTGCGGACTGGTCCAACGACGCGGTTGCCGAAAAGTGGAGGAAGGTTCGCACCGTCCGCCGTGCCGTCACCGGCGCGCTGGAAGTGGAGCGCAAGGAAAAGCGCATCGGCTCCTCGCTGGAAGCCGCCCCCGTTGTCCATGTCGCCGATCCGGAGCTGCTGGCGGCCCTCGGCGATCTCGATTTCGCCGAGATCTGCATCACCTCCGATATCTCGGTGGTGGGGGACGAAGGTCCGGCCGATGCCTTCCGCCTCGACGATGGCACGAAGGTGGCCGTCGAGCCGAAGCTTGCCGAGGGCACCAAATGCGCCCGCTCCTGGAAGATCACCAGCGATGTCGGATCCGACCCGGACTATCCGGATGTCTCCGCACGCGACGCGGCAGCGCTGAAGGAACTGGCGGCGCTCGGCCGTCTCGGCTGACGCCCCGCATCGGGCCGGATGATTGCGCTTTGGCGCGTCATCCGGTACATCTGCCCGAAATTGGCCGGATTGTTCCGTCAGGCCTTGATCGAGCGGGAATCTGAAGGCGCCGAAGTGCGGTGCTGCGGGAAGGGCTTTTATGAAGACGACGCATGGGTATCGCGCCGCTTTGAGCGTGGCCGGCATGATGGCCGGAGTGGCAATGCTCTCTGGCTGCATGGGCAGCCCGACCTATGGGACCGGCACGCCGGCCATGGAACAGTTGGGTGACGATCTGACCTCGGCCATATCGCTGGGGAGCAATGACGACAAGCCCAAGGTCGCGTATAACCCGCGCCCCAAGCTCGTGGTCGCGGGCCAAGACGGATCCCTGCCGCCGCCGCAGACCTCGCTGGCCAACCGCGAAAACAACCCCGGCTGGGTGGAATCGCCTGAGGAAACGCGCGCACGCCTGCGCCAGGAAGCCACCGACAACGAAAACAATCCCCGCTACCGTTCGCCCTTGCTCGCCGGCCGTGGCCAGGCTGGCCAGATGACGGAATCGGAAAAGTGGGAAGCGTTCCGCCAGGCCAAGCAGGCCCAGGAAACGGTTGACGTGACGGCAGGGCGCCGCTCGCTCACCGATCCGCCGACAGAATACCGCGCCGTCGATACCGCTGTTCTGAACGACCTCGGCGAGCCCGAGGTCCAGAAGGAACGCCGGCGCAAGAAGGAAGCCCAGTCCGGCAAGCAGACGTCGAGCTGGTGGAAGCCCTTCCAGTAGGCTGACTGCCCTCTAGGTCGGCCGTCGCGGTCGGAAGAAGTCGGTCAGCAGTCTCGCCGCCTCCGTTTCCGCCAGTCCCGAGTAGACCTCCGGCACGTGATGACAGGTCGGCTGGCGAAAGAAGCGCACGCCGTTGTCCACGGCGCCGCCCTTGGGATCCTCCGCCCCGTAGTAGAGCCTGCGGATGCGGGCAAACGAGATCGCACCTGCACACATGGTGCAGGGCTCGAGCGTGACGTAGAGATCGGCCCCGCTCAGCCGCTCCTGCCCGAGAAGTCTCGCGCCCTCGCGGATCACGGCGATCTCCGCATGGGCCGTCACGTCGTTATCGGCACGGGTCCGGTTGCCGGAGCGGGCAATCACGGCGCCATCGACCACGAGAACGGCGCCGACCGGGATCTCCCCGCGCTCGGCGGCACTTCGTGCCTCCCGCAATGCCTCCGCCATGAAACCGTCGCTCTTAGCCATTTTCGGCGATTCCCTCTTAACCCGGGTCCCGTGAACTGGTAGGAAGCGGACAAATCTGCGCTCCCCGATCACGGGGAAGCCCGAGACGCACTTCAACCAATATGAATGTCCGGATCATTTCCGTTCGACATCTCGCTTCAGGCAAACAACAAATGACACCCAAAGACAAGCCGAAGCGCGGCGGAGCCAAGCCCTTCGTACGCGAAACAAAACCCCGAGCCGAAGCCCCGTCCGGCTTTTCGGCGAAGGGCGGCGTGAAGCCGAGGAAAGGCGCAGGCGACGCCTCCGCTGCGGAAAAGCCCGCCAAGCCGATGAAGGCAGCCCCGGCGCGCGCAGCCTCCTCGACAACGGACAGCTCGGCAAAGCCGGAACGCATCTCTAAGATCCTTGCCCGAGCAGGCGTTGCCTCGCGCCGCGATATCGAGCGCATGATCATGGAAGGCCGCGTGCGGCTGAACGGTCAGGTGCTGGAAACGCCGGTGGTCAACGCCACGCTCGACGACCGCATCGAGGTCGACGGCCACCCGATCCGCGGCATCGAGCGCACGCGCCTCTGGCTCTACCACAAGCCGTCCGGCCTGGTGACGACCAACTCCGATCCGGAAGGCCGCGCCACCGTCTTCGACAATCTGCCGGAAGGCCTGCCGCGCGTCCTGTCGATCGGCCGTCTCGATATCAACACCGAGGGCCTGCTGCTTCTCACCAACGACGGCGGCCTGTCCCGCGTTCTGGAACTGCCGACCACGGGCTGGCTGCGCCGCTACCGCGTGCGCGCCTATGGCGAGATCGAGCAGGGCGATCTCGACAAGCTGAAGGACGGCATCGCCGTCGACGGCGTCCTCTACGGCGCGATCGAGGCGACCCTCGACCGCCAGCAGGGCCACAACGTCTGGATCACCATGGGCCTGCGGGAAGGCAAGAACCGCGAGATCAAGAACGTCATGGGCGCCCTTGGCCTCGAGGTGAACCGCCTCATCCGTATTTCTTATGGTCCGTTCCAGCTCGGCGATCTTCCCGAAGGCCAGGTGGTGGAAGTGCGCGGCCGCACGCTTCGCGACCAGCTCGGTCCGCGCCTGATCGAGGATTCCAAGGCGAATTTCGACGCGCCGATCTACAATGAGACCGGCAGCGAGGAGTCCTCCGCCGATCACGCCGACAAGCCGGAGAAGCGTGAAAAGGGCGGCTGGTCCAAGGAAGCCCGCCCGCAGGAAGCCCGTTCGCGTGATGTGCGGCCCGACGCCCGGCGCCCCGATGCGCGGCGCGAAGAGCCAAGGCGCGACAAGGCGCCAGGCCGACCCGATACCAGACGCGATGATCGTGGCTTTGCCGGCAAGCCGGCCCGTGGCGGCGCGCGCGACGACCGCAGCTTCGACGAGGAAAAGCCGAAGAAGCGTCCGCCGCTGGGCACCACCCGCACCGCCAACGTCTGGATGGCTCCGGGCGCTCGCCCGACCACCGATGCCAAGGGCAAGAGGACGTCCGCACGGGCAGATGCCGAGCGGCTGTTCGAGAAGCCGAAGCCGCAGAACGACCGGCCGATCGTGGTCAATCGTGTTGCCGAGGACAGGGACTGGATCCGTGGCGAAGATGCGCCAGCGCGTGAAGAGGGCGGCAAGCGCTCCTTCGGCGACCGGCCCGACCGCGGCGGTGATCGCCCGAGAGGAGACCGTCCGCAAGGCGACAGGCCCAGAGGCGACCGCCCGCAGGGAGATCGCCCCAGGAGCGACCGTCCGACAGGTGGCCGTCCAGCAGGCGGGCGTCCGAGAAGCGACGCTGCTGGTGACCGCGGCTTTGGCGACCGGCCGCGCGGCGACCGCAAGCCTCGCGAGGAGGGCGATCGCCCCCGCGCCAAGTCGTTTTCGGGTGATGCCAGATCCGAGCGTCCCCGCAGCGACCGTCCCCGCAGCGACCGTCCCTACGGCGACCGTCCGCCTCGCGCCGAGCGCCCCTTCTCCGACAAGCCACGCGGCGAGCGCGGCGCACGCCCGGACGGTGATCGTCCCCGCAGCGCAAGGCCTCGCAGCGATGCGCCGAGAAGCGATGGACCTCGCAGCGACAGGCCCCGCAGCGACAGACCGCGCAGCGAGGGTGCCCCGAGCGATCGGCCGAGAAGCGACAGGCCGCGCAATGACGCGCCCAGGAGCGACAGGCCGCGCGGCGAACGGCCTGCCGGCGACCGGCCCTTTGGCGACAAGCCGCGTGGCAAGCCCTTCGGCGGCAAGCCCGGCGGCAGCAAACCCTTTGGCGGCAAGCCTGCCGGTGGCAGGCCCGCTGGCAGCCGCGGCAAGCCGAGCGGCGGTGGTGGCAAGCCGGGAGGCCGTCCCCCAGGGGGCCGCCCACCGGGGGGCAAGCCCCGCACACCTCGGGGATAAGCCGCCATGCGCATTGTCGGAGGTGAATTCCGCGGCCGCACTCTGGCCGCCCCGAAATCGAACGATATCCGGCCGACCATCGACCGGACGCGCGAAAGCCTGTTCAACATCATCGGCCACGTCTATCCCGAGGCCTTGCAGCAGACGCGGGTGATCGATCTCTTCGCCGGCACTGGTGCCGTTGGCATCGAGGCGCTGTCGCGCGGCTGCAAGTCGGCCCTCTTCGTGGAGAACAGCATCGAGGGCAGGGGACTGCTCTGGGAGAACATCGACGCGCTCGGGCTGCATGGCCGCGCCCGCATCCTGCGGCGCGATGCCACCAGGCTTGGCCCGGTCGGCACCATCGAGCCGTTTCAGCTGCTCTTTGCCGATCCGCCCTATGGCGCCGGCCTCGGCGAGGCCGCCCTGCTTGCGGCGCATGCCGGCCGCTGGCTGGAGCCGGGAGCCCTGGTCATCCTCGAGGAGCGCGCCGACGTGATGCCGAAGGCCGACCCGGTCTTCAAGCTTCTCGAGCAGCGCGTCTTCGGCGACACGCGCATGCATTTCCTGCGCTATCAGCCGGATTGAACGGGGCACGCGGATGAACACGAGGCTTGCCCTTCCGGATGCCGATCTGATCAGAGGCAAGAGTGATCTCACCTTTGCCGTCGCCTTCGGTGGCGGTGGCGCGCGCGGGATTTCGCATATCTGCGTCATCGAGGCGCTCGATGAGCTCGGGATCCGTCCGGTGGCGATCGCCGGCTCCTCGATCGGGGCCATCATGGGCGCGGGAATGGCAGCCGGCATGTCGGGCCGCGAGATCCATGACTATACGGTGGAAACCATCGGCCCCCGCGGCACGCTCACCAACAAGCTCTGGAGCCTCGGTCCGGCATCGATGCGCGATACGCTGGGAGGCTTCAAGCTCGGCCAGTTCAATCTTGAGCTGGTGCTGAAGGCGCTGCTGCCGCCAGCCATCCCGGACGATTTCGACACCCTGAAGATCCCCCTGAAGGTCATGGCCACCGATTACTACGGCCAGGCCGAGGTCGTGCTGGAATCCGGCGATCTTGCCAACGCGATCGCCGCCTCTGCTGCTCTGCCGGGCATTTTCATGCCGGTGCGCATCAACGGTCGCATCATGATCGACGGCGGCGTCTTCAACCCGGTTCCCTATGACCACCTGATGGACCTGGCCGATGTCGTCATCGGCGTCGACGTCGTCGGCGCGCCGGAAGGCGACGATTCCCAGGCGCCCACCCGCATCGACAGCATGTTCGGCGCCAGCCAGCTGATGATGCAGTCGGCCATTGCCATGAAGCTCCGGTTGCAACCGCCGCATATCTTCCTGCGTCCGCCCGTCAATCGCTACCGGGTTCTGGATTTCCGCAAGGCCGAGGAAATCCTGGAGCATTCTGCCAGCGTGAAGGACGACCTGAAGCGCGCCGTCGACGCCATCTACCTCGCCGCCGAAGGCTAGCTCGCCGTCTCGTCGGCCGCCTGGGTGTCCTGGTCAGACGCCGGAGCATGCTTCGGCTTGATGAGCGGTTCCGGCTTGACCGGCCGGTTGTGCAGCATGTGCCGTCCGGCCATCAGCCCGTCGGCCGCCTGGATCAGCAGCCGCTCCTCGTCCCGCTTGCGGATATCGTCCTCGATCGCCATCGCTTCCGCTGTGCTCATGCCGAGCGCTTCCAGGCTCTTGCGGCCGAACAGCAGCCCGGATTCCAGCGTCTCGCGCAGCTCGTAGTCGACACCGCGGGCCCGCAGCGAAATGGTGTGGATGCGGTCATAGGAGCGGACGAAGAGGCGGACATTGGGAAATTCGGAGCGGATGAGGTCGACGATCCTGTCGGTGACCTCCCGTTTCTGGGTCAGCACCGCAACGATCTTCGCCTTCTCGATCCCGGACGCCAGAAGCACATCCTTGCGCGTGCCGTCGCCATAATAGATGCGGAAGCCGAAGGCCGCCGCCTGGCGGATGCGGTCGGCGGAATCGTCGATCACCGTCACCTCGCGGCCGCCGGCCAGCAGGATCTGCGCCGAGATCTGCCCGAAGCGCGAGAAGCCGATCATCAGCACATCCGCACCGGCGCCCTCGTAGTCCTCCTCCAGTTCCTCGTGCTCCACCGTCATCATCCGGCGCGAAAGCGCCGCCCCGAGCGGTGTCAGCGCCATCGAGATCGTGACGATCGCGATCAGCAGCGATGCCGTTTCCGAGGACAACAGGCCGACGGCTACGGCGGTGGTGAACAAAACGAAGCCGAACTCGCCGCCCTGCGGAAGCAGGAAGGCGATCCGCAGCGCATCGTTGCGCGGCGAGCCCAAGACGCGGCAGAGCGCATAGGTGATCACGCCCTTGGTGACCATCACCACCGGCACCGCAACGAGAATGAAGGGAAGCTGCTCCCAGAGCACCGCGACCTCGAGAGACAGGCCGACCGCCATGAAGAACAGTGCAAGCAGCAGTCCGCGGAACGGCTCGATATCCGCCTCCAGTTCGTGCCGGTAGGAGGATTCCGCCAGCATCACGCCGGCCAGGAAGGCGCCCATGGCCATCGAGAGGCCGACCGCATGCATGGCCGCCGCCGAACCGAGCACGATCAGCAAGGCCGTGGCGATCATCACCTCGCGCGCACCGGTGCGACCGATCACCTGGAAAAGCGGGGTCAGGAGATAGCGTCCGGCCAGAATCATCGCCCCGACGGCGCCGATGGCGATCGCAACACTGGTCAGCGCAGAAGCCTCCGTTTCGCCGGCGCCCGACGCCAGGATGCTGACGAGCGCGAGCAGCGGCACGATCGCCAGGTCCTGGAACAGCAGGATCGAGAACGAGCGCTGCCCGTAGCGACTGTTCAGGTCGCCGTCATCGCTGAGGATCTGCAGCGCGAAGGCCGTGGAGGACAGCGCCAGGCCAAAGCCGATCACGACGCTGCCGCGCCAGTCGGCGATGCCGGCCAGCATCGTGAAGCCGGTCAACAGCGCACCCGAAATCACCACCTGAGCCGTTCCCAGTCCGAAGACGTCGCCGCGCATCTGCCACAGGCGCGACGGCTTCAGCTCCAGCCCGATGACGAAGAGCAGGAAGACGATGCCGAATTCCGCCACATGCAGCACCTCTTCGGCTTCGGTGATCTGCTGCAGGATGGGGCCGATCACCACGCCCGCCGCCAGATAACCAAGCACGGTGCCGAGCCCGAGCTTGCGGAAAATCGGCGCGGCGATGACTGCGCCAGCAAGCAGCAGCAGCATCTGCGTGAACAGAGATCCTGATTCCATCATGAAAAACCACCTTGCGCAGTGAGGGTTAGCGGAAGAATCGGAAGACGAGCCTTGATGCCTTACTTGCCGCACAATAAATGGAGCGGCAACGAAAGGTACACAATGACCTCCGAATTTGATTCCGAAACTCTTCTGACCCGCGCAACGCAGCTGATCGAGCTTGCCAAGGCCGCTGGCGCCGATCAGGCGGACGCCGTCGTTGTCCGCTCCCGCTCGAAGTCGGTGAGCGTCCGCCTCGGCAAGGTGGAGGGAACGGAAGCGTCGGAAAGCGACGACTTTTCCCTGAGGGTCTTCGTCGGCAACCGCGTCGCCAGCGTCTCGGCGAACCCGGGCTTTGACATCAAGACGCTCGCCGAACGGGCCGTCGCCATGGCCAGGGTGTCGCCCGAAGATCCCTACGCCTGCCTCGCCGACGAGAGGAACCTGGCGCGCCACTATCCGGATCTTGATCTCTACGATGCCACGGAAGTGCCGACGGACGCGCTGCGCGATGCCGCACTCGACATGGAGCAGGCGGCGCTCGATGTCGACGGCGTCAAGAATTCCTCCGGCGCCGGGGCGTCGGCAGGCATGGGCGGCCTGGTGCTCGTCACCTCCCACGGCTTCTCCGGCAGCTACATGGCGACCCGCTTCGGCCGTTCCGTCAGCGTCATCGCCGGCGAAGGCACGAAGATGGAGCGCGACTACGACTTCGACAGCCGTCTCTTCTTCGCCGACCTCGACGATCCGAAGGACATCGGCCGTCGCGCCGGCGAGCGCGTGGTGAAGCGTGTCAATCCGCGCCAGGTGCCGACCGGCAAGGACCTCACCGTAGTGTTCGATCCCCGCCTTGCCCGCGGCTTTGTCGGGCATATTGCCGGCGCCATCAACGGCGCGTCGGTTGCCCGCAAGACGAGCTTTCTGCGCGACAAGATGGGCAAGCAGGTGCTGAAGTCCGGCCTGAGCATCACCGATGACCCGATGATCGTGCGCGGTTCCTCCTCGCGTCCCTTCGATGGCGAAGGTGTGTCGGGCAAGCGCCTCGTGATGATCGAGGACGGCGTGCTGAATCACTGGTTCCTCTCCACGTCCACCGGCCGGGAACTGGGGCTGGAGACGAACGGCCGTGGCGCCCGCGGCGGCACCTCCGTCGGTCCGAGTTCGACGAACCTGGCGCTCGAGCCGGGCGATGTCTCCCCCGAGGATCTGATCCGCGGCATCGGCAACGGGTTCTACGTGACCGAGCTCATCGGCCAGGGCGTCAACATGGTCACCGGCGAATACAGCCGTGGCGCAACCGGCTTCTGGATCGAGAATGGCGAACTCGCCTATGCGGTCTCCGAGGTGACGATCGCCTCCAATCTCAAGGACATGTTCATGCGGCTCACGCCGGCAAACGACATCGACCGGAAATTCGGGGTTGCCTCGCCGACGATCGCCATTGAGGGCATGACCCTGGCAGGCCAGTGATGCCGATGGAGATGCATGCTGACCGTTGGCGGGAGGACCTGGCGCTGATCCGGCTGGCTGCTAGGGAGGCGGGCAAGGTGGCGCTCGGCTATTTCGGCCAGTCGCCGGAGGTCTGGTGGAAGCACGAGGGGCGCTCCCCCGTCAGTGCCGCGGATTATGCCGCCAACGACAAGCTCCAGGGTATGCTGATGGCGGCCCGCCCCGGCTATGGCTGGCTGTCGGAAGAGACCGACGACGATGTGGCAAGGCTCTCCTGCGACACGCTTTTCGTCGTCGATCCGATCGACGGCACCCGTGCCTTCATCGCGGGCGAGAAGACCTGGTGCGTCTCCGTTGCCGTCGTGCATCGCGGGCAGCCGGTGGCCGGCGTTCTGGTGGCGCCGGCCTTCGACGAGGAGTTTACGGCATCCGTGGATGAGCCGGCGCTGAAGAACGGAAAACCGATCTCCGTGTCGCATCCGTCGGCCGTCGAGCCCCTGAAGCTCGCCGTTGCCGAAGATGTGCTGAAGCTGGTCCAGCCGGAACACAAGAATTCCGTCCGCCGGGTGCGCCACGTCCCGTCGCTCGCCTATCGGCTGGCCATGACCGCCGACGGCACGATCGACGGAACGATCGTCAAGCGCAATTCCCACGACTGGGATCTCGCGGCAGCGGACGTGATCCTGGAACGTGCCGGCGGTCGTCTGGTCGACGCGCAGGGGCGCCGCCTCGTCTACAACAGGGAAAGCGTCAAGCACGGCGTGTTGCGCGCCGGCGCCGAGCATGCGCTGGACAAGTTGCGGATGTTCATGCCGGACGATCCAACGGGTTGACCTTTCCGCTTGCGTGTCGCAATCAGGGTTGCCGGGGGGACCGGTAAAAGGGTGAAAGAATGACGGAAACAAGCGAAAAGAAGCAATTGCTCCATCTCGTGTTCGGCGGCGAGCTTTCGAGCCTGGCCGGGGTGCAGTTCAAGGACCTCGCGAACCTCGATGTCGTCGGGATCTATCCCGACTACGCCAGCGCCCTTGCGGCGTGGCGCGGCAAGGCGCAGCAGACGGTCGACAACGCCCAGATGCGCTACTTCATTGTCCACATGCACAAGCTGCTCGACCCGGATGTCAAAGGCGAATAGCATCATTGACGGATAGAAACGGCTGCGAACGACGGTTTCGATCTCGTTGCCGTGTCCTGTAAAACCCGGTTTTGACGCAATTCGAAAGCAATGATCCGGTGACGGATGATTGCGCGGAGGACATACAGCTTGTTGCAGGCAGCCACCACCCATCGAAGGCATACGGCATGAGCAAGGGCTTGGCGCGTGTGGCTCTGGCAGGCTACCGGGTTGCCGGCATCGTGCTGTATCCGCTTGCCTCGCCCTACCTTGCCTACCGTGCCTACAAGGGCAAGGAAGATCGGCGCCGCCGCAACGAGCGGTTCGGCTATCCGAGCGCCCCAAGGCCGCGCGGGCCCCTGGTCTGGGTGCATTCGGCCAGCGTGGGCGAAACGCTGGCGATGATCCCGCTCATGCGCGAGTTCTGCCGGCGTGAAATCCACGTGCTCTTGACCACCGGCACCGTGACCTCCGCCGAACTGGTGCGCACGCGGCTTGGCGACCAGGTCATCCACCAGTACGTACCGATCGATCTGAAGTTCCCGATCAAGCGTTTCCTGCAATACTGGCGGCCGGACGCCTGCATCACGGCGGAATCGGAGATCTGGCCGACGACCGTGATGGAGCTTGCCCGTCGCAAGATCCCGCAGATCCGCGTCAACGCCCGGATTTCCGACCGCTCGTTCGATCGCTGGCGGCGCTATGACCGCATTGCCGAGACACTGTTCGGTCAGATGTCCCTTGTGGTCGCGCAAAGCGATCTGGATGCCGAACGCTTCCGCGACCTCGGCGCCTGGCCGGTGCTCGTCTCAGGCAACCTGAAGGGCGACACCGATCCGCCGCCCTTTGATGCAGACCTCGTTGAGCGCTACCGGCAGGAGATCGGCGGCCGCAGGACCTGGGCGGCCATTTCGACCTTCGAAGGCGAAGAGAAGGCAGCGGCCAAGATCCACAAGGCGCTGAAGGCGCGCAACGGTCAGCTGACGATCATCGTGCCCCGCCACCCCGAACGGGCAGACGGGATCGAGGAGATGCTGAAGGCGCAGGGCCTCGTCGTGGCGCGGCGGTCGCGCAACGACGCGATCACCCCGGAGACCGACATTCTCCTGGGTGACAGCATGGGCGAGATGGGACTCTATCTGCGCCTGACGGAGGTTGCCTTCGTCGGCCGCTCGCTGACCGGCGAGGGAGGACAGAACCCGCTCGAGCCGGCCATGGTCGGCTGTGCCGTCCTGTCCGGAAGCCGCGTCGACAATTTTCGCGATGCCTATGCCAACCTCGTGCGCAGGGGCGGCGCCCGCCTCGTGCGGGACACCGAAATGCTGGCCAAGGCCGTGCATTATCTGCTGAGCAACGACGTCGCGCGCAAGAAGATGATCGACGCCGGCCAGGAGACGGTGCAGGAGATGCGTGGCGCCCTTTCGGCCACCGTGAAGGCCCTGGAACCCTACATCAATCCCCTGACCGTCAGCGCCCGGCTCCAGCCCCGCAACGTGGCGGCGCAATGAGCCTCGATCGTTTCGGTGAGATCGCCGGAATCCTCTTCGACAAGGATGGCACCCTCATCCGCTATGACGAGAGCTGGGGACCGGTGAACCGGGAGGCGGCCCGTATCGCGGCGGCCGGCAGACCGCATCTCGAACTTCCCCTTCTGAAAGCCGCCGGCATGGATCCCCTGTCGGGCCACACGCTCGCCGACAGCCTGTTTGCCGCCGGCAATGCCGCAGAGATCGCGGCGGGTTTCGTCGCCGCCGGCTCTCCGCTGGCGGTCGACGACCTGACGGAACTGCTCGATGCGCTCTTCGTGCGGGCAACCGACTATGCCGTTCCGGTGACGGATCTTCGCGTCCTTTTCTCGGCCCTGAAGGGCAGGGGCCTGAAGCTCGGCATCGCCTCCAGCGACAACGAGTTGTCGATCCGCCAGACGATGACGCGTTTCGACATCACCGAATATGTGGATCTCGTCGCGGGTTACGACAGCGGTTTCGGCTCGAAGCCGGAGCCGGGGATGGTGCTGGGCTTCTGTGCGGCGACAGGCCTTCCCCCGGCCCGCATTGCCATGATCGGCGACAACAATCACGACATGATGATGGGGGCGGGGGCCGGCGCGCTGTTGAAGATCGGTGTCCTGACCGGGACGGGAACCAGGGAGAGCCTGGAGCCGCATGCGGACATCTGCCTCAGCAGCATTGCCGCACTGACGACATTGCTGCCGCCCGCCTGAGAGCAGCTGCTCCTCCGCCTGCCCTTGCCTTTTTCAGAAAACTCCCATTTTGTGCCCTGCTGTTGCGTAATTTCCGGGGGACCCAATCCATGGTGTCGGAAGCACCGCCGTTCTGGTGGACGAAAACCGATTGGCGTGCCTGGGCCCTTGCGCCGGCCTCCTATCTTTATGGCAAGGTCTCCGGTCGAACACTGGCGAAGGGCAAGCGGGTCAGTGTGCCGGCGCCGGTCATCTGTGTCGGCAACTTCACGGTCGGCGGGGCGGGAAAGACGCCGACGGCAATCGCGCTGGCGCGGGTCGCAAAGGAACGCGGCTTCACGCCCGGCTTCCTCAGCCGCGGCTACGGCGGCTCGCTCGATGTCACGACGATCGTGGATTCCCATCATCACCGGGCGGGGGCCGTGGGTGACGAGGCCCTCTTGCTGGCGCGCGAAGCCATGACGGTCATCTCCCGGCGCCGCTTCGAAGGTGCCCAGAGGCTGATCAGCGAAGGCGTCGACCTGATCATCATGGACGATGGCTTCCAGAGCGCGCGCATCGAGCTCGACGTCGCGCTGATCGTCATCGACAGCGTCCGCGGCATCGGCAACGGACATCTGGTGCCGGGCGGACCGGTACGAGCGCCGATCGACGAGCAGATGCGCCAGCTCTCCGCCATCCTCAAGGTCGGCGATGGCGATGCGGCCGATCTTCTCGTGCGCCAGGCCGCCCGGGCGGGAAAGCCTGTCTACGTTGCGTCACTCGTGCCGCGTCCGACGCCGGACCTGGCGGGAACGCGGGTACTGGCTTTCGCAGGCATTGCCGATCCGGGGAAGTTCTACAGGACCTTGGAGGCTCTCGGCGCGACCATCGCCGTCAGGCGATCGTTCCCCGATCATCACTATTTCAGCGACGACGAGATTGCCGATCTGGCTGTCGATGCCGAGCGTCAGGGCCTCCTGCCGGTAACCACCGCCAAGGATGCGGTGCGGCTGCTCGGCGGCCATGGTCCCGCAGATGCGCTTCTGCAGAAGCTCAAGGTGGTGGAGGTCGACATGGCGTTTGACGATCCTCACGCCCCCGCCACCCTTATCGATCAGGCTGTCGCCGCCTACCGCCAGAGACGGCTGCGGGACGGTCGGGAGAACCTGTAGGGCCGCAGGCTCAGGCCCGGCGCTGGTTCGGCAGCGTGCCCGCCCGCTTGTCGGCCTCCATCGATGCGGCGGCATCCACATAGGCCTCCTGCCGCGCCACGCTCCAGTAGCGCAGCTCGTCGAGCGGGATCTGCACGCCGGTCACGGCGCAGATCACATGCGATCCCGACGTCTGCAACTGATAGTCGCCATCGAGATAACGGATCTTGGCTTCACGGCTGCCGCTTCCCTCGAACCGGTTCATCTTTCGTCTCCTGCCGAAAATAATGCGCTTCGCTTTACAGCGGGTGCCGCGCCAGCACCAGCCTCTTGCCGGCTTGCGATCGCGGGTCAACTCCGACCGAACAGCCGCTCGATGTCGGTCAGCTTGAGTTCGATATAGGTCGGCCGGCCGTGATTGCACTGTCCGGAACCCGGTGTTGTCTCCATCTGCCGAAGCAGCGCGTTCATCTCCTCCGGACGCAGGCGCCGCCCGGATCGCACCGAGCCATGGCAGGCCATGGTGGCAGCGACATGTTCGAGCTTTGCCCTTAAGCCCCCCGCCGTGCTCCATTCCGCGACTTCGTCAGCCAGATCGCGGATCAGCCCCACCGCATCGATCTCGCCCAGCATGGCCGGCGTTTCGCGAACGGCAATGGCGCCGGGCCCGAAGCGCTCGATGGCAAGGCCGAAGCGGTCGAGCTCGGTCGCATGTGCCATCAGCCGGTCGCAGTCCTCTTCCGGCAGGTCGATGATCTCCGGGATGAGCAAGGATTGCGAGGGCAGCCGTCCGGCGTCGAGCGCCTTGCGCATCGCCTCAAACACCAGCCGTTCGTGCGCCGCATGCTGGTCGACGATGACGAGCCCGTCGTCCGTCTGCGCCACGATGTAGTTCTCGTGCAGTTGCGCCCTCGCAGCCCCCAGCCGGTGGTGTGGCCCGCCGTCCTGCATGGGCGACACGCTGATAGCCTCGGCCGCCGGCTCCGTGCGGGCCGATGGCATCGTCATGGTCCCGAAATGCGCCTGCGGCGCCTCGGACAGGCCGCCGGACTGCCACAGCGGGCGCGAAGGCGAGGTCTCGGCAGACCAGGGCTGCGCTGCGGCTGCAGCCGGATAGCCTGCACGGAAGGCACTGGCGAGACCGCTTCCGCTGGTGGTTGCGGCACGGCTGCCTTCGCGGGCAAGCGCCTCACGGATGGCGCCGACGATCAGGCCGCGCACGAGCCCAGGATCGCGGAAGCGGACATCCGCCTTGGCCGGGTGCACGTTGACGTCGACGAAGGCCGGGTCGAGGTCGATGGAGAGAACGGCGACGGGATAGCGGCCCGACGGCACGGTCTCGGCATAGGCGCCGCGGATGGCCGACAGGATCAGCTTGTCCTGGACGGGCCGGCCGTTGACGAAGGCATACTGATGGGCGGAGTTGCCGCGGTTGAAGGTGGGTACGCCGGCAAAGCCGGTCAGCGACACTTCGTCGCGCCTCGCGTCGATCTCGATCGCATTGTCCTTGAAATCGCGCCCGAGGATCTGGGCAATCCGGGCCAGCGCATCCTCCCCCGTCGACGGCAGCTCGAGAGTCGACCGGTCCGGGCCGGAAAGCACGAAGCGGATGGCCGGGAAGGCGATCGCCATGCGCTTCACCATCTCGGTGATCGCTCCGGCTTCCGCCCGCTCCGACTTCAGGAATTTCAGGCGCGCCGGCGTCGCGAAGAAGATGTCGCGCACCTCCACGACGGTCCCCTGGTTGGCGGCAGCCGGGCGAACGGGGGAGGTGGTTCCGCCGATGACCGAGACCTGCGAACCCTGCGAATCGCCGCTCCTCCGGCTGGTGATGGTCACTTTGGCGACGGAGCCGATGGACGGCAGCGCCTCGCCCCGGAAGCCGAGCGTGCGGATATCGTCGAGGCTCTCGGTGATCTTGGAGGTACAGTGTCGCCGGACGGCGAGCTCCAGGTCCCGGGCATCCATGCCGCAGCCGTTGTCGGTGATCCGCAGCAGGCTTTTGCCACCGCCGGCGGTTGCGATCTCGATTCGAGTCGCTCCCGCGTCGATGGCGTTCTCGACCAATTCCTTGGCCGCGCTGGCGGGGCGCTCGATCACTTCGCCGGCGGCGATCTGGTTGATGAGGGTCTCTGAAAGGAGCTTGACGGGCATCCTGCGATCTTCCCGGATTCGTCCCTGAATGGGAAGACCTCGCGGTTCAGATTAAGTCGCTCTTAAGACAATCTCCATAGGGTTCTGGCGAACGGGGAGTTCCAGCTCCCCCGGATGCTCTGATCGCAATCAGCTGGGATTGTGGTCGCGACGAGGGGCAGCCGCGCCGATCCCAGCATGCCCGACCCACCCGCTAAGAAGGACGCCGACGCTCGTTTAACAACCGGCAGCGAGGTGCCCAATATCGAGATCTGTTCTGTGATACGGGAAGAGCAAGAAACGAATGTTACGGCGTGGGCGGAGGCAAATGTCCCCGGCATGCTGCTGGAGACGGTGGCGGAGGCGGTCTCGGCAACCGTGCTGCTGTATGACCGCAATGACGAACTTGTCTACGCGAATGCCTCGGACCCGACGCTTGTGCCTGTTCCGGAAGCCTTTCTCGCCGTCGGCACCCGCCT
The DNA here is from genome assembly GCA_000722615.1 of Pseudorhizobium pelagicum. Classification (GTDB taxonomy): domain Bacteria; phylum Pseudomonadota; class Alphaproteobacteria; order Rhizobiales; family Rhizobiaceae; genus Neorhizobium; species Neorhizobium pelagicum. The sequence continues at coordinate 196,223 of JOKI01000001.1, read as the reverse complement.
GCGTGACCTGCTCGACGCGCTCTATTATGCGGGCGGTCGGGAGTTTCCCGGCGACGGTCGGCAGAGCCAGCCGATGGGCCGCGACGACTGGATCGCCAACAAGATCGCATCGCTCTGGAAGGAACGATCGGAACTCATCGAGAAACGTGGCGACCGCTGGGTTCGCTACCAGAAGCGACGCCTTTCCAACGGCTACGGCGTCTGCGTGATCCAGGACATCTCCGAGCAGAAGAAACGCGAGGATCAGCTGCAAGCGGCTGCCGAGCGGATACAGGTTCTGGAAGAGGTCATTGACCAGCTGCCGTTTGCCGTCTGCCTCAAGAACCAGGACCTGGTCTACGTCAGCGCCAACCAGGCGTTCGGCCGCTTCGTCGGGATGCCGGTCGATCAAATTCTGGGACGAACCCCGAGACAAATCTTCGCCCCTGAAGTCGCCCGTCGCCTGGAAGGCATAGGCCACCAGATCGCCAGAAACGGCATTGTGGTCACTGTCCCGGAGCGCCTTTCCACCGCCGCCGGCACGGAGATGGACGCTGTCGTGCGGCAGTTCCGCATCGGCAAGCCGGGTCGCTATTACATTGTCACCGCAATCGAAGATACATGCGCCCTTCAAAGCCACACAGGTCAGGCCACGACCGGTGAAGCCGAGGTTCGGCAATCGGCTGTGGATTATAAACTTGCGATACAGGACATCGCCGGTCGCAGGGTTCTCATCGCGACAGCGTCTCAGGCACTGTCGGCGGCGGCCGTGGAGGCTCTGGCTGAACTTGGTGCCGACGCTGCCGCCGTGCGCGACGCCCACGAGATGGAAAAATTTCTTGTCGCAGCAGGTCAAGCACGCGTGGCTGTCGATCTGGTGCTTCTCGATTCCGACCTGTCGGGGTCGTGCGCCGCGGTGGCTGCGCGCTTTGCTGTTCCCGCGATCGTTGCGGAGCACGATCAGCTCATAGGCGGCCTGCATGCACATGTCGCCGACATCTTCAGCCGGTGTCCGGCCACCCCTGTCGGTGGCGAGACGCAGGAGGTCGCATCTGCAGCCGAAAGCCTGGTCGATGTCCTGGTGGCGGAGGACAATGCGGTAAACCAGATCGTCTTTTCCCGGATACTGGAAGGCTTCGGCTATCGCTTCAAGATCGCGAAGGACGGCGAGGAGGCGGTCGCCCTTTGGCGGGATCTCTCGCCGCGCCTGGTATTAATGGACATCACGCTTCCGGGGATCAACGGGTTCGAGGCAGCCCGTCGTATCCGCGACCTGGAAGCCGGGGACATTGGTCCATCGCCGACGCCGATCATCGGGGTGCTGCCCCATCCCTTCGACCGGGACCGGGACGACTGCTTCGCTTCAGGCATGAACGACGTCATTCTGAAACCCTTGAGCCCCGAGATGCTGGAAGCGGTGTTCGCTCTCTACATGCCTGACCATATCGCCCTAAGCGCCTGAACACGCTCGATTTAAGCGCGTCGAGGCAAGAGGATTTATTAATCTTTTTCCACCATTATCGGGACGAAAGTGTACAGAGTATCGGATTTCCCATGGCGTCGGCGGGCAATCTGTTGCCACAGGTCAGTCAGAATGAACTGCAGGCAATGGCATATAGCGACCCTCTCACAGGCCTTGGCAACCGCTATCGCCTGAGAGACAAGGTGCGGCTGCTCTCCGCCGAGCGCGCTCAGGATCCCGCACCCTTCACCATCTGCATCGCTAATCTCGACGGGTTCAAGCCGATCAACGACCTTTTCGGTGCCGAGGCGGGCGACGAGATTCTCTGCCAGGTCGCCCATCGTCTGAAGGCCTGCATACCGGACGGTGCGACCGTGACCCGTCACGACGGCGACGAATTCGCCTTCATCCTACCGCTGGTCTTCGAGCGCCTGGGCGCCGAGCGTATCGGCCAGATGATGAAGGACGTCCTGTCGGCGCCCTATGACCTGGGCGACCGCAACGTGCGCCTCTCGGCCTCCTTCGGCTTTGCCATCTACCCGTTCGCCGGCGAGGAATTCGAGGATCTGCTGAAGAGCGCGGAGACGGCACTCTACCGTTCGAAACGACGCGGCCGGGGACAGATCACCGTTTTCTCGCAGGAAATCGCGCAGGAGATGAAGCGGTCGACGCAGCTCGAACAGGCGTTGAGAACCGCCGTGATCGCCGATGCCGTCGATGCGCATTTCCAGCCGATCGTCCGACTGCAGGACGGTGCGGTCCTCGGGTTCGAAGCACTCGCACGCTGGATCGATCCGGATCTCGGCTTTGTTTCGCCGTCCATCTTCGTGCCGCTCGCGGAAGAGCGCGGGTTCATCGATGCCCTGTCGGAGACCCTGCTGCGCAAGGCGGCTGAGGCCGCGTTGTACTGGCCGCATGATCTGTTCCTGTCGTTCAACCTGTCCTCGGCCCAGCTGATGGACCCGGGAACCAGCCAGAGCATCCTGGCGACACTCGCGCAGGTCGGCCTCGATCCGCGGCGTCTGGAGCTCGAAATTACCGAGACCGCCGTGATGACCTCTGCCGATACCGCCCACCGGATCATTGCCGACCTCCAGGCGCATGGCGTGAGGATCTCGCTCGATGACTTCGGAACCGGCCAGTCGAGCCTTGGCCGCCTGCGTGACTTCACCTTCGACAAGGTCAAGATCGACCGCGCCTTCGTCTCACAGATCACCACCGACCGCGCGTCGGAGCATATCGTCAAGGCAATCGTGGCGATGTGTGCGGGCCTGGACCTGGAAGTCGTTGCCGAAGGCATCGAGAGTGTCGCCGATGCGGAAAAGCTGACAGCGCTCGGCTGCGAAATGGGGCAGGGCTACTATTACGGCAAGCCGGTAGACGCGGCCGCGACCCAGCGTTACCTGCAGCAACACTATGGCACACCACGCAGCTAGAAGACTGCTGCGGTTTTCAGATCTTTTGAATGTCAGGACATGAAAAAGGCGGCGCCGCAGCGCCGCCTCATCATCATGCCTCAACGCGTCGCTCGCTCCAGACTCAGTTGTTGGGCTGGGTCGTCGGCGGGGTAGTGGCGTTGGTGTCTGGCATGGGCGCGGTGCCGGTTGCCGAGGTCGTGCTGGCGTCGGTCGCCGCGGAATCTGCTGCCGCCTGTTGGTCGTCCAGCGTCATGAATTCCGGAGCTGCCTCAAGCGATTCGGCAGTTTCGGTGGTGGTCAGGCGAACGTCGTTGGTCTCGGTGTCACGCGACATCGTGATCAGGTCCATGGGGACGGCGACGTCCTTTTCGCCGATGCCGAGGAAACCGCCGACGCCGATGACGGCAGCGACGATGCCGCCCTCTGTTTCCAGGATGAGATCGTTGACGTCACCAATGCTCTCGTCTGCGGAATTATAGACAGGCTTTCCGATGTAGTCATTGGCGCTGATCTGCGTTTCAGACTGTTCCGTCAGATAGGAACCAGAACCTGCCGCCATGTCGGCGGACGTGTCGGAGGTAGCCGGAGCGGCGGCATTGCCACCCATCGCCGGGTCTGCTGGAGCGGCCGGGGAAGCCGGGGTCGCTGGATTGGTGGTCTGGGCCAGTGCCGGAGCGATCGCGGTAGAGGCCATCAGAACGGCTGCAGCCGCCAGTGTGCTGAATGTCTTATTCATGTCTAACCTACCTTTTCTCGTTACCGGAGCAGCGTCTGTGATGTCGCTGCCGCTCCGGCGATACAATGGTCAGGCTGGGTGTTGGTTCCCGATTTCCGGCATCACATGCGCGGCTGTACAATGCATGGGGTGGTCAAGGGAGCCTTGAAAACGGGGGGGCCTCGACCACCTCCACGGTGCCCGGTCAGAGGCGGAATGCAGCCTCTGCAATTCCCCGAGCTTCCACCGCAAGGCCAAAGAGCTGCCCTGCATGCTGGTCTTCTTCCCGTTCCGCCGCGCTCAGGCCCTCCCATGCGGAGGTAATTGCCAGCGTATCGAGATCTGGGCCGAAGAAGGCGGGGCAGGTGGTCCTCTTTGCCGGCAGCGCGTGGGCCGAGAGGTGGACACCATCGGCGCTGTAGCAGTCAAGCTGACCTTCGCCCCACCTCGCGTTCCAGATGTTGCCGTTCGTGTCGCATACGGAGCCATCCATTCCGCCCGGACGATTACTGGTGTCGACCAGCACAGACGCCGGGCCGGTCGGCAATCCTGTCGCGGGATCGAGCGCTACGCGCATGAGCCGGTTCACCCGGGTGTCGACGAAGTGACCATTTCTCCCGTCTGCCGAGAAGCAGATCGAATTTGGTATCGAGATGTCGCCGAACAGCTTCGTGACCTGCCCCTGGGCCACATGATAGATTGCCCCTGCGCCGTCTTCTGCGCCCTTGCCCATGGTGCCGATCCAGAGGCTGCCGCTCGGGTGGATGCGGCCGTCGTTCGACCGGTTGGAGCGCCGGCCGGGCTCCAGTTCGCAGTAGAGGGAGAGGGTGCCGTCCACGCGATTGCGGATGAAGAGACCGCTTTCTGTCGCCAGCAACTGTTTCTCGTCATCGATCCGCGCCACCACGCTGGCCATGACGGGAAGCGGATGGGCCTGCTGCTCCCGGGAAGCCAGGTGCAGTTCATGGAGTGTCCGGCCGAGAATGTCGAACCACCACAGCGTGTCGGTCTCCACTTCATAGCTCGGGCCCTCGCCCAGTTCGCAGACTGTGGACGAAAGAACGTGGCCGGCGAAAGGTGTAGCTGACATGCGGTTGCTCCTCTGATTACCCGTGGCGCAATTTGGATGCCACGTTGACGGAGGGCAAGCCCGAGCTGGCTCCTTCCAGCGGGAACATGGAGCGAGGCTGGATAAACCGATGGTATGTCAGGATTAGGAATTGCCATCGGAATACTTTCGGCATACCTCTGCATTGTCTTTGCAGTTCAACGTGTTCGGGTGGCTATGCTCGCGGCCGCCATCTGCATGCAACGCTGCCAAATCGATTTTTACTTCCAGTCGGGGTGCCCTTTTCCCAGACAGGGTCCTGAACGGAAAAGCGAGAATTTGGGCCTATGCCGCAAATGGAAAAATGTGCTCGGACCGATTCGATGGATGCCAAGCTCCAGGAGATTGTCGGACTGAAGACACAGTTCGACGTCTTTCGTTTCATGCGGCGGCTGACGGAGGAATACGGCGCGAAGGTTTTCATGGTCGTGAACCTGCCGCCTCTGACTTCTCTGACGCTGTCGTCGAACACGGTCATCACCAATTTGCCCGCGGAACTGATCGCTGCCTTCGACCGGGAGAGCCTGTTGGCCTCCAGCCCGGTCCTCAAGCGTCTGCGCGAATCGGCAGTCCCCTTTGCTCTTGATATGTCGACCGTCAGCAAGGAGCGGGGCAGCAGCGCCTCCGAGGAGATGTTCGGGCGATACGGCCTGTCGAAAGGCGCACATTTCCCGGTTCACGATGGCACCGGACTGAGGGGATCCATTGCCCTCATCGGAGACCGAACGGTCTTCGACATCCAGCAGATGATGGAGCTGAGCTACCTCTTCATCCATGTCTACGAGGCGCTGGGACAGATTCGCAGCCTGACGATGCGGGCCGCGGACACCCTGTCCGATCGGGAGGTCGATTGCCTGAACTGGACGGCGGCCGGCAAGACCAGTGCGGAAATCGCCGAGATCCTCGGGCTGTCCGAGCATACCGTCAATCACTACCTCAATCGCGCAGCAAAGAAGCTCGATACCGTCAACCGCACGCAGGCGGTGGCGAAGGCTCTTCGCACCGGCCTCATCAAGTAGCAGACCTGTATATGCTTTCAGCAGGCGCACAGGCTGCCTAATTTCTAGCCGACGACTTCGTCGATAGGTCAGGATCGGCTGTCCAGCTCGGATGAAACCGGGCAAATCCATTGGCTTCGGACTTGGCATACTTCATGCATGATATCCCTCAGGTCCAGAGGGGACTGACAAGCGTCCGCAGAGGCGCCGACAAGAAAAGCCGCCGTCCGATGCTGAGCGCCTGTGGCTGCCGGTCGGGCGGCGGCTTCATTCCGGTTGCAGCAGCAAGCACCCACCTCCTATAAGGTCTCGAAAGCCGCGACGCAGTCGTGGGTCGGATTGACAGGAGTGCGCTATGCCTGACGTGACGAAGGAACAGGTCCTTGAAACGCTTGCCAACGTGCGTGGGCCGGATCTTGAGGGCGATCTCGTCTCGCTTGGCATGATCTCCGACGTGTTCATCTCCGACAACAAGGTCTATTTCTCCATCACCGTACCTGCGGAGCGGGCAAACGAGCTCGAGCCGATGCGCGTCGCAGCCGAACGGACGGTGAAGGCGATGCCGGGCGTCAAAGGCGCTTTGGTGACCCTGACGGCCGATCGCAAGGCGGGTGCTGGGCCGCAGACGCCCCGGCCACAACCGCAAAGGCCGGCACAGCCGCAGCCGAAAGCCCACCCGCATCCAGAACCGGCCCGGCCCGGCAAGGCAGGCGTCCCGGGCGTCGAGGCGATCATTGCTGTCGCCTCCGGCAAGGGCGGGGTCGGCAAATCGACGACGGCCGTCAATCTGGCTCTGGCGCTGCAGGCAAACGGCCTGCGGGTCGGCATTCTGGACGCGGACATCTACGGCCCGTCGATCCCGCGCCTCCTGAAGATCTCGGGTCGCCCGCAGCAGATCGAGAACCGCATCATCGTGCCGATGGAGAATTACGGTCTGAAGGCCATGTCCATGGGCTTTCTCGTGGACGAGGAGACTGCGATGATCTGGCGCGGTCCGATGGTTCAGTCGGCGCTCCTGCAGATGCTGCGCGAGGTTGCCTGGGGAGATCTCGACGTTCTCGTGGTCGACATGCCGCCGGGTACCGGCGACGTGCAGCTGACCATGGCCCAGCAGGTGCCGCTGGCCGGCGCCGTGATCGTCTCCACCCCACAGGATCTCGCGCTCATCGATGCCCGCAAGGCGATCTCCATGTTCGGCAAGGTGGAAGTCCCGCTGCTCGGGATCATCGAGAACATGAGCTACTTCCTCGCGCCCGATACCGGCACCCGCTACGATATCTTCGGCCATGGCGGCGCCCGCAACGAAGCGGAGCGCATCGGTGTGCCTTTCCTGGGCGAGGTCCCCCTCACGATCGATATCCGCGAACGCTCCGACGCCGGCACGCCTGTGGTGGTGGCCGATTCGGACAGCGCTGCGGCAAGGATCTACAGGGATATCGCCACGCACGTCTGGGCGGAGCTGAAGGGACAGACGGTACGACCGGCGCCGGCGATCGTCTTCGAGTAGCTTTGCGCGGGTGCCGCCATGCGCCGGATTGATTGTGACCTCAGTGGCCTCTATATGCCGCGTCCGCTGGACGAGTGTCTGGCGGAGCTGGCAGACTGCGGAACCGTCCTTTCCGTTCGGAGCTGCATGCCGCCCTTCATTTTCGGAGAAACCGCTTGATCAATGCCTATCGCGCAGACGGTTCTCTTGAGACGTTGTCGGCATCCCCGGGCCAGGCAGATGACGCACAGGATTTCGTCTGGATCGACCTGCTTAATCCCTCCGCCGCGGAAGATGCCTTCGTCGAAGCCCTGCTCGGCATCGAGGTGCCGACACGCGACGAGCTGAAGGATATCGAGCCCTCGAGCCGTCTCTATACCGTCGGCAACGCGATCTTCATGACCTCCTCGCTGGTCTGGAGGGTCGAGTCGGGCGAGCCGGCCTTGACCGACGTGGCTTTCATCCTCGCCGGCGACACGCTGCTGACGGTCCGCTATGCCGAGCCGAAGGCCTTCCATCTCTTCGTCACATCCTTGGGGCGCCGTTCCGGCGATCTGGACAGCGGCCTTGCCGTCCTGTCGCGCCTGCTGGAGACGATCGCAGACCGAACGGCCGAGGTTCTCGAAGCGGCCGTTGCCGGTCTCGACGAACTGTCCCGCGAGATCTTTCGAAACCGCGGCAAACGGCGCCCGCCTCAGTTTCTCGAAAACAGGCTGGCCGACATCGCCGACCAGCACCGGCTGGTCACCAAGGTCCGTGACAGTCTCGGCTCCCTGTCGCGCATGCTGACGTTCCTGAGGAACCTTCCGGCGCTCAAGCAGGATCGCGCCTGCGCCGATCTCTGCAGGACGGTCGCCCACGATGTCGAGACGCTGTCGGAGCATGCAGCCTTCATTGCGGGCAATATCTCCTTCCTGCTCGACGCATCGCTTGGATTGATCAACGTCGAACAGAACGCCATCATCAAGATCTTCTCGATTGCCTCCGTCGTCTTCCTCCCGCCGACCCTGGTGGCCTCGATCTACGGCATGAATTTCCATTTCATGCCGGAGCTGGACTGGCAGCTGGGCTACCCCCTGGCGCTGCTCGCCATGCTGCTTTCCGCAGTCATCCCCTTCTTCTTCTTCCGATGGAAGGGCTGGCTCTGACGGAGCCGGCAGTTGCACGCAACAGAGCGACGGCTTGTGCCGACTGCTGGTCCCGGCGACCGGTTGATCGCGGTCCGAACCCGGGGGATCGTCTAACGTTTATGTGATCCCGCTAATTTTGCCGCAGAGCCGCGGTTTCCCCGCGTCCGCGTTAACGCCGCATCAAGGTTAATGATTGATTCTTCCCGGGTTGCATCTGTGTCCCGTGGAGTTACCGGTTTTGCGTTCGATTAGCGTACTGAGTCGCAAGCTTCGCGCCGATGCGTGGGCTGCCCCGGCCGTCTTCGGCCTTGCCTGCTGGCTGGGCTTTCCTTCGCCTGCGGCGCATGGGGATCTTTCCGATCTCCTGTCCGGTCTCGATTCCAGCCACAGGTGGCGCGTTGTCATGACCCAGTCGCCGGCAGGGTCGCTTCACTCCTCCGAACTGGCCTTTCCCGACATGGAACGCGTCTTGCCCGCCGACGCCGGCGTGACGCTCGCCGACGGTCGCAAGGTCGCCTTCGTCGGTGGTTCGGCGGTGGGCGAGACGACGCCCGATGAGGATCGCGTCAATCGCAAGGCGAAGAAGGGCCGCGTCGTCGTGGTCGAGCCGATGCAGCCGCCGAAGGCCTTCTCTGCAGGTTCCGTCCTCCAGCGCACCAGCGCCCTGACGCTGCCGCTGGAGAAGAAGGAGGAACTGGCCTCCTTTGCAAGATCGGGCGCCGAGGCAAAGCCGATAGAACTGGCCGCATTCTATTTCCGCAAGGAGGAGAAACCGGCTCCCGGCGTCTCCACCCTGATCGCCGGACTGGTCACCAACGACCAGGCGGACGTGCTCGCGACGGCCTATGCGCCGGCGGAGCCGGACTTCGCCCGGCAGTCGCCCTTCGATGCAATCCTCAAGACGCCCGAGCCTGGCCGCTTCATCCCGCCGATCGCCACGGACGATCATGCCTGGGCCGGGACTCCACTGCCACCGGAGGTCTTTTCCGCGCGGGAGCAGCAATGCCTCGCGTCCGGCATCTATTTCGAGGCCCGTGGGGAATCGGCGCGCGGGCAGGCGGCTGTCGGCCAGGTGATTCTCAACCGCGTCCGCAATCCCGCCTATCCGGATACCATCTGCGGCGTCGTCTATCAGAACAAGGACTGGCGCAATCGCTGCCAGTTCTCCTTCGCCTGCGACAACATCCGCGACCGCATTCGCTCCGAGCACCACTGGAAAATCGCGCGCGAGGTCGCCATGGCGGTGACGGCAGGCAAGATCTGGCTGAAGGAGGTTGGCTCCTCGACGCATTACCATGCAGTCTATGTCCGTCCCGGCTGGGCCAGGTCGATGAAGAAGGTTGGCCGGATCGGACTGCACGTCTTCTACCGCACCTACGGCGGCGGCTGGAGCTGATCCTGCACCATTCGTCGCAGCGATTCCCTCGCAAGTTTCGCAAAAGTGGTGGACGGTCTAGGTAACCAACTGATTTAAAATATATTTTTACTCTTCACGTGGTGCTTTCGTATGCCTTGACTATGCGGGCACGCAAAACTATGTTGCGCCCGACTTGAAAACGGGCCGGAAGGCGCGAAATCCCTCGCTGTCAGCATGTTTCGGACGGATCGCAAGGTCCCAAGGCCGTTGATGCCGCGAGACGGGCAAGGGAGATCGCAAATGACGGATGACCGGGACGATGGTCTGGAGCAGCGCCGCCGCCGTCTGGCCGCCGAACTGGCGGAAGTGGACGCGCAAGAGGCGAGTGAAGCGAAGAGGGACGCACAGAGCGGGGAAAGCCGTCGCGGGATGGCACTCGGTCTGAAAATCTCTTCGGAATTCATCGCCGCAATCGCGGTGGGGGCAATGCTCGGCTATCTTCTCGACCGTTTTGCGGGTACAGGGCCCTGGGGATTGATTGTTCTTCTCCTCCTGGGCTTTTGTGCTGGCGTTTTGAATGTTATGCGCGCTGTCGGAATGGTGGCGATGCCGCTCGAGATGGGCGACAAACGCGACAAGGTGCGAAAGCCGTGAAGACTGCCGTTATGGTCGTTTTCAGGGTGATGCAAGTGAAGGTATAAGGAAGGTAGACGGTGGCTAACGATCCGACCCATCAGTTTCAGATCCAGAAGATCATTCCGATTGAGATCGGCGGAATGGACTTTTCCTTCACCAATGCGTCGCTGTTCATGGTCGCAACGGTCGCCAGTGCGGCCGGCTTCCTGTACTTCGCAACGTCACAGCGCGGGCTCATTCCCGGCCGTGCGCAGTCGGTTGCGGAAATGTCTTACGAGTTCATTGCAGGCATGCTGCGCGAAGGCGCCGGCAATGCGGGCATGAAGTTCTTCCCGATGGTCTTCACGCTGTTCATGTTCATCCTGACGGCGAACCTTCTGGGCATGTTCCCCTATTTCTTCACCGTCACCAGCCAGATCATCGTCACGTTCGCGCTGTCTGTCTTCGTGGTCGGCACGGTCGTTGTCTACGGTTTCTACAAGCATGGCATTCACTTCCTCAGCGTGTTCGCGCCGTCCGGCGTGCCGAAGGTGCTTCTGCCGCTCGTGTCGTCGATTGAGATCATCTCGTTCCTGTCGCGCCCGATCAGCCTTTCGGTTCGTCTGTTCGCCAACATGCTGGCGGGGCATATCACGCTGAAGGTCTTCTCCGGCTTCGTCGCATCGATGGGCGCACTCGGTGCGCTCGGCGTCGGTGGTGCCATCCTGCCTCTTTTGATGACCGTCGCTATGACCGGTCTGGAGTTCCTGGTCGCCTTCCTGCAGGCCTATGTGTTCGCGGTACTGACATGCATGTACCTGAACGACGCCGTGCACGGGGGACACTGACCAAAACAGTCGTTGGCCCGGGAAACCGGTGCCAAAACAAGCCGCAATAACCATTTTAAAGGAGTTTTACATGGAAGCGGAAGCAGCAAAGTACATCGGCGCAGGTCTGGCTTGCCTCGGCATGGCCGGCACGTCTCTCGCCCTCGGCCGTATCTTCGGCGACTACCTTTCCGGCGCCCTGCGCAACCCGTCTGCCGCTGATAGCCAGTTCGGCCGTCTGGTATTCGGCTTCGCCGTTACGGAAGCTCTGGGCATCTTCTCGCTGCTCGTTGCTCTCCTTCTCCTGTTCGCCGTCTAATAACGGCTTCGGGTTCTGGATCACGGCCGCTCAAGACAGCTGCCGTGATCCTTCGCATTTGATATCCACCTGGAGGTGATGATGTTCGTGACTTCGGCATTTGCGCAGACCGCGCCGGAAGCCACAGAGACGCTTGTAGCGCCCGGCGTCGCGCCTGCGGGCGAAGTCCACACGGAAACCGGCGTCGCCCATGACGCCGCTGCCGGTGGCGTTTTCCCGCCCTTTGATGCTTCGACCTACCCGTCGCAGCTGCTTTGGCTGGTCATCACGTTTGGTCTCTTTTATCTGCTGATGCAGAAGCTGCTTGTTCCCCGCGTTGGCGGAATTCTCGAGCAGCGCCACGACCGGATCGCTCAGGATCTGGACGAAGCGTCGCGCCTGCAGTCGGAAGCCGATGCAGCGGTAGCTACCTACGAAAAGGAACTGGCCGAAGCCCGCGCCAAGGCGGGTGCCATCGGCGAGACGGCCCGTGAGGCAGCCAAGACCAAGGCCGCCGCGGATCGCACGGCCATCGAAGTAGAGCTCGCCCAGAAGCTTTCCGCCGCGGAAGCCCGGATCGGCGAGATCAAGACCCAGGCCTTCGCCCAGGTCGGCACCATCGCCGAAGAAACGGCCGGCGCGATCGTCGATCAGCTGATCGGCGCCAAGGCGACGGCCGACGACATCAAGGCTGCGGTTGCCGCGGCATCTCCGAAGGGGGCCTGATCCATGGCGTTTGACGCAACATTCTTCGCCCTCGTCGGCCTCATTCTGTTCTTCGTGCTGCTGGTCTATCTGAAGGTGCCGGGCATGATCGGCAAGTCTCTGGACCAGCGCGCCGACAACATCCGCAACGAACTTGCAGATGCCAAGCGCCTTCGCGAGGAAGCCCAGCAGCTGCTGGCCGAATACCAGCGCAAGCGCAAGGAAGCGGAAGCCGAAGCACGGGAAATCGTGGCCGCGGCAGAACGCGAGGCCACGATGCTGACCGAGGAAGCGCGCCAGAAGACGGAGGAGTTCGTCGCTCGCCGCAACGCTCTCTCGGAGCAGAAGATCAGGCAGGCCGAAGCAGATGCCATCGCGGCGGTTCGCTCCGCAGCTGTTGATCTCGCCATCGCTGCAGCCGAGAAGATCATCGTCAAGAAGACCGATGCCGCGACGCAGGAAACCCTGTTCAAGGATTCCGTCGGCAGCGTGCAGTCGCGCCTGAACTGACACCGTTTCTGTTCATGACAGTTGAGAAGGCCGTGCCTAGCACGGCCTTTTTTTATAGCGTTCTCAGGGTTCGTCCGGGACGGACGCCAGAGGTTGTTCGACGACCGGATCGCGCCGCAGCGGCCGAAAGCTCATCCGGTGGAGGACGCAAGGGCCATGCGCCTCGATCCCCGCGCGGTGCTGGGCCGTGCCGTATCCGGAATGGCTGTTGAAACCATAGAGTGGAAACACCGCGTGTGCGCGCGTCATCATTCGGTCGCGCGTCACCTTGGCGATGATCGAGGCAGCAGCGATCGAGACCGAACGCGAATCGCCGCGGATCACCGCCTTGCCGGGGCAGCAGAGACCCTGGGGAACATCGCGACCATCCGCCAGCACATAGGCCGGCGTCACCGCAAGGCCCGCCACGGCGCGGCGCATGGCGTCGAGGCTGGCTCTCAGGATATTGCGCTCGTCGATATGACGCGGTCCCGAGGCGGCGATCGAGACTTCGGCAGTCTCCATGATCGCTTCGAACAGCCGCTCGCGCTGCGCCGCCGTCAGCTGCTTGGAATCGTTGAGGCCGTCCGGGATATTATTGGGGTCGAGGATGACCGCCGCGGCGACCACCGGTCCTGCAAGTGGGCCTCGCCCCGCTTCGTCGGTACCGGCCACAGGCCAATGGCCCGCCTGTCTGGCGACCAGCTCGAGGCTGAAATCCGGGACGAGCGGAACCTCTTCGAAGAGCATGGGAGAATCGGGGGGCGTGCGAGCTAACATGGCGGCAAACTCGCACGCCCACCCGATCTCCTGCAAGCCCCGGCAGAGTGTGATGCGGTACACTGTCCCGCCACGGGGAGGCGGGGGCCGGAGCGTTTTCGGCGGTGGACGGAGGCGGCGTCCGCGCCGAACCCCACCGGAGCGGATCAGAGCCCCGGCAAGTCGTGTGATCCTCTAGAGCAGCGACAGCTGGATGCCGCCGCCGTCTGGCCGGATGAAGAGATCGTCCCGGAGCGGCATGCCGCGGCGGCCCATGCCGAGCCGCTTGGTCGCCATCTCGAAACGCCGGCCGATCTGCCAGGCATAGGGGCCGGAGCCCTTCATACGCTTGCCGAAATCGGCGTCGTAGTCCTTGCCGCCGCGCATCGAACGCACCAGCGACATGACGTGCCGGTAGCGATCGGGATAATTGCGCAGCAACCAGTCGCGAAAGAGCGGGCTCACCTCCAGCGGCAGCCGCAGCAGCACATAGCTTGCTTCCGTCGCACCGGCAGCGTGTCCGGCATCCAGAATGCGTTCGATCTCGTGATCGTTGAGACCGGGAATGACCGGAGCCGCCATCACCGCCGTCGGGATCCCGGCATCGGTCAGCGCCTTGATTGCCTCCAGGCGCCGGCTCGGCGTCGAGGCGCGCGGCTCCATGGAGCGGGCGAGCTTGCGGTCGAGGGTGGTGACTGAAATGCCGACCTTCGCCAGGCCCTTCGAAGCCATCTCCGAGAGGATGTCGATGTCGCGTACGACCAGCGACGACTTCGTGACGATCGCCACCGGATGATTGGCCTTCTGCAGCACCTCGAGGATCTGCCGCATGATGCGCCATTCCCGCTCGATCGGCTGGTAAGGATCGGTATTCGTGCCGATCGCGATCGCCCGCACCTTGTAGTCCGGCCGGCTCAGCTCCCGCTCCAGGAGCTTCGGCACATCCGGCTTGGCAAACAGCTTCGCCTCGAAATCGAGGCCCGGGGAAAGCCCCATGAAGCTGTGTGTCGGCCGGGCAAAGCAATAGATGCAGCCATGCTCGCAGCCGCGATAGGGATTGATCGAGCGGTCGAAGGAGATGTCGGGTGATTCGTTGCGGGTAATCGCGGTACGCGGCTTTTCTACCTGCACCTCGGTGCGAAACGGCGCCAGTTCCTCCAGCGTCTGCCAGCCATCGTCGAAGGCCTCGCGGCGTTCTGTCTCGAAGCGGCCGCTCGGGTTGAGGCCCGCACCCCTGCCTCGGCGCCGGTCGACGTCGATCCGCAGGCCGGAAGAATTCACCAATGCGTCGGCAATATCAGCCGTATGAGCAGGCGCGAATGCGGCCTGCCTCAACTGGGACAGCTCGTTCATGTGAGGCTCCGGAAGGGAATGATGCCCTTCGTCATGGGCAGATTCCTAAACCGGAAAAGAGAACAATGCAAGAACAAACTGCGGAACGGCGCTGTGGAAATCCATGTTGCAATGCGTTAGAGGTGAAGGATGCTGACAGTTGTCATGGAATGCCACGATCAGGAAAGCGAACTGGCGCAGACCCTTTCAGGTCTGGTCTCTGCAGCCGTCGAGGGGCTGGTCAGTGACGTGGTCGTGCTGGATCGCGGGTCTTCGGATGGTTCGGCTCGCGTTGCGGATGCCGCGGGATGCCGCTTCCACAGCGACTGGAAGCTTCCCGATGTCCTGGGCACGGTGCGAGGCGAATGGCTGCTGTTCGTCGAGGCGGGAGCCCGGCTTCAGAATGGCTGGATCGACGAGGTTCTGGAGTACATCGCCCTGAACCAGAAGCCGGCGCAGTTCTCGCTGGCACATCACTACCGGCGGCCGTTCCTGCGACGCATCCTCAACAGCGCTCCGCCCCTAGAGCACGGCTTGCTGATGCCGAAGGGGCAGGCTCTGGCGGCTGCCCGCTCGGGCACCAGTCTGGTGTCGCTGGTGGGCGGGCTGAAGCCTATCAGGCTCAGAAGCGAGCTCGTTCCGGCGCGGGTGGCGCGGGCGGCGGGCTGACCCTCACGCGCCGCTGCGGCGCAGGTGCTCGTCCAGCCGCGGCATGATCTCGATGAAATTGCAGGGCATGTGGCGATAGTCCAGCTGCGCTTCCAGAATGCCGTCCCAGGCATCCTTGCAGGCACCCGGCGAACCCGGCAGCACGAAGATGAAGGTGGCATTGGCGACACCGCCGGTCGCCCGCGACTGGATGGTCGAGGTGCCGATCTTGTCGTAGGAAATCCGGTGGAAGACCTGCGAAAACCCGTCCATCCGTTTTTCGAACAGGGGCTCCAGCGCTTCCGGCGTCACGTCGCGGCCGGTAAAGCCCGTGCCGCCGGTGGTGATCACCACGTCGATCTCCGGGTCGAGCGTCCAAGCCTCTACGCGCGCGGCGATCTCCTGTTTGTCGTCCGCCACGATGGCGCGGGCGCGCAGCACATGCCCGGCCCGGGTGATGCGGTCGACGAGCGTGTCGCCGGACTTGTCGGTCTCGGGCGTGCGGGTATCGGAGACGGTGAGCACGGCGATGCCGACGGGAATGAAGGAACGGCTCTCGTCGATGCGGCTCATGTCAGGCTCCGGACACGGTTGTCGTGGCTTGGAAATACCATGCGGGTTTCAAGGCTTGAAGACGGGCGGCGGCCCGGTCGGCCTCTGCTCGGGAGGCAAAGACGCCAAAACAGGTGGCACCGGAGCCGGACATCCGCGTCAGCAGCGAGCCTTCGCCATCCAGCAGGACCGAGAGTTCCCCGATCTGCGGTGCCAGTTCCCGTGCCGGTGCCTCCAGGTCATTGCGGAGCGTCGGAAGGATGCGGATCCAGTCGCCGTTCTCCAGCGGCGGCAACGGCATGTTCTGTTTCGATGCCAGCCGCGCGAACACCTGCGGAGTGGAAACGCTGCAGAGCGGATTGCCCAGCGCCAGCGCAAGCCGCGGCAGATCCGGGAGAGGGGTGAGATCCTCGCCGATGCCGCGCGCAATCAACGGCGTCCCTTGCAGGCACATCGGCACGTCGGCGCCGAGCGAGAGTGCAAGCCGCGCCAGATCGGCGGGCGGCAGCTCCGCCTGCCAGAAGCGCAGCAATCCCCTCAGGGCGGCGGCGGCATCGGCAGAGCCGCCACCGATGCCGGAGGCGACGGGAAGGTTCTTCTCCAGATGGATGGCGACCGGAGGTGTCTCAAAACCCGCCGCCGCGAGCAGGCTGCGAAGGCCATCGCGGGCGCGGATGACGAGATTGCTCCCGGCTTCGGTGGCAAGCGTCTCGGAAAACCGTCCCGACAGGCTGAAGACATCCTCTCCCGATGCGGAAAAATGCAGACGGTCGCCGATATCGGCAAAGGTGACGATGCTGTCCAGCAGGTGATAGCCATCGGCCCGCTGGCCCGTGACGTGCAGCGCAAGGTTGATCTTCGCCGGCGCCAGTTCGGTGACTGGCGACGGCAGGATGTCCTTCGGCTCCTGCGCGCCCGGACGAACGAGCATTGCCGTCAGGATTTCTTGTCGGGCTGTGCGGGGGCAGGGGCCGGTGCGGCGGGTTCTGCCGGGCTCTTGTCAGCCGTCGTCGCCGTCGGATCGAGCGGGGGCAGACCTTCCTTGATCTTCTCGTTGATCTGCTCGCGGTTGACGTCTTCGCCCTCGGAGATCAGCGCCCGGTTCCACTGGTAGACGGCCTCCAGCTTGCGGCCCACGCGCCAGTAGGCGTCGCCAAGGTGATCGTTGATCGTGGCGTCGCCGGCGCGCAGCTGCACGGCACGCTCGAGTTCCGTCACGGCATCCTCGAAACGACCCATGCGATAGTAGGCCCAGCCGAGCGAATCGACCACATAACCGTCGTCCGGCCGCAGCTCCACCGCGCGGCGGATCATGTCGAGCCCGTCTTCCAGATTGCGGTTCATGTCCACCCAGGAATAGCCCAGGTAGTTCAGCACCTGCGGCTGCTCCGCATTGAGCTCCAGCGCCTTGAGGAAGTTCGGCTCGGCCTGCTCCCATTTCTTCAGGCGCTCATAGGCGATGCCGCGCTGGAAGTAGATCGTCCAGTCGCCGGGACCGGCAACGGGGCCGATCACCTCCACTGCCTTGTCGTAGTTGGCGGCCATCGCCTCGTAGTCCTTGGCGTCGGAAAGCACGCTGCCATAGGCGAGGTAGCTGCGCAGGTCGGAAGGGTCGGAAGCGATCAGTTCCTTCAGGTGCTCCCGCGCGTCCTCCACCTTGTCGGTGCCGGCCAGCGCCAGACCGAGCTGCAGTTCGGAAATCCGCCGCATCGGCGAATCCTCCGGCACCTGCTCGTAGTAGCCGATCGCCCGTTCCGGCTGTTCCAGCTTTTCGGCGATGCCGCCAAGCAGGATCAGCGTATCGGCACTGTCCTGGTCGATGGAATGGGAGAGCTGCAGGTAGAGCGAGACCATGTCCTCGCTGCCCTGCCGGTTCAGCGCGGCACCCACGGAAAACAGCACGGCGGCGGCACCGTCAGCGGCATCGCTGATCTGCTGCTCGGGGGTCTCGCCGTTCTCGATGCTCTCGCGAAGCGCCTTCAGCGGAGCATAGTTGCTGATCATTCCGTCGCCGACGGAGATCGCGTCGAGTGCCTTCTGCTTGTTGCCTTCCGCAGCTTCCAGCCGGGCCAGAGCCATGACGGCGCGCATGAAGGTGTCGGGCGCTGTGGCAACGGCTTCCTGGCTGGTGATGGCGGCGGTCAGGTGATCGCGGGCGGTGCCGGGCTCGCCCATCTCGATCGCCATGGCGCCGAGGTGGTAATCGGTGAACACCTTGAACCAGTCGGGGCCCGACATCTTGGCGATCGTGTCCATCGCCTGCTTGCCCTTGCCGGCACCGACGTCTGCCCAGGCGCCGATCAGCGTCTGGGTCAGGCGGTCGAGATCATTGGGTCCCTTGTAGGCGACAAGCGTCTTGGCCTCGTCGAACCGGCCGTCGCGGATGGCGTCGAGGCCGCGCACGATCGTGGTGATCCGCTCGACGGCTTCGTCTTCCTTCAGCGCCTCGGCTTCCGCAAGGCCATCCTCGAACTGCCCGTTGAGCAGCAGCGAAATCATCAGCCTTTCGCGGATCTCGATGTTCGCGGGGTCGAACTCCAGAGCCTTGCGGTAGAGCGTGATAGCCGTCTCGTAGTCGTGGTCGACGTCGGCCGTCCGGGCGGCCAGGAAGGCGCCGGCGAAGGACCCGACATTCTCGGCTTCGAAGGTGACCTCTTCTTGCGCCGGCTTTGCCTCGGGCGTAGCTGCATTCGGCGCGCTTGCAAAGAACAGGGCCGTGACCAACGCTGTGCCGGAAAGCAGGAAAAGAGTGGAGCTCTGCCGCATAAAGGTGCCTTTCGTTAATGTGACGTGGCGGCTGGTCGCCTCGACGTCCCGCACCGATTCATTCACGACAGAATGGCTTTTTTGGCGCAGCACCGCAAGAAACTTGCGGCCGTCTGACGATCAGTTGACGCGCTGGATGGAGAAATCGATCACTTCCATCAGTGCCGCCTTGTGGGCGGAAGCGGGCAGCGGTGCCAGCGCATCCCGAGCGATGGTGCCGTAGTGGACGGCCCGTGCGATCGTGTCGTTCAGCGCGTCGTATTTGGTGATCAGGCCCAGAGCATGCTTGAGGTTTTCCTCGGTGCTCTCGCCCTTCTCGATGGCATTCCGCCAGAAATCGCGCTCTTCGGTCGTGCCGCGGCGATAGGCGAGAATGACCGGCAGGGTGATCTTGCCCTCGCGGAAGTCGTCGCCGACGTTCTTGCCCAGATCTGCCGCCGTGCCGCCGTAGTCCAGCGCATCGTCGACCAGCTGGAAGGCGAGCCCGAGGTTCATGCCGTAGGATTTCAGCGCATTTCGCTCGGCCTTGTCCGTCCTGGCGATGATCGGACCGACTTCGGCTGCCGCTGCAAAGAGGGCAGCGGTCTTCGCGCGGATGACGGAGAGATAGTCGTCCTCCGTCGTCTCCATGTTCTTGGCGACGGAAAGCTGCAGCACCTCGCCTTCGGCGATGACCGATGCCGCGGTGGCCAGGACGTCGAGCGCCTCGAGCGAGCCGACGTCGACCATCATCCGGAATGCCTGGCCGAGCAGGAAGTCGCCGACCAGCACGCTCGCCTGATTGCCCCAGATCGTGCGGGCGGTGGAACTGCCACGCCTGAGGTCGCTTTCGTCCACGACGTCGTCATGCAGAAGGGTTGCCGTATGCATGAATTCGACACTGGTGGCGAGCTTGACGTGCGCGTCGCCTTCGTAGCCGCACATGGCGGCCGCAGCCAGCGTCAGCATCGGCCTCAGCCGCTTGCCGCCGGAGGAGATCAGGTGGTTGGCCACCTCCGGGATCATCTGGACATCCGAACCTGCCTTGGACAGGATCAGCTGGTTCACCCGCTCCATGTCCGCCTTCGTCAGATCGACGAGTGGCTTGACGGAAGCCGGCTTCTTCTTGCCTTCTTCAAGCGATACGACGAGGCCCAAGGATCCGCTCTCCTGTTCAAATGCCGTGACGGACTATAGAACTGGCCCTATAGCGTCCCCAGCGCCAATTGCCAAACATTGAAATGTGAAATCGGATTCATGCAGGAACTCATTCGGACCAATGATGCGGTGCTGCTCTCCTTTGCCGAGAGCCTGATGCGCGACGCGGGCATTCACTGCATGATCGCAGACCAGACCATGAGCATTCTGGAAGGATCTCTCGGCCTCCTGCCGCGCCGCCTCCTGGTCGAGGATGACCGGGCGGACGAAGCGCGGGGAATCTTCACCGATGCCGGGCTGGCAGGGGAGCTGCGGGACCGGCCGGCATGAACGAGACGGTCGACGCCTTCCACCGCGGACGCTTTCACGTCGTGCAGCCGAAGGGTGCCGGGCATCGCTCCGGTGTCGATGCCATGTTGCTGGCCTCGCTGGTGGATGCCGCAGGCCCGGTCTCCGTGGCGGATCTCGGGGCAGGGGCCGGCGCTGCGGGCCTCGCCGTCGCGTCACGGCTTGCGGAGGCAACGGTTCTGCTGGTGGAACGCTCCTCCCTGATGGCAGGCTATGCGCGCAAGACGCTCGATCTTGCCGAGAATGCAGAGCTGGCGCCAAGGGTGACGGTCCTGGAGGCGGATGTCACCGTCAGCGGCAAGGCCCGCGTTGCTGCAGGCCTTCTGGACGAGGTTCACGATCACGTCATCATGAACCCGCCCTTCAACGATCCGGCCGACCGGCTGACGCCGGATGCGCTCAAGGCCGAAGCGCACGCCATGAGCGAGGGCCTGTTCGAGAGCTGGATCAGGACTGCCTGCGCCATCACCCGCCCCGGCGGCCAGCTGTCGCTGATCGCCAGACCGCAGTCGATTGCGGAGATCATCGCCGCCTGTGGCAGGCGTTTCGGCGGACTGGAGATTACGGTTGTCCACCCCCGGCCGTCCGAGGATGCGACGCGGCTGCTGGTGACAGCGATCAAGGGCTCGCGGGCGAGGCTCGTGTTCCGTGCGCCGCTCATCGTCCACGGCGACGAGGGGCATGCCTTCAACCGCCAGGCCGACGACCTCAACAACGGCCGCAGCGCCTACGCCCGCAGGCGCTGAATAAAGCGGCCATGCCATTGCGTTTGGACTTGCTGACCATACATCTGTGTCTACCAAGGTTCGCAAGAAGGATTTGAAATGGCTGGTCTGTTGTCGCGTGTGATGCCGAAGCGTTTCCGCAAGGAGGGGGTCGCGATCCCCGTCGTCAGGCTGCAGGGCGTGATCATGACAGGCGGCAGCCAGTTTCGGCCGACCCTCAATCTCGCGGCCGTCGCGCCGATGCTGGAAAAGGCCTTCTCCCGCAAGGATGCCCCAGCCGTTGCCATCTCCATCAACTCCCCCGGCGGCTCGCCTGTCCAGTCGCGGCTGATCTACCAGCGCATCCGCGCGCTGGCGGAGGAAAAGAACAAGAAGGTCCTGATCTTCGTCGAGGACGTCGCTGCCTCCGGCGGTTACATGATCGCGATCGCCGGCGACGAGATCTTCGCCGATCCCACCTCCATCGTCGGCTCCATTGGCGTCGTCTCGGGCGGCTTCGGTTTCCCCGAGCTCCTGCGCAAGATCGGCGTCGAGCGCCGTGTCTATACGGCCGGTGAGAACAAGGTGATCCTCGACCCCTTCCAGCCGGAAAAGGAAGGCGACATCGAATACCTGAAGACGCTGCAGCTGGAGATCCACAAGGTCTTCATCGACATGGTGAAGCTGCGCCGCGGCAGCCGCCTTTCCGAGGACGAGACGGTGTTTTCCGGCCTGTTCTGGACCGGCGGGCGCGGCCTGGAACTCGGCCTGATCGACGGACTGGGCGAGATGCGCGAGACGCTGAAGCGTCGCTATGGCCCCAAGACGCGGCTGGAGCTTGTCGGCGGCGCCCGCAACTTCTTCGGCCGCCGCCTTCCGGGCGTCATGGGGGCCGATGCGATTGCGGCCGGTGCCGCCTCGGGGCTTGCGCAGACGCTCGAGGAAAAGGCAATGTGGAACCGGTACGGGCTCTAAGGGCGGTGCGCGGAGGCAGGGGGAGATGGTGCAGCTTATATTCTTCATTGTGATCGTCGGCGGCGGCTGGCTTCTCTACAGGCGCTTCGTGCAGGATGCCGAGAAGCTGACGGCGCGGTCCAGCGAGCGGAAGAAGGAACGCGAGACCGGCGCTGCAGGCACCCTCGTGCAGGACCCTGAAACAGGCGAGTATCGGGTCAAGCGGGACGACGAGTAGGCGCCACCGGCGTCGCCAATCCTTGCTAGATTTAGTAATTGTTGAGCTTCCGGCAGACTGCTAGCAAAGAAGTCTAGTGTCGCATCCGGGTATCGAAAATGCAGTGGCTCGAGTTCCTCTTCTCTCTGCAGGCCGTGTTCTTCTCCTCGATCCTGCTGCTGTGCTGCATTGGCATCCTTTACTTCCTGACCGTCGCAATCCGAAAAAGCAGGCTCTCCTATTCGGAGATCGCCCTGACGATCGAGCAGACGGACCGACCGGCCGACAGTGGGGCCGGGAAAGCCAACGACTTTCTTTCCGCGCAGGTTCGAAGGATCAATGTCAGCTTCTATTTCAGCCTCGTCTTTGCGCTGATCGGCCTGCTGATCATCATGTTTTCGCTGCTGGCACCCGATGCGGGAAACTGGAACGCCCATATGCCCTATCTGGCGGGTGCCCTCATGGTGGAGGCCATGGCCATCGCCTTTTTCCTGAACTCGCTGAAGGCCCAGCGTCATATCAGCGAGGTCATCCAGGCCGAACGCAGCCAGCGTATCTCCCTGGAGACAACGAACCTTCTTGCCCAGATCACCGACAGCGACCGTCGCGACCAGCTGATCTCGCAGCTGATCCTGCGTCGAGCACCAGGGCCGTCGTCGCCGCGCGCTTATTGAGGACCGGCCGGGGCATAAACCTTGACCCCAATGCCTCTGCGTGGCACTCGTCGGCAAAGAAAATCCCAGATGCCGGCGATAAGCGATGACCGATCTTCCCGACCACATGTCCCCGACCCGCTCCTTCCAGGGGCTGATCCTCGCGCTCCACAACTATTGGGCCGACAAGGGCTGCGCCGTGCTGCAGCCCTACGACATGGAAGTCGGCGCAGGCACCTTCCACCCGGCCACCACCCTGCGGGCGCTGGGACCGAAGCCCTGGAAGGCCGCCTATGTGCAGCCGTCGCGCCGCCCCTCTGACGGCCGCTACGGCGAGAACCCGAACCGTCTGCAGCATTATTACCAGTATCAGGTCATCCTGAAGCCGAACCCGTCGAACCTGCAGGAACTCTACCTCGGGTCGCTCGCCGCCATCGGCCTCGACCCGCTGCTGCATGACGTGCGCTTCGTGGAAGACGACTGGGAAAGCCCGACGCTCGGCGCCTGGGGGCTGGGCTGGGAATGCTGGTGCGACGGCATGGAAGTCTCGCAGTTCACCTATTTCCAGCAGGTCTGCGGCATCGAATGCTCGCCGGTCGCCGGAGAACTGACCTATGGTCTCGAACGCCTCGCCATGTATGTCCAGGGCGTCGACAATGTCTACGACCTGAACTTCAACGGCCGCGAAGGGGACGAGAAGATTTCCTATGGCGACGTCTTCCTGCAGGCCGAGCAGGAATATTCCCGCCACAACTTCGAATTTGCCGATACCGCCATGCTGCACCGGCATTTCATCGATGCCGAGAAGGAATGCCAGGCGCTTCTCGCCGCCGGCGCGCCTGCCCCGAGTGCCAACCAGACGCTGCACAAATGCGTCTTCCCGGCCTACGACCAGTGCATCAAGGCGTCACACGTCTTCAACCTGCTCGATGCCCGCGGCGTCATCTCAGTCACCGAACGCCAGAGCTACATCCTGCGCGTGCGCACGCTCGCCAAGGCCTGCGGCGAGGCCTTCCTGCTGACCGACGCCGGCGGCATCAACATCGGCAAAGAGGCGGCCTGACAGCCGCCGTTTGACGGCCTCCCGAAAGCTTCCTAGTGTCCCGCCGGGACGTGAAGTTCTCTGGGAGATTCTTGGATGTATATCCTGCTCGGCATCGTCGTATTGGTCGTTCTCTACGGCGTCTTTCTCTACAACAGCCTCGTCAAGTCGCGGCAGATGGCGGAGGAAGCCTGGTCCGGCATCGACGTGCAGCTGAAGCGCCGCGCCGACCTGATCCCGAACCTGATCGAGACCGTCAAGGGCTATGCCGCCCACGAGAAGTCCACCTTCGAGGAGGTCGTCGCGCTGCGCAACCGGGCGCAATCCGTGCCGGCAGGCGACGTCGCGGGCCGTGCTGAGGTCGAGGGCATGCTGTCCCAGGCGCTGGGCAAGCTGTTCGCGCTCGCCGAAGCCTATCCGGACCTCAAGGCCAACCAGAACTTCCTCGAACTGCAGACCTCGCTCGAAACCATCGAGGGCGAGATCCAGATGGCGCGCCGCTACTACAACGGTGCTGCCCGCGAGCTGAACGTCAAGGTCGAGAGCGTGCCCTCCAATATCGTCGCCAGCCAGTTCGGGTTTACCAAGCGCGAATATTTCGAGATCGAAGACGCAGCCGACCGCGCCGTCCCCGCCGTCCAGTTCTAGGAAGCCGCCATGCTGCTCCGCATCCTGCTGTCGGCCCTCATCTGGTGCGGCACGCTTCTGCCGGCGGCAGCGGCCGAATACATTCGCGCCTATCATTCCGATATCCAGGTGGCGGACGACGGTGAGCTGACCGTGGCGGAGACGATCACGGTGAAAGCGGAGGGGCGCGACATCCGCCGCGGCATCTTCCGGGATTTCCCGCTGACCATGGAGAATGCCGAGGGTCGCACCATCCGCGTCGATTTCGAGGTGCTGTCCGTGACCCGCGACGGTGAACCGGAGGAATGGCGTACCGAAAGCATCTCCGGCGGAATTCGCATCTACTCCGGCTCGGCGGACGTGCTCCTCGACCGGGGCGAGCACACCTATGTGATCACCTACCGGACAGACCGGCAGATCCGCACTTTCGAGGACCACGACGAGCTCTACTGGAACGTCACCGGCAACGGCTGGATGTTCAGGATCCTGCAGGCCTCGGCGCGGGTGACGCTTCCGGATGGCGCCAGCATCACCGAGACCATCGCCTACACCGGACCTCTCGGCGCTGCCGATACCAATGCCAGCAAGCGCAGCACCGGCAACACCGCAGTCTTCACCACCACGCAGCCGCTGGAGCCGAACGAGGGGCTTACTATCGTCGTCGGCATTCCGAAGGGCGTCATCGCACCGCCCTCTGCCGAGGATGAGCGCAGCTGGTGGTTCCGCGACAACATCAACGCCATTCTCGGCTTCGGCGGGTTGATCCTGGTCGCCCTCTACTACGCCCGCAACTGGGCCCGCGTCGGACGCGATCCGGCCCGCGGCGTCATGGTCCCGCGCTGGGATCCGCCCGACGGGATCTCGCCGGCGCTCGTCAACTACATCGACAACAAGGGGTTTTCCGGTGGCGGCTGGACGGCCCTGTCGGCCAGTGCCCTCGACCTCGCGGTCAAGGGCTATGTCACCCTCGACGACCTTCAGAGCTCCATCACCATCCGCCGCACCGAAAAGCCCACCGACAAGCAGCTGCCGGTCGGGCAGGCGGTGCTTCTGAAGGAGATCGGCGGCCCCGGCGACGAACTGGTGATCGACAAGGCCAATGGAGCCAAGGTGCAGACGGTCGGCGCCAGCTTCCGCCGCGCCATCGAGAAGGAGCATCGCGACAAATACTACCGGTCCAACACCGGCTATGTGATCGGCGGCGTGGTGCTGAGCCTCTTGGCGCTCGGCCTGCTGTTCGTCTTCGGCAACATTGACCCCGAACTGCTCGTCGCCTTCATGGTGCCGGTCTTTTTCGCAGCTTTCTTCGGCAGCTTCGCGGTCAGCTTCGGCAAAAAGCTCCGGCGCGGCAGTTCGTTGGTTGCCAAGATCCTCGCCATCGTCGTTCTGGGCTTCTTCGGTCTCGTGGCCCTCTCGGCCATCTCCGGCATTCTCGTCGTCATCGTCGCCGATCTTTCCGGCACCGACCATTGGCCGCTGCTCGTTTCCGTGGGCGGCATCGTGCTGATCAACGTCATCTTCCTCTTCCTGATGGGGGCGCCGACGCCGCTCGGCCGCAAGCGGATGGATGAGATCGACGGTCTGCGGACCTATCTGACGGTCGCCGAAAAGGACCGCATGAACATGGCCGGCGCCCCCGAAATGTCGCCGCGGCACTTCGAGACGCTGTTGCCCTACGCCGTGGCGCTCGGTGTCGAAAAGCCCTGGAGCGAGCACTTCGAAACGTGGCTGGCCACCGCCGCGGCCGGTGCCGCAGCCGCCAGCTATTCACCTGGATGGTACAGCGGCCATGGCATCGGTGGTTTCGGCAGTCGCATCGGTGGCTTCTCCTCCGCCATGGCCTCGACCATCGCATCCACCATTCCCGCCCCCAAGGCCAGTTCCTCCTCGTCCGGCTTTTCCTCCGGCGGCGGCTTTTCCGGCGGCGGCGGGGGAGGCGGCGGTGGCGGTGGGTGGTAGCGAAGCGCCTTGAACCTCCAAAGTTACCTGGTTTACTGTTGCATATGACGACACAGGGAGATGCGCATGCCCGCTCCTGTCAGCAAAAGGGTGCAGAAACGCCGGGACGCCATGAGGATGTCGGGGCTGCGTCCCGTGCAGATCTGGGTCCCCGATATCCATCGGCCGGGTTTCGCCGACGAATGCCGCCGACAGGCACTGCTGGTCGCGGCAGCCGACGCCGACGCTTCTGGTCTCGACCGCTTCCTGGAGGCTGCACTCGAAGATCTTGGCAAAGATACTTGGGTGTGAAACGGGGGCTGTCTTCGTTTCCTACTCCTACGACAAGCTGCACCTGGTCGCTTCCTTGTCCAGCATTGTCTGATCACCGTCTTCGGCCCAGATGGTCGCCACTCCACCACGGCCTTCCTCCATATTTGCCATTGTGCATCGGCGTCTAACTTTGCTAGCAGAAGCCGAAGATTTTCACCCCACCCCGGCACCGCGTGCCGACCCTCTCTCGCAAGGGGAGGGTGAGGAAGGATGATATGCCCGATCTGCTTCTTGAACTCCGCTCGGAGGAAATTCCGGCCCGCATGCAGCGCAAGGCGGCCGGCGACCTCAAAAAACTCGTCACCGACGCGCTGGTCGAAGCAGGGCTGACCTACGAGGGCGCGCGCGAATACTGGACGCCGCGCCGCCTGACGCTCGACATCCGCGGATTGAACGCACGATCCGCCGACCAGCGCGAGGAGATCAAGGGGCCATCGACCAAGGCGCCCGAGCAGGCGGTGCAGGGTTTTCTGCGCAAGGCCGGCCTTTCCTCCGTCTCGGACGCGCAGGTCGTCAGCGATCCGAAGAAGGGCGATTTCTACGTCGCCGTGATCTCAAGGCCCGGCCGCGCCGCCGAAGAGATCATCGCCGAGGTCATGCCCGGCATCATCCGCAATTTCCCCTGGCCGCGGTCGATGCGCTGGGGCTCGGCCTCCATGCCAAAGGGCGCAAGCTTCGGCGGCGTCGAGGGCAAGGGTTCGGAAAGCCTGCGCTGGGTGCGCCCGCTGCAGTCGATCGTCTGCGTCTTCGGGCCGGAACATGACGAAACCCAGGTCATCCCCTTCGAGATCGACGGACTGACCGCCGGCAATGTCACCTACGGCCACCGTTTTCACGCGCCCGAAGCCATCACCGTCCGCCGCTTCGATGATTATGCCGCAAGTCTCGAGAAGGCGAAGGTCATGCTCGATGCTGAGCGTCGCAAGGACGTGATCCTGCACGACGCCCGCGACATCGCCTTTGCCAATGGCCTCGATCTGGTCGAGGACGAGGGACTGCTCGAGGAGGTCTCGGGCCTCGTCGAATGGCCGCATGTGCTGATGGGCGCCTTCGAGGAAGAGTATCTGGAGATCCCCGCCGAGATCATCCGGCTGACGATCAAGACCAACCAGAAGTGCTTCGTCACCCGCCCCCAGGGCGCGGAGGAAGGCCTTTCCAACCGCTTCATCCTCGTCTCCAGCATCGAGGCGAAGGACGGCGGCAAGGAGATCATGCACGGCAACGGCAAGGTGGTGCGTGCGCGCCTCTCCGACGCCAAGCATTTCTGGACTCGCGACCAGGGCGACCTGCCGGACCTGAAGGACCTGCAAGCCTCCGCCGACAAATTCGGTCTCGACCTGAAGAAGCCGCTCGACCAGCGCATGGCCAAGCTCGATGCGCTGAACGTCACTTTCCATGCCAAGCTCGGCACGCAGGGTGAACGCGTTGCTCGCATCCGGACGCTTGCTGCGCAACTCGCGCCCATCGTCGGCGCCGATGCGGCTCTGGCGGATCGTGCCGCCGTGCTTGCCAAGGCGGACCTGCGCACGGAAGCCGTGGGCGAATTCCCAGAGCTGCAGGGCCTGATGGGCCGCCGCTATGCCACGCTGCAGGGCGAGGACGCCTCCGTGGCCGCCGCCATCGAGGATCACTACAAGCCGCAGGGTCCCTCCGATCGCGTGCCGGACGACAAGGTGGCAATCACCGTGGCGCTCGCCGACAAGCTCGACACGCTGGTCGGCTTCTGGGCGATCGACGAGAAGCCGACCGGCTCCAAGGACCCCTATGCGCTGCGCCGCGCCGTACTCGGCGTGGTGCGCATGATCCTGGAGCGCAACGTTCGCCTGAACCTGCTTCCGGTCATGAATGCCGCGATGCCGGGCTCAGGTGCCGCGCCGACCGTCTCCTCGATGAGCGGCGAGCCTTCCGAGAAGGCGCAGGCGCTTTCCGATAACAGCTATATCAACGAGACCTTCCCCGTCGTCGATATGTCCGGCGATGTGGCAGGGGACCTCCTCTCCTTCTTCCACGACCGCCTCAAGGTCTATCTGCGCGACCAGGGTGCCCGCCACGACATCATCGATGCCGTGCTGACGCCCGATGCCGACGATCTGCTGATGGTTGCCCGCCGCGCCGAAGCGCTGACCGCCTTCGTTACGTCGGAGGAGGGCTTGAACCTGCTCGCCGGCACCAAGCGTGCCGTGCAGCTTCTGGCCGCCGAGGAGAAGAAGGGCACCGTCGTTGCCGATGGCGTCTCGGAAGAGCTGCTGAAGCTCGACGCGGAAAAGGCGCTCTGGTCGGCCATTACCGCGGCCGCCACGGAAGCGGCGGACGCCGTCGGCCGCGAGGACTTCCGCTCCGCCATGGAGGCTCTCTCGAAGCTTCGCGAACCGGTCGACCGCTTCTTTGAAGATGTTCTGGTCAACGACGAGGATACGGCGATCCGTGCCAACCGGCTGGCGCTCTTGAAGGCCGTCCGCGAGGCGACCGCAACGGTGGCCGACTTCTCCAAGATCAGCGGCTGATGTGGGCCGACGTCAACTGACGTCACGCCGTTAGGCCTGGGGAGGTTCAGTTCAGCCGAAGCTGCAGGGCGCTGAAATCGATCGGCGCCGGCTCGACCTCGTCCCGCACGGCGGTCGCATCGGGATGCACGGAACCCACGGTGGCATCATGATCGATGCCGTCACCGGTGGTTCCGGCCAGCATCGAGCTGCCGGTCGGCGTCCAGTCGTAGACCTTGCTGATGTGCACCACCGGCGAGCCGCCCAGCCAGTCTTCCGTCCGCACAACCTTCTTCTCGCCATTGATCTCGACGATCTCGGTCTTCTGTGCGCCGGATTCCAGGACAGGAACCTTGTAGGTGCTGGTCTCTTCCTTGGGCTTCAGGGGAGGGCAATCGTTGCAGCTCTTGGTCATGAGGCTGCCATTGCCGCCGTGGCTCACCAGCGGCGTGATGGACGACGCCAGGGCGGTCCCGCTTGCCAGGATCAGGGCACTCGTCAGTAGAAAACGCATGGCACGACTCCTCTCATGATCGAGAAGCTGTAGCGCAGGAGCATTTCCATCCCGTCAGCAGAACTGGTAAAATTTGAGTTAAGGCGCGAATTGCGGATTTAGGATCTTGACCGAAGGCTCAGACCTTTTCCCGCGCGATCGCCTGCCAGCCGATGTCGCGCCGGCAGAAACCGTTCTCCCACTCCAGCCGGTCGACCAGGGCATAGGCCTTCGCCTGCGCCTCGACCACGGTCGCTCCGGATGCGGTCACATTGAGGACGCGCCCGCCCGTTGCAACGAGCGCGCCGTCTTTCAGCGCCGTGCCGGCATGGAAGACCTTTTCGTCGGCCTTCGTCTCCGGCAGCCGGCCGATCGGCGTGTTCTTGTCGTAAGGGCCGGGGTACCCCTTCGAGGCCATCACCACCGTCAGCGCGACGTCGTCGCTCCATTCGGCCGAGACCTGATCGAGGGTGCCCGTGGCCGCGGCATGCAGGAGCGGCAGGAGATCGCTCTTCAGCCGCATCATCAGCACCTGGCATTCCGGATCGCCGAAGCGGACGTTGTACTCGATGAGCTCCGGGCCCTTGGCGGTGATCATCAGCCCGGCGAAGAAGACGCCGGTGAAGGGATGGCCGCTCTCCGCCATGCCGCGGATCGTCGGTTCGATGATTTCGCGCATGGTCCGCTGGACCATCTCGTCGGTCATCACCGGCGCGGGCGAATAGGCGCCCATGCCGCCGGTATTCGGCCCGGTGTCGCCTTCGCCGACGCGCTTGTGGTCCTGCGCGGTCGCCAGCGGCAGCGCCGTCTTGCCGTCGGACAGGCAGAAGAAGCTCGCTTCCTCGCCGTCCAGGAAAGCTTCGACCACCACTTCCGCGCCGGCCGAGCCGAAGGCGCCGGAAAAGCAGTCGTCGATGGCGGCCATTGCGTCGTCGAGCGTCATGGCCACGGTTACGCCCTTGCCGGCGGCAAGCCCGTCCGCCTTGATGACGATCGGTGCGCCCTGCTGGCGCGTATAGGCCTTGGCCGAGGCGGCATCGGTGAACCGCTGGTAGGCGCCGGTCGGAATATCGTAGCGGGCGCAAAGGTCCTTGGTGAACCCCTTGGAGCCCTCCAGCTGCGCGGCGGCCGCCGAGGGTCCGAAGACGGCAAGGCCGGCGTCGCGCAGACGGTCCGCAAGACCCGCCACCAGCGGCGCCTCCGGGCCGACGACGACGAGCCCGATGTCCTCGCGACGACAGAAGTCGATGACGGCGGCATGATCGTCGGTGTCGAGGGCCACAAGTTCCGCATGCTCGGCGATGCCCGGGTTGCCGGGGGCGGCAAATAGCTTCGTCAGCTTCGTCGATTGGGCAAGTTTCCAGGCCAGCGCATGCTCGCGTCCACCGGAGCCGATCAGCAGAACCTTCATGTCTCGCCCTCTCTTCTTGCCTTGTGCGGCGGTTAAGGGGAGGGGGCGCAAAGGTCAAGCGCGCATCCTGTGGAATCGCCGGTCTTCCACGTTGCCATGCCTTAAAGTTTGACTATGGTCGCGCCTCCAATCGAGAATGAGAGACCGCCATGGCCGCCGACATCCGTTTCCTTGCTGCAGCAATCGCTGCGGAGATCAATGCCCGACCCGAACAGGCCGCCGCTGCGATCGGACTGATCGACGAGGGCGCCACCGTTCCCTTCATCGCGCGCTACCGCAAGGAAGTGACCGGCGGCCTCGACGACACGCAGCTGCGCAATCTCTCCGAACGGCTGGTCTATCTGCGCGAGCTGGAGGCGCGGCGGACCTCGATCGTCGATTCCATCAACTCCCAGGGCAAGATGACGGACGAGCTGGCCCGCAAGCTTGCCGGTGCCGCCACCAAGGCCGAACTCGAGGATCTCTATCTCCCCTACAAGCCGAAGCGCCGCACCCGCGCCGAGATCGCCCGCGAACGCGGCCTCCAGCCGCTCGCCGATGCCATCTGGGCCGACCGTACGGCCGATCCCGCCAAGCTTGCCGAAGCCTATGTGGCGGGCGAGGTGACGGACGTGAAGATGGCGCTCGAAGGCGCGCGCGACATCGTCGCCGAAGCGATCTCCGAAAATGCCGACCTCCTCGGGCGCCTGCGCCAGCACATGCGCAACGGCGCCGTGTTGAAGGCGAAGGTGGTCGACGGCAAGCAGGAGGCCGGCGCCAAGTTCTCCGATTATTTCGATCACTCCGAGCGCTGGGCCACGGTCCCCGGCCATCGGGCGCTTGCCATGCTGCGCGGCTGGAACGAGGAGTTCCTGACGCTTTCGATCGAGGTCGACCAGGACGACCCGTCGCCGGTCAAACCTGCCCACCGCATCATCGCCGCCACTTTCCAGATCGGCACCAAGGGCCCCGCCGATCTCTGGCTGATGGAAGCCGCCGGCTGGACCTGGCGCGTCAAGCTCTCGACCTCGCTGTCGCTCGACCTGATGCGCGAACTGCGCGAGCGTGCCGAGGAGGAGGCGATCCATGTCTTCGCCCGCAATCTGAAGGATCTGCTCTTGGCCGCGCCCGCCGGCTCGCGCCCCACCATGGGTCTCGATCCGGGCATCCGCACCGGCGTGAAGGTCGCGATCGTCGATGGCACGGGGAAACTGCTGGAAACGACGACCGTCTATCCCTTTCCGCCAAGGAACGACATCCGCGGCACCCAGACCGAATTGGCATCGCTGATCCGCAAGCATGGAGTGGATCTGATCGCCATCGGCAACGGTACCGGCAGCCGCGAAACCGAAAAGCTGGTGGCCGACATGCTGGCCAGCCTGCCGGCGTCCTCCTCGGGCGTGAAGCCGACCAAGGTGATCGTCTCGGAAGCCGGCGCCTCCGTCTATTCCGCCTCCGAGACGGCAGCCGCCGAATTCCCCGGCCTCGACGTCTCGCTGCGCGGTGCCGTCTCGATCGCCCGGCGCCTGCAGGATCCGCTCGCCGAACTGGTGAAGATCGAGCCGAAGTCGATCGGTGTCGGCCAGTACCAGCACGACGTCGACCAGGGGAAGCTGTCGCGATCGCTGGATGCGGTGGTCGAGGATGCGGTGAACGCCGTCGGGGTCGATCTCAACACGGCCTCCAGCCCGCTCCTGGCGCGTGTTTCCGGCCTCAGCCGCTCGATCGCGGATGCCATCGTCCTGCACCGCGACCAGAACGGCCCCTTCCAGAGCCGCAAGGAGCTCCTCAAGGTCGCCCGCCTCGGCAACCGCACCTTCGAACAGGCGGCCGGCTTCCTGCGCATCCCGAACGGCAAGGAGCCGCTCGATGCCTCGGCGGTCCACCCGGAAGCCTATGGCGTCGCCAAGAAGATCGTTGCCGCCTGCGGCCGCGACCTGCGCTCGGTCATGGGGGACAGCGGTGCCTTGAAGGCGCTCGATCCGCGCCAGTTCATCGACGAGCAGTTCGGCCTGCCGACGGTCAAGGACATCCTGGCCGAATTGGAAAAGCCCGGCCGCGATCCGCGCCCGAGCTTCAAGACGGCGACCTTCGCCGAAGGGATCGACGAGATCAGCGACCTGAAGCCCGGAATGCTGCTGGAGGGCACGGTGACCAATGTTGCCGCCTTCGGCGCCTTCGTCGACATCGGCGTGCACCAGGATGGTCTCGTTCACGTCTCCCAGCTTGCCGACCGCTTCGTCAAGGATCCGCACGAGGTGGTGAAGGCCGGCGATGTCGTGAAGGTCCGGGTGGTCGAGGTGGACGCCAAGCGCAAGCGGATCGCCCTGTCCATGCGCAAGGACGGCGGCGAGGCCGCACCTGCTCCGCGCGGTGCCGATCGCGGTGCACCGAGGGTCAATCCCAAGCAGATGAAGGCGGAGCCGAAAGGAGCCTCGGCTCCGGGCGCACTGGGGGCCGCTTTGGCGGAAGCGATGAAGCGTCGCTGAGGCCAATTCTCACCCTCTGGGAGATCGGACGCCGTTCACCTGTTGGACGGCGTCTCTTTTTGTGCCACTTTTGTGGCAGAGACTCAGTTTGCAATTTTACTCCAGCCGTTTAATCCTTCCCTTTCAGCTAGATAGACTTCGTTAGGAGGTGAATATGACCTCGTCCCTGCGTCGACTTCTCGCCAAGATCATCAAAAAAGGCAGCCTCTCGGTCAGTGGCCCCGTCGGCTCGCAGACCTTCGGCAACGGTGGAGGGCGCAGCGTTTCCATCCGCTTCACCGACGCGAAAGCGGAGGAAGAAATCGCCGCCGATCCGCAGCTGAAGCTCGCGGAAGTCTATATGGACGGACGGCTGATCTTCGAAGAAGGCGACGTCTACGACCTGCTCGCTCTCGTGAAGGACAATACGCTGAGCGAGGCCCTGACGCCGGGAATGATCTGGCGCGGTCTGTACAGGGTCGCCGAGGCGAGGGTGCGCCGTGCGGTCCCCGTCAACCGCAACCAGCGCAATGTGGCTCACCACTATGACCTGAGCGCCAAGCTCTTCGACCTCTTTCTCGACGAGGACTGGCAGTATTCCTGCGCCTACTTCAATCCACCCGGCATCAGTCTCTACGAGGCGCAACAGGCAAAGAAGCGGCACATCGCCGCCAAGCTCCTGGCCGAACCTGGTCAGCGGGTGCTCGAGATCGGCTCGGGATGGGGCGGGATGGCCATGTACCTGGCGGAATCCTCCGGCGTCGAGGTGACCGGCATCACGCTGAGCCAGGAGCAGTTGCGCGTCTCGCGGGACCGGGCGTTGAAGCGGGGTCTCGCGGATCGGGTTCGCTTCGAGCTTCAGGACTACTACTACCTCCACAGGGAGAA
Source organism: Pseudorhizobium pelagicum (assembly GCA_000722615.1). Taxonomy (GTDB): domain Bacteria; phylum Pseudomonadota; class Alphaproteobacteria; order Rhizobiales; family Rhizobiaceae; genus Neorhizobium; species Neorhizobium pelagicum. The sequence continues at coordinate 161,904 of JOKI01000001.1, read as the reverse complement.
GTTCGACCGCCTGGTCTCCGTCGGCATGTTCGAACATGTCGGCATCCAGAACTACGGACGCTTATTCCGGAAGGTCGACGAGATGCTCGACGACGACGGCGTCATGGTTCTTCACTCGATCGGGCAGCCCTCTCCGATGCGCTTCAACAGCCCCTTCATCGAAAAATACATATTCCCCGGCGGCTACATCCCGTCTCTGGCGGAGGTCATGCCGGCTGTCGAGAAGGCCGGGCTGCTCGTCGCCGACATCGAGATCCTGCCGATGCACTATGCCCATACGCTGCGGCACTGGCGCGAGCGCTTCATGGCGCGCAGGCAAGAGGCCGCGGCGCTCTACGACGAACGCTTTGTACGGATGTGGGAATTCTACCTGGCGGCATCCGAGATGGCCTTCACCCACGAGAACTTCTTCATCTTCCAGATGCAGATCGTCAAGAAGCGCATGAGCGTGCCGGACAACCGCGGCTACATTGCGCAGCGGGAGGAACGGCTGAAGCAATTCGAGGCGACGCGCGCGCCGCTGGAGCCGGTGATGTTCTGACCGCGGGTCGCCCGGCTTGACCGTCGGTCTTCAAGCCAGCTAGGACCATGACATGACAAAGGCGGACGATCTGAACGGCCGCGTCTATGACGCGCCATCGAACAACTGGGTGTACCGGGTCTTGCCTCGGTCAGCCTGGCCCTATGCGCAGCTTGCCCGCTGGGACCGCCCGATCGGTTGGCAGCTGCTGATGTGGCCTTGCTTCTGGTCGTCGGCACTGGCGGCCAACCGGGCGGCAGAGCTCGGCAGCCTCTCTGTCGGCCTCTTCGTCTTCCACCTGTTTCTGTTCTTTGCAGGGTCCGTCGCCATGCGCGGCGCCGGCTGTACCTACAATGACCTCGTTGACCAGAAAATAGACAATGAGGTCGCGCGCACCCGTTCCCGACCGCTGCCGTCGGGCCGGGTGACCCGCTTTGAAGCGAAGACATTTCTCGCAGTCCAGGCGCTGGTCGGCCTGCTTGTGCTGATTCAGTTCAACAGTTTCGCGATTGTCCTCGGCATCATGTCCCTGGCCGTCGTCGCGGTTTACCCGTTCGCCAAGCGGTTTACCGATTGGCCCCAGTTCTTCCTCGGGCTTGCCTTCTCCTGGGGTGGCCTGATGGGCTGGGCCGGCATGTTCGGCAGCCTGTCCTGGGCGCCGGTCTGGCTCTACCTCGGCGCGATCGCCTGGACGATCGGCTACGACACGATCTATGCCCATCAGGACAAGGAGGACGATGCGCTGGTCGGGGTCCGCTCCACCGCCCGCCTCTTCGGCGAGAACACAAAGCGCTGGCTCATCGGCCTCTATGGGTTGACGCTGCTGTTGCTGCTGCTTGCCTACGCGTTAGCCGGTGTGGGCGTCGTGGCCTATCTGGGCCTGATCCTCGCCGCGCTCATGTTTGCCTGGCAGATCGTGATGCTCGACATCGATGATGCAGATCAGTGCCTGTCGCTGTTCAAGTCCAACAACCGGGTGGGCGCGGTGATCTTTGCCGGTCTCGTCCTGGCACTGCCCTTTGCCTGAAACGCAGAAACCCGGCCTGTGGCCGGGTTCCAGCATCAACGCGCGGCGGTGGATCTTTAGTCTCGCGCGATGATCTCTTTGCCCTCGATCTTCATCGTCACGCCCAGCTGGCCAGTCGTGCGACGAACCAGGAAGCGCGGCCGGCGGGCAGCAAAATAGGAGTGGCGGCGGCGCGGCTTGGCGGCCTGGGCACGCAGATCGCCGATATGGTTTTCCAGAGGATGCGCAATGCCGTCCGCCTCGACCATCAGCATCGGAATGCGGAAGGCTTCCGACCAGCTGCGCCAGTCGGCGGCGATATCGCAGAGATCATGGGCGACGAGCAGCGGAATGCAGAGATCCGGATCCTCGTGATGCAGTTCCAGGGTGACGGTCACTTCGCCGTCGCCATGATCGATGGCGCGCGCCGCTACGCCCTTGAAGGCGCGGGCTGGCAGGGCGAAGGACAATGGCAGGCCACTGGCCGGCAGGATCTTGCGCAGAACTGCGCCGCGTTCGTCGATGGTGACGACGACGTCTTCAGATGAACCGCGCTGGGCATAGGCGACCTGCTGCGGAAAGCGCGATGGGTCTAACCTGAGTGTGGAACCTGCCCAGGCAGGCTTCAGAACCGTGTTTGTCATCGTGTATGCAACCCTTGTTTTACCTGAGAGCCGTTTCCGGTTTCTCTGCGGGACTTATGTCCTCTGATGCAGGGACCATACGGGGCCGCCCGTACCCGACGGCTTAAAAATCGCGGTTAAAGAAGTTTTGCCTCGGGCGATGGTTATCGAAACCCCACCCGTCTGGGTTTCCAGACCGTGAACGGGACACCTGCACAATTGGGGCTAAGCCTCGGGCAAGGCTGTGCTAGGATGATGGCTGCGACATCACTGTGAGCGGAGTCTCAGTTTCATGGTCTCGACCTACCTCAGCTACGATCTCGTCAACCGCGACATGCCCAAGACATTGCAGCGCGTGGCCGCGGACGGTCAGGTTTCGCGCGAGGCGCAGTACTACGCCGACAACATCGGCAAGGTGACGACCATCGACGAGTTCATGGATGACTACCGGCTCTTCTCCTACGCGATGAAGGCCCATGGTCTGGAAGAGATGACCTATGCCAAGGCGTTCATGAAGCAGGTTCTGGAGAGCGACCTCAACGACGAGAGCAGCTTTGCCAGCCGCGTCGCCGACGACCGCTACCGCGACTTTGCCGCCGCCTTCAATTTTTCGAGCACCGGCACTGCCGCCATTGCTCAATCGGCAGCACAGCAGGACGAGATACTGGGTCTCTATGATCAGAGCATCCTCAACACGGCCGACGCCACCGCCGAAGAGACCCGATACTACAAGGTCATGTTGGCGCAGGTCGACAGCGTCGATGACATTCTGTCGAATGATCGACTGCGCCGTTACGTCTTCGAGAGTTTCGGAATCGATGACACCGTCTATTCCTATCAGACCGTCAAGGCGGCAATGAGCAGCGACCACAACGACCCCGCCAGCTATTCCAACACTGTCCTGAAGGACCAGTTGACCTCGCTGGAGGGAAAGCTCGCCGTCACGAAGTCCGAGCTAGCCGCTTTGGGCAACAAGGCTACGGAGCACGTCGACAAGAAGGCAGCGCTGCGGGCAGAGATTGCGGCATATGAAAAGGCGGTCACCTCCACACAGGGACATATTGATCTGGCCGGCGCGTTCCAATTCGCGGCAGACGGAACGGCGACCAAGGGCAGTGCTCAGACTGAAGCTCAGCTGACGGCGGTCACGGACCTCTATCTCCTCAGCCGTCCCCGGCAAACGCAAGCTTCGGCCCTTCGTGAGAATGAATATTTCGAGGAGAAGATCGGTTCGATCACGTCCGTTGCCGAACTGCTTGGTGACGAGAGGCTCTACAACTTTGTGCGCAAGGCCTTCAATCTCGATGAACTGTTTGTCGTCAAGTCGACGTTGGAGCAGATTTTGACGAGCGATCTTTCAGATCCCGACAGCTACGCCAACATCTATGCCAAGGAGCGGCCGCAGTATCTTGAGCTTGCGGAAGCCTTCAATTTCAAGACGGACGGCACGTTGAACGGAAGCACTGCACAGACGCCGGCGCAGACCCTGAAATCCTCGAACAACTACTTCAGTCGATACGACGACAAGCAGGAGGAGGCGGACGAGAAGGCCATCAAGCTCTACAAGTCGGAAATGGCGGCAGTCACCTCGATCGATGACTTCCTGTCGGATGATGCGATCTACGGTTTTGCGCTGAAGGCTGTGGGACTGGATCCTGAGACTGTGTCTTTGTTGACCCTCAAGAACGTCCTCAAGAGCGATCTGTCGGACCCGAAAAGCTACGTCTACAAGTTGAAGGACGATCGCTATCTCACGCTTGCTCAGGCGTTCAATTTCACCAGGGACGGATCGATCTCGGCTCCCGTACAAGCGCAATCGACGACAACCATCCAGAGCACCGCTAAGGAATACATCGTCGAGCAGACCCGCTTTCTCAAGGGAACCGAGAAAGAGGCCGCGCGCGAAAAGGCCGACGTTGAATCGAGCTATTACACCAGCACAATGGCAGGCATCAAAACGCGTGACGAGTTGCTGTCGGACCGGCGCCTTGTGGATTTCGTTCTCGTCGCCAAAGGGATCGATCCGGCAACGGTCACCGATGACTACATCAAGCAGGTGTTCTCGTCCGACCTCAGCGATCCCGCCAGCTTCGTCAACCAACAGACGGACAGGCGCTTCGCTGAGCTGCTCGGGACATTCAACTTCAACAAAGCCGGCCATCTGGACCGCAACGCGTCCGCCGCCATTCAGAATGCCGGTCAGACGCTGGAAACGCAGAACCTCCATCTGCGCCAGACGCTTGAGACGCAGCAGGGGGAAGAGAACGCCGGCGTCCGCCTCGCCCTTTACTTCGAGAGAATGTCGGCTTCCATTACCGACTCCTACGAGATTGTCGGCGACGAGGCATTGCTGGAATTCGTCCGGATTACCTTCAGCCTGCCCACAGAGATGGGAAACATGGATGTCGATCAGCAGGCAAAGCTCATCGAGCGAAGCCTGGATCTTCAGGATCTGAAGGATCCGACGAAGCTGCAGAAGCTCATCCAGCGGTTCACGATCCTTTATGACCTCGAAACCGGCGACACCGGATCTTCGGCAGTGAGCATCCTGACCGGCTCGGGCTCGCTCGGGATCACCGCCGACATGCTGCTGTCGATCTCCAGGTACCGCTAGCCCTCGTCGATCGAGATCACTTTCCCTGGGTTCATGATGTTGGCGGGGTCGAAGGCGCGCTTGATGCGGCGCATCAGGTCGATCTCGATGGCCGGCCGGATGCGGGCCAGCTCGTCGCGCTTCAGCTGACCGATGCCGTGTTCGGCCGAGATCGAGCCGTTCATGGACAGGACGATGCCGTGCACGATCCCGTTGATCTCGCGCCACCGCTCCAGGAAGGCCTGCTTGTCGGCGCCCACGGGCTGCGAGATGTTGTAGTGGATGTTGCCGTCGCCCAGATGCCCGAAGGCGCAGATCCGGGCGCCGGGCATCGCCGCCAGCACACCCTTTTCCGCCGCCTCCATGAAGGCGGGAATGCTGGAGACCGGCACCGAGACATCGTGCTTGATGGAGCCGCCTTCCGGCTTCTGCGCGTCCGACATGCTCTCGCGCATGTGCCAGAGCGCCTTCTGCTGGGCGACCGAGGAGGCGATCACCGCATCGCGGACGAGGCCCGTTTCCAGGCCGAGTTCAAGGAGCGCCTGAACCATGGTCTCCGCCGTCTCCGCGGAATCCGAGGTCGATATATCGATCAGCGCATACCAGGGATAGGGTTCCGACAGCGGATCGCGCACGCCGTCGATATGGCGCGTGGTGAATTCGACGCCGATGCGCGGCATCAGCTCGAAGCCCGTCAGTGCCGTGCCGCAGAGGTTCGAGGCTTTCTCGAAAAGGCGCAAGGCGTCTTCAGGAGAGGAGAGGCCGGCAAAGGCGACCTGATGCCCGACCGGCTGCGGGAAGAGCTTCAGCACCGCGCCGGTGATGATGCCCAGCGTTCCCTCTGCCCCGATGAACAGGTCGCGCAGGTCGTAGCCGGTGTTGTCCTTCTTCAGCCGTCGCAGCCCGTCCCAGATCTCGCCGGTGGGCAGAACCACCTCCAGGCCGAGGCAGAGCTGTCGCATGTTGCCATAGGCGAGCACCGCCGTGCCACCGGCATTGGTCGCCAGGTTTCCGCCGATCCGGCAGGAGCCCTCGGACCCGAGTGACAGCGGAAACAGGCGCCCCACGTCTTCTGCGGCCTTCTGGACCTCGGCAAGGATCGCACCGCCCTCGGCCACCAGCACGTTGGCGACGGGATCGACATCCCGGATGCGGTTCATCCGCTCCAGCGAGACGATCAGCTCCGTGCCGGCAGTGCTCGGCACCTGTCCGCCAACCAGCCCGGTGTTGCCGGTCTGTGGCACGATGGCGGTGCGGGTCTCGGTAGCAAGCTTCAGGATCGCCGAAACCTCCTGCGTGCTGCCCGGCTTCAGCACCATGGGCGAGACGCCGTGGTAGAGGCCACGGTTCTCCACCAGTCGGGGCGCAATATCCGCCTGGTCCCGCAGGGCATTCGCCTCGCCGACGATGGCTGCAAACTGTTGCAGAAGATCCGATGGCACGCCTTGGATTGTCATTCTCGCTGTCTCCGTCATGTCCTTGGTGCGGCGGCGCGGCTCAGCCGGTCGTTGATGGCCTCGCCCAGCCCGTGCGCGGGAATGGGTACCACCGCAATGCCGACCTCTGTCGCTGCATCGGCCTTCTTCAGGTAGTCGAACAGGTTCGCCGCCGCCTCGCGAAGGTCGCCGGCAGGGCTAAGGTTCAGTACCATGGTGGCGCGATCCTCGCCCGATACCTGCAGGCCACCGAAGGAGATCAGCGTTTCCCCCGGCCTGACCTCCCGGGCGTCGAGCCGTACTGCCGCCGTCGGGGCATAGTGGGAGGCGAGCATGCCGGGCGCTTCGATCGTCGCGGAAGGCGACGCCGGACGTACGATCGTTCGCCCGGTTGCGGCCTCCAGCTCCTCCGCCGAAATGCCGCCAGGGCGCAGCAGCCGGATCGTCTCGTCCTCGACGCGCACGATCGTCGATTCGACACCGACCGGGGCGGCATCGCCGTCGATGATCAGCTCGAGCTTTTCGCCCAGATCCTCCGCGACGTGCTGCGCATGCGTGGGGCTGATCCTGCCGGAGGTATTGGCGCTCGGCGCGGCGAGCGGCCTGCCGAAGGCCCGGATCAGGGAGGCGGCAAACCCCTTGGGGACCCGCAGGCCGACGGTGTCGAGACCTGCCGTCGCCAGCGCATGAATGCCGCTGTCGGCCTTGAGCGGCAGGATGAGGGTGAGGGGCCCCGGCCAGAACGTTTCCGCCAGATGCCGCGAGATCGGGTCGAAGTGGGCGTAGCGTTCGGCCATGCCCAGGTCGCACATGTGGCAGATCAGCGGATTGAACTGCGGCCGGCCCTTCGTCTCGTAGATGCGCCCGACCGCCAGCGGATCGGTCGCATCGGCCGCCAGCCCGTAGACCGTCTCGGTGGGAATGGCGACGGGCAGCCCCTTTGCCAGGACCACGCGCGCGGCCTCGACCGCCTCTTCGAACCCGTCGCTGATGTGGATGATCTTTGCCGTCATGACTGCCGTCCTAGCGCGGAATGGCTGTAACCGGCAATCCGGTTGATCGGCTCTAGAGCTTTTTGACCTCGGCGCGCACGGCGGCGTTCGGTGCACCCAGCATCAGCACGTTTTTCATCGCCTCCTGCGGGTCGCCGGTGCGAAACAGCAGTCCGTTCTTGCGGATGGAGCGATCGATGCGGAAGGTATCGCCCGGCGCCTTCTCGAAGGCGACTGCGAAATACATGCGACCGGTGCTGCTGCGGATATGTTCGAAGAAGGGGTAGGTTTCGCTGATGTCGGATGCGAAGTTGGCGATGTAGAACGACCATTTGACCCGTTCCCGGGCATCGAAGGAGGTGCTGGAGGTCGTCACGTGGCAGTAGCCGAGATGCGGGATCTCCTCGAGCACCCGGTAAAAGATCATCTTCGGGAAGCGGATCTCCTCGTGGAACGAGTTGATGCGGCGGTAGGTGGTTTGCCCGGCGGCTGCAAGGATCCTGCCCGTGCGCTCAGCCACCTCTTCAGGCGCAAGATAGCGCCTTTTCGCAGGCAGCGCCGGTGGTGCCGGCCGCGCAATCTTTCCGGTGCGCAGGAATTCTGAATGAGGCGCGAGACCCGTCGCCCACCGGCTGTCCGTGGGCGTCGTCGCGTAGTAGCGCAGCTTTCCGCTCGTCGGCACCTGAAGTCCTCATCTGGTGGTTCGTTCCAGCCGGATCCTATCCCGACATCGTTAATGCGCCGTATCTTGCCGGCCCGGTGAGCCATCGCGGCACCTTCGGCCCCGGAACCATCCGGTGCACCGGTCGTTCTTCCGCCAGACCGATAAGAAAAGAGAGGAAACCCTCATGCGCGTGCTCAGCTCCCGCATCACGACGATAGCCGCCGCCTTGGCCGTCGCCATCACCAGCTATGTCCCCGTCAACGCTTTGCCCCTGCCGGCTGCATCATCGGCGCCGGTTGCGCAGAATCTCGTCACCGACGTGCAGTACCGCGATCGCAGGGACCATCGCTGGGATCGCCGGGACCGCCGTCGCGATTATCGCAGAGACTTCCGTCGTGACGACCGGGCCGGCTACTACAGGGGCCATCGAGGCTACCGCGAGCGCCGGAGCGGCTATCGCTATTACAACGGTTTCTGGTTCCCGCTGGCCGCATTCTCCGCCGGTGCGATCATCGGAGGCAGTGCTTCCCAGGCACGTCCGGGCCGGGCTCTCAGCCCGCGGCACTACCAGTGGTGCGAGAACCGGTATCGGTCGTACCGCGCCTCCGACAACAGCTACCAGCCCTATCAGGGCCCGCGGAGCCAGTGCAACTCGCCCTATTCCTGAGCGGAGCAGCGCGACCGACAACAGGCCGTCCGGATGTCCGGGCGGCCTTTCTGCGTCACGCGGAGCGTCTTGCCGGAATCTGCGTTAATCGCCGGTTCAGCTTGGAAATCCTAGGGTGTTCGCGATCCAGAGACGACCCTGCGGCAAGAGATACGCCCGGTCGGCAGGAGCGCAGACAGTCAACTTGAATGGAGACAACAATGATAAACCTGTTCAGGAAGGTCGCGGTTGCCGCACTCTCCGCAACGGTCATGGCCGGTGCTCTCGTTCCGGCGCAGGCCATGCCGGTCATCGCAGCCCCCGCGGCCAATATCGAAGTCAAGTCGGACGTGACCCAGGTGCGACATCGCGACTATCGGCGCGGCTACTACCATGGTCACCGTGGTTACCGGCATCACCGGCCCGGCTATCGCCACCATGACGGCTACTGGTTCCCTCTCGCCGCTTTCGGTGCCGGCGCACTGATCGGCGGTGCCATCGCCGCGCAACCGCGCTACGTCGAGCCGGCTCCGGCTCCCGTCTACCGCGCCAGCGGCATCAACCCGCGCCACTACCAGTGGTGCGAGGCGCGCTACCGGTCTTACGACAGCTACTCCAACACCTTCCAGCCCTACAGCGGGCCGCGGCAGACCTGCCTCTCGCCCTACTACTGATCGCCTCCTGAAGGAGTGCGCGTTCGAAGCCCGTCCGGTCTTGCACCGGGCGGGCTTTTGCATGCCTATTGCCGGTCTCTGGAGCGGCAGCGATTGACAAGCTGAATTACGTTTACGTAAAATGCAGCAACGCTGCTGGGTCCGCCTTGTCGTGTCTCAGCGGGTCATGAGGAGGATCCAAGCATGTACAAAGCCCCCGTCGAAGACATAGCCTTCACGCTGAACCACGTCGCCGGCCTTGCCGATGCCATCGCCGCCGGAAAGCTGGGCGATCTGGGCGCTGATCTGGTCGAGGCGATCTTGGACGAGGCCGGCCGTTTTGCCACCAACGAGATGGCCCCTCTGGGAGAAATCGGTGACCGGCAGGGTGCGCGCCTGCAGGACGGCGTGGTGACGACGCCGGACGGCTGGGCCGATCTCTACCGGTCCTGGCGCGAGGGCGGCTGGAACGGCCTGACCGGGCCGGAAGCCTACGGCGGGCAGGGTCTGCCGCATATGCTCAACGTCGCCGCGCTCGAGATGTGGAATTCCTCCTCCATGGCCTTCGCATTGGCGCCGACGCTGACGATGGGCGCCATCGAAGCGCTCGACAAGCATGGCAGCGAAGCACTGAAGGCAAGATACCTGGAGAAGCTGGTCTCCGGCGAATGGACCGGGACGATGAACCTGACGGAGCCGCATGCGGGCTCCGACCTCGGCGTCCTGAAGACCCGTGCAGAACGCAGTGATGACGGCAGCTACCGCATCTTCGGCCAGAAGATCTACATCACCTGGGGCGAGCACGACGCCGCCGACAACATCATTCACCTCGTGCTGGCCCGGCTCCCCGATGCGCCGGCCGGCACCCGCGGCATCTCGCTCTTCCTGGTGCCGAAGTTCCTCGTGGAAGAGGATGGCGCGATCGGTGCCCGCAACGACGTCTTCTGCCACTCCATCGAACACAAGCTCGGCATCCACGGCTCGCCGACCTGCACGATGATCTATGGCGACGGCAAGTTCGGCGACGAGAAGGGGGCGATCGGCTGGCTGATCGGCGAGGAGAACAAGGGCCTCGCCTGCATGTTCACGATGATGAACAATGCCCGCCTCGCGGTCGGCATGCAGGGCGTCGCGATCGCCGAAGCCGCCACGCAGAAGGCCGTCGCATTCGCCCGCGAGCGCACCCAGGGCAAGGCACCCGGCTGGACGGGTGCGGGCATGAGCCCGATCATCGAACATCCCGACGTCGCGCGCATGCTGCTGACCATGACGGCGCTGACGCAAGGCTCGCGTGCCATCTGCTACGCCTGCGCCCATGCCATCGACATGGCTCATCGCACCGAGGGCGAAGAGGCACGGACGTGGACCGAACGGGCCGCACTCCTGACGCCGATCGCCAAGTCGTTCGCCACCGATGCCGGCGTCGACGTGGCCTCGCTCGGCATCCAGGTCCATGGCGGTATGGGCTTCATCGAGGAAACCGGTGCTGCCCGCTATCTGCGCGATGCCCGCATCGCGCCGATCTACGAGGGCACCAACGGTATCCAGGCGATCGATCTCGTCGCCCGCAAGCTGCCGCTGTCGGGCGGCGCCCAGGTCAGCGGTTTTATCGGCGAGCTGAGAACGATTGCCGATCGTGTCGCCAGCGCGGCGGACGCAGGCCTCGGCGAAACGGCGGAGCGGCTGAAGGCATCAATCGGCGAACTGGAGGCCGCGACGCAGTGGCTGCTGAAGGCGCAGGCCGAAGGGCAGGTGGCCGAGGCACTGGCGGGTGCGACGCCCTATCAGCGCCTGTTCGGACTGGTCCTCACCGGGGCCTATCTCGCCAAGGGTGCCCTGGCGAAGGTCGATGACGGCAGGACGGATCGTCGCATTGCCCTCTGCCGGTTTGCGGCGGAAAATCTGCTGCCGGAAACGGCAGCCCTGAAGCGGCAGGTGGTCGAAGGCGCCGAAAGCCTCGCCGCCGCCCGCATCGTTCTGGCTTGAGGAGAGAGCAATGACCGAGACCCATGTCCTCGTCGAGCATCCGCAGGCGCAACCGGGCGTGATGGTGATCCGGCTCAACCGGCCGGACAAGAAGAACGCCATCACCACCGCCATGTACGACCGCATGACGGCGGCATTGCACGAGGCGAACAATCATCCGGCCGTCCGCGCGGTGGCCTTCCTCGGCACCGACGGCTGCTTCTCGGCGGGCAACGACATGGCCGATTTCCTCGCCTTTGCCATGAGCGGCGAAGGGCGTCCGGCGGCGGCCGTCTTCCTGCAGGCGCTGGCCACCTGCGACAAGCCGATGGTTTCCGGCGTCGATGGTCTGGCGATCGGCATCGGCACGACGCTGAACCTCCATTGCGACATGACGATCGCTTCCGACGGCAGCCTGTTCCGCACCCCCTTCGTGGATCTGGCGCTCGTTCCGGAAGCGGCCTCCAGCCTGCTGGCGCCGCGCATCATGGGCCACCAGCGCGCCTTCGCCATGCTTGTTGCAGGCGAGGGCTTTTCTGCCGAGGAGGCCCGCGAGGCCGGTATCGTCTGGAAGGTCGTGGCGCCTGGGGAGGTGGAGGCGCAGACGCTGGCACTGGCCGCAAGCCTCGCCGCCAAGCCGCCGCATGCGTTGCGGATTGCCCGCAACCTCATCCGCGGCAATGGCGACGATGTGCTCGCCCGCATGGACGAGGAGCTCGTCCACTTCACGGCGCAGCTGCGAAGCGCCGAGGCCCGCGCCGCCTTCGAGGCTTTCATGACCCGCAAGGGCTGACGCGACCTCGGCACCAGGTCGCGGTCAGGCCGCTGGGCCAATCGGGTTGACGTCGCCGACGAAGCGGATCAGGTCTGCCATGGTGAAGTGGCCCTCGGTCGCACAGGGAAGCTCCGGCTTCCAGTTGGAGCGCTTCCAGAGGAAGGACTCCTGGTCGCCATGGACCATGCCGAGGAAGGTCTCCGCCACGATGGTGGAGGCCATCGGTCCAAGTCGTGCACCCTTGTAGTGGTGCTCCGCTTCCTTCAGCACGTAATACCAGAGCGGCGTCGTCTCGTGCAGCCCGTGCTTCTCGGCAACCTCGCCGTCCGGTCCTGTGGCAATCTCGTCGGGTGTCATCGGCTCGATGCCCATCGCCCGACAGATCGCCTGGCCCGACGGCAGCCCGATCTGCACGCCGCGCCGCAGGTTGCGGAAGGCGAGGTTCGCCTCGCGCCTGCCCTGCTCGGTCGGATCGTCCCGAAGTCCTGGAAGGCTGTGCAGCGAGGGGGCTATGAACGGGTCGAGCTTGCGCGAGAAGTTGAAGGTGAAGTCCGGCCCGCCCTGACCGGCGATGTCGAAGAACCGTCGCCAGTCGATGACCCAGTTCGACGGCAACTGCTTGAGGGGCGGCAGCGGCGGTGGCGGCGGAGAGGGGTCCGGTGCCAGTTCTCCGACGATCTTCCCGGATTTGCCCGTGAAGAAGAACAAGAGGTCCAGGCTGCCGTTGGCGAATGTGCCGTCTTCCGGCCCGAAGACCCGGTTGTGGCTGTAGGTCTCCCGCACCATCGAATGGCCGAGCCGGTAGCAGGCTGCGGCAAATTCCGAGGGCATGTAGGGGCGCAGCTTGAACCGGTAGAACTGGCGGCCATGCGTCTTGATCTTCGTGACCAGCCCCGGCTCCGTCAGCCGCTCCACGAAGTCGAACAGTACGATCCACTGGTAGTGCCAGGTGACGATCCGGCGCGCTTCGCTGAAAAGCGCCATCCCTTTCAGCGTCGGATCCTTGTGCTGGAGCCAGTAGACGACAGTATTGTGGAACCTCAGCATCAGCAGGTGCATCTGCGCCACCAGCAGGTTCTCGTCGTTGCGTTCGTCGAAGATCAGCGCGTGACCCACCTGGTTGCGCGGCAGATCGTTCGGCAGGGAGGGTATCTTTTTCCCCGCCTGGTCGGTCGATTCCGCCGTGTGACCGATCAGCATCTTCGGAATGATGGCGAAGCTCGTCACGTCGCGCTGGTAGAGATAGGGATGGATGCCCGGTCCGTCGCCGTAGACGGAATCGAGATCCAGCGCCGGCGTGCGGAAGTTCTCCGTCGCCTTCGGATCGGCCTTCTGCTGGTCGAGCGGCGTCGTGTCGAGTGTGATGTCGTGGTCGATGAACTGGCCGAGATAGGTGTATCCCGCCGGGATGCTCCGGTTGTCGCCCTCGGGATCCGGGTTGTCCCCCGGTTCTCCCTTGTCCCGCATCGCCTCTGCCAGTTCGAACAGGGCGTCGTCCTCGGCATTCAGCGGCACGAGACCGGGAAACATGATGCCGAATTTGCCGGTATCCCCGATCCCGTTGAAAGAATGCAGCGTCCCGCGCTTCATGCCGCGGACGCCATGGCCATGCATGGCGATGTCAGTCATGATAAACCCCTCCTGATGGTGCAGCCTCTGGTTATTCCCCTCTGGAAATAATCGCCATGATTGCATCACTCGGCAGGTGCCACAACCAACCGGAGACTCAACCGGTGGATGTCGCGGGTTGTTCATTTGGCCGTGGCCGGAAGCTCAGCGGTCGAGCAGTGCGACCGCCTCGACATGGGTCGACCAGAGAAACTGGTCGACGGGAGTAACCGACCGGATGCTGTAGCCGGCCTCCACGAGGATGCTCAGATCCCGTGCGAGCGTCAGTGGATTGCAGCTGACGGCGGCGATCTTCTTGACGCTGGAGCGCGCCAGTTCCCGGACCTGCACTTCCGCACCGGCCCGCGGCGGGTCGAAGACCACGGCGTCAAAGGGCTTGATCTCCTGCGGGGTCAGCGGCCGGCGGTAGAGGTCGCGTCGTTCGATGCTGATCGGCTTCAGCCCCTGGGTATTGCGCGCCGCATGGTCCAGCGCCTTCAGCGGCTTCTCTTCGCCTTCCACGGCATGCACCCGGGCAATGCGGGCGAGGCGCAGCGAGAATGTCCCGGACCCGGCAAAGAGATCGAGCACCCGCTTGGCCTTGCCGATATGCGCCAGCACGAGCGACGAAATCGCATCTTCCGCCTCCCGGGTCGCCTGCAGGAAGGTGCCGGGCGGCGGCGAGACCAGCACGCCGCCGAAATCGACGAGCGGCTTCTGCGGCTCCACGAGAATTTCGCCATTGACGGTGACGCGGGCGACACCCTTGGCCAGCAGCACCGTCTCGATGATACGCCGGCGCTGCTTGTCGCCGAGCGGCTTGACGCCTTCGGCGGCGAGATCCAGTCCCGAGATCGTCTCCGTCACGGAGAGCCGGAAGGTTTCGATGCCGCTGGCGATGGAACTGGCAACCGAGCGGATCGCGCCGAGCTTGCCGACGATCCCCGGCGAGGAGATGGGACATTCGACGACGCCGAAGATGTGGTTGGTCTCGGCCCTGTTGAAGCCGACCAGCGCACCGGTCTCGGTCTTCCGCACGGAGAACACCACCCGGCGGCGCTGTCCGGGCCGACAGGCCACCAGCGGCGCCACGTCCGGCGTCAGCCCCTTGGAGCGCAGCGCCTCGATGACGAGGTCGCGCTTGAAGGCCTGGTAGGGAGCATCGGCAAGATGCTGCAGCGAGCAGCCGCCGCAGGCGTCGCCGTCCGGATTGAAATGGCGGCAGGGCGGCTCGACGCGGTCGCTGGACACAGCTGCCATGGACATGATCGTGCCCTGGCTGCCGTTGCGGGCAATCGCGACGGTCTCGCCTGGCAGTGCATAGGGCACATAGATCGGGCCGTCCGGTCCATGCGCCATGCCGTGGCCCTGGGCGCCGAGCCGGCTGATGGTGACGGTCTCGGTGCTCATGGCTTTTGCCCGCCGAGCAGGAATTCCTGGTTGCCGTCACCGCCGGCGATCGGGGAGGGGATCAGCCCGAGGCTTGTCCAGCCCATGTCCTCCACCAGCCAGCGCTCCAGTTCGGCGGCGACCGCAGGCGCGGTCTCGGGCTGCTTGAGAAGACCGGACTTCGCGATGTTCTCGCGACCCGCCTCGAACTGCGGCTTCACGAGAAGAACGCAGAGAGCACCCGGCTCGGCAAATTCCAGCGCCGGCGGCAGCGCCAGCTTGATCGAAATGAAGGAGACGTCTGAGACGACGAGTGAGATCTCCCGTCCCTCCAGATCGTCGAGCTCGAGTGCGCGGGCGTTGACGCCTTCGAGACAGGTGACGCGCGGATCCTCGGCGATGCGCGGATGCATCTGCCCATGGCCGACGTCAACCGCAATGACATGCTCGGCACCGCCCTGCAGCAGAACCTCCGTGAAGCCGCCGGTCGAGGCGCCGATGTCGAGGCAGGTCCTGCCGGCGATGGCGATCTGGAAATGCTCGAGTGCGGCGGCAAGCTTCAAGGCCGCCCGCGACACATATTGCTGTGCCGGGTCTTCGATCTCCACGGAGATGTCGTCGGGGAAAGCCTGTGAGGGTTTGGTGACGGTCTGGCCGTTCACCCGGACGGTGCCCCGCATGACCGCGTCACGGGCGCGCGAGCGGCTGGCGAAAAGACCGAGGGCCACGAGCAATTGATCGAGGCGTTGGGGAGGTGAGGTGAGTGACATGATGTCTCAATGGGTCGCTTTTCCCCGATACGCAAGGACTTTGCGCGGAACAATCGCTTTCGTTGACGTGGAACCGATTTTCACCGCTCATTTCTCAATCGAATTTTAAGGGGAATGGGATTCCTTCTGTACAACGCTCTGTTCTGCGCCGCGGCTCCCGTCCGTCCGAAATCATTTCGGATCTTCAGTTTCATCCCAGTCTGTGAACCGGCGGAAAAACATGGCCCTCCGAAACCTTTCTCTCAGTAAAAAGCTCATCGGCACCTTTGCTGCCGTGATGTCCGTCTGCCTGCTGGCGTCTGCCGGTGTCTTCTGGCAGGTGGTTCAGTCGACGCGGGCGTCCGTGGAGCAGACAAAGGCACAGACCATTCTGCGCCATGTGGACAATGCGCTGGAAAGCCTGCTCGAGCAGGCCGTCAGCCAGCGAGGCTACCTTCTGTTCCGCAGCGACAGCACCTACAACGAGGTGTTTGCACAGCGCGACAAGATGATTGCCGAGATCGAAGTGGCCAAGCGGGAAGCTGCCGGTGACATGGCAGTCGTCGCTTCGCTCGACGAGATGCGTGCAGCGGCCGATGTCTTCCACAACCAGCTCAGCCAGCCGCAGCTGGCGGCACGCAGGACCACCGAGGCTCCGATCTCCGAAATCATCGAGATCGGTCGCAGCCAGTCGACTGGCCAGCTCGACCTGTTCCGCGAAGCGACCGCCAGGATCAAACAGGAGATCACTGCCAGGGCTCTGTCGTTGCAGGCCGAGCAGGAAACCGCCCAGTGGAACGTCATGCTGGCGCTGATGATCGGCGGCGGCGTCGCCGGTATCATCGCCACGGGCCTGGTCTGGGCCCTGTCGCGCGCCATCGTCACGCCGATTGTCGGCATGACCGATGCCATGTCGCAGCTGGCGGGCGGCAACCACGACATTCCGGTTCCGGCACTCGACCGTGGCGACGAACTGGGCCGCATGGCCCAGGCCGTCGCGGTCTTCAAGGATGCCGCCATCGAGAAGCTGCGCCTGGAGCGCGACAGCGATGCTGCCCGCTCCGCCGCCGAGCGCGAGCGCATGAGCAATGACGAGCTGAAGGCCCGCGAAGCCGGCGAACTCGAGTTCGCGATCGATTCGCTGGCGAGAGGACTTTCCAGCCTCTCGAACGGCGACGTCGCCCATCGCATCGAGGCACCCTTCGCCGGCAACCTCGACCGCCTGCGCACCGATTTCAACGAAGCCGTCGGCAAGCTGCAGGCAGCTCTCCAGTCGGTCGGCGCCAACGCCGCCGCGATCAATGCCGGTGCGGAGGAGATCCGTGTGGCAGCCGACAATCTCGCCCACCGCACGGAGCAGCAGGCAGCCTCGGTGGAAGAGACGGCCGCGGCACTGGAAGAGGTCACCACCACGGTCAAGGACGCCGCCAAGCGCGCCGAAGACGTCGGGCAGCGCGTCGAGCGCGCCCGCGCCGGTGCCGAGCAGTCGGGCGTCGTCGTGCGCCGCGCCGTCACCGCCATGGAGCAGATCTCCAAGTCCTCGGGCGAGATCATCAACATCATCAGCGTCATCGACGACATCGCCTTCCAGACGAACCTGCTTGCCCTCAATGCCGGTGTCGAAGCAGCCCGTGCGGGTGAGGCCGGCAAGGGCTTTGCCGTCGTCGCCCAGGAGGTCCGCGAACTCGCCCAGCGCTCGGCCAATGCCGCCAAGGAGATCAAGTCGCTGATCACCACCTCCTCCGATCAGGTGGATTCGGGCGTCGCCCTCGTCGGGGAAACGGGCAAGGCGCTCGAGGCGATCGTCGGCGAGGTCCAGGAGATCAACGAGCACATCAAGGCAATCGTGGTATCCACCCGCGAGCAGTCGACGGGACTTCAGGAAATCAATGTCGCCGTCAACGCCATGGACCAGGGCACCCAGCAGAACGCCGCCATGGTCGAGCAGCAGACCGCCGCCAGCCATTCTCTCGCCAGCGAGGCGGAATCCCTGAACAGCCTGCTGCGGCAGTTCAATCTCGGCACGCAGGGCGCCAGCCGCCCAGCCGCCGCCTTCGCCAGCAAGCCGGCTGTCGCCGCAGTCGCTCCGAAGCCCGCACCGTCGTCCTTGGCAAAACCCGCTGAGAAAGCTGTCGCGCGACCCGTCCCGGCACGCGTTCCGGCACCCGCCAGCCCCCAGTCACGCCCCGCACCGTCCCCGGCAAACGCTCTGCATGGGAAGCTCACGGCCGCCTTCGGAAGCACATCGGCCGCGGCCAAGCCAAGCGAGGAAAACTGGGAGGAGTTCTAGGGCTCCTTCGCCGACGGAACGAGAAAACGGCCGGTCGCTCCGGCCGTTTCCATTTAAGGCTTCGGCAAACGGCCAGCCGTCAGCTGGCTGCGCCGATGCCCACCTGCTTCTGGCCCAGCGCGTTGAAGACGGTGGTGACGATGCCGGCGCGGTCGAGGCCGGCCTTGGCGTACATGGCGTCGGGGCTCGCCTGGTCCATCCAGACGTCCGGCAGCACCAGCGATCGGATCTTCAGTCCGTGGTCGAGCCGGCCCTCGGCGGCGAGGAAATGCAGCACATGGGCTCCGAAGCCGCCGACGGCGCCTTCCTCGATGGTGACCAGCACCTCGTGGTGGCTGCAGAGCTGGCGGATCATCGCGTGGTCGAGCGGCTTGGCAAAGCGCGCATCGGCAACGGTGGTGGAAAGCCCTGCGGCATCGAGGTCCTCTGCCGCCAGCAGACAGTCCTTCAATCGTGTCCCGAAGCACAGCAGCGCAACCTTGGAGCCTTCCTTGACGATGCGGCCCTTGCCGATCTCGAGGATCTGGCCGCGTTCAGGCATCTCGACGCCCACGCCTTCGCCGCGAGGGTAGCGGAAGGAGATCGGGCCCTCGTCATAGGCCGCGGCCGTGCGCACCATGTGCTTCAGCTCCGCCTCGTCGGCGGCAGCCATAACCACCATGCCCGGCAAAGCCGCCAGGAAGGTCGTGTCGAAGGAACCGGCGTGCGTTGGGCCATCGGCGCCGACGAAGCCGGCGCGGTCGATGGGGAAGCGCACCGGCAGTCCCTGGATCGCCACGTCGTGGACAACCTGGTCGTAGCCGCGCTGCAGGAAGGTCGAATAGAGGGCGCAGAAGGGCTTGAAGCCCTCGGTCGCAAGGCCGGCCGCAAAGGTGACGGCATGCTGCTCGGCAATGCCGACGTCGAAGGTGCGCGACGGGAAGAGTTCGGCCAGCTTGTCGAGGCCCGTGCCGTTCGGCATGGCCGCCGTGATGCCGACGATCTTGTCGTCGAGCCGCGCTTCCTGCACCAGCGCCTCGCCGAAGACGCTCGTATAGCTCGGCGCATTCGGCTTCGCCTTGGCCTGCGTGCCGGTGATGACGTCGAACTTGTTGACGCCATGATACTTGTCGGCGGCCGCTTCCGCCGGCGGATAGCCTTTGCCCTTCTGGGTGCAGACATGGATCAGCACCGGGCCGCGGGCATTGTCGCGCACATTGCGCAGCACCGGCAGCAGGTGCTCGAAGGAGTGACCGTCGATCGGGCCTATATGGTAGAAGCCCATCTCCTCGAACATCGTCCCGCCGGTCACATAGCCGCGCGCATGTTCGACGGCGCGGGTGATCGCCCTATCGACGCCCTTGCCGAGGTAGGCGGTGAGCTTCTTGCCGATCTCGCGCACGCCCATGTAGGTGCGGCCCGAGGCAAGCCGGGCGAGATAGGCGCTCATGGCGCCGGTCGGCGGCGCAATCGACATGTCGTTGTCGTTGAGGATGACGATCAGCCGGGCATCCAGCGCGCCAGCATTGTTCAGCGCCTCATAGGCCATGCCCGCCGACATGGCGCCGTCGCCGATCACCGAAATCACGTTGCGCTTCGAGCCCGACAGATCCGAGGCGACGGCCATGCCGAGGCCGGCGGAGATCGAGGTGGAGGAATGCGCGGCGCCGAAGGGGTCGTATTCGCTCTCGGCGCGTCGGGTGAAACCGGAGATCCCGTTCTCCTGGCGCAGCGTGCGGATGCGGTCGCGCCGCCCCGTCAGGATCTTGTGCGGATAGCACTGGTGGCCGACGTCGAAGATCAGTCGGTCGTCCGGCGTGTTGAACACCTTGTGGATGGCAATGGTAAGCTCGACCACACCAAGGCCTGCGCCAAGGTGGCCGCCCGTCTTGGAAACGGCGTCGATCATCTCGTCGCGAAGCTCGCGGGCCAGCCGCGGCAGGTCGCGGTCCTCGATCATCCGCAGGTCTGCAGGAAACTTGACGGTGTCGAGCAGCGGCGTCTGGGGGAGAGGTGTCACGGAGTCTGGCCTTTTCTGCTCTTTCCGGATGCGGGTAGTCCTCCAACATGAGGAGGAACCGGGCTTTTTCAAGTAATTGCCTTAGCGGATTTCATTTCTCGGGCAAAGGGACAAACTCTTCCTCGTCCCCCGGCACGATCTCGAAGCGGCCCGTGCGCCATTCCTCCTTGGCCTTCTCGATCCTCTCCTTCGACGAGGACACGAAGTTCCACCAGATGTAGCGCCGGGAGTTGAGGGCCGCGCCGCCGAACAGCATCATGTGGCAACCCTGAGGTCCGGCTTTCAGCGTGATCTCGTCTCCCGGTCGGAAAACCAGAAGTTGGTTGGGAGCGAAACCATCGTCTGCCACCGAAAGTTCCCCCGCAAGCACATAGACTGCGCGTTCTTCATGAGCGGCTGGAAACGGAAAGCTGCGCCCCGGCTCGAGCCGCAGGTCGACGTAGAGCGTATCGGTAAAGGTCGGCACCGGCGATCGCAGACCGGCGAAATCGCCGATCACCACCCGAGCCTTCGCACCGTCGTTGTCGATCAGCGGCATGGTGCCGGCATCGCTGTGGGAAAATGCAGGATCGATCTCCTCCCGGTCGTCGGGAAGCGCCAGCCAGGTCTGCAGTCCCGATACCGAAAGCGGCTTGCCGCGCAGGTTCTCCGGCGTCCGCTCCGAATGGACGATGCCGCGCCCGGCCGTCATCAGGTTGATGTCGCCCGGCTTGATGACCAGTTCGGTACCGAGGCTGTCGCGGTGCTTGATCTCGCCGTCGAAGAGATAGGTCACGGTCGACAAACCGATATGGGGATGCGGCTTGACGTCGAGCGCCTCGCCGGCTCGCATCAGCGCCGGTCCCATCCGGTCGAAGAAGATGAACGGCCCGACCAGCCGCCGCTGCCGCGACGGCAGCGCCCGGCGCACGGCAAAACCGCCGATGTCGCTGGAGCGCGGGATGATCAGGTTTTCGATGGCATCGCAGGCGAAGCTGTTGCCGGGCTCGGGATCGGTGCCGGGAAAGAAGGACATCGTCGTCTCCTGTTTGTCCCGATCCTAGCCCCCGCGCGACGCCTCGCCAAGCGGCAACAGGGACGCAAGGGCGCTACGGCGCGGTGCCGGGAGATTGCACCCTTACGACAGCACGATCCGCGGGAAGTAGAAGCAGACGACCCAGTTCGGCTGATCGACGATCTCGCTGATGCGCAGGTCGCCGCAGACCGAGCAGAGCATATAGGCGTCGACCGGGTTCATGCCGTGCTCGGCGCCCAGCAGGTCGATCATCCGCATCAGCGCCTCGCGGGCGCCCGTCATCAGGTCGGGGCCGATGCCGGTCGTCACCTCGTAGCCGGCGCCATCGAGGTGGCGGGTGACGGGACCCGTTGTGGTAAAGCGCGGCGTCTTCAGGTTGGCGCCCTTGACGAGATCGAGCGTCAGCTCGACGTTCATCTGGCTTTCGATCGCCGTGCCGCAGACCTCGCCGTCGCCCTGTGCGGCATGCGTGTCGCCGACGGAGAACAGCGCGCCCTGGCATTCCACCGGCAGGTACAGCGTGACGCCGGCGCTCAGGTCACGGATATCCATGTTGCCGCCGACGCGCCGCGGCGGAACGACGGAATGCAGCCCGCCTTCCGCGGGGGCAACGCCGATCGTGCCGGTGAACGGCTTCAGCGGCACCTTGCCGCCGGGGCCGAAGGCGGCCGGGGCCATCGATTGTGTGTCATAGCTCCAGACATGCAGCGCCGGATCCTCGAACTGGTCGGCAAGCAGGCCGAAGCCGGGGATGTTGGCGGTCCAGCCATGGCCGCTGGGGTGGAACTTGTTGATCGTCACCTTCAGCGCATCGCCGGGCTCCGCGCCCTCGACGTAGACAGGTCCCGACACCGGATTGATCCTGCCGAAGTCGAGGTTCGCCAGCGTCTCCAGCGTTGCATCCGCGCCGATCTGGCCGCCGGAGGAATCCAGGCATTCGAACAGGATGGTCTCGCCGGGCCTTGCCGTGATCGCGGGCGGAAAATCCCTGTTCCAGCCAAAATTGTGTTGGGCCGAATGGATGGTGTGGTTGCACGCGACGCACATGACGATACCTCCTGTTTGTCTCGTGTTACCTCAGAGTGATCCGGCTGCAAAGACGCCAGCAGGCCTGGTTCTTACCTCGGGCACGGGCTGAGCACGGCGGTCTCGCCCGCCTCTGCGCCGACCTCACGGCAGTCAGATCCGGCGCAGAGCGTCCAGCCACCGCCGGTGGCGCCGGAGGCGGCAAGGCTGAGGCGGGACTGTATCGGCAAGTCCGGCTGCCATGTCCACCAGCCGTCCCGCAACACGGCATCTGGGCCGGGTTCCATCCCGGCGCCCGAGCCTTTCACGGAAGCTTGCGTCAGTTGCAGCCCGGCCGGCGTGACCGACCATTCCTCCCGCCATTCCGTCTTCTGCACCGAATGGGTCCAGGAGAGGGTGAAGATCGAGGCGGCAAACATGGTCGTCTTGCCCGCGGAGAGGAGGCAGAGGGCGACGCCGGCACTCATGGCGCCGCGGCGACCCGGTTGCTCCGGCGCGACCGGTACCAGTGTTGCGCCACGACGGTGATGCCGAGCACCCAGCCGATCTCGTCCGTCAGCGGCAGCGCGATGATGGTGCAGGCGCCGGCGGCAAAGGCCAGCAGCCGCTCCCAGAGCGCCAGCGGCGCAAACAGGAAGCCGACGACCGCCGCGCCCCCGAGCGCGATGCCGAAACAGGCCTTGGCGAAGACGTAAGCCACTTCCACCGGATACCCCCAGGCGGCGGCGATCGGCCCCGCGTCCTGCAGCATCAGCGCCGGCGTGTAGACGGCCATGAACGGCACGATGAAGCCGGCGAGCGCAAGCTTGGTCGCCTGGATCGATATCTTCAGCCCGGAGGTCTTTGCCATCGGCGCCGCCGCAAAGCAGGCGAGCGCGACCGGCGGCGTCAGATCGGCCATGATGCCGAAGTAGAAGACGAACATGTGGCTGACCAGCAGCGGCACGCCGAGTTCCAGCAGGGCAGGGCCGGCGAGCGACGAGGTGATGATGTAGTTGGGGATCGTCGGAATGCCCATGCCGAGGATGAGGCAGGTGATCATCGTCAGCACGAGCGACAGGAACAGGCTGTCTTCGCCCACCCGGATGATGAAGCCGATGAAGGTGGAGGCGATGCCAGTCAGCGTCAGCGTCCCGATGACGATGCCGACGATGGCGCAGGCGATGCCGACCGGCAGCGCGTTCTTGGCACCCTCGGCCATGGCATCACGGCAGATGCCGAGCGTCTCGCGGCCGCCGTTGATGAAGAAGCAGACGGCAATCAGCCCGAGGATGACGAACAGCAAGAGGTCCACCCCGAACTCCAGGAAGGAAGCCGCCGCAAGACCGAGCGCTAGCCAGAAGACGACGCGGAAGGCGAAGGGTCCGATGCGCGCGGCAATCGGCATGCCGAGGATCAGCACCACGACGAGCGCCAGCCCCATCGTGCCGGCGAAGATCGGCGTGTAGCCGGCAAACAGCAGGTAGACGAGCGCGCCGAGCGGCAGGACCAGCGGCCAGTGCTCCTTGACGGCGAGCCAGGGATTGGGAAGTTCCGCCTTGCTCATTCCGCTCAACCCGGCCTTGCCCGCCTCCAGATAGACGGTCCAGAAGCAGACGCCGAAGTAGAGGATGGCCGGAATGAGCGCCGCCTTGACGATGTCCGCATAGGGCAGGTTCAGCGTTTCCGCCATGATGAAGGCGACGGCGCCCATCACCGGCGGCATGATCTGCCCGCCCATGGAGGAGGTCGCCTCGACGCCACCGGCAAACGACGAGCGGAAGCCGAAGCGCTTCATCAGCGGAATGGTGAACTGGCCGCTGGCCACCACATTGGCGACGCCTGAGCCCGAAATCGTGCCCATCAGCGCCGAGGAGAGGACGCAGACCTGCGCCGGACCGCCGCGCCAGGAGCCGACGAGGCCGAGCGCGAAATCATTGAAGAGCGCCAGCATCCCGGCCCGCTCGAGGAAGGCGGCAAAGACCACGAAGATGAAGATATAGGCGGCCGAGACATAGATCGGCGTGCCGTAGATGCCCTCGGTGCCGAAGCCGAAGTGTTCGATGATCAGCTCGAAGTCATAGCCGCGGTGGATGAAGGGTGCGGGAAAATACTGGCCGAAGAAGCAGTAGATCAGGAAGATCGCCGCGATCGTGGTAAGCGGCAGGCCCATCAGACGCCGGGCTGCCTCGAACACCAGCACGATCATCACCGTCGCAACTGTCAGGTCGAGCGCCGTATGGAAGCCGCTGCGCAGGATCAGCTGTTCGTAGAACACCCAGTTGTAGATGCCGGTGAGGAAGCCGGTGATCCCGAGCGCCCAGAACCACAGCTTCCCGGGTCGGGTCTTCGCCACCAGGTTGCCGATCAGCGCAAAGCCGAGCAGCAGCAGGAAGCCCACGTGCATGGCGCGCACCACCTGGCTCGGCAGTGTGCCGTAGGCTGCGGTCCAGAGCTGGAAAAGCGAGAAGGTGAAGGCGATCCAGAAGGCGATCCTTCCGCCTATGCCATCGCCGAAGCCCGCCGGAAGGCCCTCGATCGCTTCCTCCACCGATTTTGGTGCAGGCTTGGTTTCCACTGCTGCGAGATCGCTCATCCGTCCCTCGACCTGTCTCTGCAAATACAAATCCCCGCGGCGTGTCTCACGTCCGCGGGGATGGAAAGGCGATGCAGGATTACTGCATCAGGCCGGCTTCCTTGTAGTAGCGCTCGGCGCCCGGATGCAGCGGCACGGGCATGCCGTCGAGGGCCTTCTTCGGATCGATGCCCTTCGCGGCGGCATGCGATGCGGCCAGGCGGTCGAGGTTTTCGAAGAGCAGCTTGGTCATCTGGTAGACCGTTTCTTCCGGCACGCCGTCATGGGTGATCAGGAAGTTACCGACGGCTGCGGTCTCGACGTCTTCCGTCTGTCCGTCATAGGTTCCGGCGGGGATGACGACCGGCAGGTATGGCGCACCGATCTTTTCCACTTCCGCGGCCGGAACGGCGACAACGGTGATGGGGAGCGAGGTCGCAAGGTCGCGGATCGAGGCGACGCCGAGACCGGCCGACTGCAGGGTCGCGTCGAGCTGGCGGTTCTTGATCAGCTCGACGGACTCGGCGAACGGCAGATATTCCGTCTT
The DNA here is from genome assembly GCA_000722615.1 of Pseudorhizobium pelagicum. Taxonomy (GTDB): domain Bacteria; phylum Pseudomonadota; class Alphaproteobacteria; order Rhizobiales; family Rhizobiaceae; genus Neorhizobium; species Neorhizobium pelagicum. The sequence continues at coordinate 136,854 of JOKI01000001.1, read as the reverse complement.
GCCGAGATCCTCGTAGGACATGCCGGCGGCTTCGAAGATGGCGCGGGCATTGATCTCGGTGCCGGACTTCGGGGCGCCGACCGAGAGACTCTTGCCCTTCAGGTCCGCCAGCGTCTTGACGCCGGACTCCTGGCTGGCGACGATCTGGATGTAGTTCGGATAGATGCCGGCAATGCCGCGCAGCTTGTCGAGCTTGCCGGGGAAGCCGGCCTCGGTATCGCCTTCCCAGGCCATCTGCACGGAATCGCCGAGCGAGAAGCCGATCTCGCCGCGACCTGCCTGCAGCAGGTTGAGGTTTTCCACGGAGGCCTTGGTCGCCTGCACCTGGGTGCGCGAACCCTCGATGTTTTCGCCGTAGATCTCCGACAGCGCGACGCCGAGCGGATAGTAGACGCCGGACGTGCCGCCCGTCAGCACGTTGATGAATTCCTGCGCCCGTGCGCCGGTCGCCGCAAAGGTTGCGGAAACAGCCAGCGTGGCGGCGAGCATGAATTTGAATTTGTTTGATTTCACGATTGTTCCTCCCAAAAGCAATCACTCAGATACGCTATCATGGGGAGGCGGGCAGAGCCCGTCAATCGCTTTGTGGCGACAGACGGGCAAAGATGCTGAAAGCTTAAACTATCGTAGGGTGTCGTCACCGTCGAGCGGCTCGACGCCCTGCGGCTTGCCAGTACGGTCGAGGCGGATCTTCTCGATGCGGTTCTCGGCGGCCGTCAGCAGCTTCTCGCAGTGCTTCTTCAGGGCCTCGCCGCGCTCGTAGATGGCAATCGACTCGTCCAGCGCCACGTCGCCGCGTTCCAGCCGGGCGACAATGCTCTCGAGCTCTGCGACGGCCTTCTCGAACGTGTAGCCGCTGACATCGAGGGTCTCGGTCGTTTCGGTCATCTTCAGCCCTTCATCAGTCGGCAAATGTGCAGCCCCGCCGATTCGGCAAGACCCTCCAGATCATATCCGCCCTCCAGCAGGCTGATAAGCCTGTTGCCGGAATACTTGCCGGCGATCTCCATCAGACGCCCGGTCGCCCAGTCGAAATCATCGCCGACAAGGTTGATCTGCGCCAGCGGATCGCGGTGGTGAGCGTCGAAGCCCGCCGAGATGATCAGGAAGTCCGGGCGGAAGTTTTCCAGTGCCGGCAGGACGCGGGTCTTAAAGGCGTCGCGGAAATGCTCGCTCGCGGAATTGGCCTCCAGCGGCGCATTGACGATGTTGTTCTTGATGCCGGTCTCGTCGCGCGCGCCGGTCCACGGGTAGAGCGGCATCTGGTGCGTCGAGCAGAACAGCACGGAGGGATCGTCCCAGAAGATGTCCTGGGTGCCGTTGCCGTGATGCACGTCCCAGTCGACGATCGCGACGCGCTCGACGCCATAGGTCTGCTGCGCGTGACGGGCGGCAATCGCGGCATTGTTGAACAGGCAGAAGCCCATCGCCTTGGTCTTTTCCGCATGGTGCCCCGGCGGACGTGCGGCAACGAAGACATTGTCGGCCGCCCCCGTGAAGACGTCGTCGACGGCGGCCATCGCGGCGCCGATGCCGGTCAGCGCCGCCTGCAGGCTCTTCGGCCCCACATAGGTATCGGCCTCGATCTGGCGGATCTCGTCGTCTTCCGGGATCTCGCGCATGACGGCGCGCAGGTGCTCCTCGGGATGGGCGAGCAACACCGCATCCTCGTTCGCCTGCGGCGCCTTTTTGCGGTCGAGCTTGTCGAAGTTGGGATGCTGCAGGGCGATCGCCAGAGACCGGAGGCGATCCGCCCGTTCCGGATGTCCCTCCGGCGTGCGGTGCTCCAGGAAGATATCATGCTCGTAGAGGCGGGTGGACATCGGCGGGGCATCTCCGTTTGCCACGACATGGCGCAGATCGCCCGGCTTTTCAAGCTGCGGCTGCAGCCGCGCTTGTGAAGCCGGAAGGAATGGGCTTACATGATCACGGGTGTTGCTGGAGGTAGCGTGAACAAAGAGCCTGTAGGATTTCTGGAGTTCGAGGTACCGTTCCGCGACGTGGACATGCACGGGGAGATGTATCGGGCCGTCTATGTCCACCGCGCCGAGGAGGCGCTCGCAACCTTCTGGGCCAGGCGTCCTGCCTCCAAGGGCGATCCGCATTTCACCGTTGCCAAGGTCACCTGCACCTTTCATGCAGCGCTGCGCCTCGGCGATGCGGTGCGCATGGACGTCCATGTCAGCAAGATCGGCGTCAAGTCTGCCGGCTTCATCGTGCGCATGACGCGCGGCAACGACGAGGTGGCGGAAGCCGAAATCGTCTGGACCGCCTGCGACCGTGAGAAGAAGGAACCGGTGGCGCTGCCCGAAGACCTGCGCGACTGGCTCTATCAGTTCCTCGACTGAGATCGCGAGGCCAGGCGGCACAAGCGCCGGCCCAGGCAAGCGGGCGTGGTCAATCCCTCTTCGCATCGGCACGCCTGTCTTCCGGATTGCCTGAGTGCAATCTTCGAATTGACATCCGGGAAATTCGGTTCCTAACTAGGCCGGTAGCGCGTGTTGGGAGGCATCTGCGCTACCGCATCCTGATTAAGACGACATGACAAGAATGCACTCCGGCACGCCTGCACTGCGTGGCGTGCGCACACGCATGATAATCGAATAATCTGGGAGGAAATCATGAAATACCTGATGTCATCCGTGGCGGCGCTCGCCCTTGCGAGCCTTGCCCACGCGCAAACGCCTGCCGTGCCCGACAACCTCGAGAAGCTGTCGAATTTCCAGTCCACGGGCACGACGGAATTCACCATGATCGAGCAGAAGGGGGAGTATGCCGACGGGATCAAGAAGAACCTGGAGCGGATCGAGCTGCCGCCGGGCTTCAAGATCGCGCTCTATGCGGTCGTGCCGGATGCCCGCCATATGGCCGTCGGGCCGCAGGGGATCGTCACCTTCGTCGGCACCCGCAAGGACAAGGTCTGGGCGGTCACCGACCGCAACAAGGATCGCGTCGCCGACGAGGTCAAGGATTTCGCGCCGTCGCTGACCTTCTCGATCCCGAACGGCCCGTGCTTCTCCAAGGACGGCTTCCTCTACATCGCCGAGCAGAACCGCGTCCTGCTGTTTCCGGCCGCCGAGTTCTTCTACGAGAGCCCGGATGTGGCGGCCTTCAACCTGATCAAGCAGGGTGAGTTGATCCCGCCCGAGCACGAGAGCTTCAACCACACCGCGCGCGTCTGCAAGGTGGGACCGGACGGCAAGGTCTACATCTCGCTCGGCCAGCCATTCAACGTGGCGCCTGCCGAAAGCCTGGACGAATTCGCCAAGTGGGGCATCGGCGGCATCATCCGGATCAATACCGACGGGACGGGCCGGGAAGTCTACACCCGTGGCATCCGCAACTCCGTGGGCCACGATTTTCATCCGGAGACAGGTGAACTCTGGTTCACCGACAACCAGGTGGATGGCATGGGCGACGACATACCTCCCGGCGAGATCAACCGCCAGACTGCGGCAGGCCAGAACTTCGGTCATCCCTGGTATGGCGGCGGATCGGTACGGACCGTGGAATACGAGGGCCAGGAAGTGCCGGTCGAGGCGGTTATGCCGGCAGCCGAGATGGACGCCCACGCCGCCGATCTCGGCATGACCTTCTACACCGGCGGCATGTTCCCGGAGAAATACCGGAACGCGATCTTCTCGGCCCAGCACGGCTCGTGGAACCGCACCACGCCGGTCGGCGCCCGCGTGATGGTGACCTTTGTCGACGAGGAGGGCAAGACCACCAGCGAGCCCTTCGCCCATGGCTGGATCGACGAGAACGGGGAATACCTGGGCCGACCGGCGGACGTGGCGCAGCTGCGCGACGGATCGCTGCTTGTCTCCGACGACCTGGCCGGGGCCATCTACCGCATCTGGTACGAGGGCAGCTGATGCGCGGCCACTGGCTCTTTGCCCTGGGCGGGGTTCTCCTCGCCCAGGGCATCCTGTCGTCCTCTGCCCTGGCGCAGGCCGTGGTGGGGGACCCGGCCGCCGGTCGCGGCAAGGCCGGAATGTGCCGCACCTGCCATGGACTGGAGGGGAAGGCGCGCATTCCGATCGCTCCGCACATCGGCGGCGAAAGCGCTGCCTATCTGATCCACCAGCTCGCCGCCTTTCGCGACGGGACCCGGACCCACGAGATGATGTCGGTGGTGGCAAAGGGCCTCGACGACCAGGCGATCGCCGATCTGGCGGCGTGGTACGCGGCGCAGACGGTGACGGCCCGACCGCCGCCCGGCCCTGCCGGAGAGGCGGCGCCGGAGGCCTGCGTCTCCTGTCACGGGGCCGACGGTCTGGCGGTCATCGAGGACGCGCCCAATCTCGCAGGCGAGAACGCGATCTATATCGCCACCCAGCTCAAGGCGTTTCGTGGCGGCAAGCGGCAGCACCCGGTGATGTCGGAGATTGCCGCCGGCCTGACGGATGCGGAAATCCGCACCGTCGCCGACTGGTATGCCGGAACCGAGATCGAGATCGAGCCGGTGCGGTGATCAGGCCCGGGCCGGCAGGAGCGGGTAGCCGGCCATCACGGCGCGGGCCGCGAGTGCTGCGACGGCGGCCTTGATCAGGTCGCCCGGGATGAAGGCCATCGAGCCGAGGAAGGCCTTGCCGAAGTCGATGCCGGTGACGACGGCCAGATAGGTGATGCCGAAGGCGTAAAGCACCACCACCCCGCCGGCGACGGCGGCGGCAAAGAAGCCGAGGCTCTGCGCAAGGGCGCCCTGCGCCGGTCGGACGAGGCGTTCGGCCAGCGCGCCGGTGACGAAGGCGGCAAACACCCAGCCGATCAGATAGCCGGTCGTCGGCGCCGCGAAGACGGCGAGACCACCACGGCCGCCCGAGAGAACCGGCAGGCCGATCGCCGCCAGCAGCAGGACGAGGAGGACTGCCACCGTGCCGCGCCGCGCGCCGAGGATGACGCCCGCCAGCATCACGCCCATCGACTGTGCCGTGATCGGCACCGGGATGAAGCCGAGCATGATCGGCGGCAGAAGCCCGAGTGCCACGATGATGGCGGCAAAGAGGGCGGCAAGGACGAGGTCGCGTGTCGACATGGGTATGCTCCTAGGATTTTCGCTGGCGTTTTTGCCCGCGTATGCCGCGCGCGTCAATCGCTGCGGCGATCTCGTCGGCGGACTTCAACGTCTGGATGATCAGCGGCACGATCATCGTCGTCGGCCGCACCTTCAGGCCGCGGGCCTGATGCGCCGTGCGAAGCGCCTGATAGCGGGAAATGACCTCCGGAACGAAGCGGATCACCAGGCCGACCGCAAGCCCGATGTCGGAAGCCCTGACCAGTCCCAGCTTTTCCAGCGGCAGGGCGGCACGGGTGACGGCATCGATGAAGGCGCCGACGGGCGTCGTCGCGGTGACCGCCGCCGCCACCAGCATCAGGGTCGTCAGCCGCAGCAGCGCGACCATCCCGTCTTCCACCGATTCCAGCAGCAGTGTCGCCAGCGCCACGATCGCGATCGTCAGCAGGATCGGTCGCAGGCGTATCCAGCTCTGCCGCCAGCCGATGCCGAGCGACGCGTAGAGAAGCACGCCGGCAGCCGCGGCACCGCCGAGGAACAGCGGCGAGCGGGTGAGGAAGAGGGCAAGGCTCACCGCCAGCAGCAGCAGCAGCTTCAGGCCCGGCGGCAGCCGGTGGAGAAAGCTGTCGCCCTCGACATAGAGCGAATTCATAGCGTCGCGACCTCCCGGTAGCGCGCGATCACCTCCGAAGGCAGCCCGTCCGTGAGGAGGCGTCCTTCATGAAACAGCAGCACGCGATCGAAATCGGCAATCAGCGCCAGGTCGTGACTGATAACGAGCACGCTCTCGTCGAGCCCGTTGAGCGTCGCCTCGACGAGTGCCCGGTTCTTCAGGTCGAGCTGGTTGGTCGGCTCGTCGAGGATGACGATCCGCGGTTCCGTCACCAGCACGGAGGCAAGTGCCGCCAGCTGCAGCTCCCCGCCCGAAAGCTCGTGGGCACGCCGTCCTGCCAGATGCCCGATGTCGAAACGGCCGAGGATGCCTTGAACAGCTGCCTCCACCGCTGCCGCCGGCAGCCGCCGGCTCTTCAGGCCCAGCGCAATGTCCTCGCGCAGGATCGGCAGGATGATCTGGTTCTGCGGGTTCTGGAAGATAAAGCCTACCTGGCTGCGCACCGCCTCGGCATCGTCGACGGTATCGACGCCGTTGACGGTGACACGGCCCATGCTCGGCGTGACCAGCCCGTTGATCATCCGCGCAAACGTCGTCTTGCCGGAGCCGTTCAGCCCGATGATGCCGATCCGCCGTTCCGTCAGCGAAATCGTCAGCGGCTCCACCGCAAGGCGCCCTGCAAAGCGCGCGCCGGCCTGTTCGAAACGGATGTCCACGTCCAACCCTCATCTGTCGACGGCTGCTATAGACCGGATGGACGGGGAGGGGAACGCAAAACAGACCGTGAACATTGCAGCCGCCACGCCTTCGGCCTACTCTCCAGCGCATGGCGATTCTTCTGAGCAACGAGCAGGCGCGAAAAATCTTTCTGGAACGGCAGGGCCTCTCCCTGCCGCCCTCTCGCAGCCTCGACAAGGCAGGATTGCTGGCCCTGATCGACAAGCTCGGCTTCGTGCAGATCGACAGTATCGCGACCGTCGACCGCGCCCATCAGATGATCCTGTTTTCCCGCAGCCAGACCTACCGCCGCGAACACCTGCAGCAACTGCTGGAGAAGGACGGGGAACTCTTCGAGCACTGGACGCACGACGCGTCGATCATTCCCGCCGCCTTTTTCCGCTACTGGAAGCACCGCTTCCGCCGCCGCGAGGCCGTCATCGGCGAACGCTGGCGCAAATGGCAGGGGGAGGATTTCGACAGCGCATTCGAGGAAACATATCAGCGGATCGTTGACGCCGGCCCGATCATGTCGCGCGAGATGAAGGCCGAGGAGCACAGGTCCGGCGGCTGGTGGAACTGGCACCCGAACAAGACGGCACTCGAATACTACTGGCACACGGGAAAGCTGGCGATCGCCGGTCGCGTCAACTTCCAGAAGATCTACGACCTGACCGAGCGCGTGCTGCCGGCCCATCACTACGCGCCGGAGGTCGACCACGCGGAGTTCGTCGACTGGGCCTGCCGCAGCGCCCTCCAGCGGCTGGGCTTTGCCACCCACGGCGAAATTGCAGCCTTCTGGGATCTCGTCACCCCGCAGGAGGCAAAGGACTGGGTCGACACCCATCGCGCGGAGCTGACGGAGGTCACTGTCGAGAACGCCAAAGGCGGCCGCCCCCGCGCGGCCTTCGCTTTCGAGGGCTTTCCCACGCATCTAGGAGACATCCCCGAGCCGCCGGCACGGGTGCGGGTGTTGAGCCCCTTCGACCCGCTGCTGCGCGACCGCAACCGCGCCGAACGGCTGTTTGATTTCAGCTACCGCATCGAGATCTTCGTGCCCGAGCCGAAGCGGCAATATGGCTACTATGTCTTCCCGCTGATCGAGGGCGACCGCATGATCGGCCGCATCGACATGAAGGCCGACCGCACAGCCGGCAGTCTCGATGTCCGCCGGCTGTGGCTGGAGCCTGGCGTCCGCGCCTCCAGCGGCAGGCTGGAGAAGCTCGAAGCCGAGCTGTCGCGGGTGGCTCGTTTTGCCGGTGTCGAGCGGCTCATTTTCCTTGAGGGATGGCGCGGCTAGTGCCAATTCCATCAGCACTGGATTAATCTCGTCAAATGACGTATGAAGAACCCGTCAAATGACGGAGGCAATTGATGGCCGATCCATTGGTACTTGTGCAAACGGTCCCCGCACCGCGTCAGGGTTTTGCAGCGGAAGCTGACCGCGACCGCCTCGCAGGGACGGCCCTAAAGGCCTATCGCCGTCTCGTGGAGCAATGGGGACTGACCGCCGGTCAGGCCGCAGCCCTCCTCGGCGTCTCCGTCAGCACATGGGAGCGCCTGAAACCAGAGGGCCGGGCCCGGTCGCTGACCCAGGACCAGATGACCCGCATCTCGATCCTCACCGGGATCTACAAGGCCCTGCATCTGTTGTTTGCCGATGCCATGGCCGACCGCTGGCTGCTCTTGGCCAATTCCGGCCCGATCTTCCAGGGCCGCAACCCGGTTGCCGCCATGATCGATGGCGGCATCCCGCTGATGCTCGATGTTCGCCGCTACGTCGATGCGGTTCGCGGAGGACTGTAGTTGGACATCGATGGCATTCCGGTAGTCACCGTCGCCCATCCGAAGACGGTGCGGCTGGTCTCGACGGCGCGGCTACGCGCACCCGTTCTGGCGCCTCTCGTCGATGACGAGGACGGACTGGCGCAACTGGCCGAGATCGAGGGCGCGACCAGCAGTCGGACCATGGCGCAGACGACCGGAATCTCCGGTCTTTCCGCGCAGGAACTGGTCTACGACGTGCCGCATGCGCATTTCATCAACGCGAGCTTTGCCTACGCCAAACCGCGCGAGCCGAGCCGCTTCAACGGAGAAAGCCGTGGCGCCTGGTACGCGGCGCTGGCGGTCGAGACCTGCCTGGCGGAAATCACCTTCCACATGACCGAGTTTCTGGCCCGCACCGGCGAGTTTCGCGCGGTCGTGGAATACGCAGAAATGTTCTGCAGCCTGTCGGGGGAGTTCCTGGACCTGGAGGCGCGGCCGGATCACGCGGCGCTGGCCCCGGATATGCGGGTCGGATACCCGGTGGGCAACCTTCTGGCCGAGCAGGCCCGCGCCCACGGGTTGAACGGCATCCTCTATCCGTCGGTCCGCCACGCCGGCGGCACATGCTTTGCCGTGCTGCGGCCGGCGGCGGTGCAGTCGGTGCGGCAGGGCGATGTCTACCGGCTGACCTGGCGCGGGCAGCCGGCACCGGCCGTCGATGGACCGATCGCCGGCTAGGGTTTTCTCAGCAGATGACCGTTTCCGCGATCCGGATCCCGAAGCCCTCGAGGCCCACGTAGTGGCGTTCGCTGCGGGTCAGGAGCTTGATCGAGCTGATGCCGAGATCCTTCAGGATCTGTGCGCCGAGGCCGATTTCCAGCCACTCGTTGTCGCGTTCCTTGGCCTGCTCGTGCACTTCCTCGTCATGCCGGTGCCGGCGTCCGTGATCCTTCTGGCCGACGCCGACGGAACCCTCGCGCAGGTAGATGATCAGGCCGCGGCCTTCTTCGGCAATCTTCTGCATGTAGGTGTCGAGCGACCGGCGAACCCCGAAGACGTCGTCGGCGACGTTCTCCAGGTGCAGCCGGACGGGAATGTCGACGCCGTCGCGGATGTCGCCGAAGATCACGGCCACATGCTGCATCGGATCCCAGGGCAGGGAATAGGCATGCCCCTTGGCCTTGCCGTAGGGAGTCTCGACCTCGAACTTCGACTGCAGCTCGATCAGCGTCTCCTTGCGCTGCCGGTAGGCGATCAGGTCTGCGACGGAGACCTGCTTCAGCCCGTTCTTCTGGGCAAATTCCGCGACCTGCGCGCCGCGCATCACCGAGCCGTTGTCGTTGACCAGTTCGCAGATGACGCCCACCGGCGGCAGCCCGGCAAGCTTGCAGAGGTCGACCGCCGCTTCCGTGTGGCCCGAGCGCATCAGCACGCCGCCCTCGCGGGCGATCAGCGGAAAGATATGGCCCGGACGCACGAAGTCGGCGGGACCGGCGTTCGGGTTGGCGAGGTTGCGGACGGTGAGTGTTCGATCGTCGGCGGAGATGCCGGTCGTCGTGCCGTGCTTGAAGTCGACGGTGACGGTGAAGGCGGTGGTATGGGCGCTGTCGTTCTCGGCCACCATGGCGTTGAGGTTCAGCCGCTTGGCCTCCTCGCGCGGCATCGGCGCGCAGACGATCCCCGACGTGTGGCGCACGATGAAAGCCATCTTCTCGGCGGTGCAGTGAACTGCGGCGACGATCAGGTCGCCCTCGTTCTCGCGGTCGTCATCATCGGTCACGACGACGATCTCGCCGGCTTCGAAGGCGCGGATGGCATCGACGATGCGCTTCTGGTCATAGGCCATGCGGAATTTCCTTATCGCAGCCGGCCGGTCTGGCCCCGGTCCCGGAGGTAATGGTCGACGATGGCGCAGGCCACCATGGCCTCGCCGATCGGCACGGCGCGGATGCCGACGCAGGGGTCGTGACGGCCCTTGGTGCGCACCTCGACATTGTTGCCATCGGCATCGATCGACTGCCGTTCGGTCAGGATCGACGACGTAGGCTTGATGGCGAAGCGCGCGACGATCGGCTGGCCGGTGGAGATGCCGCCGAGGATGCCGCCGGCATGGTTGGAAAGAAACAGCGGCACGCCGTCGTTGCCCATGCGCATCTCGTCGGCATTCTCCTCGCCGGAGAGCTCGGCGGAAGCAAAACCTTCGCCGATCTCGACGCCCTTGACGGCATTGATCGACATCAGGAGCGACGCGATGTCCTGGTCGAGCTTGCCGTAGACCGGCGCGCCGAGGCCCGCGGGAACGTTTTCCGCGACCACCTCGATGACGGCGCCGATCGACGATCCGGACTTGCGGATGGTATCGAGATAGTCCTCCCAGACCGGCACGATCTGCGGATCGGGAGCAAAAAACGGGTTTTCGTTGACCTGGTCCCAATCCCAGTTGGCGCGGTTGATCTTGTGCTTGCCGATCTGCACCAGTGCAGCGCGCACCACGAGGTCCGGCAGCACCTTGCGGGCGACTGCGCCGGCGGCCACACGGGCTGCCGTCTCGCGCGCCGAGGAACGGCCGCCACCGCGATAGTCGCGGATGCCGTATTTCAGGTCGTAGGTGAAGTCCGCATGGCCCGGCCGGTAGCGGCGGGCGATGTCGCCATAATCCTTGGAGCGCTGGTCGGTGTTCTCGATCAGCATGGAGATCGGCGTCCCCGTGGTGATCATCGTCTCGCCGTCCTCGTCCAGCATCACGCCGGACAGGATCTTCACAACGTCGTCCTCGCGCCGCTGCGTCACGAAGCGCGACTGGCCGGGCTTGCGCTTGTCCATCCAGCTCTGGATCTCGGAAAGCGTCAGTCGGATACCGGGAGGGCAGCCGTCGACGACGCAGCCGAGCGACGGCCCGTGGCTTTCACCCCAGGTGGTGACGCGGAAAAGATGGCCAAAGGTGTTGTGAGACATGACGGACCAATCGTGGAGGGGTGGCTGGTGCCGTACCCCGACGCGGGTTTCTTAAGGGCAACGACGGCAGGCTACAAGCCCTTCTTCAAGCCGTCAGGCCGCCACCCTCGTCCAGTTCGCCAGCGCCATCGTCGTGAAGTCGTTGAAGGGAAGCGGCCGGGCAAAGGCGTAGCCCTGCAGCAGATCGCATCCCAGTTCGCGCAGGAGGGCTGCGTGCTGCATCGTCTCGACGCCTTCCGCGACGGTCTCGACGCCGAGCGACCGGGCAATCTCGATGATGGAGCGGACCAGCGCCCGCTCCTGCGGCGAATGCAGGATCGGCATCACCAGCTGGCGATCGATCTTCAGCCGCTTCGGCTTCAGCTTCAGCAGGCTGACGATGGAGGTGTGGCCGGTGCCGAAGTCGTCGATCTCGATGTCGATGCCGAGCGCCTTGATCTGTTCGAGGTTGGTCGCCGCAATATCCTCGTGCTCGTCGAGGAAAATCGATTCCACCAGTTCGAACGAGATCTGGTTCGGCGGAATATCGAGGTTGGTCAGGACCTCCACAAGGGATTGGTCGTGCAGGCGGCGGGAGGAGACGTTGACCGAGACCTTCGGCACGTGAAGTCCCATCTGGGCCCACCGTTGCTTGTCGCGCAGAACGGTCTCCAGCACGATATGGTCGAGAAGCGAGGTGACGTTGAGGTCTTCGGCGATCTTCAGGAAGCGGTCCGGCGCCAGGATGCCGTGATGCGGGTGCTGCCATCGCACCAGCGCCTCGACTCCCGTCAGTTCGGTCGTCACGGCGTCGAACTGCGGCTGGTACCAGGTGACGAACTCCTGCCTTTCGATGCCCGCCAGCAGTTCGTCGGCCGTGCGCTTGTGGCTGATGATCTCGGCCTGCAGGTTCTGGGTGAAGAACTCGTGGCGGTTGCGTCCCATCGCCTTGGCGCGGTAGAGGGCCATGTCCGCATTGACCAGAATCCGGCGCGCGTCGATGTTGAGGCCGCTTGCCATCGCAATGCCGATGGAGACGCCGCAACGGCACTCGAAACCTTCGAAATCGATTGGCTGGCGCAGTTCGGTGATCACGCGGTTGGCGAGTTGTGCCATTTCCTCCTGGCTGTTGGTGCCTCTGGCGACAATCACGAACTCGTCGCCGCCGATCCTGGCAACAATGTCTGTCTGTCGGACCGTCCGTGACAGGACGTTGGCGGCGTGCACCAGCATCGCATCGCCGGCGGCATGGCCGAGCGTGTCGTTGATCTGCTTGAAGCGGTCGAGGTCGAGGTGCAGGATTGCAAACGTCTGGCGCTCGTCGCGGCTTCCGCGCGAGATCCCGTCAAGCTCCACATCGAGCTTGCGGCGGTTGGCGAGCGAGGTGAGTGGATCGTGCAGCGCGTTGTGCTCGATACGGCTTTTGGCGATCTCGAGTTCCATGTTCTTTGCGTCCGACTCCGCCTTTGCCGTCGTCAGCTCGGCCGTCAGCAGCGCATCCTCGGTCACATCGAAGGCAATCCCGACAATCTTGTTGTTGCCGTTCCGGTCGGTCTGCAGCTGGCCGACCGAGCGGACATAGCGCACGCTGCCGTCAGCCTGCAGGACGCGGACCAGCAGAACGTCATTCATGTCGCGGTTCTGAAGCCGCGAAGATACGTCGAGCGCAGCCTTCCTGTCGTCCGGATGGATGAAGGTCAGCCATTGCTCCTTCGAAACGATGCCATCGGTGTAGGGAACGCCGTAGAGCTGGCACATCCGCTCGTCCCAGCGTTCCGTGTTGGTGGCGAGATCGAATTCCCAGATCCCGCAGCTGTAGGATGCAAGGGCGAGGTCGAGCTTGTTGGAAAGCTCCTCCAGTTCCTGCTCGCGCCGCGAAATCTCATCGAGCGCAAGTTCCAGTTCGGCGTTCTTGATGTCGCTGACCTGCTTGGCCTGCCGCAGCGTCTGCGTCATCATCGCATCGGAGGTGACATCCCAGACGATGCCCGCCGTTCGCATGCTTCCATCGGGATTGCGATAGCTTGCGCCGGCCGAGCGGACATGGCGGACTGCCCCGTCCGGCGTGGCGATGCGATAGGTTTCGGTACAGGTGTGCTCGGCGCAGATGCAGGTGAAAAAATGGGCTTCGGCCGAAGCCCGGTCTTCCGGATAGATGGCGTTCAGCCATTCCTCCAGGCGGTTTTCGAGGCCGTTCCCCTGGCACCCGTGCAGGGCTGCCGCACGGTCGTCCCAGAACAGGTGCTGCCCATCGCCGATAACCTCCCAAACGCCGATCTTGGAGGCTTCCATGGCCAGGCTGAAGCGCTGCGACAGCTCCAGCAGATTGGCTTCGCGCACCTTCAGCGCGGCGATATTGCGGTTGCGCTCGCCGATCAGCAGGCTCGCCATGAGGATGGGAATGATCAGTGCAAGCCCGCCGAGCGCCAGCGAAAAGCGATACTGCATCTGGTCGGGGGCCGACATGGTCCAGCCGGCGGCGGGCACAGCGTGAATCTGCCAGGTCGCATCGGCAACCGACAGGCTCCAGGTCACCGGCGCTAGGTGATCGACGGCGCTGTCTCCGAAGAAGAACTGGTCCTTTGTTTCCCGAATGTCGCGGACCGATATCGTCAACCAGTCGAGCGCCGGCAGTTGAGGATCCCCAGGGGATGAGTCGAACCCGACATCCAGCATCAGTTGTTTCTTGTCGATCAGGACCAGGACCGCACCCGCCGGTTTGGCGCCGGCCTTCGCCTCGTCCGGATGGATGAGGGTGAGAAAGTCCATGCCCGGATTGCTCATCAGCGTGAGCTTCTGAAGAGCAAGCGGCCCCTGGATGATCTCGGCAAGCTTTGCGTCAGGGCCGGCGGTCTTCGATCCGGGTACCGGAGCGCGGCTCAGAACCCGCGCCAGCTTGAAGCCCGGCGCAAGACCGAAGCCGATCAGGCGCGGATTCTTGGCCAGTTCCTGTTCTACAAATCTGTGAAGGATCTGCCCGGTGCCCTCGACCGGACCGCCGAGCAGCTGGCTGAGGCGCTGAGCTGCAGCAATATCCGACTCGATGGTCGTGACGAGACGGCGGGCGAGCGCTGCTGCGGCTTCCTCGGTCTGGTTGCGCAGCTCTTGCTGGTATCTCTGCTGGTGCCGCTGATCCAGTACGATGCCAACGGCAATCACTGCCATCGCGGTCGCGGTGACCGCCGCGACGGGAATGTGGACCTTTTTGAATGCTTTGTTGAGACGCGCCGCGAGCGACCGCAAGCTCCTATGATCCATTCGCCCCTAGCCCGTTGCACCCCATGTGGCTAGATCTAGCACCGTCGGGTTAATGTCCGATTGCCATAAGCTTTGGCTATTTAAGCAAAGCCGGAAGCGTGAATATGGCCATGGGTGGATAAATCCGGTGGAGAACTGCCGCCGGGCGCTGGATCGAAGTGAACCCTGCGGTCCATACTTGTACCGAAAATGTCATGAGCGCGGGCGATTTTCGCCACAATCGGGAGGCTATCCTTGCATCGTCGAAACACCCCGAAGATCGCTTCGAAAGTAACGCTCATGCGCTTCCTGATTGCTGCTCTGCTTGCCACCGCCAGCCTGTTGTCGCCGCTGAGTGGCTTCGCGCAGAGTTCGGACGTCGAGGCGAGGATCGATGGCGTCGATGTCAACGATCTGACGCTGACGCTCGACGACGGCAAGACCTACAAGGTGCCGGAGGAGTTCAACTTCGAAGGGCTGGAATCAGGGGTGAAGGTCGTCGTCTTCTATACCGAGGTGGATGGCAGTCGCATGGTCGACGATCTGGAAATCGTCCAGTAACATCCACCGGTTGCGCCGTCAGAACCACTCGAGCGTTCCCGCTTCGGTATCCGCCTTCAGGATCTTGTCCTGTGGCACGTCCATCGTCGCCGCTTCGTCTTCCGACACCGCGCCGACCAGCCGGAACATCGACCGGACGATGCCGCCATGGGTGACGCAGACGGTCGGGCGGGAAATCGACTGCAACCAGGCGCCGACGCGCCATGACAGGATCTCGTAGCTTTCGGCAGCCGTCCCGGGCGGGATGAAGCTCCACTTCTGCTCGACCCGGGCAAGAAGCCGCTCGGGTGCGACGCGCCCTACCTCTTCGAGCGTCTGACCCTCCCAGTCTCCGAAGGACAGTTCGACCAGGCGCTCGTCGGTGCGGTAGGCGCCGGGTTCAAGGCCCATCGCCTGGCATATCCGCTCCATGGTTTCGCGCGTGCGGGAGAGGGGGCTGGCCACGAAATCGAAATCGGCGATCGCGCTTCCGGCAGACGACAGCAAGGTGCTGCCGTTGCGGGTCGCCTGCGCACGGCCGATCTCGTTCAGCGGTATGTCCTGCTGGCCCTGCAGGCGCCCTTCCGCATTCCAGTCCGTCTGGCCGTGTCGGATCATGTAGATGAGCACGGCAGACGTCCTTGCGATCAGTCCTTGACGACGGAGATGTCTGGGGCGTCGACGGCCTTCATGCCGACCACGTGGTAGCCGCTGTCGGCATGATGGATTTCGCCGGTGACGGAACGCGACAGATCGGAAAGCATGTAGAGGCCGACATCGCCTACGTCCTCGATGCTGACGGTACGGCGCAGCGGCGCGTTGTATTCGTTCCACTTGAGGATATAGCGGAAATCGCCGATGCCGGAGGCCGCAAGCGTCTTGATCGGACCGGCAGAAATGGCGTTGACGCGGATGTTCTTCGGGCCGAGGTCGACAGCGAGGTATTTGACGCTGGCTTCCAGCGCCGCCTTGGCGACGCCCATGACGTTGTAGTTCGGCATTACCTTCTCGGCGCCGTAATAGGTCAGCGTCAGCATCGATCCGCCGTCGGTCATCAGCTTTTCGGCGCGACGGGCGACGGACGTGAAGGAATAGACCGAGATTCGCATGGTCTTGTCGAAGTTGTCGGCGCTGGTGTCGACGTAGCGACCGGTGAGCTCGTCCTTGTCGGAAAAGCCGATGGCATGCACCAGGAAATCGATCTTGCCCCAGATCTTCTCGATCTCGGCGAAGGCTGCATCGATGCTGGCCTCGTCACCGACGTCACAGTCACCGGCCACGATGGCGCCGATCTCGGCGGCCAGCGGTTCCACTCGGCGCTTCAGGGCCTCGCCCTGATAGGTCAGTGCGATTTCGCCACCGTGCGCATGAATGGCCTTGGCGATCCCCCAGGCGATTGACCGATTGTTGGCAACGCCCATGATGACGCCGCGTTTGCCTGCCATAAGGCCGGAAGCCTGAACCATGCTATGTCCTCTGAGACCAAAGTCGCCTGCTGAATTTGAAGGTTGCCTATCGCATAGGCTGGACAGCCGTTCAAGTTGGCGCGGATCATCTCATGTAAGGCACCGTAACAATGGGTGCTCAGGTGCTGGCGGGTTTCAGATGTAGAGACCCTCGCGCATGTGGCGCATCAGGTCCGTGATCTTCTCGTCGGGCTTCTCATGAAGCAGGACGCGGATCTCGACGATGAAACTGCCCCGACCGCCCTCGTCGTTGTGCAGCCCCAGTCCCTCCAGCGCGATGGTGCGGTCGGAGCCGGACCAGGCGGGGATCGTGACCGACCGCACGCCTTCCGGCGTCTCGACGTCGCGCTCAGTTCCGAGTACGGCATCTTCCAGCGAGATCGGCAGCACCGTGTGGAGATCGAAGCCATCGACGCGGAAGCGGCTGTCCGGCTTGATCCGCATCGTCACCAGAAGATCGCCGCGCTGCATGCCCTGGACCTTCAGGCCCTGGCCTTTCAGCCGGGCGGTGTGGCCGTCGGTCATGCCGGCTTCCAGCGGAAGACGAACCTCCCGGTCTTCGGGAAGCGTGATCGTCAGCCAGTTCAGCTTCAGAAGATCGTCCAACGTGGCGACCGCCACGACGGAATGGTCGGGAGCTTTTTCCGGTCCCGAGGGGACGCCGCGGATCCGGCGCACCAGCGAAGCGATCAGATCGACCGCCTGGACGGCCAGCGGCTGGGGCTCCACGTCGGCATCCGGCTTGGCATTGTCCTCGGCTGACGGTTGTTCTCCGACCTCGGCACCGGCACCGGCACCGGCATTGGGTGCTGTCTGGGAGGCCTTCTGCTGCGCTCCGGATGATGCTCCTGGCGCGGCACCCGCAGTCTTGGCTTTCGGATCGCCGGCGGCGCCAAAGATGCGCTCGACCATGTCTTCCGCGGGCTCGCCGGCAGCGCCCGCATCTGCTTTCGCCTGGGCCTTGGCTGTTGCCTGCGCCTGCGCACGCTGAGCATTCGCCCGGGCTAGCTCTTCCATGACCTTCTCGGCGTTGGCCTTGGAGGCTGCGGCACGTTCGGCCGCTTCCCGTGCCGCCTGGCGCTGCTGCAGGATGGTCTGATGGGCGTCGGCGGCGCGGTCGTAGCGTCGGCGACGCTCCGGATCCTTCAGCACGTCGTAGGCACGGCCCACTTCCGCGAACCGGCTGGTGGCCGTCGGATCGTCCTGATTGTGATCAGGGTGAATCGATTTCGCCTTCGACCGCCATGCCGACTTGATCTCGTCGGCATCGGCAGTTCGCTGGACACCAAGGACAGAATAGGGATCGCGCATCAATGACCACCGGTTCAACTGGGTAGGGTCCGCTGATCGGACCCCGATATTCGTGTAGAACGCCAGTGGAGTCTGCCGGTTCCTCTGACCCGGAAATCCCCACGTGTCCGGAGGCTACCAGCAGAGTCCTGAATCAGTGGTTACGGAGTCCGACAAGCCGTCGGTCAGGGTTAAAGGTCTACTGACGATCGAAAGCTGTCAGTAACCAGTCGCCGTTGCCGGTCAGGCAGGCCTGGCCGGAGAACATGGCGATTCCTTCGTAGGAATGGCGAGTCGTGGTGAAGTCGCGGCAGACCTGGTCCGCCCTGCGCGCTTCCCGGATCGTCGAGACCACACCGGCGCTGCCCGTTGCTGCGTTCGCCCAGGGCAGCGGCGCATTGCCCACCTTTGCAAGATCTGCAGAGGACACGGCATTGCGCACGGTGGCTTCGTCGGAAAGGGTGGTCTCTGAGCGGGTTTCCGGCACACTGCCCGTGGAGATCGAACGGTCGGGCTTCGGCGCGCTGTCGAACAGGTCCAGGCTGCTGGTACAGGAAACAGTTGAGAGCGCCGCCAGCCCCAGGACGAGGATACACGCAACCTTGCGCATGGCCCCCTTTGTGCGGGTGTTCGACTTTGCTATCAGTACCACCTTGCGTCCTGTCCGGGCGTGAGTCACGGGCAAATTCATCAGTCGGGAGTAATTAAGTCAATATGTCTGTAAGCGGGTTAACAACCGGTGACTTTACCGAGGAGAGCGAGCCTTTTGCCCTGTTTGGCCGTTGGCTGAAGGATGCGGAAGCATCCGAGCTGAACGATCCCTCTGCCGTCGCTCTCGCGACAGTGGATGGGGACGGCTTGCCGAACGTCCGCATGGTGCTCCTCAAGGGCTACGATCAGGCCGGCTTCGTTTTCTATACGAACTTCGAGAGCCAGAAGGGCACCGAAATTCTGGGCCAGAAGAAGGCGGCGATGTGCTTTCACTGGAAGTCGCTGCGGCGTCAGGTGCGCCTGCGTGGCGAGGTCGAGGTGGTGACCGACGCCGAAGCGGATGCCTATTATGCGACCCGCCCGCGCGGCAGCCGGATCGGCGCCTGGGCTTCCAAGCAGTCCCGCCCGCTGGAGGGACGCTTTGCGCTGGAGAAGGCCGTGGCGGAATACACCGCCCGCTATGCCATCGGCGAGATCCCGCGGCCGTCGCACTGGTCCGGTTTCCGCATCAAGCCGCTGTCGATCGAGTTCTGGCAGGACGGCGCGTTTCGCCTGCACGACCGCATGGAGTTCCGGCGCTCCTCTCCCGAGGGCGCCTGGGAAAAGGTCAGGATGTACCCCTGACCTGAGCAATTCCAGCGAAACCGGGAACCGGTTTCGCGTACGGAATTGCGTCAAAATGCTCTAGCGCCGTGGAGCCAGGAACGGAATGCCCGACGCCAGTGCGGAAACGTATTTCGGTCGCTGGAAATAGCCGTTCAGGGAAATCCGCGGCAGGCCTGTCAGCTTGTCCAGGGATTGCTCCGAAAGTGTGCCCGGCTGGGTCAGGACGGCGACGGAAAAGCCGAGCTCCCTGGCGATGTCGATATCGCGCGCCGACACCGCCTCGCGGGTCCCGTAGGGAAAGGCGAAGGTCGCCGGACGTTTACCGGTCAGTTGCTCCAGCCAGTCGGCGGACTGGCGCAGTTCCTCGCGGGCATCTTCCGGAGACAGGCGGCTGATGGCCCGATGGCTGATCGTATGGGCGCCGAGGCAGGCGAGCGGATGCTCGAGCAGCTTCTTCAGGTCGTCCGGCCCCATCACCAGGCGTGCGGTCAGTGCCAGCGGATCGATCCCGTTCCGGCGCGCCAAGGCTTCGATGTGGCGGACGGCGTCCGCTTCGTCGTTCTCCCAGACGTATCGGACAAATTTCTTGAAACAATCCTGGACCCGCACGGATGTCGAGAGGTCGGTCGTCTCCGGCCCCTGGCCGAAGTCGAATTCCAGGCTGTCCCGCCGGGGAAGGATCTCTTCCAGGGTCTCCCACCAGAGAGAATGCGTGCGCTCGGAAAAGCCGCGG
The DNA here is from genome assembly GCA_000722615.1 of Pseudorhizobium pelagicum. GTDB lineage: Bacteria > Pseudomonadota > Alphaproteobacteria > Rhizobiales > Rhizobiaceae > Neorhizobium > Neorhizobium pelagicum. The sequence continues at coordinate 117,223 of JOKI01000001.1, read as the reverse complement.
GTGATGAAGATGGTGAAGGGCACGCCGTGCCGCTCGAAGACGGGCAGGGCATGCTGCGCGTTGTCGTAGTAGCCGTCGTCCAGCGTGAAGGCGGCAAAGGGCGTCGTACTGGATGATTGCAGGCGCGCCGGAACCTCGTCCAGTCGCACGAACTCGTAGCCGTCTGCGCGTAGTTTGCAGATCGCCGCGTCGAGGAACTCCGGCGTGACCTCCAGATGCGCGTTCGGCTCGAACACGGGCTGCTGCAGCGGGCGCACATGGTGCAGCGTGAAAATCGCGCCGCGGCCCCGGGCCTGGCCCATCAGGCCGGCTCGACTGACGAAATAGGCGGCATTGAGCGCACCGGCAATCAGGTTGCGCTTCCCCCCCCGGCGCCAGACGCCTTTTGCCCTGTGCTGTATATCGATTAGCTTCACGACCCATACCTCCGGAGACGAAGGGTATGATCGCCGCCTTAATGTTTCTTGAACGCGGCAATCGAAGGATCGCCGGTGGCCCTACGGCAGGAGGTTGTCCATCAGCGGCAGGCTGATCAGGGCGGCTGCGCCGATCAGCGTGTAGCAGATGCGCCGGAAGGTCGCCTCGTCTGCGAGGCCGAAGAGGCTGGAACCGATCAGCAGGCCCACGCCGTAGCCGGGCCCCACGGCGACGGCCAGCAGCAGGCTTGCCGACGTCAGGAGCCCGGCGCTGACGTAGAAGATTGCCGAGATGACGGAGGCGAGCGCGAAATAGACCACGAGATTGGCGCGGACGGTCGCACGCGGAATGGCACCACCCAGCCAGTAGGCGACCACCGGCGGCCCGGAAAGCTGCGAAATGCCGCCAAACAGGCCGGCGACCGTGCCCGTCGCAATGCTGAGCGGCAGCTTCGGCCGTCCCTTGTAGCGCCAGCCGCTGATCAGGAAGACGAGCAGCCCCAGCACGATCAACGAGATTGCCCAGCGCAGCGCAAGCGGTGGCGCCAGCGCCAGAAGCGCTGTACCGGCCGGGACACCGACCAGCGAACCGATCAGCACCGTGGCGACCTGACGGCGATCGGCCCGCTTGAGGGCATCCGGAAGCATGCCGAGCGTCATGACTCCGTCGATGACCAGCAGCAACGGCGTGGCAACCCTTGGGCCGGCAAGCGCACTCGCAAGCGGCACGAAGATCAGGGCGCCGCCGAAGCCGGAGAAGCCGCGCGCCATGCCGGCAACCAGGGCGGTCGCAAAGAGAAGCGCGATCTGCTGCACCGGATGGGCAATCAACAGGTCAGCGATCTGAGCGGCGAGATGGTCGAAGAGGGACATGAGGCGGGCTCTGCGGGCGGGCGAGACGCATCTCGCTTCGCCCCACACCGGCTGTCAAGCAGGTCACCTCGACCTGAGCCCCCGGCGTGTCCCCGCAGGCGACTTAGGTTCGGGTGCCGCCGACGGTCACCTGGTCCATCCGCAGGTGCGGCTGGCCGACGCCGACCGGCACCCACTGGCCGCCCTTGCCGCAATTGCCGATACCGGTGTCGAGCTGGGTGTCGTTGCCGACCATGGAAACCCGCTGCATGGCCTCGGGGCCGTTGCCGATCAGCATCGCGCCCTTGATCGCCGGACCGATCTTGCCGTCCTCGATCATGTAGGCTTCGGTGCAGCCGAAAACGAACTTGCCGGAGGTGATGTCCACCTGGCCGCCGCCGAAGGAAACGGCATAGATGCCCTTTTTCACCGACGCGATGATCTCTTCCGGCGTCTTCTCGCCCGACAGCATGTAGGTATTGGTCATCCGCGGCATCGGCACATGCGAATAGCCCTGGCGGCGGCCGTTGCCGGTGGGTGCCATGCCCATCAGCCGGGCGTTCTGCCGGTCCTGCATGTAGCCGACGAGCTTGCCCTTCTCGATCAGCACGTTGTAGGCCGAGGGCGTGCCCTCGTCGTCGACGGTGATCGAGCCGCGCCGGTTGTCGATCGTGCCGTCGTCGACGACGGTGACGTTCGGCGAGGCGACCATTTCGCCCAGCAGTCCGGCGAAGGCCGAGGTCTTCTTGCGATTGAAGTCGCCTTCGAGCCCGTGGCCGACGGCCTCGTGCAACATCACGCCCGGCCAGCCGTTGCCGAGCACCACATCCATGGTGCCGGCCGGCGCGTCGATGGCGTCGAGATTGACGAGCGCCTGGCGAAGCGCCTCGTCGGCGCCGGTCTGCCAGTTGCCGGAGGCGACGAAATCGCCAAAGCCCATGCGGCCGCCGGTGCCGAAGGAACCGGACTCCTGCCGGTCGCCGTCACCGACCACGACCGAGATGTTGACGCGCGTCATCGGGCGGATGTCGTGGACCCGGTGGCCGTCGGCCCGCAGGATGTCGACCACCTGCCAGCTCGCCGCAGCCGTCGCCGTCACCTGCCGGACCTTAGGGTCCTTGCCGCGCAGATAGGCGTCGATCTCCGTCAGCAGCCTGACCTTCTCCTCGAAGCTCGGCTGGCCGATCGGGTTCTCGTCGCCATAGTATTTCTTGTTGCTGCGCTGTGGCGCGGCCGCATAGGAGCCGGAATGGCCGGCAGTAACGGCGCGCACGGCGTCAGCCGCGCGATCGAGTGCTGCAGCGGAAAGCTCGCCCGAGTGGGCATAGCCGACCGCTTCGCCGGCCACCGCCCGCAGGCCGAAGCCCTGGTCGGTGTTGAAGCTTCCGCCCTTCAGCCGGCCATTGTCGAAGGTCAGCGATTCCGATTGTGCGTGCTCAACGAAAAGCTCGCCGTCGTCGGCGCCGTTCAGCGTCTCCGCCAGGATACGCCGCAGGCGCGCCTCGTCGCAGTCGAACAGGTTGAGAAGATCGTTGGTCATGCTTGGGCTCCTTCGCTTCCCTTTGTATGTGCGGAAGCGTTTCGACCGATGTAGGTCCGGCGGCAGGCCGAAGCAAGGTCAGGGCAGGGCGTCGTAGCCGGCGGCAAAGCCGTTGAGCTCGATCGGAATGCCGACGCGGTCCTGGTCCACCGATTCGCGCAGCGCGAAGACGGCGTTCTTCCCGGCCCGCAGGATACGCATCAGCTCGTCGTCGATCTCCACCTCCACATAGCATCCCTCGGAGAAGCAGCGGGTGAAATAGGCGCGACCGATGTTGTTGTTGTCGACGAAGAGTTCCATGCCGTCCTTGAGCAGCACGCCGAGCGGCGCGAGGATGCGCAGGATCTTCGCCTTCCGGTCGGCGGTCTTCAGGATAACCACCGAAAGCCCGACTTCCGGGCGGTCTTCGGCGATGACGTTTTGCATCAGCGCGCATTGCTCGGTGGTGGCACCGGCGGGGCGGTCGCAGATGATCGACCAGGCGCCGTGATTTTCCCGGACCGTTCCAGGCTGCTGCGGCGACGTCGGCTGCGGCACTCGTTCCTGACTCGGCGCCTGCGGAACCGGCGCAGCAGGCTGCTGGGCCCCTGCGGGAAGCGACGAGCCGGCAACGGAAGCCGCGAGACAAGCGGCGATGATCGAAGAACGACCCATGGAACCCCCTAGATGGCGAATCGGTGCGCTATTCATGGCGTTCGCCGCCCGAAATGAAAAGCCCCGCCCTCATTCCAATGGAGTGAGGCAAAAATGGGACCCGGGTGTATCTGTGCCGTTGCCGGAGGATGTCGAAAGGCGCTAAAACACGTTTCGGCATATGCATTTGACAGAGCGCAAAAATGCCGCACGGGGTTTTCCCGCGAGATATTGCGGCAACCGGCAAACTGTGATTGAAGCAGACCACATAGCCTGGATTCTGCGTTTCGATTTGATTGAGATCAAACGCCTGAGGAGAATAGTTGTGATGAACAGAGCTCTTGCGGTGATGACGGCGCTCATCTGTCTGCTTTTTGCTTCTGCCGGTTTTGCCGACCAGCCGACGCCGTGGCAGGTGGACCTGCAGGCCCCGGTCACCCCGATCATGCAGGAAATCAAGTGGTTCAATAACTACACCCTGTGGTTCATTGTCCCGATCACCTTCCTGGTGCTCATCCTTCTGGTAGTCGTGGTCATGAAGTTCCGCGCCAGCGCCAACCCGGTGCCGTCGCGCACCAGCCACAACACGCTGATCGAGATCTTCTGGACCATCGGTCCGGTTCTCGTGCTCTTCTTCATCGCAATTCCGTCGTTCAACCTGTTGAACGCCCAGCTGACGATGCCGACCAATCCCGACTTGACGGTGAAGGCGACTGCGACGCAGTGGCTCTGGAACTACGAGTACGAGGGTGCAGAAGAGCCGCTGGCCTTCGATTCCTACATGTTGCAGGACGCCGACCGCGCCGAGATCGGCAAGGAAGATGTCGCGGCCTATCCGCGCCTTCTGGCCGTCGACAACGAGATGGTCGTCCCGGTCAACAAGACTGTCCGGCTTCTGGTGACGGCTGCGCCGACCGACGTCATCCACGCCTTCGCCATGCCTGCCTTCGGTCTGAAGATCGACGCCGTGCCGGGTCGCTTGAACGAAACCTGGTTCAGGGCCGAAAAAGAAGGTCTGTACTACGGGCAGTGCTCCGAGCTTTGCGGCAAGGACCATGCCTTCATGCCGATTGCCATCCGTGTTGTCTCCGACGAGCAGTATGCTCTCTGGGCGGCGGCTGCGCAGGAGGACCTCACCGGTGCCAACCGTGCGCTCATGGCGTCGGCCGGTCAGCCGACTGAAGCTGGCGTCCGCGTCGCGGCGACCGAAAACAACTAACGAGGAGTGAGGACAATGGCTGGACCAACTGCTCACGACGATCATGCTCATCCTCGCGATGCCTCGCACGGCGATGCACACGCGCACGGACACCACGACCATAAGCCGGGCTTCGTCAACCGCTGGTTATTCTCGACCAACCACAAGGACATCGGCACCCTCTACCTGATCTTCGCGATCACTGCGGGTATCGTCGGCGGCCTGATGTCCGTCGTCATGCGCATGGAGCTGCAGGAGCCGGGCATCCAGATCTTCCACGGCCTTGCCGCGATGGTCTACGGCTTCGAAGGCGATGCTGCCATCGATGGCGGCAAGCACATGTACAATGTCTTCACCACGGCGCACGCCCTGGTGATGATCTTCTTCATGGTCATGCCGGCCCTGATCGGTGGTTTCGCCAACTGGATGATCCCGATCATGATCGGTGCTCCGGACATGGCCTTCCCGCGCCTGAACAACATCTCGTTCTGGCTGCTGCCGCCGTCCTTCCTGCTCCTCCTGCTCTCGCTCTTCGTGGAAGGCCCTGCCGGTGCCTACGGCGCAGGCGGTGGCTGGACGATGTATCCGCCGCTGTCGTCGGCCGGTCATCCGGGACCCGCGGTCGATCTGGCGATCTTTGCCCTGCACGTCTCCGGTGCATCGTCGATCCTCGGCGCCATCAACTTCATCACCACCATCCTCAACATGCGCGCACCCGGCATGACGCTGCACAAGATGCCGCTGTTCGGCTGGTCCGTGCTCGTCACCGCCTTCCTGCTGCTTCTGTCGCTGCCGGTTCTGGCGGGCGCCATCACCATGCTGCTGACGGACCGCAACTTCGGCACGACCTTCTTCTCGCCGGAAGGCGGCGGTGACCCGATCCTCTACCAGCACCTGTTCTGGTTCTTCGGTCACCCTGAGGTCTACATCCTGATCCTGCCCGGTTTCGGCATCATCAGCCACATCATCTCGACCTTCTCCAAGAAGCCGGTCTTCGGTTACCTGGGCATGGCCTACGCCATGGTCGCGATCGGCGCCGTCGGCTTCATCGTCTGGGCCCACCACATGTACACGGTCGGCCTGTCGCTCGACGCGCAGCGCTACTTCGTGTTCGCCACGATGGTGATCGCGGTTCCGACCGGCATCAAGATCTTCTCGTGGATCGCAACGATGTGGGGTGGTTCCTTGACCTTCCGCACGCCGATGATCTGGGCGATCGGGTTCATCTTCCTGTTCACCGTCGGCGGCGTCACGGGCGTCCAACTCGCCAACGCCGGCCTCGACCGCTCGCTGCATGACACCTATTACGTCGTGGCCCACTTCCACTACGTCCTGTCGCTCGGCGCCGTCTTCGCGATCTTCGCGGGCTGGTACTACTGGTTCCCGAAGATGAGCGGCTACATGTATTCCGAAAGGCTCGGGAACTTGCACTTCTGGGTCATGTTCGTGGGCGTTAACCTCGTGTTCTTCCCGCAACACTTCCTCGGTCTTGCCGGTATGCCGCGCCGTTACATTGACTATCCGGATGCCTATGCAGGCTGGAACTACGTCTCGTCGATGGGCTCCTACCTGTCCTTCGTCGGCGTCCTGATCTTCCTTTATCTGACCTGGGAAGCCTTCGCCAAGAAGCGTATCGCCGGCGACAATCCCTGGGGCGAGGGCGCCAGCACCCTCGAGTGGCAGCTGTCTTCGCCACCGCCGTTCCACCAGTGGGAACAGCTTCCGAAGATCCGCTGATCAGACAGACAGGGCACCGCGCCAGCGGTGCCCTGAAACCAAGACAGGACGGCATGATGACGGTAATAGACAATCACGAAGCAGTAGGTCTGGACGGGGGTTTCCACCTGTCGGAAGCCGGTGCTCGCGATTTCTTCGAGCTCCTGAAGCCCCGCGTCATGTCGCTCGTGGTCTTCACGGCCTTCGTCGGCCTGATCCTTGCGCCGGGTGAGATCAACCCGGTTCTCGGCCTGATTTCAATTCTCTGCATCGCCGTCGGCGCCGGCGCCTCCGGTGCGCTCAACATGTGGTACGACGCCGACATCGACGCGATTATGTCGCGCACGGCAAAGCGTCCTATTCCGACCGGCCGGATCGAGCCGCGGGAGGCGCTTGCCTTCGGCCTGACGCTCTCCGTCTTTTCGGTCATCATCCTCGGCCTGGCGGTCAACTGGTTCGCCGCCGCGCTTCTCGCCTTCACGATCTTCTTCTATGCCGTCGTCTACACGATGTGGCTGAAGCGCTCGACGCCGCAGAACATCGTCATCGGCGGCGCTTCCGGCGCCTTCCCGCCGATGCTCGGCTATGCCTGCGTCACCGGCGGCGTGACGCTCGACAGCATCCTCCTTTTCCTGATCATCTTCCTGTGGACGCCGGCACACTTCTGGGCGCTCGCCCTGTTCAAGATGCGCGACTACGGCTCCGTCGGCATTCCGATGATGCCGAACGTCGCCGGCGAGCGGTCCACGAAGACCCAGATGGTCGTCTACACCGTGCTGACTGCGGCGGTCGCCGTCGGCCCCTATTTCACCGGCCTCGCGGGGATCGGCTATGGCCTGTTTGCCGCCGTCCTCAGCGCCGTCTTCATCTACTGTTCCATCGCCGTCTGGCGGATGCCGGACGGCGATGAGAAGATGGTCGCCGCAAAGAAGATGTTCGCCTATTCCGTCTTCTACCTGTTTGCGATCTTCTCGGCGCTGCTCGCGGATCACTTCGCGGCCGGGCTCTTCAACCTCGCAGGAGGTCTGCTGTGATCGAAACCGTCAAAGTCACCGAAAAGCAGAAGAAGTCGCGCCGCAACCGCAATGTCGCGCTCGGACTCGTCCTGGCCGGTCTCGTGCTGCTTTTCTACGTCATCACGCTCGTCAAGGTCGGCGGGCTGGGGAACTGAGGAGATGACGATGAACCCTGCTTCGAAGCCTCAGCAAAGCAAGCGCCTCGGCAACGGCGCGATCATGGCGCTCTGCTTCGTCTTCGCCGGCGGCATGGTCGGCATGGCCTATGCGGCCGTTCCACTCTACCAGCTGTTCTGCCAGGTCACCGGCTACAACGGAACGACCCAGCGGACCGAACAGTACTCCGACACCATTCTCGAGCAGACCATGCCGGTCACCTTCGACGCCAATACGTCGAACGGTCTGAACTGGGAGTTCAAGGCCGCTAAGGGTATCGTGCCGAAGATCGGCGAAACCGTTCAGGTCAACTTCACCGCGAAGAACCGCTCCAGCCAGCCGACCACCGGCACGGCCGTCTTCAACGTGACGCCGATGGAAGCCGGAGCCTATTTCAACAAGGTGGAGTGCTTCTGCTTCACCGAGACGACGCTTCAGCCCGGCGAGACGCTGGAAATGCCGGTGGTGTTCTTCATCGATCCGGAGATCACCAAGGCCGAAGAGACGAAAAACATCAAGACGATCACGTTGTCTTACACTTTCTACCCTGCGCAACCCGCAAAGCCGGTTGCAGCAGTGCAGGAAAAGGGTAAGTCAGCCAATGGGCAACTTTGAGAGGTTCTGCCGGTTCGCCGACAGAGAAGCATGGACCTGGGGATTCTGACATGGCCGAAGCGCATCAGAAAAATCACGACTACCACATCATCGATCCGAGCCCGTGGCCGCTTCTGGCGTCCATCGGTGCCTTCGTCATCACGTTCGGCGGTGTCGGCTATATGCGCTACCTGAATGGTGGCTCGTTCGAGATGCTCGGCGTCAACTGGGCCTCGCCGTGGCTGTTCTACATCGGCCTGGCGATCATTCTTTACACGATGGTCGGCTGGTGGGGCGATACCATCAAGGAAGGCCGCGAGGGCGCCCACACCCGCGTCGTCTCGCTGCACCTGCGCTACGGCATGATCATGTTCATCGCCTCCGAGGTGATGTTCTTCGTGGCCTGGTTCTGGGCCTTCTTTGACGCCAGCCTCTATGCCAATGAGGCCATCCAGGCGACCCGGACGGAGTTCCTGGGCGGACAGTGGCCGCCGGCCGGCATCGAGGTTCTCGATCCCTGGCACCTGCCGCTCTACAACACGGTCATCCTGCTCCTGTCGGGCACCTGCGTGACCTGGGCGCACCATGCCCTGCTGCACAACGACCGCAAGGGCCTCGTCAGCGGTCTTGCCCTGACGGTGGCGCTCGGTCTGCTGTTCTCCTTCGTGCAGGTCTACGAATACGCAACCGCACCCTTCGCCTTCTCCAACTCGATCTACGGCGCGACGTTCTTCATGGCCACGGGCTTCCATGGCTTCCACGTCTTCGTCGGCACGATCTTCCTGTTGGTCTGCCTGATCCGTGCCATGCGCGGTGGTTTTACCCCCACCAAGCACTTCGGTTTCGAGGCGGCTGCCTGGTACTGGCACTTCGTCGACGTCGTCTGGCTCTTCCTCTTCTTCTCCATCTACATCTGGGGTGGCTGGGGCGCGCCGCTCGCCCATTGATCCGGGCGATCACGATCACCAAGTTCAAGGGGGAGGGCGGCGTAAGCCGCCCTCCTGCTTTCGAGGGATTTGCATGACACAGGGCACGCACCAGATGACGGAAACACCGCGCAAATACGGTGGCGGACGAACCAAGGTGGCGATCACCGGCGTACTGGTGCTGGCGGTCCTGGCGGTCCTGCTGACACTCGGCACCTGGCAGGTCCAGCGGCTGCAGTGGAAGGAGCAACTGCTCTCCGACATGGCGGCGCGGCGCAATGCACCGCCGATCGGCGCCGAAGAGGTGGCCGCCATGCTCTCGCGCGGCGAGGACATCGAATACCGCACCATGCGCGTCAGCGGCACCTTCGACCATGCGGGCGAGCGGCATTTCTTCGCCACCCACAACGGCCAGCCCGGCTTCTACGTCTATACCCCCATGAGGCTGGAGGATGGGGCGGTTCTCTTCGTCAACCGCGGTTTCGTGCCCTATGACCTGAAGGACCCGGCGCTGCGGGCGCAAGGGCAGGTCACGGGCGAAGTCACCGTCACCGGTTACGCCCGCGGCGAGCTTCTGGAGAAGCCGTCCGCCATCGTTCCCGACAACGATCCGGCAAAGAACATCTTCTACTGGAAGGACCTGTCGGCGATGACATCCACCACGGGGGCGGATGCAAACCTCGTGCTGCCCTTCTTCATGGACGTCGATGCCTCCCAGACCGTCCCCGGCGGTCTGCCGCAGGGTGGGGTTACCCAGTTCTCCCTGGCTAACAACCACCTCCAGTATGCCGTCACCTGGTACGGGCTGGCCGGTGCGCTGGTGGTGGTCGTGATCGCCGTCGGCCTGCGCCGGCGAAAGCCGGATGATGCGGTCTGACGAAAGTTTTCCTTGGCGAGCGCGGACGCGCTCGCCTATATGAACCACATCTGCCAATCACCAAGCAGCGGAACGGAATGAATATTCACGTCGATCAGCCAGTCGAAAAGCCGCCCTTGACGATCCGCCTCTGCGGCCCGCGCGGCTTCTGTGCCGGCGTCGATCGTGCCATCCAGATCGTCGTGCTGGCGCTGAAGGCCTATGGCGCGCCCGTCTATGTCCGCCACGAGATCGTCCACAACCGCTATGTCGTCGAAGGGCTGGAAGCCAAGGGCGCCGTCTTCGTCGAGGAACTCGACGAGATCCCGGCGGAGCACCGCCAGCAGCCGGTGGTCTTCTCCGCGCACGGGGTGCCGAAGTCGGTCCCTGAGGATGCCCAGGCCCGCAACCTCTTCTACCTCGACGCCACATGCCCGCTGGTGTCCAAGGTCCACAAGCAGGCCATGCGCCACCAGCGCCTCGGCCGTCATGTGATCCTGATCGGCCATGCCGGCCACCCTGAAGTCATCGGCACCATGGGCCAGCTGCCGGAAGGGACGGTCTCGCTGATCGAGACGATCGAGGACGCGGAGGTCTATGTCCCGGCAGACCCGGCCAACCTCGGTTTCGTGACGCAGACGACGCTCTCGGTCGACGACACCGCTGGCGTGATCGCCAAGCTGCATGAGCGCTTCCCGCTGCTGCAGGCCCCGGCGGCCGATTCGATCTGCTATGCGACCACCAACCGTCAGGATGCCGTCAAGGAAGCCGCCCCCGGCTGCGATCTCTTCATCGTCGTCGGCGCCCCTAATTCGTCCAACTCGAAGAGACTGGTGGAAGTGGCTTTGAGGGCAGGGGCGAAACAGTCCATGCTGGTGCAGCGCGCCTCCGAGCTCGACTGGGACCAGATCGGCGCCATCGGTACGCTCGGCATTTCGGCCGGCGCTTCTGCGCCGGAGGTGATCGTCGAGGAGATCATCGAGGCCTTCCGTTCCCGCTATGCCGCGACGGTCGAGCTGGCGATCACCGCCGAGGAGACGGAGAACTTCCTGGTCAACAGGGAGCTGCGCAACGTGCCGCTGACCCGCGAAGACATGGCCTTCGTCAACGGGTGACGCGCCGGCCTTCGATAAGGTAGAACAGCCGCTGATTCCTGCGGGAAGCGCCGCAGGGCGCCACTGCGGCAGCCCCCTGATCTGTGAGGACCCGAAGTGGCCGTTTATACCGACATCAGCGAAGACGACCTGAGAGCGTTTCTCACCCAGTACGACGTCGGCGAACTGACCTCCTACAAGGGCATCGCCGAGGGTGTCGAGAACTCCAATTTCCTGCTGCATACGACGCGCGAGCCGCTGATCCTCACGCTGTACGAAAAGCGGGTGGAGAAGGCGGACCTGCCGTTCTTCCTGGGGCTGATGCAGCATCTGGCTGCCCATGGACTGTCCTGCCCGCTGCCTCTGCCGCGCAGCGACGGGGAACTGCTCGGCGAGCTTTCCGGCCGCCCCGCCGCCATCATCACCTTCCTGGAAGGCATGTGGCTGAGGAAGCCGGAAGCACGCCATTGCCGCGAGGTGGGCAGGGCCCTGGCCACCATGCATGTCGCCGGCGAAGGGTTCCAGCTGAAGCGCCCGAACGCGCTGTCCCTGGAGGGATGGAAAGGCCTGTGGCAGAAATCGGCCGAGCGCGCCGACGAGGTCGAACCGGGGCTGCAGGAGGAGATCACCGAGGAGCTCGCCTTCCTCGAGGCGCACTGGCCGCGCGACCTGCCTTCCGGCGTCATCCATGCCGACCTGTTTCCCGACAACGTCTTCTTCCTGGGCGACGACCTCTCCGGGCTGATCGACTTCTATTTCGCCTGTAACGATTTCTACGCCTATGACGTCGCCATCTGCCTCAACGCCTGGTGCTTCGAGAAGGACGGCTCCTACAATCTCACCAAGGGCATGGCGCTGCTGGAGGGCTACCGGGAGGTGCGGCCGCTCTCGAAAGAGGAAATGGATGCGCTCGCGGTGCTTGCCCGCGGCTCGGCTCTGCGCTTCTTCCTGACCCGCCTCTACGATTGGCTGACGACGCCGGCCGGGGCTCTCGTGGTCAAGAAGGATCCTCTGGAGTACCTGAAGAAGCTGCGCTTCCACCGCGCCATCGTTTCCAGCGTTGAATATGGCCTCGCACCGGATATTGCATCATGAAGCACGTGGACATCTACACCGACGGCGCCTGCTCCGGAAATCCCGGTCCTGGCGGCTGGGGCGCCATCCTTCGCTATGGCGAGGTCCAGAAGGAACTCTTTGGCGGCGAGGCCGACACGACGAACAACCGCATGGAGCTCTTGGCCGCCATCACGGCGCTGGACGCGCTGAAGGACGCCTGCGAGGTCGATCTCCACACCGACAGCAAATACGTCATGGACGGCATCTCGAAATGGATCTTCGGCTGGAAGAAGAACGGCTGGAAGACCGCCGACAAGAAGCCGGTGAAGAATGGAGAGCTCTGGCAGGCGCTCGACAAGGCCAACCAGCGCCACAAGGTCAAGTGGCATTGGGTCAAGGGCCATGCCGGCCATCCGGAGAATGAACGGGCCGACGAACTGGCCCGGCTCGGCATGGCGCCGTTCAAGAAACGCTAGCCACCCGCATGGTGCGGCACGAAGGTGCCTGCGGGCATCGACGGGGGAGGGTTGAACCATGACGCTGCGCATCATCTCCCTGAACGCCTGGGGCGGCCGTCTCCATGCCCCCTTGATTGACTATCTGCGCGAGGCCGATCCCGACGTGCTCTGCCTGCAGGAGGTCACCCGTACCGCCGGGCGCACCGACGGCTGGCTTCTCTACCGCGACGGCCCGCTGGAGCTGCCGCAGCGGGCCAACCTCTTTGCCGACCTCCGGACCGCCCTGCCGGATCACGATGCCTTCTTCGCCCCTGTGGCACGCGGTGATCTCTTCGATGGAGACGAAGCGCTGCCGTCGGAGTTCGGACTGGCGACCTTCGTCCGCAGCAGTCACCCGGTCGTCGGCCAGGCGCTCTCCTTCGTGCACGGGAGCTATTCTCCGGATGGCTGGGGTCCGCATCCCCGCTCGCGCAATGCCCATTGCTTCCGCATCTACAGCGCCGAGAGCCGCCGCTTTTTCACGGTCGCCCAGATGCATGGGCTGAGGGAACTGTCGGGAAAGCAGGACACGCCTGCCCGCATCGCGCAGGCGCACGCCCTGGCAAGGGTGATCGATCAGGTGCGGCAGCCAAACGACGGCCTGATCGTCTGCGGCGATTTCAACGTGCTGCCCGACAGCCGGACATTCGAGATCCTGGGCGGGTTGGGGCTGACGGACCTCGTCACCGGCCGAGGCTTCACCGACACGAGGACCTCCTGGTACGAGAAGGCCGGTCGCTATGCCGACTACCTTCTTGTGGATGGCGGGGTCGACGTGCAGCGCTTCGATGTCGTCGCGCAGCCGGAAGTCTCCGACCATCGCGCCCTGCTGCTCGACATCGCCTGAATGCGCTTATCCTGTTGCCCTTCGTGGCGTTCTTCTTATTGTGCCCGGACGGGAGATTGCGGAGGTAGCAAATGATCCTTCATTGTGTGTTCTTGAGATTCAAATCTGCCCTGCAGTCCAGCGACAAGCAGGCGCTCTACGAGGAAGTGGCGGCGTTGAAGAGCGTGGTCCCGGGCATGCTGGAGGTCAAATACGGCCCCAACGTCTCTCCGGAGGGGCTGAACGGCGGCTTCCGCGACGGCTTTGTCGTCACGTTCGAGAACGCGGATGCCCGCGACGCCTATCTCGTGCATCCGGAGCATGTGGCGGTCGGAGAGCGAATCGTCGCCTCCACGGACGGCGGACTGGCAGGGTTGCTCATCTTCGACCTTGAGACCTGAAACAAAAAACGGAGCCAGCTGGCTCCGTTTTCATCTTGCCTTCAATCGCAGCTGCTCAGAGCTGTTCGATGATCGCGGCGGCGCTGGAGACGGTCGCCTGGCCGGGGCTCTCCTCGATGTTGAGGGATTTCACCACGCCGTCGTCGACCAGCATCGAATAACGCTTGGAGCGGAGGCCGAGGCCGCCGCCGGAGAGGTCGATGTCGAGCCCGAGCGCCTTGGTGAAGGAGGCGTCCCAGTCCGACAGGAAGTGGATCTTGCCCATGCCGCCGGAAGACTGCGCCCAGGCGCCCATGACGTGCCAGTCATTGACGGAAACGACGGCAATGTCGTCGACGCCGCGGGCGAGGATCGCATCACGGTTCTCCAGGAACCCCGGGAGGTGATTGAGCGAACAGGTGGGTGTGAAGGCGCCGGGGACGGCAAAGAGCACCACGCGCTTACCCTTGAATAGCTCATCGGTGCTGATTTCCACGGGACCATCCGTCGTCTTCTCCTTGAAGGTCGCGGCTGGCAGCTTGTCTCCGATAGCGATGGTCATGGGCAGGTCTCCTCTTGCGTCGGCGCCTTGGCCGGTGGGCGCACTATAGGTCCCTGCTAATTGAAGGCAAGCGAGGTTTCCATGGCGCGATCGCCGGCGATGACGAGAATTCCCCAGCGCTTGCCGCGCATGTCGTAGTTCTTGGGAAGCTTCTCGATCGGGACCTCGAGCGCATAGTCCTCGCCATCCTGGCGCCCGTCCTTGCTGTCGAAGAAGACATGTCCCTGCGGCCCGGTGACGATAACCTGGGGTGGGGCGGCGAGGGCGCCCGGCAGGCGCAGCCTGAGGCGCAGCCTGTCGTTGCCGGTGAGCGCGTAATGGGTCAGCGCAAAGTCGCCTGAAGGGGCTTCGGGAAGCTTTGCCTCCGCCGATGCCAGCAGCATGGCTTCCTGAACGGGCGTGGCGCCGGTGCCGGCCAGCTGCAGTGCAAAATCCGCCTGGAAGGGGATACAGATGTTGCGGCAGAGACCGACGAAGGCGGACACGCCGATGCTCAGGGGTTGTGCCGGGTTCTCGACGCGAAGCTCGAAGGGCAGGGTCACCGGATGGTCGTAGCCGATGTCGCGCAGCGTCCCGTTGTCGATACGCTTGGGCACGGGGTAATCGAGCCGGTCGAGCGTCACGCCGTCATCCGCAGAGACGATGAGCTGCGGTGGTATGCCGGCGTCGCCCGGCTCCTTCCAGTAGGTGATCCAGCCGGGGTTGGGCTCGATCTGTAAGGCACCACGCACGGTGCCGTCCGGGCTCGGCGGCAGGGCCACCAGCCGCATGCGCCCGCCCTCGTTCGTGGCCCAGTCGGTCATCTCTGCCTGCACCGGCACGGCGGACGCCAGCAGCAGGACGAGCAGCGAGGCGATCGAAGTCCTCGGCCGGCGGCTCGCGAAAACGTGTGTGGTTGGGTCAGTGGTCATGGAGGCAATGCTCTATCGGAAGTCTGTCGCACGAACCAGCCATCAGGCGGTGCCGGCTGATCATTTTAGGTTGATTGCCGGAGTGCCTTGCCCCATCTTTCACTTATCACCAGCCTGGGGCGTGAGCACCGCATCGCCATGACCCGGGAAAAAACGGAGGCGGAAGTCGTGGTAGCTTCTCTACTGGACAAGAGCGAGCGGAGCTTTATGGACGGTCAGTTCCTGATCGCCATGCCAGGCCTGCAGGAAGGCACCTTCGTACGCACCGTGATCTACGTCTGCGCGCATTCGCCGGCCGGCGCCATGGGCTTCATCATCAACCGCCATCAGCCCGTTTCCTTCCTCGATGTGCTGGAGCATCTCGACATACTCGGTGGCGAGGACCTCACGAAGTTGTCGAGCGAGGTGCGGCAGCTCCCGGTACTGATGGGCGGGCCGGTGGAATCGGGGCGCGGCTTCGTGCTCCATTCCGACGATTACGTCGGGGAATCCAGCATTCCGGTGACGGACGAGGTCTCCCTGACAGCAACCCTGGACATCATCCGGGCGATCAGCAAGGGCAATGGGCCGAAGCGTGCAACCATGATGCTCGGTTATGCCGGCTGGGGCCCGGGCCAGCTTGAAACCGAGATCGCCAGCAATGGCTGGCTGACCTGTCCCTCCGCCGACGAACTGATTTTCGACCCTTCGGTCGACACCAAGTATGAGCGTGCGCTGGCGCTCCTCGGCATCTCGCCGGCGGCCCTGTCGAGCGAAGCCGGACACGCTTGATCCGCCGCCGCTGCGGGGCGCATCGGAACGATGTTTGCGGCCCCGCGTTCTTCTTCCCAACGAGCCATCCCGGCCGTATCAAGAAGGAGACCTGACATGGGTAGCACCAGCGACAAGATCGAAGGCAAGGCTAACGAAATGGCCGGCAAGGCGCGTCAGGCTGCCGGTGATGCGACCGACAACCACGAGATGGAAGCCAAGGGCGCCGCTCAGGAAGCCAAGGGCCATGGCCAGCAGGCCAAGGGTGAGGTCAAGGACGGCGTCAAGAAGATCGTCGACAAGGCTTGATCCGATTGCCTGAACGAAAAAGCCCGCTCCGGTTGCCGGAGCGGGCTTTTCTGCGTCTGCGGCCTGGAAGTGCTGCGTCAGGCGCGCTTGGTCAGCGGGAACCGTTCCTTCAGCAGCCGAA
Source organism: Pseudorhizobium pelagicum (assembly GCA_000722615.1). Classification (GTDB taxonomy): domain Bacteria; phylum Pseudomonadota; class Alphaproteobacteria; order Rhizobiales; family Rhizobiaceae; genus Neorhizobium; species Neorhizobium pelagicum. Next base: position 100,814 of record JOKI01000001.1, on the reverse strand, counting down.
GCGTCGCCTCGCCGGTGGTCGGCGGGCCGAACAGGAAGCTCTGGCCGAACTGGCAGCCCATCTTCGCCAGCTCCGCCGCGTCCTCGTCGGTCTCGATGCCCTCGGCGACGACGTCCATCTCCAGCGAGCGGGCCATGCTGATTACGGAGCGCAGCAAGACGGCGCGCCGGTCCTGCACATCCTTCACGAGGGCCTTGTCCAGCTTGATCGTGTCGAACGGAAATTGCGTCAGATAGGCGAGCGAGGAATAGCCGGTCCCGAAGTCGTCTAGGGCGAGCCCGAGGCCGATCTCCTTGAGCTTCGTCAGCACCAGGCGGGCCTGCTCGGGGTTTTCCATCATTAGCGATTCGGTCAGCTCGAGCTTCAACTGGCCAGGATCGCATTCACTCTTCGCCAGAAGTGCGCGCACGTCGTTGTAGAGGTTGTTGTTGAGCAGCTGTGCGCTGGAGAGGTTGACCGACAGGAAGATCGGCAGAGCGCCGGTCTGTCGCTGCCAGTCGATCAGGTCGGCAGCGGCGCGTTCCAGGGCAAAGAGGCCCAGCGGTCCGATAAGGTCCGAGGCTTCGGCGATCGGGATGAAGTCCGACGGCGGTATGCTGCCGCGCCGCGGGTGCTCCCAGCGCATCAGCGCCTCGAAGCCCGCGATCTCGCCGTTGTCGAGACGGATGATCGGCTGGTAGGCGAGAGACAGTTCCTTGCGGTCGATGGCACGTCGCAGGTCGGTCTCGATCTGCAGCCGGTCCGTGCCGGAGGTGCGGAAGATCGGCCGGAACGGCTCGACGCGATTTCCGCCGCCGCGCTTGGCGCGGTACATGGCAAGCTCGGCGTCGCTCAGCAGTTCCGTCGAGTTCTCCTGGCGGTCGACCCAGGACGCCAGCCCGATCGAGGCGGTGAGGATGATCTCGCGGTTGGCGAAATTGATCGGCACCATGATCGCCTGCGACACTGCATCGGCGAAATCCGCCACCTTGGCAGGATCCGGTTCGGAGACGAGGATCAGCCCGAACTGGTCTCCCGACAGCCGTGCCAGCGTATCCTGCGGCCGCAGCAGGCGCCGCAGCCTGCGCGTCAGCGCGATCAGGATGTTGTCACCCGCGGCGATGCCGAGCGCGTCGTTCACCTGCTTGTAGCGGTCGATGTCGATCGCCAGCACGGTCGGGCGCACGTTCGGATTTGTCGAAGCGAGCGTCAGCACGGACTGCAGGCGGTCGAGGAAGACCTGCCGGTTGGGAAGCCCGGTCAGATTGTCGTGCATGGCATCCTGCAGCAGCCGCTCCACCGAGTTCTTCTGTTCGGTGATGTCGACGATCGTCCCGACGCAGCGGATGATTTCGCCGTTCGAGCCGAGCACCGGCCGAGCGCGGATCTGCAGCCAGTGGAAGTGGCCATCTTCGGCGCGGATGCGGAATTCATGGCTGAGCCGCCCGCGCCGATGCTCGAGCAGAACGTCGAGCGTCGCCTTGAACCGGTCGCGATCGTCTGGATGCAGCCGGGGCAGCCAGTTGCGGACCGGGCCGTGCATCGTCCCCGCCGACAGGCCGAGCTTGCCGGACAGGTCAGGCGTCGTCACCACACGGTCGCGGGCGACGTCCCAGTCCCAGACGGTGTCGCCGGAGCCGGTGAGCGCCAGCGACTGGCGTTCCAGGTCTGAAAACAGACCCTGCTGATAGGCGCCGCCGGCAAAGGCGTGCTGCATGACGGTAAAGCCGATCAGGAGCACGATCAGCACCAGGCCGCCGCCGAGCGCCGGCTGGATGATGTCGTTGTCGAGCTGCCCCGTCACGGTCAGCCAGCCGCCGAACAGCCAGACGAGGATCAATGCCCAGGTCGGCACCAGCAGGATCGCCCGGTCGTAGCGGCTCAGACCCAGGTAGAAGATCAGCAGGATGCCGCAGGTTGCGGTGAGCGCGAAGGAAAGCCTGGCGATCCCCGAGGCAATGGATGGATCGTAGATGGCGACGCCGAAGAGGAGGCCGAGCCCGAGCACCCACGCGAGCGTCGCGTATCCGAGATGCACGTGCCATCGGTTCAGGTTGAGATAGGTGAAGAGGAAGATCACCAGGCTGGAGGCGAGCGCCACCTCCGCGCCGGCCCGCCAGATCCGCTGGTCGCTGGCGGTGATGCTGATCAGCTTGTCGAGGAAGCCGAAGTCGACGCAGATATAGGCGAGAACCGCCCAGGCGAGCGCCGCCGCGGCCGGCAGCATCGAGGTCCCCTTCACCACGAAGAGGATCGTCAGGAACACTGCCAGGAGGCCGGCGATCCCGAGCACGATGCCGCGATAGAGGGTGAAGGCGTTGACGGTGTCCTTGTAGGCGGCCGGCTCCCAGAGGTAGAGCTGCGGCAGGGTCGGTGTCGAAAGCTCGGCGACGAAGGTGATGACCGAACCGGGGTTGAGCGTGATGCGGAAGACGTCGGCATCCGGGCTCTGCTCCCGGTCGAGCGCGAAACCCTCGCTCGGCGTGATCGCGATGATCCGCTGCGAGCCGAGGTCGGGCCAGAAGATCTTCGATCCCGCCAGTCGGAAATGCGGCGCGACGATCACCCGCTCGAGCTGTTCCTCCGAGACGTTGGCAAGCGAGAAGACGGCCCAGTCGCCATTATGATCGGGAGAGCTGGCACGCACTTCGATGCGGCGGCGGATGCCGTCCGCACCGGCGGCCGTGGACACCTGGAAGGCTTCCCCCTGGTTGGTGTGGATGTCCGTCATCGCCGTCAGATCGAGGGCGGTATCGTCGCGCGAGATCTTCACCGGCTCTGACGACAGCGCCGCAGGGACCTGGCCGAGCAATCCTGCCGCCAGTGTGATCATCAGCATCATCACCCAGCGGAGACCCGCCATGTTTCTGTAGCGGGCGGTCATGGCCTCATCATCTTCCCGAATTCACCATCTTCCGGCAGTCGCGAGAACATCACGTGATCCCGCCACTCGCCGTTGATCTTGAGATACTGTCGCAAAAGACCTTCCCGCTCGAATCCGGTTTTTTCCAATAACCGGACACTCTTCCAGTTTTCCGGGATACAGGCTGCTTCGATCCGGTGCAACTGAAGTTGGCCGTAGATGTAGGGGATGGCAATTTTAAGGGCAGATTCCATGTGTCCCTGGCCCGCATGGCGCTCGCCCATCCAGTAGCCGATCATGCAGCTCTGCGCCGCGCCGCGCCGGATATAGCCGATGGTCAGCCCCCCGAGCAGCGTCATGCCCGGCCGCTCGAACAACAGGAGAGGCACGGAGTGTCCGGCCCGGTGTTCGTCGACGCCGCGATCGACCCTGGCACGGAAGGACGGCGCCGTCAGCTCGTCGTCGCGCCATCGCGGTTCCCACGGCTGCAGGAAGCCACGGCTTTCGGAGCGGAGGCTGTGCCACTGGCCGTAGTCGCCATGGCGGGCGAGACGCAGGAGGTGGGCATCGCCATAAAGAAGCGGGCCTTCCGGCTGCCGTGACAAAAACCGAAACATCGATCTCGTCATGTCCCACTCCAGAAGCTCATCGGGCCGCGGACGCTCCCGGTTGACGTGAAGTGCCGAAAACTCCGACACTGGAGGCAGTCCCCGGACGGGGCTGCGGGACGGCTGCCGGCTGGCTGCCTCGTGGATAGTGTTCCGGACAGCCAGCAGGATCCCTAGCCGGCGGCCCGCTGCTTCTTGGTCGCCTGAAGGGTGAGCGCTGCGGACAGTTCCTCCATCGGCGGAAGCTTCTCGATCGGACCGACGGCCGAGAGCGTCGGAACCGTGTCGAAGAACAGCCGGCCGGACAGGTCCGTCAGGCGCTCGGAGGTGATGCCCTCGAGCCGCTCCATCAGTTCGTTGTTCGGAATCGGGCGCCCGTAGAGGATCATCTGCCGGGCGATCTGGCCCGCCCGTGCGGCAGGGCTTTCCTGGCCCATCAGCAGCTGGGCGCGGATCTGCGCGCGGGCCCGGTCAATTTCCTGGGTGTGGATGGTTTCCGACGCCTTGCGCAGTTCCTCGATGATCACCGGAACGAGGCTTGGAATATCTTCGCCGCCGGTCGCGGCATGGATGCCGAAGATGCCGGTATCGGAGAAGCCCCAGTGGAAGGCGTAGACGGAGTAGCAGAGGCCGCGGTGCTCGCGCACCTCCTGGAACAGCCGCGAGGACATGCCGCCGCCCAGCACATTGGCGAGGATCTGCGAACAGTAGAAGTCCCGCATGTGGTAGGCCTTGCCCTCGAAGCCGAGCAGGATCTGTGCATCCATGAGATCGCGCACTTCGCGCGTCTCGCCGCCGAGATAACGGGCCGCCTCCAGAACGGGAGGCGCGCTCGGCGTTTGCGGCAGCGTCGCGAAGCGCTCCTCCACCTGCTTGCAGAAGACGTCGTGATCGACGGCGCCGGCAGCCACGACGAACATCCGGTCGGTGGTGTAATTGCGCGACAGATAGTTGCGGATCTGCCCGGACGCGAAGCTTTGCACTCTTTCGGGCGTCCCGAGGATCGGCCGGCCGATCGTCTGGCCGAGATAGGCGACCTCGGAGAACTTGTCGAAGACGACGTCGTCGGGCGTATCGTTCGCCGCGCCGATCTCCTGCAGGATCACATGCTTCTCGCGTCGCAGCTCTTCCTCGTCGAAGAGCGATTCCGTCAGGATGTCGGCGAGAAGATCGACCGCCAGCGGAACATGGTCCTTCAGCACGCGGGCATAATAGGAGGTCGTTTCGGTCGAGGTTGCGGCATTCAGTTCGCCGCCGACGTTCTCGATTTCTTCGGCGATGTCGCGGGCGCTGCGCCGCGCCGTTCCCTTGAAGGCCATGTGCTCGAGGAGGTGGGCAATGCCGTGCTCCTCTTCCGTCTCGTTACGCGATCCGGATTTGATCCACACTCCGAGGGCAACGCTCTCCAGATGGGGCATGGCCTCGGTTACGACCGTCAACCCGGAAGAAAGCCGAGTCACTTGCACATTCATTGCTTGTCTTTCTGGCACCGCCGCCACTCACTTGCCTGCTCGGGCGTGTCCGCCGATGAAGTTTTCGACGTCCTTAAGCTCTGCAGGCAGGATGTCGAAGTGCTCCTCCCTGGTCATAAGATCGGCGAGCCATGATGGAAGCGCCGGGTCAATTCCGCAAGCGGATTTTACCGGCGCCGGGAATTTGGCCGGATGGGCCGTCGAAAGCGTCACCATCGGGCTGTTGGTCCGGGCGTGCTTCCTGGCAACGAAGACCCCTGTGGCCGTATGCGGGTCGATGAGGTAGCCGGTATCGGCAAGCGTCTCGCGGATCGTCTCGGCCACCTGCTTCTCCGTCGCCCGGGCCGCGCGAAACTCCTTGCGGATCGCCTTCAGCGCCTCCGGCTGGATTTCGAACGCCCCGGATTGTCGAAGGCTGGCCATGGCGGAGCGCACGGCGGCGGGATCGCGCCCGTAAGCCTCAAACAGCAGTCGCTCGAAGTTTGAGGAGATCTGGATGTCCATCGAGGGCGAGGTCGTCGCCTTGACGCCGCGCATCTCGTAGCGCCCGGTCTTCAGTGTCCGGGCAAGGATGTCGTTGTCGTTGGTGGCGATCACCAGCCGGTCGATCGGCAGGCCCATGCGCTTGGCCACATAGCCGGCGAAGATATCGCCGAAATTGCCGGTCGGCACCGTGAAGGATACCTTCCGGTCCGGACCGCCGAGCGCAACGGCTGCCGTGAAAAAGTAGACGACCTGCGCCATGATCCGACCCCAGTTGATGGAGTTGACGCCGGAAAGCTGCACGCGGTCGCGAAAGGCGACATCGTTGAACATCTCCTTCACCAGGTGCTGACAATCGTCGAAATTCCCCTCGATCGCCAGCGCATGGACATTGTCCTCGGTCGATGTCGTCATCTGGCGCTGCTGCACCGGCGAGACCTTGCCCTTGGGGAAAAGGATGAAGATGTCGGTCCGGTTGCCGCCCGCAAACGCGTCGATCGCCGCGCCGCCGGTATCGCCGGAGGTGGCACCGACGATGGTGGCACGCTCGCCGCGCTCCGCCAGCACATAGTCCATCAACCGGGCCAGCAACTGCATGGCGACATCCTTGAACGCCAGCGTCGTGCCATGGAAGAGTTCGAGCACGAAATCGTTCGGTCCCGTCTGCACCAGCGGCGCGACCGCCGGATGCCGGAAGGTCGCATAGGCGTCGTCGATCATCGACCGCAGCTTCTCGGCCGGAATTTCGTCGCCGGTGAAGTGGCTCAGGATCGTGAAGGCGACCTCCTGGTAGGTCTTGCCACGCAGGTCACGGATCTGCCGCTTGGTCAGCACCGGCCACTCGCGCGGCACGTAGAGCCCTCCGTCGCGAGCAAGTCCGGCCAGCAAGGCGTCACGGAAGCCGAGTGCGGGAGCCTCTCCACGGGTAGAAATGTATTCCACGACCTTGAATCCCTAATCGATTTTTGTTTGCGCCGCTGATATAGACCATGAAAATCCACGGCGAAAGGCCGGAAGAACTCATCTTCCGTACGCCGCAGGTGGACAGGATAAGATGTTGAGAAGGGTGAGTTCAGTGTTTGGCACGGTAACGCGCAGGCTTTTGTCGGTTTCTCTCCTGGCCCTGGTTGCCGGTTGCAACTCCTCTTCGCCCACCTCGGGGCTGACCTCTGCAGCGCCAGGCGCACAGGCCGAGACGGCGATGCCCGTCGTACAGGCCTTCTGCCCGCCGGTGGTGATGCGCGAGGAGACGGCGGTCTACCAGACCTATGCACGCGGCGGCCAGGACGACCCGGAGAAGCTGATCTACCAGGCCTCGCTGGCCGACGCGACGCGCCAGTGCACCGCCAACGAAACCACGATCACCATCAACGTCGTGGCCCAGGGCCGTGTCGTTGCGGGTCCTGCGGTGACGGCCGGCCAGATCACCCTGCCGGTGCTGGTGGAAGTCGTCGATGGCGACAACGTCATCTACTCGCAGAAGGTGAGCTTCCCGGTCGAAATGCCGGCTGCCGGTACGCAGTTCATCTTCAGCAAGCCGGACGTGCAGATCCCGAATGCGCAGGGCGGCGCCTCGCGCTTCACCCGCGTCCGTCTCGGCTTCGACATTCCCGCGAAAAGATAACGCGCCGCGAAGGCGCCGGCCGTCAGACCGCGTCGGCCCACTCGCCGAGCGCGGCAACGACCGCAGGCAGATCCGTCATGCGCGCGATCACCGTTTCGGCGCCGGCCTCCGTCAGGCGGTCGGCGTGGCTCGGGTAGGTATGCGAGGCGCCGGTAAAGCCGACGACGCGCATGCCCGCCGCAGCGGCTCCGTGGATGCCGTGGACCGAATCCTCGATCACCAGCACCTTCTGCGGCGAGACGTCGAACTGCTTGGCCGCATGCAGGAAGATATCCGGCTTCGGCTTGACGCGGTCCGGCCCGAGATCCTTTGCAGAAAAGATGTGCGGCTCGAAATACGGCTTCAGTCCGACCTTCTCCAGCATCATGTCCAGCCGGTGCATGCTGGAATTGGAGCAGATGCAGCGCTGCGTCGACAGGCGCGCCAGCGCGAATTTGACGCCCTCAATGATCTTCACGTCGCGGGCAAGCCGCGCGTCGAGCAGCTTTTCAGACTTGTCGATCAGCGAGGCCGAGAGCGGAATATCGGCTTCCTTCTCCACCTGCAGCAGGATGTTGCGCCAGGTCATGCCCGCAAAGCGCTCGCCCATTTCCTCGGTGCTGATCGGATAGCCGGCTTCCGTCAGCAGGCGTGATTCCACCTGTGCCGCGATGATTTCGGAATCGACGAGCACGCCGTCGCAATCGAAGATGATGAGGTCGAAGCCGTTCATGGAAATGCCTTTGTCGAAGCTGAGGCGGGTCTTTTATACGATGGGGTCCCGATGCTCAACTCTCGCGCCGGCAGGGCAGGGAAGAGCGCAGCGGGAGGCTCGAAGGGTTTGGCCGGCTGCCGGCCTCAGGCGTCGGGGGCGGTCGGTCCCGCGGGAAAGAGCGACAGGAACATCCGCTCTCCCTCGGGCTTGAACAGCACCGCGCGGCTGTCGTCGCTGCGCCTTGCCCAGCCCTTGCCCAGAAAATGCGCCAGCAATGCCTTGCCGACCACGCCCGCCAGATGCGAGCGCCTTTCGCTCCAGTCGAGGCAGGACTTGCAGAGCGGCCGCCGGGAGGAGGTCGGCGCGGTCAGGGTGATGCCGACCTCGGAAAGCCGTCGCTTGCCCTCGGGCGTCAGGCTCAGTTCCGTGCCGTCTGCGCGGATCGCTCCGCTGGCGATCAGGCTGTCGAGCATCCGGACGCCATAGTCGCCGGCGAGGTGGTCGTAGCAGACGCGCGCCTTGCGCAGCGCCGGATCCTTCGGCCCCGGCCGGTGGCGCAGATGGCCCCGGCTGGCGGCAAACCCCATGATCGCCTCCAGCAGTGCGCCTGTCTGCGTGTCCGCCAGCGCAAAATAGCGGTGCCGTCCCTGCTTGCGCTGCGAGATCAGACCGCCGTCCTCGAGCTTCGAGAGGTGCGAGCTCGTTGTCTGCAGGGTCACCCCGGCCGCCTGCGCCAGCTCCGTCGCCGTCAGCGCCTGGCCACCCATCAGCGCCGTCAGCATGTTGGCGCGGGCGGGATCGCCGATCAGCGTTCCGATGCGGGCAATGTCTGGACCTTCTTTCATAGTTCGATCGTAGCCGAAGCATTCCCGTCGATCAACCGGCTATCGTGGCAGGACATCAAAGGAGACGACCATGATCACCTGCTTCATCCGTTATGAGATCGACCCCTTTCGCAAGGACGCATTCGCGGCCTATGCCCGCACCTGGGGTGAGGCGATCCCGCGCTGCGGCGCCGGTCTGATCGGCTACTTCGGCCCGCACGAAGGCTCCGCGACGACCGCCTACGGCGTCTACAACATCGACAGCCTCGCCGCCTACGAAGCCTATCGAACCCGGCTTGCCGCCGACCCGCTTGGCCGCGAGAACTACGAGTTCGCGCAGCGGGAGCGCTTCATCCTGAAGGAGGATCGCATCTTCCTGAAGAACCTCTCCCAGCCGCATGGCCCGCAGGTGACGCCATGATCGCCGTCATCTTCGAAGTCCTGCCCTACATGGGGGAGCGCCATCGCTACCTGGATCTGGCCGGCGAACTCCGCACCGAACTGGAAAAGGTCGACGGCTTCATCTCCATCGAGCGCTTCGAAAGCCTGACCCTGCGCGGCAAGCTCCTCTCGCTCTCCTTCTGGCGCGACGAGGAGGCGGTCCGCCAGTGGCGCACTCTGGAGGTGCACCGGGCGGCGCAGCAGGCCGGCCGCAACGGCATCTTCGCCGACTACCGCCTGCGCATCGGCCACGTCGTGCGCGACTACGGCATGTTCGAACGCGCCGAGGCGCCGGAGGACAGCAAGGCAGTGCATGCGGCGTGATCAGGGATGCTCCGCGCTACAGCCTCGTCTTCATTGAAAGAATTGCGAGCCGCAGGATTGGCAGGTCATGGATGACGACATCCCAGATCACATCGTTTACGATGCGATGATACTGGTGTCGCAGGATGTTACCCATGCCGCGTATCGAGGGCCATGGAACTTCCGGAGCCTGCTCCAGGAGCTCAGACGGTATGTGCCTACTGGCTTCCGATACGATTTCGATCGCCCGCTGTATGGCAAGTTGCAGCATGTAGTCGTTGTCGAAATCGACGCGGCCCTTTCCGACCAGCGATCGATCGATCACCGCAATCATGTCCAGGATGTCGTCAAAAACAGTTCGATATCGCGTGCCATCAGAAGATCCGGATCGCAGAGTTTTCGATCCTGTCTTTCAGTCGAGCGTGCAAGCTGTCTCGCGTCGTCAGGTCCACCTCGGTATCAAGTTCCTCCTCGAGGAAGAGCTTGATACCGGTCAGTCGACAAGTGAGAACTTCTTCGTCGGATCATAATCGATAAACAGATCCAGATCGCTCGAGGCGCTTGCCTCGTCGCGGGCCACCGATCCGAAGAGATAAAGCGACGTGGCGCCGAGCGCCCGGATGGCGTCGGCCTGTGCCGTCAGCTTCTCGATCGCCTCGCTTTTCCTCATGCGCTGATTTTACAGCAGTCGCGGTCTGGTGGCCATAGCGCCAAATATTCCCGAAATCCGACGCCACCTTCAGGCTTTGGTAACCAACATAGGTAACCATAACAGTCAGTAAAAACAGTCCCGAGTAAGCGTAAGAGCGAGTATCCCATGGCAGCAGTCCTTCCGATTGCCGATCTGCGTCAGCAGGCTCGGCCATCCACCTGGCTCAATACCATCATCAAGGGCGATTGCGTCGCCGCACTCGAGGCGCTGCCCGACCATTCGGTCGATGCGATCTTTGCCGATCCGCCGTACAACCTGCAGCTCGGCGGTGCTCTTCACCGCCCGGACCAGTCCCTGGTCGATGCGGTAGACGACGACTGGGACCAGTTCGCCTCCTTCGAGATTTACGATGCCTTTACCCGCGCCTGGCTGCTTGCCTGCCGCCGCGTGCTGAAGCCGAACGGCACCATCTGGGTGATCGGCTCCTACCACAACATCTTCCGGGTCGGTGCCATGCTGCAGGACCTGAACTTCTGGCTCCTGAACGACATCGTCTGGCGCAAGACCAACCCGATGCCGAACTTCAAGGGGCGCCGGTTCCAGAACGCCCACGAGACGATGATCTGGGCCAGCCGCGATGCCAAGGCGAAGTCCTACACCTTCAACTACGATGCGCTGAAGGCGTCCAACGACGACGTGCAGATGCGCTCCGACTGGCTGTTTCCGATCTGCTCCGGCGGCGAACGCCTGAAGGGCGGGGACGGCAAGAAGGTGCATCCGACCCAGAAGCCCGAGGCGCTGCTCGCCCGCGTCATCATGGCCTCCACCAAGCCGGGCGATGTTATCCTCGATCCCTTCTTCGGCACCGGCACCACCGGCGCTGTGGCCAAGCGTCTCGGCCGCAATTTCGTCGGCATCGAGCGTGAGCAGGATTACATCGATGCCGCATCCGAGCGCATCGCAGCCGTCGAACCGCTGGGGAAGGCGGAACTGACGGTGATGACCGGCAAGAAGGCCGAGCCCCGGGTTGCCTTCAACACGCTCGTCGAAAGCGGCCTGGTCAAGCCCGGTCAGGTGCTGACGGATGCCAAGCGCCGCTGGAGCGCCATCATCCGCGCCGACGGCACGCTGGCCGCCGGCGGCGACGCCGGCTCCATCCATCGCCTCGGCGCCAAGGTCCAGGGGCTCGACGCCTGCAACGGCTGGACCTTCTGGCACTTCGACGACGGCAAGGCGCTCCGCCCCATCGACGACCTGCGGGCCGTCATCCGCAGCAATCTCGGCAATCTCGGCTGACGATCCACCGGCCGCGAGCAGATATTCGCCTTCCGGTTTTTGTACCTCCAGTCCCGGAAGGGAATAAAATGACGCCCGGAGGAGGTTGACCTCCGGGCGTCATGTCTTGTCGTCAGGTGGCGATCCCGAAGGAGGCAAGGTCCGTCTTCAGTTTCGCCGCTCCGGTGAAATGCACCGCCTGCCAGCCGGCGGCCCTGGCGCCCTCGACGTTGGCAAGAGAGTCGTCGATGAAGATCGTCGACTGCGGTTCCAGGCCGAAATCCCGCGCATGCTTTTCGTAGATCTCGCGGTCCGGCTTGATCAGCGCAATTTCACCCGAGACCGTGACGCCGCGCGGCTTGTTGAGGAACGGATACATTTCGCGGGCGTGCCGGAAGGTGTCGGCCGCAAAATTCGTCAGCATCGTCACGTCCCGGCCTTCCTCGATCAGCCCTTCCATGATCTTGACGCTGTCCTCATAGGCATAGGGCACCATCTCCGGCCAGTATTTGCGGAAGGCGCGGATCTGCTCCTCGCGCTCCGGAAACGTCCCGATCAGCAGTGCCTCCGCATCGCTCCACGAGCGGCCGCGGTCCTGTTCCAGGTTCCATTCATGGGTGCAGACATTGGCGAAGAACCAGGCGCGCTCCTCCGCGTCGGGAATGACCCGGCTGAAGGGGAGGTTGGGGTCGTAGTGGATCAGCACCTTGCCGATGTCGAAGACGATATGATTGATCGGGCCTGCCATCTGGGTTCCTTGCTAGCTTGGGTGTGGTTCGAAGGCGCGTGGAATAGCCTGCGTGATTACCTTTTTCATGACGGTCGGCAGCGCCTGCGCATGAAGATTGGTCACCGGCTCCCACCAGCCCGGATCCGGAAGTCCCACCTCGGCAGTCACTGCGCGAAATACGCTGAGGCGGAGCTCGAAATGGGTAAAGACGTGGACGATGGTGCCGCAGCTTTCCCACCTGGCGGGGAAGGGCGCATGCTCGATCGTCTGGCCGCCGTCGAGCCGTGCGGTCCAGGCGGTGGTCGGCACTTCCGTCATGCCGCCCAGCAGCCCGCTCTCCACGCGCCGCCGCAGCAGGATGGCGCCCTCCGGATTGACCGCAACGAAGGCTGCACCGAACCGCACCGGCTTTTCCTTCTTCGCAGCCTTGACCGGAAAACGTTCCGGATCGTGCTCGGCAAGAGCCAGGCAGCGATCGTTGAGAGGACAGAGGGCACAGGCCGGACGCTTCGGCGTGCAGATCGTCGCGCCGAGATCCATCATCGCCTGCGCAAAGTCGCCGGGCCGATCCTGGGGCGTCAGCTCCGCCACGTGCCGCTTCATCTCCGGCTTCGAACCGGGCAGGGGCGCGTCGATTGCGTAGAGCCGCGAGATCACCCGCTCGACATTGCCGTCCATCACCGCCGAGGGCCGGTTGAAGGCGATGGCGGCAACGGCTGCGGAGGTATAGTCGCCGATGCCCGGCAGGCTGCGCAAACCCGCTTCGGTGTCCGGGAAGACGCCGCCGTGGTCGGTGGCGACGGCCTCGGCGCATTTCTTCAGGTTGCGGGCGCGGGCATAGTAGCCAAGCCCCGCCCAGGCCGCCATCACATCTTCGGTCGGTGCCGCCGCGAGATCGGCGACCGTCGGCCAGAGCCCCAGGAACTTGTCGAAATACGGCTTCACCGCCTGCACCGTCGTCTGCTGCAGCATCACCTCGGAAAGCCAGATGTGATAGGGGTCCGGTCGCAGCCCCCGTGCGGAAGCTCCGGGCGACACGCGCCACGGCAGTTCGCGGTGGTGCCGGTCGTACCACGCGAGAAGGTTCCGGTTCATGGCCTGAGGATCGTTCACGCGCGCTGGAAAAGCCTGTGTTTCTGTTCTAAAGGCTCTCTATCGCCGAGATGCCTTGGAGCGTCAACGATAGAGCCGGCCTCAGTCCCATCCAGAGAACTGCCTTAGCCGCACAGACCTTATGACGGAGATCGAGCATGGCCCGTGATGCAAAGCCGTTTCGCCCCCGGCGCGAGATGCAGATCGCCGAACTGGCGAACGGCATCATCGATCCGGTGCTGGCGCGCCGCGCCGGCATTTCCACGGCGCTCCTCGGCTCCTGGGACGAGATCGCCGGCGAGCAGTTTGCCGATTGCAGCCGCCCGGAGAAGATCGCCTGGCCGCGCCGGGATGCCTCCGACGAGGCGGGAGGTTATCGGCCGGGTGTCCTGACGATCGCCTGCGAGGGCGCGCAGGCGCTCTTCCTGACCCATGCCCAGGGCGAGCTGATCGCCCGTATCAACGCCTTCTTCGGCTTTCCGGCCGTCCATCAGATCCGCATCGTCCAGAAGCCCGTCTCCCAGACGGCGAAGCATCGTCCCCGGCCGCAGCCGTTGAAGGGCGAGGCGGCAAGACGCCTGGACGGGATGATGGAGGGGATCGAAGGCGATGCGCTGAAAAAGGCGGTTGCCCGTCTCGGCACCGCCGTCCTGCAGAAGAAGCGCTGATCCGTACAGCTGCCGTTCAGCTGGCACGTGTCACAAAGCTTTGAAGGATTTAACTCTTCGCCACCTTGTTCCTGTCTTGAGGGCACGATACGGAATGGCGACCTTTATTTGTACTCTAAGGCAGGTGTCCGATGACGATGACCGAAACCACCATCACCCGGCGCGCACTCATGGGCGGCGTCGCAGCGGCAGCCCTGGTGCTGGCGTTGCCCCTCTCGGCGACCGAAGCCTTCGCCCAGGAAATGCCCGAGTCGCAGGGCGACGTGGACATGACCGAGGCTCTGAAGCTCGGCCCGCTGCCGGAAATGGCGATCGGCGAGGAGAACGCCCCGGTCCAGATCATCGAGTACATGTCGATGACCTGCCCGCATTGCGCGACCTTCCACAACACGACCTTCGACGAGATCAAGACGAAGTACGTCGACACCGGCAAGGCGCGCTTCATCATCCGCGAGTTCCCCTTCGATCCGCGCGCAGCGGCCGCCTTCATGCTCGCCCGTTGCAACCCGTCGAACCCGCAGGAAGCGAGCACGCCGGAGCAGTATTTCCCGATGGTCTCGATGCTGATGAAGCAGCAGAACACCTGGGCGGCGGCGGAAGATGGCCGTGCGGCACTCCTGCAAATGTCCAAACTGGCCGGTTTCTCACAGGAGACTTTCCAGGCCTGCTTGACGAACCAGCAACTTCTCGATGATGTGAACGCGACGATGAAGCGTGGTGCCGATGAATTCGGCGTCAATTCGACGCCGACCTTCCTCATCAACGGCGAACGCTATGCGGGGGCCATGTCTGTTGAAAGCATGTCGGCTCTTATCGACAGCTTGCTCTGAGACCGTTCATGATCTGACCGGCGGCGGCACCCCCGTGTCCGCCGCCCGCCCTTGGTGCGCGGCATGAAGTTCAACAAGCTGCGCGTGCTCGGTTTCAAGTCCTTCGTCGAACCGACCGAGTTCATCATCGAGCGCGGCCTGACCGGCGTGGTCGGCCCCAACGGCTGTGGCAAGTCGAACCTCGTCGAGGCGCTGCGCTGGGTGATGGGGGAAAACTCCTACAAGAACATGCGCGCGTCCGGCATGGACGACGTGATCTTTTCCGGCTCCGGAAACCGGCCGGCCCGCAATACGGCCGAAGTTGCCCTCTTCCTCGACAATTCCGACCGCACGGCGCCTGCCGCCTTCAACGATTCCGACGAGATCCAGGTGTCGCGCCGCATCGAGCGCGAGAATGGCTCCGTCTATCGCATCAACGGCAAGGAAGCCCGCGCCAAGGATGTCCAGCTCCTGTTTGCGGATGCTTCGACCGGCGCCCGCTCGCCCTCGATGGTCGGGCAGGGGCGCATCGGCGAGCTCATCAACGCCAAGCCGCAGGCGCGCCGGCAGTTGCTGGAAGAGGCGGCCGGCATCTCCGGTCTGCATTCGCGCCGCCACGAAGCCGAACTTCGGCTGCGCGGCGCCGAGGGCAATCTGGAACGGCTGGAGGACATCACCGCCCAGCTCGAAAGCCAGATCGAGAGCCTGAAGCGCCAGGCCCGCCAGGCCAACCGCTTCAAGATGCTGTCGGCCGACATTCGCGCCCGCGACGCCATGCTGCTCCACATCCGCTGGGCGCAGGCGAGTGAAGCCGAGCTCGAGGCGGAAACGGCGCTTAACCAGGCCACCATGGTCGTCGCCGAACAGGCGCAAGGACAGATGGAGGCGGCAAAAGCGCAGGCGATTGCCAGCCTGAAGCTGCCGGAACTGCGCGAGGAGGAGGCGAGGGCGGGCGCCGCCCTGCAGCGCATCCAGATCGCCCGCACTCAACTCGACGAGGAGGCGGGCCGCCTCCTGAAGCGTCGCGACGAGCTGTCCCGCCGGCTGCTGCAGCTTGCCGAAGACATTCGCCGCGAAGAACAACTCGCCGCCGACAATGCCGGCTTCCTCGCCAAGCTCGACGAGGAAGAGCAGGAGATCAACGACATTTTGGCCGATTCCGGCGCCGAGGCGGAGGAGGTGCGGGAAGCCTTCGAGGCCGCAGCGGCAGCGCTGGCGGAGAGCGAGCGGCTGTTTGCCGCCGTCACCGCCGAACGCGCGGAGGCGGCCGCCTCCCGCACCCAGCTGGAGCGGCAGATCCGCGACCTCGCTGAGCGCCGCCAGCGGCTCGACCGGCAGATGCAGGATGCTGAAGCGGAACTGGACGCCATATCCGAGCGGCTCTCGGCGCTCGACGACCCGGCCGAACGCCGTGAAGTGGTCGACGCGGCGGAATATGCCGTTGAGGAAGCCGCCGCCGCTGCCGAAGACGTCGAGGCTGCCTTGGCCGGGGCGCGATCCGCCGAGGTGGAGGCCCGCCGGCCCGTCGATGCGGCCCGGTCGCATCTGAACGGTCTCGAGACGGAGGCCCGCACCATCTCCCGCATGCTGGCGGCCGGCGAAGTGTCCGGCGGTTTTCCGGCGGTCGCGGAAGCGATCCGGGTCGATCGCGGCTACGAGGCCGCCCTTGGCGCCGCGCTGGGTGACGACCTGGAGAGTTCCACCGACCCGGCAGCACCCGCCTTCTGGACCGTCAATGGCGACGCTACGGCCGACCCCGCGCTTCCAGGCGGCTGCGAGCCGCTGCTGTCTCGGGCCTCCGCGCCGCCGGAACTGACGCGCCGTCTGGCGCAGATCGGCGTGGTCGCAGCAGAAGATGCCGCCCGCCTGATGGCGGAGCTCAAGCCCGGCCAGCGGCTGGTGACGCCGGAGGGGGCGGTCTATCGCTGGGACGGGCATGTCGCCGGGTCCGAAGCGCCCGGTGCGGCGGCCCTCAGGCTTTCCCAGAAGAACCGCCTCTCGGAACTGGAGACCGAGCTGGACGAGGCAAGGATCATCCTCTCCGACGCCGAGGCGGCTCTCTCCGACGCCGCGGGGCGCATTGCTGCCGAGGAAGCCCGCCTTGCCGATGCCCGCGACCGCAGCCGCATCGCCACCCGTCAGCTTGCCGAGGCGCGCGAGGCGCTGGCTGCGGCCGAGCGCGCCGCCGGCGATCTGCTGCGCCGCCGCGACGTGGTGACGGAGGCCGCCAGTCAGGTCCGGTCGCAGATCGAGGACGTTCACCTTCAGGAGGAGAACGCCCGCATCGAGCTCGAAGACGCACCCGACCTCTCCGGCATCGATCAGCGCCTGCGCGACCAGCAGCTGGCGGTGGCGACGGACCGCAGTGTTCTGGCGGAGGCCCGCGCCCGTTACGAAGGCCTCAGCCGCGAGACCGAAGCCCGTCGTCGCCGCCTGGCCGCCATCGTCCAGGAGCGCTCTGCGTGGCAGGCGCGTGCGGAGAGCGCCGAGAACCATGTCGCGACGCTGCGCGACCGCGAGGAGGAGGCCCGCGAGGAGATCGCCGATCTGGAGGCGGCGCCGGAAGAATTCGACGAGAAGCGCCGCAGCCTGCTGTCGGAATTGCAGAAGGCGGAGGAGACGCGTCGCACCGCCGCCGATCGCCTCGTCGAGGCCGAGACCCGCCAGCGGGACGCCGACCGTGTCGCCACCACGGCGCTCGCCGAACTGGCGGAAGCCCGCGAAAAGCGCGGCCGTGCGGAGGAGCGCCTGGTGTCATCGGCGGAGCGACGCCACGAGGCTGAACTGCGCATCCAGGAGACGCTGAGCGTCGCCCCGCATGAGGTGCTGCGGCTGGCAGGCCTTGCTCCCGGTTCGGCTCTGCCCGATGTCCGGGACATAGAGCGCGAGGTCGATCGTCTGAAGATGGAGCGCGAGCGTCTCGGCGCCGTCAACCTGCGTGCGGAGGAGGAGCAGAAGGAGCTTTCCGACAAGCTCGACGCGCTGATCCGCGAGCGCGACGACGTGATCGACGCGATCCGCAAGCTGCGCGGCGCCATCCAGAGCCTCAACCGCGAGGGTCGCGAACGCCTGCTGGCCGCCTTCGAGGTGGTCAATTCGGAATTCCAGCGCCTCTTCACCCACCTCTTCAATGGCGGCACGGCCGAACTGCAGCTCATCGAAAGCGACGACCCGCTGGAAGCCGGCCTCGAAATCCTCGCCCGCCCGCCGGGCAAGAAGCCGCAGACCATGACGCTGCTCTCGGGCGGCGAGCAGGCCTTGACCGCCATGGCGCTGATCTTCGCCGTCTTCCTCACCAACCCGGCGCCGATCTGCGTCCTCGACGAGGTCGATGCGCCGCTCGACGACCACAACGTCGAGCGCTACTGCAACCTGATGGACGAGATGGCGGCCTCCACCGAGACCCGCTTCGTGATCATCACCCACAACCCCATCACCATGGCCCGCATGAGCCGCCTGTTCGGCGTCACCATGGCCGAGCAGGGCGTCAGCCAGCTGGTCTCGGTCGACCTGCAGACGGCCGAACTGCTGCGCGAGGCAAGCTGAGCGCCACCGGCGCCTCGCGTCTTTTGTTGCATTGCAACACAATCCCGCCGCCCTACGTTTCCAAACTGACATAAAGTCTGTATTCGTAGCAAAAAGCATGCTGCGATGGGTGGAGAGCAGTCGAATGAAGAAGTGGGCCTACCGCTTCGGTGGCGGAACGGCGGAGGGAAGCGTTGCCGATGTCGCCCTTCTGGGCGGCAAGGGAGCGAATCTGGCCGAGATGGCAAGCCTTGGCTTGCCGGTACCGCCGGGCCTGACCATTCCCGCCGACGCCTGCTCCTGGTACTTCGAGAATGGCCGCTGCCTGCCCGAGGATCTGAAGACCCAGGTGCTCGAGGGCATCACCGCCATGGAGGCCGAAACCGGCCGCAGTTTCGGCGGCAGCGCCAAGCCGCTTCTCCTGTCGATCCGTTCCGGCGCGCGCGCCTCCATGCCCGGCATGATGGATACGGTGCTCAACCTCGGCCTCAACGACGAGACGGTCCAGGCGCTCGGCCATGATGCCAGCGACGCGCGCTTTGCCTGGGACAGCTACCGGCGCTTCATCCAGATGTACGGCGACGTCGTGATGGGGATCGATCACGAGGTCTTCGAGGAGATCCTCGAGGACGAGAAGGCCCGCCACGGCCACGACTACGACACCGATCTTTCGGCGGTCCAGTGGCAGCATGTGGTCGCGCTCTACAAGAAGATGATCGAGGAGGAGTTCGGGGAGACCTTCCCGCAGGATCCGCACGTGCAGCTCTGGGGTGCCATCGCCGCCGTCTTCGCCAGCTGGATGAACCCGCGCGCCGCCACCTACCGCATGCTCCACCGCATTCCCGAAGCCTGGGGAACGGCCGTCAACGTCCAGGCCATGGTGTTCGGCAACCACGGATCCTCCTCGGCCACCGGCGTCGCCTTCACCCGCAACCCCTCGACGGGGGAGAAGGCGCTCTACGGCGAATTCCTGGTCAACGCCCAGGGCGAGGACGTCGTTGCGGGCATCCGCACGCCGCAGTCGCTGACGGAGGAGGGCCGGCAGGCATCCGGCTCGGAAAAACCGTCGATGGAAAAGCTGATGCCGGAGACATTTCGCGAGTTCGTGGCGATCTGCGAGCGTCTGGAGACCCACTACTGCGACATGCAGGACGTCGAGTTCACCGTCGAGCGCGGCAAGCTCTGGATGCTGCAGACGCGCTCCGGCAAGCGCACCACGCGCGCCGCCATGAAGATCGCGGTCGACATGGTCGCTGAAGGGTTGATCGGCGAGGAGGAGGCGGTGGCCCGCATCGAGCCGTCCTCGCTCGACCAGCTGCTGCATCCGACCATCGACCCGCGTGTCGAACGCACCGTCATCGGCTCGGGCCTGCCCGCATCTCCAGGGGCGGCCGTCGGCGAAATCGTCTTCACGGCAGAAGAGGCGGTCGCGGCGGAAGCGGGCGGCCGCAAGGTCATCCTGGTGCGCGTCGAGACCAGCCCGGAAGACATCCACGGGATGCATGCCGCCGAAGCGATCCTCACGACGCGCGGCGGCATGACCAGCCATGCAGCCGTGGTGGCCCGCGGCATGGGTATTCCCTGCGTCGTCGGCGCCGGCACCATGCGCGTCGACCTGCGCAACGAACAGCTGATCTGCCCCGGCGGCATCGTCCTGAAGAAGGGCGACATCATCACCGTCGATGGCTCCTCCGGCCATGTGCTGAAGGGCGCCATCGCCATGGTTCAGCCGGAACTGTCGGGCGATTTCGCCCGGCTGATGGACTGGGCCGACAAGGCCCGCCGCATGCGCGTGCGCACCAATGCCGATACGCCGCAGGACGCCCGCGCGGGGCGCTCCTTCGGCGCCGAGGGCATCGGCCTCTGCCGCACCGAACACATGTTCTTCGAGGGTGACCGCATCCATGTGATGCGCGAGATGATCCTGGCCGAGGACGAGGCCGGTCGGCGCGCCGCCCTCGTGAAGCTCCTGCCGATGCAGCGATCCGACTTCGTCGAGCTGTTTTCGATCATGCACGGCCTGCCCGTGGCCATCCGCCTGCTCGATCCGCCGCTCCACGAGTTCCTTCCGAAGTCGGACGAGGAGATCGATGAGGTCGCAAGGGGCATGGACATGGAGCCGGGCCTTCTGCGCCGCCGGGTCGAGGCGCTGCACGAGTTCAACCCGATGCTCGGCCATCGCGGCTGCCGGCTTGCCATCTCCTATCCGGAGATCGCGGAAATGCAGGCGCGCGCCATCTTCGAGGCGGCCGTCGAAGCCGGCCGGGAGACGGGCGAGCCGGTGACGCTCGAAATCCTGGTGCCGCTCGTCGCCCTGCGCGCCGAACTCGACTACGTCAAGGCCTGCATCGACGGCGTCGCCGCCGAGGTTGTCCGCGAGACGGGGGTGGAGATCGCCTATCTGGCCGGCACCATGATCGAACTGCCGCGGGCAGCACTCAGAGCCCATGTGATCGCCGAGACCGCCGAATTCTTCTCCTTCGGCACCAACGACCTGACGCAGACCACCTTCGGCATCTCCCGTGACGATGCCGCCTCCTTCATCCCGACCTATCAGCGCAAGGGCATCATTGATCAAGATCCCTTCGTGTCGCTCGATTTCGATGGGGTCGGCGAATTGATCAGGCTGGCATCCGATCGCGGTCGCCAGACGCGCCCCGACCTAAAGCTCGGCATCTGTGGCGAACATGGCGGCGACCCGGCCTCCATCACCTTCTGCGAGGACGCCGGTCTCGACTACGTCTCCTGCTCGCCCTTCCGCGTGCCGATCGCGCGGCTCGCGGCGGCCCAGGCGGCGATCGCAGGCCGTCGGGTCAAGTGACCGCAGCCGGTTTTGGCGCAGCCGTCAGTCTTCGCGGATGATGACCCGCCGCTCCACGTACATCGGTCCCCACATGGTGCGGTTCTGCTGGTCGCGCCAGCTGCGCATGTCGGCGCGGCGGTCGAGATCGAGGTCGAGCAGGCAGCGCGCCATCGCATCCGTGCCCGGCTTGAAGCCATAGCCGGCGCAGGTGCGCTGGTCGATGGCGCGGCGTTCCTCCGGCGTCACCGTCTGGCAGCCGGACAGCACGAGCGGCAGCACCGCCGCAGCGAAGAGAAGATGATGGCGCATGACGAACTCCGTATCGGCCTTGCCTTGGGCAATAGGTGATTTGCATATCACCCGTCCTGTTCTACACAAGCGGGCATGAAGTGGCCAATTCCAGATGCTGTGATGATTCCATGACCGTCCGCTTTGTCCGGCCCATTTCCCGTTCCGCCTATGCCGCCCGCCGGATTGCCCTTGCGGCCTTGCTGCTATTTGCGCTGGCCGTGATCGGGCACCGCTTCGGGCCGCTGCGCACGCCGGACATGCTGGCCCTTGTGCTGCTGTCGGCGGCGATCGCCGCTGCCGCCGTTCCGCTGGCGCTGATCGGTCTCGTCCGCCTCTGGCAGAAGGGCGCCGAAGGCGGCATCGCCGCCGCCAAGGCGCTTGTTTATGCGGCCGTTCCGCTGGCGGTGGTCGCGGCCGGTGCGGTCGCCTACCTGACGCAGCCGGCGATCTACGAGGTCGCGACGGATCTCGAGGATCCGCCGGAATTCCTGGCCCGTCCGGACTACGCCCAGGAATGGCTGGTGCGGCCAGCCTCCGTCAGCGCCGCCGATCGTCGTGCGCAGCTTGCCGCCTATCCCGGCCTGACCGGGCGCCGCTACGAAGGCGCCCTGGACCGTGTCCTGCAGGGTGTCCAGGCGGCAGCGCTCTCGGCGCGCGTCAGCATCCTGGATCGGCAGGGTGAGGGCCAGATGGCGCCGCAGGAGCCATCACCGCCTGTGTCCGTGGACGATGTCGAGGAGGTTCTGCCGGAAGAAGGGGCTCTGCCGGTCACGGCGCCCGTTCCCCTGCCGCGACCGACTCTGCCGGGGCAGCTCGCGCCAACGGCGGAAACGCCGGATGACGCCGACGATGCCTTCCTGCCAGCTGCGCAAGATGTCTTGCTTCAGGGCGAGGTGCGCACGCTGGCACTCGGACTGCCGTTTGATATCGTCATACGCTTGCGGGAGGACGCCGAAACGACCTCCGTCGATCTCCGCGTCGCGTCCCGCTACGGCCCCCACGACCTCGGGCTGAGCGCCGAGATCGCGGAGGATTTTCTGGATCGGCTGGATGCCGAGCTGCTGGGCATCGCCGGCGGCTGAGGACGGGCCACTGCACCGTCACCCGTGACGCCGGCGATCGCCCGCTGGCTGAAGATCAGTCGTCGCCGAGGCCGATGGCATCCAGATCGACGGCGCCGGCGCCTTCCAGGATTTCGCGCGTCAGCGTCGGTGCCGTCACGCGGATGTCGTCATCGCCATCGGCGGTGATTTCCAGCGTGCTCCAGTCGACCAGCACGTCCTTTTCACCGATGCCGAGGAAACCGCCGACTTCCAGCGCGACCGCAGCGACGGTGCCGTCGACGTTCAGCAGCACGTCTTCGATCTCGCCGATGACATTGCCGTCCGCGCCGTAGACGTCTTCATCGTCAAGGTTGCCGGAGAAGACATAGCCGGGTGCCGCACCCTGGACGGCCTCGGGAAGCACGACGATCGGTGCCGTGATGGGCGCCTGTGCAAAGGCAGTTCCGGCGACGAGCACGATGGCGGCGGCGAAGGGGATCGATTTCATGACTGACCTCGTTGTTCTGGTGAATTCGCGACCGGAGCGGTCGCTCCGGACATGGTCAGACAACGGCAGGACGGGAGAGGATGTTCCATCCCCCCACGGAGTCGGTCGGCAGATGCCCTCTAGGCGGGAAAGAACGTGCCCGCCAGCGACGGCGGCCCGTCGCTCGTCACCTGCCCCTTTTCCACCAGATCCTCCAGGTGCGCGAGCACGGAGAGGGCGGCTGCGCCGTGAAGCCGCGGATCGGTGCGGGTGTAGATCGCCCGCACCATGTCCGGGATCACCCGGTCGCCGCCCCGCACCCGCTCCAGCACGGCCCGCTCGCGCATGCGCCGGTGCGCTCTGAGCCCGCGCAGGAAGGAGGCAGGCTCGCGCACCGGCCCGCCGTGACCAGGCAGGAACATCCGGTCGTCGCGCGCCAGAAGCTTTTCGACGGAGGCCATGAAATCGGCCATCGAGCCGTCGGGTGGCGCCACGATCGTGGTGGCCCAGGCCATCACATGGTCGGCGGAGAACAGGAGCCCGCTGCCGTCGAGCGCGAAGGCGCTGTGGTTGGCGGTATGGCCGGGCGTGTGGATGGCCGACAGGCTCCAGCCGTCGCCGGCGATCGTCTCGCCGTCGCCGATGGCGATGTCGGGGACAAAATCGCTGTCGGCGCTCTCGGCAAAGGGATTGACCTCGCCGGCAAACAGCGGCCGTGCCGCCCGGTGCGGCCCCTCCGCCACCGTCAGCGCCCCGGTTTCCGCCTTCAGCCGGCGGGCGAGCGGGGAGTGGTCGCGGTGGGTGTGGCTGACGAAGATATGCGTCACCTCGCGCCCCCTCAGCGCCGCCATCAGCGCCTGGAAGTGCGCCTCGTCCTCCGGACCCGGATCGATGACGGCGACGGAAGAGTCTCCGACAATATAGCTGTTGGTGCCGTGGAAGGTGAAGGGCGAGGGGTTGTTGACGGTGAGGCGTTCCACACCCTCGGCCACCGGCACCGCCTGGCCGTAGGCGGGCTGGAACGTCAGGTCGAATTCCGGGTCTCCAGCATCGTCCTTCTCGGCCATCGGCATGTCCCTTTCGGCGCGTGTCCACGGACCCGCGGTGTCACAGGCTCCGCACCCTTGCGGTCCGTTGCGCAAGTGCCGGCGCAGCTAGCATGATCTGGCCCCGGAAATCTGCAAAAAACCACCCCGCCACCGATTGCCGCCGCATCGAAGCTTTGCTAGAGCAGCCCCACCCGCCAGCGACGCGCCTTGCCCGCCGCTGACGACAGGTCACGGTGGGGCGTCGCCAAGCGGTAAGGCACCGGTTTTTGGTACCGGCATTCCCAGGTTCGAATCCTGGCGCCCCAGCCATTCGACTCGCCCGTTAAGTGCACAACCATTCTATGCAACCTAGAGGAACAATACATCCTCGCTGCACATATACGCTGAGTTCGCGTAGTGTGAAGTCTCGTCGTGAGTCAAAGACCCTCACGTTTTACATCAGGTCAGCGAAGCTCCATATGGCCAGCGTCCATGCCGGCCAGCGCTGGTATTCGAGCCGCGCAACAGGCCTGATACATGACCGCACCTGATCACACGCTCAAAGCTGCTCGAAGAACTGATTGCATGAACGGGGCATCCATACATGATCCGACTTTCCCACTGAGAACTTGGCATAGCCCGTGCGGGAATTCCAAAAAACGGCATTAGTTCCATAACATACCTTATGCGATCTTCGTGTGTAGCCGCAAAGTTAGAATGTCCTGTTTCTGCAAAGTTGGAATGTCACACTCCCCGGGTCTGAATGACGTGTGGGAGATTGCAGATGGGATTGATAGCGATGAGCGAGCGCGATCTGCAGCGGATTGAAGTTTTATCGAAGGTGGTCGGAGGCCGGATGACAACGGTGTCTGCGGCGCATGTGCTCGATCTGAGCGAGCGCCAGGTGCGTCGGCTGCTGGAACGGATGCGAGTTGGTGGCGCGGCGTCGATCCGGCACAAAGCGATCGGCCGGCCATCGAACAATAGGATCGGCGACGTGGTTCGGGATTACGCGGTGACGCTGGTTCGCGAGTGCTATGCGGATTTCGGGCCGACCTTGGCGACGGAGAAGTTGGCTGAACGTGATGGCTTGCGTATGTCGCGTGAGACGGTGCGCAACTGGATGGTCGATGCGGGATTGTGGTTGCCGCGCAAGCAGCGCCGGACGTTTCATCAGCCGCGGCTGCGGCGCGAAGCCTATGGCGAGCTCGTGCAGATCGACGGGTCGGAGCATCGCTGGTTCGAGGATCGCGGACCGCCGTGCTCGTTACTAGTTTTTGTCGATGATGCGACCGGCAGATTGATGCAGTTGCGTTTCGTGCGGTCGGAAAGCGCCTTCACCTATTTTGAGGCACTGGAGCTCTATCTCAAGCGTCACGGCGCACCGATCGCCTTTTACTCCGATAAGCATTCGGTGTTCCGGGTGGCGAAGAAGGACGCCAAGGGCGGCCAGGGCATGACCCAGTTCGGGCGTGCGCTTTGCGAGCTAAACATCGAGATTCTCTGCGCAAATTCGAGCCAGGCCAAGGGCCGCGTCGAGCGGATGAACCGGACGTTGCAAGATCGGCTGATCAAGGAACTGCGGCTTTCTGGCATCGATACCATGGAGGCCGGCAATGCATTCTTGCCGGAATTCATAGAGGCATACAATACGCGATTTTCGATTGCCCCTGCCCGTTCGGGGGACCTGCATCGGCCGCTGAATCTGGCGCCGGATCGGTTGACTGAGATCCTGTGCAAGCGCGAGCAGCGTTATGTCGGATCGCAACTGACGTTCTCGTTCGAGCGCAAGCGTATCATGCTGCAGGAGACCGAGGTGACGCGCGGTCTGGTTGGGCTCTATGTCGAGACCTATGCCTATGCGGACGGTCGGCTGGACGTACGTTGGAAAGGCTATTCCCTGCCCTACACGGTGTTCGACAAGGACCAGCGGGTGACGCATGCGGCGATCACCGAGAACAAGCGGTTGGGTGATGTTCTGGCCTATATCAAGGAGCGTCAGGAGGAACAGGTAAAGCCGAAGGTGAAGACCAACAGCGAGAGGATTGGCTACAAGCCCACAGGTCGCAAGCCCGGAAGACGTACGGATTACATGAGTGATCCGGCGGTGATAGCGCGACGTGAGAAGGCCCTGTCGCGGCAGCATGCTGCCGAGTGACGGGTCGCTCGGCGTCTCACAGCTAAAGCCGAAGGGGTGTCCCTCACCCGCCCCGATCTGATCTTGCACGCGGGATCAGCCGCTCAGATCGGGGCTGATTGTCATCCCTTGCAGCGCTCCTGCGGACATTTCTACTTTGCGCCACGGCGGACATTTCAACCCCGCCGCCACATTGTGTGTAGCCGGGTACATTCTATTTCCAAGTGCGACATGCCAATATTTTCAATGGCGTAACTTTCGAGATTTTGGCATGTCTCGATGCTATACACAAATCACCCTCGCCGATCGCCGCCGCCTTCATCAGATGATCGCAACCAAAGCGCCCGTCAATGAAATGGCGCGGCTTCTGGGGCGTCACCGCTCGACGATATACCGCGAGATCAGGCGCAACACGTTCCATGATCGTGACCTGCCTGACTATGACGGCTACTACGGCACGCTTGCCAATGATCTGGCGAAGGAGCGGCGATCCAGGCTGAGGAAGCTTCGACGTCATGCCAGTTTGCCTGAAGAGATCATCAGCCAGTTGAAGGCCCGCTGGTCACCGGAACAGATTGCCGGACGCCTGCTGTCAGACGGAGTGAGCCTCATTCGGGTCTGCAAAGAGACGATCTACCGCTTCATCTATGGCAAGGAAAATTACAGCCTGGGCCTTTATGAATATCTGCCGGAAGCGCGCCGCAAACGCCGTCCGCTGCGGTCGAGGAAGCCGCGTGATGGAGCGTTTCCAGCCACCCACCGCATCTCGCAACGACCTGAAATCATTGGAGACAAATCGCAGTTTGGGCATTGGGAGGGCGATCTCCTCATCTTCGAACGTCCACTCGGTCATGCCAATGTCACTTCGCTGGTGGAGCGCAAGAGCCGCTATGTCGTACTCATCAAAAACCCGAGCCGGCACTCGCGTCCGATCATGGACAAAATCATTAGATCATTCTCTCCCTTGCCGGCATTCGCACGTCGGAGCTTCACATTCGATCGCGGGACCGAGTTTGCCGGCTTCAGGGCTTTCGAAGATGGGATCGGTGCATCCAGCTGGTTTTGCGACCCCAGTGCGCCCTGGCAAAAAGGCACCGTTGAGAACACCAACAAGCGTATTCGGCGCTTTCTGTCAGGTGGCACCGACCTGGCAACTGTGTCACAAAGTGACCTGCTCAACCTCACGCGCTATCTCAACCATCAGCCGCGCAAATGCCTTGGATACAGGACACCAGCCGAGGTGTTCATGGCCCATTTGCAGGAAGACCGGTGATCCCCTACCCTGAGATCCGGCATAATGCACTTGGGTTAGCTTCTCCAAGGGCTATTTAGTAATGCGACAGTTGGGCCAGTTAGAGATGCGACAGTCTCGCCTCTCCGCGCACTGGTCAAAGCCAACGTTGGGAGCAAGGATGACGACCTTCAACCTAGTCGAGACCATGAGCGGTCGGAGTCGTCATGTCCTGTTTGATCACCATGTCGCAGAAAGAAATGCATCGCCTCGAGCTTATCCAGAAGATCCGTGACGAACGTCTGAGCGTCGTCCAGGCCGCCGAACGGCTCGACCTCAGTCGAAGTCAGGTCCATCGGTTGCTGCAGGCCTACGACCGGGATGGTCCGGCCGGCCTTGTTTCCAAGAAACGATCGCGGCCGAGCAATCGGCGTCACAGCGAAGAGTTTCGCAATGCGGCGCTGGATCTGATCCGCGAACGCTATCTGGATTTCGGCCCGACACTGGCACGTGAGAAGCTGATAGAACTGCACCGGATCTCGGCGGCCAAGGAGACGCTTCGGCAATGGATGACCGAGGCCGGCATCTGGGTTTCTCGCCGTGAACGCAAGAAGCGGGTTTTCCAGCCCCGCGGCCGGCGCGATTGCTTTGGCGAACTGGTGCAGATCGACGGGTCGCATCACTGGTGGTTCGAGAACCGCGGCCCCAAATGCGCCCTGCTCGTCTATATCGATGACGCGACTGGCAAGCTGCTGCATCTACGGTTTGCTGGCTCGGAGAATACATTCGACTATCTGCATGCGACGAAGACCTATCTGCAGCAATGGGGCAAGCCTTTGGCGTTCTACAGCGACAAGCACGGCGTTTTCCGCTCGCTCCATCCGTCGAAGAAAGACCGGACGAGCGGCCTAACGCAGTTCGGCCGGGCGCTTTATGAGCTGAACATTGACATCATCTGCGCCAATACCCCGCAGGCCAAGGGCCGGGTGGAACGTGCCAACCAGACGCTGCAGGACCGGCTGGTCAAGGAGATGCGGCTTCGCGGCATCGACACGATCGACGAAGCCAACGCCTATGCGCCTGAGTTCATTTTAGATTTCAACGCGCGTTTCGGCAAGGAACCGCGCAATCCGAAGGACATGCACAGGCCGTTGGCCGATCACGAGAACCTCGATGGCGCCATGTGTCGCAAGGAAGTTCGCAGGCTGTCGCAGGCATTGACGCTGCGCTACGACAAGGTGCTGTTCATCCTCGATCCAACCGAGATTTCCACGCCTTTGGCAGGTAAGAAGGTGATTGTCTGCGACTATCCGGACGGACGGCTCGAGATCATGCACGAGAGCTATGCCCTGCCCTATAGAACCTTCGATACGTTACGCTCGGTGCATCGTGCCGAGGTCGTCGACAACAAGCGGCTGGACGACATGTTGTCGATCGTCGCCGAGATGCAGACCGGCAGAGAACAGCAGCGCAGCAAGGGCGGACCACGGCGCACCGGGCAGAAAGATCATATGTTCGGGATTCGCGACGGCAGCACGGCGAACGGGTATCAGAAGCGTGGCCGCAAGCCGAGAACGGATTACATGAACGATCCGACGGTGATCGCACGGAGGGAAAAAGCGTTATTGAGGCAGCCGGCTGCGGAATAAAGGGCGTCAATGCACGCCGATATCGCTTTGCGTATCTGACCCCAATTGCAAGCAGGCGGACCAAAGCGGCGTCTTGTGGAAAACTCCGTCCTGGAGGAGCGTGAGTCCGTCTCGTGCCTCGTAAAGCAGCCCCAGCCAGCACAGGCGCCGCAGGACACCATATTGAATATCGGATTTCAGCTCCCAGGCTTCCAGGGTCATTTCGGTGTCCGACAGGGGCGCGAAGTCTGGATTGAGGATTTTCACAACATCCAAAGGCGTGCAACCTTCTCTGGCCTTGATGTTGAGAAGGTTGAGGAACATGCGCCACCAGCGCAATCGCGCCTGAACGTCCTCTTGCCGATCGGTCACGTGGACATACGAATAGAGATAATCCGTGGCGACCAGATCGAAGAAGGCTTGCGGGTTCACCAGAAACTCGCGACCTCGTTTGGTTGGCAGCAGCACATCCTTTTTCCGGCGAAGAAGCTTCAGATGGCGGGTCATATCCCGTACGACCCAGAGCGGCGGCATGTCGCGTTCGTTCAGCACTTTGTTCATGCTGTAGAGGTCTTCGGCTGTGAAGTTGGGCCAGCGGAAGTTCACAGCGGCCCAATGCACGAACTTGCGGTTCATGGCGCCGGTCGCCGTCAATCCTATGCCACCCTCACCGTCAGCATAGGCAATCGACAGAAGCTGCCGCGAAGAAGAGGTGACAGCGCGGCGACATCAACGTCACCCTGCAGCTTTATTTCCGGAAGCATCGTGCAGCTTTGATCCCTACCCGCCCTATGCGGTGTAAAGGAGTATCAGCCGGCGACGCAACAATTGCTACTGAGAAAGCTAAAGCCGAAGGGGTGCCCCTTCACCCGCCCCCGTTCCGCCCTTGCAACCCGGCCCAGCCGGTCGGATCGGGGGCTGACCGTCGGAGCCATTGTTCGGTTTCTAAATGGCTGGCGATGTCGCAGCCCTATGCAGCTTTGACATTGGTTGTAGCGGGGTGGGTTTAAGGATGAAGTGCGACGTGCGAATGATACCAATGGGTTGTCAATCGCAAGGAAGCTGCAATGAAACGCAGCTACTCCCATATTGATTTGGACGAACGACGTAAGATCGCCCGTTGGCGAATGGCGGGCCTCAGTGTTGAGATCATTGCCCAAAAGCTCGGACGACACCGTTCAACGATCTTTCGTGAGATCAAGCGCAACATGTTCGTCGATAAGGTCGTCCGAGATCTCAGTGGCTACTACTGCGTAACGGCACACGACATGGCCTGCGGACGAAGAGCTAAGCTGGCGCGCTTCTCTTACGTCAGGCAGTCCGTTATCGACAGGATCATGCATGGTTGGTCGCCGCAGCAGATCACTGGCCGGATGCGCCTAGAACGGCATCCGATCTCGGTCAGTCACGAGACGATTTACAAGTTCGCATACTCGGCAGACGGTCATGCCATCAAGCTGTGGCATCGCTTGCCGGAGCATCGAGCTCGACGCAGACCGCGACATGCTAGACGCAAGCATGGTCAGAGGTTTAGCTCGGAACTGATTATTCTACAAGAGATTGTTGCCAGCGTCTTCGAGTTGGCTCTGCGGTATTGCGCCCCACAGGCACCTCATGCGAACACACCGCCTGCACGGAGACACAACTATGGTAAAGACTAGTAGGGCTCGAGCGCCATGGAAACATCTGCTGATTATCGGCTTCTGCTTCGCTGTGCACCCGGCGAACGCGACACCAGTACTCGTAGTCGATGCCGGCACGCGTGAGGTGCTTTATCAGGAAGAAGCCGGTAGACCCTGGTACCCGGCCTCAACAACAAAACTGATGACGGCGCTGGTGGTCTTCGAAGCGCTTCACGCCACTGAAAGAACCCTTTCGACGCCCGTCACTATGAGCCGCAATGCGGTGAACCAGCCGTTTGTGAATTCCGACCTCACAGTTGATCGTTCCATGACATTGGAAGATGCACTCTTTGCGATGCTGACTGCCTCGGCAAATGATGTCGCCGTGGCAGTGGCAGAATCCGTGGCACCTGACGAGGCGTCCTTCATCGGTCGGATGAACGAGACGGCAAAGCGGATTGGCCTTACGGGCACCCATTTCGCCAGTCCGAATGGGTTGTTCGATCCACAAAACTACACAACCGCTCGTGACCTCGCGATCCTTGGCATGTATCTGGACCAGAAGTTTCCAGAATACCGCCATTTCTTCCAAGCGTCTGCAGTCACGATAGATGGGAAGGAGCTGATGTCCAACAACGAGCTGCTGACCCGCTTCCCCGGAACAATCGGGATGAAGACCGGCTTCCTATGTGCATCGGGACGGACGTTCGTTGGGCTGGCGGCGCAAAACGGAAGACGCATCATGGTCGTCCTCCTGGGAGCGACGACTGAAAGAGAACGCAACGAACGATCTGCCAAATTTCTGACGGAAGCCTTTTCCGGGCAATTGGCGTCAGAAACGGGCATCGTGGACACCTTGGCCAATCAGACAGATACGAAACCAGAGGATATGCGCGTGCGCCTTTGCACCAGCCAAGCCGAGAGCTACCAGGCCAGCCGCGATGCGGCGTTTCCCATGGGCCTCGCGGGCCACCAGAGTTACTTGCACGCTCCCGTCCAAGGGGTTACCCACGTGATCAACACCTGGATCAATTGGAATGCCGCCGACGTTCCCATACCGCTTCCTCGTCCTTCATGACGAGCACCTAGACTAGCTGCGCAAGACGCGGCCCTCACTATCGAGCTCCAGGTCGATTGCCCCCCATAGACGGCGGATGGCTCCTGCAGTTTGATCCGAACCGCATCTGGCTTCCCCCCAGGACCGATTCTAGGCAGTGTCCCCATAAATGGGATTCATCTTATTGACGGCGTGTGATTCATATGTGGAACGGCCCGGTTAGCAAGGTCCTTTCCTCGTAAGTCACCATTGGACGGTGCATTCATATGTTCGGCCTGTTAATGCGGTATTAGACCGCTGGCCACGATGAAGTCCGCAATGTCGATCGC
The DNA here is from genome assembly GCA_000722615.1 of Pseudorhizobium pelagicum. Lineage (GTDB taxonomy): Bacteria > Pseudomonadota > Alphaproteobacteria > Rhizobiales > Rhizobiaceae > Neorhizobium > Neorhizobium pelagicum. The sequence continues at coordinate 69,116 of JOKI01000001.1, read as the reverse complement.
CTAATCAATCTCACGCGCTCAATGGCGCCCTGAATCACACGGTCTGATCGATATTGAGGTTGCGTTCCATTGGTTCATCACGCTGTTGTACCTTGCCGCTATCCCGGCGCCTTGACGCCGAGAATTTGTCTATGCTTTCATCGTGATCGCCGGAGCCTGGTACGTCCCGCCTTTGATAAGGAGCGCCCATATGGTACGCGCTATTTTGTTAGCCAGCGCTACCGCAGCGACCTTATAGGGTCTTCGCTCCAGCACAGAGGCGATCCAAGCTGGTAGTTTCGCGCCTCGTCGAGCCTGCTTCAGGATCGAAGTCGCGCCAACAATCAACAAAGTCCTCAACTGCTTGTTGCCACGTTTCGAGATTTTACCAAGCCGCTCTTTTCCTCCGCTGGAGTTCGTCCTCGGAGTAAGGCCAATCCAAGCCGCCAAATCGCGCCCTGTTCGAAAGCCTGCTGGGTCTGGAACTGCAGCCCGGACAGTCGCTGCAATGATGGGACCAACGCCAGGGATAGTTGTCAAACGGCGAGCGGCATCATCGGTTTTCACTGCGGCGACAATCCTGCTGTCGAGCTTTTCAATCCTCTCCGTCAGGCTTTCGATTTGCCCAGCCATTTCCAGAAGCGCCGCCCGAGCTGAAGGGGGAAGTCGATGATCTTCTTCGTCACGTAGTATGACAACGAGCTTGACGATACTGGGCATCCCGGTTGCTGCGATGATTCCAAGTTCGGCCATGTGGGAACGCATGGCATTTGACATCTGGCTGCGCTGACGGACAAGCAACTCTCGCGTCTTCAAAACCATCCCGGCAGCTTGCTCCTCCGCGGTTTTGACGGGTACGAAGCGCATTGTCGGCCGCGTTACCGCCTCACATATGGCCTCTGCATCTGCGGCGTCCGTTTTATTTCTTTTCACGTAGGCTTTCACATAGGCGGGCGGCATTAAACGAACCGTATGACCGAATTGTCGGATCGCGTTCGCCCAATAGTGCGCGGTACCGCAAGCCTCGATACCAATCAGGCAAGGCTCGATGGAGCGGAAAAAATCAAGCACCTGCGAACGCCTCAAGGAACGGCGGAGCGCAACTTTCCCCTCTCCAGTGACTGCATGGACCTGAAAGATCGACTTGGCTAAATCAAAACCGATTGTGGTAATCTTCTCCATGGAACGGTTCCTTAAATTCGTGGCGATTGGCGTCTCCACAATAGGCATCCTTGATGCCGGTTCGAAGGGCCGTTCCACACCATCAATCTCCTTGAAAGGAGATTGCCATGCGCCGTCACGAATTGAGCGATGAAGAATGGGCTGTCATTGCACCGCTACTGCCGAACAATAGCCGTGGAGTTGAACGTGTCGACGACCGCCGGGTGATCAACGGCATCCTATGGCGCTTCAGGACTGGCTCATCCTGGCGAAATGTGCCGGAGCGTTACGGTCCGCGCACGACGCTCTACAATCGGTTCTCCCGCTGGCGCAAGGCGGGCGTCTGGGATCGTCTTCTGGACGCTGTTTCAAAGCGTTACGATGGAGATATCGTGATGATCGACAGCTCTTGTGTTCGCGTTCACCAGCATGGTGCCAATGCTAAAAAGGGGGCTCTGCCGATCCTTGCATGGGACGTTCCCGCGGCGGCCTGACGACCAAGATCCATGCTCTTGTCGATGCGGACGGCAGACCGGTTCGGCTGGAACTCACGGCTGGTCAGGCTGCCGATGCACCGATGGCCGAAAAGCTGCTGAACGACCTACAGCCCGGCGCAACGATTCTTGCTGACAAAGCATACGACACCGACGCAATTCGTGACTTTGCCAAGCAACGCAAATGCTGGGCGAATATCCCTGCAAAGGCCAATCGAAAACAAACGTTCAGCTTCAGCCGTTGGGTCTACCGTCAGCGCAATCTCGTGGAGCGTTCTTCAACCGTATCAAGCAGATGCGTGGCCTCGCGACGCGATACGACCGGCGCGCGGACAATTACCTCGCCGCCCTCAAGCTTGCGGCGACCAGGATATGGATTGCCTCAGCTATGAGTCCGCATCCTAGCAGGGTAGTGCCGGCGCGATACTACTGCTGTGAGGACGCGGTTTGAGGTGCGGCACCGGGGAGGTCACCATGAAAGCTGCAGCGGAAGCTGCGGATACTCAGGATCCGTATCATCGCGATGCCGTGCACCCGTTGCTAGCCTCGATAAGCTGCGAAGGATCTGGATTGGCCGCGGCGCGCCGGTCCTGTCCGCCCGCCCCTCTCGACAAAAGGCGCCCAATCCACTGCGAGCTCTCGGGCCAGGTTGAGACGCCTTTTCAGGGCAAAAAGAGGTATTCTCGGGATGGTCCGTGGGAGCCATCGGACAGCAGGCGCTTGACTAAAGTAGCTCCTAGGTGGGAGCTGCCGTTGGAGCGCTACGAAGGTGCGGCAAGCCTAGCCAGCCGTCGGCGAAGGCTAATTGGCTTCGCCGACGCTGCTGCGGAGTTAGCGACCGTTCGCCAAACCAATGATGACTCCGGTGGCAAGGGTCACCAACAGGTAGTCGTTGTCGACCTTTACCCACTGCTGTCCTCTTCCCGGAGCGCGAAGGCCGTAGCGCTTGTAGTCCTTCACCTGAGGGCGACGCTTCCAATCAGAAACCTTCTGCCCCCGAGCCCACTGATTCTTCTTGCCAGATGGCTTCTGAGCCTGGTGTTTCTGACTCGATTGATATGTTGGTTTCCTATCGGCATCACGGGACTGCGCTTGTGCGGCCAAGGGAGCAACGACAAATGAGAGAGCGACTGCGGCTGCAAGCGAACGTCTGAAAAGATTCATATTCTTGATCCTCGTTTTCTATCCGAGGACGGTATTGCCGAGACGATGAACGAAAGATGAACTGCTTAATTAAGCTTTTGTAACATTTGACAACATCACTCAATGGGCGTGGGGAAAGCCTCGGCGCCATGGGAAATGCTGGCGTGCGGTGAGAGCCCCCCGGCCGAAAGGCGTGAAGAGCCCATAGGGCTCCCGAACTCTATTCAGCTGCATAGACGTGCAATCCTCTGCCGCCTTACAAGGCACATTCGCGCGCCACTCCGTTCCGCGCTAGGAGGTCACCGATGATACCGCCCCGGCTCTTCTCGGCGAGAAAGTTCCGCAGATGTCCTATTGCAGGGTCCCTGCCTGCCGGAAGGCCCATTGCTTGCAGAATCTCCATGAACGGTGGTTCCAGGAGCCGACTTCCGGGCCGCAACGCTGCTTCGGCGGCCATCGCCTGTCGGACGCCTGCAATCACGTCGATCTGGCCCCTGTCGAACTCGCTCATGGCCGTGCGGAAGTCCGGGAACTGCACCAGCTTTTCTGCGCCCGCTGCCCTTGCAAGATGCAAGGTATAGGCGCTTCCCTTCACAGCGCCGACCCGAAGTCCGTTTTTTACGACTTCCGAGGCAGTGACGGCGGCGGCCGCCTCTGAAGCGAGGTAGCATCCTTCAATGCGGATATAGGGCTGGGTGAAGTCGATGACGGTTGCGCGATCCGGGTCAACAGCAAGAAAGCAAACATCCCAGGCATCTTGCGTTGCCAATCCAGACACATCTCCTGCCCGTTCGTAGTCTACGAAGCGATAGGGCAGCCCCAACTCATCTGCCAGCATCGCAGCAAGCTCCGCAGTAATGCCCACCGGATGGCCACCCTCGTCGCGACCGATCAGCACCCGGTTGCCGTGGTTCAGCGCTACCCGCAATTCGCCGGTCGGAGCATATGCCGACCGCAGTTCCTCAGAGACCGCCATTTTCGTCGATCCCCACCTGTTGCATCCACTCATCTTGCACGGGAAACACTGAAACCATCGCTTCCAGCCCCTCCTCGCCTGCCTTCATCATCGGCGGCGCGTCGGTGTGGCGCACAAACAGCAAAGACCACGGCCGCAGCTCGGTCCCGGCGATGATCAAGCTGCCATTCATCACGATGATGTAATAGCCGCCTGTGCCTTCCGTCAAAGGAGCCGGTGTCTCGTGGCCAGCGCCCATCCGATAGACCTTTACGGTCATTCCTTCATCACCTGGCTTCTCTTCCATCACCGTCTCGACCTTGACCTCTTCAAGGTGCTTGAGGACCGGTGGGATGGAGAGGGTAACTGCCGACGAGACCCGGTGCCTACGCTTGGTCGGTTTGAGCCGGTCACGGACATCCGGTTCCGAGAGTTTCACCAAACCGGCATCGGTTTTGGAACGAAGGGTCAAATAGGACATTCCCTGCGTTCCTGCCACTAGTGGGCCGTAGCCGGTATGATGATCGGCGTAATGTGCGGTGATCATGTGGGCCTGGTCGCGTCCAATGGTCCCGCTTCCGGCCATGAAAATCTGAAACTGATCAACGATGTGAAAATGCGACTCCAAGACCATGTCGGAGCTCATATCAATCCGAAACGCTTGGAGGTCAGCTTTTGGAATAGTGGAGTTCTCGCCAAACAGGTTGACCTTCCAACCGCGACCTCGCTTAAACCGGTTCGGCTCCATCTCAACGTAAGATACTGTTTCCATTTGGGCGTCTCCCTCTCTTCAAATCCGGGCTTCAGACGAGGCCAAGGCGGCTTCGTCAAATTCACTTTCCAGAGCACCGATGCGGCCTACCTCCGCATTGAACGAACGTGGCGCGTCAATTGCCTGCACGGCGATCAGCCGTTTGTCTTGAAATGCGCGCAGCAACATGCCTCCCGCCACCGCCTCCAAATGTGTACTCGCACCAGCTACTACGGGGCCTGACATCTGTAGTCGCATCGATCCCTGCGTCGACCATAGCTTGAAGGGAGCGTCTTGCGGTGGGGCCTGTCCGGTTATAGCGGCCGCAACACAGCGCGCTTGCCAATGTGTTGCCGCGATACTTTCGTGTCGGATGATACTGCCGTCATGCCGCCTCCAGGCGGCGCAATCACCAAGCGCGTAGATGTGTAAATCACCCGTCCGGCCCTGGGGGTCAACCACGATGCCATCGGCAACCGCAAGGCCAGCGGCTTGCGCCAGATCGGCGTGAGGTCGACTGCCAATCGCTGCCAGCACCAGGTCGCCGGCAATGCGCACACCCGAAGCCAGCATCACCCCGTCCGCTTCCACGCGGTTCAGGCTTTGGCTCAAGAGAATTGTGACGCCGGCGTCCTGATGGCGGCGAAGAACTTCTGCCGCGAGTTCGGGATAGATGCTCCGGGCCATGAGCCTGTCGCCGGCTTCGACAACGGTTACCGCTATGCCTCTGGCACAAGCTGCGGCGGCGGCCTCAAGACCAATAAGTCCTCCTCCAACGACAACGAGAGAAGACTGCTGCTCAAATGCTTGCCGAACTCGAGCCCAGTCGATCGCATGGCGCAGCGTAACGACGCGACCACGTGGATCGACCGTTGCCGGAAGTTGGGAAGCGCCGGCACCGGTTGCTAAAATCAGATCTCCGTAAGCAATCTCTTCTCCATCGGCGCAGGTCACGCGCCGCCGCGCGCGATCAACCGCAGTCACCCGCATGCCACCACGATGAGAAATATCGCGTTTGCTGTAGAAGTCGGCCGCACGCAGGGGCGCTGGGGCCGGCATGTCGCTGGAAAGGCACTCCTTTGACAGGTGCGGCCGATGGTAAGGGGCGCCCTCTTCCTCACCGATAAGAACGATTGGCCTGGTGCACCCGAGGGATCGCAATTCCGCCGCTGCGGCGACACCCGAATGCGACGCACCAACGATCACGATTGCGTTCGAGTGCTCAAGCGCTGTCATGAGACCACACGCATATCGAATTCTGCTTTCCGTGCCCCGCATTCGGGGCACACCCAGTCATCCGGGACGTCTTCCCAGCGCGTTCCAGGCGATATGCCTCCATCCGGGTCGCCCAACGCCTCGTCGTAGACGTAGCTGCAAAGCACGCATTCCCAGACCCGCCAAGCTTCGGCGCCTTCAGCCGACATGTCATTCCTCCGCAAAACCTCAATGTGGAGAGCGTATGGGCTCTCGTCAGCCATTACAATTCGTGCTAACGGCGTATCAGATATAACTTAGCGGCATGGGAGTATAGCTATGGATATTCGGCAGCTGAGCTACTTCATGCACGTGGTCGAATTGGGTAGCTTCAGCCGTGCAGCCGCATTCCTTCATATCGCTCAACCTGCGCTAAGTCGTCAGATCAGCGGCCTGGAGGTTGAATTGAAACAACGCCTTCTTGTACGCAATGGGCGTGGCGTCACCACCACCGAGGCTGGTGAGCGCATGCTTGGCCACGCGCGCTCGATCATCCAGTTGTTTGAGCGGGCCCACGAGGATATGGAGAACGCTCGTCTCGGACGCTCCGGCTCCGTAGCCATTGGGATGCCTGGCTCGCTTTCGACCGCGATCAGCACCGCATTGATCCGAAAACTGCATCAGGAGCTGTCAGACGCGAAAATTCACGTCCTCACAGGCCGCTCCACCCAGCTCCAGGAATGGCTGCTGTCGGGTCGCCTCGACATGGCCGTGCTCTTTGACGCTCCCAATAGCCCAATGTTGGAAATCCACGACCTCGTCGACGAGCGGCTGCACCTTTACGAAGCGCTGACCGAGGGCATTGGTTCTCGCAACGGACCACCAATCCCGCTGTCACAGATTGCGGAACAACCCATCATCATTACCAGCCGTCCCAACCGCATTCGTGAAGTTCTCGAAACTGCTTTGGCGCGCACCGGAAAGAAACTGCTGGTCGAATGTGAGCTCGACTCTCTTGACACCACCTTCAACCTCGTCAGAGACGGTGGTGGCAAGTCGGTAGCAACGTTGCGGGCTCGCAAAACAGTGGAGCCAGCCGCTGATCTGCGCACCAGGCTGATCGTCGATCCAGAGCTTATCCTCAAGGTGCAGATCGTGAGACGGACGCGTAGGCTGAATAATCGCCTGCACGAATCCGCCTTCCACATCCTACGGGATTTGTGCATCGAAATACTGAACTAGATTTAATCTGCTTCAGCAGCCTGCGACGCGTAGCGTCGCGTCGGTCCCAGCATCACCAAAACCAAAACCAGCATGACGATCGATGTTACAAGCACCGTGCTCGGCAGATCGTATCGATCCGCCGCCGCACCGATTGCCAGGGCGCCGAGCGCCGGGCTGCCGCGGGCGATGAGTCCGTGGACGCTCAAAGTCCTCCCCCGTAAACCGTCAGGAGTCGTCAGTTGCACGAAAGTCTGGGTTCCCACGAGACAACGGGTAATGGACGCTCCCAACGTCACGGCGCAGAGAATGGCGACAATGGTGTTATCCGCTTGGGTCAGCAACAAAGCGGATAAAGCGCCAATTCCCCACCAGATCAAGACGCCGACTGGAATTGATGCAACCTTCTGCCGCCGGACTGTCACGGCAGCACCGACGGCGCCGGTCGCGGACGCAGCCGTTAGCGCCGCCAAACCGACTGCTGTGTTGTCAAATGTTAGGGCAGCGACTGCCGGCACAAGTTCCAAGATGGAGCGTACAAAGGCACCACCGACGAGCAGAGCGAGAAGCACCAGCATGATCGCGCGATTGTTGGCGACGTAATCAAACCCGGCGAGCATCTGCCGCCAGAATCCGTCGCTGGAAGGGACAGAGGTGCGAGGCAGGAGCTGTAACCGCCCCAGCACCCATACAAATATCAGGGTCACCAGCGCGTTCAGTACAAAAAGCCAGTAGATGTCGAGCTTCAAGATCATGGCACCAGCGACTGCTGGTCCGATCAACCGGGCGAGGTTGACACTGACCGAGTTCAGCGCAACAGCAACGCCCATGTCCTCGCGCGCCACCATCTGCTGCACCATGGCAAGCCGCGCTGGCTGAATGGCAGCCACCAGCGTCCCCTGTATGGTGACCAATACGACAAGCCAGACAAGATCCAAACACTCCAAAAAGAGGAGCGCCGCCAGCGTCATCGCAACCGCCGCCGAGGCCAGTTGGGCAACCCGGTTCTGCTTCAGCCTATCCCAGCGATCAGCAGCCACCCCAGCAAAGGGACCTGTCACCAAGACGGGCAAAAGATCCCCGGCAGCAAGCACACCCAGCCAGAAAGCGGAAGCCGTCCACTCCCAAACAAGCCAGCCGCAGGCAATGCGCTGCATCCAGGAACCAATCAGAGACAGACCGTTTCCGGCAAAGAAAAGACCAAACTGCGTCTCTAGTAGAACCCGTAGAACTGCGGGCCTTGACCTGCCGCCGATGGGCTTAATCATGCGCTGAGACGACGCGTAGGGGTGCGCCATCCAGGAAGGAGAGGATGTTTTCTATGGCATAGCTGTAGTAGGCTCCGAGCATCTCACGCGTGAAATAGCCGAGGTGTGGCGTCAGGACGACGTTGTCCAGCGTCCGTAGCTCGTGGTCGGCCGCAAGCGGTTCCACCGCGTAGACATCAAGCCCTGCTCCGGCGATCTTTTTGGTCTTTAAGGCTCGCAACAGGCTCTCGTCATCAACAAGCCCCGCGCGCGCCGTGTTGACGAGAAAGGCTGTTGGTTTCATTGCCTCAAGTTCCACGGCACCGACGCTCTGCCACGTCGCTTCCGCCAGTGCCAGATGGAGCGTCACGACATCGCTCAGTCGAAACAGCTCCTGCTTTTCAGCAAGCTCCACGCCTGCAGCCTCAGCACGTTCGCGCGTCAAATTGGGCGACCAGGCGATGACCCGCATCCCGAAAGCCTTGCCGATCGCCGCCACGCCAGTTCCCAACCCACCAAGGCCCACAACGCCCAGCGTTTTGCCGCGCAGCGTCGTGCCTGCGAAATGCTGCCATCCGCCAGAGCGCATCATCCGATCCTCGGCGGCAATATTGCGCGCCAGCGCCAGAATAAGTCCCCACGTCAGCTCCACAACGGCACCGGCACCGGCACCGGTCACAGGTGTATTGGATACGACGACGCCCTGCTCTCGCGCTGCGTCAATATCGACAGTGTCATATCGCTTGCCCGTCACACACAGGTAGCGCAACCTCGGAAGACGTTCGATGAGTTCGCGCGGGAACGCCAGCCGTTCTCGCAGTGTACACAAAATTTCATAATCCGCCAAAGCTTCGGCGGCGGCATCGATGGTAGGGAAGTGACGATCGATAACGGTGACCGAGGCTCGTGCTGCCACCGGACTCCAGTCCGCCACCTCCTGGGACAGATGCAGATAATCGTCGAGAATTGCCACGTTCATGAAGTTCTTCCAAGTGGAACCTGAGGCGGACGCTCACAGCTTTTGAACGCGCGTTTCAGCCTCCTCCCCGAGAAGGCTTGAAAGCGCCTGTCAGCTTTAACGAAGGGCGGCCAGCGGAAGCCGGCCGCCCATCTGTTGAGTTACTCGCGCTTCCAGTCCTGTGCCCAGATCATCAATGGGTCATAGGTCACGACATTGAAGTTGCTCAGATCTGGAACGGTGACATAAGCCTCAGCGTAGAAGTAGAGCGGCAGCATCGGCAGATCCTCGGCGAACTGCTGCTGGATTGTCTGCCAGGCGGCGCGTTGTGCCTTGGCAGAAAGCGCCTGCTGGAACTCATTCAACGCTGCGTCCATTTCGGGGCTGGAGTAGCCCGAGAAGTTGTTCCCAACCCAGTTGTTTTCAGCCGTCGGGATGGCGTCCGATGCCACCGCGATCCCTGGGGTGGTCGAGGGGGAAAAGCGGATGGAGGACATGATCAAACCGCTGAAATTACGTCGGCGCGATAGTTCGCCATTGTATTCCTGCAGCGGCACAAATGTGGGCTTGATGTCGACGCAAATCTCGCCGAGCTGACTTTGTATAACGAGCGCGATCTGCTCCCGCGTCTGATTGCCAGCCGTCGTCGCAAGGTCGAAAGAAAGTCTTTCGCCCTTGTCGTTCACGCAGATACCGTCACCGCCTTGTGTCCAGCCTGCTTCCTGAAGCAAGGCCTTAGCGGCGTCCGGATCATAGGAGTAGCGAGTGATGTCGGGGTTGAAGAAGGGGTTGGAATCCGGCAGAAGGCCATTTGCGACTGGCTGCTGGCCCTCAAATAGCGCTTCCGTTATTGCCTTTCGGTCGATACCCATCATCAGGGCCCGGCGCACCTTAACATCGGCAAGGATCGGGTTGTCGAGGTTCATGGCGATGCGTTCGAGATTCGTGCCATCGACGATGTGGTACTTGAGCCCATCACCCTTCTGGCGCTGGACGTCGAGCATCTGGCTGAAGCTGATCCCGCCGGGGCTGACCGGAACCGCGTCAATTTCGCCTGCGAGCAGGTTTTGGACCAGTGCGGAAGAGTTGTCGCGGTAGCTAAGGATGATGCGTTCAAATTCCGGCTTCTTTCCTGGCCAGTGGGGATTTGGCACCCAGGTCAGGCGAGTACCGATTTGATATTCAGACAGCATGTAAGCCGCGTTCCACAGGCCGGGATTTGTTGGGTCCGTGTTGTAGTGCGTCTGCTTGACGTAGCTATCGGCTGTGCCATTGGCTTCGTAGATCGGCGCCTCCAGATGTGACGGCAAGACCTGGTCCCAGGATGCAAAGCTCGGGGTCACCTCAGACAAGATCAAGACGAACGTCCGGTCATCGACAATTTCAATGTCGCTCGCGCGGGTCCAGGGATTGAATTCCGAGAAACCAATGTCGGGGTCGTTTGCCATTTTCAACGTAAAGGCGACGTCCTGACTGGTAACTGGTTCGCCGTCTCCCCAGGAGAGCCCGTCGAGTAGTGTAAACTTTACACGCATTCCCTTGGTGCCGTCAGGATTGTCGACCATTTCAGCCAATCCATTTTCCAGCGAAGGCAATTCCTTGCACAGGATGCACTGGTTTTCCGCGTTCTGATCGAAGGCGGTCAGTGGCAGCAGGCCGTAGTTGACCTGCAGACGCTTTGTATTGTTGACCTGAATAAGCGGATGAAAGTTCTTCAAGAACTGAAGCTGACCGACGACAAGTTGCGACTTATCCGGCTGCGCGGCCGCGGGTAGAGTAGCTGGCCCCAGCAGCGCTATTGCTGCCACGGTCGCGGTCAGTAGGTTTCTCATCTTCATGGTTTCCTCCCTAAGGTTGAAGACGGTGAAATTAGTGCGACTTGCCGCTTTCAGAGCGGGGGTCGAAGGCAAAACGAGCGCCGTCACCGACGAAGTTGACGGCCATGACTGTGAGAAAAATCAACAGCCCTGGATAAACGGCGAGGTGGGGTGCCGAAATGATCAGCTGCTGCGCGTTGGTCAACATGTTGCCCCAGGTTGGCGTCGGCGGCACAATACCGAAACCAAGGAAACTGAGGGTCGACTCCAGCAGAATGACGCGGCCGACAGTTAGCGTGCTGGCAACGATCAGAGGCGTGGATATGTTGGGGAGCACGTGAACAATGACATTGTAGCGTCCATTGGCGCCGCTCACAGATGCGGCCCGTACATAGTCGCGGTCACGGATCTGGATGGCCCCTGCCCGGGCGATGCGCGCCATCGTCGTCCAGTCAACGAGGGCGATAATGATCACAATTCGCAGAAAAACGAAAAGTGGTGAGGTCGCCGATGCTTGGCTGATACCTATTTTGGTGAGATCAATTGAGCCAAGGACAATGAGAAGCGGCACCAGCGGGAGTGCCAGCATGCAGTCAGTCACCCGCATCAGCACAGCGTCGATGCGGCCGCCTACGAAACCGGCCGTGACCCCAATCGCGACCCCGACGATCGCCATCAGGAGGGTGGCTACCAGGCCGACTGCAATGGAGACCTGCCCACCGAACATCAAGCGAACAAGCACATCCCGCCCAAGGTCGTCGGTTCCCAGCCAATGCTCTGCCGAAGGTGGCTGGAATCGATAAAGCAGATTGGTCTTGTTGGGATCGATCCCGAGCAAGGCGCTGAAGGGCCAAGCCATCAGGCAAATGACAATGAGCAGAATGAGGAAACCGAGCGAAAACATCGCCAGCCGGTGGCTCCGGAACTTCTCGAATCGGAGTTGCCAGATCGATTGCACCGGCGGGAGGTGAGACAGGGTCAACGTGGGAACAGCTTGGGTCATTTGATTTGTCGGCGTCATAGCGTTATCCGGGGATCGAGATAGGCGTAGGCGAGGTCGGCGAGGAGGTTGGAGATCAGAACAACCACCGTTGCCAAGAGAAGACCGACCAAGGCGAGATTGAAATCGATGTTACCCACCGCGTCGTAGATCGTCTTTCCCATGCCGAGCATTCCGAAAATTGTTTCGATCACCAGCGCGCCTGAGAAGAGATGGCCAAAGCTCAGCGCCAGCACCGTGATCATGGGAATGAGCGCATTTCGCACCGCATGCCGCGCAATCACGGTGCCCTCGGAGAGCCCCTTGGCGCGCGCAGTGCGGACAAAGTCCGCTGACAGGGTCTCGATCATGGCAGCGCGAACGTAGCGGATCAGTGGCCCGACGTGAAACATCACCAGCACCATCACGGGCAGAATCAAGTGGCGCAACTCCAACCAGAACGACGCGTCGCTTGTCATGGGCAAGCCGCTGGCCGGCAGCCAGCCGAGATTGACCGAAAACAGGATGATTAGCAGAAGCGATACCCAGAAGTTCGGCATTGAGATCGCTGCGAAAGAGAACAGACCTATGGCGGAGTCGACCAGGCCGTTGGGCTTTCGGGCGGCCAAGGCGCCAAGAATAATGGCGGAGGGCACTGAAATCATCAAGGTCAGCGCCAGCAGCTTACCTGTCTGAAGCAAAGCTGGGCCCAACACTGTCAGCACTGGCCTGGAGTATAAGCTTGAATACCCGAAGTCGCCTTGAAGCGCTGCCATGAGCCAGTGCCAGTAGCGAAGCGTGATTGGCTGATCTAGGCCATACAGCTCGCGCATCTGGCCGATCAGCTCAGGCGTCAATGACGGGTTGCCTTCAAACATATTCTCGATCGGATCACCGGGCATCAGCCCGATTAGAACGAAAAGGAGGAACGACATCACGAAGATGACGAGTACGGCTTGTGACAGTCGAGAAAGGACGTAGCGAAGCATGGGCCTCAATCCTTGTGATGGCAGGCGGAGAGCTGGCCGCTGCGCCCGGGCGCAGGAAGGAGCTCTGGCCGCTCAGTAGAGCAGATGGCGGTGGCGCGCGGACACCGGGTATGGAACACGCAGCCGGACGGCGGATTCAGCGGCGTTGGGATCTCACCCTTCAGCGCAGATCCCCTTAGCCGCCGGCCACGTCCGATCCGTGGGACGGCGGCGAGCAAGGCCTGGGTGTAGGGATGACTCGGAGTAGCAAAGATATCGTCGGCATCCGCGACCTCCATGATCCGACCCAGATAAAGGACTGCCACGCGATCTGCCAGGTGCCGTACCACCCCGAAATCATGCGAGATGAAGAAATAACTGATGCCGAGCTTTTCTCGAATGTCGCCCATCAGGTTGAGGATGCGTGACTGGATCGATACGTCGAGCGCCGAAAGCGGCTCATCGGCAACGATCAGTTCCGGGTCGCCGATCAGAGCGCGTGCAATCGCCAGCCGCTGACGCTGTCCGCCCGAGAACTGGTGTGGATACCGGTGTGCCGCATCCGCCGGCATACCGACCTGCTCCAACACCTCCGTCACACGCATCCGGCGGTTACTCAGATCCACCCCTGCAAGCCGAAGCGGCTCTGCGACGATGGTCTCAACTGTCATGCGTGGATCGAGCGCCGAAAACGGATCCTGGAATATGATCTGTACAGGGTCACGGCCGCTCGAGTGCGGGCGTGCGGGATTAATTTGGATGCTGCCCTTGGTCGGGGGACGCAAGCCCGCGACCGCGTAGCCAAGGGTACTTTTGCCGCTACCGCTCTCACCGACGATAGCAAGGGTCTCCCCCTTGTTCATGCTCAGACTGACATTATCAACCGCCCGCAGCGTTGGACCCGCCTGAAACAGCCCGCCGCGCATCCCAAAGTGGATACTGACGTCATTTATCTCCAGGAGGGGCTTCATGGTGTTACCTTATGACATGCTACGAAGTGATCGGTCTCCACCTCAAGCATAGGTGGTTCGGTAGCAGCACAGATCTCCGACGCGAGGCTACAGCGGGAAGCAAAGCGGCAGCCTCTCTGTGGCTGAATGCGCAGGCTCCCAGGGATGACGAAGAGCTGATCCACCTTCCTGTCAGGGTCTGGCAATGTCGCGATGAGACCGCGCGTATATGGGTGCAGCGGATTGTCAAAGATCTTCTCTGCGGGCGCGTTCTCAACACCGCGACCCGCATACATCACGAGAATACGATGCGCCAGTTCGGACACCACTGCCAGGTTGTGCGTGATGAACTGCACAGACATTCCGGTATCTTCCTGAAGTTCCAGGATGAGGTCGAGGATCTGCGCCTGGATTGTCACATCGAGCGCTGTAGTCGGCTCGTCGGCGACGAGAAGCTTGGGCTTGCATGCCAAAGCCATGGCGATCATGGCGCGTTGACGCATGCCGCCCGAGAGTTGATGGGGATAATCACGGGCACGTTGGTTCGGCGACGGGATTCCGACTGCTTCAAGAAGCTCAACTGCACGGTCGAAGGCCGAGGCAGTGCTCAGTCCTTCATGAACTGTCAGGACTTCTGCGATCTGCCGCCCCACTGTCATCACGGGGTTCATTGCCGTCATTGGTTCCTGAAAGATCATCGCAATGTCGCGTCCGCGCAGCGAACGCCAATCACGCGCCGATTGATCGACCAGATTGCGTCCGCCAAAGCGGATCTCGCCTGTCACCCGGCCACCGGGCGGTACGAGACCCATCAGTGACAAAGAGGTCATGGTTTTTCCACAACCGCTTTCGCCCACGATACCCAGGGTTTCACCCTCGCCGATGCTGTAGTTCAGTCCGGTGACTACCTGCGCTCTGCCCTCCTTTGTGGCAAAGGAGACGCCGAGATCACGGACCTCCAGCAGCGAACCCACTGTCGCTGCAGCGGCTGGTAAAGGTGCCGTATCACGCCCGGCCATTTGCAATTCCATTCGCTCCTCCCTGTTCGCGCTGGTCCACCTGGACCAGGGCGCGCCTCGCCGCCTCCACGCGGCGAGGGCTTCACGTCGTTTCTATGCTGCGCTAGGCAGACAGGTCGATAACGCCAACTCCATCACGGATCTCGATCTTGGTTCCGTAGGGCTCCGAGAGACGACGATAGCGATCGACGATGCGGACCGCATCTTCGCCCTTAGCAAGCATCGGCCGGCCTTCTGTCAAGGGATGATCGCCCTTCCCGGTCCGGCGCGTCTGCGTAGCGTCCTTTGTGGATTCGCGACCCATCTCCACCGGATGAAGGAACAGCTTGGACAGCTTTCCTGCCTTCATCTCGGCCTGTAGCACGCAAGAACTCCACCATGTGTCGGAGGGCGTGTCGAGACCTGGGTGAAGTGGATGCAGCGCAGGATGCAGCGTTGGAAGACGTTCAACGTCGTGACCCCAAGCGTCGTAGCTATCATAGGGAACGCGCTGAATGAATTCGGAATGTGCAAAGAAGTTGCCGATGCCGTAGATGATCGGTTTGCCGTTGTAAATCTCGATGCCCAGCGTCCGGTGCCATCCGTGGCCCACGTAGATATCGGCGCCGCCGTCGATCGCGGCGCGTGCAAACTCCTGCACGAAGCCAGGCGGCGTGTCGCCACGCGGACCGTCGGAGACAGAGAAGTGGTGAGCTACGATCACGAGGTCGGCCATGCAGCGGGCCTCTTCGATAGATCGAAGGTTGCGCGCAAGGTCGCGCTTGTTGCACTGGCTGATAATCTCGCAGTGGTCGCCTTCAAAGAAGGACTCCGGGTCGCCCCATTGCTGGGCCCCTGGAATAAGAAAGCCAAACGAACCCTCACGTCCATGCTTCGGCGCGCGCGTGATGTTTAGCTTTTTTGCAAAGGCCTTCAGCTCAGTAGCAGTCTGGGGATCGACCATGAATTCGAAGCTCAGCCGCAAGGGATTGACTCCAGGGCGGCCACGAAGGGCTCCTTTCGCCAGGCTGGCCCACATGAAGTGTTGGTTGCCGGAACTTGTGGAAACCAGGGCGACACGCCCGTTTTTCTTCTCCACATAGCCGGGCTCGCTCGCTAGCTCGAGATCGGCTCCTGTACCGGCCGTGACGACGCCTGCAGCTTTCATGTGCTTTTTGGTGGCCAGCAGCCCCTCGGCACCAAAGTCAAAGCTATGATTGTGCGCTGTCGACATGATGTCGAAGCCCGCCCATCTGAGATCCTGAGCGACCGAAGGGTCCGCCATCATGAAACTGCCGATGCCCTGTCCCCGCGCCGGCCACTTCAGCTCCTCCTGCTCGGCGAAGTTCATTTCCAGGTGGCCATACGTAACATCTGCATCCTTGAGCAAGTCCCAAACGCCAAGAGATTCCGGCTCGTCGTGCATCGCAAAGGGGCGGCTGACCATACACTCGCCCGCCAGAGACACCCGCCAATCGCCTTTAATATTAGTAGTCATTGTTTCTCCCTTCAAGGAAGCAGGGTGGCCGCAAGCGGCAGCCAAAGCCACCAGTCCGGCTTCCTATGTCGATCCTTCGGCGGCCGTAGGCCATCCGTCCTAATGACGCTACGAAGACTTCCGCGCCATTACCAGTCGGCCTACGATGCTTTCAGTTATGCCGTTTCGGCATGATTGATGGTTGAGCCCCAAGAATGGTCCGAGACGTTTCTTTCGTGCACGAGAAGTCCCCTCACCGCTAATGATGGTTCGAAGGCACGGGAGACCTCACCGGATGAGCGCCACTACAGACGTTGTCGCAGAGTTGATACGAGGCGCTAACGAGGTTTAGCGGCTCTCACCAACTAAAAAGGGTGCGGCTTTTGGACAAAGCGGTGACGACAATAGGCGATATGCCCGAGCTCGTAGACATTCCCTCCAGCGGGACCGCTGGCGACGGCGTTGTTGATCTGCAGATGACGCGTGTTGCGTTTGCGCGGAGGAAGCGGACAGCTGATCATGTCAAAGCAGCCCTCCTGGACCCTGCCGACATGATCAGCACACTGCATATCGTGCTTGACACTGAAACCCAGGTTGCAATCGTTTTGGTACATGGCGCCCCGCGAGGACCAGTCTCGATCAAGTGACGCGAGATCATCAAGGCCCTGAATGACAGTGAGGAGCATGTCCGTGCGCTGCTTGGGTCGGCAGTTGCTCGGCATCCATCTGTGCGGCTCTATGCCTACCGACCCTTCGATATCTTCTGGCCGAAGTCGTCTATTGCGCAGTCATGTCGAGTGCATACGAGTATTAACAGGGCACGTATAGATCACGGGCAAGTTGAGCACGCTTGCCCCCTACCCCAGCCTCGATGAGTTCTGACAAGCCTGTGCGAACTGCTGCAGTCCCAAACCGAGAAGGCGCTAAGGGCCTAGAGGCGATCTTTCTGCAGCGGCGGGTTCTCAACGAGGGATCATGGTCATGCTCCATTGCTCCCCCCGAGCTTGAGATCCTGTGTCGTTGGAGGCTACCCGCTTGCTGACAAAGGTGATGAACACCGCGCTCGTGGTAGGCATTGCGGTCGTGGCCTTGGCAACGGCAGCGATCATTGGTCGCGATATGGCGTGGCTGAGCCAGAAGCAGTCAGCGCATTTGGATGAGAGACGGGCGCCAATACGTTATGGCCCGCAGGAACGACAACTGCGACAGCACGGGGTGGATGTACAGGATTTATCGATGCCGGCCATTGAAAAGGCCCAGAGCATGCGATTGTGGTGGAGTCGGTTTTCCTGCCCGCTGCAACTCCAGCGACACCCGCCTACACGCCTGACCACGCCAATCGGTAGATGCGCCTCTAGTTTCAGCCAAGATTATCAGAGAGTGCAATGACCGCGCGGCGCCGCCGCGCGGCTTCAAGCGTTACCATCCGAACCTTGTCAGTCGAGTTGGCCCGCTTCTAATCCATATCGCTCGAGCACAAGATCGCGGTTCAGCTCATCGCGTGACGGGTATGGCGTGGAGGTCACGGGATAGGCATAGCCGTCGGCGAAACGCATCATATTTGATTCACCCTCTGGTTGCTCCCACTCCGGCAGACCTTCGCCGTTCGGATTTCCAGTCTTGACGAAGTTCGCGAGATAGCTCGACATCGTGTCGGCCATACGGAAATCCTTCTCCGACCATGGCCGCTGCCCCTCTTCTGTTCGCAGCGAGTTGAAGAAATACCACAGGTCGGCGGAGTGAAAGGAGCCGTAGAACTCGGAATCACGCCCAGGGGGACCATTGTCGAAATAGTAGACCCAGACATTGTTCTTGTTGTGGGCCTTGGCATAGCGTGCGGACACCATCGATTCGGCCATCACCTCATCCGCTCCGGCCCGCAGCTGCAGTCGATAGGCATTTCGTGGATCGCCGGCAGCGTAGGCAGTGGCCCATTGAGGGCCGTACCGTTCCTCCATCCACGCGGCATACTCCTCAAGGGGCATGGTTTTGTCAGGCCCGCCCTGAAGGGAGGTTCGCTCGTCGGCATTGGCACCGGTCAAAATGTCGATACCGTCCAAAGCTCCCTCACGCATCAGATCCACGGACTGCTGCGTAATCATTTTGTCGTCGATCGTGTCACCGTTGATCGCACTTCGCAGTGCGTAGTAAAGCAGCCTGTCGTCCGAGGCGCTGACGGGCTCGAAGAAGCGCTGCGCAGGAATGGCACGCAGCTCTGCCAAGCTCATCGGCTTGCCAAAGATTTTCTCGATCTCAGCAGCGTTTTTTGTCTCCGCGTCCGCCGCTGGAGCCTCATCTGCCGGTCCGATGCGAAAGGTAGACTGCATCACTGCCCGTTTGAACAACCCTTTCGCAGGAACTGCCCGCAGAAGGCTGTAGACGTTGCGAGATCCGGCCGACTGGCCGCCGATCGTCACCATCTGCGGGTCTCCGCCGAATTGCTGGATGTTATCCCTTACCCATTCAAGAGCTGCGATCAGGTCCTGGTCGCGCTGGTTGCCGGAATAGCCCCTGGCGTTTTCAGCCGTAAGTTCCCTCAGCGCCAATTCACCAAAGACGCCAAGCCGATACTGCGCGGTAACGACTATGATGCCCTTCTCAGCAAGTTTGGAGGCCCAAAACTCTATCTCCGATCCGTAGCCATGCGCGTTTGCGCCGCCATGGATCCAAACGTAGACGGGTAGTTTTTCATCACGCGAATGAGCAGGTGTGAATATGTTGAGGGCCGAAGCGTTCTCGCTGATCGGTGGCAAGAAGGCCTGGTCGTAATAAAACTCATCGCCCCAGAACTCGCCGGTAGGGTTGACACTGGACCATTGCATGGACCGGTCAGGCCAGACATCGGCGGTCTTTACCCCTTGCCATGGCACCACGGGCGTCGGCGCGGCGAAGCGGGCGTCGCCGCTGGCGGGACCAGCATAGGGCAAACCTTTGAAAAGGGTTACGCCATCGATGTCAGTGGGAACGCCTTTGACCTTCCCCCCAGTGACAGTCAGCTCGCCAAGCGAGCTGGCACCGGTTGCGTCGCCCGACTGTGCCAGAGCCGCCGTTGCTCCCATGGAACCAAGGGAGACGATCATTGCGATCACCATACCGACTGCGCGGCTGGGACCGCCTTTTCGGCCGCAAAAGGGCCGATGCTCTGGGACTGTAGACATAGAAACTCCTCCTCTTCCTGTCATAAGCCTTGAATGTGGTTCTGCGTCCGATCCTGGCGTGCTCACTGGCGGATCGGGAGCCGGCTCAAGGGCTCGTATGGTGGTTAAGGCGCTGTGCGGCCATGCCCTCAACGATTACCCTTCGCATGTATGCGTCTCTGCTGGGGTAAACGGTGCTGTCGCGCATCTCGGCGCTCCCTTCGTGCAAACGCAGGAACTGCCCAGCAGCCTCCGACGCACCGTCGCCCACCTGGTCCCAATGGGGGACCGAATTTCCATTGGGGTCACCTGTTTTTACAAAATTCGCCAGATAGGTCATGGCCATCTGCTTCATCGCCAGATCTGGATCGGTCCAAGGCTTTTGATCCCGCGCACCAGCACGGATCGAACCGTTCCAGAACCAGAGGTCAGCAGCATGATAGGCACGCTTCAGACCCTGGTCCTTGCCTGGTGGCCAATGATCCCAATAATACAGATAGACATTCGCACCCTTGCTGTTGCGTTTTGCAATCTCGGCGCCCAGCCGGACGTACTGAAACATGTAATCGTTGATAGCACGCAGTGCGAGGCGCGACGCCTCGATCGGGTCGTCGGACGCATAGAGCGGCAGAACAGCTTCGTCGACCTGTCCGACCTGATATTCTCGGACAAAGGACAGCAGGGCCTCCCGTTGTTCTTCCGGCGTCATCGGTGAAACCTTCCGCAGACCAGTATATTCGTCAGCGGTCTGCCCGATCACGATATCCAACCCTTCGAAGTCTCCCGGCTCCAGTAGATCCACGGAATCATCCGTAAATACGTGCCCGTCGACAGTGTAGAACTGCCCCCCACCGGTGGCCCGGGCCAGAAGGCTGTAGAGTGACGCCTCTTCCCCATTCCAGGGTGCAAGCCAAGTCCTCTGGTCAATTGAACGCAGATCATCGAGGGTTGTCGGCTTACCGAAGAGCTTATCGATCTCGGCCTGATCATGTCTCGCCTTACTCCCGAATTCCTCGACTTTGCCGGGAAGGAAGCCCGTAAAGCTGGACTGGATGAAGGCGCGTTTGAACATGCCTTTGGCAAGCGGTGTTCGCAGCAGAGCCACTGCGTTCTCGCCACCGGCAGACTGGCCACCAATCGTCACCGTTGCCGGGTCACCCCCAAATTGGGCGATGTTATCGCGGATCCATTGCAGTGCAGAGATGAGGTCCAGGACGGCAAAATTCCCTTTCGCTCCATTCGGCGAATTGTGAGCCATCTCAGGCAATGCCATGAAACCCTGAGCACCCAAACGATATTGTACAGAAACCACAACGATGCCTTGCGAGGCCAACTCGGCGGCATAGATGTCACGCATCGCCGAAGATCCAAGCCGATTGGCACCGCCATGAATGAGCATGTATACGGGGATCTTCTCGTCGTTGGATTCAGCCGGGGTCCAAACTGTGAGATTTAGGCCGTCGAAGGAGGCGGTCGGTTCCCCCTGCCCGGGGGAGGAATCCTGAAGCATTTGATCGCCCCAGGCATCTGCTTTCCTGATCCCCTCCCAAGGTTCGACTGGCGGCGTCGGCTCCCAGGCGTGGTCACCGCCGACGTTTCCGCCATACGGGATCCCGCGGAACTCGCTGACGCCGGGCGTGTCACTGGCGGTTCCTTCAACGATGCCGCCTGTGACCTTTGCGATCGAGATAGCATCGGCATCAGCTGGAAGTGCAGCACACAGGAAAGCCGCGACGCCTGTGATGAGAGCTTTGGCTGCGATGCCGCCACGTCTCCTGATATTCCACAGGTTTATCCTCATGTGATCCTCCCATGGAATGAAGGGATGCCGTCTCGGTGAGCGGGTCGCGTTAGACGGAAGTTCTTCCCAGCAGCATCTATAAGATGCAGCATCCGATTGGCCGCACAATACGCCGAATTTGAATAGCTGATATAGCGCACCGCTATTACGGTTTGGGCCCGCCTGCCCGATGGCGCAAAACCCCGCTACCGGCAGGCCTTCATATCGAGAAGGGGCCTCCGTAATGTCGACCCAGTCAGCTGCCCACTCGAAGCGTCTCGTGCAGGCTACGAAGGCACGCGATCACCGATAGCGGCGTCAGCAAACCGGTGCGAGAATTCTCGGGACTGGGCTTGCCTTCCACCGTCATTGTGAAACGAGCGGCATCAGAGTCCACAACGACATGGTGAATATTGCGATCGGCTGCCGGATCAGCGATAAGGCGCACCTTAGTGTTCAATGGCCCAATACCTGCCATGGCCAGAGCAGCAGCGACATTGACGTTTGCGGGGAAGCCCGCTGCAGCATCAAGCGCGTTTCCTTCGAAGATGCACTCGGCTTCCGTGAGCCCTTCAAGAGTGATGGCATTTTCCGCCAGATAGGGTGCCCCGAGCCATCCGCTTGGTGATTTGCGGGTCTCGATCGTGCATGAGGTGATGTGGCCTTGAGCAGCAGCACGGACAGCGTCAAGACCAATTAGTGCGCCCGATGGAACAATAATTCGCGCGCCTTCGCGTTCCGCCTCTTCCACCAGCCAGATGTTGCGCATCAAAGCCCCCGCAGAACATGCGATGAATGTCTTACCAGCGGAGATTGCCGGCCTGGCAATCCCAAGAAACGCCGCAGCCGGTGCAGCTTCGATAATGATGTCTGCATCAACCAAGTCACTTGCGGAAATGCACACGCGTGGTTTGGCAGCAAAATCAGCAACGGCCGCATGCGCCTTGGCGGGATCTCGTGAGTTAACTGAGATAAGCTGAAAACCAGGCGCTCTGCCTTGATCCAGACTGCGAGCTAGAGGGAGGCCTATTGCACCTAGTCCAGCAATTGAGACAGTCTTATGGGATTTCATAAAGCGCTCCAAATCGATAGTTGCCATGCCAATGTGCCATGGGCGGACTGAGATGAATTGCTGAATCTGAACTGTCTGGAGCTTTTTGTGAAATAAGTTCTCGCCTCGATCATGATGCTGCCACCCTCGCAGCGTGCCAGTGCGCGTAGCACGCCATCGGAAAGGGCTCATTCGAGACGCCGCAGGTTCCTTGCTCGACTGGTGGTCTGCGCTTCCTGCCTGTCAACCCAGGCATCCCGCTTCACCGAAACCACACAATTGCCTCGAAAGATCTTCGAAACTGCAAAACAGGATCTAGAGCCCGTCGGCCGGGCCTCGGGAGCTGAGAACACCTGCCCCCTTGGCCAGAGAAACCTTGGCGAACGCAGCAGCAATGGTGAGGATGAAGCGGCGCCGATCGGCTTGATCATCCTCTGGTTCTGGACCGGTTGTTACTCCAACTCCCAGGCAGTGCCGGCGCCGTCACTAAGCTTTGCCGTGCAGCTTGCTGTCTTGGGAGGCTCGTTTGCGAAGTGACGAAGGTGCCGACCCACGTACCTGTTCTTGAATCATCGTTGAGGCCCAAGCGGTACGGCCAGTCTCTTGGGGACGGTGCCTTCAAGTTCGTGGGCGCGGGCATGGCTGAGCGTCAGATCAGCATCAACCCCAGGTTCTCTCGAGTGCCCGATGCCCCCTCCTGGTCGGATGGCACGGCATGCTTAGGAGTAACCGCCTCGGGTTGCTTCATCTCCGTCAGACGGTGGCCGTCCCATCCGAAGCTCGTGTTCAGCATCCGTCGGCAGGTGGGCCAGCGACCCGGCGCAGAGCTAATGCACTTTTAGCGCCCTTGGCCGCCAGAACAGGTCAGTCTTTAGGCTCATGTGCTTTTGGGGCTTCCCAAAGCGCATGTAAATGTGCACGTTCGTATACAACGGTAACACGGCCTGCTGCCCATAGCCCGCTTCCGTAACCGTTCACTTTGTATACAACCGGATTCAGACGAGGACGCCATGCCCCGACAACATTCCATCCCCTGTATCCTGATGCGCGGCGGCACATCCAAGGGCCCGTACTTTCGAATGGGTGACATTCCGCAGGACGTCGAGACGCGCGCGCGCGTGCTACTGGCCGCGATGGGTTCACCAGACGCCCGCCAGATCGACGGCTTAGGCGGTGCCGACACGCTGACCAGCAAGGTGGCTCTGGTAGGCCCCTCGACTCGCGAAGGCGTCGATGTCGACTATCTGTTTGCCCAAGTTTCTGTCGATAAGGCGGCTGTTGATACTGCCCCATCTTGCGGCAACATGTTGTCGGGGGTCGGCCCTTTTGCGATCGAGACCGGCATGGTTCCTATCACGGGGGAAAGGACCAGTGTCGTCATCTATGACATCAATACGCAAAGTCGCATTGAAGCGCTCGTCCACACCAGCGACGGAGCAGTCGATTATGAAGGCGAGGCGCGCATCGATGGCGTGCCAGGATCGGCCGCTGAAATCCGGCTGAATTTCATGGACATCGTAGGTTCCAAGACGGGAGCCCTGCTGCCCACTGGCAAGCCTGCCGAAGAAATTGATGGCGTCAATGTCACGCTCATCGACGTGGCCGTACCGATGATGATTTTCCGCGCCGCCGACCTCGGCAAGACGGGGTATGAAACCGCAGCCGAGCTCGACGCCGATGCCGCATTCTTCGCCCGCATTGAGGCCATGCGCATGGAGGCAGGCCGCCGCATGGGGCTTGGAGATGTCACGGGCAAGGTGGTGCCGAAGATGGCAATGATCGCACCGCCGCGCGAAGGCGGCAGTGTCGCGTCCCGGTATTTCGTTCCCCACAAGACACATGCGGCTTTCGCGGTGACAGGGGGCCTCTGCGTCTCCTCCTGTGTCGTTCTTCCCGGTTCGGTCTGCGAGGGGGTTGCTGATCGACCGCCCGGCGAGGACTGCACCGTCTGGATCGAGCATCCGACGGGACAGCTCGACGTCGCGTTGACGACCCGCGTGAACGGGAATTCGGTCGACATCCTCAGTGGTGGCGTGTTGCGCACAGCACGCAAGCTCATGGAGGGGCAGGTCTTCGTCCCGTCGTCGCTGTTCGAAGCTCCAAAATAGCGTCGCTTCGCCGTGACCGGCCGTCGCCGCTAAACAGTGCAGGAGACTGATGTCATGAATCTTCTTGTTCTTCCCGGCGACGGAATTGGCCCGGAAATCGTCGCGTCGACCGTGACGGTTCTGGACGCGGTCGGTCCCCGTCATGGGCTTGATTTTCGCTATACCACCCGGGAAATCGGGTTTGGTGCCCTGAAGAAGAGCGGCACCACACTGCCAAGCGATATCCTCGACATTGCCCGCAGCATGGACGGCACCCTCCTTGGTCCGATCTCCCACATGGATTATCCGCCCCGCGAACAGGGCGGTATCAATGTTTCCGCGGCTTTTCGTAAGCATCTGGATCTTTTTGCCAACATCCGTCCGGCACGCACTCGCGAAGGCGTCTTTCATCGCGGTACCGACATGGACCTGGTGATCATGCGCGAAAACACCGAGGGAATGTATCCCGATCGCAACATGTATGCGGGTATCGGCGAATTTATGCCGACGGAAGATGTCGCAATCTCTATGCGAAAGGTCACTGCCAAGGCGATCGAGCGCATTGCCAAGGCATCTTTCGAACTGGCCCGCGATCGTCGTGGAAAGGTGACGGCGGTGCACAAGGCAAACGCCTTCGTGCTGACGGACGGCCTGTTTCTCAAGGAGGTGCGCAAGGTCGCTGCTGCCTATCCGGACGTCACCCTTGAGGAAGTCCTGATCGACGCGATGGCCGCGCTGCTGGTTCGCGATGCGAGCCGCTACGACGTGATCTGCACCACCAATTTCTATGGCGACACCTTGTCGGACCTAGCGTCGGAACTATCCGGAAGTCTCGGATTGGCCGGTTCCCTCAACGCCGGCCTGAACCATGCCGCCGCCCAGGCGCAACATGGGTCCGCACCAGACATTGCGGGCATGGACAAGGCTAACCCCACATCGATGATCCTGTCAGCTGCCATGCTTCTGCGGTGGCACGGCGAGCGGACCGAAATAGCAGGCTATATCCATGGCGCCCTTGCGATCGAGACGGCCGTCGATCGCGTCCTTGGGGACGTTTCGCACTGCACCGGTGATCTCGGCGGGCCGCTCGGTACGCGGCAGTTTACCGAAACCCTCGTCGCGGCACTGGATTGATGGGAGAGACACGAGGGCGCAACCTCGCGCCTAGGCAATGTCATCAAGGCACAGGCTGATCAGCCTTGGGCGTGAAGGGCACGGTCGGCGACCCGACAACCCTCCTCATCGGCTTAGAAATAGCCTCCAGTCTGGAATTACATCTCCAATCTGCATGGCTATCAAACATCCAATGCCCGGTCTTCCCGCTGTTCCTAGGTGCCTGCCCCGGCGCCACGATGCACAAGTCCGTTTGGTCTAGATCGGCGCTATCTCGGATCGCGCCATCGATCGAAGGCCCGCCAGCCATTCGCGGTGCCAGCTACAGAGATAAGGTCGCCGACGAGCGCGCCGCGGTCAAAACCCGCCGTCCTCCACCAGAACCCTCCCCGCGTCGTCGCCTTCGAGCGTCATCTTCAGCAGACGATTTCCTCGAAGGGCCATCGTGATGTCTCGCCATGGAAGCCGTAAGGCCTGCCAAAGGTCTTCCCCTGCGTCTCACACATTCGGATCTCAGAATAGTTTTTATCGACCAAGTGCGCGGTCGGTTACTGTGAATTTCCCTCCGCGCTTGGCGCCGCCAATACGCGAAGAGGTGTGCCGGCACGCCATGCCTTGATGTTCTCAACCGTGTCGCGATAGAAGGCGGCATAAGCCCCCTCGGTTACGTAGCCGAGATGCGGGGTCAGGACTGTATTCGGTGAACGCCGCAGGGGGTGGTCCTTCGGGAGCGGCTCCTCATCATAAACATCGAGCCCCGCCTTGATCTGACCCAGCTCCAGCGCCGCGACGAGAGCGTGTTCATCGACCAGTGGGCCACGAGCAGTATTGATGAGAAAGGCGCCCGGCTTCATCAAGGCGATTTCGGTGGCCGAGACGGTGTTGCGGCTTCGGTCCCCTAGGATCAAATGCAGCGACACGACATCAGCTTCACGAAAAAGCGTCTCCTTGTCGACCATGCGCGCGCCGCATTCGGACGCCCTCTCCTTCGTGAGGTTCTGGCTCCAGGCGATAACGTCCATGTCGAATGCCTTGGCGATCGGTACCATGCGCGCGCCCAGCTTTCCGAGTCCGACGAGACCGAGAGTCTTTCCGCCAAGGATCGTGCCGACCGTTTGTTGCCAGCCGCCCTGGCGAACGCGTGCATCCTCGGCGGGGATCGATCGGGCCAGCGAAAGGATCAGCCCCCAAGCCATCTCGGGCGTCGCATGAGCGGATTGGCCAGCGAAGGTATGGCAGACCGTGATGCCCTGAGCGACTGCTGTCTCCATATCGATGGTGCGCACCCGTGCGCCGGTGACGACGACCAGCTTCAGGCGCGGCAGGCGGACAATCAGGCTTGCGGGCAAAGGCATGCGCTCGCGCATCAGGCAAAGTACATCAAAACCCTCAAGCTGTTCGGCCGCCTGGTCCTCAGTCGAGAGATTTTCGTCGAAACGAACAACCTCGCAGTCGTCGCCAAGCGACCCCCAGTCCGCGAGGGAGAGCGCCACATTCTGATAGTCGTCCAGTATCGCGATCCGCAGCATGGTTCAGACCTTTCGCAAAGCATTGATATCAAGATTGAAGCCCGACAGCTTTGCCTGTTCCCCAAGCATCGCAAGATCTTCCGCGCCGAGTGGGATGCCATCCGTCAGTCGCGCCAACATGCGGGCTGCCTCCGGCTCGCCCGGCATTTGGATGGGCTGAGCTTCATCTAAGGGAGGGCAAGCTTTGGCTCGCACCACAAGCTGGTCTACCCGGGTGCCATAGGATGTCCGGTCGAGGAAAAGATCCGGTTTGAAGGCGATGACGCTGTGGCCGACATTCTGCGGCCGATCGAGCGTGCGATACTGGTCCCCAACCTGACCGCCAAAGGCCGAGCCACTCATTACGCCGGCGACCACTTCCATCATCAGCGAAAGCCCAGATCCCTTGGGGCCGCCAAGCGGCAGGACGATACCCTCGTAGGCCCTACGGGCATCGGTGGTTTCGTTTCCATCGACGTCCAGCGCCCAGCCGGCAGGGATAGATTCGTTCGTTTGTGCCGCACGCCGGATCTTGCCGCGCGCGACCACGGAGGTGGCCATGTCGAGTATGATCGGCGGCGAGCCTGGCCCGCCCGGTGCGCCGAAAGCAAACGGGCTTGTGCCGAGAAATGGTGTCTTGCCACCCCATACCGGCATACTCGGTGACGCATTGGTAAACACAATAGCGGCATAGCCTGCCTCGACCGCCTGTAAGAGGTAGGTGGCGGCCATGCCGAAATGCGTACTGTTCTTGACCGAAGCGATCCCGATGCCACATTGGGCTGCACAATCGATTGCCTCGCACGTCGCGCGACGCATGACGAGAAATCCAAGGCCATTGTCGCCGTCGATATGAACCGCTGCCGGCATCGGCCGCGTGACTCGCATCTGCGGCTCGGCACTCACAACACCGCGACGAATGCGCTCAGCATAAATTGCCAGGCGGCTGATTCCGTGGGTGCTTACGCCTCGCAAATCGGCAAGGACAAGAGAGTCGGCAACCAGTGCCGCGTCCTTGGTCGGGACGCCCGTAGCGGCAAAAATCTGGGTGACTGCCGCTTTCAGAAGATCGGCATCGGCCTTGAAACCCGTTGTCTGCGTCGTGGCCATCAAGCACCTTCCTCCCTGAGGTTCCCTGCCATTCGATATCAGCTATACCAGACGGTGTATACTAATGTATGCAGCGCAGCCGGCAGAAGATCCCTACGGCTCGGAGCGGTAAGTAGCGCGCGCGAGGTCCAGGAAGGCGCGGATTGGGGAAGACAGCGGGCTCGCCGTGCGCCGCACGCTCAACAGGGTCCGTCGAGCCCAAGGATCGGAAAGGCGGGCGTTGATGACGTCGGTCCCGGCCAAAAGATGGAGGCTGGTCGAGCGCAAAAAACCGATGCCGAAGCCGGCTTCTACCATGCGCACCA
This sequence comes from Pseudorhizobium pelagicum, assembly GCA_000722615.1. Classification (GTDB taxonomy): domain Bacteria; phylum Pseudomonadota; class Alphaproteobacteria; order Rhizobiales; family Rhizobiaceae; genus Neorhizobium; species Neorhizobium pelagicum. The sequence continues at coordinate 40,733 of JOKI01000001.1, read as the reverse complement.
GGGAGGGAAATGTCTCTACGTTAACCCTCTCCCCAAGTGCGCGCCCTGCGTCCGCGGCCGCAGCGCTCAGTAAGCGATCGAGTGCCCCGGAGTGATGGATGCCGACCACTTCGTGCTCGACGACCTCCTCGAACCTCACCTCCTGCCCCGATTGCAGACGGGCAGCCAGCACATGATCGGGAGAACAAAGGACATTCACATTGTCATCTTCAAAGATTTCTGTCGAATACCGGGAGAGATCGTAATTATCGGCAACAATCGCGAGATCGGCCCGACCATCGTCCATCGCCGCGAGTGCTAGCGCCGCCGTCATCTCCTGGATAGCCAAGCCAATACGCGGGTGTGCTGCGGCGTAATCTGCGAGCAATTCAGGCAATCTGCCTGAAAGCGCGGAACTGGTGCAGGCCAAACGCAAAGAACCGCTGACGCCCGTTGAAAAATCTGCCATCCGGGTACTGAGATCGGCGATCTGGCGCAGGATACCGCGACAGCCTTCCACGTAGACTTCGCCTGCTGGGGTCAGTTGTGCCCCCTGAAGTGATCGATCAAAAAGGGCAACTCCAAGCCGGTTTTCCAGATCGCTGATCCGCCTGCTGACGGCGGAAGCAGCGATGTTCTCATGTTCCGACGCTCGCCCGATCGAACCGTGCTGCGAAACCGCAACGACGAGGCGCGCTGTTAGCGGATCGAACGGCTGCATGGCTGCTCCCTGCAGGCTTCACAGCCTCTATAGCTGGGAGATATTGCCCTTATCTCAGGTCGCCGAGCCCGAGATCTCGGCGGATAAGCCGCAATGTAGACGCGTTCATCGGCAGATCGCGATAGGAATTGAAGCGCTGGACGTCGCTGACGTAGCGCTGACAGGCTTTCATGGCTTTCTTGAAAGGAACTGCAGACATGGATATCGCCAATGGCGTTGTAAAGGCGTGTGGCCATGGTTTAGCGGTTCCTGTTGCAGTGCGGTAGCGGCGGTTGGCGAGGGTGGCATCGCGGCTCGGCAATACCATCTAGCTGCCGCCGCTTTCCGCCTTTGATAGCCGCAGCCAAACGGGCAGAATCATTGGCGCGGAGATAACGATAATCATCACCCGGCAGAGATGATGCAAGCCGACAAACGCGGGATCGGCATCGAGTGATATGGCAATCAAGCTCATCTCCGGCAGCCCACCTGGCACAAGCGCTAACAGTGCAATGGCAAATGGGATGTCAAGCCAGAATTCGAAGAGAAGAGCGAAGCCGACCGCAAGTGCGAGGCTGAAGGCGGTAAGCGCAAGACCCAGCAGGACGCCGTTTGCCAGGACCCGTCGTTCCACGCCGGCGAAACTCTGGCCGATGGAAGCGCCGATCACAACCTGCGCGGCGGCAAGCACTATGCCGGGAACTGCCGCCTCGGTGAGACCAGACAGATGCGCTGCAGCGCTGAGAATAAGTGGACCAGTCAGATTGGCTGCAGGAAGGCGCAGTCGCGGACCCACGACGAGGCCGATCACCATGCAGCCAAGCAGCACGAGCGCATCCTGCAGCGACAGCGAAATCGTCCAGTGCACAGAGCGGTCGACCGTCCCGGAGCCGAGGGCCTCGATGGCGCCAGAAGCCGTCAGCGAGATCGGCACCGTAGCGATGAGGAGCACCAGGCGCGTCGCATGTACCATGCTGACGCTGCGCACATCTGCGCCAAAGGCAGAGGCCATGACCGTCATCTCGCTCAATCCGCCCGGCATGCCGCTGAGCGCCGCCGTCGCCGGTTCAAGCTTGCCGAGCCTCCGGCAGACATAGATCCCGAAAGCAGCCGTGATGAAGGTATAGATCGCCACAGCGGCAAGGCTCATCCACCATTCCTGAGCATGGTGCAGGACCTCTGGTTTAAAGGCGCTGCCGACCATCAGCCCGATCACCGCAATCATCACCACTCTGGGCCGCTTTGAGGACGTGACGCGCACGCCCTTCATGGCAAGGCCCACTGTCACCGTCATGGCACCCAGCAACCATCCAAGCGGGATGCCGAGACAATAGCCGACGTAGCCCCCGACCGTACCCAGAGCGAGCGTTCTGATTGTATAGAGCAGAGATTGTCGAGACCTCGGCGCCGACTTCCTATTTTTCGCCTCAAGCATGTGCCGTTCCTGCTACCCTGCGGCGCTCGCGGTCATCTCCCACCCGCCAGGAGTTCGACGCGGGCAGGTGCATGCGAGATAACATGCCCGTGGACAATCTCCGCTCCCTGCTGTAGCCGGGATTAACGGACAGGGGAGATGCCGGATCATGACCGGATCGAAAGATCTGCTTTCCAAGACACGAGGCCAGAGCACCTATCAGGCGGTTCTTGCGGCAATCCGCGATGGGATCTATCGTCCCGGCGATCCGCTGCGCGAGGAGGAGGTAGCGGCTCGCCTGGGCGTCAGCCGTACCCCGGTTCGTGAAGCGCTTGGCCGGCTGCAGGAGAAGGGGCTTGTTGAAGCTGCGCCCGGCAGAGGGGTCGCCGTATCTATTCTGTCGATGCAGCAGATCTTTGAATTGTACGCCATGCGCGAGGAGCTGGAGGGTGTGGTGGCGCGCTTTGCGGCGCGCCACGCAACTGATGCCGAGATCGTCAATCTTGAGCGGATTAACGACAAGTTCGCCGCCGCGACAGGCGACCCCAAGCTGGCTGCGCAGTGGAACCGACAATTCCATGCACGTCTCTATGATGCGGCGCGCAACCGTTATCTCAGGCAAGCGGTTGAGGATCTTCAGGAAACCATCGCGCTTCTGCCAGACACCACTTTCGTCCAGGACGGCCGCACGTCCACCGCCACCGATGAGCATGTCGATATTCTCAACGCGGTCCGCAACCATGACCCGGATGCGGCCGAACAGGCGGCGGTCAAACACATCAAGGCGGCTTTGGAGGTACGCCTGGCGATTACCAAGACGGAAGAATGATCGCAGTCCTTGGAGGCCTCTGCAGCGATCGGGCCGTAACCCGAAAGAACCCGGCTCAGCCATGCGGCCACCGCGCCGGGTCGCGGCCTAGAGGTACAGGGACCCGCGACCACTCAGTCCCAACGCGGTTCATCCGCAAGGGCGGGCGCAAAGCCGTGACGCTCCCGAAATCCGTTTCATAGACGTCGCTGAAGGCAAGCACATCGGCAGTTTGCGGATTTGCAGCAGGCGGATCGAGATTGTCACCGAGTTCGTCGCGCATGCGCCACATCCATGCTGCCGTTGCCGAAAGCGACAGCGATGCGTGCCAGCGACCGCCCTCCTGATGCCTGCGGATCAGACCGACGAGGGCGGCGAAGGCCGCGAGATAACCGGTGATGTAATCGAGTGGCTGACAGGGAAGAAGCCCCGGCGTATCATCAGGGCTTGATGAGGCCATACCCATCGTCGACTGCACAAGACTGTCATAGCCCCGCCTGCCGGCCCACGGCCCCCCTCGCGAAAAGGCCGAAAGTGACACGGAGACGAGATCAGGTCTGACAAGGGAGAGGTCTGCGGCGCCCAGGCCACGCGCGGCAAGTGCGCTGGGGCGATAGGCGTCGAGGAAGACATCGCAGCTTTCGACCAACCCCAAAAGCGTCCTGCGACCAGTTTCTTCACCCAAGTCGAGGAAGGTGGAATGTTTGCCAAACCCCGTGTCGATGACGAGAGACTCGATGAATGGTAGTTTGGGCGATGCAACACGAAGCACGGTGGCGCCGTGTTCGGCCATTGTGCGGCCGGCCATGGGCCCGGCGATGACGCGCGACAGGTCGAGCATACGCAGCTCGCTAAGAGGCCGCTCTCCTGCTGGCGGAAAATCCCGCCGCGGTGTGCTGCCGAGGCAATTGATCTGAAGCGGCGGGCACGAGGTCTCCCGTTGGGCTTGAAGCTCGCCGGTCCATTCCGCGCGGTTTCGGACGCGCGCAGCGCAAAGTCCAAGCGAAATGGCTTCTGCCTCAAGGTCGCCTGCCGCACGGCGCGCCACGGCAGCTCGAATATCACCCGGGCTATTGTCAACCTTCAGCATGGCGAGAAGCCCGTTTCGTAAATGCGGGAAATTGCCATGCAGATAGACCCATCCACCCTCCGCTGCCCTGTAGAACCCAGTAAACGGATCGCGGAATTTCGCCGCCTGACCGTCGACAAGGAGGTAGGTCGAACTTGCCATGGCAAGCTCAGCGCAGCGCGTGTCGAGGTGAATGTGGTGCCGTTCGCCGCACCGCAGCTCATGCAGACGCGATGCTGCAAGACCCACGGCGGCAATCGCTGCTGAGGCCATTGGCGCGATCGGCCAAGCGGTGGCGAGGACCGGGGAGAAGTGTTCGATCGTCAGCCGCTCGAGCGGAGCGTCGTGCCAGTCGGCAGCCTCCAGAAGGCTTTTCAGCGGCCGTTCCACAAAACCGAGGTGGCTCATCTCGCGGGCTCCAATTCCAAGGGAGCGACGGCAACCTCACCCTGCATCAGGCGCCGCGCGGTGCGATAGACGATCGCGCGGTCCGCATGCCAGCTGCTGTCTTTCCGACGAACGGTCGCGCCGACAGCAACAATACCCGAGGGATGGCCAACGCGAATGACCTCGGCGCCAGGCGCTGCTGCACACAGATTATGCGGCAGGCTGCCTTCCATCTTGCAGGCAACCGCCAGACACATGGCGCCTGTCAGGGTGACGGCCCGGTGGGCACGTCCCATGGACAGCATGCGCACGGCGATGTCGTGCTCGCCCGGGTCGATCCGTCGGCCGTCGAGAGCTTTGAACGTCGCCGGCGCACAAATGACGGCGATCTTCGGATTGGCCAGCCCGACATTTGCGGCGTCTGTTGCAAGGCCCATGCGAACACCAGCGGCGCGTCTTAGGCGGTCAAGCAGGGCCATCAACGTACAGTCCGCCTCGATCGCATCGGGAGGTTCAGCGCCGGTAAGACCCAGCTGCTCGGCTGAGACGAAGGCGACAGGATTGCTGGCATCAACGAGTGAGACGGTGAAAGCGCGTCCGTCGAGCGTGATGGTCTCGACCAAGAAGCCGGTGGGCAGTAGTCCCGTCGTGACGGTGCCGCCGGGATCGAGGAAATCGAGTGCAACGCGGGCGCCTGATCCAGACACGCCATCAATGGTAAAGGAGCCGGTGACGACAGCCTTGCCGTTCTTGACGGGAAAGCGGGAGTGTATGATCTTCTTCGTGTTGACCTGATGTATACGAACCAGCGCCTCCCCATCAGGGACCTCGACCAGTCCCTCGTCCACTGCGAAGGGACCGACAGCGGAAGAGAGATTGCCGCAGTTGGCACCCCAATCGACGACCGGGCGGTCGACTGAGACTTGGCCGAAGGTGTAGTCGAGATCCGCGTCCGGGTGGCTGGGCGGTCCGATGATGACTGCCTTGGAGAGGGAAGACGTTCCCCCGCCCAAGCCGTCGAGCTGCCGTCCATTGGGGTCTGGACTGCCGAGCGCCGACAGCAGCATGCGATCAAGCGCTGCCTGCTCACACGGACAGTCCCGGGCGTGGAAAAAAAGGCCCTTGCTACTGCCGCCGCGATAGAAAGCCGCCGGAACGAAGGTCTGCGTCATACTTCTTGCTTCTCCTCTTGGGCACCCGCGCCCTCAGACCAGTTGAAGTACCCCGCGGGTGAAATAGACGGCACCGATGGCCGTTACGATCCAGCGCGTCCAGACACGAAAATTGGCGTCTGTCATGCGATGCAAGATGATGTTTCCCGACCCCGTCCCCAGCACCGCGATGGGGGCGGCAGCTGCAACCGCGATCCAATCCCTCGAAGACAGGGTCAGCGCCGCGTCCCAATAGAAAATGACCTTTGCCCCATGGGTCAGGAACTGTACGGCCGCCTTGGTAGCGATCACGGTTCGCCGGTCCAGTTCCGTGCGAATGAAGAAGATGTCGATGATTGGCCCGGATACGCCAACCCCAATTGCCAACCCGCCCGAGATGATGCCACAGATGAAGGCATGCCAGGGTCTCGATGCATCGAGTTCCAGTCGCTTGACCGGAAGCCAGACGAGAATTGGCATGAGACCAACCGAGATCGATACGACAACCAGCGTTGGACGATAGTCCACAAGAAGAAGCAGCGCGACCGCTGCCAGCAACCCCGCGCATAGGATCGCAAGGATCCGACGATCGACATAGGAGCGCGAGAACCAGGCACGCGATCCATTGGCTACCATTTGCACCAGACCGTGAACCGCGATGGCGGTCGCGACCGGCATGAGAAGCAGAAGGACCCAGAGCAGGATCAGCCCGCCAGCCATCCCGAACACGCCCGACAGGAGTGATGTCAAGAATACCGTGACGCTCATGCCGACGAAGAAGACCAGGGTCACATATATTATCCAAGGTTGGTCGAAAAGGATGCCGGAGGGTATTGAAACCACTGGGGGGAAGACATCGCCGCCGGCATGGTTGCCGGCGGCTCAGGAGCGATCGTATCTACGCTGCTAGATCGCGCAGTACGGTCTGCAGGATACCGCCGTTGTTCATGTAGGTGACCTCGTCGATCGTATCGATGCGGCAGAGGMGTCGGTGGTAAAAGGTGCGCCGAAATTAGCGCTTACTCTAGAACGACAGCTCTTCCAGTTGACAGTTCTGTTCCTGAAAATTCTAGGCTTTTGCCTTTCGTAAGTTCTGCTGGGTCAATTTCTGAATGGAAAGGAATGTCTGTGAGAGGTTTGGCATCGCGGGGAACGAACAGGTCCGGTGCAGCAAAGTCGATCTTGATGCGCTCTGACATCTCTGGATATGTCTGTTTCCGCTCAGTTAACATAGTACTGCGAACTGAGAGAGAGGCGATGTCGGCAACTGGCTCGAGTTCCGGCGGCACAATGTAGGAATGAGGGCCGACGGCCAGACGTTCGCGCTCGATCTGACCTCCAGCAAGTGTCGCTGCGTAGTCTGTTTCGGGATTACACGTCGGAACGGGACCATACGCACCCTCGAAGATCTTTTGCTGCCGGATCGACCAATGGCCTTTCAAGAGCTGATCGCCATCACGAACCAGCACGACTAAGTGAGCTCTGGATCTACCCTTTGGTATCGAGAAAAAGCCAAGCGTCGAAAACGCTGGCTCTTGAGCCTCCGTCGTCGGCGTGACTAGGCACCACGGTCGTCCAGCAGCGAAGGTCTCTGCTCCTTCCATAATGCGGTCGGCCTGACCTGAACCAATGAAGCTTAGCACTGAAACTGCGATTCCTAGACTGCCTAGAGGGACCGCGATCTTCTTGCTGCAGCGGACAGCAGCGAAGACGACAACAGCAACGCCCGCAAGTGCGATCCCAATATCCAACGTCTGTCCGCCAGGGACACCCGCAAGGAGGCGGGCAAGGCCGATAACCAGTAATATTCCTGCTATTCCGCCCCAAAGAACCATGTTGATGAGGTCAATCCAACCACGCCCATCACTGTACTGGCCGGTGCCTAGAACCTCTTGCGTAAGAGGTCCCTTCGACACCACGATGAGGAACCTCACGGTGAGTGCCACCAATACCACAGAGCTGAACATAAGAAGCATGGCCAGTCCCAGCGCATGACCAACATTCTGGTCTTCCCAGTGCACGGGTTGCTCAAGAAGATGAGCAGCGAGGAACGCACCGGCGGAAATGCACGCTGTCCTCCACATCAGGGTGAACGGCAAAAAGGGGCTGATCAGAGCCGAGGCAAAGAATGCCAAAAAGAGAGTAACAACAGGGATGGTCGTCATATGGCGGTCGCACCGGCGTCTTGAACCTTCTGCCTAACGGCCTTCCGTTGATGGAAGCGTAACAGAACAATTCAGATTAGATGCGTCGGCCGAAAGGAACCCAACCACGCCTGAGGCTTGGGATGCTATCGCCGCGGAAGTCTCCGACGCCATGCGCTCGGTTTCCGACGTCTCCCAGCCCAACGGCTACCCGGTGGCGCTGCGGATCATCCAGCCGACGCGGTGACAGCTGACAACTGGAGTACCTTGGCAGTCGGAGGGATCAGCAATGTCAAGATGGGCGGGGAGCGGGTTAGCTTTCCTTCATCCTGAATCACGCAGCGGCCATCAAAGCAGTCGAGCGCGGCGAGCGTGAGCTATCACCTGGCTACACCTCCGAGCTCGTCTGGTGAGATGGCGTGTATCCCGCCTCTCAGAAACATACGATCGAGCGGTTCATTAAGAGGTGCCGGACTACCTCTTCGATAAATCAAGAAGATAGCTCGTCACGCCGCGGGTCGTAGGTTCGTACCCTTTCAAGGCGTGGGTTACGGCAGCTTTGGCAAATTCCGGACTGCCGTACCAGGCGTCTGCATTCGCAGTTGGGCCAGAATCGGAGAGCATCCGGCCTGCCAGCACCAGATCTTCCATTCCTGCAGCCTAAGCGTTTCACCGAAACCGTCCGCCGAAATACACACGGGTAAAACCCGCCTCACATCGTCGGGGCCGTAGCGGTTATAGATTTGAACCACTTGAAGGCTCGATACTGCCAACTGCGCGCATCGGCCACGCTGTTGATTTATGCTGACGCGTTTACCTAAGATTGTAAAAAGTTTTCGAACCCGTATGGTTACGCGATCGCTCGAATCAAGCTTATGCTGCCCGAGGTTTTTAGTGCTAGCCGACACATACGAACTTACACAAACCGCCGTACGAAGCCCACGCCTTCAGAAGGTCGGAGGAAAAGGCGGGATCGAGGGCGAGTATTTCGTTCCTGCCTATCAACGGGGTTACCGCTGGGGGGTACATGAAGTTGAAGCTCTGCTCAGCGACATTTACGCAGACGGCAGCCGCGCGCCAGCCGACAACTACTGTCTGCAGCCGATAGTGGTGAAACGGCGCGCTGGCGAAGGAGCTTACGAGCTGATCGACGGCCAGCAACGTCTAACGACGCTTTATTTGATCTACCGCTATCTCAACACCGAAGTCGGGGTGGAAACAGGTCACCGGTTTTCCCTCATGTACGAAACGCGGCCAGCCAGCCGGGAGTATCTGCGGTCTCTCGATGCTGAGCGCATGAACGACAACATTGATTTCTACCATATGCACGCGGCCTACGAGTGCATCAGGAGCTGGTTTGCGGAGACGGCGGCTCGCCTTGCTACGCCCTCTAAACTCCTAGCGTTCAAGGTCTTAGATTATCTCGAGAACCTCGTTTACGTTATCTGGTACGAACCCGATAACATCGATGCGACCACTCTCTTCATTCGCCTTAACGTCGGACGTATTCCCCTTACCAATGCAGAACTGGTCAAGGCGCTGCTGCTTTCGAAGGATCTTGACGCCCATAATTTTCAGCGGCGAGTAGAAATCGGGTCGCAATGGGACGCTATCGAACAGGACCTTCAGCAGCCGGAGTTCTGGGCTTTTCTTAGCAATAGCGATGGTGCGGACTATCCGACTCGTATCGAACTCTTGTTCGATCTCATGGCGAAACGCCGGCCAGATGAGAAAGACCGCTTTTTCACGTTTCTGCATTTCAAGAGCGCATTGGACGGAAGAGCCAAAGCGAAGTCATCGAGTGTGTGGGCGACGATCGTCCAGTGCTACCAAGTCCTCCGAGAATGGTTCGAGGACCGCGATCTCTATCACAAGCTGGGCTATCTGATAACGACCGGGACTTCCCTGCGTCAGCTGCTGGATCTTTCTGAGCTGGAGAAGACGAAGTCGGCCTTCGGCCGCGCCGTCGATCAGTTGATAATCCGCTCAGTCGGGCTCTCTCCGGCAGGCGTCATGGAGTTGAACTATGAAACTGGGTCCCGGAAATGCGAGAGTGTGCTGCTCCTTTTCAACGTCGAGACTGTAAGGCGGCTCAAGCATTCGACCGAGCGATATCCTTTCCACGCTCACAAGTCTGAGAAATGGTCTTTGGAACACATTCACGCTCAAAATGCCGAACTGCTGACCACCGCCGAGGAATGGCGTCATTGGCTAATAGACGGCAAAGCGGCGCTGGAGAAGGTGCGCTTTGAAGACCAAGTTTCTGAGTCCGAAAGACAAAATGTTATCTCAGAAGTAGAGAAATCGCTCTCCTCCCAACTGACCGAAAGCAGATTCACGAGGCTTTCGCGGAGGGTGACCACTCTGCTCAGCCCGGAGGGCGATGACGACTCGATTCACGGGATCGCGAACCTTGCTCTTCTTTCCAGGCCCATCAACAGCAGTCTTGGCAACCGAGCATTCGCCGTGAAAAGATTGAAGGTTATTGATCATGACCGCAGCGGAGCGTTCATACCGATCTGCACAAGGCAGGTTTTCCTAAAGTATTTCGTCGACGCTGGAAGCGAACAAATGCATTTGTGGAGCCGGCAAGACCGGCAAAGTTATTTGGAGGCATTGATCTCGAAGGATCGGGGCGTAGGACAGTATCTGGTTGGTGCCCAATGACCAAAACCTCGTTTCGCAACATGCTTCGTTCTTCGGATATCGAGACCATCGAGATCCCTATAATCCAACGAGACTTCGCCCAAGGACGGCAGAACATCGAGGTCAAGCGGATACGGCGATCCTTCCTTGATGTCCTCAAGCAGGCACTGACGAGCGAGGAAGAAATCAGCTTGGACTTCGTTTACGGAGACACCAAGGGTGGGCGCTTTATTCCGCTAGACGGGCAACAGCGGCTGACATCGCTGTACCTGTTGCATTGGTATTTGGCAGTCCGCTGTCGAGTCTCCGATGAAGAGCGGGATTTTATCAAGCGATTTACCTATCACACGCGCTTTTCGTCACGCGACTTTTGCGCGAAGCTCGCAACGATCTGCCCCTTACTGAACGACTGTCGGATCTCTGAATGGCTTCAGGACCAGCATTGGTTTGCCGGTTCGTGGAGGAAGGACCCCACGATCCAATCCATGCTGGTGGTTCTCGACGACATCCAGGCATTGTTCGCCGATGTCGGCGATGGATCCTGCCATGTCGCATGGACCCGCCTGACGTCCGAGAGCAACCCCAGTATCACGTTCGAACTCCTTTCGCTCGAGGAGATGGGACTTACCGACGAGCTCTACATCAAGATGAATTCGCGCGGGAAGCCACTCACGGAATTCGAGCACTTTAAGGCGCAATTCGAACAGATGTTGAAAGAGTTCGAGGAAGCATTGCCTCCGGCCCGCGAGCAAACTGGTCGCTACGCAAAGTTCGCTAAGAATATAGATCAGGACTGGGCGGATCTGATCTGGCCTTTTCGAGGTGCGAACGACAATGCCGACGAAGAGTTCCTGCGCCTATTTAGGTTCATTACCGACATCACGATTTGGCGTCAGGGCCTTGATGGCCGTCCCGCGGACGAGGATCTAGAAGCGACTGCCAAGGCGATCTACGGAGGTCCCGAAATAGAAGTCACGCTTGCTGCCCAGGATGGCCTGTTCTCAGTGCTGGACGGCCTCCATGCGGAGTTCGCTTTCGCGACGACGATGTCGGACATCGATAATTGGTTTCAAAAGCTGTTCGCGAATGACGAACACAGGGCAGGCACCGTCACTATCTTCGGCGACGTTAATCTCCTCGAGGACTGCTGCAGAAGCTATGGGCTAACCCAAGGACGTAACCGAGCTTTCAGCTTGCCGAGAACTCTCCTGCTTCATGCGGTCATCGAGTACATCGTCACCGATTCCAGGCCTTCGCGGGACGAACTAAATGAGAGGATGCGTTGCCTGCGGAACGTAATCTTCGCATCCCAAAACGAAATTCGCGTCGAGATTATCCGCCCGCTTCTCGACGAAGTCTCTGCCTACATTGTCAGCGGACATCTGGCGGCGCTCAAGAGCTTCAATCGAGCGCAGGTCGAGGAAGAAGTTGCAAAAGCGTCTTTTCTGTCGGCAAACCGATCGGTCGAACTAGGCGAGACGATGTACCGACTGGAGGATCACGACCTTCTTCGAGGCAATCTCGCGATGTTTGACTTGAATGTAGACGAGCGGGTGTTCATTCGACGCGCCCGCGCGTTCGACGCTATTTTTTCGGGAAAAACGTCGTACGAGCAGGTATCGCAAGCACTTCTGGCGTGCGGTGACTACTCGCAGAAGATTGCTGGCGACCGTTTTCAGTTCGCAAGTCCATCGCTTGCGAGCGTCTGGCGCGACCTCTTCGTTGCGAGGAGCAGACCGGGGGTCGATAATACCAGGGCTACGCTTACGAAACTGTTAGACGCAGTTCACGACGAAGGGCTCGTCGATATTGAAGCGGCCCTTCGCAAGATCTCGCAAGATTATCTGCGGGAGGCTGTGGCGTCGAAGAAATACGACTGGCGATACTATATGACGAAATACCCGGCCATGCGCTCGGGGAAGAGCGGGATCTTTATTTCGTCGAGCTACAAGATGGGCTTCGACCTTTGCATGATGGAGCAAACGCGGCTGAGCAGTTACTACTCCGACCCTTATGTCCGCGCTGTCTTGGAACTGGCTGGGGTGCCGCAAGATAAGTACTTTTTGGTCTGGCATTACGGTTATGCCGGGTATGAAGCGCATAGTCGCTGGAGTCTTTTCGCGACCAACAATCGGCACTTCGTGCGGGTTACTCAGGAGGGTTTCGAGATCAAATCCGGTCGTAAGTTGAGGATACAGACCATCTTGGACGAACACGGTGTTGACGGCGACGGGAGGCTGAACGTTCGTCAATCCACCATCGCTGGTATCGTGTTCGACAGAAAGGACCGCGTTGTGAAGGCGGCCGAATTAGTGACGGAAATAGTCAAAGGCGAAGACTAGGCCCGGTGCGAGAGTCGCAGCGAACAGATGTCTGTACGAGCGGTGCGATCCATTCGTTTCCCAAGCGTCATCGGCACCGTGTCAGTTAAGTGTGTACCCTAGGCTTGGCGATGGCTCGCAACCGGTCGAAATTGGCGGCAGCGCTGGGCTAACTTGTCGAAACATCTTCACTTCCCGATCGTCTTAGCCTCTCTTCCTCCTAAGCTGCTCACTTCGCCAAACCGGAACCAAGAAGCCGGGCAAGATCATTCAGCGACGATGGCGAGCCCTCCGCCTCGTCCGCGGAAGGCCAGTCACCGCCACCCTTCCAGTCTCTTTCCTGGCCCACAAGATGCTGTACCGCCCGGACAGCCGGCAACCCACCGTTTCCATCATCCGCCAGGACCGGATCAAACTCGCCTTCCCACGATGATACTGTATCCAGCGAAATACCGAGCCCTTGACCGAGCGCCGAACGCTCGTCTTCGTTGAGGTCCAGAGCGGCGAATGCGACACCCGGCTCAACTTCGATCCCGAACAACCATGCGATGCGGGCTGCGGCTACACCAGAACCAGGCGCCATCAGGACGAGCGTCGAGCCATCGTGCCTCTTACCAATAAGAAGAATATCGCCCTCGCGTGCCTGTGCGGTCACCGCGTTGTCGTAGTAGTAAAGCCTGTACTCGGATCGCGTAGGATGCCGCGCCCGGGCGTCGTACCAGGTGAGCATCCCGGTTTCAGCCAGTACACCGCCGTCGTCTGACATCCTGATAAAGTCTGTTGGAATCTTTTGCGGGTGTTCCTTCCCGAACAGGCCGATCAGCGGTTTTGATCCGTTGAACTCATGCTGGTTGGAGCGCGTGATGTCCGTCTCGACTGCGCTCAATCGCTTGAACACAGCGCCACTGAACGACGGTGAGAGTACCCCGCCCGTCATGCGTGACTACGTGAGGTTTCCGGCACGTCCGCGGGAAGGGGCGGTAGCGACGACGCTTTCAGGCTTTCCCAGCATTCGTCCTTTTTGGCCCATTCCGATACCTGCCGGGCACCTGCGTCGTCCCTGAGGATATCATTCACCCGCACGGCCAGCTTGCTGATGTAGACCGAAAGCTGCGGGGAAAGCCCTTGCCTCTGCCATATGGAATCCAGAGACAACCTGTTGTGAGCGATTTCAGACAAAGCCGCGACAGTGTAAGCAGTGATGTTCGCCTGATACGCCTGAAATCCTCCCGCCCGGACAATCTTCTGAACCGTTCGGAACAGGATAGTCTGCGCGATCGCGTGCTTGTACCTGGTGACGTCAGGAACAACAGACGTGACCGTGTCGTCATCCGACATGAAGCGATCAAAGTTCTTCTGGTTGCCGAGCGAAACCACCTGCGGTTTTCCACCCCAGGCCTGAACGTACTTCGCCAGATCGGTCTTCGTGATCTTTCGCCCGGGCGGGATAGCTTCCTTGATCTGCCGCAGCCTCGCTGGCGTTGTCCCCTCACGGGCAAGCATGACGTTGTAGCTGCCTGCCGCACGCTCATAGAACCACCTGCTGGTACCATCCGGGCAGTAGGTCGAAAGCGCGAGCTTCTCCAGTTCAACATGAAACGGCTTGTTTGCCGAAAGGTCGGACACTTTCACCGCGTTCTGGCTGTTTGCATATCGTGAGATATCGCTGATTAGCAGTTCCTCGGCGTCCGGGTTGTGGGAATGCAGGACAATGACCTTGGCGGGCACGCGCACGCGACTGAGATCGATGTCAGGGTGTTTGCGTTTTGTGAAATAGATAGAGGCAGTGGTCTGGCCGCCGTTCACGATCTGCATGCCCTTGAGCCATGCAAGCCCCATGGACCCGTCGGCTGCGCGCGCGAGGCTTGCTTCGTCGGCGATCAGGACGATACCGTTGTTGTAGGCCATGAAACGTTCGGGTGCATCACGCAGCGTATCCCGGATGCCCTTGTTGACCTTGCCGGTCTGACTGAGGAATGATCGTACGTTGGCTTCGAGCAGCCTTGCTCCGTAGCGCTCATAAAGCAGCCGCAGCGTCGCCCCGGGAATTGCGGTGAGCGCGTAGTCGTACTCCTCGTTTTCCCCCGGGACATAGACACAGGGCAGGGGAGAGCCACAGACTTCCTCGAAGCTGACCACCAGCTCGTCACGGGGTTTGCCCTCGGACCAGTGACGATGGAGACGCTCGATATCCATGACCTCGAGCCGGACTGACTTCCCTGCGACATCCCTTGGCTTGAAGACGCGCGTTTTTGCCTGACGGTCCGTCAGAACATAGACCCTGATCTGCTCGAGATCCTCGTAGCAGTCCTTGATCGTAAGGCTGAACTCATACGCGTCATCGGAGGGGTCAATCGCTGCCACGAGTTTTCCATCAGCAGATTTCCCGAGAAACTTGAGGCATTGCTCTGCGGCACGCACGACGTCCGCATCCGCAATCGGCTTTACGGTATCGACACCATCATACAGCGTGACGAAGAGATCCACCTGGTCTGCATCGTCGGAAACTGCGTATCCGTTGAGCTTCAGCTTCGAACCGGAAACTGTACGCTCGATATGGAGGACACGGGGGTCAAACGTCATCCCGCACTCTGCCATGTGCTGCATGACAACGTCTGTGAATGCTGCTTCATCCTTGAGATAGGTTCCGGCGACCATCCGGTCCGATACCAGGGACCGCACCTCTGACTGGGTCTGGACGAGAAATTCCTCAAGTGTCATTCGCTGAAAACTCCGTATTTCTGCAT
Organism: Pseudorhizobium pelagicum; assembly: GCA_000722615.1. Lineage (GTDB taxonomy): Bacteria > Pseudomonadota > Alphaproteobacteria > Rhizobiales > Rhizobiaceae > Neorhizobium > Neorhizobium pelagicum. The sequence goes on along the minus strand of JOKI01000001.1, from coordinate 25,367 downwards.
TGCGGCTGGAAGCGTCAGAGGGACGCTCGTCACGAGATCAAGATCGATCTCGTACTCGGCAGCGCGGATCTCGGGGCCAATCCTGCTGCGCACCAGTGCGGGGAATGTTTCGTTTATCTCGAAAACCCGCGTATCGATGGGGGTGAAGCGACCTTTATAGCGTTCGGAAGCCTCGTCCACGAAACCGGAGAGCATGAGCGTCCGGTTGAGTGTGGAAAGGACGCCGGCGTCGCCGGCGAGCTGCCTTACCCTGTCAATCAGCTCCGGAAGGGTCAGACCCTCATCATGCAGACTGAAGCGCGTTGCGGCCAGCAGCACTGCCCGTTCGTTCATTCCGTCGAGCTGTTCCAGTGAGCTGACATGTGCAGAAAAGCTGTTTGCCGACAGCGTGGCCTTAACCTCGACGCCGATCGCTGCGGTCTGGAAATCCTGCAGGCTTCGTGAGGGGCCGTTCCATGCATGCACCACATCGGCAGCGGACGCTCCACCGGCGATTGCTTCCCTCATGAAGGTCAACTCGCCGAACAGACCAAGCTCCTCTTCGGGGCGCAGAAGGTCTGTACGAGGTTTGCGCATGAACTCCTGCCATGCCCGGATTCTGGCCAGCATGAGACTTAAAAGCCAGGAATCGGACTGTGCGGTCGCCCGGGAGAGGGCAGAAACGATATCTGCTGCCATCTGGACGAACAGGTCACGGCCGGCACCGGACTGGCGCGACAGGCATAGCCAAGTGCTGTACCCGGCGGAAAAAGTTTCCTTCGAGATGTCGACCCGGAAACCGGTCCCTTCAGGAAGATCGGCCTTCCGGACTTCTGACCCAACGTTGAAGCCGACCAGAAGTGTTTCCTCCCCCTCCGGGAAAACGATGCCGCCCCTGAACCGCGGACTGGAGTGACCGAGCGCTACGGTCCGCCAGCCCTTCTCGGCTGTCTGGCCAGCCAGGGCCCGCCATGCCGTTTCCAGCTCGTCGGTATCAGTCAGCACCGCCGTACTCCTGTGTCCATGCAACGTTGTTGACCTTGTATTCCACCTTGGTGCCCGAGTGACTCGACGGGAAGCTGATACCGAACGCGACCACAGGCGGGAGGAGTACGTCAAGGTGACCCTTGGCCTCTGCCGGGTCGAGCACATAGAGGAGCAACAATCCGCGATCGGGATGACCGGCCTGCCCGGGTACGCCTTCGCCCCGAACCTTGCGGATAGACGGTCCGGATGGTTCGGTTGGTGCCTCGGTAGATTTCGAGCGAGCGGGGTCAGGCTTCCAGCCTTTTCTGGTCGTATCGAGAGCAGCGAGCCACTCCCCGTCGGTCAGATCGATCGCCTCGTCCCGTGGTGAAAGCAATCGACCGATGGCATACTTGCCGGCCGATCCCTCGGCGGCGCGTGTCAGCATCTGGACTTCAAGGTCCTCCGTGAGCTGGAAGGATTTTCCGCGTCCACTGCCAATTAAAGCGACAGTCCAGCTGGTGAGTTCTCGCTCAAGGTTCATTCGGGTGATAAACTCGGCTAGCAGGACGCTGTTTACCTTGTAGGCGTCGGGATGGGTCTTGTAAGCATTCAGGAAATCGATGACCCGCGTTGAGGGGACGTCATCCCACAGGCGGCCTTTCCATCGCTGCGTACTGTCACCGCGCTGTCGGACAGGGTCGTCTTGTCCCGGCCCGAGCTGGCGCACCAGGCTGGCCGTCGCGTCCAGATTTCGTTGCAATACGCCCTTCTCGGCAAAAAGCGTAACGGTTTCGGACACCTGCCCGCTGAATGACAGCATCAGGCTCCTCGCTGATCGCATTTTGAGCCGGGATGTCACGAGCAGAACCGGATGGGACTGGACCTTGAGCCCGTAATCCCGCGGCGTCGATCCCGCGGCTGCCATCAGATCGAACTCCTCGCGCAGCTCTTCCGCCGCGTCCGCAATGTGCCCGAACCAGTCGGCAAGCTCATCGGTCGTATACAGGCGGCAAAGGTCGATATAGCCCGGTCGATAACCGAACCACCTGCCCATCTGCATCAGGGTATCGTACATCTTGGAGGTACGCAGGAAGTAACTGGTGCACAGACCCTCCAGGGTGAGACCGCGCGAGAGCTTGTCGCCGCCGATCGCGATGACCTTGAGGCCCTGTCCCTGCTGGTCGGCATAATCCAGCGCGTCCTTCGCTGTTCCGTTGATCATCCTGACGTCGACATCGGCAATGATCTGCGTGAGCGTTTCCAGCACCTCGGACCACGCAGGCAGGCTGGCATCGTCTGCAAAGACCGGAAAATCCGACTTCGCTGTCGAGCTTGTCGGCACGAAATCCGATTGCCAGAGCTGCTCAAGGCGGCTGACAGCCGCCTCGTGGCCGATCCGGCGGCCGAGGCGCTGCTTCAGCCCGGAGACGTAGCCTTCGACCCTTTCATGAACGTGCTTCTGTACAGATGTAAATCTCGTCACATGAATGAGCATTGAGGAGTGGGCCTCGCCCTGGCCCCTCAGATCACGGACCGCACACGCAATGAGAAACGAGTCTATCGCCTGCTCAAGGGTGAGGGGCAGGCCGCTTTCGCGGTCGGTCTGCGGCACATATCCGTTCTTGTGTGTGTGCGGCATCCAGCCGCCCTTGCCGTCTTCACCCGTGTGATCTGCGACCGGCCGGAACAGGGGCAGGCCGGCGGTGCGGCCTGACGCCGACTGCAATCCGAATATCTGTGCCGGACCGACATAGCTGGAGGGGGCTGCGAGGTTTACGATGAAGGCCGAGGGGAAAAGATCCGGACCTTCCTCTTTGGTCTGTCCTCTTTCGTGGATAAAAATGTTCGCGAACGGGGTCGCGGTATATCCGACATAGGCAGAGCGCGTGAACGTATGGAGAATTTTCCGGGTGAGACTGTTGATGGCCGTCGGCTGATGCTCTTCATCGGGTGCTCCGTCCTCACCGAAGACCTGTTCTCCCGTATCAACCGAGGCGTGGTCGGCTTCGTCGTCGATCAGGAGGAGCGGCAGCCTCTGCACTATCCGGCGACCGTTCTCATCCTGCCCGTCTGCGACGTGATGCCGTATCCACCCGAGCAGCCGCTCCAGAACGGTTTTGTTCTTCTTGACGACAAACAACCAGGGACGCTGTTCAGGGGTTATGCCGAGAGTATTTGCCCGGGCCGTGCTGAAGTCGCCGTTGTTGGTGCGGTTGGTGACAAAGTTCGGGCGAATGGACGGATCACGGTCAATGAGGCCCACTCCGATCTCCCGGACATCATCGGCGATCGGTCGGGTCTCAAAGCCGAGAAACCCTTCGTCGAGGCGCATCTGTGTCTGCGATCTGAGATTGTTGTGGAGGCCTGCGAGCACAATGATGATCTTGTATCCCGCGTCGGCCGCCTTGCAGACAAGGCCGGTGTAGTTCCCCGTCTTGCCTGACTGGACGTGACCGACGACCAGCCCGCGCCGGTCCCACGGTCCTTCACGTGCCGGATCTTCAAGCATGCCGAGAATGGTGTCTGTGGAGCGGTCAAGCCCTTCAACAGCCACAACAGACATCCTGGCTTCAAGATATTCGCGGTAACGCTGCCAGTAACGCCAGTCGCCTTTCCGGCCCGCATTGAGCCATGCCTTGTGACCCTCATCGCTCTGGATGGTTGAATCCGCTCCTACCCAGATGCTGAAGCGACGAACCAGTTCGTTGACGACAGCGTCGCGATCAAGTCCTTCGTTCCAGGCCGGCTTGAACATCAGGACCTGATCGATCTTGGCACTGATCAATGCCGGGCTGATGGCGCTACGCTCCTCATCCACCAGAAGTTCCTGGGCAAACTTTACGACCTTTTCGTTGCTCAAAAAAGCTATTCCTTCGGTTCGAATGTCATTGTTTCGACGAAAGTGGACCAGGCGTCGAATGGCTCGGTCACTGCCATCTGTCGGCGAGCCTGTTCTTGCGAAAGCCCCTTCCGACGGACGAGTGTATTGAACACCGTCTGCATGATAGCTCTGAGCTCATCCGGCGGTGTCCCCTCAAAACCGGTTTGCGGCGTGTCCTTCGCCTCGGCTGTGTCGAGCCAGATTTGCTGGACGGGAACGGTTTCCTCAATGATCCTGAGCATTGCCAGAACGTCGGCGCGAAGCGATCCCGCCTGTTCCAGCACTGCAGCTACTGCCGTATGATTTTCATCAATCCTGTATCTGATGCCGCCGGACAGACGGTCGGCGCGCCATGCGGGTGCGACCGGGCCGGACCTGGGGCCTCGTTCCTGCTTTCCGCGGAAGGCAAACACCTTTCGGGCCCGCTGGCGAACATCTTCTGCAAACAGGGAAAGCCGGGGACGAGCTTCCAGGGGAGGCCGGGCTGTCGATTTGCGGATATCGATCTTCCAGTCTTCATCGGCACTGTTGGGGATATCCAGCTTGATCCGGGCAAGGCGGAACGGCTCTTCCTTTGTCCAGGAGCGGCCGCGGCCAAGCCCGAGCCAGTGTCCTGCTACAAGAAGCCGTTCATTCCGGTAGACGTAGAAGCCCTGCTGTGATGTCCATCCGTCGGGCCCTGCGGCATCGGCCCATGTTTTCTCCGGCAGACGGTCCTTGTGGGGAAGAACGAATCCCTCGACCGCTATCTCGTAGCCATTGACAGAAAAGCGGTCGCGGCCGGAGCGCCACGTGTCCGGGCGACTCTCGAGAAAAGGATCCCATGCCTGCACCGGTCTGCCGTTGATGCGGATCGCCAGCTTGCGCGACGCGATGTAGCGATGGAAAACCATCGCCAGATGTTTTTCAATGACATCAATCACCTCGAGAAAGTCCTGTGCCCTCACTCCGCGTGGAACGATTCGATCCATGTTTTCCCACAGAACGAGCGTGCCATGATCGAGGTTTTCCAGACCCTCCAGGTATCCTTCCGAACTCTGCGCCGGTCCCTCCAGAAGAGACCAGGAGCCGCTGCTGTCGTCGCGAAGGATATCCAGATCCCATCTCAGGGTGCTGGTGACGCTGTTTCTTCGTGATGCCACAGTAAGGCGGCGCGCCTGCGAAAACGATGCTGTCTTCAGACCGAGGCCGAACCGGCCGAGATCGCCACCGCTGCGCTGTTCAAGCGGGCTTCGTTCGCCGAGGCGCATGGCGCGGTCGAGAAGGACATCATCCATCCCGTCGCCGTTGTCGAGAATTGAAATGGCGCTTGATGTGCCATTCCAGATGAACGTCAGATCAACGGTCGTGGCATGGGCGGCGATGCTGTTGTCAATGATGTCAGCGAGGGCAGTCGCCGCAGAATATCCCAGGCCTCGCAGGGCCTCGATCATCGCGCTGGCGCGCGGCGGCGCATTCCGCGCACCTCTGATCAGAATCGGCTCGTTCAAAGGAACGCCTCCAGCTTCTTTGACCGGTGCGGGTGCCGGAGCATCCTTAATCCCTTTGCTTCGATCTGCCGGATGCGCTCTCTGGTGACATCGAACTTCTCGCCAACCTCTTCAAGCGTATGTTCGTCCATGGCTCCGATCCCGAAGCGGAGGCGCAGTATGCGCTCTGTTCTTGCGGGCAACATCAGGAGCACCTGGCTGACAAGCGAGCGCAGGTTTTCCAGTTCGTAGGAGCGGTCGGGGAGCAGCGTACCGCCGTCGGCTAGCGCTCGCGACACAGCCGGGAAGGGGGCGCCGGGGATGGCCGAGACACTTCTGACCTTTTCAGGAGAAACACCCAGCTCCTCCGCAAGCTCTTCAGCGGTGGCCTCCCGACCGAGCTCTGCCGTCATGTGTTGTTGAATGCGCTGTTTCTTTCGTACAAAATCCCCCACGTGGACAGGGACGCGTATCAGCCGGGACTGATCCTGAATCGCACGCAGCATGGCCTGACGTATCCACCACACGGCGTAGCTCCCGAACCTGCCCTTTGACCCGTCAAACTTCTCGACCGCCCGCATCAGCCCGATGTTGCCTTCCTGAATAAGGTCCTCGATGGGCAAGCCTCTCCTGCGGTAGCGATGCGCCAGCCAGGGGACCAGCTTCAGCCCCCCCTCCATGGCCCGGTCTCTGGCCCTGCGATAGTTGTCGAGTGCCCGTTCGAGGACGTCGAGATCATGACCATCCGGAGCCGTCTGCCTGATCTCGTCGAACAGCCTTATGAAATCCCGCAGGAAGGGTTCCGGTGCTGTGGGCTCGCCGGTGCCAGGCTCCGGAACGAAATCATCTTCGGTTCCGAAAACATCGTCGTCGTCAACCTCTCGGGTTACATCGTCGCCAACCTCTTCTGTTGGCACAGCTTCGTGTTGCCGGGTCAGCGCATCTGTCTGCAAAAAACCGGAGAATGCATCCACCAGGCGCGACCGGGCGTCGGCAACCCTCGCAAAGATCCTTGTCTCCCGGTCAGGGTTGAACGTCCCGAAACCGGCGATCTCCGTTCTGTATCTCCCGACCGTGTCCGGCCGTGCCGCACACATGTCGTTTAAAGCCTCAGAAGCCTCCTGACACAGGAGCAGATCCTGGCGCCCGGGCTCCGGGTTGCCTATGAAGTGAAAGGGGTTGCCCGGACGTGCTGCCACAACCCGGATGTTGAGCACCTCAAGCAGAAGCCTTAGTTGACGACGGTGCTCCCGCTTTGCCCCGGGCCATGCAGCGAGAAGCGCATCATCCGGTAGCCAACCGGCCGCCAGGCCGTTGGCAATTGTTGCCTGAACTGCCTGTGGTATTGCGACAGCGCAGGCCTGATCAGTCGTGACGGGCAGGGATATATCGGCGGCTTCCCATTCGTCAGACTCCCGTCTGAGACGGTGCGACGCAATGGCAAGTTGCAGGGCAACAAGATCGTCATCAGCAAGATGACTGTCAGCAGGAAGCTGAAACTCCTCCTCCGGCTCCCAACCTTCATTGGATTGATCGAAGCCGCCGGACTCAACAGCATCGACCCGTTCAGTCTCCACTGCCACCGCAGCTCTTAAACGGGCTGCAATGCCGGTATGCCCGGATTGAGCGGCGAGATCGATTGCCGTCAGTCCATCAGCGTCGCGAAGGGTGACTTCAGCACCTTCGAGCACGAGCAACTCGCAAATGTCCGACCGCCCGCTCATCGCTGCAATCATCACCGGAGTTCTGCCGTAAACGTCCCTGCCGTCGATGGGAGCATGCCGCCGAAGGTGAAGCAGAACCGATGTTTCCTCGCCCTTGATCAGGGCCAGACGGAACAAGGGAGAGATACTGGCGGGGGCCGAGAGCTCACGGGCGGGACCATTCACCGGGTAATTCCGCCGGTTTTTGCGATTGCCGTGGTATGCAATTAATCCTCCCCTCGATCATCCCCGGTACAGCCTTGCATTGCAGAGTTAAAAAAACAACCTCTGTGGAGCAGCAGATTCTGGCTACAAGCCGTCAGCCTGTCGGGCTTTCAATAACGCAAGGAAATCACGCACACTGATCAGCCAATCCCGTTGGGCCGGCCTGAATGATGTCTGGATGCTTCGAGGAATAACCAGCTGAAGATGTTTGGTCCGCATCTCGTCGGTCTGGTTTTCCGAGATGCCAGGCTCGAGCGTCAGCAGATGCTTGTTCGGGATCCGCTCTGCTTCAGACAGGACCTGGCGCCAGCGGTCCTTGAGTGTCGATTTCGAGCCAAGCATCGTCAGACGTTCCGAAGGAAAGGCGAGGTCGCGATATTCACTCTGGCCCGGAAAGAGAAAGTCCGGCTTGTTCCGGTTCTCCGTTTCAGCCCCCCTTACAAAGGCAATCCCGTGATCGGCGAAGACGGCCTCGAGATGGTTCTCGAGAGCTGAACCGGCGCGGGATTTCCGGCGGTTCTGGACGCTGAGAGAGAAATGGAGAAATCCGTCCACGTCAGCGCCGTCGGTAACCTGGAATCCGCTGCTGATGCGTTCGGCAACGATCCGCCTTTCCAGCCTGCGAAACAGCTGTTCCTCACGTTCCATCCACGCCACGAGGGCGCCGTCAGCATCGTCGCGTGCCGAGACATCCGGAAGGGACGCCCGGGCCAGCTCGGAAAAATCTCTCGTTGTCGGGAATTTCAGGCCGAATGGCTCGATAAGGTCGTCCAGCCGGTCAGCTTCCGGCTCTTCAAGTTCCAGCCCGAGCTCGTCGAGAATGTACCGGGCCGCGAAATCGAGTTCAGCGTCGTTGTTGCCCTCGACCTGCTGGAAAGTGAACTGGAATTCCGGCTGATCCTCAAGGCCAAACAGCCAGACAAGCTGGTTCTGAATGGTCGTGCCGGACGGGGTTACAATAGCCATCGCCGATCCGTCCCGGCACAGAGCCAGAAAGAAGACGTCACCTGCCGACATCATGCCGGTGATTTCATTCCCGAAATAGTAGAGGCGATACTCGGTGCGGGTGGGGTGGCTTCTTCTGGCATCATACCAGCTGACCATCCCCTCGACTGTTATGGCTTCCTGCTCCTCGCCCAGCCAGATAAAGCGGGTGGGAATGTTTTTCCGGTCCTCATCCCCGAGAAGGAGTCGAAGCGACGCAGATCCATTGAATTCGTGCTGGTTCGACGTTGCAGGCGTTGTTTCCACCGCGCTGAGGCGTTTGAAAACGATCCCCCGGAAATAGTCCGAGAGAGATCCCTTCTTCATGTGTCCCGCCCCCTGATTTCCAGTCCTGGCTCTTCTGTCCGGAGCCAGTGTGCACACTCCGCAATCACGTCTTCCAGCGGAAGCCGTGTCCGCCCTTTCAGGGCACACTCCCACACGATGCACCGGCGCCAGTCATGCTGTGCAAGAAGGGCTTCCGAGCGGGCGTCGACTTCCCTGTTGCGGCTGATCTTGGCGAGCCAGAATTCCGGTCGGCTGGATGGCCATTTGAAGAGATGACAGTCGTGGCCGTGCCAGAAGCAGCCATGCGCAAAAATCACTGCGCGGTACTTCGGAAACACGAGGTCCGGCTTTCCGGGAAGGCGCCGGTCGTGCAGACGGAAACGGAACCCGAGGGCGTGAAGCCCGCGCCTCAGGATCATTTCCGGTTTTGTGTCCTTGCCCCGGATGCCGGACATCATCCGGCTTCTGGTCTCGGGAGAAACAATATCAGCCATTCGCGGCCATCAGCACCCTGTCGGGCCTTGTTACAGACCGGATGTCTGCGATGACCGACGGCTCGTTTTCAGCTTTGCGCAGCGCCGCCATGATGTGTTCTTCCATCGCCTGCGCGACAAATTCCACGACAGGGACCACAACAGCGTTTCCGAACTGTCGGTACGCCTGGGTGTCGGAAACTGCGATCTTGAAGCGCCGGTCGCCGCGGTCAAAACCCATCAAGCGGGCGCATTCGAGCGGGGTGAGCCGCCGGGGCCTTTTCCCTGGCTGCTCGACCAGAACCTCGGACCCATCCTTGTAGTAGCGCGCCGACAGTGTCCGGGTTACGTCATTCGGCCCGAAGAGACTGAAGCCAAATCCGTTGCCCTTTGACTGATGTTTGGCCTTGTAATTCTGGAGATACTCCCAGAGCCGGGGCGTCAGGGTGTACTTGGGATCGACCTCATCGTGCGGCTCCAGAATGCTGCCCAGTTTGGGGCCTTTCTTCGGGTCGGGAATAACAAGCGAACCGAAATCGAAATCCGTCGGCTCCCTGAAGCCGACGATAAAGACGCGCTCACGTTTCTGCGGAACCCAGGGCTCAGAGCTGATCACCCGGTGCTGGACGTGATAGCCGAGCTCGTTGGTGAGAACGTTCATGATCGTCGCAAAGGTGCGACCGCCATCATGACTTTCCAGATTCTTGACGTTCTCCAGGACGAAAGCCGCAGGCCGGTGATGGGCAATGATCTGCGCCGTATCAAAAAACAGCGTGCCCTGCGTGTCGCAGAGGAAGCCATGGGGACGCCCGAGAGCGTTCTTCTTGGAGACGCCTGCGATCGAGAAAGGCTGGCAGGGGAAGCCTGCCAGCAACACGTCGTGCTCCGGGATCTTTCCGGGATCCTGCGAGAATTCGCGGATGTCTCCGCCAATCTCGTGGTTGTCGCGATAGTTCAGCGCGTAGGTTTTCTGGCTGTGCGGATCCCACTCGGAGGTGAAGGCACAGTGACCGCCGATGCTTTCGAAACCGAGGCGCAGACCGCCTATGCCTGCAAAGAGGTCGATGAACCGGAACCGTGTCGGCGGCTCCTTGGCTCCCTGTCGGGCAATCCGCTCAAGGGCCTTTATCTCCAGACGGCGAGGCTTGCTTTCGCCATCCTCGTACCGTCTGGCCGTCCTCGGTGAAACGTCCAGCAGTTCGGCTGCCTGCGCAACTGTCATTCCTGCCTTTTCCCGAAGAGCTGTAAATTCCGTCCGGGCACTGTGGCGCATGCTGTCCTCGAATCGCTGCTGGGTCATTTTTTGACAAAATGACAGGATTTCCCCTCGCGATCAATACATGTTCCTGTTTTGTTCGGTGGGTGGATCGGTTGGTGTACAGATTAATTTTCGGGCGCGCCGCTGTGGCGGCTCCAGATGGAACGGCCCGAGCGGGGCCGGTCGGTCCCGCCTCCCCTGCGGGCGCTATGCTGAGGCTCCTGCGGCGGGCCTTTTTCCGCCCGTGCCGTGTCGAGAACTCCCGAAATCCCGCGGAGCGGCGCTATGCTGATTTCTCCGGTACTCTTCATTCTTCTTTTGTGGCGCCATGCGCCGGAGCCTTCTCCGGCGGATCGAATTTCGACCGGTATCTCTCTTCAGGCGCCTGCCAGTTCCCGATGAAATCCAGGGGATCCACGCTTCCCAGCATCGCCCTCGCCAGTGCCAGCCGCCCTGCCAGATGTTGGCGCCGCTCGCCATCGACACCTGCCAGCCGTTCCTCCGCATCCGCGAAAAAGCGTTCGACTGCCATCGCCTTGCCCCACTTCTCGATGGTCTCGGCAAGCTGCTGCTGACTGTCGGCAAGAGCCTGAGCGACCTTGCGGGCATCCTCCCGCCGTTCATAGCGTTCCCGCTCCTCCTGCCACTCCTTCTTCCTCTTCGCCTCGGCCTCATCCTCCGCTGTCATAAGTCGCTTCAGGGTGTCCCTCGACGCGCTCAGGGTCTTCAAGATGGCCGGAATGGCGTTGACCAGCGGTTCCTGCTCCGTGTCCTGCCAGCTGACAGACCAGTCGACGCCATTTTTCGGGGAGTAGGCGATGGCCCGGAAGCGGCCGCAAGGCATGTCCTGCTCCGTCGTCCAGGAGTGCGTCAGCTGCCAGGGCTTCATCGAACGCACGAGCCTGCTGTCCTCACGGTGATAGTCGCCATTGAGGTATCTCATCGTCACTCTCTCGGTCATCTCCGTGAGGGTCAGTCCTATCGGCACGGTGTCGATGTAGAAGATCGTCGGCCTGTCCGGTCCCCAGATACTGCCAGTGTCGTAGCGCCCGTATTTCCGGTCCTTCCGCTCGACCTCCTGTTCCTGCACCTGAATGCGACGGTGGCCATCGTCGGGCGGCGCGATGTGTACCCGATAACCCTGCCTGTCCAGTGCGAGGTACAGGTCATTTGCAATCGAGAGCGCCCGAGGCAGGGCTTCTCCGGATGAGATCAGATCCGGCAGAATTCTCTTGTATGGCCGCAGGAATTCGCCGTCCTTCACAACCCGTGTCTTCCGCATGTGTTCTTCGACGCCATACAGAAGGGGGTGACGTTCAAGGCGACGAGCCTTTGCTGCCGCCCTGGCCTTTCGTTTTGCAGCCTCTTCAGGTGCCTTCTTCTGACGTGGCCTGGCGACAGGAGGCACTAGCTCTATAGGTTCGTCAGATCCTTCCGGGAGCGCAGGTAGATCCGCGGCGAGACCCAGCGATTTGCGCGTCCAGTATCCTGAGCCGGGATAGGGGATCCGGTGCTGTTTGCAAATTGCGGCCAGCGCCGTGCCGGAAAGGCCAAAGTCCGGGGCGAGCTTGCTCAGCGGCGCGTTGCAAACCCGCTCATAGAGTTCAAGACGTGTCAGTCGCATGGCATGAATCCCGTCTCAACCACGTGATATCACATCACTTGAACACCTCGGGCAACAGTCAGCAGCACAGTATCCGCAGGGGAAGCAGGAGGGCACCAGCAACCGGGAAGCCCGAACCTGCGGCTTAACCCCGCCGCCTTTGAGAGGAAGCAGCCGGCGGTGCGGACACGTCTCGCTGGGTACGGGAAAATCTATCGGAGGAGGCCACGTAATTGTCCACCTTCATCATGACCTCCACCAGAGTTGCAGACAGCCGGTTCAGTTCAGTGTGATCGGTCACTCGCTCCGGGGCGTAGCGCGCGATCAGGTACTCTCGCCTTGCAGTCATTACCTTCAGGTGCAGAGCCGTCCTTTTCCGGAGTTTGAGCTTGTCGACCAGGGTCGGTTCATCAAGATCGTGCATCCGTTTACGGATTTCTCCGGGAGCAACACCCTCATGTCTCAAGAACGCATTCACGTATCGTTCGATGGCATGGATCGCAGCCATCCGCGCCGGGGCGGATGATAGTGGTACGAGGTTCTTCTGGCTTTCGCCAAACAAGACGTGGGCGGCCTGATAGTAGGAATTTGCCAGATCCAGAATCTCGCGGACACTGGCCTTCGAACCGGGGTAATCAGTTCTTGACGATATATCGAAATCCGAGCTGCCCATCCGATAGAAGTTTACCCGCATCCAGCCTTGGTCGAACTGATACGTGCCGACAAGAGGCTGCCGTACGAGCATTCGACGACGCGCAACTATTGGCCAACTGAAACCCTGCCGATCGGCGCCGTAAACTCTTCGGATCCTGGCATGTGATCGTCACCAGCCTTGATCTCGAAATGAAAGGCGTTTCCGACGTATTGCAGCTACCTCCGTTTGAGGCTTCATCCTGGCAGTTGAAGGCGTCGGAGGACATGCTCAACGCCGTCTCTGCGCATGGGTCGGCGTATGCGTTTTCGAGAGATGCGCCGTGCCGTTTGGTGACGACGCTTCTGCGATTTGGATACCTCACCCGGAGCTTCTGGCATCGCGGCCGGACCGGTTACGATCCTTTTCTTGGGCAGCGGATCGGTGAACGCCGGGATTGATCGTACCAAAGAGCTGCGCCTAACCGAGCACAAGTGGCGGCCATGACTTCTGAACACTTAGGTGGTGCGTAAAGGATCAAGTGAACCGAATACCGTAGAGTAGCAGTTAAAGGGGGCGATTAGAGTATCCTGTAGTCGGTGCGAAATGTGTTGCGTTTTCTTTGGGCATGAGTATCATACGTTCCTGATGTAATGTCAGAATTAGTATGTTTGACGAAGCAACGCGTGGACAGATTGTACCTCTCGTTGCCAGATAATTGTGGTGTTTTGCAGGCTGTGGCATCAGCGCGTAGAACGGATTCTCTGTTCTTAGATTAATCTCTGGGTATCGCGTGAAAATGCTGCCCTGACGGGACGATCCGAGGTGGCTGCCTGGAGTCTATGGGGTTGACAGCCACTTTCATCGCTGCGGTCGCCAGCTACGAGAGCTTGGACAACGATATCTGGGGGAATAGATGTCCTATCGATGTGGCTTCTCGAATGCGGCTGGCTGGTCTGCGGGCGATGTTAGCGTTCGACTGAACAATAATGCCGGACTCGCTTTCTTGTGCTTTCTCAGGCAGAGCGGCGTCGACACGCTTATCCAGTATTGTGCGTGCTCAGCTCGTCCGAAAACGATCATCCCCGACGAGGCGAAGTTCCTTTCCAAGGAGGGCTTCGGCATTCTTCCGGTCTTTCAGGACGGTGCCCGGTATATCTCCAACCTCTCGCAACAGGCTGGAACGGCAAACGCAAGAGCGCCAAGGATTTTGCCAAACGTGTTGGCCATATAGTAGTCATTCGGACCTCGCCGTGGAGGTCACAGCTGACGTTGTTCGAGTCATCGGCGGCACTATGGCGATACGGAGTCGTTGGGCGGCGAGATCCAAGAGTATGACTTGGATGGCGAAGGCTTCATCAAGCCGGGGCAGGAAGTAATTGTGCTATTGAAGAACTGCGCCGGCTTGGCCGGGTAATTAGGCAACCGTCGACGTCGAGGGGAGCGCTACCGTCAGATACGCGGTAGGTGGTCGAGCGGCAACAGGATGAACGCAGCAATCTTTTTCATTGGGGGATTCAATGTTCGAAAGACGCGTGGGCTTGGGGGTAGGTGTCATCATTGTCTTCTTCGTGATGTATCTCGTAATACGCGACAGACCTTTTCAGCCGTCCCTATATCAGTTGGTCAGAATCATTCTGTCCTTCGCAATCGGAGCCCTTGTCGCGACCGTGCCAGGCTTTCTCGGTGTCACTCTCAAAGGGCCGGGTGTCGCCATCCGTGCCGGCGGCGGTATCGCCGCATTTGTGCTGACTTACTTCTTCTCACCGGGAACGATAACATCACTACAGCCGCCCGCGGGACAACTGTCAATGGACCCCCTCAGGGTGATAGATTTCCGAACCCTGGCAGGCCCCGGGAAAACCGAAGAAGAGAGAAGGGCCTCCCAGATGGCCGTGACATTTCCGGTTGTCTTCAGGAACTCGGTAGACCCGGCCAAATCCGTATCTGTTGAAGCAACGAACATCGAGTTTTCGTTCGCGGGTGAGAAGTACAGCTACCATTGGCGTGACTTTGTGAAAATGCATGAAGAAAACTATGGGAAGTGGTTGGGCAAGGAAGATGACGCAGCGCCCTTCGCGTTACCTGCCGGCCAGATTATTTACAAGGAGATTTTGCATGTTCCAAAGACTGGTGAAATCGCAACATGGGGAGCCTTCATCGACACTGTTGATCGCATCAAGCCCAAGGAGATCGAGGTAAGGTTTGAAGCCAGCTCCAATTCGGGGACAATAAAATCGGTTTGCCGAGCACAGATGGAAGCCAGGGTGAAGGAGATGGAGGATTTCATCTCAACAGCAAAGACAGTACCCGGCCGGATAACAACTCTATGCGAGGTGCTCTGAATGCGAATGCTCTTCTATTTGAACGTTCTGCTGATGTTGATCACGAGCAGTACCGCACGCGCAGACGACAAAGAGAACGTCTTCCAGAGGTTCCCAGGACTGGAAGAATTTTACGGAGAACATCAGTCGTCGGAGAGCATCACGATCCTTTCCTGCCCGCCGGGGGTTGCAAGAAAGGATCTCGCCATCAACACGACGCCGTGTGGTCCCAGCGGAAGACCGACCGTCCCGATCGGAGGTGGGACCCCAATCTCGCCGTGTTCGGCTGCGGGTGCCTGTGGCCCTGGCGTAGGCTTTGAAGGCGGCCTCGTTAGGCCTTCGGAAATATGGAAACTGGACGCCGCGCCCGTTCAAGAGTGACGCTCTTCGGTTCGCGCCTACGGTGAAACCCAGAAAGGGGAAAGCGACGGCGAAACTATAGATGACGGTTTGAAGGACTTTCGAGATCTGCCGGAGTTCAAGGTTTTTGCAGCCTTAGTCTTCAAAAATCCTAGGTCCGCCAGCGCCAGCAAAACTAATACATGCATCTGTGACAACGTGAGTAGCAGAAACGTTTTCTAAGAAAACACTTCTCTTTGCTGAAGGTTGTATTCGAAGTGCGCGTGCGGCGCCAAGCCGGACTTGGCATATGAGGGCAGGTCAAATGCTGTTGCGTGCTGCTGCAGCCTTGCTAGTGCTTTTTCTTGTATCCTGCGAGGCTTCTAACGGAATTAGTTTCTCGCACGGGCCCGGTTACGAGCTGAATTATCCACGTGCATCTCGCGCGTCTGCCAATCTGGACTCCTACATCGCGGTGATGTGCCGGGATGCCGGCCTTCTCACCGCAGGCGTTCCTCCCAGGTGCCAGCTGAGCTCCGACAGTTATACGCCTCTCCTGCAGGCTGGTTTCGGGGAAATTAGACTCGGATGCAGAGCCTACGTCCAGTTTCTATTTCAGGAGCGCCTCCGCGATAGGCAGTTCAAGAATGGCACCACAGCAATACAAGCTTTCATCAGCGGTGTCCTGACGCTTGAGGAGGCTGGCGCGCGTCTATTTTCCTACCTAATCCTCTCATCGACTGCTGCAAATGCCTTTTACGATACATCGCGTCTTGACCCCCTTGAGGGGCTGACGGTGCAGAATATCCTGAAGATTGTGGACGAACGGCAGAATGCTTTCGAACAGGCAGCCCTAGCAAGGAACATCTCTTCGCGCCCGCAGCTCATCCGTACGTGGCGAGAATTCCAGTGGATTTGCACGCCTCTATCGATCACGACCGACTTCAACGAATTGGCGCTTGCGAGCGTTGAGGGGCGCGCAGTCGATTTCCAGGCCGACGCGCGCAAGACGCTTGAGGCCATAGCGCCCGTGATCCAGAATGTCAGAGCTTTCGATCCCAGGAAGCCTCTCACACCCGCTCCAGTCGGAACAGCAGTTGTTGGTGCTGTCAACGACGTGGAACGAAAACTTGAGGCGTTTCAGGTTGAAACCATTCAGGCGGCACTCTGTGTGACACCGGATCGTAAGTTTGGGCCGGCGACCAGGCGCGCCATCCGGCAGTGGAGAATGGAGCCTACTGTAACCGTGGCGGTCACGGACGAGAAGGCGGGTCTTACGCCGAAGGAAATCGACAGCCTCCTAAGACCTCCAACCTGCAGTGATCTCGGCTTCAAGAGCGCCTTTGAGAGGAGGATCTTCCACGATGCAGCGTGGGATCTGCCCAACGCCTCAGCAGAGTCAGTTAAGCTCTATCGAACAAGGGTGATCGCCGAACTTGCGACGAAGCTGAGCGTGGCTGTGCCGTCGGGTGAGGACAGGATCACGCCGGACTTGCGCCGGGCGATTCAGAAGAAGCGTCAATCGCTTCAGCTTCAAGGAGACTACATCGATTTCCAGCTGTTCAAAGACCTTAATCCAGGGAGTGGGCCATGATCACTTACCAGTCTGCTGTTATGCAGGTCGAACTTTTTTCCACCTCGGACGCTGCCGTAGCATCAGCTTTCGCTGGACCCGCGCCGGAGCAATTCGAGGGGGATGGCACAGTTCGAAACGGTAGGCTGAAGGTCAAGCGGCGCGCTGACGGGAAGGACTGGTGGGTAAAGGAAAATCACTTGGACGATGTGACGCCCTTGCTGGAAACGTCCTTGCCGGCGCTGGAAGAAGAAGAGTTCTTCGACGCTGCGGACCGTGCCGCCCAGTTCACCTCGGGGTTTCGCGGCGCCGGTGGGATGAATGTTGAGTATCTTTTGCTTCTGGCCTGGGTAGAGAGTCGTTGGACCAACACCGACAGCCAGGGACGAAGCGACGCGAATGCCGATCGCGCTGGTCCAATCGGCCCGTTCCGCTTTGCGACGACGACGTGGTCAATGTTGGCGGGAGATACCAATTACGGGAGCCTTCTCGACGGCTATGCCGACCTTGATAGGGTCAAGCCGTCCGCGCAGTGCATATTCGCGGCGGCCTATGCAAACCGTTTGCAGTTCGCATTGAAATCGCGGGCGCCGAGTTTGGAAGCGCCTGCTTGGATGCTTCGGCTCGGGCATTGCATTGGTGAAGACAGTCTCATTCGCTTCGCACAGCTGAAAAATGAGGACAGCATCTCGAGCACTGTTGCAGGCAAGGCGGCAATCGAGGAGGCTGTCATTGCACAGAATGGCCATCTGTTTCCGCGAGGATCGCAGACGTCCAGATCCGAGGTTGAACTCATCATTGCTAGCGAGTTCGCAAACGCTAGGGCTCCGGTTGAACAGCGCCTTGGGGGGTTGGTATCCGCAGCGCTAATTGAAGATCTAGCCAATGGCGGAAGGCCGGGATTGCGAACAGGCGCCTTTGGCCTCTTGGACTTCATCGCCCAGTACGAGTCCCGTGGGAGCTATCTCAAGGTGGTGGACAACAAAGAGGACCGCCTTCCGAAGAAGCTCACAATGATGACTATTGCTGAGGTTCTCGCGGCGCAGACCCAACTGGGCGGACGCAACGCGTGCGGCAAGTACCAGATCGTGCATGACACCCTTCGGGGCAACTATGCGAGGGCCGGCCACGCCCTCAGAGATCTGTTCAACTCAGACGCTCAGGACAAGATCGCTTATCACCTCCTGATGGAGGTCCGTAAAGGACAAGATTTCATCGATTCTGATCGTAGCGATGCGAAATACCACACATTCGCGCTGGCTGTGGCCCAGGAGTGGGCCGCTGTCCCGGTACTGACGGCGACCCAAGGAGCGCATATAGCGCTGCAGCGAGGAGATAGCTACTATCGTGGCGGCAACGCGAAGAACGCCGCAGGTGTCAGCCCGGAGCTGTTTGAATCCGCGTTGAAGAAGTTCATGGCCGAAGCGCCAAGAAGCCATCGAGGGACCCCTCCGTAGAGGAGTCCCTCATCAGACAGGATTAACAGCAGTCATTGTGGAGTCATCATGTCTAGACTTGTCGTCCCTGCAAGTGCCTCCAATGCCCGCTTTGCCGGCAACAGTGTGAAAGACACGCCCCCTGACAAGTTCAAGGAGCGCCTGATAAAATACATTCCGGCGGAGTCGGTCGCGTTCTACACCTTTGCTGACAAGCTGCTGGTGTCTCATCACAACCTAGCCGGTGTTCCTCCCCAAGGCGGATGGCCGCCGATCGCCGTTGGCCTTGCTTGGGCATTCCTACTGCTCGGTATCCTCGGAACGCCGGTCTACCTACGTCGCGGAGCGGCGGTGGGGCAGCCATGGAAGCTCCATGCTGCGATATCAACGGTAGCTTTCATTCTATGGGCCTATACGCTCAGCGGGTCTATCTTCTTGATATACCAAATCTATGATGTCTTCTATGCCGCCCTCCTAGCTCCGGTGTTTACGTTCGTCGCCGGGCTCGTCGAACCCAAGGCCGAGTGACCCGCATGGCGACCTACGAAGATTTGAGAGCATACTTTGACAACTCGGAAACGATGACAGCGTTGGCGAAACAGACATCGCAAATTGACATCGTTCGTGGCTACGCTCTCGACGTCGACCCTCTGTGGCTGCTAGCCGACGATATCGAGCAGGGCTTCGTCCCGCGGGAGCAGCTCGACAACTTCTATCAGTCCTACTGGCGCCAAAGAGGGTTTAATTTTCATGGCGAGTTTGCGCGTTGGTCGTTCCAAGGTTACCGCCGACGCGACCTCAAAAGGAGTGTCGGCCTATGGGGATACTTGCGAAGTAGCCTGGGTCTGCCGGAACTTAGTGGCCCCGTAATCATGACTATCATCCATGGCCCCCTTCGAACGCCTGTATTGCACGAAGGCACAAAGCGTGATGACACAGAAAGCCTACGTCGCCTGGTGGCGCTGGTGGCCGAAAGTACCGCTTCGGCGCGCCTAGAGGAGCGACCACATGCCCGACTTGCTCTTGTTGGCGGGGATGGCGTTGTGGCCGGAGGAACCAAATCTGGTACTTATGGCGGGACGCTGTACGACCTGGCTGGCAAAGCCTTAGGAATGACTTGTGCACATGTTGCTGCAGCCGGTGATGCCGTTAGCGACCAAGCCGGGTCAAAGATTGGCAGCTGCCGTGCAGACACGACTCTTGTCTCCCTATCCACCGGTTCGGTTTGTGATCCGGTCGTCCTGGCCGCGCCCAATCCCTCCCCCGGTAATGGGCCCGCCGTAAACATGCTCGACCTGGCGCTGGTTGATTTGTTGGTGACGCCTTCAGGTCCAACGCTGGGGGGCGTTGCGGCATCTTACAATAGGCCAGGATGTTACGATAGACGGCGCTGCCGGGCGTACCCGCTGCAAGCTTGGCGCACTTGCCATCAGCTACGCCTTTTCCAAGGGCGGCACCGATTATTGCTTTCGTGACGCCATCGAGCTGAAGCCGCAACCCCGTCTCCCCATAGGGGGCGCTCTCGGCCACCTGACGGCTGCCATGCCCACCCAAGGGGACTCCGGCGCCTGGGTGTTAACTTGCGATGCCACGCCTGTCTGGGCAGGCGTTTTTTTTGGTGAGGATGGGATGCGCGGGTTTGCTATACGCTCTGCTTGGGCTCACGCTTGGGCCGAGCAGGTAACCGGCACAACGCTCAGGGTCTAAACGTCACCAAATACGATCTGAATTCGATCATGAACTACTGCAATCCGGAATGGAATGGCGACGGAAAGCTCAGTGAACTCGACCAACGTGCTCTTCGTACCTTCTGCGGTCCATCGAGGATGCAATGAAGACGACATTCAAGTCGGTCGTGCCGCCAGGCGTGGTGGTATGCGCTTTTGGGAGCCTGTCCAGCCTTCGCTGGCCGTTCTAGAGATGTAAGCGCTCATTTCCCTGCACGTTGACGCGTGTCGTTTGACCGTCGTGGCTGTCAGACGTTCGTCTGGGATCAGGCAGTAGCGGTCCTGGCGAAGTTGAATGGCAGCAGGTCGGAGATGTCGGCATCCGATGCGCGCTGCGGCAATTCGCTGAGGATGTGGCGCAAGTAAGCCAAGGGTTCGATACCGCAGGCGCGGCAGGTCAGCATGATGCTGTAGACGACGGCACTGGCCTTGGCTCCGTCCGCAGTATCGCTGAACAGCCAGGATTTTCTTCCAGTGGCAAAAATCCTGATATCGCGCTCAAGGAGGTTGTTGTCGATCGGCATCCTGCCGTCTTGGGTATAGCGCGTCAGGTATTCCCACTGATTCAGGGTATAGGATACGGCGTCACCGATCTTGCTGTCGGGCAAGACCTTCGGCGCGATGTCATCGAGCCATGCCTTTAGGGCGCTCAGGATGGGGACGCTGTGCTGCTGGCGGAAACGGCGAATGCAGTCAGCTTGCGTTTCTCCAGCTTCCGCCTTTTCTCCTCTGGCTTGGCTTTCGATCCGGTAGAGCTGCTCGAAGAACTTCAGCGCCTGCTCCGGTGGCCCGCCGCCTTTCTTCCTTGTCTTCAGGGCATCCACGAAGCGACGCCTGGAATGGGCCATGCACCCCAGATGGGTAGCCCCTGCCAGCGTACGCCATGCGGTATAGCCATCGCTCATCAATATGCCGTGGTAGTCACCGAGGAAGGCCTGCGGATAAATCTGGCCGCGGCCGGGTTGGTAGTCGAGAAGCACGATCGGCTCGTTGCTGTCCTCGCCGCTCCGATACGCCCACATATAAGATGTGCTGGTGGCCTCCCTGTCCTTTTCCTTCAGAACCTGGACCGTCGTCTCGTCGCCGTGGACGAGCGGTTGGGCCCGAAGCCGGAGCTTCAGCGCATCGTAGATGCGGGAGAGATGCCTCTCGCTCGATCCGATCACCCAATGCCCGAGAGCGCCGCGGCTGATGGGAACGCCGGCGCGCTCGAAGGCCTGGGCCAGGCGGTAAAGCGGCGTGCCGTCGACATATTTGTGGACGAGCGCGAAGGCCAGCGTCGAGGCCGTGGCGATGCTGCCCGGCAAGGGCTGCGCGGGCATCGGTGCGAGGACAACAGGCGTGTTGATGCCGGTCCGGTCGCAATGACGGCAGGCATACTTGAACCGCACATTCTGCAGGACCTTGGCCTTCACCTCGACATGGAGCTGTTCGGTGACGGCTTCGCCCATGCGATGCATTTGATGGCGACAGCAAGGACAGGCCTTCTGGTCGTCGGCAAGATCATACTCGACGCGCTCGCGCGGCAGGTGTTCCGGCAAAGGCTTGCGGCCGCGCTTCTTTCCCGGCCCGCTTTCGGCGGGTGGCAGACCGGTGTCCGGCAGGTCAATCACCTCGCCGTCCTCGCGGTCGCCGTCGTCTTCATCGACAACCTGCTCGGCTTCATTGAAGAGGCGATCGACGTGCTTTTCGCTCTTCGGTGCAAAACGATGGAGCCGCGCCAGCGCCAACTCTTCCTCGAGCTTGACCACGCGGGCGCTGAGCGCTTCCTTCTCGGCTTTCAGCGCGGCGATTTCGGCAGCATTCGCCGCCAATTGCGCCATCAGTTCCGCAATGCTGGGTTCGCCGGGTCGGATCATCAGATTCTTGAATCTGAACCGTTTCGCTCCGTCAACCGAAGACGTTCAGAGCCGTCACCCGGCGATCTGGTATTGCCGAACCGGATGGCGGACCATCGCATCAATATCGATGCCGTCGAGAATCCAGTGTAATTGCTCCGTCGAAAGCGACACCACCGCCGTTTCCCGGCGCGGCCACCGGAACCTGTCCTCGGTCAATCGCTTCAGGACCATCACAAAACCGGACCGATCGAAGAACAACAACTTCATCCGGTCGCGGCGGCGATTGCAAAAGGCGAAGACTGCAGGCGCAAACGGGTCGAGCTCCATCGTCTCCTGCACCAGGACAGCAAGGCTGTTGATGCCGGCGCGAAAGTCGATGGGCTCGCGATGCAGGTAGACCTTGAGATCAGCGCCTAGTCTGAACATGGCAAAGCGCTCCGATGATTGCCGTCAACGCATCCACATCCCCAAATTCCAGCGAAAGCTTCACGCCGTTCGGCAGCAACGCCCTGATCTTGGAAGAACTACAAGGTCCTGCTGTCCGCCCCAGTGATCCCGGTTGGCTTTCACCTCGTGCGACCTCCACATCCAGCGAGCGGGCCTCATCAGGCCGGCCACAGTCGGTGGCTATGACCGGGATAAACGCCGATCGTGATGATACCGTTGGCAACCCGGATTCCCTGGCATCTTTGACCCACTTGCGGAGAACGTTCGCGTTGACCCCATGGGCAAGCGCCAGGCCTGATATGGAAACCCCAGGCTCAAGGCAGGCGGCTACAAGCCGGGCCTTTGATGATGGATCATAGCGGCGTCGCCCATCACGCCCCACAAGCCGCACTCGCAGTTTCTGCTCTTCGTCACTCATATTTGGCGTCCACCTATTTTAAGTGGACACTTCATGCGGCAGAGGCGTCGGTGGTAAAAGGTGCGCCGAAATTAGCGCTTACCTAGAGATCGCCAATCACCTCGACGTAAGCGACAAAGTGCCGGCTTCCAAAGCTCACACCTCCAATTTGCGCCCAGGTTCCTTGTTCCCAACGGAACCTGTTATGCGGAAATTCCAAGGCAGGGGACTTTGGTTCGCTACCCTTCAAAGACCAGAAGCAGTGGCGTTTCTTTGCGCTTATCCGAACCAAAATGGTCAGTCGATCTCACTGCGTAGCCGCACGATGTGCTCTTCACATATCAATTGTACCAATTCCTGAAGGACTGCAGTGCGCTCTCCCAGCCACAGCAGTGCCCCTTCACTCATCTCAAAATGTTTCGAATAACGTGCCTTCACATAAGCTTCGTTCAGCGTGTTGAACCAAGCGCGTTCGCGATGCTGATCACGTGGAAACGCCTCTGCCAGACGTCGGTCCTGTTCCTCGGCAAGCGACCGCAGAAATTTAACATTATGGGAGGGAGGAGCGTAGTTGCCCAGAGTTAGAAGGACGCAGGAATAAGCCTGCTCTAGTGACTGGTGCACGTCAAATGCCGCGACGGCGAGATTGCCTCGCATGGCATGGAATTCTGCCCCCTCAACGAATTGGCGAAACAGCTTCATGCGGTTCTCGAAGTGCGCTTGAGCTATCTGAAGGCGGTCAGCCGGCGCCGGGGTCTGCGGCTCGGCCAATGGCTCGTCGTCTAGCTCATACAGGACGATCCCTTCCTTACGGATGTCGGAGAAGAAGTACTGCCCCTCCTTGAGGTAGGCATTCACCTCACGGCGGGAGTGGACGATGAAGCTGACCGGCGTTTCAATCGCCTTGTCGCGGATCAGCCGGTCGGCGGCCTTGTGCCAGTATTCGGCAAARTCGCAGAGCTTGCGATTGTTGACGATGACCAGCAGRTCGAAGTCWGAGCGATAGCCCTTCATCGTGAAGGGCTCRTCSACCCAGCCGCCCTTGGCATAGGAGCCGAACAGGATGATCTTCAGGATCCGYCCGCGCTTCTTGAARTCCGCCGTYCCCYCYTTCAGGGCATCCTCGAACTCCTCGTGCAGGATCTCCAGCACGCGGGAAAGCTCGCGCTGCTTGCGCAGTGGCATGTGATCGAGGCTTGATTTCATCGCTGGCGCTTGATTGTCCCGGTTCGGATGGAGGGTGCCGGAGCGGCGGTAAGTCGTGCTCGCGAGTTTACAAGCGCTGGTCTAAAACTACAATTGGCACATTTCGCAAGCAGAAGCAGATCATGCCATACCGCCTTGCGTCCTGCCCCGGTCGGCGAGCAAGCTTCAATTGCGGAACGCTCGGGTTTAGCAAACAGCGTTTATCGAACTGCGATCATTTCCGATGTCGCTGTCTGTGGAAAACACCCGTCATCCAAGATGACCACGATGGCTGTGCATGTTAGTTCTGAGAATATGACGCAAGGGGTTGCCGCCGGAGAAATTGCCCAGTTCGACATGTTTGCCAATGTGCCAAGCATGCCGCAGGGGCTTGCCGTTGCCGATGTGCGCGTCACGCAGCCGGCCAGTGCGCCGATGGACGACGATGAGATGGTCGCCCACCTTGCCTCCACCGGCCGCTATCGCATTCTGCGAAAGCTCGAGCCACGACAGATCGCTGAAGTCATCCGCCCCGAGTTTCCCTTCAAGGGCATCATTCTCGACACGGAAACCACCGGTCTCAGCCACCGCAAGGACGAGATCATCGAAGTTGGYGTCATYGCCTTCACCTTYGATGCGCAGGGCGCCATTGGCGATGTCACCGGAACCTATRCCGGCCTGCAGCARCCRSGCRTGCCSRTYCCCRCSGAGATYACCARGCTMACCGGCATCACCAAYGAGATGGTGGCGGGCCAGGTCATCGACATGCRGGCGCTGCGATCRTTCATYGAACCGGCCGATCTGATCATCGCCCATAACGCCGGCTTYGACCGTCCTTTTTGCGAAGCSTTTTCGCCGGTYTTCTCGGGCAAGGCCTGGGCRTGCTCCAATTCCGAGATCGATTGGCGGCKGCGCGGTTTCGAGGGGACRAAGCTYGGCTATCTGGTCGGGCAGGCSGGGTTCTTCCACGATGGCCATCGCGCGGTCGACGACTGCTTTGCGCTGCTGGAAATCCTCGCACGCGCGGACGATACGCATCCGACGACGGCATTTGCCGAACTGCATAGGGCAAGCCAGCGATCACGGGTGCGCATCTTTGCAGAAAACAGTCCATACGACCTCAAGGACCATCTCAAGGCACGCGGCTATCGCTGGTCCGACGGAAGYGMAGGYCGGCCGAAGTCSTGGTGGATMGAGGTAGACGAGCCRGACCTGGAGGGCGARCTYYGCTATCTGCGCACCGAGATCTATCAGTATCCGGAAGCGGATCCGCCAACCCGGTATCTGACGGCCGTCGACCGCTTCAGGGCCTGAGCCCGCCCACGTCTCACGGTGTCGCTGCGGCGGGTTGATCGATGCCATGGAACGGGGCGAATTTCGCGTGTCGCCAGGGTCCGCCCAGATAGTCCCATAGGTCGAGCCCGAGGATCTGGATCGAATGAGCCTGAAAGCTCTGGCTGAGCTCATGGTAGAGTGCGTCGGCTTTCGATGTCGACACCTTGTTCTGGATCGTGATGTGTGGTTGCCATGTCTGCCTGTCCTGCGGGCCAAGCCATGTCAGGAATTCCGCCCTCAGCCTGGCGTGAATTTCCTGCAGCGGCGGGCTCAAGACCGAGTAGGCAACCCCGCCGCCGA